>NZ_BBUL01000089.1 GCF_000953825.1 Cellvibrio sp. OA-2007 | reverse complement strand
GTGGATATCTGCCAAGCTTTGAATTTTTGCCACAAGTGGATTGATGATGGGTAAAATGTGTTGCGGTTCGTTCCTCACCAGCAACCTACGAAGCACCTTGTAGGTTGCTGGTGAGGAACGAACCGCAACATGTTTTTTAAATTAATAACGATCTATTTTGTTACAACCTCAACCCAATACCCCTTAGTCTTCGCATGTATTTTTTCATTGTACATAGCACTGGTATGCCAGCCGGGTAAATAAAATTTACCGGCATAACTCGCATTTAAAATTATGCGTAGCGTGACGCTGGTTTGGTTGCGGTCTTGGTAGCGGTAGTTCCAATAGTAATCGCGCCACAAACTGAAGTAGGCGAGTACGCGGTCGTCGCGGATGTCCATGTAGTCGATACCTTTGGGCATTTGGGCGCCTTCGAGGCGTTCGTTGCGGATTTGCCAACCGCTCGGCACTACGGCAGTGAGTGCGATGTTTTCGATATTGCGGGTGAGCAATTTATCGAACTCGCCGGTGATGGTGACTTCTGCAACAAAATCTTGCCCTTGGGGTAATTGTTCAACGCTGATTCGTTTGTTATCCAGCGTTAAAAAATCCACTTGCATCGTTAAACCATCATTGCTTGGCTCTTCCAATAAGTTGGCAGGAATGCCGCGATTGCTTACTAATACGCGGATAGGTTTGTCGTGATCGTTACGCACACTAACTTGCGGATTATTAATCGCAGTGCGGAAAAATGCGTTGTTGCTGGATTGTGTCAGCCAAGTATTTTCACCGGCTTGTCCGCCTGATTGCGAGTAGGCGAATTTCACTCCGTTGCTGCTCACATTTGCTGCCGAAAATTCACTCATGGCCAATAGCGCCCACGCGATACTTTGGGTGGAATACCAACCTTCGCCGGATAAATCTTTGGCAACTTGTTCCGCTACTTGCCAGGTCAAATCTTTATCGGCATTGACGCTAACTAATGTTGCAAGCAACAAACCTCGGTCGCGCATATCCGAGCCGTAGGTATAACCGGCATCGGCATAAACCGGCACGCTGTTGGAGATTTCACCCAGCACATCTTGCGCGGCATCCTTTAAACCCACATGTTGATAGGCCATAGCGAGTAACCAGCGCGCGGGCATGCGGTAATCTTGCCATTTGTTATTGGCATTGTTTTTCATGGTTTCGCGCAAACGGTTCATCGCAGGTAACTCGGCTTTATCTGCCAGTGCAAGTGTATAGAGGCGATAGGCCAATACCACTTCGTCGTAATAGTTGCCGTTAATTTGCGGATTTCGCGCTGCGCTTGCCTGATACTTGATCCAATTATTGAGCAAGGTTTTTGGCACGGAATAACCAGCGCGTTTTGCTTCCAATAAAAAATGTCCGGCGTAACTCGATGCCCACTCATTCACATAACCATCACCCGGCCAGTAAGAAAAACCACCGCTGGCGTGTTGGAAACTGCTCAGGCGTTTAATGCCGGCTTTAATATTGTTTTCAATTTCCACCTGTTGTGATTCAGTTAAATTCACCAGTTTTGCCAAACGCAATTGCGGGAAAACAGCGGAAGTTGTTTGCTCAATACAACCGTGCGGATAACCGATTAAATATTCCAAACGCTGTTCAAGGTTGAGCGGCGGTAGTGTGCTGACTTCAAGGCTCGCTTGGTTGGTGCCGATCATGCCGTTTTGTTGCAGCGTTGATTTCCAGGTCTCGCCCGGTTGCAATAATTTGGATTCCCAAACCGTAGTTGGTGGGTTTGCAGCGCGTGAGTCGATGTAAATTTCTTGCGTGGCAGACTCGTTGCCAGAGCGCGCAGTAATTTTTACATGGCCTTTGCCGATGCGATCATTCACTTTGAGTTGTAAACTCGCGATGGCATCACCCGGCTCATTAAAACTCAGTGTGGCACTGCCTTTTTCTACGGTGAAAATGTCATTGGCTTCAACAGAAATTTCCACATCGCGAATATTGGCTTCGCTGACAAATACATTCACCGGTAAATTCACTGATTCACCCGGGCCGAGTACACGGGGCAAGGTGGCAAAGAGTGTGACTGGTTGTGTGACCGTGACAGTTTTTTCAATGCTGCCGTAGGCACTAATCGCTTCGGTTTTCTTTTTACTCGCTTGCTGTTGCGAAAGGGAGGCGGTATCGCCACTGACCAGCATAACCCGCACCGCGCCCATATAAGGCGGCAAGGTAATTTTATGTTCGCGAGTTTCACCGGCTTTTAATTCAAAGGCACCGAGGAATTTTACTACTGGTGGAAAACGGCGCTCGCGGCGTTTGCGCTCTGCTTCCAGCGCGGCATCGGAACCACCGATGGCCAATACGCGTTCGAGTGACGCACCGTAACCACCAACTACTTGGTCAAATAAATCCCAGGTGCGCACACCGAGTGCTTCGCGTTTGTAAAAATAATCGTGTGCATCCGGCGCATGGAAATTGGTGAGGCCGAGCAGACCTTCATCCACCATCGCCAAGGTATAAGTCATCGCGCGTTGATTTTGTTCGCTGACTTTAATTACAAATTCAGATTCGGGGCGCACTTTTTCCGGCACATCTAATTGTGGAATTAAACGTGTGGCAGGGTCTTCTACCAGCAGTGGCACTATGCCGTACAAACGCATCGGTGCATCGGCAACACGTTCTTGATGCGGCAATAACAAGGCGACGTTTGCATAAACATTCGGTGCCATGGCTTGGGTGACGGGAATATCTATTTCAGTTTGACCCGGTTGCAAATCCAACCAGCGCGATTCCAATACCTGGCTGCCATTTTCAATACTTAATAAAATGCGACCTTCACGCGCCTTGGGTAAACGTACTTTGGCAATATCGCCAACGCTGTATTTTTCTTTGTCGGTGGAGAGCATTAATTGGGTGGCGGAATCGGCATTGGCCGATGAGTTATAACTCCAGCCTAAATAAACCACTTCGCCAGCGCAGTGACCCTCTTCACCCGCATCCAGATCACACACACGAATAATATGGCGACCCCAATCGTATTGATTTTTTTCCAGTTTCCAATTGATGCGGCCATTGTTATCGCTCACCAAAGTTTCGGTGGTTACTGCGCGATGCGATGAGTTACTAAAATATTCCGCGAGGTTTTCACTCTCTTCATCCCACCACCAGCGCCAGCCGATTGCATACACACTCACTTCAACGGTGCGTTGCGCTTCGGCTTTACCTTGGTTATTTAAAGTTTGAATAAGTACCGGGTGATCTTCGTCGCGGCTAATCGCATCCATATAGCCACTGCCCTTGGGAATATTAATGCCGACCCAACTGTCAAACGGCAGCAATTCGTATGGGCGCAAAATTGTGCTGAAGTTGCCGCTCTCTTCAAACACGCGGGTCATAAAAGATGCAGTCAGTTTGCCCGGCGGGGGCGATGACAAACTCACATTGACGGGGAAACTGGCGTTGCCGGTTTCATCTAATTTTCCATCAAATACTTTTTGTGTGCTGCCAGAAAAACTGCGCACCGGGTCGTCAAAATTAAATTGTTCAAAACCGGCAAACACGGATTTGCGTGAACTCAATTTTAATTCGGAATCGGCTTTTAAATTTTTGGCCGTTGCGCCCTGCAACCATTGTGCAAAGAGCGTGACTTGCGTTGGCATATTGCCAATGCGCAGCGGTGTTTCGGCGGGAGTTAAATCTACCTTGATGCGATTGGGCACCACCATTTCGATTTTTAATAGTTGATCGAAGTAGCGATTGCCCACATGTACCACGGCGCGATAATTTCCGGTCGGCGCAGTTTCTTCGGTTTTTAAGTTAAACGTATAAAAATCATTAACCGGTTGCACATTGGTTTGGCTGACAACTTTTTTGCCGCTCGGGTCAAACAAATCCAAAGTGACCGGGTGATTCGCCGGTAGCTGTTGGGTTTTATCTTCCAAGATAAAGGTGAGAAAAATATCGTCGCCCGGGCGCCACACATCGCGCTCGCCGTAGAGAAAACCTTTTAAGCCACCTTTGATATGTTCACCGCTCACATCAAATTGATTAGTAGGCAAGGCTTCGCTGGTGCGCACACGCAAGTAACCAATTTGTTTGCCCTTGCGCGCCTCCACATAAAACGGCACACCGTCGGTAGTGATTTGTACCATGCCGTAATTATCAGTGGTGCCTTGGCCAATCGGTTGGCGTTGATAATTGTACGCGGTGATCTCAGTTCCGCTCATGGGTTGGGCGCTGCTGAGTTCGGTGCTGATCACATGCAGCTGATTGCCATCGCCACGTTTGGCCATTAAACCAATATTGGACACCAGAAAATTGCGCGCCGAGGCAACTTCATCGCCGTAGTAATAATAGGTATCGTCGCAGGGATTATTGCGCTCGCTGTAGTTGTAATAACCGCGCGATTGATAATATTGTTGATACCAAGCCGGTTCTTCAACACGGTCGTAATAATTTTCGCCGTCGGAACTTTCGGGCATTTTTGCGACAGGTTCAGTGGGGCGCGGCTGCTCACAAGTGTAAATAGAATTGCTGCGGTCGATACGCAATTCCAAACGAATCAATCCGTCGGGATGCTGCGCCATTAATTCCGACAAATCCAAATTAAAACGCTCAACACCGCCGCGAGGAATTTCCGGTAGGCGATAGGTTTTGCGCCACAAATAACGCCCGGTATCTTCTGCAGCGGTTGCGGCGGTGAGTTGATAATCCTGTAAATATTGGCCGACATTATTGGCAAATACTTTAAAGGCGATGACTTGTACTGAATCCACCCCTGCTGCTTCAAAGGGCACAGAAATTTGGCTGGCCGGTGGCAGAATTGATGTGTTGCCGACAAAACGTACTAATGGTTTTACTAAATTCAGCACGATTTTTTGTTGGTAATCATTGCCGAGGCTTTTGTATTTTTTGCTGTTGACACTGCCGCTGACTACTAATTCCAATTCGCCGGAATCCAATTCTTCCGGGGTGTAGCGCAGCACGCTGCCGTCTACCACCGCATTGACGGTTTTACCGGCGAGGGTCACCAAGCCGCTGAGATTTTGGGTACTGTCGAGCTCATCGGAAAATTGAATTTCAATCGCGGTATTGGGTTTGCGAATGACTTGCACGCCGGTAATTTGAAACGCTTTTTGCGCGGGAATTTCCAAATCCCGCGCGCCTTTATCGGTTGAACCCAGCGCAGCGCCATCCCACTGCAAATGAATATTGCCGGTTGTATCACCGCGCTGAATATCGGTAACTAAAAACGAATGGGTTTTGCCGTCCAGCTCTTGTGTCCAAACTGCATTGGTGGCATCGCCATTGACTTGAATGCTTAACACTTTTTTTACCGCATCCAAATTGACTGTGTCAGCTGTTGTGATGGCGCCGCTGAGTTGCATCAGGTCTTCATCATCTTCCTGCACGCTCAAGCTGTTCACGCGCAAATCAAAATCCTGTTTGATGGTGCGCACGGTAAATTCAAAATCGTCGAGCGAGTCTTCTATTCCCTCCAGGCCTTTGGCGCGCAGACGAATACGAATTTTTGTATCGTTGGGTAACCGCTCAATCGGCGCTATGCGCAATTCAGTGGTGGAGGTAAAAGTGAGGTTTACTGGTGTTTTGGTATCGAGTGAAATCTGTTTGGGGTCAAACGCGGTATTCACTTCGGCGGCGCTAATGACCGGGTGGGTAAAACGAATGTACATAGGTGCTTCAGCGGCAATCCAGCGCTTGGGGTAATCCGCAATATGCGCCTCCCAGCTGGGTGCAATAACATCCGCTTTTTCTACCGCCTCGGTAGCGGGTGTGGTTTCTTGCTCGGGGGTGGATTTGTCGCAGCCGCCGAGCAATAAACTCAACAATGCAATGGCACACCATGAAGACCAATGAACACGCATATTATTTCCCTGTTTGGTTGTGATTGGTTTTGAAATTGTTTCAGCCGGAGTGGCTTTAATGAGTTTCTTTGTCGCCAGGTGCTTCAAATGCTGGTCGATAGCGAACAGCTTTACTCATAATTCGATACCACCTAGTTCGTTTTCGATCTGTTCAATACTGGGCAGGCTGGTTTGTAATTCGGCGGGCAGTGATTCAAGCAATTTGTACTCGGCAATGCCCATGGGCTGAGTTTTGTCGCTCAATGCATATTCAGCCACAATTTTATTTTTGCTCTTGCACAGCAACAGGCCAATCGTCGGGTTGTCCTGTTCACTTTTGATCTGGCGATCCACAGCAGTGAGGTAAAACCCAAGTTGACCCAGATGTTCGGGTTTGAACTTGCCGCCCTTGAGTTCAATCACCACATAGCAGCGCAGCTTGAGGTGATAAAACAGTAAGTCGATGAAAAACTCATCGCCGCCCACATCCAGCAGCACTTGTCGTCCGACAAACGCAAAACCTGCGCCCAGTTCCAATAAAAATTCGGTGACGTGTTTCACCAGTCTCTGCTCGACATCCCGTTCTTGCGCTTCCTCGGTCAGCCCCAAAAAATCGAAGCGGTAGGGGTCTTTTAGGGATTCAAGCGCGAGATCAGACTGAGGTTTGGGTAAGCTGGTTTCGAAGTTTGTTACGGCTGTGCCGTTCCGCTCGTGCAAGCGGGTTTCGATTTGCATTACTAACACATTGCGCGACCAGTTGTGTTCTATGGCTTTAGCGGCATACCAACCCCGCTCAGTTGAGCTGGATAATTTGTCCAGCAGAGCCAACTGGTGGTACCAAGGCAATTGTGCAAGCACCGCTTGCACAAATTCAGCTTCCGGCCAAGCTTCGGCAAAGGCACGCATGTATTTGAGATTGCGCGGCGAAAACCCTTTCATCTCTGGAAAGGCCGCGCGTAAATCATGCGCCAAACGCTCAATCACCTTGGCTCCCCAGCCCTGTTCTGCCTGCCGCACCAAAATATCACGCCCGATCTGCCAGTACAGTAAAACCAATTCGCGATTGACTGCCAGCGCAGCGCCCTGCTGGGCGCTGTGGATACGGGATTTCAGCTCAATCAGCCAATCGGTGTAGCCGGTAGGTGCGGGGGTTAGGGAGATGGGTTGATCGGTCATTTCAGTGCATCCTTGAGCGCTTGGCGATAGTGTTTTTTCTCGCGTTTATCATCCAGCCTTCCTCTTAATCTATGTGTGCTTGTGCCTTGCTAGAGTTTGGCGTTTTTATGAAAAAATGGCGAAGGTGTTTTTCACACATTCGCCATCGAGTCAGCAAGAAATTTGCGGTTTTATTGCTTTACACAGTCAACGTAATAATCTTTTTTGCCATTCACTTCCCGTTTTACCAAGCCGTGTACGTCGGTTTCAAAGCCGGGGAACTTCTCGTTGAAGTCGCGCGCGAATTTCAAATAATCGACGATGGTTTTGTTAAAGCGCTCACCTGGAATCAACAGTGGAATACCTGGCGGATAAGGTGTTAACAAAATCGAGGTGATGCGGCCTTCGAGTTGATCGATAGGTACACGCTCGATTTCGCGGTGCGCCATTTTGGCAAAGGCATCAGACGGCTTCATCGCCGGTTGCATATCGGACAAATACATTTCGGTTGTTAGGCGTGCAACATCGTAAGCTTTGTAGAAATCATGAATTTGCTGGCACAAATCGCGCAGACCCATACGCTCGTAGCGCGGATTCGCTTGTGCGAATTCCGGCATGATGCGCCACATCGGCTGGTTTTTGTCGTAGTCATCTTTAAATTGTTGCAACGCTGCTACCAAGGTATTCCAGCGGCCTTTGGTGATGCCGATGGTGAACATGATGAAGAAAGAATAGAGGCCGCACTTCTCGATGATTACGCCGTTTTCGGCGAGGTATTTGGTCACAATCGACGCCGGAATACCGGTTTCATCGAACTGGCCATTTACGCGCAGGCCGGGGTTGACGATGGTGGCTTTGATCGGGTCGAGCATGTTGAAGTTCGGCGCAAGTTTGCCGAAGCCATGCCAGTTGTCGTCGCTGCGCAGTATCCAGTCGTCGCGGGTGCCAATGCCTTCTTCGGCAAACTCATCTGGCCCCCAAACCTGGAACCACCAATCTTGACCCCACTCTTCGTCGACTTTTTTCATCGCGCGGCGGAAATCCAGCGCTTCAAAAATGGATTCTTCTACCAGCGCATGACCACCGGGTGCTTCCATCATGGCCGCGGCTATATCGCAAGACGCGATAATTGAGTACTGCGGCGAAGTGGAGGTGTGCATCAGATAGGCTTCGTTGAACGCATCCTGATCCAGCTTCACTTTCTCCGATTCACGCACCAAGACTTGTGATGCTTGCGATAAACCCGCGAGCAGTTTGTGTGTGGACTGGGTAGAGAAAATCATCGACTCTTTCGCGCGCGGGCGATCTTTGCCAATCGCGTGCATGTCTTTATAGAACTCGTGGAAAGTGGCGTGCGGCAGCCAGGCCTCATCGAAATGGAGCGTATCGATTTTGCCGTCGAGCATATTTTTCAAGGTCTCAACGTTGTACACCACACCATCGTAGGTGGATTGGGTGATGGTGAGGATACGTGGCTTTTTGTTTTTGGCTTCGCGCGCGAAGGGGTTAGCTTCGATCTTGCGGGCGATGCTCTCCGGGGTGAACTCTTCCAGCGGAATCGGCCCGATAATGCCGAGGTTGTTGCGCGTTGGCATGAGGAACACGGGAATCGCACCGGTCATGATGATCGAGTGCAGAATCGATTTATGGCAGTTGCGGTCAACCACAACGATATCGCCCGGCGCCACGGTGGAGTGCCACACCATTTTGTTGGATGTGGAAGTACCGTTGGTCACAAAGTAGCAGTGGTCGGCGTTGAAAATACGCGCGGCATTGCGTTCAGACGCGGCGATAGGGCCGGTGTGGTCGAGCAACTGGCCGAGTTCTTCCACCGCGTTACACACGTCGGCGCGCAGCATATTCTCGCCAAAGAATTGGTGGAACATCTGGCCGATAGGCGATTTCAAAAAGGCCACGCCACCGGAGTGACCGGGGCAGTGCCAGGAGTAGGAGCCGTCCTGCGCGTAGTGCACCAGGGCGCGGAAAAACGGCGGTGCCAAGCCATCGAGGTAAGATTTGGCTTCGCGGATAATATGGCGCGCCACGAATTCGGGCGTATCCTCGAACATGTGAATGAAACCGTGCAGCTCGCGCAAAATATTGTTGGGAATATGGCGCGAGGTGCGGGTTTCACCGTACAAATAAATCGGGATGTCGGCGTTTTTGTAGCGAATCTCTTCCACAAAGGCGCGCAGAGATTTGAGTGCGTGGTCGGTCTCTTCAAGCGAACCGCTGCCGAACTCTTCATCGTCAATCGACAAAATAAACGCAGAGGCGCGCGATTGCTGCTGCGCGAATTGCGACAGGTCACCGTAGCTGGTAACACCAACTACCTCCCAGCTTTCTTTTTCGATAGCGTCCGCAAGGGCGCGTATGCCTAAACCCGAGGTGTTCTCGGAGCGAAAGTCTTCGTCGATGATGACGATGGGAAAGCGAAATTTCATGGAGTCTCCATAAAAGGTGTAGTGCTGGAGTTTCACTTGCTGGCGTGACGCCTCTGGGTGCTGCTTGTTAGGTATTACTTGTAAGGTATTGCTGGGCTGGTTGCGTGGCGCATCGTCCGGCCAGCCTACCTGAGGGGCAAGCCGAGGAAAACCGGACGCGATTTGGAGCCATTTGGCCGTACACTCACCGGTAGTTAGCTTAGCTCCAAACCAGTGCAACTGAGGCGGCGATTGTAATCCACTTGGGCAGATTCAAACACCCATTTATGACAATCAGAAGTCAATTGGTGCAGATTACTCTGTTGCAGGTGCGTTCTTATCGGGTGCAGGCTTGGCTGGATTTAGAATCGCATCCTCGGCTATCACCTTGAGTGCGGCGGGCATGGCTTTATCGATCAGCTGCTGTTCTTGCGCTGTGGGCACTTTATAGCCGCGCGGCCAAACACCATCGAAATAATCCCAACCATAACCCCAGCGGTAATTGTTCATCCAATAAGGGCTGCCGCCCCAGCGCACATTGGTATAAATGTAATTGGCCATGCCGGAACCTTGTGCTTCTTTGACACAGGCTTGAATGCGCTCATCGGACGCTTTGCGCTGAGCTTCGCTGCCGCCTTTCCAATAGTCCAGATCGTGGGCAACACAGCAGTGGCGCCAGAGGTTAGGCTGCTCTGGCGTGCCGTCAATCCACAGCGAACAGCCATCGGTGGTAAAAGGTTTAAGGCTGTTTGCTTGGCAGGCCGTTGTTAAAAAAAGGCACGCGATAATAAAACCAATGCCGCGCATAAGTGTGTTCTTCCTTCCGCACAGTTGAAAATGAGGGTTATCTGTAGCGGTGGGGATTTTACGCAATGAGGTTCGAAAAACTACCAAAATTTTCCGTTGGCCTGCAGACAGGCTTTCAGTGTCTGTGCAGCGGTGCAATAGCTGCTCAATGTCAGTACAATGCGGCCACCCCGCCCGCTTGGGTTGCCAGCCTTTGGATTCCACTATGAACGATAAAAAAACCACCCACTTTGGCTTTCAAGAAGTTCCGGTTGAAGAAAAAGCCGAACGTGTGGCCGAGGTCTTTCACTCAGTCGCCGCCAAATACGATGTGATGAATGATTTGATGTCGGGGGGCGTACATCGCCTGTGGAAGCGTTTCACTATTGAAGCCTCTGGTGTGCGCGCCGGGCACAAGGTGCTGGATATAGCCGGCGGCACCGGCGACTTAAGTTATCAGTTCGCCAAGCTGGTTGGCGCCAACGGACAAGTGGTGTTGGCCGATATCAACGCCTCCATGCTCGGTGTAGGTCGCGACCGCCTGACTGATCGCGGCATTGCCGGCAATATCAATTTCGCCCAGTGCGATGCGCAATTTCTGCCGTTTCCCGACAATACCTTCGATTGCATCACCATCGCCTTTGGCCTGCGCAATGTGACCGACAAAGATCTCGCCCTGCGCTCCATGCAGCGCGTATTAAAACCGGGCGGGCGTTTGTTGGTGCTGGAGTTCTCCAAACCGCAGAGCGAAATCCTAAGCAAAATTTACGACACCTATTCCTTTAAAGTGCTGCCGTTTATGGGCAAGCTGGTGACTAACGATGCCGAGAGCTACCGCTACCTCGCCGAATCGATTCGCATGCACCCCGATCAGCAAACCTTAAAAGACATGATGGACAACGCCGGTTTTGTGCGCACCGAGTTCCACAATATGACCGGCGGCATAGTCGCGCTGCACAAAGGCATCAAACCTTAATGGCCAACACTTTCGCCCTTGCCGCCCTTGCCAGCGCGGAAAAAATGCTCAACACCGCGCTGCGCTATGACCCAGCCACGCGCATAGGTCTTGCGCAGTTGGAAGGCAAAATTCTCGCGCTGCAGATCACTGCGCCCGCCATCACTGTATTTGTGATGCCGATGGACGATGAGCTGCGTTTGATGGGTAATTGGGAGGGCGATGTGGATACCCGCATCACCGGCTCGCTGTTGGCCTTGGCGCAGCTTGGGCAAAAAGAAGTGCATAACTTAAAAGACAGCGGTGTAACGGTGATGGGCGATTTAACTCTGCTCGCCGATTTGCAGCGCTTGCTGAAAAATCTCGATATCGACTGGGAAGAAATGCTCAGCCAATTCACCGGCGATATTATCGGCCACCAGGCGGCACAAGTGATTCGCGCCAAATTCGGCTGGATGAAAGATCGCGCCCAAAGCGCCCAGCGGCTCACCAGCGAATTCCTGACCGAAGAATTAAAAACCCTGCCGGGCAAACCCGAGTTGGAAGATTTTTATCGCCAAGTGGATGACGTGCGTTTGGCAGTAGATCGCGCCGCCGCGCGTGTTGAAAAACTCATCGCGGAGCGGAAACCCTAGGTTTGGGCGGGCCGCGTAGGCTGGGGAACGAACCCCAACAAAGCAACGCCGATTAATCACTTTAAATATCCAATCCCATTCGCGTCACGAAAGGAATTTGTCGTAGTGTGCGAATAAGTCATGTTGGGGTTCGTTCCTCACCGCCAACCTACGATAGAGCAAAAAAAGAGAATATTATTTGTGATCGTGTTCTTCCGTTTATTAAAAATCCTGCGGGTCTTTGCCCGTTATCGCTTGGATCAATTGCTGCCTGCCAATATTCCTTTTGCGGCGCGCGCATTGTTGTTTTTCTTTAAGTTGTTTCCGCAGCCCCGTACAGCCACGGGTGAAAAAATGTCGCGCGGTGAATGCCTGCGCCGCGCCTGTGAAGATCTCGGTCCCATCTTTGTAAAATTTGGTCAGCTGCTGTCCACCCGCCCGGATTTAATCCCCGAGGATATAGTGCAGGAGTTGAACTACCTGCAAGATAAGGTGGCGCCTTTTGCCAATGAAGAATTCCTGGCTATTGTGGAAAGCTCACTGGGCGCCAAGGTCGGCGATATTTTTGCAAGCTACGAACATGCGCCGCTGGCGTCGGCCTCAGTAGCGCAAGTTCACACCGCCGTATTAAAAGATGGCCGCGACGTAGTCATTAAAGTCATTCGCCCCGGCATCGAAAAAATTATCGCGCAGGATGTTGAGCTCTTGTTGTTGGTGGCGCGCTGGGTGGAAAACAATACGCTCGATGGCAAGCGCTTGCATCCGGTCGAAATAGTTGAGGATTATCGCACGACCATTTTTGATGAGTTAGATCTGCAGCGCGAAGCTGCCAACGCATCACAATTGCGCCGCAACTTCTTAAATTCGTCACTGCTCTATGTGCCGGAAATTCATTGGGATTACACTCGCAGCAATGTATTGGTGATGGAGCGTATCTACGGTATTCCCGTCACCAATATGGCCGCACTTAATGCGCAAAATACTGATTTGAAAAAACTGGCCGAGCGCGGGGTAGAGATTTTTTTCACCCAAGTGTTTGAGCACAATTTTTTCCACGCCGATATGCACCCGGGCAATATTTTTGTCGCGACTAAAAATCCGCAATTGCCGCAGTACATTGCGGTGGATATGGCGATTGTTGGTTCACTCACCCGCGAAGACCAATACTATTTAGCGCGCAACCTGCTCGCCATGTTCCGCCGCGATTATCGCCAGGTGGCCGAGTTGCATGTGCAAAGTGGTTGGGTGCCGAACACTGTTCGCGTAGAGGAATTAGAAGCGGCGATTCGCACCGTATGCGAACCGATTTTTGAAAAACCGTTGAAAGAAATTTCCTTCGCCAATGTGCTGCTGAGTTTATTCCGCACCGCGCGCCGGTTTGATATGGAAGTGCAGCCGCAATTAGTATTGCTGCAAAAAACTTTGCTCAATATTGAAGGCCTTGGCCGCCAGTTGTACCCCGACTTGGATTTGTGGGCGACCGCCCACCCGTTTTTGGAGCGCTGGCTGAAAAATCGTTTCCACCCCAAATCCTTGTGGGGTGAACTCAAACGCTACGCGCCCGAGTGGATGGAAAAATTCCCGCAGGTGCCGGATCTGATTTTCAACAGCTTGCAGCAATTACCACTGATTGCACAAAAACTCGATGCGTTGGAATCCGATATGGCGCAGCGCAATCTGCAGCAGCATCGCGGCCGGCGTAAATTGATCGCACTGGCCGCCTTTGCGGCAGCTGGTTATTTCTTTTATCAAGACACCCAAGGCTCAGCGGTATTGCGCGATTGGCTTATCACCGATGTATCGCCTTCGACCATTGTATTGGCCGCGATTGGTATGGTGGCGCTTTGGTTTAGAAAATAGCAGGGTATCTCTAGGCACCGCTACAAAGGGTATTGTGGCACTTAAATCATTAATATCTTCCATTCTGATTTGCCCTAACAAATCTTCATAAGCGGCGCGTAGCTATTCTTTTCCGGTCTGCTATTATCCGATGACAACAATAGTTAAGGACCTTATTGTCATGTCGAGTTCGACGCGTATCCTGCTGGTTGATGATACTCCGGAAAATCTGGATGTTCTCAGTGGCATTCTGGAAGATTTGGATTGCCAATTGATTGTGGCTACATCGGGCGAACGCGCGCTGGAGCTGGCGGCGCGGCGCCTGCCGGATTTAATCCTGCTCGATGTAATGATGCCGGATATGAACGGCTTTGAAGTTTGCACCCGCCTTAAGGCCGAACTGGCCACCACCGAAATTCCGATTATTTTTGTTACCGCCCGCGCCGACGATATCAGCCAGGGCTTTCGTGTCGGCGGCGCCGACTACATCACCAAACCGATCAATGCCGACGAGGTGCGCTCGCGGGTGCGCCATCAGCTGGAGCGGCAAATGATGCTGGCGGAGCTGAAGTCGTTTAACCGCGAACTGGAAGGTAAGGTACGCGAACGCACTGCGGAGCTGACCATCGCCAACCGCCAATTGCGCGAGGAAATTAACGAGCGGCGCTATATGCAAGACCGCCTCAACTACCTCGCCACCCACGATTTTGTCACCCGCCTACACAACCGCAACGCCCTTGAAGCTCACGTCTCAGAACTGCTGGCACGCATTCAAGTACAGGATATCAACGCCTCATTTTTATTAATTGATATCGACCGTTTCCGTTTGATTAATGAAAGCTGTGGCTGTATCGCGGGTGATGAACTCTTGCGTCAGTTTGCCGATAGCATCGCCGGGCTTTTAACTCGCAATGATTTTTTTGCGCGGCTCGGCGGCGACCGTTTTGCGGTAGTCACTTTTTGCGATGAAAGCGATAAAGGTTTGGCACTGGCGCAATCCATCTTGAAGCATTTGGAACAATTTAATTTCCAGTGGGAAGATCGCCAATTCAAATTGGCGGCATCGATTGCCACAGTGCCACTCACCCGCGTTATGGTGAGTTACGATCAGGTGATGCTGGCCGCTGATGAGGTAATTTTTGTTGCCAAGCGCGACGCACGCGGCGGCATTTTCAGTTATGAAGATGCGGCCAAACGCAGCAATTTGCACAAAGACAATATTAACTGGGCTTCACGCTTGGTGGACGCGATACACAGTCAGTTGTTCCGCGCTTATTTCCAGATGATTGAGTTCCTACCGGCGAGTATCGGTGTTGCCCAGCCGCAGTATCGTCTGGAAGTGTTGATTCGTTTGTGGGATGCACCCAACCAGCGAATGATTTCGCCCGGTGAGTTTATCGGCCCAGCTGAGCGGCTGCATTTAATTCCTGAGTTGGACAAATGGATTATTGGTCACACGCTGAATTTATTTGCCCAACATCCCGCTTTGTTAGAACGCTTGGATTTGATTTCGATTAATTTGTCAGCCATTTCGATTCGTGAACCGCAGTTTGCACAATTTATTATCAATACAGTTAGCAATCTGAATTTGCCCGCACATAAATTCTGCTTTGAAATCACCGAGACCCAAGCCATTGTTAATATCGATTCGGCACGGCAATTTATGCAAACCCTGCGTGAACTGGGTTGCCATTTTGCGCTGGATGATTTTGGCAGCGGTTTTGCTTCCTATGCTTATTTACATCAACTCGCATTCGACAAGATAAAAATCGACGGTATTTTTGTGCGCGATATGGATACTGATCCGGCGCATTTTGCGATGGTGAAATCCATTGCAGAAATGGCGACGTCACTGGGTAAAGAAGTCATTGCCGAGTTTGTTGAAACGGAAGAAGTGGCCGCGCAATTGCATAAGCTTGGCGTCAGTTGGGGGCAGGGTTATTACCATCATCGCCCGGAAGAAATGAATTATCAGGCGCTGGAAAAATGCCTGAGCTAATCTGCACAAGGTAAATTATCCGTGCCGCTACTCTCTCGTAAATCTCTGCATCTTTTAATTAAATTGCCACTGCTGAACCTGGGTTTTGCAGTGGCATATTTTTTATTGGTCGAATTTGGCATGGCCTGGAGTTCGCTGACCTCGCAAGTGTCACTGGTTTGGCCTGCGGCTGGTTTGGCATTATTTGGCTTTTTGTTATTTGGTTTGCGTGTATTGCCGGGTGTATTTATTGGCGCGTTTCTGGCGACCCAATGGCTGCACTTTGATGAAACTATCGGGCGCAGTTACACCTCATGGGGCGCAGCTGCTGTTATCGGCGGCGCTGCAGTATTGCAGGCACTGCTGATTGCACGTATTAATCGCGGGGTGTTGAGCAGCAATTTACTGGTTAATTTGCGCCGCACATTAATTTTTATCGCTAGTATTTTTTGTTGCGCAGTAATTTCTTCCGGTGTTGGTATTTATACGCTGCATTATGTAGGCATAGTGTCTGCCGCTGAGTTGGGAAAAAGCTGGGCCTTTTGGTGGATGGGCGACAGCATTGGCATGCTGGTATTTAATTCACTGCTGGCCTGGTTGTTAATTCCACGCATACGTCAAAACACCCATGCACAAGCGTTCCTCTTGTTGAGTGCTGGCATTGGATTGGTATTTTTTCTGGTCTCGGCACTGGGTTATATCGAACATAATGAAGCACAGCGGCTGGCCAAGGCTGCCCATGAAATGACACTCGGCGCGCAACTGGATCCACGCCTTTGGTATCAACCCAGTTGGATTCAAGTGTCAGCCTTGGCGTTGGGATTGACTTTGATTGGATTATTAACCGCTTATATTCGCACGCGCCAGCAGCACGATGAATTGCTGCGCGAAAATCAAAAACGCTTGGAAGATGAAGTTTTATCGCACACCCAAGCGCTGCGCAAAGCGAATGACTGGCTGCTCAATGAGGTGGTGCAGCGCCAGCAAGCGCAGGAGCAATTGCAATCGTCGCAAACCGTATTGCGCGCGCGCGAGCAACATCTGCGAAGCCTGCTCGATAATATTCCCGACCCGGTTTGGTTTAAAAATCTTGACGGTGTGTATATCAGTTGCAATAAAGCGTTTGCCAATATGCTGGGGCAGACAGAAGAAAATATTATTGGCAAAACCGAAGATCAATTAGTCGCACGCGAGCTGGCGGATTTTTTTCGTCATAACGATCAACAAGCATTAAAAACAACTGAGTTGCATCGCTACGAACAATTAATCAGTGTCAATAATCAAACGCAATATTTACTCGACACCTTAAAAGTTGCCGTGCGTGATGAGCAGGGCGATGCGGTGGGAATTCTTGGAATCGGGCGCGATATTTCGGCACAAAAAGATGCTGAAAAACAATTGTCGCTGGCAAAAGAAGCGGCTGAAGAAGCAACCCGTGCCAAAAGCCGCTTTCTCGCCAATATGAGCCATGAGATCCGCACCCCACTTAATGCAGTATTGGGTTATACCCAATTGCTGATGCGCGACGAAAAATTTACCGGCAATCAGCGCGAGCGTTTGCAATTAATTTTAAGTGCAAGCCAGCGTTTGTTAGGTTTGATTAACGATGTATTGGATCTGTCTAAAATTGAATCGGGTGTGCTCAATCTGCGCAAAGAGTACTTTGATTTGCATCAGGAAGTTGCCGATATTCAAGCGATAATGGCGGAGCGCGCGCAGAATAAAGGGTTAAATTTAATCACCCAAGTCGATATGCCTGACCCCTATATCGTGAAAGGCGACCGCCAAAAAATCGGTCAGATTTTATTAAACCTATTGGGCAACGCGATTAAATTTACTCCGCAAGGCAGTGTGAGTTTGTATGTGGCGTATCTTGCCGGTGAAGTGGAATTTGTGATTGGCGATACTGGCCCGGGTATTTCCGAAGAAGAGCTGGCGCAACTATTTGCCGCGTTTAAACAGGGGCAAGCAGGTGAAGATGCCGGCGGAACCGGTCTTGGCCTCACGCTTTCCCGTCACTTGGCGGAAGGCATGGGTGGCAGTTTGCAACTCTCAAGTATTCTCGGCCAGGGAACTCTCGCACATTTGCGTTTGCCCTTGGTCAGTGAAAATGTCACCTTGGATTCGCGCGATACACAATACCAAAATCAGCGCTTACAACTGGGTACCCAGTGCAAAGTATTAGTAGTAGAAGACGATCAATCGAGCTGCGAAATTTTAGTCGATCTATTACAACAAATTGGCTGCGAAACTTACGCCGCACACGATGGCCGCGAAGGGCTCGCTATGTGCCAAGCGCAACAGTTCGATATAGTGTTTACCGATATTCGCATGCCCTATTTAAATGGCTTGGAAATGTTTCGCCGCTTGCGCGCGCTGCCTAATTACAACAATACACCGATAGTGGCGGTATCTGCGTCCAGTCTGGAGCATGAGCGTAGTTATTATCTTGCACAGGGATTTCAGGAATTTATCGGTAAGCCCTACGCTTTTGACGATGTATTCAAAGCCTTGCAGCATCATGCGCAGATTAGTTTTGAGGGCGAAGCTGAACCTGCAACAGAAGACCAACCGCCGGATGATACCTATGTCGATTTAACACAGATCAAACCATTATTACAGGAGTTGGCGGCAACAGCCGCAAGCGGCGATATGACTGCCAGTAAAAAAATCATCGCTGAATTAAATGCTGCCCAACTAGGAAAACAACGCCATTTACAATTAACCCACGCCCTACGCGTATATGATTTGGAAAAGGTGGAGGCATTGAGTAAAGGCTGGTTGGAGCAAAACGTCGCGTCTACCGATTAAAATTGTGTTCCGTTTAATTATTCCATCTCCAACATAAACGTCACCGGCCCATCATTGATTAAACTCACCTGCATATCTGCCGCAAAAATTCCGGTTGCGATCTGAGGGTGTTTGCTGCGCATCTGCGCCACAAAATAATTGTATAGAGCTTCGGCTTGGGCGGGTGGTGCGGCGGAAGAGAAGCTGGGGCGTAGGCCTTTTTTGGTGTCGGCGGCGAGGGTGAATTGGGATACGATTAGAATACCACCGTCGATCTGTTGCACATTGCAATTCATCTTGTTGTGTTCATCCGAAAAGATCCGATAAGCGAGGATTTTGTCGATCAGTTTGTTGGCGGTTTCTTCGCTGTCATTTTTTTGAATGCCGAGCAGTAATAAAATGCCTTGCTCTATCTCTCCGGTAACTTTTTCCTCGACCTTAACGGATGCCTGTTTGACGCGCTGAATTAAACCCAACATAAATAAGCCTGATATTAGTAGTTAGTTAACCGGTTTGACTGATTTGCGGTATTCGCTCGGGGTCATGCCTGCTTTTTTCTTGAATAAGGTGTTGAACGTAGCTTTGCTGTTAAAACCGACATCGAGCATTATATCGAGCATATTTTTATCGGCGTATTGTTGGTCCGCGAGCATGCGCTTGGCTTCTTCAACACGATAGGAATTAATAAATTCGAAAAAATTACATTCAAAATGGCGGTTGATAATGTTGGAGAGCAGGCGCGGTTGCAAGCGCAGTTGGCTGGCAAGTTTATCCAGAGTTAATGCTGGTGTTAGATAAGGTTTTTCTGTCTCCATATGGCGCGAGAGTTGCTCGATCATTTCCGGTTTTATTTTATCTTTTTGTTCTTCAGGTTCCTGCTCATCTTTGGAGGGTTCAGGCTCTTGTGGTGGGCGCAACTCCAACCCTTCAAAAACACTGGAGTGACCAAGGCCAAAAAAGATCAGAATGCTAACCAGCAAGAAAGTAATGTAATTGCCCGCCAAGCCCATAATTTCAAAATTAGTGCTTATGCCAAAACTGATGGACAATATAATCATCACCGCAACTAATACGGCCCAAAAGCGAATTGCCAAGAATCCAAGTACCAGAATTTTTAACCAGGTTAAATCGATTTTGTCGATATCAGAAAAATTGGTGCGTATATGTTGGGTGTAGCGTTTGATTTCGATCAAGCAAATAACACCTAAGGCCACGCGAAACAATTCACGCAACAGGGTGACATAATTCATAATTTGCGGCGCAACAGCTAAATCGTATTGTTCCTGAATTGTTTTTTTGTCGCCCACATCGAGGCTGTAATAAAAAATCAGCTGATAGCCTGCATAGGCAATAAACGGCAGTAAATAAATAATGTCTTTTATCCGCAGGTGATAATCTTTGTAAATCAGCGAGCGGGTATACCAAAGTAATAATGGCCCTTCCAGCCAATAGCCAAAGCCAAACACATAAAATAAATCGGGTGACCATTCAATAGCGATGTGACGAAATGCAGCACCGAAGCTGATTAAAATATCGAGCGGGATGGCAGCTTGTTGCAGCAAGAAAAAAGCGAGAAACACATTGCGAATATATTTGTCGCGTTTAATGGTGAGCAGCAGAAGTGCAAACAGGATGCACTGATAGGCAGTCATTAATAAGACTACATCGTGAGTGTTAAAAATAACGTCATACATAGTTCACTGCTCCGCTGCGGCTGTACGGCATTCTATTAATTGTTGTGATCAGCCTGATCGTCAGTAATGTGGTTATTCTCGCTGGTTTACACAGCGGCAGATCTTGCGCCTGCGAGTTGAATCATAGCATCGAACTCTTTACTGCAAAATAAAACGGAGCCATTTGGCTCCGTTATTGACTGCTTATTCGCTGGCCTCAGGCTAATTGATCGCCACTGGTATGCAGTAATTTTTGCGCTAACTCGTCGGTTGCGCGGATCAGTGCATCCACTATGCCTGGCTCGCGAGAGGCGTGACCCGCCTCGCGGATAATCTGCAATTTGGAGCCCGGCCAAGCTTTGTGCAGCGCGTAGGCGTTATCGAGCGGGCAGATCACATCGTAACGGCCATGCACTATGGTGCCGGGAATATCGGCAAGTTTATGGGCGTCGCGCAAAATTTGGTTGGGTTCCAAAAATGCATTATTCATAAAATAGTGCGCTTCAATACGCGCGAGTGACAGGGCGCGGTGCGGTTCGGTGAAAGAATCGACGACATCCTGACAATGCTTGAGCGTTGCGGTGCGCCCTTCCCAGCCCGACCAGGTTTTAGCGGCAGTCATTTGCTGAATTTGGTTTTCGCCGGTGAGCTGGCGATAGTAGGCTGCGATCATATCGCCGCGTTCTGCTTCGGGAATCTGTGCTTTAAAGTCATCCCAGTAGTCGGGAAACAAGCGGCTGGCACCTTCCTGATAAAACCACAGCAAGTCTTCGCGGCGACATAAAAAAATGCCGCGCAAAATCAAACCCAGTACCCGCTCGGGATAGGTCTGTGCATAGACCAGGCTGAGGGTAGAGCCCCAGGAGCCGCCAAACAGTACCCATTTATCGATACCGAGGCTGGTGCGGATAACTTCTATATCTTCCACCAATTTTTGCGTACTGTTGTTTTGCAATTCTGCGTGGGGGCGCGAGCGACCGGCACCGCGTTGGTCGAACAGAACAATGCGATAGACTTCAGGGTCGAAAAAACGGCGATCATACTTGCCACAACCCGCGCCGGGGCCGCCGTGTACAAACAATACGGGGATGCCATCGGGGTTGCCGGATTCATCGACATACAATTCGTGGGGAGGCTCTACGGCAATTTGGTGACGCTGATAGGGTTTTATCTCGGGATAAAAAATCTGCATAAACTCGCCTTGTTCGGGTCAATCACTAAAAGATGTGCACAGGAGTCGCGCCCACTAAAGGTAGCACAGCCGCTTGTGGGTGCGGTCGAATTTCACGGCTAAAACCGAATCTGCGGCACAAATCAGCACTGGGATTGGGCTCAAATAAGGCATTCATCCTCATCCCGGCTAACATCTGGACACTTGCTGACATAAACTGTCAGTGGTGCTCACTAGCATAGCGCATTCGTTTTGTAAGCCAATAGCCCATCCCGAGACTTTTATGCATCGCGCCGAACGCCTTTTTCAGCTCACCACCCTGCTGCGCAATCGCCGCACTGTGCTTACCGCGAAACAAATGAGCGAACACCTGCGTGTCTCCGAGCGCACCATCTACCGCGATATCCAATCACTCAGTTTGTCTGGTGTGCCGATTGAAGGTGAAGCGGGTGTGGGTTATCGCCTCTCCCACCGCTATCAGTTGCCGCCGCTGATGTTTGATCGGGAGGAAGTGGAAGCGTTGTTGCTGGGCGCACGCATGGTCAGCAGCTGGGGCGATACGGATATGGCGATCCACGCCAATCAGGCGATTCAGAAAATTCTTGCTGTGCTGCCCGACCATTTGCGCCACAGCGATGAGAGCCTGCCGTTGCTGGTACCCAATATGGAAGAGGTGCAAAAGTATTACACCGCACACAGCCAGCCGATGCGCGAGGCAATACGTTTGCGTCAGCGGGTGGCGATTGATTATGTGCGCGCCGATGAGCAGCACAGCTCGCGTATTATTGAACCGCTTGGCATGATTTTTTGGGGCAAGGTGTGGACGTTGGTGGCCTGGTGCCATCTGCGCGATGACTATCGCACCTTCAGGTTGGATCGTATCCAAGCGATAGTCGTGACCGATGAAAAATTCGAAACCAGTGAAACGAAAAGTCTTAAACATTTTTTGCAGTTGATGAAAGAAAAATGTGCGCAGGAACCCGATGCAACCGAGCAATAACACTGTTAATTCGCTTAACAAACCTTAAATTGCCCTTGCATCATCACCTTGTTAACCTGAGTGCACTTCTCAGGAGAATTTTATGAAACTTCGCACGCTTAGCCTCGCCTTGTGCATGGCTGCAATCACGCCTTTTGTAAGTGCCAAAACACTTTCGGTCACCACGGAAACTGGCAGCATTCAGGTGAAAACCATCGTCGAAGGTTTGGAAAATATTTGGGGTATGGCCTTTTTGCCCGATGGCAGCATGCTGGTGACTGAGCGCCGCGGGCGCATGCGTATAGTAAGTGCAGACGGAAAAGTGGGGAAACCACTTACCGGCTTGCCCGATATTTATGCGCAGGGTCAGGGGGGCTTGCTTGATGTAGTGCTCGCACCGGATTTTGCTTCCAGCAAAAAAATCTATTTCAGTTACTCTGAGCCGGGTAAAGGCGGCAATAGTACGGCAGTCAGTTTTGCCACGCTGAATGGCAACCAGCTGGAACATGTAACCCGTGTATTTAGTCAGCAACCGAAAATAAATTCGAGCGCGCATTTTGGTTCGCGTTTGGTATGGGCGCCAGACGGCACGCTGTTTATTACATTGGGTGATCGCTATAGTGAAAAAGACAAGGCGCAAACGCTCGATAACCATCAAGGTAAAGTGGTGCGCATTAATGCCGATGGTTCAATCCCTAAGGATAACCCCTTCGTAAAAACACCGGGCGCGCTGCCAGAGATTTGGTCATATGGGCACCGCAATATGCAAGGCGCTGCGATTAATCCCACCACTAAAGAATTGTGGACCGGTGAGCACGGACCGCAGGGTGGCGATGAATTAAATATTGATCGCGCGGCAAAAAATTATGGCTGGCCAGTGATTACCTATGGCGAAAACTATGGCGGCGGAAAAATTGGTGAAGGCACACACAAAGAAGGCATGGAGCAACCCAATTACAAATGGGTACCATCGATTGCCACAGCCGGATTTATTTTTTATACCGGTGATAAATTTCCACAGTGGAAAAATAATATTCTACTTGCCAGTTTGAAAGATAAAACGTTTGTGCGCTTGGTTGTGGAAGGTGAAAAAATCACCAAAGAAGAACGATTGCTGAGCAAAGAGCTGGATCAGCGTTTGCGCCATGTGGTGCAGGGGCCGGATGGTTTGGTCTATTTAGTGACCGACGAAAGCAAAGCCAAAATTTATCAATTATCACCGCAATAAAAACCTCAGGGGCACCGTTTGCTGCCTCCAATACTTTATGCAGAACGATTATATTTTTGTCTACGGCACTTTGCGCCGCGCTTGTGCGACGGGCGCGCATCAAACTTATTTGGCGGGTGCTGAATTTATTGGTAATGCAAAAGTAAGGGGCAATTTGTATCGCGTTAGCTATTATCCCGCATTAGTGCTGGACAATGCAGCCGGTACAGTTGTGGGTGAAATATATCGGGTATCAGCAGAGCAGCTGGTGAATCTGGATGTTTATGAAGAGTGTACTTACCCATCATTACCTACGCAGGAATACCAGCGCAAAAAAATAGACCTAAGCACGGATGCTGGCGCGGTCATGTCGGCTTGGGTTTATGTTTATCAGCACCCAGTTCAAGGATTTGAATTAATTACCAGTGGCGATTTTTTAAAAGCATAGCGAGTATCAATCAATTGCAGCTAGCGGCATGGGCAGTTCGGTTTTTTGCGCTGCGCCACCGCCGATCATTTCATCATAAGGTGATTGCATTACCAGCCAGCATTGATTAAACCCAATTTCTTTTAATGCAAGTTGGGCGCGATAGAGGCTGGGAAACTTACGCAGTTTTCCTGCAGAATCTTTAAGCAGCTGTGCAAGATCGCTCTGTCCCTCCGGCTCATGAGTAATTCCAGCCAGATAGTGCACACAATCGCTGTAACTGAAAATCAGTGCGCGGCTATTTACATTCATTATTTAACTCCTTGCAACAAATGGCAGGCGTAAGTACGACAATAGCGGCGCTCTGCCCAGCGTTGGTAGATGCGATCAACAAAGTTAGACCAAATCTTCCAGCGCAGCGGCTTCCATAAAAAACCTATGGGCGTAAACGACCAAGCCATTACGTTAGCGTCAACGCCAAGGTGCCAACTCCCGTCTGGCATTTGAAGGTGCAGGTTGCGCAGCATTTGCGCTTGCTCTGCGTCACTTAGCTGCAGTAACTGATGAATATCAACCAGCGTTAATCCTGCATTTTTGTATCGGCGTAAAAAAGCCATCTCCCGACTGCAGAGTGGGCAGCGGCCATCGTAATAGAGCTGGGCGCGATGCGTGGGTTGGGGTAATGCCATGGTGCTATTCTCAATATACGGGATAACCAGATTCGAGCAATATTTACGCAGGCGATCCTGATTGCGATCATTTTTTTTCGCTGCTGGATTTTCATCGCTTGAGCGAGTATGTTGTGCCCGCTTACTATTGATTGTATTTCCCCCGGAGCCATTAGATGAATCAATTTCGCGCGCTTAATTATGATGTTGATCCGGTGTTTCATTCTGCTAACAGGCCCGCTGCAAAAGTCGGTTTGCTGCTCACTAATCTTGGTACTCCGGACGCACCTAATGCATCGGCACTGCGTCGTTATCTGCGTGAATTTTTATCCGATCCGCGCGTGATTGAAATTCCGCGCTTGGCTTGGATGTTTATTTTGCACTGCATTATTTTGCGCGTGCGCCCGAAAAAATCGGCCAAACTATATCAATCCGTGTGGACCAGTGAAGGCTCGCCGTTACTGGTGATCAGTAAACAACAGCAGCAGGCTATACAGGTGCAGTTAGGCGATGGTTTTAGCGTAAAACTCGGCATGCGCTACGGCAATCCGTCCATTGCGAGTGCGCTGCGTGAATTGCAAAGTGAAGGTGTGCGCAAAATTATTGTCCTGCCGCTCTACCCGCAATATGCCGCGCCGACAACTGGCTCCAGTTTTGATGCAGTGGCAAAAGAATTATCGATATGGCGCTGGGTTCCGGAATTGCATTTTATCAATAACTATTGCGATCAGCCTTTGTATATCGATGCGCTCGCCAATTCAGTGCGCGAACATATCGAGAAAAATGGTAAGCCGCAGAAAATACTTTTCTCTTATCACGGAATGCCCAAGCGCAATCTGGACTTGGGCGATCCCTATTATTGTTTGTGCATTAAAACTACTCGCCTTGTGGCGGAGAAGTTGGGTTTAAATAAAGATGATTACATGGCCTGTTTCCAATCCCGTTTTGGTTATGCGGAATGGTTAAAACCTTATACCGATGAAACGCTAAAAAGTTTACCCGCAGAGGGCATTAAAAACATTGCGATTTTATCGCCTGCATTTAGCGCAGATTGTTTGGAGACACTAGAAGAGTTGGCGGTGGAAAATCGCCATACATTTATTGAGGCGGGCGGTGAAAAGTACGATTATATTCCCGCACTGAATGATCGTGCCGATCATATCGAGGCGCTAGTGCAATTGGTGAAGAGTAAAGTCTGCTCCCAAGCTTCTGTATAAGAGGTTTGGTCGTTAGCGTTTGTTTAGTATCGCCAACAACAACACCCAAAAACATAACACTAAATTAAATAGCGGTATCTGCAATTCTGCTGGCATTGCATACACCACAGATACCGCTGGAATCCAAACCAGCCAGTTAGATAACACAACGGTTGGAATTTTTACGCAGAAAAATCTTTTGTCCATCGCCCTTCTGCATTCAGCAATATTCCAGTTGGACTCCATCCATAGATAAATAATGGTGATGCCCGGTGCAGCCCAGAGTGCGCTGTAAATAAATTGATCCGCGGCCATTTTGGTGATGATGGTTTTTGCATCGTTGCCAGTGCCAAACCAGTCTGCTTGCAGGCGATAAAATAAATCGACCTCCATGCCCTTTAATCCCCAAAAGAGAATATAAAAAATCAGCAGGCCTGGCATGTTGCGATTGGGCGCAAGATTGTTGCTTAGCCACAAATATAAAAAAGGCAAAAGTCCACCAAACAAAGCGGTGGCGATAAATGAGTAGGCAAAGCCATAGTGTTGTTTTAATACACCAAACCAACTAAATACAGGTTTGGCGGCGGGCACAAAAAAATAAATAACTAAAATACTTAGAGCAAACAATTGCAGTACCAAACCGGGCACAAGATTTTTTTTGAGTGCTGCAACTATGGACTGGGTGATGCTCATGCAAGTTTATCCAATTAGTTGCCAAATACGGTTACAAGCATGTGCACGGAAAGCCCAATTAACAGTAGCGCAAATATTTTTTTCAGTAGTGTGATGGGTAAACGGTGCGCGAGTTTTGCGCCTAGCGGCGCAGTTATAAAACTCATTGCCGCCATTGCCAAAACTGCTGGCCAGAAAATATAACCGAGTGTGTAATTGGGTAAATTGCTAATACCCCAACCATTCACGGCATAACCCGCTGCGCCAGCGAGGGCGATAGGTAAACCCACCGCTGCCGATGTGCCAATCGCAATTGGTAAACGAATATTGCACCAGACCAAAAAAGGCACCGTTAATGTCCCGCCACCAATCGCTACCAGTGCCGATATGCCCCCTATTCCCGTGCCAACCGTACTCATACCCAGAGCGCCGGGTAATTGGTGTGATGGTTTCGGTTTGCGGTTGAGCACCATTTGCAGTGCAACCAGCGCCATAAAACAGGAGAAGAAAATCGCCAGCGGTTTGGCCGCTAAATAACTCGCCAAAAAAGTACCGGCAAAGGTGCCGAGCAAAATACCCGGCGCAATTTTTATCACTACCGGCCAAATTACGGCCTGATGTTGGTGATGCGCGCGCAAGCTTGCAATCGCTGTAGGCACAATCGCCGTCATCGAGGTTGCTAATGCCATATGCACAATATGCTCAGCGGGAAATTGCTGCTGCACAAATAACATGGTGAGTGCGGGCACCATAATGCCGCCGCCGCCAATGCCCAATAGCCCGGCAAAAAATCCGGTAAAGGCGCCGAGTGTTAGTAGAGCAACAATAAAATAGATATCCATGGCAAAACTACTTTGTTGCATGGGTGTTTCAGCGGAAGCTTTCACGACACGCCGTGAATCCATCCATGGAGGCTTATCTTCGACATCCATGTCTCAGACAGTCGTGAAAACTTCCACCGAAACACCTTGAGCGTGAATACACCAGTCGAAAAAAATCCCCATCGTTTTCACTTTGGGGATTTTGGCTTAACGATTGCACCTTGCGGTTAATGATCGTTAGGCTTTTTTGCCGCGCTTACGCTCGTTTTCGGTGAGCAGTTTTTTACGCACGCGGATGCTGAGTGGCGTTACTTCTACCAACTCGTCATCTTCAATAAATTCCAAGGCTTGCTCCAGTGTATGACGGATAGGCGGTGACAGGGTCAGCGCATCGTCAGTACCGGAAGCACGAACGTTGGTTAATTGTTTGGCTTTGGTTGGGTTTACTACCAAGTCATTATTGCGTGAGTGAATACCCACGATCTGACCTTCGTACACTTCTACACCAGCGCCGAGGAACAAACGGCCACGGTCTTGCAGCGGGTGCAAACCATAGGCGAGGGTTTTACCTTTCACCATAGAAACCAATACACCGTTTTGACGTTTGGCCACTTCGCCTTCTTTTACCGGGCCGTAGTGATCAAAAATACTGGTCATGATGCCGGAGCCAGAGGTCATGGTCAGGAACTGGCCACGGAAACCAATCAAACCGCGCGATGGGCAGAGGAATTCCAGCTTGATGCGGCCTTTGCCATCCGGCTCCATATTGGTCAACTCGCCTTTACGCAGGCCGAGTTCTTCCATCACTTTACCCTGGTGTTCCTCTTCAACGTCGATTACTACTTGCTCGAACGGCTCGTGAATTTCGCCATCAACGATTTTTTGAACTACTTCCGGGCGCGAAACCCCCATCTCGTAGCCTTCGCGGCGCATATTTTCGATCAGTACCGACAAGTGCAATTCACCGCGACCAGAGACGATAAATTTATCCGGTGAATCGCCCTGTTGTACACGCAGCGCAACGTTGGCGATCAGCTCTTGATCCAAGCGGTCTTTGATATTACGGCTGGTTACGTACTTGCCTTCTTTACCGGCGAAGGGCGAGTCGTTTACCTGGAAGGTCATGCTTACGGTTGGCTCATCGATAGAGAGCGCTGGCAAGGCTTCGATGCAATCCGGGCTGCACAGGGTATCGGAGATGCCGAGTTTATCGACACCAGTGATACAGACGATATCGCCCGCGTATGCTTTGTCGGTTTCGATACGTTGCAATCCGTGGTAGCCCATGACTTGCAACACTTTCGCTTTGCGCTGGTTGCCTTCGTGGTCAACTACAACCACTTGTTGGTTGGGTGACAGGCTGCCGCGCGTGATACGGCCGATGCCGATTACACCAACGTAGCTGCTGTAATCCAGAGCAGAAATTTGCATTTGGAAAGGGCCATCCAAATCAACTTTTGGTGGCTTCACCTTGTCGACGATCATTTGGAACAGCGGGGTCATATCTTCAGCGATATTGTCTGGGTCCAAACCGGCAACACCGTTCAGTGCCGAGGCGTAAATCACCGGGAAGTCGAGTTGCTCGTCGGTGGCGCCCAAACGGTCGAACAGGTCAAACACCTGATCCATTACCCACTCAGGGCGCGCGCCCGGGCGGTCAATCTTGTTGATAACAACAATGGGGTTCAAGCCTTGTTCAAACGCTTTTGAGGTTACGAAACGGGTTTGGGGCATAGGGCCGCCAACGGCGTCAACGATCAGCAATACAGAGTCAACCATCGACAGAACGCGCTCTACTTCACCGCCGAAGTCGGCGTGGCCGGGGGTGTCCACGATGTTGATGCGGTAATCGTTCCACTTGATCGCGGTGTTCTTGGCCAGAATGGTAATGCCGCGTTCACGTTCCTGATCGTTGCTGTCCATGATCAGGTCGCCGCTGTCTTCGCGACGGTCGAGGGTGCCTGATTGACGCAACAACTGGTCAACCATAGAGGTTTTACCGTGGTCAACGTGGGCGATAATGGCGATATTGCGCAGTTTTTCGATTGCTGATTGATCTGTCACTGTGGGATTTCTCTTGGGTGTGCGCCTGTGTCAGGCAAATGGGGAAGCGTAAAAAGGCGCGCATTATACCTATGAAGGGGTTACACGGATATGCTTGTGGCGATTCAATTGGTGAAAATTTAAGCTGTTAGTGTAAATACTTCGCGTATATACTTGATGTAACTACGCTATGGAGGATATAGCTATGACGCTTGCTCGTGTTTTTCAATCCGGTAATAGCCAAGCTGTAAGACTGCCTAAAGAATATCGGTTTGATGTAGATCAGGTTGAAATCTTTCGCCGTGGCGATGAAATTATCCTGCGTGCGGTTACCCCCAATGCCGGGGCGATTTTTGATGCGCTTACCCGCCTGCCAAGCGATGTTATGGCGCAAGAGCGGGATGATCTGCCGCCTCAGGAACGGGAAGACTTTTAACAGGATTTTTTATGGCTACACGTTATTTGCTCGATACCAATATCTGTATTTACATCGCCAAATATAACCCCCTCTCGGTGCGCGAGCGCTTCGCACAACATGCTGCCAATGAATTGGCTATGTCGGTGATTACTCTGGGTGAGCTGCGTTTTGGCGCTGAGAAAAGTCAGTCGAAAGCGCGAGCCATGGCAGTAATCGATGAGCTGGCCAACTTGATGAATATTGAGGTACTTTCAGATAGTGTCGCCGAACATTACGGGGAAATTCGCGCGAGTTTACAAAAATCAGGGCAGATGATTGGCAACAATGATTTATGGCTTGCCGCCCATGCCCGCGCACGCGATTGGATTTTGGTAACCAATAACGAAAAAGAGTTTGTCAGGGTGGAGGGATTGCGAGTAGAAAATTGGGTGTAGCGCCCTAACCAATCACCCAGCGACTTTTTTCGCCCCAACCGCGGCGCAGAAGCAAAACTACCAGCAGGCTGCCGTAGAGTTGGAAGATGAAAATCAATGCGCTGATCCAGAGGGCGGGCCATGCACCCTGTGGAATCGACCAACCAGACTGCACCGAAATACGAATAACATTTTCCACCAGAATCGATAGCAGTGGATGGACAAAAAAGATGGGGAAGCTATTGTCTGCCAGCAGGCGCAAATGCTGTGAGCCTCGCCCTGACGGTAAATAGCGGCACACTACTAATAACCACAAACAAAAGCCTAAGGTTTGCAGCAGCTGCCAATCAATTCCCGTCCAGACCAATGCGTGCTTGTGGTAGTTGCCCACATGCACATCCACATAAGTTTGGGTGAATGCAGTCGCGAGCCATAGCAATAAGCCCAGTATCAATACAGGCATCTGCCAGGTTAAAAGACACTGGCTGTAACGCGAACATAGAATGCCTAATAAATAGTAGGGCGTGAAATACACCAGTGATTGCAGTTGGTTAATATTGGAATCGGGGCGGTGGATAAACAGCGCGATCAGCGTAAACAGCAGCAACCAAAAGATTTGCCACGGGAAGCCAGCGTGAATATAGCGCAGGTGCAGTGGCGAACAGGCAAAGGTCAGCAGGATAAACGGCACATACCAGTGGGGATAGAGCACAAATCCGTTGCGCACTGTGTACCAACTATTGAGCAGTAATGTGTCTATGCCGTGGCCGTCCTGTGCCCAACCAATAATGCGAAAGCCCAAGCCAATCAATGAGATAGCAAGAAACGGCACCAATACCAAGCGCAGTTTTTTGCCCATGAAGTGGCGGTACTCAAAGCCTTGATAAAACACGCGATGAAAGAAAAAACCGGAGATAAACACAAACAGGCCGGTGCCGCCGCGCAGCACATTCTCTAGCAGTAAAGGAAAGCCTTGTTCCGACAAAAAAATCGAATGCCCCAGCACGATCAGGGCAATTGCCAGACCGCGCAGGTAATCAAACTCTACTAGCCGTCCCTTTTCTGAATCCAGTAGTGAACCGCTCATCAAATAGCGCAGGCGCTTTTGGGCTCTGGGCGATAAACGCCGACATTCAATTTGCCCGCATCTTTCAAATTGGCCGCATGCAATTGGCTCATCACCCCTTTTTGGCAGTAGAGATAATACTGGCGGCTCATATCCAGATTGGCGAAGTTGTGGTTGAGCGAATAGAACGGAATGGTGCGCACTTCGACACCGCTCACTTTTAGCGGATTGGCTTCCTGCTCATCCGGGTGGCGAATATCGATAATTACATCGGGCGCATTGACTTCGCCCACTACTGGCACCGATAAATCCGCATCCAACTCATCGACGATTTCATCGATATTTTGCGCGCGGCGCTCGGCAATCGCGCGCTCCAATACCGCCATATCGAACTTGCTTTCTTCGTGTTCCACCTTGTGCATTTTTGCGCGGGTGGTCGGGTTCACCGAGATTACTCCGCAGTATTCCGGCATGCTCGCAGCAAAACTTTCGGTGCCGATTTTGCGCGAGAGGTCGATGATATCGCCCTTGTCCATAGTGGCGAGCGGGCGCAGTACCAGCATGTCGATGGCGCGATCAATCGCATTTAAATTCACCAGTGTTTGGCTGGATACCTGGGCGACACTTTCACCGGTGACCAGTGCAGGAATCTCTAGCGACTCCGCCACTTTTTCCGCGGCGCGCAGCATCATGCGTTTGAGCGTAACACCCATGTAGGGGTTATCCACCTTTTCTAAAATTTCGCGCACTACATCTTCAAACGGCACTGTGACAAATTTAACGCGGTGGGATGCGCCGTATTTATTCCACAAGTAATAGGCCACTTCTTTTACGCCAATTTCATGCGCCCGTCCGCCCAGATTAAAAAAGCAGTAGTGCGCGCGCAGGCCGCGTTTGATACACAAGTAGGTGGAGACAGTGGAGTCAAAACCGCCCGAAATTAACGACAGCACTGGGTCTTGTGCGCCGAGTGGGTAGCCGCACATGCCCTGGGTTTTGCTGGTAAGTACCCATAGGCGATCGCCTTTAACTTCAAGGTGCACTACAACATCAGGCTTGTGCAGATTGACTCCTTTCGCTTCGGAGTGCTGCAGCAGTCCGCCACCGACATATTGTTCTACTTCAACTGAACTATAGGGGTGCTTGCCCACGCGCTTCACGCGCACACAAAAGGTTTTGCCCGCAAGTGCATCGCGCCAGTGAGTCAATGTGTGTTGGAAAATCGAGTCGAGATCGCCCAGTGGGTAGTCGTGCAATACCGCAAAGTTAGCGATGCCGGGGGTGTGTGCCAGAACTTCCGCAATTTGTGCGGCGGTATTGGCATCGGCATGAGGGCAGCGAATTTCGATTTTTTCCCAGTCGCGTTGCACATCGATATCGACACCTAAATTGCTCAGCAGCAGGCGTAAGTTATCGCGCAACTGTTTGATAAAGCGCTTCCGTACAGGGGGGCTTTTAATGATGATTTCGGAAAATACTTTAACAACAATATGCATGTGGAATTGCGCCTGACAGGATGCAGCGAGTGCTGGCTGAATAAAAAGGCGGCGATTATACAACAGCGGCGCCATGTTCGGCGCCTCTGTTCGACACAGCAACTACTGCGAGCGGGAAATGAGCTGTTTCATTTTTTGCAGCTTGGGCGTCACCAGCGGAATGGTCAGCATGGTGCTGGCAACCGCCATAACCAGAAGCGCGGTGAAGGTCTCACTGGTGATGATCTGTTTATCGAGCAGCACATTGGCGAAGATGATCATAATCAACGCCTTGGTTTGCAGCAGCCAGCCGATGATTGAGGCTTCGCCTTTTTGCCAGTTGAGAATCTTGCCTGCGGCGTGTATGCCGACCAGCTTGCCGGTAACTGAAGCGACTAACAAAATCGCCGCCGCGACAAATACTGCGGTGCCGCCGACATCCCAATTGGTGCGCAGGCCAGTGCTCAGGAAGAATACCGGCATGATGATCATCAAGACAAAATGGCGCAGTTTGTCCATATCCTCCTGATTAAACCAATCGGCATCCATCACCGCACCGGCGAGGAAGGCGCCGACCATATAGTGTAACCCTGCCCAATCGGCGGCGAGGCCACAGATCGCCAGCCAGATAAAACCGGAGTACCAGCGGTCTTTCTCTGCAATCGCCACCATCAATTTGCGGAACAAGTAGGCGGCGAGGGCAAAGCCGGCGAGGAACATACCCTGACGGCCAACACGCTCCCAGTCCAGCAGGATCAGGGCGAGCACGCCCCAAATGGCGATGTCATCCAAACTGGCGTAACGCAAAATCCGCTGGCCGATGGGCTGGCGCAGAATCTCCATCTTTTCCATAAACAGAATCAGGATGGGCAGTGCAGTTACCGCGCAGGCCATGCCGACACCGAGAATAAACTGCCAGGTCAGACCATTTGCGCCAATCCAACCATCGCTAAAACTCATCATCAACACGGCGGCGCCGCAGCCAAATAGCAGCGGTGTGCCCAGTGCGAGGCCAGCGGTGATACCGCTTTCGCGTTTGTATTGCCAAGCTTTTTTCAGATCCAACTCAATGCCGGCGATCCAGACAAAAATCATCACCGCCCACCAGGCGATGCCGTTGAGCGATTTGATGACGTCGGGGTTAAAGACAAAACTGTAATACTCGGGGAATGCCTTACCCAGTACCCCGGGGCCAAGCACAATGCCCATGATGATCTGCACCACCACCAGCGGCGCCCAGTAATCGGTTCTGCCCAAGCGCCAAATCAGGAAAGGGACCGTAAAAATAATTACCATCGCGATCAGGAAAATTTCGGTTGTGGTCATATGCATCTTGCTAAGCCTTTAATTCTTATTAGGTTTTGTAAATTGCCTTGTCGTCAGTTTGACGGATGGCGCAAGGTACAGGGATTTTGGGCGCCATTCGACATCTGGCTTATAGATAATCCCTATGACCCATTTAGTCAAAAGCTAAACCACTCAAAAACTATTCTTTTCGTCAGATTTTGTCGTCGGATCGCCATAAAAGTGATGCAATTTGGCGCAGGCTACTGGCACACTAGCGCTCGTTTCACTGGGGAGAAAAAGTGATTGCCATAAGTTGATATTTATTGGCATTTTTTGGTGCATGCCGGGAATATTTTGACTTATTTTGGTGCACGGCCTTTTTCTGCGACTTTGCCTTATTGCTGGAAAGCCTTATTTTTAAACGCTTATTGCTATTTTCCCTAAATGGCATATATTTTGCCCCTTTTCTGACACCCTAGTCTTGCCCCGCTCACCGAAATGAGTCGCGAGCCCGGATGAAGTGGGAAAATTTTCAGGTAATCCGCCCTTTGGGGTTGTTTACTGGCCGCAATAACAACTTTCACAATCCGTAGCCTTCGGGCTATTACAACTTGGAGGCATTCAATGTCTAAGACTTTAGACCTGATCAAAGAACACGAAGCTCGCTGGATCGACTTGCGCTTTACCGACTTTAGAGGCAAAGAGCAGCATGTTACTTTCCCATCAAGCGTGGTAAACGACAGCTTCTTCGTTGATGGCAAAATGTTCGACGGCTCTTCAATTGCTGGTTGGAAAGGTATTAACGACTCAGACATGATCCTGATGCCGGATGATTCTACCGCGGTATTGGATCCTTTCTACGACGAAGCCACTATTAATGTTCGTTGTAACATCGTTGAGCCTGCAACCATGCAAGGCTACGACCGCGACCCACGCTCTATCGGTCTGCGCGCTGAAGAGTACCTGAAGTCTACTGGTTTGGGTGATGTTGCCCTGTTTGGTCCAGAGCCAGAATTCTTCATTTTCGACAGCGTTCACTTCCACAGCTCAATGGGCGGCGCTTTCTACAAAATCAAATCTGAAGAGGCCGCTTGGTCATCAGGTGATGACGTTGAAGGCAAGCACGGCCACGCTCCACGCGTAAAAGGCGGCTACTTCCCAGTTGCTCCAGTTGACTCACTGCACGACATTCGCGGCGCTATGTGTAACGCGATGGAAGCAATGGGCCTGGAAATTGAAATTCACCACCACGAAGTTGCTAACGCTGGCCAATGTGAAATCGGCGTAGGCGCTAACACTCTGGTTAAGAAAGCGGACGAAGTACAGATCCTCAAGTACTGCGTACATAACGTTGCTCACCAATACGGTAAAACCGCCACCTTTATGCCGAAGCCTTTGATCGGTGATAACGGTTCAGGTATGCACGTTCACCAATCTTTCTCTAAGAACGGCAAAAACCAATTCGCTGGCGATGCTTACGCTGGCTTGAGCGAAACTGCTCTGTACTACGTTGGCGGTATCATCAAGCACGCTAAAGCATTGAATGCTTTCTGTAATGCTTCTACCAACTCGTACAAGCGTTTGGTTCCAGGCTTCGAAGCGCCAGTAATGTTGGCTTACTCTGCTCGTAACCGTTCAGCTTCTATCCGTATTCCTTACACTGTTGGTGAAAAAGCCAAGCGTATCGAAACTCGTTTCCCTGATCCAACTGCTAACCCATACCTGTGCTTCGCGTCATTGCTGATGGCGGGTATCGACGGTGTTCTGAACAAGATTCATCCGGGCGAAGCAGCGACCAAAGATCTGTACGATCTGGAGCCGGAAGAAGAAGCAGAAATCCCACAAGTGTGTTCATCTTTGGAAGAAGCTTTGGCTTCGCTTGAAGCTGACCACGAGTTCTTGTTGGCTGGCGGTGTATTCTCTAAAGACTTCATCGATGCTTACATCGACCTGAAGAAACAAGAAATCCAACGCATCAACATGACTCCGCACCCAGTAGAGTTTGAACTCTATTACAGTGTTTAAGAGCAGCGTGTAAGTCTTGCTGCAGGCTAATCAGGCTTAAGCTCGGTTAATCTGTGAAAAAGCCCGCACCGGAAACGGTGCGGGCTTTTTCTTTGTGGGGCGCGGGAGTACCCTAGGGAAAACGATTGGCCAGCAGAGGTAAATAATGCGTAGTTTATTGATGGTGATGTTTTTTCTGGCGCAGTTGAGCGCAGCGGATGTGTATAAGACGGTCGATAAGGATGGCAAGATCAAATACACCGATAAGCCGAGCACCGAAAATGCAGAAAAGCTGAAGTTGCGCGAGATCAATACGGTGCCAGGGGCGCAGCCCTTGCCGCAGTCAACACCTGTAGCTTCTTATGAGTCGCGCACGGCAGAGTTGCAGTACCAAATTGGCATTATCAGCCCCCGCTCGGATGTCACTATCCCCGTTGGACAGCGCGATTTGGCGATAGCCATCAATCTTACTCCGGGGCTCCAGCAAGGGCATTTACTGGTGTATTTTATGAATGGTGAGTTGCTGGAGGAGACAACAATGAACAACATCATCGTCAAGGATGTTCCGCGTGGCACTCATACATTGGTGGTAGAGGCGATTGATGCCGATGGTCAATCATTGGGCACGTCACCTCCGGTTATCGTGAACGTTATTCGCCCAAACATTCACACTAATGCCCTTTCAAAGCCCACGCCAAAATGATTGCACCTTTTTGGTGCTATCATTCTCTTGAAAATCCCCATTATGGACAAATTCAGCGGCTAAACTTGCTGAATAACGCCTTTTTCTTACTTGGTTTGTTTTTTGCAGTAGCCTCCATGCCCATTGTCGAGGCGTTCAGGAGAGCAGTAGCTGGTGAGTCCGCGCGATATCTACAAACCTATATTGGATAGCTTAAGTACCGCCATTATTTTGGTGGATACTGACCTGCTGCTGTGCCATATGAACCCTGCCGCTGAAGCCCTGCTCGCAATGAGCTGTGAGAGCAATACCGGCGAGCCAATCACCTACTTTTTTTATGAGTCCGATGAAACTGATCGCCAGTTAAAGCTGGCGGCGGCGCAGGCTAATCATTACACCAAGCGCCATGCCGAGTGGCGCCTGCTCAGCGGCGGTTCCATTACGGTTGATTACACAGTGACCCCTTTTGGCGACCATGATGGTTTGATTATTGAAATCCAGCCGATTGATCGATTGCTGCGCATCAGCCGTGAAGAGATGTTAACCAGCTCGCACGAAACCACGCGCAATCTGGTGCGCGGTATGGCACACGAGATTAAAAACCCCCTCGGTGGTATTCGCGGTGCCGCGCAATTGCTGGCGCGTGAGCTGCCTGATACCAGTCTGACCGAGTACACCAATATCATCATTGATGAAGCGGATCGTCTGCGCAATCTGGTTGATCGTATGCTTGGGCCCAATCAGCTGCCTAAATGGCAATCGCTCAATATTCACGAGGCAATCGAACGCGTCGCCAATATCATCAAAGCGGAAAGTAGCGACGCAATCAAAATCGTGCGCGATTACGACCCAAGTATTCCCGCCATGCAAGGTGACAAGGAAATGCTGATTCAGGCGTTGCTCAATATTGTGCGCAATGCCATGCAGGCCTTGGTGGAGGCCAATGTGCTCAACGGTGTCATTCAGCTGCGCTCTCGCATCCATCGCCAGTACACCATTGGTCGTAAACATCACTCGTTAGTGTGTCGGATCGATATCATCGACAATGGTCCCGGTATTCCCACCGATATGATCGAAAATATTTTTTACCCGATGATCTCCGGCCGCGCCGAAGGCACGGGGCTTGGCTTGACCATTTCGCAACATCTTATCCATCAACATCATGGCCTTATCGAGTGCCAAAGTGAGCCGGGCAAAACCCGTTTCTCACTCTACTTACCAATGGAAGCGCAACATGCAGAAGTCTAATAAAGTCTGGATTATTGATGATGATCGCTCGATTCGCTGGGTGCTGGAAAAGGCCCTGCAGGGGGCGAACATTGAAACTCGCGTGTTTGACTCGGGCGATAGCGCCATGAGTCAGCTCAACCGCGATATTCCCGATGCGATTATCAGTGATATCCGCATGCCGGGTACTGATGGTTTGACCTTGCTGGGCAATCTGCACAATACCCATCCGCAGATTCCAATTATCATCATGACCGCCCACTCGGATCTGGACAGCGCCGTAGCTGCCTATCAGGGCGGTGCATTTGAGTACCTGCCCAAGCCCTTTGATGTGGATGACGCGGTCGCTGTTACCCAGCGTGCTCTCGCCCATGCGCAAGAACAAAAAACTGAACACGGCGCCGAGGCCGCGCTGGAAACCAATACGGAAATCATCGGTGAAGCACCGGCGATGCAAGAGGTGTTTCGCGCGATTGGCCGCTTGTCGCAATCCAACATTACGGTGCTTATCAACGGTCAGTCAGGTACCGGTAAGGAATTGGTGGCACGTGCGCTACATCGCCACAGTCCGCGCCGCAACGAGCCTTTTATTGCGCTGAACATGGCGGCAATTCCCAAAGATTTGATGGAGTCCGAGTTATTTGGCCACGAAAAAGGTGCTTTTACCGGTGCTGCCGCCCAGCGTCAGGGGCGTTTTGAGCAGGCTAACGGCGGCTCCCTATTCCTCGATGAAATCGGCGATATGCCTGCCGAGACCCAAACCCGTCTCTTGCGGGTATTGGCTGACGGTGAATTTTATCGCGTTGGTGGTCACACCCCGGTTAAGGTGGATGTGCGTATCATCGCCGCGACTCACCAGAACCTGGAAACACTTGTAGCGGACAACCGTTTCCGTGAAGACTTGTTCCATCGCCTCAATGTGATTCGTATTCATATCCCGAAATTGGCTAATCGCCGTGAGGATATTCCCAAGTTGGCGCGCTTCTTCCTGCACAAAGCGGCAACTGAGTTAAATGTTGACCCGAAAGTATTGCTGCCAGAGACGGAAGAGTATTTTTGCTCTCTGCAGTGGCCGGGCAATGTTCGCCAGTTGGAGAACACCTGTCGCTGGATCACTGTTATGGCGTCAGGGCGCGAAGTGCATATAGAAGATTTGCCGCCCGAGCTGCTGGAAAACAAAGAGACCAGTACCCCGGCCGACGATTGGGAAAAAGCCCTGCGCCACTGGGCAGATCAAGCACTGACCCGCGGGCAGCATCAATTGTTGAGTGAAGCGGTGCCCACCTTTGAGCGGGCATTGATTGAAACAGCACTGAAATACACCGCTGGGCGCAAGCGAGATGCCGCTAATTTACTGGGCTGGGGGCGCAATACCCTCACTCGCAAGCTCAAGGAATTGGGTATGGCGGGCGGTAATGACCCAGATGGTGATGATTAATTTTTGAGTCTTTGGCGATGAGCCGATCCGAGCTGGTAAGCCGGCTCATCGCCCTGTTGTTCTCCCGTATCTGCCCTGCTATTAAAAACATCTTTTCAGATCTTCTTTTCTTCCTCGCGCAGCATTGCAAAGCTGTGTCTATACTTCCCTAACTGGTATGCAACAGCCGTTGCCATCTTGGCTCACTACTACGGCTCGCTAAGAACATCTGTATACCGATTAAAAGCAATTACTCACTTTGATTGGAAGTTAGCGCTCAAGATTGGTGCGTTCTTGCCGTCAATAATACTGGGTAACTTAATAAGTCTAATAGCCGAATAGTTTCGGGGGAAACATGGTAAAAAAATCCTTGCTCACCAAATTGATGATGGTGCTGACAATCGCCATGCTGGCGATTGCGGTTATCGTCGCTCTGGTCAACGACCAAATTGCCTCCGACAATCTGGAGAAAAAATTGGAGGCTGAAACGTCGGCGATGATTGAGTTGACCAACAGCTCCATTCTTGAGGCAGTGTTTGCCTACGACTTCCAGCAAATTGAGGCGATTGCTAAATCGTTGGTTAATACTTCACTAGTGACCTCGGTGAGTGTGGTTGATCATCGCGGCCAGTCGTTAGCAAAGGCGGCCGATGGTGACGAAAGCAAAAATCAGTTGTCTCGCGATGCGATTCCGATTGTCTACAACGGCAGCACAATAGGCAGCTATAACATCAGTTTCTCTACCCAAGAGCTGCAGGAAACCCTGAGCAATCAGAGAAAGACGACGATTTTTACCGTAATTGCCTTGCTTGCTGCCAGTTTGATTACGGTATACATCTTGATTCGCAGCCTGGTTTTGGCGCCGGTTGATGAGGTAACTCGCTCGCTGGCCACAATTGCCGGTGGGGGTGGTGATTTAACCCGCCGGTTACCAACCGATAGCCAAAATGAAATCGCTGCACTTGCCCATAACTTTAATCTGGTAATGGAGCATATCGCTGCCATCATTCGCAATGTGGTGCAGGTTAACGATAAGGTGCGTGTCAACGTCAACAAAATGAGCGGCGCCACTGAAAACACCGTTAATTCGACTTCACAGCAATTGCGTGAAATTGAATTAGTGGCCACGGCGGTAGAAGAATTATCGGCATCGGCTAATGAAATTGCTCGCCACGCGGGTGATACTGCTGAGCGCACAACTGCCACCAGCGTGCTTGCGGAAGAAGGCAATACTATTGTTAATCTCTCGCTGGAAAACGTTAATCGTCTTACTAGTCAGATTGAATCGACCGCACAAAAAATTCAGGTGCTTAAAAACAACTCGGTCAACATTGGTTCGGTGATGGAAGTTATCCGTACGATTGCCGAGCAGACCAATTTACTGGCATTGAATGCTGCAATTGAAGCGGCTCGCGCAGGTGAGCAAGGGCGAGGTTTTGCGGTGGTGGCCGATGAAGTGCGCTCACTGGCACAAAAAACTCGCTCATCGACAGAGGAAATTGAATCAATCATTGTACAGTTGCAGCGCGCTGCCGATGAGGCACATCAAGCGATGAGCACCAGTACCGCGTCCGCGCGCGAGACTATCGACACTGCCTCAAAAGTTGGCGGTGCACTCGATAAAATTCGGGCAAATATTGGGGTTATCAATGATATGAATCATCAAATTGCCACTGCATCACATCAGCAGAGTTCTGTGGCGAATGAGGTGAGTAAAAATATTACTGCGATTCACAGTCTGTCGGAAAACGTGGTTGAAAATGCGCAGGTGGTGAACCACAGCGGCAGTCAATTAATCAATGAAACCAGCGAACTGAAAAAGCAAATCGACACATTTAAGGTATAGGTTTGTTTTTGCTGTAATGTTAAAAGTGGCGCTTTGATAGCGCCATTTTTTATTCTGCATCCTCTTGCTTAAACGGTAAGTGCGCCTTGGCATCCTCGGCATAAGTTCGAATAGCCTCAGCTTCCTCTGTTACAAACTGTTCGATTGCGGTGCGAAATCCCGGTTCCGTAATCCAGTGATTGGAATAGGTGATCACTGGTTCAAAGCCCCGCGCAATTTTATGTTCGCCTTGTGCGCCGCCATCAAAGCGGGTTAATTGATGAGCGATAGCATAATCAATGCCCTGATAGTAACAAGTTTCAAAATGCAGAAATTGATACTCTTCAAAACAGCCCCAATAGCGTCCATATAAGGTAGTGTTATCACGCAGAAAGAGTGATGCAGCGATAACATTTTTCGCACCGGACTCCGTTGTTTTAATCGCATTGATCAGTACCAAATTGTTGCTCATGGTGGTGCCGAGTTGCTGAAAAAAGCCCGCATTCAAATAGCCTTGGTGGCCGCTGCGCTTTAAGTAGGTGTTGCGATAAAGCGAATAAAAAGCTTCACAGTCTTGTGGTGTCAATTCATGTCCAGTTTTCACCTCAAATGCAAACCCTTGGGCTAAAACTTGTCTGCGTTCTTTGGTAATGTTTTTGCGTTTGCGCGATGTCATCTGCGCGAGAAAGTCATCAAAACTTTTATAGTCGCGATTAAACCAATGAAATTGGCAGCCCAAACGTTGCGGAATGTTGTGTCGGCGCAATTGTGTACTCATGTCGGCATCCGGGAATAGGCAGTGCCAACTGGAAAAGTTTTTTGCAGTGCATTCGCTGGCCAGAACTTGCAGCAGTTTAGCTATGAATTCCGCTGTTAGTGTGGCGGGGCTAGCGAGTAAACGCGGGCCAACACAGGGCGTAAACGGAATGGCGTTAATCCATTTAGGGTAGTACTGAAATCCATGGCGGCGGTAGGCATCTGCCCAACTCCAATCAAAGACATATTCGCCATAGGAGTGGGTTTTGATAAAGCCAGGCAAAGCAGCGACTAATTGCTCACCTGCCCACACCAAGAGGTGGTGCGGTGTCCAGCCAGTGGTTGCGCTGGTGCAGTGGTGGTCTTCCAAGGCGGCAATAAATTCGTGGCGCACAAAAGGGTAATCCGTTGGGCACAGCTGATTCCAATGCGCAGCGGCAATCTGATGAATTGAGTCGATAAAACAAATATGCACCCTGAGCTGCCCCTTGATTAAAGCGAGAAAAGTCGGCGGTTAGATTAATCGCTGAGCCGGTTTTTGCGTTGTATCCGCGTAAAGTTTCGTGGTGAGGGAAAACCGGCGCTAGGCATTATCCTCCCTACTGCAGTAGAATTCCGCCATCTTGATAACACTCTGGTTTCTCAATGCCATCGTCAGAACCTGACCCAAGGCCCATTGCCTTGGATCGCCCCTGTATCAGTTTACCTTTCTTGCTGTCGGCTATTGCCCAGTCCTTTTCGGCGGTGTCGCTAAATAAACAGTGCCTGGCTGCTCTAAGCTCGCTATCGATCTCTTTTATTGTTGATCGATTGTTCGATTTAATCCTGAGGAAATAACTGTGGAATGGATGGCTGATCCCAGCGCTTGGCTGGGTCTGTTAACCCTGATAGTGCTTGAAATTGTGTTGGGGATCGACAACCTGATCTTCATCGCTATTCTGGCCAATAAACTGCCGCCCCATCAACGGGATAAGGCGCGCATTCTAGGTTTAAGTCTGGCGCTGCTGATGCGCTTGCTGCTTTTGGCAGGAATCTCTTGGCTGGTGACCTTAACCGAGCCGCTGTTTAGTGTATTTGATAAAAGCCTCTCTGGGCGCGATCTGATTTTGTTGCTCGGCGGCCTGTTTCTGCTGTTTAAAGCCACTGTTGAAGTGCATGAGCGGCTGGAGGGCAAACTCGAGGTGCCACGCAATACTCAGGTTCACGCCGCTTTTTGGGGCGTGGTTGCGCAGATTATTGTACTCGATGCAGTCTTTTCATTAGATGCGGTAATCACTGCAGTGGGTATGGTTGATCACCTTGAGGTGATGATGATTGCAGTGGTGATTGCGATGATGGTGATGATTGTCGCCAGTAAAGCGCTGACTGACTTTGTGAATCGTCACCCCACTGTAGTCATGCTCTGTCTCGGCTTTTTGTTGATGATTGGCTTCAGTTTGGTGGCCGAAGGCGCCGGTTTTGAAATCCCCAAAGGCTATCTCTATGGCGCAATTGCCTTCTCGGTACTGATCGAAATATTTAATCAACTGGCGCGCTCTAATCGCACCCGCCATCTGATTGGCGAACGCCCGCTGCGCGACCGCACGGCAGAAGCAGTATTGAAGCTGTTGGGTGGCCGCAGCGATGCCGATGAAGTCGGCGCCGATATCGCCGGTATGACCGCATCGCCGGAAGATGAAGAAATGGCATTTGAGCACAGCGAACGCCATATGATTCGCAGTGTGTTGCAGTTGTCGAATCGCCCTATTCAATCCTTAATGACTCCGCGCCCGGATATTATTTGGGTCGATGCCAATGCCACCCCCGAGCGGTTGCTGGAAATCCTCAAGACCACACCACAAACCCGCTTGCTGGTCGCGCGGGATGAATTGGACAACTTGCTCGGTGTAGTGCAAAGCCGCGATTTACTCACTGCGGCACTCGATAACCAACCGCTAGATCTGGCCAAATTAGCGCTTTCACCGCTCGCCGTGCCTGAGGGTACCAGCGCGCTTAAAGTGCTGGAGATGCTGCGCCAGGAAACCCTGCCGCTGGCAATAGTGATCGACGAATACGGCAGTATTAAAGGTGTGGTGACCACCGGCGACTTGCTTGCGGCGATTGCCGGCGAGTTGGCCGACACCTACGACGAGCCACTTGCAACACAGACCGATGAAGGCTGGCTGCTGGATGGCAGTATTTCATTGGAGCAAGTCGAAGAGTTATTGCATATCAAGCTGATGCGTGGCGACGGTGATTATTTTACCCTTGCCGGATTGCTGCTAGAGCAACTGCAGCATGTTCCCGTTGTGGGCGAAGAAATTACCTTGGTGGGTTATCAATTCCAAATTATCGATATGGAAGGCCGCCGTATTTTACAAGTGCGAGCCACGCACTTACCCGAAGACCCCGGCATTACACAGATTGGTTATTAACGAGAACTGCCTCACCCTCTTCGCGATAACTTCCACCGATAATGCGCGCGAAATTCTTCCCCTATGGGTATTCAGGATTTGTTCATGCTCGTTCACTAGTATCACCCCGGAAGACCTTACTGGAGATTCTCTAAAATGAAAAATTCAATGAAAAAAATAAGCTTGGCAATAGCGGCAGTGAGTTTGTTTGCCAGCGCAAGTGTGATGGCGCGCAGTGCGGTTAGTTACACTTATGCGGGCGTTCAATTTATTAATCAGGATCTTGATGGTGGCTGTAACCAAGATGGTGTGCGTTTGGGCGGCAGCCTTGAATTAAACAGCGATTTTTTTGCGCTTGGCTCTTATAGCGATGTGAGTGGCAATGGCTGTGGCTCAGAAAACCTAAAGATGGGTATTGGTTACCATACATTATTTGGGGCAGATTCGAGCCTATACGGTGCCCTGAGTGCAGAAAATATCTCAGTTGACTATGGCAATAGCGATTCAGGTTTAATCGTTGCAGCAGGTTTGCGCGGTTTTATCGAAAATAATGTCGAACTGAAAGTAGAGTTGGCACACCATACCGCCTTCGATGGTAATACCGTATTGAGCGGTGGTATTGCTTATTGGTTTGCCCCTACTTTTTCGGTAACGGGTGATGTAGGTTTGGGTTCTGAGTCATCAGAACTTGCACTGGGATTGCGGATGAATTTCTAAACCCCCGGCGTTAATGTAAAAAGCCAGCGTTTTTTAGCGCTGGCTTTTTTATTTATAAAAACGATTCACCGGTTATCCCAGCTGTGCTGCTTCCAACTCTTCACTGACCATCAACCAGTTTTCTTCTGTCTCGTCTAATTGATTTTGCAATTTCACTTGCTCTTGCAGCAGTGGTTGCAAAATGGTTTTATTTTTTTCATCGTAAATACTGGGGTCGCCTAACTGGGTTTCAATTTCACTCAGCCGCGTCTGCAGTTTTTCCATCTGGGTTTCGAGGGATTTTAATTTGTTGGTGAGCGGCTTGAGTTGCGCGCGCGCCGCTGCCGATTGTTGGCGCTGGGCCTTTTTATCAACTTTTGAATCGCTCTCGCTGTTAACCGCAGTTTCTTTTTCGGCGACAGCTATATTGGTTTTTTGCTGTTGCATCCATTTGTAATAATCTTCCAGATCGCCGTCAAACTCTTCCACCTTGCCATCGGCAACCAGTAAAAATTCATTCACTGTATTGCGCAGTAAATGGCGATCATGCGACACCACAATCACAGCGCCTTCAAATTCTTGCAGCGCCATGGTGAGCGCGTGGCGCATTTCCAAATCCAAATGGTTGGTGGGTTCGTCGAGCAGTAATACGTTGGGTTTTTCCCAGGCGATAATCGCCAGCGCCAGTCGCGCTTTTTCTCCACCGGAAAAGTGAGTGATAGGTTCAAAGGCGCGGTCGCCGTGGAAATCAAAACTGCCGAGAAAGTCGCGAATTTCCTGCTCGCGTGCTTGCGGTGATAAACGCTGGATATGCAGCGCTGCAGAGGCATTGATATCCAAGGCTTCTAATTGATGTTGGGCAAAATAACCGAGTTTAAAATGTTCGCCATTAGTGCGATCACCGGCCAGCAGCGGCAGTGAACCAGCGAGGGTTTTTACCAAGCTGGATTTACCCGCGCCATTGGGGCCGAGTAAACCAATACGGGTTTCGGCGCGAATCGCCAGTTCAACTTTATTCAGAATTATTTTGTTGCCAGCGCCAGTGTTATAGCCAATGTCGGCGCGGGCTATGTGCACCAGCGGTACCGACATTTTGTCGTTGCATTTAAAAGTAAAGGTAAACGGCGAATCTATATGGGCGGGCGCAATTTTTTCCATGCGCTCCAACTCTTTAATCCGGCTCTGAGCCTGACGGGCTTTGGTCGCTTGCGCGCGGAAGCGGCGAATATAATTTTCAACGTGAGCAATGCGCTCTTGCTGCTTCTCAAAACTCGCCTGTTGCTGCGCTAATTTTTCGGCGCGCTGGCGTTCAAACGCAGAGTAGTTACCGCTGTAATTATCGAGTTTTTGTTTTTCGATATTAACAATGCGATCGACAATGTTGTCGAGAAAGTCGCGGTCGTGCGAAATAATTATCAAGGTGCCGGGATAGCGTTTGAGCCATTCTTCCAGCCACAGGGTTGCATCCAAGTCCAAGTGGTTGGTCGGTTCATCGAGCAGCAATAAATCCGATGGGCACATCAATGCCTGTGCAAGGTTCAGACGAATGCGCCAGCCGCCGGAAAAATCCGATACCGGGCGTTGGTCATCCCCCGGTGCAAAACCCAAACCATTTAACAATTGTTGCGCGCGCGAAGGTGCGGTGTAGGCGTGGATGTTTTCCATATCGCTATACAGGTGCGCGAGCTGTTCGCCATTGTGTTCCGGATCTTGCAGGGCGGTGGCAATTTCCAATTCCAAACGACGCAATTCGTTATCGCCATCAAGCACATAATCCAGTGCGCTGCGGCTGGTATGGCCAACCTCTTGCGCCATGTGGGCGATGCGCCACTGCTTGGGAATATCGAGCGAGCCGGTATCGCTGTGCAATTTGCCCAGCAACAATTGAAACAAGGTGGATTTGCCGGTGCCATTGGCGCCGATCAAACCGACTTTTTGGCCAGGGTAAATAGTGAGATCGGCAGCATCCAATAAAAATTTGGTGCCGCGCTGTACGGAGATGTTTTGTAATTGAATCATGGCGCGCATTCTAGCAGACTTGCCCCAACCCTCTGCTAGCGGATTTTATGATGCCTTCTGCCTCTTCCGATGACTGCTCCAGCCTCTGGAATTTTTCCCTCGACTACTACGCGCGCCCCGGTGTGGCCGATGCCTGTTTGCAGTTGCAGGATGGCCATGGCGTCAACGTCAATCTGTTGCTCTGGTGTGTCTGGTTGGAGCGACGCGGTCTGGTATTGGATAAAGTGCGTCTGCGCAAAGCGCAAAAACGTATTCATGCCTGGGATGAACATTACGTGATTCCACTGCGCCACTTGCGGCGGCGCATGAAGGTGGAATTTGGCAGCGCCGATGCAGGCATTGAAGCGCTGCGCAGCCAAATTAAACAAGCGGAATTGCTGGCGGAAAAACAATTACAAATCTGGCTGGAAGCGGAAGTGCAAACATGGAGTGACGGAGCTGCAGATAGTGCATCGCCACCGGTCGCGGGTGACAATCTGCGTCTTTATTTACTGCAACTCAATGTAACCGAAGCGGCTATTGCGCGGTTATTACAATTGTTTGCATCAGTGGTGTAACAGCGCATCTAGCTGATCGACTACTTCGGCCCAATCGGAATCTTGTTGCAAACTATCGTTAATAAATTGGCGCTGGGACGGGTTCCAAAATGTTGCCGATTGCAGCGTGACATTTTCCGCTAAAGGGTGAAGTTTGATAAAACGCGCTATCGCCAAGTTGCTGGATTTTAACCCCAATTGTTCAAATAGCTGGGGCATGGCAGTGGTAGATGTATACATGATAATGGTCTCCTCTGGTATTGCATTGGTGCGGCTTTACCTAAGTATGAAGGAGATTGTGCGGATCTGATTGATCCTTTTGTTATTAAAAAAGGGCGCCGATGCGCCCTTTATTTGTAACTTTGCGACAGCTTTTCACAGCATTAATTTAATGCGCCCTGATCATCATCAAATGGCAGTGTAGTTGTTGCTGGTGATGACTCTGCGCTGGGTTCAATGGCGGGTGCTACTTCTACTGCCGACGGTGCAGCAATAATCACTGGCTCAGCTGCAGGTATGTCTGCCACAGGTGTTTCTACTGCGGGTGCTGCTTCAGCTGTTGTTGCAGTCGCTGGTGTAACCGCTAGTTTTTTTGTAGGTGCTTTTTTTGCCGGTGCTTTTTTAGCGGTCGCAGTTTTAGTTGCGGCTTTTTTTGCGGCTGGTTTTTTGGCTGTCGGTTGCTCCGCAGCAACAGCTGGTTGAGCCTCTTCTGTTTTTGCGGCAGTTTTAATTTTGCCGCTTGGTTTTTTGGTCGCTACTGCTTTAGTGGCTTTTACTTTTTTAGTCTTGCCCTTTATTTGCTTTGCGAGTTCTTGAGCCACTTCTTTGTGTGATGCCTGCGCTGACTTTAAGTCATCCAAGGTCGCTTGTGCGCCGGCTACAACTTTTGACTGTTCAGCAAGATCTTTTTTGGCTTGGCTTAAGCGCGCTTTTGCGGCGGGCGTTTTGTTTTCTTTTGCGGTCAGATCAGCAACTTTTTTCTTTGCGCTCTGCAACGCTTTTTTCCCGGTGATAACCGCTTTTTCGGCGGCTGCGAGTTCTTGTGCGCGAGCTTTATCCAGCGCGGCACTGAGCTTGGCAATTTCTTGTTCCAGTTGCCCGATTGCATCTTGGGAGACAGCAATAGAATTTTTTGGAGTTTTAGCGGCGGCCATAAAAAATACCTGTGTGAAAAAAGCGTTGGGAATGTGTCATTTAAAAAACGGTAATTTGCGAGTGCAATTCGGGCGAATTGTAGCCCTGCGCCAGTAAAAAGTGTATGCCTCCCAATGCGATAGTCGCGTATCTTTTGCAATGACTTATTACTTGCGCTTGCAATCTTACGTGGTCGCGGTGACTGGCGAGCTTGAACTTTGTTAAAAGCTCGAAGTCAGACACGGTTCTGCTAGCGGTAGATCCAGATACCTTGCAGTAAATGGGGCGCAGCACACACTTTGCCCGACTGTTTAACTTAGGTGGTCGCTAAAAACGCGCACATTTGGCTGGAGTTGGTATACCATTGCCGCCTGCTTTGGCGCCGCAGTATAAGGTGTCGGCTAGGATCAGGTGAGCGACAGGCTTGCTTCACACAGACAATGATTACAAATCAATGATTACTAATAAGGTGCATTATGTTTAACAAACGTTTATTGGTTGTTGGCCTGATGGCTGCTACTGCGGGCTTGATTGGCTGCAATAAAGAAGAAGCAAAACCAGTTGATGACAGCGCCAAGCTGACGACTCTGGAGCAAAAAGCAAACTACATCATTGGTCAAAATCTGGGCAAGAACCTGCAAAATGGTGGCTTGGCGATTGAGCCTGATTCATTGGCATTGGCACTGACCGATGTGCGTGACGGTAAAGAGTCGCGTATCAGTGAAGAAGATATGCAAAAGATCATGCAAGAAGTTCAGCAAAAAGCGATGGCTAAACAAGAAGAAGAGCAAAAGGCAAAGAGCGAAGCTAACATTGCTGAAGGCAAAAAATTCCTCGAAGAAAACAAGGCTAAAGAAGGTGTAATGACCACTGAAAGCGGCCTGCAATACAAAGTAATTACCGAAGGTAAAGGCGCCAAGCCAAAAGCGACAGACACAGTGACTGTTAACTATGTAGGTAAGTTGATCGACGGTACTGAATTCGACAGCTCTATCAAAAGCGGCCAGCCAGCTACTTTCCCACTGGACGGTGTAATCCCAGGTTGGACTGAAGCTCTGCAATTGATGCCACAAGGTTCCAAGTGGGAAATCGTAATCCCATCAGAATTGGCATACGGCGCTGGCGGTCAGGGCCCAATCCCTCCTTCATCTACCTTGATTTTCGAAGTTGAATTGTTGGAAATCAAAGCGGCTGAAGCAGCTCCAGAAGCGAAATAAGCCTGAATACCGGCTTATAAACTATAAAAAAACCCGCTTGCGAGCGGGTTTTTTTATGGCTGCGATTTGGTAAATCAGTACTTAACTTACCAGATCTTTGTGCGAGGTATGCAATACCGAGATCAAGCGGTCTTCAGCGCTAAAACGCACTTCAAGTGTCTCGCCTAATTGCGATAAATCGGCAGTGAGTGAGGTGATATCGTCAGTTTCAAGATACTTATCGTTGAAATCCAATAGGCGTTCAGTGGTGGTATCGATGGTGTCGTAGAGTTTGCTGGCTTCTTGCAGGGCTTCTGCGTCATCAAACTCGCGCCCTTCTTTGATCAATTGATCGTAAACTTCAAAGTGACCCGCTGACACATAGTCCACCAGAATTTGGCAAAAGCTACGCAGTTTTTCACCGCGCTGCAGATCACTTAATTTTTGCTCCCTTTCACTGAGTGCGCAGTATTGCACCAGCATTGCCTGACGCTCTTCAAGCCAGCGATCAATAATTTCACTCACACCGCCCCAGCGTTCTTTGGCACTTTTGCAATTTTCTAACATCAGGTAATCCTATGGGTTGTTCGACGTAGTTTGTTTTTAATGAGGCCGCATGCTGGCTTCAGGAAGATGCAAACAAACCATAATTGGTTTGAGTTTGCCACAATAGGCCATCTTTTCTGTGAGGGCAAGATATCTAGGCCAGTTTGCTCTGCTTGCGAATCAGTTGGTATAAATTCGCGCCAGCCAAGCCGATAAAGGCCATAAATGTCCAGGCGGCGAGGCTCAGGCCGAGAATCTTATCCACATGGGCACAGTTGCCATCGCCTTGTAACAGCAGTTTTAGCGCTTCCATAAACGGAAAAACCTCAAACATATAGGCGAGGCCGGGGCCGCATGCGGGCACCTGATCGGCGGGCAAACTTTGTAGCCAAAGTTGGCGACCTGCAAAACACGCGCCGAGGATCGCACTGGCAATTCCCAATACTGCGTAGGTGCGGCGCCCGGTGATGCCTGGGTTGTGCAGCGCAGCAGCGAGTGCCAAAAGACCTGTGAGAACGACAAAACCGCGCTGGGTGATGCAAAGTGAGCAAGGGATCATTTTCATGACGTGCTCCATGTAGGCAGCGGCGAGTATCATCAATGTACAGGTAATAAAGATGAGGAAGTTGGTTGGGCGAACACTGGGGATCATAGTAAATCCTTAAAAGTGGATAGTGTTTTAGTTTTGTAGGTATGGCTGAACTTATTATTGGTTGAGCTTATGGTAAGCAATTAGCACATAGCAGGGCTAGCTTTTCCTAAGCGGCTGCTTATGGGTGTATGGCAAAACCACTGCGTAGACTGGAGGGAATAGTCTATGCTTTGAAGCGAGCGCGATTATCGCGTCAGTTGGAGCGCAAAATAGGGCGCAAGTTCAGAGCTGTGGAGCGGGTATGAATCTGTTAGTGAAATATTGTGTGGCAGCATTAGGTTTGACCCTGGCATCGTCGGTACTGGCGAGCGGTGGCAGTGGGCCCAAAGTGGCGGAGGGGGTAAATTATATTCCGCTGGAGCCTGCCCTAGTGGTGAATTACGGCGGGCCGGGTAAGGCGCGCTTTATTAAGGCCGAGATCTCGATTCGCACTGAAACCGGAGAAGATGCCATTGAAGTCACCCATCATTTGCCGCTAATCCGCGATCGCTTGGTGAGTATTCTGAGTGCGCAAACTGAAGAGGCGATCAACTCGGTAGAAGGTAAGGAATATTTGCGTGTCTATGCGCTGGCCGAAATTAATAAGGCGCTGCTTAAGGTAGAAGGGCATGATGTTGCTGAGCATGATGCAAAACACGGCGCAAATGAAAAGAATGTGGGTGCCAAACCAACACATGAGGATGCGAAACAGCCGGAACATCATGCGGAGGCCGCACCAGCGGTGCCTTCAATTGCTGATATCAAACCCGTTAAAGGTCCCGCATCGGATTTGTATTTTAATAATTTTGTGGTGCAAAAATAATCTGCTGCCAGTCGCCATAATTGTGGCGACTGGTTTAACTCGAACCCCACTTATTTGCCGCTAGATCTCCGCATTACGATTCACAACTACAGCCGCGATACTGGGCGTAGTAGTTGTCCAAATACTCGTCAAAACTGATTTGTTGTGCATCTTCCAGGCTCGTTTGGCTTTGCAGTGAGCGCTCGCTCATCTGGGCAAATTCAGCCAGCTTTTCATCGCCAAGCGGCCGCGTCGCAAAATAGGCGCGATGCTGTTCTGCTTGGGCGAGAGTGTGCGCGTAAAAACTCTGCTGTGCCTCAGTCATATCGCGCAACACACGGGCTGATGGGGTTAGGTCTGCATTATCGATTTTGGCGAATTGCCGCGTGACTGCCTGGCGGTAGGCATCGCCCCCTTTGGCTTGATCGAGTAGTTCGGCACAGGCGCTACTGCCGTGCAGAATTTCCTCTGCCCAGGTGCGCATGCAGAGACTCTGATCACCGCGCAGCAATTCCAGTGCCGGGTCGCGCCCATTGCTGACAATACGCGCCTGGTTTTCCTGGACTTGATGAAACTCACGTTCATCTGTTGCCGGGCTGTCGCTTAATAAGCAGTAGAGTAAAAACGCATCCATCACCTGCATTTGCTCAATGCTAATACCCAGTGGTTCGTATGGGTTTAAATCTACGCAGCGCACTTCAACATATTCCACGCCGCGTAAGCGCAGACCTTGCAGTGCGGTTTCGCCGCGCCCGGTGGTGCGTTTGGGGCGGATACTGGAATAAAACTCGTTTTCGATTTGCAGCAAGCTGGTGTTGAGTTGTTGGTAATGTCCCGCGCTATCTTTTACCCCGATTTGCGCATAAGCCGGATGGCTTTGGGTGATGGCGCCGCACAGGGTTTTTAAATAATCACCGAGATTGTTGTAATTCACCACCAGGGTTTGCTGTGCATCACTTTGATAGCCCAAATCGCCCATGCGCAGCGATGTAGCATAAGGTAGATACAGGGTTTTTTCGGCCGCAGGGAACGGCTGTAATTTGTGTTCCCGCTGCTTAACAAAGCTGGAGCACACCGCCGGTGACGCACCAAACAAATAAATCAGCAGCCAAAAGTTGCGGCGGAAATTGCGGATCAAACCAAAATAGCGCTCGGTTTTGAAATCCTGCAGACTCTGTTGGTTGCCGGATTGGGTTTGCAGCACCTGCCAAAAATCATCGGGCAGGCTGAAGTTGTAATGAATCCCCGCGATGGTCTGCATCGAGCGACCATAGCGATGGCCAAGCCCAATGCGGTATACGGTTTTCATCTGGCCGCTGTTGGAATTGCCGTAGCGCGCTACTGGAATGTCGGCGTCGCTGCCGAGAATGCAGGGCATGCTCGCCGGCCAGAGCCGCTCGCGGTTGCTGGCCAGTTGTTGGTAGGTGAACCGATGGATGTTATCGAGTTGCTCCAGCAGTGGCTCGACATCGGCAAACGGCTCGGTAATAAATTCGAGCAGCGCTTCGCTGTAGTCGGTGGTGATATGCGGGTGGGTAAGCGCCGAGCCGAGCGAGTGGGGGTGATCGGTCTGCGCCAGCGTACCCTCTGGCGTTACTCGAAGGCTTTCCTTTTCCAGGCCGCGTAAAATTCCGCGCAGGCTGGCATTGTTCGCCGGTTCGGCAAAGGTAGCGAGCAACTCGCTATTCAGGTGTTGGCGCGAGCCTTGGGGTACAGACACTTAAGGTTCCTTTAGCTGCAAGAGCAATCAGGTAGGCCGCAAGGGCGACAATAGTCAGAAAATATAGCCTGCGCAGGCTTTATGGCAAGTCAGCTCGGGGGGCGGCGATAGTAGATTCATCCGCTGCCGCGCCCTGCTCCAGTGTTTCAAACAAATCTTTGCCGGCTTTGGGCAGTGGCTCGGGCATGATGTCCGGGTCGATCAGCGGCAGGCCTTTCTCATTGGCGCTGCAGCTAATCACCTTAATGCGCTGCCGATAATCTTTAGAGCTGGCCTCCACCATCTGATTGATAGCTTCGTCTTTGTGCGCAGTTTTGAACAGCGCCGCCAGATCGCGCCCATCCAGCCAATTGTTTTGGCGGCCGAGAAAAAGTTTGTCTTGGTTTTGCAGGATAAAAAGTTCGCTCATAACCCGATCAGTTCCTGATTGCCTAACATAGTCTAGGCGCGGATGTGGGGGTGATGGCACTTAACTTCAAGGGGGCAGGAGGATCTGAGCGGGGGAATAATGCAGGGCAGAATTGGAAAAATGCCGCCCGAATTCCGGGCGGCTGGTGCAGGTTGAGGCGTTATTCAACCAGTCTCATGGAGCCAAATACACTCGCATCTAAATAGCCCTGATTGTTTTTGTGGCCTTGGGTATCGACCGAACCCATCATGCTTTCCCGCTGCGAACTGCCATCATTGTCGATGTAAGCTGCCGAAAAGCCCATGAGTTTGCCAGCGGCTAGTTTGAGCGGCGCATTGGTTTTCCAATCGGCATAGTCTTCGCCGTAAATGCGCACACGCATTTCCCATACATGTTTATCGCCTAGACTAACCAAACGCATGTCGATATGGTCATTTAACAGCTTCGGTCCCGAGGTGGTGTAGTCCACTACATCGCCGTAAGTGCTGAGGTGATATGCCCATGCGCTGGTGTTGTAGCTGTGCTGACCACCGTTTTTATTTTCATCGATAAACAGCTCTACCGTGTCGTCTTCCCAATAGCGATCCAGCGCATTGCGTGTGCCATCAAAAATACGGTCGTCGGTGATATCGAACAAAAGGTACAAATAATCCTGATCCCACAGCGCTTTGTAGCGGCCGGAGTAATCCTGCGCAGTTGGATTGGGTTGGGTGCCCAGCCAAAACACATCAATCGGCGCCCAAGTTGCAGCTTCCCACACGGCATCGGCAATCCCGTCGATCACCGGTGCAGTAACTGCACGATGGGCATCGTAGTGATTGCGGTTGCTGCTGGTACTGCTGGCTGAGCTGGATGAGGGAATTAGCGACGATGAACTTGAGCGCACCGAGCTGGAGGATGGCAAGCCGAGGCTTGATGTGGACGAGCGTGAAGATGATGATGAGGGTGGCACGCTGGAGCTACTAAGGCTGCGGGAGGATTGGCTGCTCGAGGCAAAATCGACCACTACTGCCTGAGTAAGCCGATTGCTAAACAAACTCGGGCCACTCACATTCAGTTCGATGTTATAGGTGCCGCTGGCCGCATAAACATGAGACGCCAGCACACCTGTTGCGCTTGGGCTGGAATCGCCAAAATTCCACGACAATCCAGTAGCGCCCAATGAATCGCGGCCATCAACAAATACTCGATTGCCTTCAACGCGATAAGTGAATTTCGGTGTAGGCAACACATCAAATACATAACCGCAGGTGCCGCCAGCCTGAATTTGGCGAGTATCCTTGAGTTCACCATCACCCACGGTGAGTGTCACTGTGCGGGAGCGGTAAGTGGTTTCACCCGGTGCGCAATCCCTAATGCTGGCGCGGGCGGAGCCCATAAAGGCGCCATCGCCAAAATCCCACTCATAGGTCAGGGGAATTCCCTCTGGGTCAAACGATGCAGTGGCATGCGCAATAATCGACGAATACTCGCGCGGTGCGGTGAGCATGGCAATTGGGGGCTGATTGCCCGTTGTTGACTGGGCGTTGATCACTTGGCTGGTACTCACCACATCGCGGCCATCTGACACTTTCAGGGTGATGGTGTAGTCGCCGGGCACCAAATAGGTGTGCCACGCATGCGGATAATTAATCGTTTTGCCGTCGCCAAAATCAATGCTGTAAGTCAGCGGATTCCCGTCTGCATCCGTAGAATTACGGCCATCGACATAGACAGTTGATGCGGTAGTGGTCACCTGCAGATCGGCGACTGGCAAGGTATTGGGGCCGAGCGAACTGGATGTGCTCGACATGCTCGAGCTGGATGGGGGCCAATAAATACTCGATGAACTGACTGAAACAATTGAGTGGCTTGAAAGGCTGCTCGATGATCTGCTGGATGGCGGCAGAGATGAGCTACTCAGTGGTGGTAGCGATGAACTACTGGCGGAGCTTTTGGATGAGCTGCTCATGCTGGTTGGCAAATTGGCACAGGTAGCGCCACCTAAGCCTGGACGTTGCGCGGGGCTGTTTGCAACACCTTTGTTTCCCTGCAAGCCAAACTCGATTGATTGCCCCGGGTTAATCCGGTCATTCCAGCCTACGCCGGTGGCTGTGTAAGGATTGCTGCCAGAGAAGTTGGCATTCCAGCCGCCGGTGCGGCGCGAGCCATCGGTGTAATTCCAATTCACTGACCATCCATTAATCGCGGTGTTAGTGTCATTGGTAATGCGCACTGCAGCGACAAAACCGGTGTTCCATTCGGTCTGAATAATATATTCGCAACGTGCGGCATAACTTGAAGAGGACTGAAGTACCAGCAAACCCAGCGCCGTAATCGCTGCGGATTGCCGATTGACTATTGTTGAAATTTTCATTGTTCCCTCGATAAAAAAATAAATGAAGTGAACGGACAAGCCGGTGTCCGATAATGGCAAGTGCATGGCATACATGCGCGCTGGATTATCGGTGCACAATGAAAATAAAAAATAGTAGCAGGTCAATTAATTGAAATATGTTTATGTAAATGTCGTGCAAATTATTTGATTATTTATGATTGGATTTTTTTCACAGCAAATTCAATCATTTTGTTTGTTTTTATATCAGTTTTTATCAATAGGTATCATTATTTGCTGATCCAAAAAAACAAAACCCCACATTGTTAGTGTGGGGTTACGCATGAATCTTATTTAAATTGGTTAGGCTTCATTACTCGGTTTGCCAATGGTTGCCAGAATCCCGCCATCAACATAAACGATTTGACCGGTGACAAAATCACTTGCTTTGGAGGCGAGGAAAATGGTTGCGCCTTGGAGGTCGTCCGGATCGCCCCATTTTCCGGCGGGAGTGCGGTTGATAATAAAATCGTTGAAGGGATGGCCGTCAACACGAATGGGTTCAGTTTGGCTAGTAGCGAAATAGCCCGGGCCAATGCCGTTAACCTGCACATTGTACTTGGCCCACTCGGTCGCCATGTTTTTGGTCAGCATTTTTAAGCCGCCTTTTGCAGCGGCATAAGCGCCTACTGAATTGCGGCCAAGTTCACTCATCATGGAGCAGATATTAATAATTTTGCCCTGGCGGCGCTCAACCATTTTGCGTGCGATAGGGCGAGTCATAGTAAAGACACCGGTCAAATCGATTTTGATCACTTCTTCAAAATCTTCCAGTGTCATTTCCAATAAGGGCGTGCGTTTGATGATGCCGGCATTGTTCACCAGAATATCAATCGGACCGTGGTCGGCTTCGATTTGATCAACGGCAGCGATCACTTGCGTTTCATCGGTTACGTTAAATTTGTAACCAAAAGCGTTAAAGCCTTTTGCGCGATATTCACTGACTGCGTTGTCGATTTTTTCTTGCGATGAATTGCCGTTGATAATTAAGGTGGCGCCAGCACTGGCGAGGCCGCTTGCCATAGCCATACCAAGGCCGTGGGTTGCGCCGGTGACGAGTGCAACTTTTCCGGTTAAATCAAAGAGTGGATGATTCATGTTTTTCTCTCTCAATTTAGTAAGGGTTCGTCATCCCAGCGGGGATCCAGATTTTGAAACGCTATCAATGGATACCCGCACGCGGGTATGACAGAACAGAAATTATTTCAATTCGCTTGGTTTATGGAAGTCCATATCGGTGTAATCCATATTTTCACCGGCCATACCCCAAATAAAGGTGTAGTTCGCAGTGCCGACACCTGAGTGCATTGACCAAGGTGGAGAAACTACCGCTTGTTCATTGCCAACCCAAATGTGGCGAGTTTCTTCCGCTGGCCCCATAAAGTGACATACAGCGTGAGTGTCTGGAATGTTGAAATAAAAATAGGCTTCCATACGGCGGCTGTGAGTGTGCATTGGCATGGTGTTCCAAATGCTACCGGGTTTTAATTCGGTCATGCCCATTTGTAATTGGCAAGTATCTAGTACAGTGCTAATCATCAGCTGATAAATATCGCGCTCGTTACAGGTATCGCCTGCACCCATGTGCAGTACTTTGCTGTTTTCTTTGTTCACCTTTTTGGTTGGATGTGTGGTGTGCGCTGGTGTGGAGTTCAAATAAAATTTGGCGGGGTTTGCGGCATCATCGCTGCTGAAAAAAACCTCTTTGGCGCCGCGCCCAATGTAGAGCGCCTCTTTGGTGCCGATTTCATAGACTTGGCCATCAACCGATACTTTGCCACTGCCACCAATATTAATGGCACCCAACTCGCGGCGATCCAAAAAGAATTCCATTTTGAGTTGATCGTAAGTGACCAGTTGCACGGCTTTATTGACCGGCATAACGCCGCCCACCATCAAACGCTCATAATGGGTGTAAGTGAATTGCACCTCATCGGCAACAAAAATGCTTTCCACTAAAAAATGTTTGCGCAGTTTTTCGGTATCGTAATGTTTGTAGTCGTCAAGATGGACGGCAAAACGCTCTTCAAGAACTTTCATAATAAAACCTTTTGTGTCTACTAGCCCATGAGTTATGGGCTTTAGGGTGGATAACTAACCGGTTGTTAGCGTTATGTTCCCGCTAAATAATAGTTCGGCAGCGGCTGTTTTCTATCAAGCTGACGCTGCGAACCATTGTTATTGTTTGAGTAATTTATACATTTCGACACCCGCTAAAATAAACGGGGTATTGCCTTTGGCATCGTTGGAAACAATGCGTTCCGTCATGTAGTAATCGTAGCTGCCGTCGCGGCCAAAACCTAAACCGGCAACCAGACACTGATCATTCATGCTGATTTTTCCATCAGCATGTACAGTGACAAATTCGTTAATCATACCTTGGTAACTTTTCATCGCAACTTCGCGATAGGGCTCAGGCAGATAACCTTTGTTAACGGCTTTAGTATAAAAATAAGTAAACATAGCACTGGCGGTCGATTCGCGGTAATTCGCAATCGCGCCCGGTTTATTCATGATCTGCCACCATGTGCCGGTCGCTTCATCTTGATAACGCAAAATATCCGCGGCTAATTCCTGAGTGTTATCAATTAATGTTTTGCGCAATTCAGTTTCTGATTCGGGAATAAAATCCAGTACATCGACTAAGGCCATTGCATACCAACCTATGCCGCGCGACCAGAATTGCGACGCGCGCCCATGTTCGTTATGTGCCCAAGGCGCTTGTTTAGATTCATCCCATGCATGGTAATACAGGCCGGTTTCCGGATCGCGCAGTTGTTCGCGGGCGATAACAAATTCGTGTACCGCTTCTTTGAAGCTGGCGTGTTGCTGTTCGCCTGTTTCATAAATGGATGCGTATTGAGCAAGGAACGGAATGCCCATATAGACACCATCGAGCCAAAGCTGGTTCGGGTATGTGGCGCGATGCCAAAATGCACCGCCGCTAGTGCGTGGATGGCGTTTCAAATTCTCGCGCAAAAAATCCACTGCTTTGCGATATTTTTCTGCACCAGTTTGTTGCTCCAATAGAATAACCATTTGTCCTGGTTTGGTTAAATCGATACTGAATAAATCCGGTTCAAAGGTGTGGATATGACCGTCGTCGCGAATATAGCTTCCGGTGACCGTTTCGAGTGCCTTGGTGTAAGCAGGGTTGGGGCTGACGGCATTTAATTCCTGCAGTGCGGCTATTTGCATGCCCACTACATCGTACTCAAATTTGCCGGGGCGCTTGCGGTACTCGTCCCAACCTTGATAGTGGTAATTCAGAGTTTTGCGCTCTAATTCTGAATCAGCTAATTTTTTTGCCCAGGCTAAAGCGGTATCCGCATCAAGCGGATTTTTCTTGGCATTGGCGCTGAGTGTAGATTCAAAACGCACACGCGGAGTTTTAGTTAAACGCTCCACTTCGCGATCGAGATAGGCTTTAAAATCTGCTTCGGTTTTGATCCCATCTAATTCATGCTCCCAGGCAGCAAGGAAATAATATTCCAGTTCGCCACCCTTATCTTTCATTACCGAAACATACGAGTTTTCATCGGTGGTTTGTTCGGCGCGATCATCGCGGCGGAAAATAACGGCCATGCCCAAATGATCATCTTCACCACTTAAACTTTGTTTGCCCCAGCTTGCTACATAAGTCCATGCGTAACCACTGACATTCTGGTTCCCCTCAAGCAGTGTTGTGCCTTGGTGTTTGACCAGACCTATCGCAAGGTTTGGCAATTGTTGACTCGCTTTTAGTTGGACATTAACCAAACGGCTACCTGCGTTCATGGTAAAGTGCGCAGCAAGATCCACTTTTTGGTTGTTAATTTGCCAGCCGTTGTAATTAATTTTGAAGCCGGAATAAATATCACCGTTATTGGTGATGATTGCATCGCGGGTATCGACCAGCGAAACCAAATCAACGCTTTTGCCATTCCAGAAACCAAAACCACCCATACCGAGTGATTTGCCCACTTTTAAAACATCTACACCCCAATCAGAGTTCAAGTGATAGGAGTCGTAGCCATCCAAACCGACATTTTGTAAAACCATATCCTTGGTTTTTTTACCAAAAATATCAAAACCGTTGCGCCAGTCGAGATAGACACGATATGCCACTTTATCGGACTCTATGCCCGGGCCTTCATAGCGAATCCAAAATGAGTGATCGGTGTATTGCGGTGGCGGCGTTACACTTTGCACATTTTTAAATGTGCCGCCCACATATTCTTTGCCCTTCCACTCGCCGCCTTCTTTAACAGAAATTTCTGCCTGGGTTTGTTTTTTCAGTGCAGGTTTAGCAATGGTTGGATCGCTGGAGATAGTAAAAGATTTAATTTCAGCAGGGTTAAAATCCGCGGCTAACAACAGGCCATCGAGCGTGCCGTCGCCGTCGCTATCGACAGATTGTGATGCTTGTGCGACACCATCGGCCAATACATTTAAATTTTTAACAGCTTCAGCTGTAATGCCTAAATCATAAAACGGAAAATAAATTGCCTCTTGCTGCAATGCAAAATCATTGGCATTGGTGATTTCTGCAGTTGCCAGCTGGTAATTAATTGCGGTTGATTGCGCAACAGGTGGCGTAGCAGTGGTTGTTTGTTCATTGGTTTTGTCTGGCGAGCAACCGCTTAGTGTTGCCAGAAAAATCCCGCCATAAATTACTTTGCTGTTAAACAATAGACTCACGCGTATTACCTCTTGTCGCTTCAAAATTTCGCACACTAATAATCAAATAGGGATGCCAGCAAGCTGGCATCCCTTTTTGTCTCACTCACTTATTACAAAATGACAATCAAATACCTATTAGTATTTATATTGAACACCGAGATTGTATTGAATTCCGGTATTGTGATAGTACGACAAGCGTTGATTATCTTCTGAGCCAACCCATTGATCATCTACTTCATCAGTTAGGTTAAGAGCTTCGAAGGTGAACTTAACATTATCGTTAAGGTTATAACTGAAAGCCGCGTCTACGTTTACAGTGCCATTAGTACCATTTTCCGGACTACCTTCTGTACCGACAGCAGCAGTGATATAACCACTGCGTTCAACTACCGAAACGCGGCCGCCAAAAGTTTCGGTTTCGTAGTAAAGCGTAGCCGATGAGGTTTCATCAGACAAACCTACTAATGGTCTGGTTTTCACATATTCGCCGGTGATGCTTAAGTAGTCGATATCAGATTCCACACTGGTGTAGGAAAGGATCGCACCAAAATTACTAAATGCGCCAGGCAGGAAAGTGAACGGTTGCTGATAACTGATTTCATAACCATCCAAGTCTCCGCCGGGTGTGTTGGCAGGAACAGTAACAGTCCAATCTACGTTTTGATTACAGCTCGTTACGGGTTGACCTGCGCCGGCACAAGCGTTGATTGCGGCTTGAATCGGCAAGCCAGTGTCAGTATAGATCACACTGCTTCTTGAATTGGATACAAAACTAGCAATTTCTTTCTTGAATAAAGTGATGGCGAGTAAGCCTTCTTCCGAGAAATACCATTCCGCACCCAAGTCATAACTTTTTGCTTTGGTTGGCTCCAGTTTTGGATTTCCGGTAGAAATTGTACGTGTTGTACCTGTCGCCGCTACTGTAGTGGTCGGTACGATTGAGCCTGGCGCAGCTCTGGAGATGCCTTCGGAATAACTTGCTTTAATAAAGAAATCGCTTACCGGTTCGATGGCTAAGTTGAATGATGGCAAAGTGTCTGAATAAGAATGCTCAAAGGTGAGATATTCACGCGATGCCAAGTTGCCGTTAAGCCAGCCGCTAGAAGTTTGATCGGTTTCAAAATCACGTACACCAATATCACCACGTACTGGAATTGAACCCAATTCAAAATTGAAATCCAATTGGACATAAGCGCCCAGGGTTTCTTCGCTGACTTCGTAAGTGTTGCCGTAATTTGGCACCATCGCCGCATCGAAGAAGTTGTATTCGTCCATAATTAATCCGCGATTCGGAATTAACCATGGGCGATCCTCACCGAGGCCTGAATCATATTCTTGAATAAAGGCAGGATTCGACGCGAGTACAACACCATTTGCGCCTTCACCACTACCCAGCAAAAATTGATAGGTGGAGAAATCGAAATCTTTACTGTCAGCGCCAAACTTTAATTTGAAGTTATCACTAAGATCATATTCAAAAGCTACGGTTATGGCTTCGCTTTCATTCAGTGTGCCTTGTGGGCGCTGACGTACGGCACCAGCTTTCCATGAGGCGGCAGCATATGCGCCCTCACCGAAAGTTAACACTGGTTTGTTCCGGTTACGATAATCGTAAGCGAAATTTTGATTTTCGGCCTGCATCATCAGCGTGTTTTGAATGGGGTTTTCAAAATCAGATTTTGTTTGGCCGTACATGGCTTTTAAGCGGAAAGAATCTGAAAAGTCTTGCTTCAGTGTCAATGTGCCCTGCGAAAAATCGGTGCTCATTTCATCGTAGCGATTTTCTGAAATAAGACGAATGCCGCTCATGTTGGCATAGATCAACGTATTGTCTCTGATTTCGTAATCCAGCACATTGCCTGTAGTTAGGTTGGTACCAGGATTAAGTGAGCCTTGTAAGAAAACTTCGTTACGTGTCGCATCGAACTTGGCAAATAATCCGTCCAAACTAATTTCAGTTGAATCTGTTGGTCTGAATTGTAAGGATAAGCTGGCGCCGGTGCGTTCCATAGTGTGTTGATATGAATCATAACGCGGGATACGCGGTGCAAAGGGACGGCTCGGATCCTGAATCGTGGGCTGATTCCAAACGCAAGCTGTCGCCGGATTTTTGTCGGCGTCTAAACACAAACCATTTACTAGATCAAAATCATTTGGATTGGTAGGGGTAACGCCTTGAGCGTAACCTGCTGAGCCATTCGATCCTGCCGTTTGACCTTTTACTGTTTTGAAGCGGTTTGATACTTGGTTGCTCCAGCGAACTGTACTGTAACCTTCATCCTTTACGCTGCGCTCAGTTACTGCGACAGATAAAAGTGCGCCGAATATGCCATCGCCAAAAGTGTTGCTGATTAAAAATGATGCACCAGGATCAGTTTCTTCTGAAAGATCGTTGTAGCCTAATTGTCCCGAAGCGGTAAACACAAAACCATCGTAATCAAATGGCTGAGCGGCTTTTAAATCAACAGTCGCGCCGAGTGAGCCCTCTTGAATTTCTGCAGAGTTGGTTTTATGGACGGTCAAAGAGCTAAACAAATCTGATGAGAAAGTGTTGAAGTCAAAACCGCGACCACGGTTGTTACCTACACCTGAGTCGGTGCCACCAGTAGTGGACATGGTTTCCATGCCATTCAGGCGAACGGTAGTAAATGCAGGGCCTAAACCGCGAACGGTAATCCCGCGTCCTTCACCGCCTGAGCGTTGAATTGCAACACCTGGAATACGTTGCAGGGATTCTGCCAAGTTGTTATCCGGGAATTCGGCAATATCTGATGCGACAATTGCATCAACAAAACCGGATGAGTTCTTTTTGATGTTCATAGCATTCGCCAAACTATCGCGGAAGCTACCGGTGACAATCACTTCTTCTACAGTGCCATCACCTGAATCTTGTGTGTCTTGTGCATAAACACTCATTGGCAGTGTGCAGGCTGCCATGGCTAATACGAGTGGATTGAGTCTAAACATTCTCATAGCTATTCCCCATCTTTTATTTTGTTTGATTACATTCGAGCTAACGGAGCCGGTGCTATTCACCGCAATTACTGCGCGGCGGTGACAAACACGTTTTAACAAATATCACAGGTTTTTCGCCTGATGTTGGCGACTAACCTGCTGTCATTTGTAACTGGTACAAATCAACTTTTTGAGCTTAGTTGATTTATGGCTGCTGTCATGTTGACCGCATGATTTAGCCGCCACATAAAACTTTTTATTTCAATTTGCTGTATTAATGAAAAAATATCGCTGTATTTGATGTAAGGAATTACCTTGCATCAAACACTCAATTCAACACCTTTAATGGTTACGTTGGAGGCAGAAAAATTATCTAATTGCTCCAGCACACCAATTTTGGCTGCCTCTTTAAAGTGACAGTTAGTGAGGTGCAAGTTTTGAATCGGTGAGCGTTGGTAGCCGCGCACTTGAAACACCTGCTTGGCGTTTTGGCAGGTGAGGTTGCGGATATCGATATTGCGCACCGTTGGAGTAAATTTTCCGGCATCGCCTTCTTCATAATCAAAGTCGATAACGATGGCAGTTTGCACTTCGCCGATGGTGACATCGCGCACAAAAATATTTTCAATCAGGCCGCCGCGTACTGAATTGGTTTTAACGCGAATGCCTCGCTCCAGCTCAGGGCTGCTCATAGCGCAATTTTCAACAAACACATTGCGCACGCCGCCAGAAATTTCACTGCCAATCACCACGCCGCCGTGGCCATTGCGCATTTTGCAATTGCTGATCAAGATATTTTCTGAGGGTATATTCAAGCGGCGGCCATCGGCATTGCGGCCGGATTTAATGGCGATGCAATCGTCGCCCGTATCAAATAAACAGTTTTTGATCACCACATTTTTGCAAGACTCAGGGTCGCAGCCATCAGAGTTAGGGCCTAGGCTGGCAAAGGTCACTGCATCAATGGTGACGTTTTCGCAGCGCACTGGATTCATCAGCCAGAATGGCGCATTGGTAATGGTGATGCCTTCAATTAATACGTTGGTACACAGATACGGTTGGATAAATACCGGGCGCAAATAAGAGCCATCGGCATAAATGCGCTCGGCAACTGGCACATTGTTTTCCATGTCTTGCATCAGCTTATTTCGCGCTTCGGTTTGGGTCGGGACACCTGCAATACCCCAATCAACCGTACTGAAATTGCTGCCTTTCCACGGCCACCAGGTGGTGCGGTTGGCTTGGCCATCCACTGTGCCTTCACCGGTAATGGCGATATTGGTTTGGCCATAAGCATAGATAAGTGGCGAGTAGCCCATCATCTCCATGCCCTCCCAGCGAGTGAATACCGCTGGCAAATAGGAATTGGGGTCGGTACTGAAGGCGATAGTTGCGTCTTTGGTGATATGTAGATTCACATTGGACATTAGGTGAATGGCACCGCAGAGGTATTTGCCTTGCGTAACCAACACTTTGCCCCCGCCTGCCTTATGGCAAGCCTCTATAGCGGCGGCAACTGCTTTGGTGTTGTCCTGTTGGCTATTGGCTTTGGCGCCAAAGTCGCGAATATCAAAGGTGCGATCAGCAAATTGCGGTGGCGTTACCTGCTGGCGAATTTTTTCTGCGGCAAGCCAGGTGTCAGTTGCTAGAGTAGGTGATGTAGCGGTGGTGCTGGTACAGCCTGCGAGTGCGCCCAGTGCACAGCAGCTCATCACACTGCTGAGCGAGTGAGTAATAAAGGCGCGGCGGCTTGGATGAGATAGGCAAAAATCTGTCACCGGTAGTTGCTCTCGTATTGGCTGCTATTGATATGGTTTTTCAATCGTTTGATCTTGGGGTGCGCACTTGGGTCTTGGTGTGGGCGGCTTGTCACTACGCAACTCTCACCCCTGCACAGTGGAAGATACTCATCCTCATATCGCATGAAAATCATTCTGGGTGTCATGTTGAATAAAATCAACCCATGGCCAAAAAAATCGCTACCAAAAATCAAATTTGAGTATTTTTTTCCCAATTTACAGCATGCAAACGTTTACATTAAATCAATCATTGATTTGTAAACGTTTGCACTGCTGTATCGATAGAAATTAATTTAAAAATATTCGTTTTTATGAAAAAGATGTGTGTCCTATTTTTATAAGAATATTGGATTTTTTATCACTTATGCAGAGGGCGTATTTTGTGTAACAGGCTAGGTCTGCCTCATAACACAAATGAAAACGGTTACATTGGCCTTTTGGGTGGGTTTTGGCCTGTTGCTGACCCGCATTTTCAGGGGTAGATTTGATCCCGGTATTGACCGAATACCATTGCCGATTTTGAGGCGCCGCAAGGCGCCTTTTTTTTCGGGGCGGTTTTTAGAGGTGGAGAAATGCGCCGAAATGATTACTTCTATGAGGAGTAATTGGCGTAGCGGACTACACTCTAATAAACGTGTAGTGGCGGCATAAATTTATCAGTCGGTTAACGAATCGAGAGAGAGATCAGCGTGAGCAGCATTATTGTTTTGCAGGACAGTGATAACGTTGGAATTTGTAAGGTGTCACTACCCGCTGGTGTTTTGTTTGCAGAAAAAGATGTCACTCTCCTGCGTGACATACCTGCTATGCACAAAGTCGCCTTGCGCGATATCGTCAAAGGCGAAGCCATACTTAAGTACGGTCAGACGATCGGATTTGCCAGTCAGGATATTCCCGCCGGTGAGCATGTTCATGTGCACAACTGTGTAATGGGCGAATTGGAAAAGGATTACGGCTTTTGTGAAGAGGCCAGGCCCACTGAATTTGTCCCTGCCGATCAGCGCGCTACCTTTCAAGGCTATAAGCGGATTAATGGCAAAGTGGGCACGCGCAATTATGTGGGCATTCTCACTACAGTGAATTGCTCTGCGACTGTTGCCAAGGCGATTGCCCAGCATTTCACCTATTCCGGCGAGCTGGAACAATTCCCAAATATTGATGGTGTGGTCGCCATGGCCCACGACAGCGGTTGCGGTATGCGCTCCGATGGCGACGGCTACGAGACATTGCGTCGCACCTTTAATGGCTACGCGCGCCACCCGAATTTTGGCGGGGTGATGATGGTCGGCCTCGGCTGCGAAACCATGCAGATCCAGCGTGTGATGCAAGAGTGCGGTCTAGCCGACTCCAAAACCTTCACCGCCTATACCATTCAGGATGTCGGCGGCACGCGCCTTGCGATTGAAAAAGGCATCGAAACCCTGCGTGCTATGTTGCCGCTGGTGAATCAATGCCAGCGCGAAACCGTGCCAGCGAGTGAATTGATTATTGGTTTGCAGTGCGGCGGTTCCGATGCGCTCTCTGGCATCACCGCTAATCCCGCGCTGGGTATTGCGGGCGATATTCTGGTGCGCCACGGCGGTACGGTGATTTTGTCCGAGACACCGGAAATTTTTGGTGCTGAGCATTTGTTGACGCGTCGCGCGCAATCGCCGGAAATCGCGCAAAAATTATTGGATCGCATCACCTGGTGGGAAGACTACACTGCGCGCAATGATTTTGAATTAAACAACAATCCATCGCCCGGCAACAAAGCGGGTGGGCTTACCACCATTATTGAAAAATCTCTCGGCGCGCAAGCCAAAAGCGGCTCAACCAATTTGACCGATGTTTTTCTCTACGGTGAAGACATTACCACCAAAGGTTTTGTGTTTATGGATAGCCCTGGTTACGACCCGGTATCTGCCACGGGTCAAGTTGCCTCGGGCGCGCAGGTTCTATGCTTTACCACTGGGCGCGGTTCGGCCTTTGGTTGCAAACCAGCGCCGAGTATTAAATTGGCGACCAACAGTAAAATCTATAGCCATATGCAAGAGGATATGGATTTAAACTGCGGTAAGGTTTCTGATGGTGAAATCAGTTTGGAAGAATCCGGTCAGGAGATTTTTGAAGAAATTCTCGCGGTAGCATCAGGCAAAAAAACCAAAAGTGAATTGCTCGGCTACGGCGATAATGAATTTATCCCGTGGAAAATTGGTGCGGTAGTTTAACTTCAGTCTCTCCGCGTCATGGAGTCCATAAGCCACACGTTATTAAATGAATAAAAAACAATACGAGATCAATTAAAAAAATTGGCTCGACAAAAAAACCAACAGTATAAAAAGTTGGTATCTACTAGAAAGCAAATTACGGTTGCTCCAAACGTCACATTAATCCCGTTATTAATGCGGCTTACTATTACCAAAAATTTGCCACTATTACAGAGGGCGACAAAACAATGAAAATAGTCATCACCAAAGAACGGCGCGCACATGAACGTCGCGTGGCCGCAACTCCCGATACCGTCAAAAAATTTATCGCACTGGGATTTGAAGTGGCGATTGAAAAAGATGCCGGTATCGCCAGCAGAATTTCCAATGAATCCTATCAAGCCGCAGGCGCAACCATTAGCGGTGATCTCGCCGGTCTATTAGGCTCGGCTGATATTGTTTTAAAAGTGCAGCGCCCCCTTCTGGAGGGCGAAGGCGATATCAATGAGCTGGCGTTAATTAAACGCGGTGCACTCCTAATTGCGATGCTGTCACCCTACGCTGAGCCTGCAGCAATTCAACAATATGCCGAAGCAGGTATCACTGCGATGACCCTCGAATTTGTGCCGCGTATAACCCGCGCACAATCGATGGATGTATTGAGCTCGCAATCTAACCTCGCCGGCTATCGCGCCGTATTGGAGGCAATTAATGTCTACGACCGCGCGATGCCGATGATGATGACGGCGGCAGGAACTATTGCGCCCGCGCGCGTGATGGTGTTAGGTGCAGGCGTTGCTGGTTTACAGGCTATCGCTACCGCAAAACGTTTGGGTGCAATTGTCTCGGCTACCGATGTGCGTGCCGCATCCAAAGAGCAAGTCGAAAGTCTCGGCGGAAAATTTGTCATGGTTGAAAGTGACGAAGTGAAAAACGCAGAGACCGCCGGTGGTTACGCCAAAGAAATGAGCGATGACTACAAACGTCGTCAGGCGGAATTGGTTGCTGAAACTTTAAAGAAACAAGATATCGCCATTTGCACCGCATTAATTCCCGGCCGCAAAGCGCCAACACTGATTAACGACGACATGGTGCACAGCATGCGCCCGGGTTCGGTAATTGTCGATTTGGCGGCAGAACAAGGTGGCAACTGCACGCTCACTAAGCCGGGTGAGGTGGTTGAGGTTAATGGCGTGACGATTATTGGTTTATTTAATATTCCGAGCCGTTTGTCTGCCGATGCCAGCGCGCTCTACGCAAAAAATGTATTGAATTTTTTAACCCCGATGATGAATGCTGAGAAACAATTTGCAGTGAATTGGCAAGATGAAATTATTTCCGCCACGGTACTGACGCGCGATGGTGCCGTTGTTCATCCTAATTTCAAACCGGCCAGTGCCGCTTAATCGGAGGTTGTTATGGAAGCCAATTTTGTTTCGCAATTATCGATATTTGTATTGGCCATTTTTGTTGGCTATTACGTAGTCTGGAGTGTAACCCCTGCATTGCATACCCCGCTGATGGCGGTGACTAATGCAATTTCGAGTGTGATTATTGTCGGTGCAATCATTGCCGTTGGCCCGGAAGGTATGAGCTTGTCCAAAGTGCTTGGCTTTTGCGCTATGGTACTGGCAGCGATCAATATTTTTGGTGGTTTTACCGTCACCCATCGCATGCTCGCTATGTATAAAAAGAAAAATAAAGTGGGGGAGAAATAATTATGTCGTCACTCAATGAAAGTTTTACCTCGTTTGCTTATTTGGTTGCAGCGGTGCTGTTTATTATGGCGCTGCGCGGTTTGTCTTCACCCGAATCATCGCGCAAGGGTAACTTGTTCGGCATGTTGGGTATGTTGATTGCGGTAGTCACGACTGTGCTCAGCCCTGCAGTTACTTCCTATGGTTGGATTGTTGCAGCCCTGGCGATTGGTGCGGTGATTGGTATTTTTATCGCGCGCAATATTGCGATGACCGCTATGCCGCAATTGGTGGCTGCATTTCACAGTCTGGTGGGTATGGCAGCAGTATTGGTGGCAGGTGCCGCGTTTAGTAATCCGGCCGCATTCGGCATTTTAAATGCAGCGGGCGATATTTATGTCGCCAGTAAAATTGAAATGGGCTTGGGTGTGGTGATTGGCGCAATTACTTTTTCTGGTTCGGTAATTGCGTTTACCAAACTGCAAGGTTTGGTTTCGGGTAAACCGATAGTGTTTGCCGGGCAACATTTTATTAATGCCATTTTGGGTGCGGCAATTCTCGGGTTAATCGGTTATTTCTGTATTGATCAATCACCCTGGGTTTTCTGGGGCATGACGGCGCTGGCATTTGTAATTGGTGTATTGCTGATTATTCCGATTGGTGGTGCAGATATGCCGGTCGTAGTCTCCATGTTGAATTCCTATTCGGGTTGGGCTGCGGCAGGTATTGGATTTACTCTGCATAACGATGCGCTTATCGTCACCGGTGCACTGGTAGGTTCTTCGGGTGCGATTCTCTCTTACATCATGTGTAAAGGCATGAACCGTTCTTTCTTTAATGTGATTCTCGGTGGTTTTGGTGCGGATACCTCTGCAGCTGCAGCCGGTGGTGCTGAAGAAGATCGTCCGGTAAAACGCGGCAGTGCAGAAGACGCGGCGTTTATTATGAAAAATGCGGGCTCAGTCATTATTGTTCCTGGCTACGGTATGGCGGTTGCGCAAGCCCAGCATGCGCTGCGTGAAATGTGCGAAGAGTTGAAAAAAGCCGGTGTGAAAATTAGCTATGCAATTCATCCGGTTGCGGGCCGTATGCCGGGGCATATGAATGTATTGCTCGCTGAAGCAAATGTGCCCTATGACGAAGTGTTCGAGTTGGAAGACATTAACAACGAATTCCAAACGGCTGATGTGGCCTTTGTGATAGGCGCGAATGATGTTACCAACCCGGCGGCTAAAACTAATCCGCAGAGCCCCATTTTTGGTATGCCAATTTTGGAAGTTGAAAAGGCACGTACTGTATTGTTTGTGAAGCGTTCAATGGCATCGGGTTATTCAGGTGTTGAAAACGAATTGTTTCATCGCGATAACACCATGATGCTATTTGGCGACGCGAAAAAAATGGTAGAAACCATCGTAAAAAATATTGTCTGATTTAACGTTTTGAAATAAAGCTGTGGAGGCTCCTACTGAGTGTCTTTTCTTAAGTGTAAGAAAAGACACTCCTTTTTTAGTTTTTAAGGCAGTAGAAATAATTTACTAACCTAGATGCAATTATGAAAATTGAACATTTTGCTATTAATGTAAAAGACCCTATTGCTATGGCCGCGTGGTATGTGGCGCATATGGGGTTAACGATTGTGCGTAAACAAGACGGCGGCGCCAACACCCATTTTCTCGCTGATGAAAGCGGCGATGTGATGTTGGAAATTTACAATAATCCACCCGATCAAGTGCCCGATTACGCGAATATGAATCCGCTGCTGGTGCATTTGGCATTTGTGTGTGAGAACCCGATAGGAAAACGTGCGGAATTAGAAGCGGTGGGAGCGAGTTTTGCGGAAGAGGTGCACATTAAAGATGGTTCACATCTGGTGATGATGCGCGATCCATGGGGCTTGGCGATTCAGTTGTGCAAGCGCGGCAACAAAATGTTGAAGTGTCAGCAGTAAATTAAAGTGAATTGCGCGAGCCTGCTCGCGCAATTCCAAACGGCCTATGCGCCAAGTTCTTTATCAAAAATAGCCTTATCAATAATTGCACCGCGATGACGAATGATAATGCCCGCGCAGCGAATACCTTGTTTGGCGGAATCTTCTAATGATTTCCCCATCAGGCGTCCTGCTAAATAACCGGCATTAAAGGTATCGCCTGCGCCCGTGGTATCAATAACGCCTTGTACTGGTGGAACGGGGACGCGAATTTCTGTGGCAGGGGTAATGATAATTGCATCTTCAGCGCCGCGTTTTAATACCAGTTCGCTCAGGTTATATTTTGCGTAGCGCTGTTTGCAGCCTGCAACGCTATCGTCGCCCCATAAGAGTTGCTCGTCATCCAGTGTCAGCAATGCGATATCCGTGTGTTGCATAATTGCCAGCATCGCCTGTTGCGCTTCGTCCTTATCGCGCCATAGGCGTGGGCGATAGTTGCTATCGAAAGCCACCAGCACCTTTTGTTCGCGCAGCTTGCGCAAACTGTTATACAAAAATTCGCGCGACTGCTCACCGATAATCGCGAGCGTGATACCGCTTAAATAAACACAGTTGCAGTTTACTAACTGTTGGCAGAGTTGATCGGCAGCTTCTTGCGAGGCAAATAGTTCACGTGCAGGCGCCTCTTTGCGCCAATAGAAAAATTCGCGCTCGCCATCGGGGGTGTTGCGAATAATGTATAAGCCAGGTGATCTTCCTAGCAGTTGTTTAATCATGCCGGTGCCAATATTTTCATTAGCCATGCGCTGCATAATTTGTTCGCTATAAGGGTCTTCACCCAGTTGAGTAACGTAGTCAGTTGTTAAACCCAGTCGCGCCATATACACCGAAGTGTTATAGGTGTCGCCTGCAAAAGATAAGGCCATAATTTCGCGGCCATTGTTGTCGGCAGTAGGAAAGGGAGCAAGCTCCACCATAACTTCGCCAATTGCTGCTATGTGTGCCATTTGAGTATTCCGGAATTAAAATGTTCGATGTGTTTAATCTAGGGATTGAATATTTTGCATGAGTAAAATCAGCGCAAAATATATCACTCTTACAAGGTTAAAAGTAGAAATAAATAAGTTATAGAAGAATTTGATCCATTAAAAATTGTCTTTTTCTTGTGAATAAGATGTCATGAATTTATAGGCAGGTTTACAATGCTGGTCATTGTAAATGTGTTGTTATATTAACTTTGCGGGATTTTTCTAATGAATCGTTTAAATCAAAAATTATTAAGTGATCTGCCAAAAGATATTCTTCTTCCTGCATATGATCGCACACAGCTTAAAGCCGGTATTGTACATTTGGGTATTGGTGCGTTTCATCGTGCGCATCAGGCGTTTTATACTGAGGCGGTGCTCAATAAATTTGGTGGTGACTGGGGCATTATTGGTTGTAGCTTGCGCTCCGCCAGTGTGCGCGACCAACTGGTTCCGCAAGATGGTTTATATACCTTGGTAGAACGTTCAGGCGAAGGCGAAAAATTACAAATTATTGGCGCTGTGTTGGATACCTTGGTCGGGCCAGAAAATCCGGCGGCATTGGTCGCACAGATGGCGGCAGACAATGTTAAAATTGTGTCATTAACTATTACCGAAAAAGGTTATTGTCACGACCCCGCAACCGGAAATTTAAACGAAGCCCATCCCGATATTATTCATGATCTGCAACATCTCGATAAACCCGTTTCAGCCATTGGTTTTCTGGTGGCTGCATTAAAACAGCGTTGCGACAATCAACAAAAAGCTTTTACCGCACTAAGTTGCGACAACCTGCCCAACAATGGCGAAGTATTGGAAAAAGTTGTTGTGCAATTTGCGCAAAAAATCTCTCCAGTCTTGGCCGATTGGATTAAAGCCAACGCGACCTTTCCCTGCACTATGATCGACCGTATTGTGCCTGCAACCACCGATGCAGACCGGCAGGATATTGAAGCGCGGTTGGGCGCAAACGGTGAAAGTCTGCGCGACGAAGGTATGGTGGTGTGTGAACCCTTCTCGCAATGGGTGGTAGAAGATAAGTTTGCTAATGGCCGCCCCGAATGGGAAAAAGTGGGTGCGCTGTTAGTTGACGATGTTCATGTTTTTGAAAAAATTAAATTGCGTCTATTAAATGGTGCCCACTCCACCATGGCTTATACCGGTTATCTTTCCGGTTTTGAATACATCAGTGAAGTGATGGAGCAGCCCGCGTTTGTCAATTTGGTGAAAACCTATATGGCGCGCGAAGCTGGTGAAACCGTGGTTGCGCCTGCGGGTTTTGATATAGAAGCTTATAAGCAGCAATTGCGCGAACGTTTTTCCAACAAGGCGTTGAAGCATCGAACCTGGCAAATCGCGATGGATGGCTCACAAAAATTACCGCAGCGTCTATTGGAAACCTTGCGCGAACAATTGGCAGGCAATGGCCATATCGATATTTTGTGTTTGGGTGTTGCAGCCTGGATTCGCTATGTGTCGGGTGTGGATGAAAAAGGCGCGCCCATTGAAGTGTCAGATCCATTGGCGAAAGAGTTGCGCGCTGCGTGCGATGCGAATCAAGGTAATCCAGCAGGTATGGTGAGTGCGGTAGTGGGCATTCAAAAAGTATTTGGTGCAGATTTAATTAACGAAACGAAATTTATTGCGACCACGACTGAATGGCTCGAGCGCTTTTATGCAAAAGGTGTTTTGGCATCGATACAAGAAACATTCTAAAAATACCTGCCGTCGTCATGCCCGCTTGCGGGTATCCAGCTTTTAAAACATGGATCCCCGCTTAGCGAGGATGACGACCTAATGGTTTACTGAGTGGAGATAGTAATGATTGCTCGTCAGCTATTTAGAATACTTTGTATTGTCCTCTACGCATTTATTATCTCTGGCTGCATTAGTCAGTCTGGAGTTCATTATGACGCGCGGGTAGACCCCGCTGCAGAATCTACAGATAAGATATTCCCCAATATTCAGTCCGCACTCGACGCTGCGCCGACTAATGCCATAGAGCCATACAGGATATTGATCGCCGCGGGCAACTATTATGAGAAAATCATTATCGCCAAACCGAATATTTATTTGATCGGCGAAAATAAACAGAACACGCGAATTTATTACGACGCTTATGCTGGGCAGCAGTCCACTGACACCGCCGCCAGTAAAGGACAAATATGGGGAACGCCCGGTTCTGCGACCGTAATTGTTCGCGCTGCGAATGTGCAATTACATCAGCTCACTATCGAAAATAGTTTTGATTTTTTAACTAACGATGCACTGGCAAATGACGATCATCAACGCATCGCCAATAGTCAGGCGGTTGCGCTGTTTCTGGATAATGGTAGCGACCGGTTTTTAGCGCGCGATGTTCGTTTATTAGGTTATCAAGATACCTTGTTTGTTAACGCGGGGCGCAGCTGGTTCGATAGAAGTTTTATTGCCGGCAATGTGGATTTTATTTTCGGTAAAGGCAATGCACTCTTTACCGAATCTGAGATTCATACGCTAGGGCGCGGAAAACCCAATTATCCACACGGATATCTGGTTGCCCCATCCACACAAATTGTGGATGAGTATGGATTGACGTTTATCAATTGCAGGCTCACCCGTGCAGAGTCGGTGCCGGATAATTCTGTACCGCTTGGTCGCCCCTGGCACCCCACTACCCAGTTTGCCGATGGCCGTTACGCCGACTCGAATGCAATAGGCAAGGCAGTGTTTATTGGTAGTTGGATGGATGCGCACATCACTCGCGATGGTTGGTATGCAATGAATGGCACAGCTAAAGACGGCACCAAAGTTCCATTCATGCCAGAGGATGCGCGTTTTTTTGAATATCAAAATACCGGCCCAGGTGCACAGGTGAATGTGAAGCGTCGGCAATTGACGGAGGTAGAGGTGCAAGCTTACACACAGGAAAAAATTCTTGGCGATTGGCGGCCAACACCATAACTTTCCTGAGTGGAATCTACCTTAAAATGTCTGCGGGTCTATCCATAACTCTGCCCGATCAATTGGTGTTTGTGGTGGTAGAGTTGGGTTATCCAAATAAATAATTCGGCGCTGTGATAACGCTGCTAATTCCTGTACATCTTTAACAGTTGGATTTTGTAAAAATACTTTATCGAATCCACCCGCTGCAATTGCCCGGTTTAAACCGAGTTCAATATCCTTTGCCAAGCCGGGATTGTTTTTATTTACAAAAATATAAAACGGCATCTTGTAGGCAAGTAGAAGATTTTTTTCTACTGCCAAGTTTAATTCCGGGTATTTTTTTATTTCTGCAAAAGGCTCGCTGGCACCGCGCGGGAATGCATCAAAGCGCCCGCCATCCAGCATGTGAAATAGCCCTGGCGATTTGGTGGTTTTAATAACCTTTAAACCATTGGCCTCTAATATTCCCGCATCTGCCCAGGTTCTGCCCTGCCCGAAAGTGATTTTGGCTAAATCATCTTTGGTGTAAATCGCATCAAACTTTTGTTGTTCTCCGGCGCGAATTAATAAAATTCTATAACCCAGTAAACCTTTCAGTAAGGGAATGCGAATCGGTAAAAAATCAGTCTCATAGGCTTGGCTGGTTGACACCCACATCAGATCCAAATTGCCTGCTTGCACTTCTTCAGTAAGGCGCGACTGGGTGGATGGGGTTAGGTCTTTTTCAATGCGGTAGGGTGTATCTACGTGGGTAAATGCAAGGTTGAGCAAATCAATCACATAGTCAGCTTTGGCACCGCTGGCGGCATTCAGCCTGACGGTCTTCTCTTGCGCGGCTAGTTGAGCGGCATAAGCTGACGCAATAAAGGAGATGAGTCCAATCGCCAACCATTTTGATCTGTGCATATAGATGCCCGCCGTGATAGTGTTTTGTGGTAAAGCCACCTTGCCATATTAATGTTTTTTCTGATTGAGATTCAAGTTTAGACTATGCCGCTCATAGCGTTAATCATTCGAAGCGCTCTAGTAATTCGGATACAATGCCGCATCCGGATAAGCACAAGGTGTACATATCCAAGTGGTCAAATAGCCAGTAGGCTGCCAAGCACAATGGTTACTATTCAATGAATAATTCTTGGTGAGGGCGTAGAGCGTGGAATTACAAGCCGTTAAAACCGATAGGCTTTATATCAAGGTGGCAGAGCAGCTATCCAAGCTGGTTCACGATGGCACCATCAAACCAGGTGAGCGCTTCCCGGCAGAGCGTGATTTGGCCGAAAAATTGGGTGTTAGTCGCCCAACCATTCGCGAGGCAATGATTGCGCTTGAGTTGTCGGGCATTATTGAAATCCGCACCGGCTCTGGCATTTATGTCACCAAAAAGAAGCCCACACTGGACAGCGCCGACAAAGGCGTTGGTCCATTCGAAATATTGGAAATTCGCTATATTCTCGAATCAGAAGCCTGTGCCTTGGCCGCTACACGTATAACTGATGAGCAGATTGCCCAGCTCAAAGAAGTGCTGCGCGAGATGGAAGAAGAGGAAAAGCAGGAAGACGCCTCCGAAAAAGCCGATTGGAAATTTCATACGATTATTGCCGAAGCGGCGCAAAATAGCGCCATCTATTCGGTAGTTAACTGGCTCTGGGAGTTGCGCAATCAATCGGCATTGAGCACCGCGTTCCTGGAGCGCATTCGCAAAGAGGGTATTCACCCGTCTATTAATGACCATCGCCGTATTGTGGAAGCTTTGGAAAAGCGCAATCCAGAAAAGGCGCGTATGGCAATGAAAGTTCATATTGAAAATGCCACCGCTGCCGCTGCCGCTCATTTCGGCAAAGAAATATAGTCCTCCCAGATAGCGGTCTCTCTAGCGGGCCGCTATCCTCCTCCATGTTGCTCGTTCCTTTATCCCCTTCCTGGCTCTCTTGCCTTGATAGCTAACACTGTCGGGCAGACTTCATATAAAAAACAGCTTTTACCCATAAAGCTAAAAGCGTGATGCGCTTGGCCTTTTGAGCTATTGCTGGGCTTTTTTTGTGCAATAAACTCATTTCTGGTCTTGCGGCAAGGTTGCCTTACCAATTATCGGGGTGTATTGTTATTTAGCCATTACGGCCTAGCCAATGACAATAATAGCCAGGTAATCAACCATGAAATCAAACCTATCGTTTTCATCCCGGACTTTGGGTCTGGGCGCCTCCTTTATTTTGTTGCTAACTGCTGCCCAGTCGCAGGCGGCACGCATTGATGTATACAGCGGGCAAGAATTGCAGCAGGCAATTCAAGCGGCCGTCGCCGGTGATGAAATTGTGCTGCAGCCCGGCGGTTATGAAAGTGAAGCTACGTCGACACTGAGCGGCTTTTCTAACGCGCATTATTTTGGCAGCGCCAATGGCACAGCGCAAAAACCGATCACCTTGCGCAGCTATAGCAGCACTAATCGTCAAATATTACGCGGCACCACCACCAGCAAAAAAATCGGTTTGTATATCACCGGTGATTATTGGATTGTAAAAGATATTGAAATCACTAACTCTGCCAAAGGCATAGTGTTGGATAACTCCAATTATTCAGTAATTGATAATGTGGTCGTGCACGATATAGGCGAAGAAGCGATTCACCTGCGCGATAACAGCTCGAATAATCTGGTAAAAAATTCACGGGTTTATAACACGGGTTTGGTTAGCCCAGGTACTGGCGAAGCATTTTATGTCGGTTCACATCCGGGGTCTTCCGATGGCAAGGGTTATGTCTATGGTGCGGCTTGCCATAATAATGTTATCGGTGGCAATACTATTGGCCCAGGTATTGCGGCTGAACACATCGATATTAAAGAGGGAACTCGCGGTACTATTTTTGAATACAATGTGATGAATGGTATTGGTATCACCGGTCAAAATTCTGCCGATAGTTTTGTCGATATCAAAGGCCAATACGCAGTTATTCGCGGCAACAAAGCGTATCGCAATGGCGAAAGCAATGTTAAAAATGCGTTTGAGACACACAGCGATGCGGATCAAAATACATTTATCGGCAATCAGGTTGATTTGGATGGCAGCAACGATTATTTATTGTTTGCGTCTGAAGGTGTCAATCATGTTGCCAACAATAATATACGTTTAGATGGCCGCAGTGATCGCATAGCCGGTAATTGGTCGGCAGCATCTATCGACAATAATATTCCTGCCAACATTCCTGCGCCGGGTGTTTACGTTACTAATGCAACTACGTCTTCAACAGCATCCAGTGTTGCGTCTTCACCAAAATCATCCACTGCGTCATCGATAAAATCCTCTGTGCAGTCTTCAATAAAATCGTCAGCTGCTTCATCAGTTGCTACAACTGGATGCTCCAGTTACATCGACGTAGCCTGGGATCAACGTACAGAATTAACCTTAACCTCCTCCAGCTGCGTGCGTTTTAATCGCAATCTCAGCGGCGCGACTGTGCAGTTTTGGGATAGCGACACCAATAGCTCTTGCGATTATCGCGGTACTGCCGCATCGGTTAATGGCTCAGGCAGTGTGCTAATTAATAGCAACTATTTAGCAGCCAGTTCGTTAAGCGGAACTATTTTGAAATTTAGCAATGCTGCTGGAAGCAGTTGTAATTACATTAAAGTGCGCGCTTATTAATTTTCTATAACTCTGTAAATAGAGTTATTGATAACCGCTCAGTAGTATTTTTTACCACACCAATAATTAATAACGAGGTTTCTATGAGTAATATCCACCTTAGAGGCGGCCAATGGCTGCCTCTAGTGGCGGCCGCATTCTGCGTGTTCGCTGTTCCCGTGCAAGCCAATTTTTTACCGGATTGGAGTAAGGCTGGCTACCGAGAAGGTCTGCCCTTACCTGCTACAAGTGAAATTACCACTAATACAAACTGTGTAATTACTTCTGCTGAATTAGGGCAACAGTTTGCTGTGTATGCTAATGACAATGTGGATGACAGCCAAGGTCTGCAGCAGGCGATTGATTTTGTTCGCGCTAACTGTGCGGGCAGCTACAACAACTTATCCCTCATTGAGTTGCCTTCAGGTAGTCTGAATATTTCCAAAGAGATTCACGTAGATGCCAACTATTTAGTCATTCGCGGCAAGGGCAGTGATCCTGCATCGAGTACCGCAACCAAAATAATTTTTAACCCTGACAGTAATACTCGCTATGACAATATTATCGATTTTGATCTTGCGGGAATGACCGATGCAGGCGGTGGCAACGGCGGTTGGATATGGCCAGGGCGTGGCGCATTTCGTGTGCAAACGCGCGATGTCCACTCAAGCTATGCCACCGCTTACGCCAACGCGCCTGAAAATCGTAAAGATATTTACGAGGGCACAGTGAATGTTCACTGGAAGCATCAGAACGTAACGCAAAACGCGGCGCAAGGTGATACAAAAATAAAAATCAATTCTGTTGCAGGTTTTAGCGCAGGTAAGTATGCATGGGTTGGCGCAGCCAACACTAACAAGATGTACGATCAACAAGGCGTATTGTCTGCTGATCGTTTAAATATGCATATGCGGCAACAAATTTTTAAAATTGTTGCGGTGGATACAACTAATAAAACCATCACTATCGATAAGCCGCTCGAATTTGATTTGCCAATGAATAGTACAGCCGACGGTTCGGCGCCTATTTCCGGTACTTACAATAGCCGGGTGGCGGTGTTGACTATGGTAGAGGGGGTAGGCTTTGAAAATTTCTATCTAACACAAGTAGCGCCGGGCAATCTCACCGCGGCTGATGCGTTAAATAATTACAACAATCTCGATTATAACGGCGCGATCAATGGGCTTGTTTTTAAATGGGCGTTGAATAGCTATGCGCGCAATATTCGCACCTATATGACTGGCTCGCACCCGATTGTGACCGAAATGGCGAAAAATCTACAATTTGAAAATAATTATCTCGAAGGTTCATGGAATAAGGGCAAGGGCGGCAATGGCTATTTCCGCAATAGTAAGTTGTGGGATTCAACCATTAAAAATAATACGCTGCGCAGTTTGCGTCATTTGACCCTGCAATGGTCGGCATCGGGCAATGTGGTAACCGGTAATAATGTCGATGCGGATATTAATTTGCACGGTGGTTGGGAACGTCACAACCTGATAGAAAATAATATTTCCAATATTTCTTTTTATCATCGCGATTGCAATCCAAATTGCGTGGTGGGTGATGATTCAGGCACCTGGTATCCAATTTGGTGGGCTGCTGGTGAGCACGCTGGTGGTTGGTCTGGTGCAACCGGTCCGCAAAATGTTTTCTTTCGCAATACCATGAAAAAACAATTAACAGCTGGTGCTGCCTTTACTACTTACGCGCCCTATGGTGCAAATAACAATACGATTTATCAATTCGGCTGGAATCGTGCGACTAGCGCTGGTAATGGTTGGGAGCATTTGGCGCTGAATGGGATTCCGCTATCAACCTGGACTCACCAGGAAACACAAAATTATATTGCGAATCCAAATGTAGGTATTAATGCAAATTGTAATTACGCTGGCACCAGTCTATTGCCTGGTGGCGCCAGTATAAGTTGTAGCATTGCCAGTTCTTCAATTGCTGCATCATCGGTTGCGCCTTCATCAGTTGCTGCATCATCGGTTGCGCCTTCATCAGTTGCTGCATCATCGATTGCACCTTCATCAGTTGCCGCATCTTCAGTTGTGCCTTCTTCTGTTCCAGCGACTAGTTCTTCAAGTCGGTCTTCTAGCTCGGTGTCTTCTGCTGCATCCAGTGTGGTGAGTGGGTGCGCAAGTTATATCGATGTGCCATGGAATACACGGGCAGAAATTACGCTAACACCATCAAGCTGTATTCGCTTTGATCGCAGTCTCGCCGGAGCCAATGTGCAGGTGTGGGATAGTGCGATTAATACATCTTGCGATTATCGCGGCACCATGACGTCAGTCAATGGCAGCGGCAATCTGAGCATCACTAGCAACTACGCTACTGCCAATAATTTGTCTGGCAGCATTTTTAAATTAACCGCAGCAGCGGGATCTAACTGTAACTATTTAAAAATTAGAGCCTATTAATAGGCTCTTAGTTGAGTCATGAATGTTACTAAGAATAATTTTTCTCGCAGGAGAGTAAAAAATGAAAACAATTATGAGCAAAGCTCGCAGTGCATGTTTAGTATCGGCGATGTTATTCGGTGGTTTTGTGGGTTCGGTAAATGCTGATGTTGCGCCCTTGTCGGTGAGCGGCACAAAAATTTTGGCAAATGGTCAGGTCGCCAGTTTTTCCGGGATGAGTTTATTCTGGAGCAACACAGGCTGGGGTGGCGAAAAGTATTACAACGCTAATGCTATTGCGTGGCTGAAAAACGACTGGAATGCCACACTGGTTCGCGCCGCTATGGGGGTTGAAGAAAACGGCGGATATATTTCTGATGCGTCGAACAAAACCCGAGTAAAAACCGTGGTGGATGCTGCTATCGCCAATGACATGTATGTGATTATTGATTGGCACTCGCACTACGCACATAACTATGAAGCGCAAGCTATTGCTTTTTTTGAAGATATGGCGCGCACCTATGGCAATAAAAATCACGTGATTTACGAGATATTTAACGAGCCCAAAAATGATGTGACCTGGGCAGGAAAGGTAAAGCCCTATGCTGAACGTGTTATTGCCGCTATTCGCCGTATTGATCCAGATAATTTAATTATTGTGGGCAGCCCAACCTGGTCTCAGGATGTCGATGTTGCATCCCGTGACCCGATTACCGGCTACAGCAATATTGCTTACACCTTGCATTTTTACGCCGGTACTCACACGCAATATTTACGCGATAAAGCACAGACAGCATTAAATAATGGCATTGCATTATTTGTGACTGAATGGGGTTCAGTAAATGCCGATGGCAATGGCAGTGTCGCAAATAGCGAAACCAATGCCTGGGTGCAGTTTATGAAAGACAATAAAATCAGCAATGCAAACTGGGCATTGAATGATAAATCTGAAGGCGCATCTGCGTTAGTTCCCGGCGCAAGTGCTAATGGCAGTTGGCCATCTAACCAATTAACTGCTTCAGGTGCATTAGCAAAAAATATCATCAGCAATTGGCCAGTGGCAGGAACTACTTCTTCGCGTAGTTCATCCTCTGTTGCAAGCTCGGTACGCAGCTCGACTCCTAGTTCAGCACAAAGCTCTGTGCGCAGTTCAAGCTCATCTTCAGCACCAGCAACAGGGAGCTGTGCAAGTTATATTCCTGTTGCATTTGATACGCGCACTGAAGTGACTTTGTCTGCTGGTGCTTGCTTACGCTTTAGTCAAAACCTGAGCGGTAAAACCTTACAAGTTTGGGATAGCGATACCAATACATCTTGCGATTATCGCGGTACCGCAACTGCGGTTGGTGGATCAGGTAGTTTGAGCATCACTTCAAACTATGTATCGGGCACTGGTTTTACTGGCACTGATATTAAGTTGACTAACGCGGCCGGAAATTCCTGCAAGTATGTAAAAGTACGCGCCTATTAATACGAAAAAATTCCTGCTGGTCAGTAATAACCAAGTATTTGACAGCGCTGTTTTTGTTGGGTGCTTGGTTAGATTGCGCGATCAATTCACATGCCCAATAACGTTGCGAGGAAAATTTTATGCTTAAACTATACAAGGCAGTATTTTTTTCTGTGTTATCTCTTTTGAGTTTTTCATCTGTGCAAGCTTCTGCGGCAATTTGTAGCTACACAGTTGATAAAGAATGGTCGAGCGGTTACAACGCGACAGTGACTATTACCAATAATGGCGCAACAAATATTAATGGTTGGTCGCTATCTATTAAGTATGCAACCAACACCATTGCGAGTTTTTATAGCGCCACAATTACAGGCAGTAATCCATACACCGCGACAAATGTCAGCTACAACAGCAATATTGCAGCAGGCGGTTCAGTTTCTTTTGGGTACAAAGGTCTTAAAAATGGTGGTGCAGTAGAAACGCCAATTCTAAGTGGTGGCGTGTGCGGCGCAACAGCTACCAGTTCCAGTTCCAAATCCAGCGTGGCACCTTCCAGTAGTTCCAAATCCAGTGTGGCACTATCGAGCAGCTCTCGATCAAGCCTTGCACCCACTGGTTATACCGGCCGGTTTAATCTGCCTGGTCGTATTGAAGCAGAAAAATACAACAACGCTTATGATTTAAGCCCAGGGAATTCCAATCCTGATCCTTTTGCATGTACTTATTACGGTTTAGATGTTGATGTTGCCGCTAATGCGGACGGTTGTTTGGTTGGCTGGACCAGTGCTGGAGAAACCTTGGACTATGCAATCGGCAATGCTGATGGGCGCTACGATGTGAGTTTACGAGTGGCCAGTCGCGATGCCGGAAAACGCATTAAACTACTGGCCGATGGAAAATTATTGGGCACGGTTACGACTAGTGGCGGCGGTTGGAGCAGTTGGGAATTATTAAAAATTAGCAGTATAAATATTGCTTCCAATACGCGATTAACGGTCGAGTTTGTCGATGGTGCAACCAACATTGATTACATTGATCTAGCCAAAAGCAATAGTGATGTTCCTCAGCCTCCATCTAGCTGCAGCAATGCAGATAATGGTATTCCGCAAAACATTAAAATTCACACCATTTTAGATAAATCGATTGAGCGCCCTGATTTCCCTGATTTTGCTGAGTGGTACACCGAAAGTGGAAATACCCAGCGCTTTCAATTGCATGAAGGCAATCAAAATACTACCTCGTCAATATTACGCCCACGGGTAGAAGCTTATGCAACGCCTTGGACTCGCAGTGCAAATGGGTCTACCTGGCATGAATTTAGTGCAAATTATTATTTGAGTGGTTGGGATAAAGCGCAGCGATACGCGATATTTCAAATAAAAACCAATGATGCCAGTAACTTTATTATTCAGGGGCTTATCGCTGTAGATGGTTCACTTGAAATTGCTCGTAGAGGAAAAGGAACCATTGAGCTCGATACCGGCATGATGCGTAAGCCCTTTAACTTACGGGTTAGATCAAACGGGTTTAAATTCGAGGTGTGGTACAACTGCACACGAGTTATTGCAGAAGATCATCCTCAACCTACATTAGAAAGTAATGCTTCTGTTTATGGTTGGCGCTGGGGTCTTTATCGTCAAGAAGCTGATGACGATAAACATGACGGTACCACTACTCTGTATGTCACTGGCGCAAAGTTCAATTAACTTGTGGTGGCGTTTTTTCTGGGGCGTTAAGCGCCCCAGATTTTTCAATTTTAAAAAATAACCTTTAGCAATTTCTGCTGCTTAGTAGATGAACTCTGCCGTTCACTTGGGTTTTGTTAGCTTATTAAAATGAATAGAGGAAATTATGACAATACAAACGAAGATTTTTCCAAATCGATGGCTTTCTATGCTGACATTGATTGCGATGTTTTTTTCATTGACAGAGGTAAACGCTGCAGTAACTTTTGAGCAGCAATACAAAGTCAGTGATGTTGGTCTTTACTTTAATGGTATTCAACGCAAGAGCGATTCTCCCAATCAAAACAACCCCAATGTCATGGATTATGCATTTGGTAGGTCTATTTCTGCGCATGGCGATGCGATTAAAGTTCATGAGGATTTTATTTTTACAACTTGGTATAAGGGCGGTAAGGGTGAGCGGAACTTAATGTTGTCGCGCTACAATACTAAAACTGGTGTAGTAAAAACTATTGAGTTCCCCCATAGACATACCGGTTACAACGGTCAGTCGTGGATTGGTGAATCGCACAATACTGCTGCGGTGGGCATATCACCAAAAGATGGAAAAATTCATATTCTGTATGATATGCACTCATACAGTAATTCGCAGTTTAATAATGACTATTTCCGTTACGCTTATACCAAAACTAATGCGGCGACAGTTTCAGATAAAGATTTTACCTTAGATATATTTGTCGCAGATGAACCCAATGATTATGGCCACAATAACTTGAATGGTCAGAATGATCCCAGTCAATTCTCAGATCTAACCTATCCAACATTTTTTTTGAATGAAAATAACGATTTATTATTTTTCATGCGAACGGGTGGAAATAATAATGGTGGCTATGTGTTTACCAGCTACAACTCGGCAACCGGAAAATGGGCAAATATGACCCAATTTAACCATATTAATTCTAGCCAAAAACCAGGTGGACCAGAGCACAACTGGGGTCTTTACGGTGAAATGAAATACGTCAATGGAAAATTACGTACCGCATTTCAAGTTCGCAGCGCAGATAACAATGATAAATTCGAATATCAAAATGGAATTTATTACGCTTACTCTGATGACCAATCAGGCAAGACCCAATGGAAAAACCATAAAGGCCAAGGGATTACCATTCCGTTTGCAAATCCTCAACCATTAAAAATATATGAACCAGGTGATTTGGTTAAAACTACAAAACCTAATCAGGTCTATATTGTTGGCGGCTTTGATTTTACAGTGACTGAAAATGGCGATGTTCATATTGTTAGCACTGTCAAAGACAAAGAGTTTAATGTAACTAAAAACTTACATTCTTATAAGCCAGCAGGCGCTTCAGATTTTATCCACACTACAGAATTTACAGGCGGGCATAATCTTTATACCTATGGAGACAGTGTTTATCTGATCGGACTAAAAAACGGAAGACCTTTTATCGAAAAAGGAAAGGGGGGCACTAATAATTTCAACACTGTTTATGAAGATACCAAAGGGCCTCAATTTGATCATGGAGTATTAACAATTCATCAGGGTAAGGTGTACTACTATTTGCAAGATAAAGGCGATAGCACAAAATTACCCTTGCATGTACAGATTATTGATTTAGGATTGGGCGACATTGATCAAGCCCCAGAAGGCTATTCATTTGCGGCTAATGAAAATGAAACAGTAAAAGTCTCTGGTGTTATGAATGTTGCCTATGGTGCAAAAGGCCTTTTCAATTATCTCTATGAGCAGACCAGTGACGTCACATGCAATAATATAACCTTTGGTGATCCTTCACCCAAAACAGCAAAAAAATGTTACACAAAATCAGTTGCAGTCACCGCCCCGATTCTTTCGATTGCCATAAGTTCACCAAGCAACAATAGTCAGTTTGTGTTGGGGCAGGATGTTACTTTGACTGCAAACGCCTCTAGTAGTAAAAACAATATTGCTCAGGTTAACTTTCGTATCAATGGACAATATTTGTCACAAGATAGTTCGGCGCCTTACAGTGCGCAATGGCGTCCAGAGCAAGCTGGTAGCTATACGATTGACTCAGTGTTAATTACCAATGATGGCACCCGGCTGATATCTGATTCACGTACAGTGAGTGTGGTTGCGCCGCAGTTATCTGTATCAATGAGTACGCCTGTGAATAACAGCCAGCTTCAATTAAACAATCCGGTAACCTTAACTGCAAATGCTTTTACCAACTTAATAGGTATCAATAGAATTGTTTTCCGTGTTAACGGACAATTTTTAAAACAAGACAGTGATGCGCCTTACTCTGTTGAATGGATACCGACACAAACGGGTAGCTATGTCATTGATGCTCTGTTGATTGCGCAGGACGGTACCCAAGTAACATCCGACACGCGCTCAGTCAATGTTAAGGCCCCCTTGTCATCTGCTCCCGCGTCTAGTGTTAGCAATAGTTCTGCGCCATCCGCTAATCATTGTGCATCATTTATTAACATTCCATTTAATGTGCGCACCGAGGTGGCATTAACAAAAGATTCATGTTTGCGTTTTGCTCAAAATTTGTCAGGTAAAACATTGCAGTTGTGGGATAGCGACCAAAATGACTGTGATTTTCGCGGCGCGGCTACAGAGGTTGCCGGTTCAGGTTTTATTACCATTACCGAGAACTATGTTTCGACTAATTCATTGAAGGGAACGGATATAAAATTGATTAACGCAACTGGTAACTCATGCAAATTCATTAAAGTTAGAATCTATTAATCATAAATAGAACTACTTGAATCTCGGCTGTGGTCAGGTAGTTCTAATCTATTCTGAGAGGGTAACAATGAAAAATAGCTATTTCAGCAACAGTATTTCCGTCATGCTTGGCGTGTTATTTTCTACTGCAAGTCTGGTAAGCGCGCAGGTTATTTATTCCAATGGGTTTGAAGGTTTGGCGCTCGGTAATGCTAGTGATCAAGATATAAAAACAAGCTGGAGTACACGCTACGCCAAGGGCCCAGATGATGGGCGAGTAAAAATAATTGCCGGTGGCCACACAGGCAAGGCGGCGACAATCAAATACCCTGCCTTTGGTAATCAATCTACACCGAGCGGTGCCACCTGGGAAACCGATATTGGCTACCGTGGCGATGAGCTTTATATGTCTTATTGGGTTAAATTTGAAAACGGTTTTGATTTTGTTAAAGGCGGTAAATTACCTGGCTTGGGTGGTAGTACCGATTTTCCCTATGGCAGCAGCGGGTTTAGTACTCGTTTGATGTGGCGTGAAAACGGCAAGTTGGAATTTTATCTACACGGTTACCAAATCAACAACAGCAGTGGTGCTGAACCTTATCGTGTATTTTGGGACACCGCAGGCTACCACGCGAGTGTGACTACCGGTAAATGGCATCACATTGAAATTCGGCAAAAATTAAACTCACCTGGCAAGCGTGACGGAGTTTTACAAGGTTGGTTGGACGGTCAATTGGTGTGTGACGATTCCGATAACTCTGGTGTGCGTGCTGCAGGCCAAAGCGCTACCAAAATTAATCACTTGTTTTTCTCTACTTTCTTTGGCGGTTCAAGTGCACCACAGGCTCAATGGCAACCGAAAAAAGATGTATACGCCAGCTTTGATGATTTTATTGTCTCCACTAAATCCATCGGCATGAGCGGGCAAGTAGGTTCAACGAGTAGTTCGAGTTCCAGCTCAAGTGCGACCAGTAGCCAGTGTTTGGCCTTAACGACGGGTACAGCTCACGAAGTTAATATCACCAATACCAACTGCGTGCAATTTGATGCAAGCCTTGCCGGAAAAACTCTGGCGGTGTGGGATAGCGATGCTAATAGTGCATGTGATTTCAGAGGGAATGTCATTTCTATCGATGGTAGTGGTGTGTTGAATGTGCCGGATAACTATGAGGCGGCAACCAATATCACCGGCACTAAAGTAAAAATTGAGCCATCGAATGGTTGTAAGTTTCTAAAAATTCGCGCGCAATAAATTTGATTTGCAATTGAAAATGTAACAAAAAAACCCCGCGCAATGGCGGGGCTTTCTATTGGTGGAACAAGACCGCTTTTACCGTTACAGGGCCAGAGAGTTTCTTTTTTGCAAGGTTTCCAGTGTGTGGATAACACCGCGCAACTCTGCCAAACCTTTCATGCGGCCTGCATAGGAGTAACCTGGTTTAACATCGGCTTTGCCTATTTCATCACCCATTAAATGGCCATGATCGGGGCGCATGGGAATGCAAAAATTACTTTCACCTGCTTTGTTACGACGGCGTTCTTCACACAGCAAAGCATTCACTAGACCAACCATATCGTTATCGCCATTCAAATGTTCCGCTTCGAAAAACGAACCATCTTCTTCACGAGTGACATTGCGCAAGTGCACGAAGTAAATGCGCGGGCCAAATTCATTGGCCATAGCAACTAGGTCATTATCACCACGTGCTCCATAGGAGCCAGCGCAGAGGGTTAAACCGTTGGACTCACTGGGCACTGCTTGCAAAATTTTACGCGCGTCATCAGCGGTAGAGACTACGCGTGGCAAGCCGAAGAGAGAGAACGGCGGATCATCCGGGTGAATACACATTTTCACGCCGACACTTTCGGCCACCGGAATAATTTCGCGTAAAAATTGGAACAGGTGTTCGCGCATGCCCTCGGTACCGAGGTCGATAAATTGTTGGATGGCGGCGCGTATAGTATCGCGCGTGTAAGAACCTTCACCGCCGGGCAAACCGGCAATAATATTTTTTTCCAGCAAGATTTTTTCTTCATCGCTCATGGCATCAAAGCGCTCTTTAGCGCGCGCCATAACCTGTGGCGAATAATCTGCCTCTGCACCTGCGCGTTGTAGCAGGTAGACATCGTAAGCGGCAAAGTCAGTCATCTCAAAACGCAGTGCGTGGCTGGCATTGGGCAGCAAATACATGAGGTTGGTGCGCGTCCAATCCACCACTGGCATAAAGTTGTAGCACACCACTTTAACGCCCGCTTTGCCCGCATTGAGAATCGATTCTTTGTAATTGTCGATATAGCGCTGGAAATTGCGGGTGCGGGTTTTGATGTCATTGTGCATCGGAATACTTTCGATCACTGACCACTCAAGACCCGCATCTTCAATGATTTTTTTGCGCGCTTGAATAGCGTCCAATGGCCAAGCTTCGCCAGTTGGAATCTCATGCAATGAGCTGACAATGCCGGACGCACCGGCTTGAATAATTTTCTCTAACGAGATGGAGTCGTTGGGGCCAAACCAGCGCCAGGTTTCTTGCATGGCTATTACCTACCCTAAAGTGGAATTCAATAAATATAACGCATTGTATCTGCCTGGGCTGGAGTAGCGGTTATAGCGTCTATTGCGCAGCGGCTTTTGCCCGGCGGTAGCTTGCCAATTCAACTAGAGCAAAACTGGCATTACCACTTAGCCAATTAAAACTCATCGGCTTAATTTTTTCAAGTGATAAGTCAAATATACTTGTATGCAAGTGAAATTGTTAGGTGTTGGAACGGGTTTCATTCAATTTTTTTCCCTAAAATCGGCTGCATTCACTAAAAAACCTCTTTTTTGGCGAAAAAGTAAATAAATATAAGTGGTAGGGTTGCCTTACCAATTATATTGCTGTATCTTGGCTTCTATGGTGCTGGTTTGTTCGGGCTTAGTTAGGTTTCGAGCGCATTAGTAGCATAGATGTTCCCATCTATATTAAGAGTAATGACCGTAGCTCTTAATTTTCACCCGCCACAGCATGCTGTCGCGGGTTTTTTCATTTTGCGTTGCGCGGGCTGCTTCTGTATATAATCAAGTATTCGAGGTGATGCTTTTGATTTCTTGCGGCCAATAAATTTATGCGCCAGTTTTTGTGTTTCGGTTTAATAATCGCTACTTTGATTGAGTCTGCGGCCAGTTTTGCGCTTGATGTCGTAAAATTGCCACAAACTCAATCCGAGCTGGATGTACGTTTTAATTATAAAAATGAATTACTGGAGCGCGCCTTAACGCTGACGGTTGAGGAGTATGGTGAGTTTGAGATTCAGATGATTGGCACGCCTATGATGCGCAATCGCGCACAGGCCGCTCTGCACACTGGCACTTTGATTAATGTGTATTTTTCTCCAGCCAGCGAAAATCTCAATAAAAATACTATCCCGATTAAAATACCTATTCGCCGCGGCATTCTTAGTTATCGCCTGCTGTTAATTCATCAGGCCGATATTCCGCTGTTTGCCAAGGTAAAAACTGCCGAAGATTTAAAAAAGCTGACGGCGGGTTTGCAAAATGAATGGATAACCACGGCAATAATGGCCGATGCTGGTTTTAAAATACGGCGTGCGCAAACTTACGATGGTTTGTTTCTGATGTTGGAAAATCGCCGCTTTCATTATATTCCGCGCGGTATTCATGAAATTTATGATGAGTTGGCAGTGCGCAAGGCGGTGGCTCCAGATGTTGTAGTGGAGCCGAATTTGGCGTTGTATATGATCATGCCTACTTACACTTATGTATCGCCTGCTGAACCGCGCTTGGCGCGTCGGCTTGAGGCTGGCTTAACAAAAATGGTGGAGAATGGTGATTTGGAAGCGCTATTTAATCGCCATTACGCCGATGATATCGCTAAGGCAAAGTTGAGTGGGCGCACGATTATTGAAATTAATAATCCATCGTTTAATGATTATTCGTTACTGAAGAATAAAAAATTGTGGTTTACCCCTGCACCTTAGTTGCCCATTTTTTAATAGATAACAAAAAGCCCCATAGTACGTAAATACTATGGGGCTTTTGCTTTTATAACTTACTAATTAGAACTGATACTTCGCTTGCAATACGTAGGTTTTGCCATCGTAGTGGGTTGCGCGTGGTTGGTATTCAGTATCTTGATACTCTTCATACAACGTATCGGTCAGGTTGTAGGCTTTAAAGTTGATGGTTAAGTCATCGGTGATTTTGTAGTAGGCAGACAAATCCAAACGGCCTGCTGCTTTCACACTTTTATCGCCTGCACCGTTAAAGCCTGTGCCAACACCGGCAATTGCGTTGGTGCTTTCCAGATCGTATTCGGTTCTGTAGTTGTAGGAGAGGCGCACACCTGCATCACCCTGTTCGAAGTAAACAATCAGGTTGGTAGTGCCTTCAGAAATGCCCACAATTTTATTGGTGGTCAGTTCGTCGTCGTCCTGATTAATACGCGAGTAGTTAATCACACCACCCAAACCATCCCATGGATAAGGCAGGAAGCTCAGGTTTTGTTGGATCGACAATTCAGCGCCGGTCAGCACAGAGGTTTCATCAGAGTTTTGCAGCTGATTAATGGTAACTGGCTTTGGTTGACCTGTTGTTGGCAAGCCGGGGGTTAGTTCCGGGGTGGTACATTCGCCGTTAGAGTAGGTCAATGCACCCACGGTTTCTGAATCTATGCCGTATTTACGCAAGATAGGTTCGTTACAGAAATTCACATTGGCAAAGTAGCCATCGATATCTTTGCGGAACAGTGCAAGGCTAACGGAGCTGCCTTCGCGGTTGTACCACTCTAATGACAAATCAAACGACTCTGCTTGCAGTGGTTCGAGTTGCGCACCGGACAGACGCACATCAATTGAACCGGTGGCGCCGTCGAGTTCACGTACAGTGGTCAACGGGCTTACGGTGGCGATGTTCGGGCGCACGATGGTTTGGTTGTAAGCTAAACGCAGTTTTAAATCGTCGGTTAAATCGAAACCGGCGTTCAGGCTAGGCAATAAGAAGTTGTAGTCGTCTTTGTTTTCAACTTCTGTTGATTGATCTATTGGCTGACCGACTTTAAACAGCAATCCGCGTGAGCTTACATCGGAGGTCAACCAGCGCGCACCAACATTCAATGCAACCGGAATATTACCCATCTCGAATTTAAAATCAGACATGGCGTAGAGCGCAACTGTGTCTATATCCGCTTGGTAAGCGGGGAATGCAGTTTGCTGACCGGCGCGTTGTACCAAACCGGTGCCAGGTACTATCACAGGTTGTTCACCATTCAGTGGGGCGACCTTGCTGATATCGATAGTCGCCGTCAATTGCGGCAGTAATTTATCGACATCAATTGCAAACCAGCCTTGATCCGGGCCGGCAAAACCGGGTGCTTCGCCGCCAAAAAAGCTGCTGGCGCCATTGCTGTAGTAGTGCGGATTGGTTTTTACCGAGTTGTTGTAAATACCACTGAAATTAATGCCCGCAGGTGAGTTTCTCAAGTTAACAAAGTCTTGCGACTCGGTTGAGTAGCGGCCGCCAAATTGAACGCTTTCCAATGGACCCATTTCAATCATGTATTTGGCATTGGCTTCGGCGGCATTGTTTTCCAGTTCCAGCTTGCGATAGGAACCAGTGAGGGTGGTTCTGATTAAGTTGGGGGCAGCAGATGCCACGTCCGCACCGGTTGAGAGTGCATTGCTGTTTACCCAGGCTTGATCCAGGCTGAGCGAGTCGCTGGCACTCTTGCCGGCACCGGTAAGTGACACATCAAAATTGCCTATTTCGCCGCGTCCGGTCATCAGCGTGCCGCTAATGCCATTGTTGCCATTGGCGCCGCTTGCTACACGGTAGGTGGGCGAAAAGAAAACTTCACTTTGCACACTTTCCGAGTTGGAAAGTGTCGCTTTTGCATCCAATGTCCAACGGTCAAGCTCCCAGACAGCATCAAAAATATGAGCGACGGATTCCTCCTGAAGATCATAAATGCGCGAGGTTGCGCCGTACTGCACATTAGTAAAAGCGATGTCGCTGACACTGTAGAGTTTACCGCCTGAAGTAGCATCTTTACCGGTCGCAAATGGCGCTGACAGGGGGGTGATGCGAGTGCCAGAAGTGCGCGGGCGCAGATCCAGTTCTTGCTGGGTGTTCTGATCCATATCGCGATTGGTATACATCAGGTTGTAGCCCAGCTTCAGGGCGTCAGTGGTTTGCCACTCGAGGCCACCAGAGAAAGAGGTGCGGCTACCTTCGCTGATTTCTGAACCCTGGCGCAATTCGCCGGGAATTTGCACTGTGTCATTGGCGTTTAAGCCATTTGCAGTTTTCCAGGCCGCCAGTGTTTCACCGTTGGCACCGCGGAAATTGCCAGTGGTTAAATCGTTGTATTGGTTGATTTTAATGGTGTCGCGACGGAAGGTTTGGTCAGAGGTGGCAAAGGTAGCTGTGGCTGCCAAGGTATCTGCAATTAGGTGTTTGGACGCGCTCAGTACAATTTCCGGATCGTTTGATTCTTCCAAATCTTCGTAGCGGTTGGCGATGGAGACTACATATTTGCCATCGCGCTGTTTGAGCGCACCACCTACGGCTTGATTGATGGTGCCGGAAATACCGCCTTCAATCATGTTTGCGGTAGTGGTCTTGATCACTTGAATGCCGCTGAATACAGCCGGGTCAAATGCGCCCAGTGGTGAGGCGGCGCCAAAGGGGCTGGACTCGAGGTTGTTCACGCGGGTCGGCGTTGCCATTTGCTGACCGTTAACGGTAGTCAACACAAAGCCTGCAGGCAGGCCGCGCAAGTTCACACTGGATTCGCGGCGCTCACCTTCGCGGTTGAGTTGTACACCGGCTACTGCTTGCAGGGCTTCACCCATATCGAGAGCGGGCAAGCTGCCGATATCATCGGCAGAAACACCGTCGACAATCGTGGTTGAGTTGCGTTTGATATCCAGCGCGTTTTGCAAGTTGCGCTGGAATTGCCCGGTGACCAATACCTCTTCGACGGCACCTGGCGCAGTGTTGTCTTGCGCGTAAGCACCGCTAGCGCTTAGGGCGATAAGCGCGCTTAACAGGGTTTTGGTAAACAGGGGTGTAGTCAGGTGTGACGTGTTTTGTTTCATGTGATTACCCTTGGAGATTACAGGTTCTAGTTATTGATTATTGCTTGCTCTGGTTTTTCATCCATCGTCGCTGTGCTCAGAAAACAAACTCGACGAGTGTTTTACTATACTCAGGTATTAATATCTTGCTGTCAAGTGGCCTTACCGGTTTGAGATGTAATCAAATTGGCATAAAAATTCGCGTCTATGTCTACTTGGTAAGGTTTGTTTTGATGGGGCCAGTGCGCGTTGATGGGGCCAGTGCGCGGCCCCAGTTTGATAGGCTTGGTTTGATGGGCTGTTGCAATGGGCTTACTGTAATGGGCTTATCGTGATGGGATTGTTAAGTTCAGCGCGGGTTTGCTCTAAAAATGCTGAAAAGGCGGTGGCGGTGAGAGCCGTAGGGGCTTCGCCCTCCCAGCGGGCGCCAAAATAATAATCCTGGCTTTTATCCATCTTAAGAATGACCAGTTCATTAAACTCATCGCTGCTGGTTTGTTGCAGGTCATTATGGCGAAAGAACAGCATCATGCCCAAGCCATCATTGCCCAAACTTTGTTGACCAAAGGTCGCCAGATAATTCCATTCGCTGTCAGCCTTAAGATATTCCAGCTTGCTGACGTTGTGCTTCACTATGCCAATCGCCACTTGCTTCAAGGGCTTGCTGCTGTTGACTTGGGTGTGCGTTAGGTAGGAGTGAGCTTGAATACTGAAATTGCGGGTTAGAGCCACAGTATCTTTGCCCAGTTTCCAGCCTGCTTGGGTCAGGTGCGCTGATGATGCTAGTGGGCCGCTCTTGAGGTGCACTTGCTGGGTTGCGGGCGCTGGGTGTTGTGCCTCGCCATTGCGCCACCCCGCCACCCCGCCTAAACCGAGTGAGGGGCCGACTTTGAGTACATCCATGCCCCAATCGCTAAGGGTGTGATAATCACCCTTGTCCAGTCCGACGCGGCCTAGTACCAACTCCGGAATGCGCTTGCCAAAAATATCGACCAAACCGCGCTGATCAAAATAAAAACGGTAAGCGATGCGGTCTGACTCCCAGCCAAAGCCTTCATATTTAAACAGTTTGTCGCCAATTTTATGCGCTGGCGGCAGTGTCATTTGCTGCACAGGGTAATAGTTGCCGCCGCTGTAAACACCTTCCGCATTGGCCGTGCCACCAAGCCGTAAGCCCATTTCCGCTTGGGTGAGTTGGGGGTATTGCAGCGCCAATTGGCCGTGCAGAGGAAGGCTGATCTGAATGCGAATGCTGGCATTTGCGCGATAGTCCGCTATGACTAATAGGGTGTCTGGCTTGCCGTTGTGATCAGTGTCGAGCCACTGGTTGGCGACTGCCTGATGATTGATCTCGGTAAGCAATGGGGCATTTGGTTTATCGCCCAGCAGCGGTTTGAGCAGGCTCAGCGGGATCAGTGTGGCGGCATTGTTGCGCTCGCTCGGCAGCGGGTTGTGCGCCTCCAGCCATAGGCTGCGGGCAACTCTGTCGCTAGTTTGCAGTGTATCGCCAAGCGTTAATTGGCTCAGGCATAGGCCAGTTAGGATCAAGCTATAACCGATATTGTTCATCATTACCGCGCCTTATTGTTGAAGGTAAAAAGATGCAAATAAGTTTGTATTTAAGGCAATATACTATAGGATAATTGGTAATGCCACATTACCACTTTAAAAGATAAGAGAGGGTTGAGTATGAAGTCTGCACATTTAATCTTGGCGCTGGTGGGTTGTTCGGTGGTTAATGCGTTGGCCGAAGAGCCTGCCTACTCCACTGAAAAATGGCTGGAGCCAGTTCCCTATCAGGCGCCCGGTACTCAAGCGCAGCGTTTCAGTGCGCAGTTGCAGCAAGACAGCATCGCCGCCATCGCTAACCAAGTGGCCGATTGGCAACTCAGCCGCTACGACATCCGCTCCAATCAAATGCGCCCGGAAGAGCGCGCCAGTGCCATTCCGCAGGGCTGGATTTACGCCACCTTTAACATCGGCCTGTTGATGTGGGGTGAAACCCGCAATGATCAGGCTTACATTCAAGCGATCCGCAATATCTCCGCTGTCAATGAATGGAAACTTGGCCCGCGTTTTTATCACGCCGACGATCATGCCATGGGGCAGGTCTACATGGACTTGTATCAACGTTACGGCGACAAACACATGATTGCCAATTTACAGCAAACCTTTAATTGGGTGTTGGCACATCCGAGTGAGCGCACACTTGAGTTCGAAGCGCCGGAAATGGAAGTAATGAATACGGCTAATCGCCGCTTTGAAGACCCCTGGTGTACACAGCGCTGGTGTTGGGCTGACGCACTTTTTATGGCGCCGCCAGTCTGGGCAGAGCTTAGTCAAATCACCGGTGATAAACGTTATTTGGAATTTATGGATAAAGAGTTTTGGTTCGCCACCGACTATCTCTACAACAAAGAAGAGCACCTTTTTCTGCGCGACAGTCGCTTCTTCACTCAGCGCGACAAAAATGGCAAAGCGATATATTGGGGGCGCGGCAATGGCTGGGTACTGGCAGGTATAGCGCGCACTATTCCGCATTTGCCTAAAGATTTTGCCAAGCGTGCTGATTACATCGAATTATTTTCGAATATGAGCAAGCATATTCGCGCGGCGCAAAATGCCGATGGCAGCTGGCCTTCATCACTGTTGGACACATCTGCCAAAGCAACACCTGAATCGAGCGGCACCGGCTTGTTGGTATTTGGATTGGCCTGGGGCGTAAATAATGGTTATCTGGATCACGCGACTTATATGCCGGTAATTGAAAAAGGCTGGCAATCACTGGTGCGCAGTGTGGATAAAAACGGCCGCATGGGTTGGGTGCAACAAGTTGGGTTTGCACCGGGCAGCGCTACCAAAAAAGATACCGAGCTCTATGGCGCCGGTGCTTTTCTGTTAGCGGCGACAGAAGTCTACAAATTAGCCGGGCAGCAATAATCTGGCATTGATAACGATACTGTAAAAAAACATAAAAAATAATTAGCACAAAAGGTGAGAGAAAAATGAAAACGAAACCGCGCTGTTCACTGGGTGCATGGGCACTGTTATGTGTTCTGGTTGTTGGCAATAGTATTGTGGGGCATAGCCTTGCTGCCCCAGCAGATGCTTCCGCGAAAGTAGTCATAACAGAAACGGTACGTTTACCCTATGAACAATTGGTGGCAGCACGGGCTCGTTTGCAAGCGGGTGATACTGCTGTAGGTGCAGCCGTTGCGCAGTTGGATGCGGAGGCAAAAAAGTTACTGAAGATAAAACCTTTTAGTGTGGTGAATAAAAAAGTATTACCTGCCAGCGGCAACGCCCATGATTATTTTAGTTTTGCTCCCTACTGGTGGCCCAATCCTGAAACTAAAGACGGCATGCCCTGGATTCAATTGGATGGAAAAATAAATCCGGCATCACGCGATAAATTTTCCGATAAAGTTTCCTTTAACGGCCTTGTAGATGCCACTCATATTCTAAGTACTGCGTATTTTTTTACCGGCAATAAAGCCTATGCACAAAAAACCGCGGAGCTGGTGCGGGTTTGGTTTTTGGATGAAGCCACAAAAATGAATCCGCATTTGCAATACGCTCAGGCAATTCCGGGAAAATTTACTGGGCGCGGCATAGGTATTATCGACACCCGATTATTTTATCGCGTATTAGATAGCATTTTGTTGGTGCAGCCTTCAGGCCAAATCAGCGCTAAAGAATCGGCTGGGTTACAACAGTGGTTTAATACTTATCTCGATTGGTTACTGGAAAGTCCACTGGGTATTGAGGAGCGAAACACGCTCAACAATCACGGTACTTTTTATGATTTTCAAGTTGCGGCTATTGCCCGCTATGTGGGGCGTGATGATGTGGTGCGCGAAACCATTGCTCGCACCCAGTCTCGCATGAAAGCGCATTTTGACCACCAGGGGAAACAAAAACTTGAATTGGCGCGCACACGCCCTTTCCATTACAGCGTATTTAATCTACAGGCGTTTTTTGGTGTCGCCCATATAGCAGAAAGTATTGGTGTAGATTTATGGCAATACCCTTCCACCAAACAATCCAATATCAAACAGGGTATGGATTATTTGTTGACACGGATGCGGCAGGAAAAAAATTGGGGCGGAACTGAAGAGCTGGAAATTGAAGCCGATATTATCGTGCCTTTGTTACCCGAGTATATCCGCCGCTATAAACTATCTCCTAGCGCTTATGCTGATATAGCGCCTGCGAGTTCGCAGTGGTCACAATGCAATTTATTGCTGGGCTCAAGTTTTCCCTCGCCCAATAAAAAACCAAGTGATAATAACGCGAAAAAATTCTCATTCTGTGCCTATTGATACAGTGCACAACATAATTTAACTCATGTATTTCAATTACAGTGCCAGCCAAAAATAAACCCTATCTCATTTAAAACGGGTTTGTTTTTTGCGGCGCTTATTGCTCAGGTTTTGTCATGACCAGATACAATCACTCATCTCTTTGTTTAACAACCGTTAAAACTCTTGTTATAGCTAGGTTAATCAGCTTGGTTATATTGTTAAGCGCTTGCTCACCCGAGCAAGCAGAAACCCCGCAAAACAAAAATCAATTGCCGCCGGAACAAGTGCAGACGCAATTATTTAATGATAATTGGTTGTACCTTGAAAAAGCCCTGACCGATGTCAAGGCGGTTGCCGCTGAACCAGAATGGCAAACTGTGCAATTGCCCCATACCTGGAACGCAACCGATACGGTTGATGCTGCACCGGGTTACCGGCGCAGTGCCAGCTGGTATAAAAAACAATTTACCGGTGCACAGCAATTGCGTCAGTTGTTGTATTTTGAAGGCGCCAATATGGAAACCGAGGTTTATCTCAATGGTGAACTGGCGGGAAAAAATGTGGGTGGCTATATCGGTTTTACGATTGATTTAACTCCTCACCTCAAGCGTGGCCAATTAAATGAATTATTGGTGCGCGTGAGTAATGCCTATAATCCCAATTTAATTCCCTCGCAAAAAGCTGACTTTTTTATTCATGGCGGCATTATTCGTGATGTCTGGTTAAAAACACTGCCAGATACTTTTATCGAGCGGCTGGCGATTAATACTCCCATTGTCAGCCATGAAGCTGCACAAACGTTTGTTGATGTGCAGCTCAATCAATTAGCTAAACAACTGCCAGCGGGCGCTGCAAATGAATTGCAATTGCGAGCGAAATTGCTATCGCCCCAAGGTGATGTGCTGCAAGAAAAACTAGTGCCCGTAAATGGCGACAACACAGCCGCAAAAATTATTTTTGATGAATTAGCGCAACCCGAATTGTGGTCAGTGGATACACCTAATCTCTATGCCATCAATGTGCAGTTATTGGATAAATCCGGCGCAGTGCAGCATGAACTGAGTGATCGCTTTGGCTATCGCTGGTTTGAAATGCGTCCGCATCAAGGTTTTTTTGTAAATGGTGAACGCATGTTAATTCGCGGCACCCATCGCCATGAAGAGTCGGCGGGAGTGGGAGCGGCGCTTCCAAATGAAATGCACCGTCGCGATATGCAAATGATTAAAGATATGGGCGCAAATTTTGTGCGCTTGGCGCACTACCCGCAAGACCCGGAAGTCTATCGCGCCGCGGATGAGTTGGGTTTAATTCTGTGGGACGAGCTGCCTTGGTGTCGCGGCGGCAAAGGCGGCGAAGTTTGGGAACAAAATACCGAGTCTTATCTCACTCGGCAAATTGCGCAAAATTATAATCACCCCAGCATCGCCTTCTGGTCGCTCGGCAACGAAATGTATTGGGAAGAAGATTTTCCCGGCGGTGGCGATGATCAAGTGGTTGCCAATTATATAAAAAAATTAAATGCATTGGTTAAACAGCAGGATACTTCGCGTTTAACCACGCTGCGAAAATTTTATCCTGCGGCAACTATTGTCGATGCGTTTTCGCCTTCGATTTGGGCAGGCTGGTATGGCGGCGCTTATGGGCAATATGAAGAGGCCATCACTATGGCCATGAAGGATTATCCCGCGTTTTTGCATATGGAATACGGCGGCTCCAGCCATGTCGGGCGCCACTCGGAAAATCCAATTGGCATTAAAGGCATTGAAGGCGCGCAGGTTTCAGTGGAGGAGGCTATGAATCAGGCAGTAGTGGCCAACCCGGCGAAAAATAGCGACTGGAATGAAAATTACATCGTTAATTTATTTGATTGGCATTTACATATTTCTGAGTCAACACCCAATTTTTCCGGTAATGCCCAGTGGGCGTTTAAAGATTTTGCTACGCCCTTGCGCCCGGAAAATCCGCTGCCCTATATGAATCAAAAAGGGTTGGTAGATCGCAACGGAAAACCAAAAGATGCCTATTATGTTTTTGCCAGCTATTGGTCAAAAAAACCATTCTGCTATATAGAATCTAAAAGTTGGACTCATCGCGAAGGGCCAAAAGAAGGGCGCCCGGTAAAAGCGTTTTGCAACACCAACAGTGCTGAATTATTTTTAAACGGAAAAAGTTTGGGGGCGAAAGAGCGAAAACCAGCAGAATTTCCGGCGGGCGGACTGGTGTGGCAAGTGCCCTTTATTGCCGGTGTTAACGAATTGAGAGTTACTGGCCGCAGCGATCAGGTGCAAGTAGAAGACACGTTAAATGTCACCTATCTGATTGGGCATCATGGGCCGTTTGCAACATTAAAATTAAGCTCAACAGCAATTGATAAGCAGCGAGTATTAATTGAAGCAGAAGCAGTGGATGTCAACGGCAATCGCGTCTTGGATTTTTCCGAGCGCGCTTATTTTTCTACCTTAGATGAAAACGGCCAGCTACTTGAAAATCAAGGAACACCCACCGGCAGCAGTATTATTGAAATGGCAAACGGCTACGCCGCCATCGAATTTAAACCCGGCCAACATGCGAGCACTGTTGAGGTGAGAACGCAAAATGTTAAGGGGGTTTATTTAACTATTATTCCTTGAGTCTTAGGCTATCCATAGGCAAATAATTGAAGATATTTAGCGGGAAAGGCTGTGCAAGATTGTCGCAGTCTTTATTGATAACATTTTTGCAATTTTATTAAAATCCTTAAAACTATAATTTCTTCTATTTGTTTTTTTGTGTATTAATTTTCGCGTAGATTTTTTTGTCATTAAAATGTCATCTTATCTGCCTAGATTGAAGAGTCCTTATTCTTTCAATTTAGTGCGTCTATGAAAATCTCAGCGCGTTTAATGTTAGGTGCCATCCCATGACTGGCATTGCCGTGGTATTGGCGGCGGGTGCAACTGGTTGGTTGGCTCTTAAAGAGTCCAAACAAGCTTTGTCGCACAATTTGGAGCAGCAATTCCAAGCCTTGGCGCAAAGTCGCGCGCAGGCGATTAATTCCCAGTTCTCCAGTTATTCCGATTTGTTGTTATCGCTCTCACACGGGCGTATGACGCAGGAGGCGGTGTACGCTTTGGTGCGCCCGTTTGCCTCTTATCGCTATGAAGTGAGCGCGGCACCGGTTGAAGAATTGCCCGCGCAATTGAACGATTGGTATGAACAAACCTATTTGCCGCACGACCGCCTTATCAATCGCGCGGCGGCGCCGGATGTTAAACACTGGGTGCAGCAGTTGTCGCTGGAGGCGCTGTTAATTCAGCATCACTATCTGCAAAAAAATTCACAGCCTATCGCGCAATTGGCGTTAATGGATGATGCCGCCGATGCGACTATTTATGGGCAGCAGCATCGCCGCTACCAAAGTAGTTTTCGCGATTTGGTGAAACGTTTTGGTTTTACGGATTTATTGATGGTGGATAGCCAAAGCCTTGCGGTGATTTATTCAGTCGCTAAAACGCCGGTGCTGGGTAGCTCTTTAAAAGATGGCCCCTTTGCCAAATCTGCTTTAGCTGCGCTCGCCACACAATTGCAAAATGCGCAGGCCGATCAATTGCTCTTGTCGGAATTCCATCACAGTGAGTGGCGGTTTGGCGAACATCTGGTGTATTTAGGTGTGCCGGTTTTTCACGATGTGCAAAGCCCCACCAAAGCGATTGGTTTTTTAATTGCGGAAATTCCGGCGGCACGCTTGAGTAATATTATTAGCGCCAATCAACAGTGGCGCACGTTGGGGTTGGGTGAAACCGGTGATATTTATTTGGTGGATTCGAATCGCTCACTGATTACCGGGTTGCGCGCACAAGAGGAATTATCCGATACGCAGTTGCCTATCAATATCGATGCTGTCGCGCAAGCGTTGGCGGGTAAAAGTGGTCTGGGCGAGCAGCAGGATATTACGCAACATACAGTATTGATGAGTTGGCAGCCGTTGCAAATTCACAATCAACGCTTTGCTTTGGTCGCACAGCAGTCACCCAAAGAAGTATTTGCCTCGCTTAATAATCTGGAGCAAACCGTGTGGCGCAGCGTGATAATCGCCTGTGTGTTGTTGTCGCTGATTGCCGCCGGTGTTGCCTATATTTTTGCGCAATATATTGGCAATCCACTGGCGCGTTTGGCGCAGACCATTAAACAGGCTGCGCAAGAAAAAAATCTTGCCAGCCAATTCCCTGCGCAGGGTCAGGATGAAATTGGCGAGATGAGTCGGTCGTTGAATTTTTTATTTTCAGAATTAAATAGCGTGTTAACCCAAGTGAATCAATCCAGTGAACAGAGTTTGCTGGGCGCGCTGGAGAATGTCACCACGACTCGCCAGTGTCGCGATGAAACTGCACGCCAGCGACACGAGATGAATCAGGTTGGTGCGGAGACGGAAGCGGTAGTGAAATCCATGGCGGATATGACTGATCGTTTGGATGCAGTGAGTCATAAAGTGAATCAGGCCATGATTGCCGCGAGCGATGGAAAATCCCGTGTACTTACAGTCGTTGCGCAAATGCAAACATTGGCCGAACAGGTTGGCCATTCCTGTTCAACTCTGGGGGAGCTGCGCACCGCAACCGATAATATCGGCTCGGTATTGGATACGATTCACAGCGTCGCCGAGCAAACTAATTTGCTCGCACTAAATGCAGCGATTGAAGCGGCACGTGCGGGAGAACACGGGCGTGGTTTTGCCGTAGTCGCCGAAGAAGTGCGCCGCCTGTCGTTTGATACACAAAAAGCGACCGGTGAAATCAATACCATGATTGCTCATTTGCGCACGACTGTGCAGCAAATCTCCGAAGGTTTGGATGCGGAGCAAAAAACCGCGCAGACCTGTTTGCAAGAAACTCAAGCCACCCAGAATTCACTGAGCAGCGTGCAGCAATCAGTAGCAGATGCGAGTGAACTTGCGCAACAAATTAATAGCAGAGCGCAGGATGAAAGCAGCCGCGCATTGGCTATGCGCGGCCGTTTAATCAATCTTGTTACCGGCATTAATGAAACGGATATTGCGATTGCGCGTTTAGCGGAAGGTGCCGAGCAACAAAATGCTTTGGCCAACAAAGTGATGTCGGCAGCCAAGGTGTTGAAGTTTGCGCGTAAATAGCAGTAACAGCACCATCGTGACACTCGTGTTTATAAATAAGCCAAACACTCACTAACCTCATTCGCCGAGCCCAAAATCACCGCTACCCTTTCATGCAATTGCTGCGGTTGAATGTCCAAAATACGCTGGGTTTCGCTGTGTGCTTTGCCGCCGGCATTTTCAATTAGCATCGCCATTGGATTCGCTTCATAGAGTAAACGCAATTTGGCTGGTTGTTTGGCATTGCGACTGTCGGATGGGTACAAAAATATTCCACCGCGGGTTAATACTCTATGTACATCGCCCACCATCGCGGCATTCCAGCGCATGTTAAACCGTTTTGCGCGCGGGCCGGTTTCGCCTAGAACAAGATCATTAATGTAGCTTTTCATTGCCTCATTCCAAAAACGCGAGTTGCTCATGTTGATGGCAAATTCCTGCGTGTCTTTGGCGATTTGAATCTTGTCGCTGGTCAGTAAAAAATCGCCCTGCCGTGAATCGAGCGTAAAACAGCGCGTGCCATTGCCGGTCGTAATGGCCAAGAGTGTCGACGGGCCATAGAGCACGTAACCGGCGCAGACTTGTTGTGAACCTTTTTGACTAAATTGCAATTCGCTGTGATGGGGTATTGAATCGAGCGCGCGATAAATACTGAAAATAGTTCCGATCTGGCCATTGATGTCGATATTGGAAGAGCCGTCTAATGGGTCGAATGCAACCAGGTATTTCCCTGTTGCATTCGCAGCGACGACTGTGTCCTCTTCTTCTGACGCGAGTGCGGCAACCGGTTCACAGGCGAGCAATAGATCTTTCATCAGTTGATTGGAAATAATATCCAAATACTTTTGGGTTTCGCCTTGAACATTTTCCTCTTGTGAGGAGCCGAGCACGCCCGCGAGCGCTCCCTGGCGCACGCGAAACGCTATTTCTTTGCTGGCATCAATCAGTGTTTCAATGACTTGAATTAAATCTGTATCAATTTCATCGCTGCGCAACACATTCAATAATTTTTTCATGCACATACCTGCATTATTTAGACGTAACGGTTAAGGCAATTTAAATCCGCAAAGGATTGCTCAAGGCGCTTCACCATATGCTCTTCACTTTGGCGCAACCAAACGCGGGGGTCGTAATATTTTTTATTGGGTTTTTCATCGCCATCGGGGTTGCCGATCTGGCCTTGTAAATAATCGGCATTGTTTTTGTAGAAGCTCATAGTGCCCTCCCAAAACGCCCATTGGGTGTCGGTGTCTATATTCATTTTCACCACACCGTATTGGATTGCCTGAGTGATATCGGCTGCTTCCGAACCTGAACCGCCGTGAAACACAAAATCCAAACTGTTATAGGGTACACCAAATTTTTCGCTCACATAGGCTTGTGAATTGCGCAAAATTTCCGGGGTGAGTTTTACATTGCCGGGTTTGTAAACACCGTGCACATTGCCGAAGGAGGCGGCGATGGAAAATTTGTCGCTGATCGGGCGCAATTTTTCGTATGCGTAGGCGACATCTTCTGGTTGGGTGTAGAGCGCGGAATTATCCAGATGGCTATTGTCTACGCCATCTTCTTCACCACCAGTGCAACCCAGTTCGATTTCCAGCGTGATGCCCATTTTGTGCATACGCGCCAAATAGGCGGCAGAAATTTCGATATTTTCTTGCAGCGACTCTTCCGACAAATCGATCATGTGTGAGCTGAACAGCGGCGCACCGGTTGCGGCAAAATGTTTTTCGCTGGCATCGAGCAGGCCATCGATCCAGGGCAATAATTTTTTCGCGGCGTGGTCAGTGTGCAAAATCACCGGTACGCCATAGGCTTCGGCAACTGTATGTACATAGTGCGCGGCGGCAATGGAGCCGAGTATAGAACTGCCCTGGCCTTCGAGTTTGATGCTTTTACCGAGAAAAAAAGCAGAGCCGCCCTGCGACAATTGCACAATCACCGGTGAATTGACTTTGCTAGCTGCTTCGAGCGTGGCATTAATCGTATTGGTGTTGGCTGCGTTTACGGCTGGGTAGGCAAAACCGCCGGCTTTGGCAGCATTGAATAGGGTTTTTACGGCATCGCCAGTGGCAACGCCGGGGGCAACAAGGTTAGCGAGACTGTTCATCATCAAATCCTGAGCTGTGGTTGATTTTTTTGTGATGACCGTGTTGTTCGCCGATTAGTTTTTTTAGTTTTTCTTTTTGATTGTTTTATTGGAGTAGCAACTCGTCTTTTAAAAGGGAGTCGTCATCCTCAGCTAGGCGCCCCCACTTAGCGGGGATCCATAGGTTTTAACGTAACATCAAAAGCTGGACTCCCGCGTGCGGGAGTGACGACAACAACATAAATTAATCATCAATCTCTGCAAGTTCGGATGCCTGTTCGCAAATCGCGCGGAAATGGCCCGGGTCCAGACTGGCGCCGCCAACGAGTAGGCCGTCGATATCGGTTTGCTGCAATAAATCCCGCGCGTTGCTTTTGGTCACGCTGCCGCCGTAAAGAATACGCACGCGGTTTGCTGTGTCTGCGTCAAAAATCTGCGTGAGTTCGGCGCGAATAAATTGGTGGACTTGCTGTGCAATTGCCGGTGTTGCTGCAAGGCCGGTGCCAATGGCCCATACCGGTTCATAGGCTACACACAGATCTTTGCCGGAAAGGTCAATGCCGGTAAGGCCGCCGCGCAATTGTTCGCGCAGAATTTCCTCGGTGATATTGCTCTCGCGCTGCTGCTTGTTTTCGCCAACACAGAGCACGGGCAGTAAACCTTGATTCAATGCGGTGCGTACTTTGATCTGGCAGCCCTCGTTATTCTCCGCAAACATGGCGCGGCGTTCCGAGTGGCCGATCAAACACAGCGAGCAGCCCGCTTGTTTAAGCATCTGCGCGGAGGTCTCGCCGGTGTAGGCGCCGGATTCATAGCGGCTGACGTTCTGACTGCCAATCTGCAATTCTGAATACTGCAAAAAGGTCATCATGTCGCGCATGTACAAATAGGGCGGGCAGATGGCGATTTGTGCAGCGAAGTGTTTGCCGATAAACGACGCCACGGAGGTGCAGATTAGATCCAGACCGCCGTTCAGTTTCCAGTTGGCGATGACTATAGGTTTACGCTGTTTCATGGTGTTGGCTCAAAAAAGAATTGGCGCGGATTAGGCGGCGCCATGGACTAGCCGCGACACGCCAGTAAACGCGACCTTTGATAGTGAAAATGCTACACAGGGGAATGAAATCGGGCAATAGCTGAGTGGTTTTATTTTGCTTAAAAATGGTTTTTTGTAGAAAATAAATCCTAATTAATGCTGAAAATGATGTGTAAACGTTTCATTTTTGCGGTTATTAAAAATGTAACCGTATACATTTATTGGGTGTCATTGAGTCCTGTTTAGGTTGTGGCTTTTTCGTCTGGGTTATAAATGGCGTAGTTATTTTTACTTTCGCGTTTGACCGAATACATCGCCTGATCGGCATGTTTGCGCAGGCTGAGGGAGTTGTCACCGTGCTGCGGGTAGAGGGCGATGCCGATACTCATACCGATTTTTTCCATCAACCCCGGCTGTACTTCAATTGGGGCTTGCTGCGCGTCCAGTATTTTTTGCGCGATGCGTTCAATCATGCCGATGTTGCCTGCATGGTTGAGGATCAATAAAAATTCGTCGCCGCCCAAGCGCGCGACAATATCCGAGTCGCGTACCATTTTGCGTAAACGGGTGGCGACCGTGACTAATACCTTATCGCCTGCATCGTGGCCGTAGGTATCGTTGATGAACTTGAAGCGATCGAGGTCGATCATCATCACCGCAAATTCGCTGCTGTTGATCGGGGTTTGGTGAATTAATTCCACCAGCGCGCTTTCCGCGGCTTGGCGATTACTCAAACCGGTGAGGCTGTCTTTTTCGGCGAGTTCGCGAATGCGCTCCTCGGAAAATTTGCGCTGGGTGACGTCGTACATCACGCCTTCTACGGTGGTGCCTTGCTGTTCGTTGTCGGCCGGTGAAAAAATGCAGTGCACCCAGCGCAGATTGACTTCGCTGCCGGTGCGGATGCGCAGATCAGCAGCTTGCGGCAACTGGCTGGCCAAGGCGAGCTGAATCAGCGCTCGGGCCTGTTCGTGATCGAGAAATACCCGCGCAATAATATCGTTGTTGGCGACGTTGGCGCTCTGCTGTTCCGCTAAACCGGTCAGGCGGAAAAAGGCTGGGTTGGCGGTAACCAGTGCGCCCAACTCCCGCACTAAAAAAATGCCCGCGCTGCTGTCTTCAAAAATACCGCGAAAGCGTGTCTCCAATAGCTCTACCCGGTGGCGTAACTGCCGCTCCTCTTCAAGCATCTTTTCAACTGTGTGTAGCAATGCGTTGATGTCGCCGGCAAGCAGGCCAATTTCGTCGCCGCGGTGCAGGCTATTAACATCGAGTCGTTTGCCATCGCCCGGGGTGATGCGGTGCAGGTTGCCAGATAAATAGGAGAGTGGCCGCGTCATCATCCAGTAAACCAATATCAACACCAGTAGTGCTACTACCGCACCTTGGGCGGCGAGGCCAATGGTGGTGGCCATGGCGGAGTCGCGGGCGCGTAGGGCAATGAGTGCAATGTTGGGAGTGACTGCCAGTTGCCCTACTTTTTCTTTGTCGTCAAAGGGGGCAATCAACGGGATGGAGATGAGTGTTTGCTTGGCATCACTGCTGGTTTTGCCGTCCTGCCCGATGATTTCGTTATTGGCGATAATTTGTGCGCCCACCACAATATCGTTTTGCGTCAAACCGGTGACCACTTGCTGGGCGAGTTCACGATTGCCGACATAGGCGGCAATCGCTGCCGTGGTCTGCACAGTTTCCAATAGCTGCTGCACTGAGCGCTCACTATCGCTAAACGAGCTTTCATAGCTGCTTTTGTAAAAAAACTGCGATGACAGCATCACCACAAAAAGCGCGGCGGCGGCAACGCTCAGGGATACTTTGATGTGAAGGCTTTTGATATTCATTCGGGGGTGTTTAGCTCCATCACAATTTTTACACTAGCGGGCAGCGGCTGGCGATTGACATAGGCGATCGCACTGGGGTTGGCGGCGACTTCCGCAATCACTTGTTGTTCATCGGTTAATTGTTTGGGGGGCGACATACGCCCGGCAAAGACCAATGTTGCCCAATAGGCATCCACCTGCGCCTCGCTTTTGCCGGTCAGGGTTTTGTAGAAGCTGGCACGCACCGGTGTACCGGCCTTCAAATCCAGAGTTTGGGCAGGTTGTCGATCGGGAAAAACCGAGCTGCGCCCCATGAATAGATCGACCACTTGTTTGTGTTCCATGCGGCTGATGGGGTTTTGCGCATTGACGATTACCAAGGTGTCAGCTTGGAGCAAGTTGCTAAAACCCAGCAAAATGATCGATATCAACAGTTTCATCATTAGAACAATACATCCAGTGAAACGCTTGTTACCTGTGATTTTTGATTCTCGGTAATGGCTTGCCCGGATTGGGTTCGCAGCCATAAGTTGGTGCCTTGTCGGTCGATTCTAAATTCTTCAAGTTGCACTTTAAGTGCCATTTTGGCGGCAAAATCCCAGCGCACGCCCAGGCCTAGGCTTTTTTGATGGATGCGCACACCATTGAGATTGCGCGCGGTGGCGGCTGCCAGTTGCGTCAACTGTTCAGCAATGGGGCTGGGGTAGCCCGCTGGTGCAGTAACAATAGTTGCCTCGCGTGTGGGGCGAGCCACACCGCCGAGGGCATAGAGCGAGAATTGTTCGAAGCGGCGGCCAATACTGAGATAGGCGTGGTCACTTTGGGGCACTATGGCCGTTGCACTGCGCAATTGTGTCGCCTCTGCCTGTGCCCACCAGTGATTGTTGTCGTAGCCAAAGCCCACTTCGTGATAGCTAAAGTTACGCCCCTTGGTGGCCGTCATTCCAGCCCAATCTGCCGCTTCGGGCCAGAGCGGAACAGCTGCATCAAGTGCATCAATCAGTGGTTGAGCCACATTGTTATTGATGGCTACGTTGGCGTAGCTATAGCGCAGCTTCCAATCATTTTGCTCCCACACCACACTTGCACCACTCACATCAAAATCCAGGCGAGTTGTATCGCTGGAGCGCAAACCGGTAGGGAACTTTTGATCGGAGTTGCCATAAAACACTTTCAGGTTGAGTGTACCCTGGCGCAAATTGAGGCGTTTATTCAGATCAATGCCATCAAAATGGTAGAGCGACAGCAGGGTGTAATAGTCGTGGGGCGGGCGCACCCAGGGGAAGGCATAACCGACCTGACGGTAATCCGACAACATAAAAATATCGGTACCCAAACGCCCCAAGCGCAGGTCAAAACCATCGACCGGGCGATAGCGGACAAAGGCCCATTCGACGGAATTATTGAGGTTGTTCTCGTGGCGATCTTTGGCGACCAGCTGCACAGTGGTGTCGAAGTTGGATGACCAACTGCTGTCCCACTGGCCGCCAATCAAGCTATCGGTGCGCCATTCAAGGGAGTCATCATAAGAGCCATCGCCCTGGGAAATATCGCGGCGAAAGGCGAGTTTAGGGTTGTCGCTAGTAACTAGCCCAAGCGTGGCAAATCCTGAAAAGCGATGCTCAACATCCGCCTGTGCAACAGCGGCAATAGTCAGCAGCGCCAGAAGGGGAATTGATTGGCAATAGCGCGTGATACAAAACATAAATAGAGGTACCTGCGAATCGGGCAGCGATCAGTCGATCAATATGGACTGAGTATAGTCATTGAGTGTTGGATTGCTGCCGCGACGTTAAAAAAGCTACATCTGGGCGATGTATTTGGAGAGGGTTTCAAACTTGTCGGCATCGTTATCAACAAAGCGGATAACAATTTTGACCACGTTGGTATCGGGGCGGCTTTCACCGGCTTGAATGCTATGAACATAGCCGTTGACGCGGGCGAGGCTATCGCCGTCGCCCGTTTCTATATCCACTACTGCCTGTTCGAAAATCGTGGGTAAATCATCTGCCCGCTGCATTAAACAGCTCATCATTTGCAGTGACATTTCACGGATCACGCAACCAAAGGTGCGGTTGTTAGAGAAGCGCAATTGTGCTTTGCCTTTGGCGGATTTGTTTGCCGCAACTGCTTTTACTGCCGGTGTTGTGGGCGCACTGGGGCTGGCTCCCAGAACACCAGCGCTGTTATTGGCAAACGGGTTAGGGGCTTTGGGGGCGGTAGAGATGGGTGCGGCGCCTCCCGTCAGTACATCAACCGAGGCAAAGGCGATCCCTTGGGTAGAGGCGGTGCGCACCTGTTGTACGGGCGTTTTGCCCGCGAGCTTGAGCTGTTTGAAGACTTTTTTTAGTAGTTCTTCGGCGGAAAAGGGCTTGGTTAAATAATCCGATACCCCCAGCTCAATGGCTTTGACTATGTGGTTGCGGTCGCCGCGGCTGGAGATCATTACAAAGGGAATAGCGCCCGCGTTGGGCATGGCGCGCACTGCGGTGAGCAATTCGGCGCCGGTCATATTGGGCATTTCCCAGTCAGAGAGAATTAGATCCACCGCTTGGCCTTTGAGTTGTGCCAGCGCCCGTGCGCCATCGGGGGCATCAAATACTTCTACGCCGGGAATCTTATCGCGCAGCTGTTTTTTGATCATATCGCGAATAAATGTGGCATCGTCCACCACCAGAATACGAATGCCCATAGGTCATCCCTCTAACAATTATCCTTTTAGCCTAGACCAGCTTTAATAATTTGCGCGAGCCTGCAGATGGCGGATGGGGGTGTCGAGGGTAGTTTCGTCGTCGCGGAAATCGCCAATTTGTGCGGCTTCTACCGCAATGCGTAGCCAATAGCGGAGTTCGGCGGGGTGATCGAGCACTTCATTGGGCAATTCAAAAAAGCAGGATTCAACATTGACGGCGGCGCGCGGTTGGAAGGCGGTCATACCTTTTTGTTGGTAGAGCGGGCGCGAGTGTTCGTCGGCACGAAGGTAGAGGTGATCGTTGATGATAATGGCGAACTGTACGCCGCGATAATAGAGCCCGACACCGTTAAAAATCCGGCGGTAGGAAACCTCGGCCACTTGCGACAAGCGGGCGATAATGCGATCGAGATACGCATGGCTGAGGTTCATCGGGCGATTTCCTATCGTGGCTATTATTTGTTCTTCAAAACCCCCAAAACTGTAGGGAGCTGCGCATCCATTTGCAACGGTCTGTTAAGACCGTTTTCGATGCCAAAATGAGGATAGTTGAGTTTTTAACTATATGAAGGTTGCTGCTGAAAATTTTTATTTATATTGCGATTAGGCTGCTGCTCAGTGCATTTCATCCCGTAAAAACACCCACTCTTTTGGCGATGAGCTGGCCTCGTCGTAGCGGTAGCCCGCCGTATCAAAGCCTTTGATCTGCTCGGCTTTTTTCAGCTTGTTGTGGATGATGAAGGCACTCATCATGCCGCGCGCTTTTTTGGCAAAAAAGCTGATGATCTTGTACTGACCGTTTTTGCAATCTTTGAACACCGGCGTAATTACTTCGGCGTGTAGCTTTTTAGTGTTCACTGCACTCCAGTATTCGTTAGACGCGAGGTTCACCACTACCCGCTCTTGTTGCGTATCCAACTCCTTATTGAGTTGCTCGGTGATGATATCGCCCCAGAAGTGATACAGGTTTTTGCCGCGCGCATTGGCGAAGCTGGTGCCCATTTCTAATCGATAAGGTTGGATTAAATCGAGCGGACGCAATAAACCGTATAAACCCGAGAGAATACGTAAGTGTTGTTGCGCAAAGGTGAAATTGGCTTTGGAGAATTTGTCAGCCTCCATACCGGTATACACATCGCCTTTAAAGGCTAGTACGGCTTGTTTGGCATTGCTTGGCGTAAAGGGTAATTGCCATTCCAGAAAACGCTGGGCATTTAGTTCACCCAGTTTTTCGCTGATCGACATCAGCTTGGACACCTGCGGCGGCGTGAGCTGGCGCAGGTCGTTAATCAATTCCTGCGAATGGTCGAGGAATTGCGGCTGGGTGAATTCGGCGGTTTTGGGTGGCGTTTCAAAATCCAGGGTTTTTGCAGGCGAAATGAGATGCAACATAAGCGAGAGTCGATACCAGCAGCGGAGTGAAAAGATTATTCAGGTTTAAGCAGATCCAGCCACCAGTTGAGCGGTGTTTCGCCGTCGGTTGGGTCGTAGACATTGCCGTACATCCAGGCGCTTTGGCCGTCGCGGCCGACAAATTCGTTGAGTATGTTTTCAATCGCACTGAAGCCGCAGCTCACGTGGATGGAGTAAACCAACATACGCGGTGTCTCGCGGTCCAGTTCACCGCCGAGTTTTTCCAATTCGGCGGTGAGCACATCGCCCAGCGCTTGAATATCGTTGCGGCTGAAGACACGCACACTCAGATTGCCGCTGCGCTGAACCAAATCAAACTCGCGGGTATCGGGCAGCATTTTGACCACATCGCCACTGGCTAAACCCTTGGCAAAGGCGGGCGATTGCACCAGTTGGAAGTTGCCATCTTCCAGCTCGCGCACATGGAGTTGTTCGACAATCGGCTTGCCATCGGCGCCGATACCGGCAAAGAGTTCGATCACTTGCAGGGATTTCATTGGCAGGGATTCACCTTGTATTAAAAATCGTGTGGTAAAAGATGTGGCATTATACCCGCCTCTGTCTCAAGGAGTCTTACTATGAAAATACTTTCCCCGATTCTCGCCGTCAGTGTGCTGGCATGGTCGCTGACTGGCTGTGTGGTTAACCCGGTGACTGGCAAAAGCCAGATCTCACTGATGTCGCCCGAGCAAGAGGTGGCGACCGGCGCGCAAAACTATGTGCCCGCGCAGCAATCCCAGGGCGGCCAATATGTAGTTGACCCAGGCCTAACCGCCTATGTACAGCGGGTGGGCAAAAAACTCGCCGCAGTGAGTGATCGCCCCGATCTGCCTTACGAATTTGTGGTGCTCAATAACGATGTGCCCAATGCTTGGGCGATGCCCGGCGGCAAACTCGCCATCAACCGTGGCCTATTGGTGTACCTGCAAGATGAGGCCCAGCTGGCGGCAGTGATGGGGCACGAAATTGTGCACGCCGCCGCGCGCCACGGTGCGCAACAGCAAACCCAAAATGTATTGATGGGTGCGGGTGTGTTGATTGCCGGTGTGGCGATTGCCGAGAAAAAACCCGAGTACGGTGCTTTGGGAGTGGGCGCTTTGGCGGTGGGCTCACAGGCATGGCAAGCCAAATACGGTCGCGACCACGAGTTGCAATCCGACGAAGTGGGTATGAAGTACATGGCCAAAGCCGGTTACGATGCACAAGCCGCCGTTGAATTGCAGGAAATCTTTGTGAAGTTATCGGAAGGGCGTAATTCCGGGTTTATCGAAGGCCTGTTTGCCAGCCATCCCCCCTCACAGGAGCGTGTCGCACGCAACCGCGCTAATGCAGTTAAATATCCCGGTGGTGTGCGCAACAAAGAAGCGTTTCAGCGTGCTATGGCGCAAGTGAGCAAAGACAAGAAAGCCTACGCCAATTATCAAAAAGCGCAAAAACTGGCGGGAGAGAAAAAATATATTGATGCGATGAGTTATGTCGAACAATCTATCGCCCAACAGCCGAAAGAAAATTTATTCTGGGAGATGAAAGGTCAGTTGTTATTGCAGCAGGATAAAACCAGCGACGCAGTAGCCGCGCTGGATCGCGCCGTGCAAGCCAATCCGCAGTATTTTAAACCCTATGTGTTTCGCGGAATCGCCTATAGCCAGTTGGGTAAAAACGACATGGCAGAAAAAGATCTGCTGGTGAGCCAGCGTTATTTGCCCACTCAAATTGCGGCTTACTATTTAGGTGAGGTCAACATGGCCAAAGGCAACCGCGCGCAAGCGGCACAGTATTACCAGCAAGCTGCGCAAGGCGGTGGTGATATTGGCGAAGCGGCGAAGGGCAAGTTGGGTAAATTGCAGTAAGTTTTTGCCTGGCAACCTGTAACACAACAATAAAAACACGGCGGCGATTATGGCGTTACGTATAATCGCCGCCACACCATTCTGATAAAAAATCTAACTCATGAATCACACCTCAGCACCTGCGTCCTCATTTTTTCTGCTTCGCTGGCTCGATGCCATCGCCGAATTCACTGGCAATACCACGGCTTGGCTCACCGGCATTATGGTGATCATCGCCTGCATAGTGGTTGGCTTGCGTCATCTGTTGGGCATAGGCTCCATCGCCCTGCAAGAGTCAGTCACTTATATGCATGCGCTGGTGTTTATGCTGGGCGCGGCTTACACCCTAAAGCGCGGCGGACATGTGCGGGTCGATATTGTTTATCGCCGCATGTCAGTGCGTAAACGCGCCTGGGTGGATGTATTGGGCAGTTTGTTGTTTACCTTGCCGCTAATGATTTTTATCGGCTGGGGCAGCTGGGAATTTGTGCAGGAAAGTTGGCGAATAAACGAAGGCTCGGCAAATTCCGGGGGCATGGGCGGTGTGTATTTGTTAAAAAGTTTACTGCCACTGATGGCGCTGAGTGTGAGTTTGCAAGCCATCGCCGAATTGCTGCGCAGTTTGTTGCTATTGATGAATATAATTCCTGAGAGTGAGTTTGTTGCGCAGGAGGAATCATCATGCTAATTGAATTGATTCCGCTGTTTATGTTTGCCGCCATTTGTATTTTTCTAATGCTGGGTTATCCCGTTGCGTTTACCCTCGGTGGCGTTGCTCTGGCATGTGCCGGTATGGGCATTGTTGGCGGTGTTTTTGATCCAAATTTATTAAAAAGTTTTCCCTCGCGCCTGTACGGCATCATGAACAACTACACGCTAGTTGCCGTGCCGCTGTTTGTATTTATGGGTACGGTGTTGGAAAAATCGCGCCTTGCAGAAGATCTGTTAGAAAATATGGCCAAAGCCTGTGGGCGTTTGCCGGGCGGTTTGGGTATTTCAGTGATTGCCGTTGGCGCCATGTTGGCAGCGAGCACCGGCATTGTTGGCGCAACCGTGGTGACTATGGGTTTGATGTCGCTGCCGCTGATGATCAAACGCGGCTACGCGCCCAGTTTTGCTTGCGGCACTATTTGTGCAACCGGAACTCTCGGGCAAATTATTCCGCCCTCAATTGCATTGGTATTGCTGGGCGATGTGTTGTCGAGTGCGTATCAACAAGCGCAATTAAAACTCGGTGTGTTTAACCCAAAAACGATTTCCGTTGGCGATTTATTTGTTGCCGCCTTAGTGCCCGGTTTGTTGCTGGTTGCACTCTATATGCTCTATGTTTTTTTCACCGCGTTTTTCCGCCCGCATATTATTCCGCGTGTGGTGATCAACGATGACGAGCAACAAGTATCTTTTGTAAAAGTATTGCTGAGCTTGCTGCCGGTTTTGTTATTAATTGGCTTGGTGCTTGGTTCCATTTTAATTGGTGCGGCAACACCAACAGAGGCCGCCGGTGTCGGCGCTTTGGGTGCTTGTTTATTAGCTATCAGCAAAAAACAATTTTGTCTTAAACGCTTGCGTGAAGTCTCTCGCTCAACCCTGCAAATTAGCGCCATGATTTTTATGATATTAATCGGCGCATCACTGTTCTCATTAGTGTTTCGCGGCTTCGGCGGTGAAGAGTTAGTGCACAGCTTTTTCAGTCAGTTGCCCGGTGGTGTTTTCACTGCTGTATTGCTCGTTATGCTGGTGATGTTTGTGCTGGGTTTTATTCTCGATTTTATCGAAATTATTTTTGTAGTGGTGCCCATTGTCGGCCCAGTATTGCTCGCCATGGGGGTGGATCCAATCTGGCTGGGCATTATGATCGCCGTCAATTTACAAACCTCATTCCTCACCCCTCCGTTTGGTTTTGCCCTGTTTTATTTGCGCGGCGTAGCGCCCGCGAGCATTAAAACCAGTGAGATATATCGCGGCGTGATTCCCTTTATCGCCCTGCAATTATTGGTGCTCTGCGCTATGGCCCTGTGGCCGGGGTTGGTGACTTGGTTGCCGGAGCAGATGTAGGTCTATACTCTGAGCTTAATCCGCCTTTTGGAATTAGCTTATGCAAACGTTTAACGCTACCCCCACCGGCACTATCGCCCTGCAAACCATCACCATGCCCGCCGATACCAATCCCTTTGGTGATATTTTCGGCGGCTGGGTCATGGCACAGATGGATCTCGCTGGCGCGATCCATGCCAATGAAGTGTCGCAAGGGAGGGTGACTACAGTAGCGGTAGGGAGCATGGTGTTTATGCGGCCGGTGCCGGTAGGCGCCATTATCAGTTGTTACACCAGTACCTTGCGTATCGGCAATACATCGATACGCGTCAAAGTCGAAGTGTGGATTAAAGATTTTCTCACCCATCAAATCATTCAAGTCACCCAGGGCGAGTATGTTTACGTCGCGCTGGATGAGCAGGGGCACAAGCGACCTGTATTAAATAACCCCTCCATCTCTGTTTAATGTCGCCTGTTAAAGCGACTGAAAAATTGATCATAAGCAACGAAAAAGTAGATTGGTTGGTTTTGTGCGGCTGGCACAGAAACGCCATTATTTTTTATAAGCCGCTGAAAAATAAAAAAATATTCTATTAAACCTTTCTTTACTTCCGGTGTTCGGTTTTTTCATCTCCGTCGCGTTAGACTTGAGCGCTACTGTAATTTATACGCATTGCTGCTATGGTTCGTTCACCTTGTCCAGAGCGCAGTCGATTGCGTTCATTTATATTTTTAATTCAGAGGCGATGCATGTTGAAGGATTCCCGCAGCGGCTACGGTTTAGTGTCTATCGCGATTCATTGGATCAGTGCGATATTAATTTTATTTTTGTTTGGCCTTGGCATCTACATGGTGGATTTGGGCTACTACGATGACTGGTATCACAAAGGCCCTGAATTACATATCAGCTTAGGTTTGGTTGTGCTGCTGTTAATGTTGCTGCGTGTTGTTTGGCGCATAGTTAATCCAACACCGGTTGAGCTTTCTGCCAAACGAGTACAGAACCTCGCGGCAAAACTGGTTAAACTCGGGCTTTACGGTTTTATCTTTGTGGTATTAATTAGCGGCTATTTAATTACTACCGCCGAAGGCCAACCGGCCAGTATGTTTAATCTCATTCATTTTCCGGTATTGATTGAATTGAGTTCACAAAATGTCGATCTCGCTGGCGAGCTACATGAATATTTTGCCTGGGGCATTGTCCTACTGGTTGCATTGCATGTGCTAGGCGCCTTGTTCCATCATTTTATTATTCGCGATCGCACCTTGGTGCGAATGCTAAAACCGGTAAAAAAATCTGATTGATGCAAAAAAATGAATATTTATTTTTCACCACGCTGGTTAATCTCAAAGGAGTTCATTTATGTTAAAACAATCCCTACTTAAAAAATCTTTGCTCGCGGTAACGCTGAGTAGTATTGGTTTCATGAGTTTGCCAACCTTGGCTGATACTTATGTTATTGATACCAAGGGCGCACACGCCTCCATTAATTTTGCTATAAAACATTTGGGCTACAGTGTATTGACCGGCCGCTTTGACACCTTCTCTGGCGATTTTACTTACGATCCCGCCAAGCCTGAAGCGAGCACGGTTAACGTATCTATCGACACCGGCAGCGTAAATTCCAACCATGCTGAGCGCGACAAACATTTGCGCAGCCCAGATTTTTTAAACGTAGAAAAATTTCCTAAAGCCACGTTTACCAGTACTAAAATTCTAGTGGGTGAGAGTAAAGACGAGTTCGATATTGTTGGTGATCTCACCCTGAATGGTGTTACCAAAAGCGTGACTATCGCAGTCGATAAAGTAGGTGAAGGCAAAGACCCATGGGGCGGCTACCGCGCTGGCTTCTCCGGCGAAACCACCATCAACCTGAAAGACTTCAACGTAAAAATGGATCTGGGCCCAGCATCGCAAACCGTGGAGTTGGCGCTGGAAGTAGAAGGTATTAAGAAGTAATATTTTTTTAAAGTGATAAAAAAGGAGGCGATTGCCTCCTTTTTTATTGGGAATTTATTCGATGTTCTGAATTTGTTTGTTGTGTGTATTTAATAAATTCATATAAATCAATTAATTAAGTAAGGTTAATTGCCCGAATATGGTCTTCCTGCCACCACTTCTGCCACCAAATTAATGGCGATTAGATTTTTCCAACAACGGCAAATAAATAGCTGCCAATTCTTTAACGACTTCAGCTAGAGGCGGCGCGTGAAGATGACTTCGCTTTAAAAACGCATTCCACTGGTGAGCCTTTTCGGTTGCGTAACTTCCCGTGAGCCCGACCGGGATTGTAGCGGGTAAGGATGTTTGCCGTCGCTCGAAGGTAGCGGCAATTGCCTTCGGTAAAACAGCATGGTCGATTTGTTCCGCGGTCGATAACACCCACAAATCAAAATAATCTTTCAAGCGGGTATTGAAACTGGCCAATTTAACCATCGCTTCCAGCTTTTCTGCTACCACTGTCTCTAATGGATAGACGCGCAATACAGGCGCAGGTAGATCCAATAGTGTTGGAAATTCGCTGGAGACAGCTGAGGGCGTTATCGCATCACCAAACCCAATATCGCATTGGATGGGTATCCGAGCGTTATCCACGCTCGCTTGTAATTGAACGCGAATACCTGGATAGCCCGCAGCTTTTCTAATCGGTTCTGCGGTGATGGAATCAGCTGAAAAAATCAGACCGTCTTGGACATCGATCTCTATCAGTTGCGCAAAAATAATTTTGATTTGTTCTGGGTCGGCGTCACCGAAACCAAGGAAATCTATATCCCGCGTAGGACGCTGTGGCAAATCAAACCAGAGCCTGAACAGCAACGCACCTTTAAGCACGAATCGATCAGAATAGCTGGAAATGGAGAGTCGGTAGAGCAACCGTTCAAGTGCAAAATTGACTAACACCTGTTGAAAGGGTTCGTTGTGCGCCTTGGAAAAATTGAGTAGCTTTTGCCGAATGGAAGCAGCCAGATTGCCAATATTTTTCGTCATACGATCAATGCCTCAACATAAGGCTTTAGCACCTTCTGCACCCTGCAAATTTTGGCCATTGCGTCCAGCTCGGTAAGATCCAGTCGGTTGCTGGCCCAAGCATCTCTCAAAGCTTCCAGCGCGACATCCAGCCCAACACGGTTACGGAACTTAAAGCAATCCGCGATGGTTTTTTCTATGGAGAACACGCGCAACTCACCGCCTTCAACCGCATGCACCTCCACTCCATTGTTTAGCGCCTCTTCTCCCATATGAACCCACTCAAGGGGCGGATAATCGCTTTGCTTGCGCCAGGCATTGCTTGCAACCGCCATCCATACCGCTGGTGGTGATTGAGTGCCCAACTCGTGAAAAGCCAGCGCCGATACAAGGCAGATCACCCCATTAGGCACCAGATACTGCGCAGCGAGCCAAGGGTTCTGGTGCTGGTTGTCTTCCGCCAACTGGTAGAGCCCACGTCCAACCTTCACCACAACCCCCTCTTGCTGCCACCGTTGCAGCACCCTAAAAGCTTGGGCATGGCTTAGCCCAAGGCGGCTAATAAGGTCGCTAGTCGGGTGAACCTTTCCTTTGTCTAGGGTGGCGTGAGGCTGAAGGGGTATCATGTGAGACAAGTCTATGTAATTAATGCAATATGCATAGGTTACTCTCATGTGTGCGATTATCAAAGCTGAATTTATAGGGGTACAGCGATGAGATTAGGAGGGCTCTTGCGGAATTAACTAGGCTCTCCTACTGCTTCTGTGATCATGCTTTTTATAATTGGGTGTGACAGTTTTGCAACAATCGGAATCATGTTATCCCTGCCCTCATTCCAATGAAGCCCATCATCAAAAATCACCCTCAATAGATAATGGCTTTCTGGGACAACTGCACCTTGTTGCGTCGCAAAATCTAGTTTCGGTGCAGTCATATGCGTCGTGAAAAATTTATTGGCATCCAAGGTTTTGGAAATTTGTGTAAATGCTTTTTCTTCTATCCTGCGCCTTGTGATTGCACAAATCGCTAACGGGTCATACGGTTGATCGTTGTAATATTTTTTATACTCATCATGTATGAACTCCTGAAATTTTCCAGCTTTCCCCCAGCTTGATTTTGTTCCAGAAACAACTGCCAACTCCTGCGAAAAATCATATTGATCGATATGATAATGGACTAAATATTTAGCTATCTGACTCTTTAAGTCTTGCGTGTATTTATCGTCTTTACGAGCATTTAGAAGCTTCTTCATGGCGTTAGTGGCTTTATATGTGGCGCCATTATCGAGATAAACAACTTTTTGAGTACTAAAAACATAATTTCTGAAAAATGACGGGTTGAGATGAGTAAGTAGAAGTACATAAATTGACCTTCCTTGTTGATTGTAGTCCTCGATAAGTTGCGATAGGTAATATTGAGCTACGGTGATATTTGCATCATCCAGATAATCAAAAACTTCATCTATGATCAGAATTGATTTTGATTTTGTGGCGTTGTATCTAGCTATGTGAAGCAGAGATAGCAGTACCAAAATATCACGTTGACCATTTGAAATATAAGTGGGATCGGGCAGCTCAACAACTAAACTTCCCTTGGTTTCTTTGGTGGATGGTGCTTTCCATGAACTTAAAGATAGCTTTTTAAGACCGTCTTCTAGAGATTTCTTTATTTCTGAGTAACGACGCCATTGCAAATGATCTATCAATGATTCTGATGAGGTTTTAAGTAGCGTCAATATCTGCCAAATTGCAAGGAAAGAATGAGCGCTTCGGATGAGGGTTGTTTTTTGAATGATTTCAAATAACTGACGATAGCCATCCTCACCAGCCAATGCTTCAATTTGGCTTGAAATGCTCGATACTGCGTCTTCAGTTGTACCAGTATGGGATGTTAGTTGATTTTTAATATTTTCAATCTTTTTATACTTATTTTGCGCCAAAATAGCATTGGCATGTTCGATAAAATCAACAGCTCTCATAACAAAGTCACGACACCCAAAAATTTCAGCATTAATATCTGGTAATACGCCTTTGTGCTTTCCCATCTCCGCATGAAACATTGTTTTTGTAAATGGGCTTGGCTTTTTTCTTGTGATGGGGCATATAGTTATTGGTTCGATAGCCGATTTACCTTTGGGCTTTGCTTGACCAGTCGGTGTCCATGGTGTGGTAGCTTTTATTATTCTTAAGTCACATATGACGTTTATATCGAAGTGTTTGCGGATATCATTGGAATGGGCTTTTTCTTCCACTTTAAAAACTGATGCGACTTGATTCTCTTCGTGAGTCAGTTCAATTTTTGCTTTAGCTAATGGATTGTGTTTGTAGCGATCCTCATCTCTGATCTGTATTGATGTTTTTTCGATAGCCGATTTAAATGCTGTTGCAATTGAAGTTTTACCAAATCCATTTGGTGCGACTAGTATCGTTGGCCGGTTTTTAAGAATTGGATCTTCAATCGTTAGTTGACGAATACCGCGAACATTCTCAATGTATAATTTTTTGATCGTCATCAAGAATTTCCATTCTAATTAATTACACAGTGAAAAGCGTAGAGGAGGAATCAACCCGAAGGTGCTACTCAATATTCTGAATCTGTTCTCTCATCTGCTCAATCAACACCTTCAATTCAACCGCTGCTTGTGTCGTTTCACTCACTATCGATTTTGATGAGAGGGTATTGGCTTCGCGATTTAATTCCTGCATTAAAAAATCTAACCGGCGGCCGAGGGAATCGGTTTGTTTCAGGCTGCGTTTTACTTCGATCACGTGCGTGTCCAAACGATCTAATTCTTCATCGACATCGGCTTTGTGTGCGAGCAGGACGATTTCTTGTTCTAGGCGTTCCGGGTCAAGATCGATTTGTAATGCGGCGAGTTTGACGTGCAGTTTTTCGCGTTGTGCAGCGAGGATTTCCGGCATGCGGGCGCGTACATCGGCGACTTGCACTGAAACGTTATCTAAACGATTAATGATCAGTTGTTCTAACTCTGCGCCTTCGCGCGAGCGGTGTTCAATTAATCCTTCAATGGCGAGATCAAATAATTCCAGAGCGGCTTTGTGTAGAGCTTCACGATCCAATTCTTGTTTTTGCAACACACCCGGCCAGCGCAAAATATCCAACGCATTCACCGGTGCGGCGGCAGTGCCGAGCAATCCGTTAATTTGTTGCGTGGCTTTGGTGAGCTGGGCGACTTTGGCGAGGTTAACGCCCATTTCTGCTTCGCCTTCTTGCTCCCATTGCACGCTCAGGCTGGCTTCTACTTTGCCGCGCTGCAGGGCTTTGCGCATGGCGTCGCGCAGGTGGGGTTCAATTTCGCGGAAGTCTTCCGGCAGGCGGAAACTGGGTTCGAGGTAGCGATGGTTCACACTGCGGATTTCCCACACCAGTGTCCCCCAGGGGAGTTTGGCTTCACGACGGGCAAATCCAGTCATACTACGTGGCATAAATACTCCTCAATATTGGCGGTTACGTCTACGCGCTAGAGCTGGTAGAGTTCCCTCGCAAATTAACATTTATCAATAGATTGGGATGGTATCACACCTTCCCGCAGATCCATTTCCAGCAGTAAGGATTCCTTTTATGCAACGTCCCAGCGGTCGCAACCCCGATCAATTACGTCCTATTCGTATCACTCGTCGCTATACCAAACACGCCGAAGGTTCGGTGTTGGTAGAGTTTGGCGACACCAAAGTCATCTGCACCGCGAGTGTGGTCAATTCTGTTCCACCTTTTTTGCGTGGCCAAGGGCAGGGCTGGCTCACCGCCGAATACGGCATGCTACCGCGCTCCACGGGCACCCGTATGGATCGTGAAGCCGCGCGCGGCAAACAGCAAGGTCGCACGGTGGAGATTCAGCGTTTAATTGGCCGCTCACTGCGCGCCGCGGTTGATTTGACCGCGTTAGGCGAAAACACCATACATATCGATTGTGACGTTATTCAGGCCGATGGCGGCACTCGCACCGCATCTATCACCGGTGCATGGGTTGCGCTGGCGGATGCGATTAGCTTTTTGAAGGCGCAAGGTAAGGTTACGGGTGAACCGCTTAAGCGTGCGATTGCGTCTATCTCGGTGGGCATTTATCAAGGCGTACCGGTATTGGATTTGGATTATCCCGAAGACTCTTCTGCCGATACCGATATGAATGTGGTGATGGGCAATGACGGCGGCATTATCGAAATTCAAGGCACTGCCGAAGCTGAGCCATTTACCGAAGCAGAATTTGCAGCCATGTTGAGTTTGGCGAAGAAGGGTATTGTCCAGTTGAATGAATTGCAGCAGCAGGCGTTGGCTGAATAATTTTTAATCCCCCTGGCCCCCTTTTTCAAAGGGGGGAATTAAATTCACCCAGAACTATTTGCGGAGTGAATTTCAACTCCCTCCCTTTGAAAAAGGGAGGGCTGGGGAGGGATTCAAAACGGAATTTATTCGTTTGGAATCAACCCCAAATTTTTCACAATCTGTGCGGTCGGCTCGGTTTGGTTCATGGTGTAAAAATGCAAACCGGGCGCTTCATTATCCAGCATGACTTCACACAGTTCTGTCACCAACTCTACGCCGAAGGCTTTTAAGCTGGCTTCATCATCGCCGTAATTTTCCAGCGCTTTGCGCAACCAGCGCGGAATTTCGGCGCCGCAGGCATCGGAAAAACGGGTTAAATTTTTGTAGTTAATGATCGGCATAATGCCGGGGTAAATCGGTTGGGTGATGCCCGCTTTTTGGCATTGATCGACAAAATAAAAATACGAATCCGGATTGAAAAAGTATTGCGTGATCGCGCTGTTAGCGCCCGCATCAAACTTGCCTTTCAAATAGCGAATATCATCGCTGTAGCTTTTTGCTTGCGGATGAATTTCCGGATAGGCTGCTACTTCCAAATGAAAATGCTCGCCAAAATGTTTGCGAATAAACGCCACTAGCTCATTGGCGTACACCAATTGATAAGAGCCGCCCACACCAGAGGGCATATCGCCGCGCAATGCAACAATGCGATCGACGCCCGCATCTTTGTATTCCTGAATTAAGGTTTTGATGGTGTCTTCATCATCACCACCAAAAGACAGGTGCGGCGCTATGCTGATGCCATCGTTTTTAAATTGGGTGACTATGCCTTTGGTGTTGTCGCGAGTTGAGCCGCCAGCGCCATAGGTGACCGAAAAAAAGTCCGGCGCAAACTGATTTAATTCGTTGCGTACTTTGATGAGTTTTTCTTTTCCTTCCGGCGTTTTAGGCGGAAAGAATTCAAAACTTAAACGCGGTTGTGAGTCGTTCATCTTTTTATCTCAAAAAAAGTGCTCTAGTAGGTTGGGGTGAGGAACGAACCCCAACACAATTAACGAGAATAAATACGGTTAAAACGATAAGGTCGATTCGGTTATTTGAATTGACTTTATCGTGTGTGGAGAGTTTGGCATGTTGGGGTTCGTTCCTCACCCCAACCTACATGAGCTGCCACAATCCGCATCAATTAATACTTGTAAGATTCTGGTTTAAATGGGCCTTCTACTTCCACACCAATATATTCTGCCTGTTGCGCGGTGAGTTTGGTGATTACACCACCAAAACCTTCCACCATATCTTTAGCGACTTCTTCGTCGAGTTTTTTCGGCAGTACACGCACATACAAATGCTCGGCTTTTTGTTCCGCAGGCAAATCGGCAAATTTGCGTTCGTACAAATACATTTGTGCCAGTACTTGGTTGGCGAAGGAGCCATCCATAATGCGTGATGGGTGACCAGTTGCATTGCCGAGGTTTACCAGGCGACCTTCTGACAACAGAATCAAATGATCATTGGTCGCTTTGTCGCGATAGATTTTATGCACTTGTGGTTTAACTTCTTCCCACTCCCAATTTTTGCGCATAAATGCAGTGTCGATTTCGCTATCGAAGTGGCCGATGTTACATACCACGGCGCTTTTCTTTAATGCGCGCAACATAGCGGAGTCACACACGTTGACGTTACCGGTGGTGGTGACCACCAAATCAGTAGTGCCCAATACGATGTGATTGATGTCTTCGTATTTGCCGGTGTTGATGCCGTCATTGTAAGGCGACACTACTTCAAAACCATCCATACAGGCTTGCATGGCGCAGATTGGATCTATCTCGGTAATTTTTACAATCATACCCTCTTGGCGCAGTGATGCTGCGGAGCCTTTACCCACATCACCGTAACCGACAACCAAGGCTTTTTTGCCCATTAACAAATGGTCAGTACCGCGCTTGATCGCATCGCTCAGGCTGTGACGGCAACCGTATTTGTTGTCGTTTTTACTTTTGGTTACCGCATCGTTTACGTTGATTGCTGGCACTTTTAATTGGCCTTTTTTCAACATGTCGAGCAGGCGATGCACACCGGTGGTGGTTTCTTCAGAGATGCCGTGAATTTTGTCGAGCATCTGTGGATATTTTTCGTGCACGATTTGGGTTACATCGCCGCCGTCATCGAGAATCATATTGGCATCCCAAGGCTTGCCATCTTTATTGATGGTCTGCTCGATACACCACCAGAATTCTTCTTCGGTTTCACCTTTCCAGGCAAAAACTGGAATGCCCGCAGCGGCGATAGCGGCAGCGGCGTGATCTTGCGTAGAGAAAATATTGCACGATGACCAGCGCACTTCTGCGCCCAAATCCACCAGCGTTTCAATCAATACCGCAGTTTGAATGGTCATGTGAATGCAACCGATAATTTTTGCATCGGCCAGTGGTTTACTCGCGGCATATTTGCGACGCAGCGCCATGAGTGCAGGCATTTCACCTTCGGCGATTTCAATTTCTTTGCGGCCCCAGTTAGCGAGGGACATATCGGCAACTTTATAGTCGGTGAAGCTCATAATTTTTTCCTTTCATTCAACGAAATTTTTCGTTGTTTTTATTTACGTCATTCTCGCGCAGCGGGAATCCAGCTCTTATAAAAATCTAATCAACTGCTGGATCCCCGCTACGCGAGGATGACGACGGATATGTAACTAATTTTAATCAGTGTATAAAAATTAAAGCACTTTTTTCAGCGCATCAGCCTTATCGGTTTTTTCCCAAGTGAAATCGGGAAGCTCGCGACCAAAGTGACCGTAGGCCGCAGTTTGGCGATAGATCGGGCGTTTCAAATCCAGCATTTGAATCAGGCCGCGTGGGCGCAAATCAAAATTCTCGCGCACTAAATTAATGATCGCATCGTCAGAAATTTTGCCGGTGCCAAAAGTGTTGATTGAAATTGATGTGGGTTCAGCAACGCCAATCGCGTAGCTCACTTGAATTTCACATTTGTCCGCCAAACCCGCTGCGACAATATTTTTGGCAACGTAACGGCCAGCGTAAGCGGCAGAGCGGTCTACTTTAGATGGATCTTTACCAGAGAAGGCGCCGCCGCCGTGACGCGCCATACCGCCGTAGGTGTCCACGATAATTTTGCGGCCGGTTAAGCCGCAATCGCCCACTGGGCCGCCGATAATAAATTGGCCGGTGGGGTTGATGTGGTACTTGGTGTCTTTGTGCAGCCACTCCGCTGGTAAAACTTGTTTAATAATCAGCTCGCGCACTGCATCGTGAATTTCACTTTGGTGAACGCTAGGGCTGTGTTGGGTTGAGAGTACCACCGCATCTACCGCCACTGGCTTGCCGTTTTCGTAGCGCAGAGTGACTTGGCTTTTTGCATCAGGGCGCAACCAGGGCAGAGCGCCGTTTTTGCGCAGCTCAGCTTGTTTTTCTACCAAACGGTGTGCATAAAAAATCGGAGCGGGCATTAATACGGAGGTTTCGTTAGTAGCAAAACCAAACATCAAACCTTGGTCGCCCGCGCCTAAATCTTTTTCATCACCTTCATCCACACCCATGGCGATGTCGGACGATTGTTTGCCGATTGCATTTAATACTGCGCAGCTAGCGCCATCAAAACCGACATCACTTGAGTCATAACCAATGTCGAGAATAACCTGGCGGATCAAATCTTCCAGATCAACATAAGTAGAGGTGCGCACTTCACCGGCGACAATTGCCATGCCGGTTTTTACTAGCGTCTCAACCGCAACACGTGCGTTGGGGTCATCTTTTATAATTGCATCGAGCACGGCATCAGAAATCTGATCGGCGAGTTTATCCGGGTGACCTTCGGAAACCGACTCAGAGGTAAAAACGGAATATTCAGACATGGTTTTTTCCTTGCAAATAAAAATTAAAAATTCGTTGGTTTAAAAAATTGTCGCAATTGAATTTGGAAGCCGTTGCGCAAAGCGAAATACACACTCTGGCCTTCGTCGAGTTTTGCTGCTTGCGCCCAGCGGGAAAAATCCTGTGGTTCAAAGCCTTGCCATAAATCGCCGCAAGCCTCGCGTGCCCAAGCTTGTTCGTGGCGACAGAGATCGCAGATCAGCAACGCACCGCCCGGTGCTAAGGCATTGCTTAAATCCTGAAAAATATCGGCGGGTGAGGGGGTGTGGTGCAACACCATATTCACCAAAATACAATCGGCCAATACTTTGTGTTCGGGCAGGCTTTGGGTATCGCCCAAAATAAATTCGATATTGCGCAGACTTTTTTCGCTGGCAAAGGCGCGCGCTTTGTCGAGCATATTGGCGGCGTTATCGAGTGCGATCACTTGATTAAATTGCTGCGCAAGCACTGCTAAAAATTCACCTTCACCTGGGCCGATTTCCAACGCGAGATTTTTATCGCGCAGCACTGTGTTGTTGAGTAGTTGGGTCATCTGCTCGGCGTACACCGGATAGCTGGCGATTAAATCTTGCTGCGCGCGAAATTTATCGGCGTTCTCGCTAAAAAATGCTTGTGCGGCTTGGCTGCGCTCCAATTGCAATTCGCGGATCGGCTCGCGCAAGTGCTCGGCAATCGGCAATGTATCCACCGTCGCAAATAATTGTTGCTGTAATGCGGCGAGTGCATGATCGGGCGCTAAATAGGCGCGGCGATAAAAAATCGAATTCGCTTCGCGGCGTGAACTCAACAAGCCAGCGCTGGTTAACACTTTCAGGTGATGGCTCATGCCCGATTGTTTGGCATTGAAGATGCGGCACAGCTCCAGCACGCCAAACGAATCCTGGCTGAGCACCCGCAATATCTCCAGCCGCAGCGGATCACCAGCCGCTTTTAGCAGGTTGGCCAGTGGGCTGAGCGGCGTTTCCAGTTCGACCATATCGGTCAGGACTGGCAGTGCATCGGAGTGGTCTTGCAGGGATTGGTTCATTGTTTAATCAATTGGCTGTGAGTGGTGTGCAGTCTAGCAGCCAAAAAAACCTATATCAAAATATTTTGATATAGGTTTTAGGCTTTTTTGTTAGGATTTGTTCTGAATGGGTGTTTTTTCGCTCTGTAGCGCCAGCTTTATTGATCAAATCTCGCTAAATCTGGCGATTCAGACGGTTATTTCTTTACGGCCAGCGCCTGCTGGGCGAAAATGCCTGCCCATTTTGTCAGTGGATGCATTTGATTGTGATCGTGAATGTATTCACTCCCAGCGACGGCGGCTGGAACCCAACGACACAAAAGCCCATCAGAGGCCGGTAAATAAGTGGCAATTGCCCATTAGTGCTTTGCAACCCCAGGGCGCCCTGACTTTAATCGGTTCAGGTGCGAAAGCGCCCACCTACAACAGCAATCAACTTATACGTAAGGAGCCTTGAGTTTCATGCCAACTCGTCAACATCTTGCCAATGCAATCCGTGTCCTCTCCATGGACGCCGTTCAAAAAGCTAACTCAGGCCACCCGGGCGCCCCTATGGGCATGGCGGATATCGCCGAAGTTCTGTGGAATGACTTTTTAAAACACAACCCACAAAATCCCAACTGGGCTGACCGCGACCGTTTTGTATTGTCTAACGGCCACGGCTCCATGCTGATTTACTCCTTGCTGCACCTGAGCGGCTATGCGGTTTCAATGGAAGACCTGCAGCAATTCCGTCAATTGCATTCCAACACCCCGGGCCACCCGGAGCGCGGTTATACCCCAGGTGTTGAAACCACCACTGGCCCATTAGGCCAGGGTATCGCTAACGCCGTCGGTATGGCGCTGGCAGAAAAAGTTCTTGCGGCGCAATTCAACCGCGACGGCCATGATTTGGTTGATCACTTCACTTACTGCTTCCTCGGTGATGGCTGCATGATGGAAGGTGTTTCACACGAAGCTTGTTCTCTGGCCGGTACCTTGGGCTTGGGCAAGCTGATTGCTTTCTACGATGACAACGGCATTTCAATCGACGGCCATGTTGAAGGCTGGTTTACCGATGACACCGCTAAGCGTTTTGAAGCCTACGGCTGGCAAGTGATTCGTTCAGTTGATGGTCATGATGCAGTAGAGATCAAAACTGCCATCGAAACCGCACGCGCTGAAACCAGCAGACCGACGCTGATCATCACCAAAACCATCATTGGTTTCGGTTCACCTAACAAACAAGCGTCGCACGATTGCCACGGCTCACCACTCGGCCTGGAAGAAGTGGCATTGGTGCGTAAAACCCTGAACTGGGAATACGAGCCATTTGTGGTTCCAGCTGATGTGTACGAAGGTTGGGATGCTAAAGCCAAAGGCGCTGCGGCAGAAAAATCCTGGGGCGAAAAATTTGCCGCTTATCAAGCTGCTTATCCAGAACTCGCCGCTGAATTTGATCGCCGCGTAGTGAAAGGCGATTTGCCTGCAGACTTCGCTGCAAAAGCAGAAGCTTTGATTGCTGAGACTCAAGCTAAAGGCGAAAAAATTGCGAGCCGTAAAGCATCGCAAAACACCATCGCATCGTTTGTTGAGTGGTTGCCAGAAATTCTTGGCGGCTCCGCTGACCTCGCTGGTTCCAACCTCACGCTGGTGAAAAAATCCAAAGGCGTTGAAGCGGGCGATGCAAGCGGTAACTATGTGTACTACGGTGTGCGCGAATTTGGTATGAGCGCGATCATGAACGGTGTATCGGCACACGGCGGTTTCATCCCCTACGGTGCAACCTTCCTGATGTTCCAACAATATGCGGCAAACGCGGTGCGTATGTCGGCGCTGATGAAATTGCGCAACGTGTTTGTGTACACCCACGACTCAATCGGTCAAGGCGAAGACGGCCCGACTCACCAACCAATCGAAGTGCTCGGCACTCTGCGTTTGACTCCAAACTTGGAAACCTGGCGCCCGGCGGACAGCACCGAATCTGTTGTTGCGTGGAAGTCTGCGGTTGAGCGTAAAGATGGCCCTGCGGCCTTGGTATTCAGCCGTCAAAATCTGGATTTCTTCGCGCGTAGCGAAGCACAAGTCGCCGACATCGCCAAAGGTGGTTATGTGTTGGTTGATTCAGTGGGCGAGCCAGAAGCAATTTTGATCGCCACAGGTTCAGAAGTTGGCGTGACTGTGAAAGCCGCTGAAGCGCTGAAAGCAAAAGGTAAAAACGTGCGTGTTGTATCTATGCCTTCTACTTCTGTGTTTGATCAACAAGACGCCGCCTACAAAGAATCCGTATTGCCAAGCAATGTTACCGCGCGCGTTGCAGTAGAAACTGCACACGCTGATTACTGGTACAAATACGTAGGCTTTGATGGCCGCATCATCGGCATGACCACCTTCGGTGAATCAGCGCCAGGCAACAAACTGCTCGAACACTTCGGCTTCACTGTTGATAACATCGTCAGCACTGTTGAAGAATTGTTGGAAGACTAAGTTCAGCAAAAACACCCGGCGCGAGTCGGGTGTTTTGTTTTATCGCTTTGCACTTTTATCGGTTTTAAAAAGACAAAAAGCAGAGCTGGAGAATTCACTAAAGGCATTAGGTTTTTATTCGGAGTAAAGCCATGACTGTAAAATTAATGAAAGACCAGGATCTCGCTGGCAAACGTGTATTGATTCGTCAGGATCTGAACGTGCCGTTGGAGGATGGCCGCATCACGTCTGCGGTGCGTATCGACGCATCTATTCCCACCATTCAAGCGGCATTAGCTGCTGGTGCAAAAGTAATGGTGATGTCGCATCTTGGTCGCCCTGATGAAGGTGTTTATGACGAGGCGGCTTCGCTGGCGCCGGTTGCAAAATACTTGAGCGAGAAATTGGGTCGCAATGTACCGCTGGTGAAAGATTGGGTGGATGGTTTTGCCGACCAAGGCGATTTGGTGTTGCTGGAAAATGTGCGCTTTAATGTGGGCGAAGGCAAGAATTCTGATGAGCTGAGCAAAAAAATGGCAGCCTTGTGCGATGTGTTTGTAATGGACGCATTTGGCACCGCGCACCGCGCGCAGGCATCGACTCACGGTGTTGCGAAATTTGCTCCTATCGCTTGCGCTGGCCCATTGCTGGCAGGTGAGTTGGATGCCTTGGCAAAAGTATTGGATAACCCAGCGCGCCCGCTGGTGGCTATCGTTGGTGGTTCAAAAGTATCGACCAAGTTGAGCGTGTTGGACGCATTGTCAAAAATCGCTGATATTCTGGTTGTTGGTGGTGGTATCTCCAACACTTTCGTAGCTGCTGCCGGTTTTGAAGTAGGCAACTCGCTGTACGAAAAAGATTTGATCCCCGAAGCGCAGCGCTTGTGCAAAACCACTGAAGTGGTTTACGCAACCGATGTACGTGTGACCAAAGAAGGTTTCAAAGAGTGGAGTCACAATTCCGTTGCGACGGTGAAAAAGCCAAGCGAAATTGCGGCTGACGAAGAAATTATCGACTACGGCCCGGAAACGGCTGCGCGTGTTGCCGAGATCATCAAAAACGCAAAAACCGTGTTGTGGAACGGCCCATGTGGCGTGTTTGAATTTGATGCGTTTGCACAGGGCACTGAAGTGATTTCCCGCGCAATCGCTGCGAGCGAAGCTTTCTCGGTTGCCGGTGGTGGCGATACATTGGCCGCAATCGACAAGTGGAATTTGGCCGATCAAATTTCTTACGTATCTACCGGCGGTGGTGCCTTCCTTGAATTCGTAGAAGGCAAAGTATTGCCTGCAGTTGCGATTTTGGAAGAGCGCGCAAAAGGCTAATTCGTTAGTTTCTTGCCGCATAAAAAAATGCCGGTGCTGAAAAGTACCGGCATTTTTTTTATCGATAAGAAAGGCGAAATATTAATCGCGTTTGCTTGCGGTTTGAAACAAGCGCTGTTTGTCCCGCGCCCAGTCGCGCTCTTTTTCGGTTTCGCGTTTGTCGTGTAATTGCTTACCCTTGGCGATGGCGATCTCTAATTTGATCAAATGATCTTTCCAATAGAGTGCGGTGGGCACCACGGTGTAGCCTTTTTGATTGACTGCTTCTTGCAGGCGATTAATTTCGCGGCGGTTGAGCAGCAATTTGCGGTTGCGGAAAGGGTCGGTGACAAAATGCGTTGAAGCGCTCACCAGCGGTTGAATCTGTGCAGCTTGCAGCCAGGCTTCATTGTTTTTGAAGATCACGTAGCAATCGGTGATATTGGCTTTGCCGGCGCGCATGCTCTTAATTTCCCAGCCGAGAAAGGCTACGCCCGCTTCAAAACGATCGTGTAATTCGTAATCGAATTTGGCTTTTTTATTGAGGGCAATGGTATTGCCTTGGTTTTTTTGCGCTTTTTTGGCCATGAACTTGTAGCTACTCAGGGTGTGTCATCAAACGGGCGGGCATTATATCGGCAAAGTCCACGCCCTGTCTTGATATAGGGTGGTGTGTGGGCTTATACCCTTGGGGCAATCTAGGTACAATTCAATATCAACGGCCATTTGGTCAATCTTGAACGTCATTTTGTAAGTCATTGTTGCGCGCTATGTTTGGTGCGATCTGTGCTTGGCTAAGAATAATTACCTCGCTATTGAGGCTCAACAGAGGAGCAGCGCGTGAAGCCACTGAAGCAACATACTATTTGGGGATTGCGCGGCAGTTTTATTCTGGCCGCGACCGGCTCGGCGGTAGGGCTGGGCAATATTTGGAAGTTTCCCTACATCACCGGCGAGAACGGCGGCGGTGCGTTTGTGTTGATGTATCTGCTGTGGATTGCGGTGATTGGTATTCCGATCATGATGGCGGAAATTTTGATGGGGCGCCGCGCCCGCGCCAATCCGATTATGGCGACCGCTGAATTGTGCGAAACCTCGGGCGCCAGCAAAGGTTGGACGGTGATTGGCTGGATGGGTGCACTCGCCGGTTTGGTGATTTTGTCGTTCTACACCGTGATCGCCGGTTGGACGCTGGAGTATGTGCAATCTGCCCTGAGCGGTAAATTTGCCGGGCTGACCGGCGAGACATCGCAAGCGCTGTTTGATGGCCTGCTGGCCGACAATAGCAAAATGCTGCAATGGCACACCATTTTCACCTTGATGACCGTGACCATTCTGGCCTTGGGTGTGACACGCGGGCTGGAGGCCTCGGTGCGCTGGATGATGCCGCTGTTGTTTGTGCTGCTGTTGATACTGCTCGGTTATGCGATGGTTGAGGGCGAGTTCGTAACCTCGCTGCGTTTTATGTTCAGTTTTAACATTGAGGATGTCTCCTGGGAATCCGCGCTGACCGCCATGGGGCACTCGTTTTTTACCCTGAGTTTGGGCATGGGTGCGATCATGGCCTACGGCGCTTATATGCCGAGTACTCAATCGGTGGGCAAGACGGTGATGTTGGTCGCGCTGCTCGACACTCTAGTTGCACTGGTCGCGGGGGTCGCGATTTTTGCCTTGGTATTTGCCACTCCGGGCATCGCAGTCGGCAGTGGCCCGGGTTTGATGTTTGTCACCCTGCCAGTTGCTTTTGGCAATATGAGCGCGGGTTTGGTGATTGGCTCGGTATTTTTTGTGATGGTAATGCTCGCCGCGTGGACCTCAACGATTTCGCTGCTGGAGCCTGGGGTAGCCTATCTCAACGAGCGTTTTGGTCTGAGCCGGATAGGTGCGAGTGTGCTGCTGGGTGTGATTGCTTGGCTGCTGGGGCTGGGTTCGGTCTGGTCGTTTAATGATTGGTCCGATAAACAATTCCTGTGGGGCAAATCCTATTTCGACAGCATGGATTTTATCGCCACCAATATTATGTTGCCCCTCGGTGGCATGTTGATCGCGCTGTTTGTCGGCTGGAAACTGCGCGATGAACACTTGCTGCATGAATTAAAATTTGAATCCTCGCTGCTGTTAAAAGTCTGGCGGCCGATTTTGCGTTATATCTCCCCCGTGGCGGTGTTGGTGATCTTGATCAACGGGATTTTTCCGGTATTGCGCAAGGTGTTTGTGGAGTAAAACGTGGCTCATCGAGTAGAGAGATCGGCGCTGGTACATTATTCGGCGGCGCAAATGTTTGATTTGATTAACGATATTGAAGCCTATCCGCAGTTTATGGATGGCTGCAGTGGGGCGAAAATTCTCGCCCGCGGCGATGACTGGCTGGAGGCGCGGCTGGAGTTGAGCAAAGCGGGGGTGAGCCAGAGTTTTGTCACCCGCAACCAACTGCAGCCGCCGCACAGCATGAGTATGAATCTGGTCGATGGTCCGTTTAACTACCTGCGCGGTGTGTGGCGCTTTACGGCGCTGAGCGAACAGGCCTGCAAAGTGACCTTCGAACTGGAGTTTGAATTGCAAAACCGCTTGCTGGGCATGGCGGTGGGCAAGTTGTTTGAAGCGGTGAGTAACAAACAGGTGGATGCGCTCTGCGCACGTGCCAAACAGATTTATCAGTAGCATTTTTGTAGGAAACTAAAATTTTTCTCGTCACTCCCGCCTGCGGGAGTCCAGCTCTTGAGGTTAAAACCTATGGATCCCCGCACGCGGGGATGACGTTGATAGCTCATTTATTTTTGGTGGAAAAATAGCATGGCCGATTTTGATTTAATCCGCGTAGAAGTCGCTTACGCATTGCCGCAAAAACAAAAAATCATCGCACTCTTGGTCGAGCCGGGCACTACCGCGCTCGCCGCGGTACAGCGCTCCAAAATTACCGATCACTTTCCCGATCTGGATATCGCCAGTGCCAAAATGGGGATCTTTGGCCAATCGCTCGGCACCAAGGGCATGGAGAGTGCCGACAAACACATCCTGCACGCCGGCGATCGCGTCGAAATCTATCGCCCACTTGCGGCAGACCCTAAAGACGCGCGGCGCAAACGCGCGGAAAAAACCGAGAGCGCCAAACCCGATGCCACGAGCTAGCCTAGCGCCGCTGCTTAACAGGCACTTGGCAATAGTCTGATCCTCTCCCTTCATCTCTCTTATTGTCGCGCGGTGTTGCAGTTCAATCATGCCCAGTAACACCGCGAACCTACTCCGCTAAAAATTTGCACTACACTGGGGTAATACTGTGTTTTTGCTGGTTGTCGGCAAGCGCTATAACAACACGCCCGAGAGACTGCATGTCGCTGAATTACAAACGCCTTTACCGCTGGTTGCCCTGGCTTTCCGCCATGGTGCTGGCGGTAGTATTTGTGTTGTTTATGTGTGCCGATTTAAAGGTGCACGAGCAGGTATGGCATGAACGCCTGAGCTGGAATACCCAGACGCAAAAAAACGAGCTTGATGATTCAGCCCGCGACCTGACCCAGCAGGCTATGCTGTTGGCGCAATTGATTGGCCGCGATCATGCAGTGCTGGATAGGGTACGTGCCGCACATAAGGTATTTATCGCAGAGGATGGCACGGGCGGAGCTGAGCACTTGCGGGCGCAGCGTCAAGCATTACAGGCGCAATTACAAGACTATTGGGGCGGTATGGAAGTGCTGGGAGGGCGCTATTTAAGTGTGTATTTCGCCCCGGGTGCAGTTAACTTTCTGCGCATGCACCGCCCGGATCGCTATGGCGATAGCCTCAGCGGTTTGCGCCCTCTGCTCGCCAATGCCTTCAGTTCGGGCGTGCCCACTTGGGGCATCGATGTTGCTCGTCAAGGGAGTGGTTATCGTGCCCTGCTACCTATCACCGCTAACGACAACCAAACTGGTGGCGTAATAGCCGTTTTGGAAGTCGGCATGTCAACACTGCCACAACAAGCGGATGAGCAAGTGGCGTCTATGCAGATGGCGGTGTTTTTACGCAAGGCGGCGGTTGAACAAATACTGTGGGAGCAAACCCGGCAACAGCTTAATCAGCAAAATCCAACAACGGTGGATGACTGGCGACTGGAGAATACAACTGATCCTCAGCTGCATAGCTGGTGGAAGCAGGGTCTGGTGCCAATCAACCAGCAGGGGCAATTGGTGCACACCGAGGGAAAGACCTACATAGCCTCATGGTGGCCGTTGCAACAGTGGGACTTGCCTTTGCAGGAATCGAGCTTGGCAATGCTGGTATGGACCGATATAACCCCGGTCTACAAAGACTATGTATCCATTCGCCAGCGGGTCATTGCCAAATGGCTGACTGCCCTGATATGCGCGCAGCTATTATTGCTGGTGTTTATCCGTCTTTATCGCGCTTACTTGCGCAGCCTGATCGAACAACACGGCGAGCAGATGCGTGAAGAGCACGCGGTGAGTGAACAGGCGTTGCAGCGGTTAGCGCTGGCACTGCGCTCCAGTGATTCCGGTTTTTGGGAGTGGGATATAGCCCACGACAAAGCCAGTTTTTCACCTGAATGGCGCCAACTCTGCGGCATAGGTGCAGAGTCGCCCAGCTCACTCGATTTGGATGAATGGATGAGCCGCGTCCACCCCGCCGATAAACGCACCAGCTACAGCGACATTATTCGCCATATCAAAGGCGAAACCCTCATGTACGAAAACGAATACCGGCTCAAAATCCACGATGGTAGCTACAAGTGGATACTTACCCGCGGCAAGGTGGTGGAGTGGACGGCGGAGGGTAAAGCGGCGTTGATGGTGGGGGTGTATACCGATATCACCGAGCGCAAAAATACCGAGCTGATCAGTATTCGCCAGCAGGCTGCACTGCACTCGCTCAATGAAATTGCCTCGCTCTCTGCGGTCGATCCAGATGATCAATTGCACCGCGCGCTCAGTTTGGGTGCCCGCTATCTCGGTTTGAGTAATGGTGTCATCAGTCAGATCAACGGCGAGGAGTACAGGGTTCATGTGCAATTTTCCGCTCAGGGGCAGCACACTGCGGCCAGCGTCAGCCCGCTGAGCAAAACCTATTGCAGCCTCACCCTCAAGCGTCAGGAAGTAGTAGCAGAAGATGATATTCCCGCCAGCCAATATCGCCAGCATCCCGCTTATCTGCTCAGCCAGATAGAGACTTACATAGGTGTCCCGCTGTGGATCGGCGGGGAAATTTACGGCACGCTCAGTTTTAATTCACGTAAAAGCCGGCATCACCAATACGATTCGCTCGACCGGGATTTTGTTCGTCTATTGGCGCGTTGGATCAGCTCCGTTGTGGAGCGCTGGCAGCAAGACACCGAGAAAAAAATTATTCTGCAGCGCTTCCAAAAACTCAGTGAGCGTCTGCCAGGGTTTTTGTATCAGTTTCAGTTGCGCCCTGATGGCAGTTCGTTTTTCCCCTATGCCAGCCCCGGCATAAAAAATATTTACGATGTCAGTCAGGAAGATGCTGCGCTCAGTGCCGATAAGGTATTTGCAGTGATTCACCCAGAAGATGCCGGTTGGGTAGGCGAAAGTGTCTCCTACTCGGCCGCCCACCTCACGCCTTGGGTAGCCACGGTGCGAGTCAATAATCCCCTGCGCGGCATGATCTGGACTCACATAGAATCCACGCCAGAAAAACTGGATGACGGTAGCGTGTTATGGAATGGCTATGTGTCAGATATCACCGCATTAAAACAAACCGAACAGCAGCTCAAAGAAACCAATGCGCTGCGCAAAGCCATTCTCGATGCGGCCAGTGTGGCGATTATCTCGACCGACAAAGACGGCACAATCAAAACCTTCAATCACGGTGCAGAGATGATGTTGGAGTACAGCGCCGATGAACTGATCGATAAACAAACGCCCGCGCTGATTCATCTGCCTGATGAAGTTACTGCGCGTGCGCAGCAGCTAACACGGGAATTGGGTTATGAGGTGCAGCCCGGCTTTGAAGCGTTTATTGCCAAAGCTCGCGAAGGGGGGATTGATGAAAATGAATGGCACTATGTGCGCAAAGATGGCAGTCAATTTCCGGTACTGCTCACCGTATCAGCGCTGCGCGACGCCGAGGGCGATGTCACAGGTTATTTGGGAATAGCGCGTGATATCAGCGAAATAAAACGTATCGACCAAATGAAAACAGAATTTATTTCCACCGTCAGCCACGAGCTGCGCACACCGCTCACGGCTATTAGCGGAGCCTTGGGTATTCTAGTAAATGGTTTTGCCGGTAGTCTGCCGGAGTCATCGGCGCGCATGATTCAAATTGCACACAATAATGCCCAGCGGTTGATTTATTTAGTCAACGATTTGCTCGACATGGAAAAATTAGTCGCCGGTAAAATGCATTTTGATCTGCAGCCACAACTGTTGTTGCCTTTGCTTCAGCAAGCTGTTGAAGCTAATGCCGCTTTTGCGCAGCAATATGGAGTGAGCTACGAATTGATTGCCCCTACCCACGACGTTGAGGTGTCGGTCGATCATCAGCGGTTATTACAAGTGCTGGCAAATTATTTGTCTAACGCGGCGAAATTTTCGCCGTTAAATGAAGTGGTTACAATTCATATTGAGTCGCATTTTGGTTATGTGCGAGTGGTGGTGGCCGATAAAGGGCCGGGAGTGCCTGATGAGTTTCGCGCGCGCTTGTTTCAAAAGTTTTCCCAGGCTGATTCTTCTGACTCGCGCCAAAAAGGCGGTACGGGGTTGGGGCTTGCTATCTGCAAAGAAATTATTGAGCGTATGGGCGGTAGTGTGGGAGTAAATTCTGTGCCGGGTGAGGGTGCAAGTTTTTATTTTGATTTGCCCTGTGAAGATTCCACGCCCAAAGTTCCAGCTACGCGCGTCGAACCGCAAAAAATAAAACCCCATGTGTTGGGCATTACCAATGCAACCGAATCGGAAAAAGTGATGCGTAGCGCCTTGCCCGTACAAGAATACGATGTGGATTGTGTTATGACAGAGCAGTCAGCATTAGAGCATTTGCAATTGCGCGATTACGACTTAATAGTGCTCGATTGGCAGTTGTGGAGTATGTCCATAGTGCAACATATCCGCGAGCGGGAATCTCACCAACTCAAAGGCAAGAAAAAATTACCGCTCATCATGGTGGTTGATGATATCGAACAGAGCAAAAGAGATTTGGTCTCTCTGCAAGAAGGCGATGCTATTTTCTGGTTGCAGAAACCAATGATAAGTAATCAATTAAACGATTTGGTCGTGCAAATATTGGCAGAGGTGGCGCTTATGTCGCGAGGGGCAGTGCAATGAAAGCAGCTAAGCCAATCGATGAGGATCAACGGCTCGCGCACTTATATCGCCTGGGCATTTTAGATACCCAGCGCGAACAAAGTTTTGATGATATTGCCTATTTGGCGATGACCTTGTGTGAAGTGCCGATTGCAGTTGTCTCGCTGGTTGATCGCGAGCGCCAGTGGTTTAAAAGTTGCCTTGGTTTGGGCGCAACGGAAACCTCGCGCGACCTCGCTTTTTGCGCACACGCCATACTCACGCCAGACGAAGTATTGGTAGTGGAAGATGCATTGGTCGATTCACGCTTTAACGACAATGCGCTGGTATTAGGTGAACCCTACATACGTTTTTATGCCGGTGCCCCTCTTGTCACGAGAGAAGGTTATGCACTGGGCACTCTCTGTGTGATTGACCGCGTTCCGCGTCAACTCAGCCCTGTGCAGTTATCGACGCTGAAATTATTAGCGCGGCAAATTGTTCAGTTGCTAGAGCTGCGCGAGGCAAACTACGCACTTGTTCAACAGCGTGAGCTTCTTGATGATGTACTTAAGGGCGCCAATCTGGGCACCTGGCGCTGGAACGTGCAAACCGGTGAAACTATTTTTAATGAGCGCTGGGCCGAGATACTCGGCTATAGCCTCGCTGAACTGTCGCCAGTCTCAATCGACACCTGGTTATCGCTCACCCACCCAGAGGATGTAAAAGTATCCTGGGCGCTGTTGGAACAACACTTTAGTGGTGAATTGGACTTTTACGAAAACCAATTCCGCATGCGGCATAAGCTTGGCCACTGGGTGATAGTGTTTGCGCGCGGTCGGGTGATCAGTTTTACCTCGGAGGGAGCCCCTTTGTGGATGGCGGGTACTCATGGTGACGTCACTGAGCTGCACAATTCGCGCATCCAGCTGCAGGAAAGCGAGCTTCGCTTGCAGACCATGATCAGTAATTTCCCCGGTGCGGTGTATCGCTGCGAAAATAATCCTAATTGGACCATGTTGTATTTGAGCGCAGCGGTATTGCAATTGACTGGCCACCCAGCCGAAAAATTTATGGGCGAGAATGCGCTCAGCATGACCGATATCACCCATTGCGATGATGTTCCGGTGATTTATGAAATTGCACAAGAAGCCTTGCTCCGCAAAGAATCTTTTCACGTGATCTATCGTATCCAGCACGCGGATGGCTGTTTGCGTTGGGTTGAAGAGGTGGGGTGTGGCGTCTATGACGAGCGCGGCGAGCTGAAATGTATCGATGGTTTTATTTGGGATGTTACCGACGCGGAAGAGGCCTATAAATCAACCTTATTGAGTGAGCAAAAGCTCTCAACGCTTTACAGTCAGGCGCCGGTGGCAATTATTTTGAATGATTTTACCGATGGTCGTTTTATTGAATGCAACCCGGAATTTTTGCGTATGGTTGGCTACAGTGCCGATGAAATTCTGAGCATGAACTATATGGATTTGACGCCGCCGGAATACGCGCAGGCCGATAAAAATGAGTTGCAAAACCTCTTGCTCCATGGCCGTTACGGCCCCTATGAAAAACAATACATTCACAAAGAAGGATATTTAATTCCTGTTTTACTTAATGGTGTGCTGATTGAAACGCCCAGTGGCGAGCAACAGATATGGGCGTTTATTCAAGACATCACCGAGCGCAAACGCATCGAGCAAATGAAAAATGAATTTGTATCGGTCGTGAGCCATGAATTGCGCACCCCACTCACCTCTATTTCCGGTTCGCTGGGCTTAATGAACAGCGGCATGCTCGGCGATTTGCCGGGCAAAATGAAAAGCATGTTAGAAATTGCCTACAAAAATGCGCAGCGCCTGACGCTGTTAATCAATGATTTGCTGGACATGGAAAAAATCCTTGCAGGGCAAATGGTGTTTGATATGCAGGAGCAAGCGATCATGCCGATTTTGGCTGCATCGCTTGAGAGCAACAAAGCCTATGCCGCGACGTTTGATGTTGCTCTGGCGTTGCAAGCCGAGGAGGGTGAACTGTGGGCCAGCGTCGATGCGCAGCGCTTGCAGCAGGTGTTGGCCAACTTTATTTCTAATGCAGTTAAGTTTTCACCCGCCGGCGGGCGAGTGGATGTGCAGCTATCGCAGCAAGGCGAGCAGGTAATGATTGCGGTAGTCGATCATGGCCCAGGTATTAGCGATGCATTTCGCGCGCATATTTTCCAGAAGTTCGCCCAGGCAGACGCGTCTGATTCGCGCCAGCGCGGCGGTACTGGGTTGGGCTTGGCAATCAGTAAAGCGTTTGTCGAACGCATGCATGGCACTATTGGTTTTGAGTCAGAGCCGGGGCAGGGCGCCACTTTTTTTGCCTGCTTTCCAGCGATAGAACAGCCGGCTTTTTTGCAATAAATTCCGCGCAAGTGCGCATCATTCGTTTCTTTATAGGTGACTGGCAATGGCACACGAGTTGAATCGTATTTTATACGTTGAGGATGATCCGGATATTCAAGCGATTGCGGTGATGGTGTTGGAGAGTATTCATGGCTTTACCTTGGAGTCTTGCAGTTGCGGCAGTGAAGCACTGCAAAAAGCCGTGCCATTTAAACCGGATTTAATACTGCTGGATGTGATGATGCCAGGCATGGATGGCCCGGAAACGCTTAAAGGGCTGCGTGTTTTTCCTGAACTGGCCAACACACCGGTAGTGTTTATGACTGCCAAGGTGCAGCCGCAAGAGGTGGAGGGTTATCTCAATTTAGGGGCGGTCGGCGTCATCGCTAAACCGTTTGATCCTATGACGCTAGCAGATGAGTTGCGCGCTATATGGGCTAAACAATAAGTTGCCCTATAGGCGGAGAATCGTGATCCTCGCGTAGCGAGGATCCGTAGGTTTAGCTAATACCTGACCAGAGCATATCGAGATTTTTAAAACCCCAGTCGTCTGGCGATTCGCGCCCGATAATTTTCTCTTTTCCCACCAGCGTTGCTAAGTCCAAGGTTTCTTGAATAATCGGCATTTTGGTTTTGGCTGAAAAAAACACCTTTACTCTGGGGCTGAGCAAAGAGCTTTCATGTTGCTCTACCACCACGGCCAGCCGGCCACTCTCCAGCCGTACCAGTGAACCCGTTGGGTAGATGCCTACGGTTTTAACAAACGCTTGAAACACCGCTTCATCAAAATGGCCCTTACTCCACTCGGCCATTTTGCGTATTGAATCTGCTGGCGCCCAACCTTTTTTGTAGGGGCGGTTGGAGGTGATTGCATCATAAACATCACAGACTGCGCCCATTTTTGCGAACAGGCTGATAGTGTCACCCTTGAGCCCGTGGGGATAGCCGGTGCCATCCACTTTTTCATGGTGATGCAGGCAGACATCCAGCACCAGAGGGCTGACTTGATAGCTTTCGATTAAGATTTTAGCGCCTACATCCGGGTGGGATTTTACAATCGCAAATTCACTATCGGTCAGTTTGCCAGGTTTGTTGAGCACCTTGAGCGGGATGCCAACTTTGCCTATATCGTGTAATAAGCCAGCAAAACCAGCTTCATGCACCATGTCTTCGGTAAGGTTTAATTGGCGCGCGAGGGCAATCATCAGCGCGCAGACCGCCACCGAGTGCATGTAGGTATATTCATCAGCAGTTTTCAGGCGCGCCAAGCTGATTAATGCGTGGGGCTGACGCAGGACTGAATTGGAGATATCTTCCACTAATTCCCGCGCTTGCTCGATTTGAATCGCCTTGCCCATGCGCGCATCGCTGAACATAGCAATCACCGCCTCTTTCGCTTTAGCACAGAGTTTTGCTGCGGTTGCTATCTCATCGTCAAGCGACGTTTTTTCTCTGCTTCGTGTAGTGTCTGCTTCCAGTAATACGGCTTCGGTTTCCTGCGCGACCTCCTCTTCGGTTTTTCCTTGCACAGCCGCCGCCAAATCGGTGCCTTTTTCTACGTCGATCCAGAGTTCTTTAACGCCGCTCGCTTGTATATCGTGCAGGTCCTTTTCATCGGTTAACAGAAATTTGGTTTTCCAAAACGGGTGTTCCATCCATGAACCGCAAAATTCACAAATGAACATGCCGAGCTGAATATCTTTAACCGCAATTCGTTTGAGCATGTCGATCCAATAAATGAAAGCAAAAAGAGGGATATTGTTGTGTTTTGATTAGTATAGTCAGGGATTTTTTACCAAGCGGAATGAATGCGTAATAAATTGCCTGCCGCGGCGATGAGGTTGTGTAGTTATGCCATTAAGATTGGCTAAACCCTGAATTCATTCCTATTATTCAGATTAAAGCTCTGGTCGAGAATAGTGGCGGTGTGGGTGTCAGGCACCCATGCGCGCACTATAATAAGAATCTCCTGCTGCCCCCAGATATCGGTCACCTATGGATAAGAATGCTGAAATTGCGCTAAAACTGCAGGCTCTGCGCGACGACTATGCGGCGCGTTTACCTGCAGAGATCCAGTCGCTGCGCGATTTGGTCAATAAGTTGAGCGATCCTGATTTGCAGCATGGCGCACTGGATCAACTGAGCCAAAAACTGCATAAATTGGCGGGGTCGGCGGGCAGTTTTGGCTTTGCAGATTTGGGTAAACAAGCGAAAAAATTAGAGCTGCAAGCGCAGGCATGGCTCTCTGCTAATCAGTTGGATATGGGGATGTTGCGCGTTTTTGCCGTTGCAGTTGCGGCGCTCGATGGACAGGCGCAAAACGATGGCGCCAAAAAAATCCCCTTGGTGTCGCAAAGCGCGCCACTCAAAACCAACACCCTGATTTACGTATTGGAAGACGATCCGGACGTGGCGGCCGAGGTCTGCATGACGCTGCGCCATTTTGGCCATCAAGTTGTGCACTTCTCTACTGTCGCAGCAGCGGAGGTGGAAGTATTACGACAGCCGCCTGATTTCATGATTTGCGACATCATGTTTACCGAAGAGGGGCGTGAAACTCCCGCTGCCGTCGCTAATTTACAATCTCATTTACCCGTTCCCATCCCGGTTATTTTTGTATCAACCCGCACCGATTTTGATGCCTATCATGCCGCTGTGCGCGCTGGCGCAGTGGGTTATTTTGTAAAACCACTGGACATCATTCGCCTGGTCGAATGTTTTGAATACTATCTTGATCGTCATCGCAGTGCGCCGCATCGCGTACTTATTATCGATGATGATTTGGCGTTGGCGGAGCATTATAAATTGGTGCTGAGTTCGGCCGATATTCGCGCCGAAGTCAGCAATAACCCGCGCGATATTTTTGAAGTGCTGCAGGATTTTCACCCGGAATTAATTTTGCTCGATATCAACATGCCTGGCTGTAACGGCATCGAATTGGCGCAGGTGATTCGTCTCAATCAGGATTGGCTGCGCGTCCCTATTACTTATCTGTCATCGGAGCAAGATGAGGAAAAGCGGGCGATGGCAATGGGGCGGGCGGGTGATGATTTTTTAAGTAAACCGCTGGGTGACCGCGAACTAATTACCGCTGTGTCAGTGCGCGCAGCGCGCAGCCGCCAGTTAAGTGATGCGCTGGATCGCGATAGCCTGACGGGGCTACTCAAACATTCACGCATCAAAGATCAGGTGGATGCCGAGGTAAATCGTGCCGCACGTGGTGGTGAAAACCTAAGTGTAGTGATGCTGGATCTCGACCATTTCAAGCGGGTTAATGATACCTATGGCCATCCTGCTGGCGACAAGGTAATCAAGGCGGTTGCCCATCTGCTGCGTCAACGGCTGCGCAAGACGGACGCAGTGGGGCGCTATGGAGGAGAAGAGTTTGTCGCCGTGTTGCCGCGCTGCAGTCGCGAAGAGGCGCAAGCCTTGATGGATGATGTGCGCCAGCGGCTGCGAGATATCACTTTCACGGCGGATCAGCGCAGTTTTAACGTGACACTCAGCGCCGGTATTGCAGCTTATCGTCCCGGTGTGGAGCGCGCGGAGCAGTTGCTGCAAGAGGCTGATGCTGCGCTATATCGCGCTAAAGCTGAAGGTCGCGACCGGATTTGTTTTGGCAGTTAACTGATTCCCTTTATGCCCATTAACCAAAACGCCCGGCTTGCCGGGCGTTTTGGTTAATCAGGGTAATGCCTGGGTTTATTCAAGTTCCTCTGGGTCAGGCACTTTTGGCGGTGTGCTGTCTTCAGTGGGAACCGGCACATCGCGATTCATATCATCCAGATACTTTTCAGACTTATCGCCCGACAGTGGGGCTTTACCAGGTAGAAAATCACCTTCGGTCTTTACCAACTTGTCGTTTTCAAAATACACGGTGTAAAGATATTGGGTGATGTCACCCTGAGACCCGCGGCGTACGCTGTAGGGGTAGTCCCAGCGATCATCGTTGAAGCTATCGGGTAGCAATGTGTTGCCGAGTACAAAGCGCACTTGCCGCTTGGACATGCCCAGTTTCAGTTGCTCCACCATCTCTTGCGTAATGATGTGACCCTGTTGAATACCAATTTTGTATACACCGGGAAAGCGGAAGCTGGAGCAAGCGGTGAGGCTGGAGACTAAGACCACGGCCAGGAAAACACGGCTGGCTAATTTCATACAAGGGCTTCCACTAACGAAAATGAACGCGGATAATACCCGAACCACAGGAAGACTGAGAAGGGTTTGGGGGAAATAATGGCAGACGGTAACCACGAACTGCGCAAAGCGGGTCTTAAAGTGACCTTGCCACGTGTGAAAATTTTGCAAATGCTCGAATCCTCTGAACAGCATCACATGAGCGCGGAAGATGTGTATAAAGCGCTGATGGAGCAGGGTGATGACGTAGGTTTGGCGACTGTTTATCGGGTCTTGACCCAATTCGAGAGCGCCGGTTTGGTAGTGAGACACAATTTTGACGGCGGACATTCAGTTTTTGAAGTTGCCCGCGGCGAACATCACGATCACATGGTCGATATAGATTCCGGCAGCATCATTGAGTTCCATAATGATGAAATTGAAGCCTTGCAAAAGCGTATCGTAGCGGAGTATGGTTTCGAACTGACTGATCACAGTTTAGTGTTGTATGTAAGAAAGAAGCGTTAGTGAAGAAAAGTTGATGTTAGATAGCTTTTGTATTTTAGGTAGCAATGCAAGTGTTAGATGCGGTAAACGTTAGTGCTGTATGAAAGAAAACGTTGATTTGTGTTACTCGCTTGAGGGCGCGATTTATCGCGCCCTTTTTATTTTCTGGTGCTCTCTATCCGTGTGGCGGGAATGTCTACTCGCTATAACTCCAACATTTCGCGCGCGTGCGCCAGTGATTGATCGGTAATCTTTAGGCCGCCGAGCATACGTGCAATTTCCTCAACTTTTCTCTCCCCTTCCAGTTCCACCAAGGTGGATTCTGCACTTTTTTTACTGGCGGTTTTGACCACTTGCAAATGCTGATGCCCCTTGCTGGCCACCTGCGCCAAGTGGGTAACACAAATCACCTGCCCACGTTCGCCCAGTTGCCGCAGTAATTGCCCCACCACATCACCTGTGGCGCCGCCAATGCCTACGTCGACTTCATCGAACACCAGTGTGGGGGTGGCGGAAGTTTTGGCGGTAATCACCTGAATCGCCAGACTGATCCGCGACAATTCGCCGCCCGAGGCAATTTTGGCCAGTGGGCGCGGCGCTTGGCCGGGGTTGGTGCTGATGAGAAATTCCACATCTTCCAAACCATTAGGCCCCGGTTTTTCGGTGAGTGGGATTAAGCTGACACTGAGATTAGCGTTAGTCATCGCCAGCAACTTGAGTTGCTCATTAACTTGTTTGGCGAGACTGGTACCCGCTTTGCTGCGCTTGGCGGAGAGTTGTTCCGCCAGCTGGCGATAGGCTTTTTCAGCCTGTTCGACTTGCTGCGCGAGTTGGTCGAGTTTGCCATCGCCGCCCTGCAGCTGTTCCAGTTCAGCGCTGAGTTTTTCGATAAAAGCAGGTAATTCTTCGGGCTGGATACGGTGTTTGCGCGCCAGGTCATAAATCGCCGATAGACGATCTTCCACCAACTTCAGCCGCTCCGGATCGAGATTAAAACTATCGATATGGCGATCAATTTCATGCTGCGCCTCTTCAACTTGAATCTGGGCGCTGGTCAGCAGCTCTTCTGCGGTCTGCAGCGCCTGTGACTTCTCTGGCAAATTGCGCAGTATGTGTAAGGCGCGATGCAGGTTAACGCTCAAACCCTGTTCGTCGTCGCTGCAAAAAGCGACCAGCTGTTGGCTGCCGTGCAATATTTCTTCGGCGTTGGCAAGGCTGCGCTGTTCCGCCTCCAGTTTGGCCAACTCACCCGGCTGCAAACCTAGCTGCTCCAGTTCATTAAATTGATAGCTAAGCAACTGGAAGCGCGCGCTCACATCGGCGGCGTTATCGCGCAGGTGAATAAAATGCTCTAGGCGGCTCTGCCACTCGCGAAACGCAAGGCGCACTTGTTTGGCTAGATCGGTTTGGCCGGCAAATTCATCAATCAGGCGGCGATGGGTATCTTTAATTAGCAGCGATTGGTGTTCGTGTTGGCTGTGAATATCAATCAGCATTTCACCCAACAGGCGCAATTGCTGCAAGGTGACAGGTTGGCCATTGATATAAGATTTGGATTTGCCCTCGTTATTGATCAGGCGGCGCAATAGACATTCTTGCGGGTTGTCCGGTTGCTGCAAATCCATATTGAACAGCCATTCTTGAGCACTGGGTATCGCACTGGTGTCAAAGGTGGCGGTAATGTCGGCGCGGCTGGCGCCTGCACGTACTCGCTCTGCCTCGGCGCGATCACCCAGTGTCAGTGCGAGTGCATCCAATACAATCGATTTTCCCGCGCCCGTCTCACCGGTAATCACTGTCATACCGGGCTTTATATCCAGATCGAGTTGGTCAACCAGCGTAAAATTTTGGATATTCAGGTGAGTGAGCATAGGCGCCTCGCAAGCGTTGCAGCAATAAAAAAGCCAGACACTTAGGGTGACTAAATGTCTGGCTATTTATACAGTAATTGCGGCGAGGGAGGCAAGTAACTCGCCGCATTAAAGCGATCTAATTACAAGCGAAAGCCTTCGAGTCGGCGGCTGAGCTCGTCGGATGCTTCGCGAATTTGTTGCGATGCCATCAAGGTGCCGCGCGCTGCATCTTTGGTGCCCAGAGATGACTGCTCCACCTGACTCACGTACTCCAGAATTAAACTGCTCGCCTGCACATGTTCGATGAGTGAGCTGCCGATATGAGCCACCATTTTGGCGACTTCATCGGTCTCGTGGCGCACGCTTTCTACAATTTCACCGCCTTGTCGGGTTTGCCCAATACCCTCTTTGAGTTGAATCACCATGTCGTCCATATTTTGTTTGGCAATGCGGCTGGAGTTTTGTACTGAGGTGATGGTTTCGCTGATCTCACTGGTTGCTTGAGTTGTACGTTGAGCTAGTTGACGCACCTCATCGGCTACTACCGCAAAGCCGCGCCCTTGTTCGCCAGCGCGTGCCGCCTCAATTGCCGCGTTCAGCGCCAGCAGATTGGTTTGGTTGGCGACCTCACTGATTACCGAAATAACGGCTGAAATACTGCTAATCCGATTGGCCAGATCATCGATACTGCCCTGGGTTTGAATCACGCTATTATCGATTTCAACAAAACTTTTTACTGCATTGGAGATGAGTTGCTGGCCTTGGGTTGCGGTTTTGGATGCGTGATCAGTTTGGTTGGTGGCGACTTTGGCCTGTTGCATAGCATCCTTGGTTTGCATATTAAATTCTTCGGCAGATGAGGCGATCTTAATGGTATTGATGCTTTGATCTTCGGCCATAGCGGTACTGGTTTCCGCTTTATGGACTATATCGTCACTAATAGAGTGCAGGCGTGAAACCATTTGCGATATACCGCCAATCACTTCGCGCAGTGCATGCCGCATCCGTACCACTGAACCGTAAATACTGTCCTCCGGCGCCTGGTGTACATTGCGTTCGGTCAGGTCGCCACTGGCTACCGCGCGCACCAGAATTAATACCTCTTTTAATTCGGCACCCAGGCCGCGGTCTAGCTTGCGTGCAAACAGCACGACAGGTATTACAATGGCCAGCATCACCAGCAAACATACAGTGAGCTGCCATTTGGCTGTCTGCCAAAAGCGTGCATTGACTTCATTGAAACCAATCCCGGTGCCTACCACCCATCTCCAGCGCGGTGAGAGCTTGGCGATGGAGAGTTTATCTTCAATCGAGCCATCGGCCTGTTTCTGGGTCCAGTTGTAACGTGCGAGCTGGCCATTGGCTTTGTTGACGGCTTTGAGCAGAATTTCACCCACGCTGCGGCCATTGCCATCTTTAAACTCATGAAAACTGGTGCCGTGAATTTGCGGGTCGAGTGGCGCGGCGACAAAATTAAGCTTTTCATCGGCGACGTACACGTATTCTGATTTGTGATAAATGTTGTTGCGCAGTAGCGTGGTGGCGATTTTTTTAGCGGTTTCATCATCCATCTCACCACGTGCGGCCATTTGTTCCATTTGGATAACAGTGGCGTAAGTGCTGTTGAGCAGCTGCTCAACACGCGCCTCATTGTCCTGACCGCTGGAATAGCGCACCGTATACAGGCCAATCAGCATAATTCCCAGTAGGCCAATTAGAATTTGAGCAGAGACGATCCAAATTTTGATACGCAGTGACATTGTGCCCCCTGGGAGTGGCTAAGTAATAAACAAATAATGGTTGACATTATGCGCTCGGGACAACGTTGTCAAATGGTATTTGACTGCATAAGTCAGGCTTTTGTGTTGCAGCGATTGGCGCGGCACAGATTCATCTTTTTGGTGCATAAGCCATTGTTTTTCTTCTGATTCGAGCGTTTTGCCCAATTTGTTCTGGTCTCAACTGGTTGGGGTATCCAGCTGAATCCCAGATTTGAGTATAGGCATTAATTCGATACTGCCACCGCTTGCGGCTGCATATTTACTATTGCGGCCGCATTGGGAAAAACTTTGGTAATAAAACTTGAATCCCCTCACGCTAACCCCATATAGCCCACACAGTAATTCAAGCGGAACAGTGTTACGCCTGTTGCCGCCCAACCTGCGATTGGAGAAAAGAGTGTCAACCCAAGACTATAGCGATATTCAAAATACAGCTGAGCCGCACAATGCCGCCGAAGGCGAAGCGGAGCAGGCGTCAACATCCAATGAGCCGAGTATGGAAACCTTGCAGGCGCAATTGGCGAGTTTGGCTGCAGCTTACGAGTCTGCCAAAGAGCAATCCCTGCGTGCGCAGGCAGATGCGCAAAATGCCCGTCGTCGCGCCGAGCAAGATGTAGAAAAAGCCCATAAGTTCGGTTTGGAAAAGATGGTCAATGATCTGCTTCCCGTAGTGGATAATTTGGAGCGCGCACTAGCGGCTATAGATACCAGCAACGAAGCGTTTGCTGCGGTGGTTGAGGGTATCCAGTTAACGCACAAATCTTTTGTCGATGCGCTCGCGCGTCATCAAGTGATTGCCGTTAGCCCGGAAGGTGAGCCGTTTGACCCAAACTTGCATCAAGCGGTTTCTGCGGTGCCAAATCCGGATGTTGAACCCAATACCGTACTCAACTGTTTCCAAAAAGGTTACACCTTGCACGGTCGTCTGGTGCGCCCGGCGATGGTGGTTGTTTCCAAGGCGCCCTGATTCGCGCGCAGCAACACATAGGGTGTTGGAAACCACAAAGAAAGTAAGGATTTTTTGTGCGCAGGGCTTGAATTAATTGCCCGCGTGCCAATATAGAAAACAACTGCCAACTAAACGCAAATCGTCACAGATCTGCGCTAACTAGGGCAAGAAACTAACAATTCAGTACAAGTTACTCGTGTAATTGTACTTAGCAACACATAGCATTTTTAGGAGCAACACCATGGGCAAAATTATCGGCATTGACTTGGGTACCACCAACTCTTGCGTATCTGTATTGGAAGGCGGCAAACCAAAAGTGATCGAAAACGCCGAAGGCGATCGCACTACGCCGTCCATTATTGCATTCACCAACGACGATGAAATTCTGGTTGGCCAATCCGCCAAGCGTCAGGCAGTTACAAATCCGCACAATACTTTGTTCGCGGTTAAGCGTTTGATCGGCCGTAAATTCAAAGATGATGTGGTGCAAAAAGACATCAAAATGGTGCCCTACAAAATCGTTGCTGCCGACAATGGTGACGCTTGGGTAGAAGTGAAAGGCGATAAAAAAGCACCGCCACAAATTTCTGCTGAAGTACTGAAGAAAATGAAAAAGACCGCTGAAGATTATCTCGGCGAGTCTGTAACTGAGGCGGTAATTACTGTTCCTGCTTACTTCAACGATTCACAGCGTCAAGCCACTAAAGATGCCGGTCGCATCGCAGGCTTGGATGTAAAACGTATCATCAACGAACCGACTGCTGCGGCACTCGCTTACGGTTTGGATAAAGGTGTAGGCGATCGCACTATCGCGGTTTACGATCTGGGTGGTGGTACCTTCGATATTTCCATTATCGAAATTGCTGATGTTGATGGCGAACATCAATTCGAAGTACTTTCAACCAACGGCGATACTTTCCTCGGTGGTGAAGACTTCGATATGCGTTTGATCGAATTCCTGGCTGATACCTTCAAGAAAGACACCGGCATCGATCTGCACAACGATCCTTTGGCGTTGCAACGTTTGAAAGAAGCGGCAGAGAAAGCCAAGATCGAATTGTCATCCAGTCAGCAAACCGAAGTGAACCTGCCGTACATCACTGCGGATGCAACCGGTCCAAAACACTTGGTAGTAAAACTGACTCGTGCGAAGTTGGAATCTTTGGTTGAAGACTTGGTTACTCGCTCAATGGAGCCAGTAAAACAAGCGATTAAAGATTCAGGTAAATCCCTGAGTGAAATCGACGACGTAATTCTGGTGGGCGGTCAAACCCGTATGCCACTGGTACAAAAAGCCGTTGCGGATTTCTTCGGCAAAGAAGCGCGCAAAGATGTAAACCCGGATGAAGCAGTAGCAATCGGTGCGGCAATTCAAGGTTCAGTATTGTCGGGCGATACTACCAACGTATTGTTGTTGGATGTAACTCCGCTGACGCTGGGTATTGAAACCATGGGTGGCGTTGCGACTCCGTTGATCGACAAAAACACCACGATTCCGACCAAGAAATCGCAAATTTTCTCGACTGCAGATGACAACCAAACAGCGGTAACCATTCACGTAGTGCAAGGTGAGCGTAAACAAGCGTCGCAAAACAAATCACTCGGCCGTTTCGACTTGAGCGATATTCCACCGGCGCAACGCGGTATGCCGCAAATCGAAGTGACCTTTGACATCGACGCCAACGGTATTTTGAACGTAAGTGCAAAAGACAAAGCAACTGGCAAAGAGCAGTCCATCGTAATTAAAGCGTCTTCTGGTTTGAGCGACGACGAAATTCAGCAAATGATTAAAGATGCAGAAGCTAACGCCGATGCTGACCGCAAGTTTGCTGAGGTTGTCACCGCGCGCAACACCTTGGAAGGTTTGATTCACGCAACTGAAAAAACCTTGAAAGATGCGGGCGATAAAGCCACTGCCGATGAGAAATCAGCCATCGAAGCAGCGCTGACTGAAGGTCGCGAAGCCGCTAAATCAGAAGACTTGGCAAAAATCGAAGCAGCTACTACCAAGTTAACTGAAGCGTCTGGTTCACTGGCGCAAAAACTCTATGCCGAACAACAAGCAGCCGGTGCTGGTGCTGGCGCACAACAAGCGGGCGGCAACAGCAAAGCAGCAGATGACGGCGTAGTAGATGCTGAATTTGAAGAAGTGAAAGAAGACAAGTAAGTTTTAGGATGGGTGGAGCGCAAGCGATACCCATCAATATTCAGGATTCATTCTTGGAATCCAACAACAAATGCGGGCTTGCCCGCATTTGTCATGTAAGAAGCAAATATTTTTATTAAGTTATCCGTCGTCATCCTCGCGTAGCGGGGATCCAGCTTTTAAGCGGGTTAGGGAAACTAAAACCTATAGATTCCCGCATGCGGGAATGACGACAGAAACATAAACAATCATTGTGTATGCGCGACCTGCGCCGCATTTATAAATATCTGGTTTTATTATGGCTAAACGCGATTACTACGAAGTCCTCGGCGTCAAAAAAGATGTAGACGCAGCAGAATTGAAAAAAGCCTACCGCCGTGTGGCGATGAAATTCCATCCGGACAGAAATCCGGACGATCCTTCTGCGGAAGAAAAATTCAAAGAAGCTAACGAAGCCTACGAAGTATTGTCCGATGACAATAAACGCGCCGCTTATGATCGTCACGGTCACGCCGGTGTAGATGGTCAAGCAGGCATGGGCGGCGGCGCTGGCTTTAATAATTTCAGCGATATTTTTGGCGATGTGTTCGGCGATATTTTTGGCGGCGGCGGACGCGGTGGTCGCGGCGGCCCAGCGCGCGGTTCCGATCTGCGCTACAACCTTGAGCTGAGTTTGGAAGAAGCCGTTAAAGGCACCAGCGTACAAATTAAAATTCCCACCCTGGTTAGTTGTAAACCTTGTGATGGTTCCGGTGCAAAACCGGGCAGTAAACCCGTAACCTGTACCACTTGCGGCGGCCACGGCCAAGTGCGTATGCAGCAGGGCTTTTTCTCGGTACAACAAACCTGCCCAACCTGTCGCGGGCGCGGCACTATTATTTCTGATCCGTGTAAATCGTGTCACGGCCAAGGTCGCGTAGAAGAAACCAAAACGCTTTCCGTTAAAGTGCCAGCAGGTGTGGATACTGGCGACCGTATTCGTTTATCCGGCGAAGGTGAAGCAGGTGCAGACGGTGGCCCAAGCGGTGATTTGTATGTACAAGTTCACGTGCGCGAACACAATATTTTCAAGCGTGACGGCGCCGATTTATATTGCGAAGTCCCGATTGATTTTGTCGATGCAGCACTCGGCGGCGAATTGGAAGTGCCAACACTGGATGGCCGCGTAAAATTAAAAGTCCCGCCAGAAACTCAAACTGGCAAACTGTTTAAACTGCGCGGCAAAGGTGTAACGCCAGTGCGCGGTGGCGGTGTCGGTGATTTGCTCTGCCGTGTAGTAGTTGAAACTCCTGTGGGTTTAACCAGCAAACAAAAAGACCTGCTCAAAGAATTCCAAGCGACTATGAAAGGCGGAAAATATTCCCCCAAGCAGTCGAGTTGGTTTGATGGGGTTAAGAAGTTTTTTAATGAATAATTGAGTGTTAAATTTAAAAAGCCGATTCGAGAGAATCGGCTTTTTTATTGATATTCATGTTGGGCATCGCTGCGCTCAGCGCCAACCTACAAAAATAACAGGCAAACTGCCATGACCAAAAAACGCAAAGCGTTAAAAATCTTTCTCGCAATTTTCGTAATCATTCTATTTCTGCCCGAATTCCCCCAAATCCCCGTACAAAATGCCACTGCAAAAGATTGGAATACAAAATCATTTTGGTTTGAGCCTTGGGGGAAATCCGGGGTGCATAAGGGGATTGATATTTTTGGCAAGATGAATACCCCCGTTTTATCGACCACATATGGTGTGGTGATTTTTGCAGGCGAATTGCCGCGCGGTGGCAAAGTGGTGGCGGTATTGGGGCCAAAATGGCGAGTGCATTATTACGCGCACTTAAATTCCGATTCGGTTTTTATCGGTGAGCCGGTGTGGAGTGGTAAAACGATTGCGGCTCTTGGCGATACCGGCAATGCCAAAGGTAAACAGCCGCATTTGCATTATTCGGTTGTGACCTTGGTTCCCTACCTTTGGCGGATTGATGGTACAACGCAGGGTTGGAAGAAGGCGTTTTACCTAAATCCTGCACAAGTCCTCCTGCATTAATGGCGAGTTTGCTAAGCCCATCGCAATACCCATTCAGTTTGAAATTTCCTGTGCCTTCACAAACTTGCTGATTCTCGTTATAGTTCTGTGCGCTAATTAAAGACACATCTGTGTTAATAGAATAGAGGTGGTCGCACTTACTCGTTCGCTACGCAGTCTATTTTTTACCTGGGCAAGTCCCTTTGTTGGCCAGCTTTTTAATCTAATTAACATTCTCTTTATCTTTACTAAAGAAAAACGCTGCATTCATGACTTGGTTGCTAAAACCAAAGTGGTTCAGTGCTAGGTCATATACGCTGTTAGATAACGCCACTTATCTCTCGGTGGCGTTTGTTCACTTTAAAAAACGGCTTTTGTGATTCCAGTTCATCGTTTGTTCAGCTTTTGTGGTTAGTCTTGCAATCTTTCTGTTGCCTTTCTCGCGTTTGTCCCTCACTGCAAATGAATCAAGGAGTTGTTATGCTGCTTCGCACCTTATCGTTGTTGTCATTTTCTCTGGCCTTATTTAGTCAGCCGTTATATGCGGGTTATGACAGAGATCACCCGCTATTTTCCGCGTATCCTCAAGCCAGTATTAATTATGGGCAAATGATCGATTATGAAAAATTCACTTTGCCGGTGTCTGTGGTAAATGGTGAGTCTGACCCCGAAACATTCACACCACTGGCGCTGACAGGGGATCTTTATCGCCACACTTATGAGATAAGAAATGTTTCATCATTGAAGGTATATGAGAATTATTTGGCCGCAGCTAAGCAATTAGGCTTCAAGGAAATTTTTGTTTGTACGTTAGATGCCTGCGGGGCAGAGCGGGATGCCAAAGCTCTTGGTGGAAAGCTGGCAATCAGTGGAAGTGTGTATAACAACTACCGCAACCCTTATTATTGGATCGGTGAAAAAGACTCACCTAAAGGGAAGGTTGTGGTGGCCTGGTTTGTGGGCGCCTATGAAGATACAGTCAATGTGCAGCAGGTGATTGTCGAAACTGAATCGCTTGAAACGGGTTTGATTAAAGTGGATGCTGCTTACGCGGGGCAAGCAGTAGCGCATGTTGAGCCGCTGTCAGAAAAAGAGAAAGCAGAAGATAACCCTATGCTACCGCGCTACCCTGGGGCAAAAATTTATGATCATAAAAAAATCGATACCGAAATAGTAAAAATTCCGTTTGCGATTAATGCGGCAGAAAAAACGCCGCTGCAGTTAACCGGTGATTTAACCAAGCACACCTACACAATGGAAAATATTTCAACGTTAAAAGTGTATGAAAATTACAAAGCGGCGTTAACTAGTGCCGGATTTAATTTTATTTCCCAATGCGAATTGGAGCAGTGCGGTACTGAAAAGCAGGTAAATGACCTTGGTGATCAATTGGCCTTGTCAGGTGATGTATATAACTGGTATCGCAAACCCTATTACTTGTTAGCCAAAAAATCCCTGCCAACCGGCAATGTCTATATCGGTTTATTTATTGGCGGTTACGAAGCTGAAGTGGGTGTGCAGCAAATCATTGTGCAAGAGAAAACGGTACAAACCGGTTTGGTAAATGTAAATGCCGATGGTTTAAAACAGCAAATCGATGCGGACGGCAAAGCGCTGATTTACGGTATTTATTTTGATACCGGCAAAGCCGATATTAAAAGCGAATCCAAACCCACACTGGATGCCATCGCCGAACTATTAAAGCGCAATCCGGATTTGTTGCTCTATGTGGTTGGCCATACCGATGATACGGGAGATGGCGCTGCTAACGTAACTTTATCCAAACAGCGCGCTGATTCAGTGGTTGCTGAACTAGTAAAAAATTACCAGGTCGCTAGCAACCGTTTGCAAGCACAGGGTGTTGGCCCTTACGCACCAGCATCCAATAACACCAGCGATGCAGGCAAACAAAAAAATCGCCGCGTGGAATTGGTGAAGCGTTTGCGTTAGTTGTTAAATTTCATCTAAGCTTAATCTTACAATCCCTCTGAATAAAGCCAGAGGGATTGTATAGCCCTCAAATCATCATGGAAGATAAATTAAAGACAACGGAAACCCTTATGACTACACCCGCAACACTGTTAAATAATACGTTTAAATTACCCGCATTTCGCCCCGGCCAGGAGGCGGTAATCACCGCGCTTTTGCATGGGCAGTCGGCGCTTGCCGTATTCCCCACCGGCGGCGGCAAAAGTCTCTGTTATCAATTGCCCGCATTACTGCTTGAAGGTTTAACGCTGGTGGTATCGCCGCTGATTGCGTTGATGAAAGATCAGGTGGATTCATTGCAGAAGTTGGGAATTAACGCGGCGCGCTTGGATTCATCGCTCGATAAAGATGAAACCCAAGCAATTTATACGGCGCTGCAAAACGGCAGTTTGAAGTTGCTCTACGTATCGCCTGAGCGTTTAAAGAACGAGCGTTTTGTGCAGCGGCTCAGTCAGTTAAATATCAGTATGTTGGCGATTGATGAGGCGCATTGTATTTCTGAGTGGGGTCACAACTTCCGCCCGGATTATTTACTGCTTGCCGATCTTGCGAAAAAATTGCGTGTCGGTCGTGTGCTCGCCTTAACCGCGACCGCAACGCCGAGTGTCGCGGCTGACATTTGCAAACAGTTTGCGATACAACCTGAGCACCATATTCAAACTAGCTTCGCGCGCCCCAATCTGCAATTGCGTGTTACGCCTTGCACGGTTGAGTCGCGCATGGATTTATTGCTCGCCCGTTTGCACAAACACCCGCGTGATGCCGCCACCATTGTTTACGTCACCCTGCAAAAAACTGCAGAAGAAGTTGCTGCAGCAATTAACGCAGCGGGCTTGAATGCTGCGCATTACCACGCTGGTTTAAAAGACGATGAGCGCGAGCAAGTGCAAAACCAATTTATGAGCGGTGAAGTGCCGATTGTGGTGGCGACCATCGCCTTTGGTATGGGGATCGATAAAAGCAATATCCGCGCGGTGTACCATTTCAATTTGCCTAAATCGATTGAAAACTATGTGCAAGAAATTGGCCGCGCCGGCCGCGATGGCAATCCGTCGCTGTGTGAAATGTTGGCGGTGGGTGATGATATTCGTGTATTGGAAAACTTCACCTACGGCGATACACCTACGGAGGAGAGTTTGCGCGCGCTGGTTCAGCACTTGCTCGCGTTTGATGATGTGTTTGATATTTCTACCTACGAATTATCCAACCAATTTGATTTGCGTCCGCTGGTATTAAATACCGCGCTCACCTATCTTGAGCTGCAACATGTGATTAGCGCGCAGAGTCCGTTTTACACTGAATACAAAGTCAATTTCATTCAGGATAAACAATTTATCCTCTCCCAATTTGATGCAGATCGCGCCGCGTTTTTACAGCAGTTATTTGCCGCTGGACGCATGGGCAGAAAATGGCTATCGCTAGATATGCTCACCATCCCACTGCAATTAAATGAATCCAAAGAACGTATCACCAGAGCACTGGATTACATCGCCGAGAAAGGTTGGATCGAATTAACTGTCGCCAATTTGCGCCAGGGCTACAAGAATAATCAGACGGTCAAATCGCCCGAACAAATTGCTGCGCTGTGCGAACATTTAAATACCTTATTTGCTGAACGCGAAGCGCGCGATATCAAACGCATTCACAGCGTGCTTGCGTTTGCCAATAATCCCGCGTGCTTGAGCCAACAACTGATGCAATATTTTGGCGAGGCCAGTGCGCAGCCCTGCGGCATTTGTAATCACTGCCGCAGCACTGCACTGGCACCGGTTAATTTACCCGCTGCAGCACCGCTTACCACGGCACAGCAAAGCTTGATCGCTAATCTTAACCGCGAAGGTCACGCGGTATTGCGCCAGCCGCGTCAATTGGCGCGGTTTTTGTGCGGCTTACCCAGCCCAGCGACTAGCCGCTCCACGTTGAAATCCCATCGTGCATTTGGTGCGCTGGCGGAGGTGTCGTTTCCAGTGATACTGGCTGCTTTGCAGTAAATTGTTCTATTCTCAAGCCATTGGCGGCGACCTGCGCAGCCAATGGTTATAAGAAGTGTAAATAACTGTTTCTAGTATCGCGCCCTAGAGCGACATGGCATAAAGTCTTGCGCCTGAAATAATAAATCTGATATTTGTCGCCTTGCGCCCTGCATGTGGGTTGCAAAGCCAATAATTAAAAATCCCAAGTTCTGCCACTGCTCGGAGAAACGCTATGAAAACCCTCAAAGGTCCCGCCATCTTTCTAGCCCAATTTTTAGGTGATGAAGCCCCCTTTAACAGCCTTGATGCCATTGCCGGATGGGTGGCAAGTTTGGGTTTTAAAGGTGTGCAGATTCCCACTTGGGACGCGCGCGTATTTGACTTGGAGCAGGCGGCGAAAAACCCTGAATACTGTGCTCAGTTTCAGGCGACGCTAGCGAAACACGGCTTGGTAGCGACAGAGTTATCAACGCATCTGCAAGGTCAATTAGTTGCGGTTCACCCAGCGTATGACGATATGTTTGATGGCTTTGCGCCCGAATCGGTTCGTGGTAATCCCAAAGCGCGTCAAACTTGGGCGGTGGAGCAATTAATGTTTGCAGCTCAGGCGAGTAAAAATCTTGGCCTCACTGCGCACGCCACTTTTTCTGGCGCTTTGCTCTGGCCCTATCTGTACCCCTGGCCACAGCGCCCTGCTGGTTTGGTAGAGAAAGGTTTTGAAGAGTTGGCGAATCGCTGGCTGCCGATTCTGGATGCCTTTGATAAGGCCGGTGTGGATGTCTGCTACGAAATTCACCCGGGTGAAGACCTGCATGACGGCGCAACGTTCGAGCGCTTCCTCGCGGCGGTAGATAATCATCCACGCGCGAATATTTTGTTTGATCCATCCCATTTTGTGTTGCAGCAGCTCGATTACTTGGCGTTTATCGACCGCTATCACGCGCGCATTAAAATGTTCCATGTAAAAGATGCGGAATTTAATCCGAGTGCGCAGCAAGGCGTTTATGGCGGTTACGAGAGCTGGGTAGATCGCGCTGGCCGCTTCCGTTCACTCGGCGATGGCCAAGTGGATTTCAAACAAATTTTCTCCAAGTTCGCCGCTTACGATTACGACGGTTGGGCGGTGTTGGAATGGGAATGTTGTTTGAAACACCCAGAGGTAGGTGCAGCAGAAGGTGCGCCGTTTATTCAGCAGCATATTATTAAAGTGACTGAGCGCGCATTTGATGATTTTGCTAAAAGCGGAATTGATGAAGTCAAGAATCGCCGAATCCTCGGCCTATAAAAATAAGGAGCAACGCTATGACAACTCCACGAATTCGTTATGCCATGGTCGGTGGTGGTCGCGGTGCATTTATCGGTGCGGTGCATCGCATCGCCGCGCGTATGGATGATCGTTTTGAATTGGTTGCCGGTGCGCTTTCAGCTAACCCGGAAAATGCCAAAGCTTCAGCGGCCGATTTACATATCGCTGCGGATCGCGCTTACACCTCTTATGAAGAAATGCTGCGCGTAGAAAAAACACGTGCCGATGGCATTCAAGCTGTTGTCATCGTTACGCCGAATCACATGCACTTCCCCGTCGCTAAAGCCTGTTTGGAAGCGGGTATTGATGTAATCTGCGATAAGCCAGTGACGCGCACTTTAGAAGAAGCGCTGGAGCTGGAGCAGATAGTAAAAAAGAGCGGCTGTTTTTTTGCGCTCACGCATAACTACAGCGCTTATCCATTAGTGCGTTATGCCCGTGAATTAGTAGAGCAGGGCAAGCTCGGCAAAATCCGCGTAGTGCAAGTGGAATATCCGCAAGAGTGGTTAACGGAAGCGGCCGCGGACGATAACAAACAAGCCTCATGGCGCACTGATCCCGCACGTTCGGGTGCTGCAGGTTGCTTGGGCGATATTGGCACGCACGCATTTCAACTTGCGCGTTTTATTACGCAACAAAAACTCAGTGCAGTGAGCGCGGACCTGACCAGTTTTGTGGATGGCCGCGCGGTGGATGACAACGTGCATGCGCTGCTGCGTTTTGATGGCGGCGCAAAAGGTATGCTGTGGAGCAGCCAGGTTGCACCGGGTTGTGAAAATGGTTTGCGCATTCGCGTTTACGGTGAAAAAGCCGGGATCGAATGGGCGCAGGAAAATCCTAATGAATTGTGGTTTGGCGAATTAAATAAACCGCGTCAGCGCATCACCCGTCGTGGTGATATAGGTAGCGATATTGCGGCGCGCGGGATGCGTACACCGGGCGGACATCCGGAAGGCTATCTCGAAGGCTTTGCGAATTTGTATAAAGACATCGCCGATATTTTGGTCGCGCGTCAGCAAGGTGAAACCCATTTTCTACAACACTGGGTGCCGGATATAGACACAGGTGTGGAAGGTATGCGCTTTATCCAAGCCGTGCTAACCTCATCCCAGCGCGATGGTGTTTGGACGCCGCTGATATAATTTTTTATGTGTGATTAACAATAACAAAAGGTATAACAATGATGACCACTTCCACTGTAACTATTAATCCACAGCGGCTGTTTACCGCCTGCTGTGTTGCGCTGATTGTGACGGCAATGACCTTCGCAATTCGCGCCGGTATCCTCACCCAACTTAGCGCCGAATTTGATTTCACTAACGCCCAACTCGGTTGGATCAACGGCATGGCATTTCTCGGCTTTCCGGTCGCGATGATGTTTGGCGGTTTGATTTACAACCACGTGGGCGCACGCACACTGATGTATTTGGCATTTGCCTGCCATCTGCTCGGTTTGATTCTGACCATTACCGCCAATGGTTTTGTCACGCTGTTGTTATCGAGCTTTTTTATTGGCTTTGCTAATGGCTCGGTGGAAGCCGCTTGCAATCCATTAATCGCCGACATTTATCACACCCGCAAAACGGCGATGCTCAATAAATTCCACGTCTGGTTCCCCGGCGGCATTGTGATTGGTGCTTTGATATCGAGCCTGATGACCAAGCTGGGGCTTGATTGGCAGTGGCAAATCGCGATTATGATTATCCCCACCATTATTTACGGCGTGATGATTTTTGGGCAGCCGTTCCCGACTATGGCGAACTCCGAGACTTCGACTAAAACCAATATTAAAGCGCTCTTCTCACCGCTGTTTATTTTTATGTTCTTCTGCATGACCGTAACTGCCGCATCTGAATTCGGCACCCAGCAATGGGTAGACCGTATTTTTGGCGCATCGGGTGCGCACCCTATGTTGGTGCTTGCGCTGGTTACCGGCTTGATGGCGCTGGGGCGCTTTTTTGCAGGGCCGATTGTGGAAGCGCTTAACCCGGTTGGTGTGCTGCTGATGTCGGCGGTGGTGACCACTATTGGAATCTACTTGTTGAGCATCGCCTCTGGCGGATTGATTTATATCGCTGCGATGGTGTTTGCGCTGGGCGTAACCTATTTCTGGCCGACTATGATTGGGTTTATCAGCGAATACCAACCCAAAACCGGCGCCCTGGGTATGTCACTATTGGGTGGTGCGGGCATGTTCTCCATGAGCATGTGGAATCCGGTAATTGGTGGATGGCTGGATGATGCTAAAGCAGAAGCGATTGCCAGTGGTATTCCGGCTGAGGCGGTAGAGCTAACTGCAGGCCAGGCAACATTGCAAAATCTTGCTCTGTTTCCAGCGTTCCTGATTGTTGCTTTCACTGTGTTGTTTGTCTTGCGTAAACGTTTTGCGCACAGCAATTAACTGATTCCACTTATTACAAAAAAAGCGCCCTTTGGCGCTTTTTTTGTAGGTGTTATTTGATGCCAATCACAAAAATACTGTAATGCTTTGTAATATCTAGATGTATTTGGCGACAAATACAGGACGTACGTCACATTTGTGTTGCGGTACATTGGGTTTTTTTAAAAACCAAGTGTATAAATAACTGGCATGACCATGATATGAGTGAGTGGTTTAGTGAGCTCAAAAGGATTTGAGTTTCCACCCTTCCCCCAGTAGTACCTTCCTTGAATAACCCTCTTTTGTGTTTCTCTGATGCTCCCGCTGGTTGTCTTAACTGCTGAACAAATGCGTTGCGTGATAGCGCAAATGCTCCTCAATAAAACTCGCGATAAAAAAGTAGCTGTGGTCGTAACCGGCGTGGCTGCGATAAATCAGCGGATGCCCCACTTCTTTACAAACTGCCAGCAGCTGTTCGGGCTTGAGCTGCTCAGCGATAAAGCTATCAGCCTCGCCCTGATCGACAAATAATTCCTGCCGCGATTGGCGAGTGGAAATCAGCTTACAGGCATCGTATTGTGCCCAGGTGCCGCGCTGAGTGCCCAAATAGCCGCTAAAAGCTTTTTCGCCCCAAGGGCAATTGCATGGGTTGGTAATGGGGGCAAATGCCGATACTGAGGCATAGCGATCCGGTTGGCGCAGTGCTAATACCAGTGCGCCATGGCCACCCATGGAATGGCCGCTAATGGATTCGCGGCCCTTGAGCGGTAAGTTAGCCATCACTAATGCGGGCAATTCCTGCGTCACGTAATCGTACATTTGATAGTTGGTTTTCCAGGGCGCCTGGGTGGCATTCACATAAAAACCGGCGCCGGAACCAAAATCGTAGCTGTCGTGTTCACCGGGCAAATCGAGTCCGCGTGGGCTGGTATCCGGGCAGATAATGGCGATACCCAGTTCCGCCGCGATGCGCTGGGCGCCCGCCTTCTGCATAAAGTTTTCGTCGGTGCAGGTCAAGCCGGACAACCACCAAAGCACCGGCACTTTTTGTGTCTCTGCTTGTGGTGGTAGATAGACCGCAAAAATCATCTCGCAGCTGAGTGTGCTGGAGTAATGCTTGAAGCGTTTGTGCCAGCCGCCAAAGCTTTTATTAGCGGCGATCTCGGTTATTTGGCTCATGGTCGCTCCCTCGATCAGTAATGCAACACGGTGCGGATGCTTTTGCCTTGGTGCAGCAACTCAAAGGCTTCGTTGATCTTATCGAACGGCATATCGTGGGTGATAAATTCATCGATCTTGATCTCGCCTTTCATGTAACGATCCACATAACCGGGCAATTGGCTGCGACCTTTTACGCCGCCAAACGCCGAGCCTTTCCACACGCGGCCAGTCACTAATTGGAATGGGCGTGTTGAGATTTCCTGCCCTGCACCCGCGACACCGATAATGATCGATTCGCCCCAGCCCTTGTGGCAGCACTCCAGCGCCGAGCGCATCACGTTCACATTGCCGATACATTCAAACGAGTAGTCCACGCCGCCGTCGGTCATATCCACAATCACCTGCTGGATGGGCGCGCTATGGTCTTTGGGGTTCACAAAATCGGTCGCACCGAACTGGCGGGCGAGTTCAAACTTGTCGGGATTTACATCGATAGCGATGATGCGGCTGGCGTTCATCATCTGCGCACCTTGGATCACCGCTAGGCCGATAGCGCCCAAGCCGAATACGGCAATGGTCGAACCGGGAGTGACTTTGGCGGTATTGATTACTGCGCCTATGCCAGTAGTAACGCCGCAGCCGAGCAGGCAGATTTTATCCAGCGGTGCTTCTTTGGACACTTTAGCGAGCGACACTTCCGGCAGTACGGTGTACTCCGAGAAAGTCGAGGTGCCCATGTAATGGAACAGCGGTTTGCCTTCAAACGAGAAGCGGGTGGTGCCATCGGGCATCAAGCCCTTGCCTTGGGTGGCGCGCACTGAGCCACACAGGTTAGTTTTGCCCGACAGGCAGAATTTGCATTTGCCGCATTCGGCGGTGTAGAGCGGAATTACATGGTCGCCCACTTTCAGGCTGGTCACGCCTTCACCCACAGCTTCTACAATTCCTGCGCCCTCATGGCCGAGCACTGCCGGGAATACGCCTTCAGGATCAGCGCCCGAGAGGGTGTAAGCATCGGTATGGCACACGCTGGTCGCCACTATGCGCACCAGCACTTCACCGGCCTTTGGGCCATCAACATCAATCTCAACAAGTTCCAAGGGTTTGCCAGCGGCAAGGGCAATGGCGGCGCGTGATTTCATAATGACTCCTGATTCCGGTGTAAGAGGATTTTCTGGGTGCAAAGTGTAGACTAGTGACTCGCTGGCAATAAGCTGGCTAAAAGTCACTTAATTATTGCTCTGGAGCAACAATGCAGCATTGGGAGCGGGTAGAGGCGTTTATCGCCGTGGTCAGGTTTGGCAGTTTTGCGGCAGCAGCGCGCGAGCTGCAGGTATCCAATTCCCATGTGAGCCGCTTGGTGAGCCAGTTGGAGTTGCAGCTCGGTACTCAGCTGCTCTATCGCACCACCCGCCAAATCCGCCTGACCGACGCAGGTCAGCTGTATTACGAGAGCTGTCGCCATCTGTTTGATGGCTTGCGCGAGGCCGAATCCCTACTACAGCACCATCAGGGGCAGCCGACCGGCTTGCTCAAAATCACCGCTGCCACTACTTTTGGCGACCGCTATATCGCCCCACTGGTGAATGACTTCCAGCTGCTGCACCCGCAGCTCAAAGTGAATATGTATTTCAGCAACCGGCAGGTGGAGTTGATCGAAGAGGGTTTTGACCTGGCGATCCGCATGGGGGTGATGCGTGAATCCACGCTCATCGCCAAGCGTTTGTGCGACCGGCAGGAATATATCGTCGGCTCGCCCGACTACTTCGCGCGCGTCTCCGCCCCGCAAACCCTCACCGAACTGGAGCGCCACAATTGTTTAGTCGGCACCCGCGGTTACTGGCTGCTGCAAGATCAGGGGCAGCGCAAGGATTTAGTCGTGCACGGCAACTGGCAAGCCAACTCTGGCCCCGCACTGGTCGATGCCGCCCTAAAAGGCTTGGGACTCGCGCAACTGCCCGACTATTACGTGGATGAACATATCGCCAGCGGCCGCCTCATCGCCGTACTCGACCACCACCGCTTCAAAGGCGCTGGCGTCTGGGTCGTCTACCCCCAGCAGCGCCACTTGGCGCCCAAGGTGAGGTTGTTTATTGATTTTCTAGCGGAAAGGTTTGCGGGTGGGGTGCCAAGCTGAGTGATTAATGTGTTTTCTTTCCCGCCCCACGCAGCATGGCATCGATCAATTCGCGCGCGTCAAACTTGCTGAGGGCTTCATCGGCGCCGACTTGGCGGGCTTGGCTTACGCTGATGCTGCTGGACAGTGAGGTGTGCAAAATAATGTAGGCGCTGGCCAGTTTTTTATCGTCGCGCACGGCAAAGGCGAGTTCGTAGCCGTCTAGCCCGGGCATTTCTATATCGCTTACCAATAGGTCGATAGGCTGCCCTTGGCTGGCGGCAGCGCGCATGATGTCCAGCGCTTTTTGGCCGTTATCCGTTACTTGGTAGCGCACATTGATGGCATCGAGCGAGTCACTTAACTGTTTGCGTGCGGTGCGTGAGTCATCGACCAATAAGATGTGCATAGGGCGCAGTTGTTCGCGCTCTACATCGGTAATGGTTGCGGTGGCTTTGGAGGGGTCGAGTGGGAACAGGCGCGCCATAATCACTTCTACATCCAACAGCTGCACCAGTTGGTCGTTCACCCGGGTGACGCCGGTGATGTAGATGCTGTTGCCCAACAGTTTGTCCGGCGCGCGGATGTCGCGCCAGTTAGTCTCCACAATGCGCTCTATTTGCCGCACCAGAAAACCGACTTTTTGCCGCTGTACATCGGTCACGATAATAAAGCTGTTCTCCAGCGCGTCTTTGGGGGTTGCGCCTTTGCCAACGGCTGCTGCCAGATCAACTATGGGCATGGTGTGCCCGCGAATATTCAGTGCGCCCAAAATGCTGCGGTGCTGGTTGACCATGGCAGTTACGGGCTGATAAGGCACTAACTCTTGAATTTTGAGGGTGCCCAAACCGAACACCTGTTGGTTGTGCAGCCTGAATAACAGTAGCCCTTGGGAGTGATCGGCTTTAGAGGATGACAAGGTAAAACGCTCCTCGCAGATTAGATCGATGGAAAGTGGTGGTGTTAATCAATACTAGCACCACTTGGCGCTTGCACCGCCAAGATCGAGCTTAGCGTGCGGCTAAGCGGGTGTTGGCGGCGGTACTCAAGCGCTGGCTGATGCGTTCGGCGATAGATTTTGCATCCAGCCCCTGACTGGCCAGTTGCTGTTTTTGGCTGGCGTGTTCGACGAATTCATCGCCAAAACCCAGCTGCAAAACCGGTACGGTCAGGGCGCGGCTGTTGAGGTATTCGCACACGCCGCTGCCAGCGCCACCGGCGATGGCATTTTCTTCCAGCGTGACCAGCAATTGGTGGCTGGCGGCCATCTGTTCAACTAGTTCGGTATCCAGCGGCTTCACAAAACGCATATCGCACAGGCTGTAGCCGAATTGTTCGGCCACTTGCTGCGCCACTGGCAGTAGGGTGCCAAAGCAGAGCAGAGCGACTTGTTTGCCTTCGTGTTTCAGTAGGCCTTTGCCAAGCGGCAGGCTGGTCATGTTTTTTTCAATCGCCACACCTGTGCCTGTGCCGCGTGGGTAGCGCACCGCCGCAGGGCCTTGGTGCTGGTAGGCGGTGTAGAGCAGTTGGCGGCACTCGTTTTCGTCGCTCGGCGCAGCAATCACCATATTGGGGATGCAGCGCAAGTAGCTAATATCAAAACTGCCTGCGTGAGTGGGGCCGTCTTCGCCGACAAGGCCAGCGCGATCGATGGCGAAGGTGACATCAAGATTTTGCAGGGCAACATCGTGTACCAGCTGATCATAGCCGCGTTGTAAAAAGGTGGAGTAAATCGCCACTACGGGCTTTTGCCCTTCGCAAGCCATACCGGCGGCAAGGGTTACTGCATGTTGCTCGGCGATAGCGACATCGTAAAACCGCTCGGGATAAGTCTGGGCAAAGTTCACCATGCCTGAGCCTTCGCACATGGCAGGGGTGATGCCGACTAACTTGTTATCCTGCGCGGCCATATCGCACAGCCATTGGCCGAACACATCTTGATATTTTGGTTTTTTCGGCGCATCAACTGCACCAATCGCCGCTTTTTTTGGCTCGATTTTATTCAGTGCGTGGTAGCCCACTGGGTCCAGCTCGGCGGGTTCAAAGCCTTTGCCTTTCTGGGTGATGATGTGCAGCAACTTGGGGCCTTTGATGTCGCGCAAATTGCGCAAGCACAGCACCAGATCACCTAAATCATGACCGTTGATGGGGCCGACATAGTTGAAACCCATCTCTTCAAATAAAGTGCCGGGCGACATAAAGCCTTTAAAATGTTCTTCGGTACGGCGCGCCAAATCCCACACCGGCGGGATCTTGCCCAACACCTGTTTGCTGCCTGCGCGGAGCGAGTTATAGAACTTGCTTGCCCAGATTTTGGATAGGTAAGTTGAAAAGCCGCCAACATTGGGCGAGATCGACATGTTGTTGTCATTGAGCACCACTAACATGTCGGTTTCGGTGTGTGCGGCGTGATTCAAGGCTTCAAACGCCATGCCTGCTGTCATGGCGCCATCGCCGATGATCGCCGCCACTTTGCGCTCAATGCCCGCCATTTTGGCGCCAATCGCCATACCTTGTGCGGCGCTAATGGAGGTGCTGGAGTGGCCGACGCCGAAGGTGTCGTAAGCGCTCTCTTCGCGTTTCGGGAAGCCGGACAAACCATCGCCCTGACGAATACTGTGCATCCGCTCGCGGCGCGAGGTGAGAATCTTATGGGGATAGGTTTGATGACCCACATCCCACACCAAGCGGTCGTCTGGGGTTTGATAAACATAGTGCAGCGCGATGGTCAGCTCGACCACGCCTAAACCTGCGCCAAAATGCCCGCCAGTCTGGCCGACCGAATACAGCAAAAACGCACGCAGCTCGTCGGCGAGTTGGGGTAATTGCTTTTCATCCAGCGCACGCAGATCGGCGGGGGAGTCGATGCTGTCCAGCAGTGGTGTCTGCGGGCGGCTGGTGGGGATTTCGTTATGCATGCAAGTCATCATTTATAGTTGTACGGTTTGCCGCTCAAGGCCGACCATTGTAGGCGGCTTGTCTAAGTCTTGGCTAGTTCGAGCGTTCGACGATATAGCTGGCCAATTGGCGCAGCGGTGTTGCGCTCGCGCCAAAACCACTCAGTGCGTCAAGTGCCTGACGGTGTAATTCGCTCGCTTTGGCTTTGGCTGCATCCAGCCCCAGCAGCGATACATAGGTCGGTTTGTTGCGGGCGATGTCGGCACCCTGCTGTTTGCCGATGGTGGCGGTATCGCCGGTGACATCGAGAATATCATCCTGCACCTGAAAGGCGAGGCCGATGGCGGCGGCGTAGTTATCCAGCGCCGCCAGTTGGGTTTTATCCGCACCGGAACAAATGGCGCCCATAGCAACACTGGCGCGAATCAGAGCACCGGTTTTGTGGCGGTGCATCTGCTCCAGTTGCGTCAAATTCAATTGATGAGCAACTGCGGCTAAATCGATTGCCTGCCCCAGCACCATGCCTTCCACGCCTGAGCCTAGCGCTAATTGGCGCACCAGTTGGATTTGGATGCTGCTCGGCAAATCAGATTGGGTGAGCAAATCAAACGCCAGAGTTTGCAAACTATCACCCGCGAGTATGGCGGTGGCTTCATTAAACGCGATATGGCAGGTGGGTTTGCCGCGGCGCAGGTCGTCGTCGTCCATGGCGGGCAAGTCGTCGTGCACCAAGCTGTAGGAGTGCAGGCACTCAAGTGCAGCGGCAATGGGGTCGATCAGGCTGAGATCGGCTTCCGGTTTGATCGCCAGTGCCGCGGCATAGGCAAGAATCGGGCGCACACGTTTGCCGCCGTTGAACAGGCTATAGCGCATGGCGGCGCGCAATTGCGTGGGGTCTTCGCCGAGGGGGAGATAAAGGTCGAGGGCGCTATCAACACGGTTGCGGCAGAGCTGGGTAAATTGCTTAAAGTCGCTGTGCATCAGGCGTCGCCTTCATCGGCATGAAAGGGTTCCAGGCTGATGTTGCCCTGTTGCTCGATTAATTTGTTCACTTGCTGTTCGGCGGCGGCGAGGCGTGTTTGGCATTCACGAGTGAGTGCAATGCCCGCCTCAAATGCTTGCAGCGATTCTTCCAGCGTCATATCGCCCTGTTCCATACGGGTCACCAGGCTTTCGAGGGTGCTGAGCGATTGCTCAAAATCGACACCTTTCTTTTTGGGTGATGAGGTCTTGGGCGGCATGGTGTTTTCTCGCTGAATTTGAGTGAGGGCGGCGGATTATAAACCTGCACGCGCAAAACTGCAGTCGTTTTGATTGGTGTCCTTGTGAGATATCTCCTACAAAACTTGCCGACATTAGCCACTATTGTGTGACGCTTAATTCATCAATAATGACAGCCATTGGAGATTGTCGCAGGAAGCGGCTCTGGCAAGGAGTAAAATGGAATCGAGCACATCTGTCGCCAAGGTCTGGCCTGTCATCCTGTAAAAACCCTGATTGCCCCCTCCTGCAATCAGGGTTTTTTGCTTTTTTAGCTGTCTATTTTGCGGCCTCTGTCGCATATTTCATTGAATGTGCAACTTCCCCGCTGTTCTGCCGTCCAAAATGCGCCGAAACTCGCGTCCCAAGCGACTTGACACTGCAGTGTTAGTGCTTCGCTTTTGTAATATGGATGGAGTAGAATCTCATGGCTTTGATAAACATAACGCACTAAGCTTTTGATACGACTACTATTTGCCATCACACTGATTCTTGTCGTACAGCCCGGGTGGGGATTCAATCAGACCTATGCAAGATAGATCACTTAGTCATCGAGCCGCCTTCGAGCAGCGTACTGCCCAGTTGGAAATCCAACTCAGGCGCTTTTTTGCGCTTTTGAATCGCGTGTCACTGCAGCGCTGGCAGTGGCTGGTCATGCTATTGCTGGTGATTTGGCTTAGTCACAGTCTGGCGCGCTTGTTTTGGCTCATCATTCCCAATCCGGTGATTCCGCCGGCAACCTTGTCGCTGGTCGCCGCTGATGTACAGCCATCGGGGGCGGCACCCGAATCCGTTAACATAAGTCAGATTACGTCATTGGCTCCCTTTGGTGATGTCGCTCAGGAAGCGCCTCCGCCGGTGGATGCCCAGCCCGTCGCTCAGGGCATTGAAAATGATGCTGCCGATACTCAACTCAACTTGGTGTTGCGCGGGGTGCTTGGCAGCAATGAAGAAAAAGCCGGTCGGGCTATTATCGCTTCAGGTGAGCGTGCCGATGTGTATGCGGTAGGCGATACCCTGCCTGTGGGCAACAACGTGACCCTCGCCAAGGTGTTGGATGGGCGGGTTATTATCAATAACAACGGCTCCTTTGAATCGCTCTGGCTGTTCAAAGAAGATCCAAATGCCCCCAAGCTCACCACTTCGTTTGCGTCCCCTCAAACGAGTGATGTGCAGGTATCGCCAAGTGGTTATGCCAACCCACCTTATCAACAGCAACCGCCACTTTATGTCGATAAAAGCCCAGCGGTTAATTCTCCGCGTTTTGGGGCTGATCCCTCAGCCGCTGCCGCGAGTAAAACCCTCGCCGATGTAGTGGCGATGAGTATTTATCGTGAAGGCGGCAAAGTGGTGGGATACAAAATTCGCCCTGGCCGCAATGCGGAGATGTTTAATTCACTGGGGCTGCAGACTGATGACATAGTCACCTCAGTCAACGGCGTGCCATTGAGCAGCCCGGGAAAGATTATGGAAATTTACAAAAGTATGGGTAGTGCCACATCGGCGAATCTGGAAATCAGACGCGGTGGCAGTACAGTTAACCTAGACGTAATGCTCAAGTGAGGTTTTTGTGATCCGGTTTCATGGTCGTAACAATAACAACATCATCAGCGGCCTGTTGCTGGCGACACTTATGGGTATGAGTGGCGCTGTCTTCGCTCAGGTAGAAGCGCAGCCGGCTGACGCATCAGGCGAAACCCGCTGGGCGGTCAATTTTAACGATACCGATATTCAGGATGTGATCAAATCCATCGCCGGTCTGACGGGTAAAACATTCATCATTGACCCCAAAGTGCGCGGCCCGATCAAGGTGATCAATTCCAAGCCACTCAATGCCAAAGAGTTGTACGAGCTATTTCTGGCATCGCTTGATGTGCATGGTTTTACCGCGGTAGAGAGCGGCAATATTGTGCGGATCGTGATGAACCGCGACGCGCGCAACCTGCCTATCCCGACCGAGAACAATGTCACCAACAAAGACGACCTCTATATCACCCAGGTGATTCCGCTTAAAAACACCAGTGCTGCCAAGATCCTCGCGGCCTTGCGCCCGCTGGTGCCACAGTATGGCCATCTCACAACGTATGAGCCCAGCAACGCCCTGATTATTACCGACACTCGCGCTAACGTTGCGCGGATGAACGAATTAGTGGTGCAACTGGATAAAATCGGCGTGACCCATACCGATGTGATTCCACTGCGCTACGCCAACTCTGCTGACGTAGTTGCCATGCTGTCGCAGTTGGAGAAACCCGATCCCAACCGTGGTATGACTACATCACCACCGGTGATCGTGGCGGATAAGCGCACTAACGCGGTAGTCATTAGTGGTGATGACCTCACTCGTCAGCGGCTTAAACTCCTGATCGATGATCTGGATCGCCCGCAATCCAAAAACAACAATGTGCGGGTTGAATATCTTAAATACGCCAAGGCAGAAGATGTTGCGAAAGTATTGTCGGGCATGATGCAAAGCTTGGGGCAAGGTAAAAACGCCGAGGGTGCGCCCGCCAATTCTACGCCACCTGCGGTGCAGGCCGATGAGGCAACCAATTCGGTGTTAATCACCGCCGATATAGACACAATGGATACCATGTTGTCGATTATCGATAGCTTGGATATTCGCCGTGCGCAGGTATTGGTTGAGGCGATTATTGTTGAGATTACCGGAAACAACGCCAAAGAGATTGGTATCGAGTGGATGTATCAAGGTGATGAGCAAGGCTTTGGTGGTTTCACTTCCGGTGGGGCGCTGGGTAGCGTGGCTGGGCCAGCTTTGAATATATTGGAAAATCCCGATGATACTACTGCGCTAGGCGCCTTAGCCGGTGGCATAAATACCGTTAAATCGCCTGTGTTTGGTGTTGGGCGTTTGGGTAAAAGCATCGACTTTTTGGCAGTGCTGAAGTTGCTGCAGACCACGGAATCATCAAATATCCTCTCCACACCGAGCCTATTGACCACCGACAACAGTGAAGCGTCCATATTGGTAGGGCAACAGGTGCCGTTTGTCACCGGTTCCTATTCGGGAGCTAACACTGGCACTACCGGCGGTGCGAATTCTTTTGCTAGTCCATTTAATACAGTTAACCGGGAAGATGTAGGTATCAAACTGCAGGTGACGCCACACATCAATGAAGGCGACAGCTTGGTATTGGATATCGAGCAGGAGATCTCCTCGGTGATTGGCAATACTCAAAACTCTCCCAATGGCCCTACCACCAGCAAACGTGAAATCAAAACCCAAATTCTGGCGGGTGACGGTCAAACCGTGGTACTGGGCGGTTTGATTGAGGATCAAGTCAATAAGGGTGATTCGCGGGTACCGGTGCTGGGCAGTATTCCAGTTCTTGGCCACTTGTTTCGCACCCAGAGCGCCTCCAAGCGCAAAACCAATTTGTTGATCTTTCTGCGTTCAACCATTATTCGTACCGACGAAGTGTTAACCGGCGCTACCGCAGAAAAATACCGGACGATTCGCGAAGAGCAAGTTAACTTCCAGCGCTCACGTGGCATTTTGATGCCTAAGCGCGAAGTTCCGGTACTGCCTGAGTGGGATGCGGAAATTAAGAAGTATCTCGAAGAGACCAAGCAAGCCGAAGCAGCAAATGCTGCCGACGCAACCGGGGAGTAAGCCGTGAGCGAGCTAGAGTTGGAGCCGCTGGTGCTGACCGATGAGGTCCTTGACGAAGTTGTAGCCGAACCCCCGGTCTATGAGCGTTTGCCGTTCAGTTTTGCTTCCGCACATGGCGTGATGTTGGAAGAGCTGGCGCCCGGTTTAATGCCGCGGGTGTTGCATCGCCCTGGGCTGACACTGGATGTATTGTTGGAACTGCAGCGTATTTTGGGTGCCGATTTGGTGCTGGAAGAGCTGCCCGCCGAAGACTTCCAGAAACGCCTGACACGTGAATATCAAAGTGGCGATGGCGCAGCGCAGCGTGCAGCGGAAGACTTAGGCAACGAATTTGATTTGTCGTCTATGGCCGATGATTTGGCCGACCGTACTGACTTGCTCGCCGGTGATGATGACGCTCCTATCATTCGCTTGATCAATGCGATCCTCTCCCAGGCGGTGCGCGAAGGTGCATCAGATATCCACCTTGAACCCTTTGAAGACCGCGTATCGGTACGCTTCCGTATCGACGGTGTATTAACCGAAGTGCTCTCGCCCAAGGCGGAATTGGCGCCGGTATTGGTATCGCGCTTGAAAGTAATGGCGCGTTTGGATATCGCCGAAAAACGCCTGCCGCAAGATGGCCGTATTACCGTGCGCCTTGCAGGCCATGCGGTAGATATTCGTGTATCGACCATTCCGTCTGCGTTCGGCGAGCGGATTGTATTGCGTATTCTCGATCAAGCCGCAGGCCAACTTAAGCTTGAGCAATTGCAGATGCCGCAGCTGGTCTATGATCGCTTGACCAAAAACTTGCTTAAACCCCACGGCATTATTCTGGTAACCGGTCCGACCGGCTCGGGTAAAACCACCACACTCTATGCGGGCCTGAGCCATATCAATACCCGCAGCCGCAATATCCTCACCATCGAAGACCCGGTCGAATATCTGTTGCCTGGTATTGGCCAGACGCAAGTGAATACCAAGGTTGATATGACCTTTGCGCGCGGTCTGCGCGCAATCCTCCGGCAAGACCCGGATGTGGTGATGATCGGTGAAATCCGCGACGGCGAGACTGCCGAAATTGCGATTCAAGCATCGCTGACTGGTCACTTGGTGCTATCAACACTTCACACCAATACCGCGATTGGCGCGGTGTTGCGCTTGAAAGATATGGGCGTAGAACCCTTCCTGCTGGCATCCAGTATTGAAGTGGTCATGGCGCAGCGCTTGGTGCGTGTACTTTGCAGCCACTGCAAAGAGCAATATATGCCCAGCGACGCCGAGCGCGAGATGCTCAAACTACCGGAAGAAACGCCCATCTGGCGTCCGGCGCCCAGCGGTTGTAAACACTGCAATCAGCAGGGCTATCGCGGCCGTAAGGGGATCTACGAATTAATCGAGATTACCGAGCGTTTGCGCCATCTCATCCACGAGCAAGCGGGCGAGCAGGAATTGTTGGCCGAAGCGCGCAAACACAGCCCATCCATGAGCGACGATGGCCGTCAGTGTGTGCTCAACGGCGTCACCAGCATTGAAGAAGTGCTGCGCGTCACCACCCAGCTGTAGCGGACGTAGATTATGGGTGCATACAGTTACAAAGCGCTGACCGATGAAGGCAAAACCGTAAAAGGGATTCTGGAAGGGGATTCCGAGCGGCATATTCGCACGCAATTGCGGGCGAAAAAATTAAAGCCGCTGGAGGTGGTGAGCGCCACGGGTGATAGCACCGCAGCAGCCAATAGCGAGAGCGGTAATATCGCTGCCAGTTTCCGCCGCCGTGCATCCAAGTTAAGTACGCGCGACCTCAGCTTGATTACCCGCCAGTTGGCCTCGCTGGTCAAATCTGGTCTGCCGCTCGACGAAGCCCTGCATGCAACCGCTAAACAATCGCAAAAAGCCAACGTTAAACGTGTTGTGCTACAGGTGCGCACCAAAGTACTGGAAGGTTTTAGTTTGGCGCAGGCACTGGGCGACAATCCGGTCGCCTTTAACGATATGTATCGCGCACTGGTACGCGCCGGTGAGGGATCTGGCTATTTGAGCCCGGTACTGGAGCGCTTGGCGGATTACACCCAAACCAGCCAGCAGCTGCAACAGCGCATCAAAATGGCGATGATCTACCCAGTGGTAATGCTGGTGGTGAGCCTCGCGGTAATTGTTGCGTTGATGGTGCTGGTAGTGCCCAAACTGGTCAAAATTTTTGAGCAGGGCAAGCGCGAATTGCCCGCGCTGACCGAGGGTCTTATTGCCACCAGTAGTTTTTTAATGAATTACGGCGTCTATTTATTATTTGCCTTGATCGGGGTGTATTTTTTCATCAAGCGCTTGATGCGCGACCCCAAACGCCTGCGTGCCTGGCATGTGGTGCAGCTGAAGCTGCCAGTGATTGGCGAGTTGGTGAAACAGATTAACTCGGCGCGTTTTGCTGCCACCTTGAGTTTATTGTCTGCCAGTGGTGTGCCGCTGCTTCAGGCACTGAATATTTCCGGTCAGGTGATGACCAATAAAATCCTGCAAGAGGCTTGCGATACGGTCGCCGCCTCGGTGCGCGAGGGTATGAGCCTGAGCCGGGCGATGGAAAATACCGGTCATTTTCCGCCGCTATTGGTGCAGCTGGTCGCCAGTGGTGAAACCAATGGCACTCTGCCGCAACAGTTAGATAACGCCTCTAAAGATCAGGAGCGCGAATTGGAAATGATGTTGGGTGTGGCCATGGGCTTGTTGGAACCGGCCACCATTATTTTTATGGGGGGAGCGGTATGCGTGATTGTATTGGCGATTCTCACCCCGATTTTCGAAATGACCAAGCTCGGTTAACGCGACTGAGTTGATGTTGATAGCCGTTTATAGTGATATTTCAGGAGACAGTCATGAGTACAACAATGAACATAAGATCGATGAAAACAAGAGCGCAGCAAGCGGGTTTTACGCTAGTCGAGATCATGGTGGTAGTAATTATCATCGGCCTGCTGGCCGGTATTGTAGTGCCCAACGTGATGGACAACCTGGATAAAGCCAATGTGCAAAAAGCGCGCGCGGATTTTAGCTCCCTGCAAACCGCGCTCAAGTTATACCGCATCGATAACTTCAATTACCCCACTACCGAGCAAGGTTTGGAAGCGCTGGTGACTAAAAGCTCTATCGCACCGGTACCGCGCAATTTTAAGTCGAGCGGTTACATCGACAACCTGAACAAAGACCCATGGGGCAATGACTATCAATACATGAGCCCAGGTGAAGGCCATGAATATGATATTTACAGTCTGGGTGCCGACGGTGTGAGTGGTGGTGAAGGCCAAAACGCCGACATCAGCGTCTGGGACGAGCAGTAAGTTTTAACCACCAAAGGCAGCGCCAGTGAAATCCAGCCAGCAAGGCTTTACCCTGATCGAGATCATTTTTGTGGTCTTTATTATTGGTATGGCAGTGGGTGTGATTTCGATCGCAGTCGGCGGTAATGCGGCGGCGGATATGACCCGCAAAGAAGCCGAAGAGTTTATGCTTCAAGCCAGTTATATCGCCGAGCAATCGGTGCTTAAGGGCGAAACCCACGGCCTGTTTGTTGAGCCTCGGCCAGCGCAGGATATAGATGGGCAGGAGCAGTGGTGCTATCAATGGCGCCGGGTGCGTGACCGCCAATGGCAGGATTTGCCCGAGCTGAGCCAACACTGCTTAGCGGAAGGGCAGAAGATCGATTTTGTGGTGGAAGATGAGCTTTGGGAATTTGATCCGGAGCTGGAGTATCAAGACCCGGTAATGGGTTTTTTCCCCAGTGGCGATGGCTCAGGCAAGGTTGAAATCAGCATTTATGCCGATCAATTAGCCAGCGGTGCAATAGTTCAAACCGAGCAATTTGAATTGGATCTGGCCGGTGAGCTGCATTGGCTCAGCGAAGAAAAACGAGTTGAAGAGGAGCAGCGCGGGCGATGAAATTCTCTCTCTTGCGCCCCTCGGCTGCGGGCACTAGGCAGCGCGGTTTTACCCTGCTGGAGGCCATGATTGCATTGATGATTGTGGCGATGGCGCTGCCCGCGCTGATTACCCTGGTGATGACTCAATTAGATGGTTCAGCGGCAATCCGCGATAAAACCTACGCCTATTGGGTGGCGGAAAACCAGCTGGCGCGAGTGCGCCTGTTGCAGCAACAAAAAGCCAAGAAAGCGCTGGTCGATTACAAAGTGCCAGAAAAAGACGCTGGAACTGTGGATATGATGGGGTTGCGCTGGCAGTGGCAGCTAAAAACTATCGCCATGGACACCTTGCCGGTACCCGGTTTTAAACGAGTCGAAATCGCCGTGCGCCTGTTAGGCACCGCCGATGGCATGAGTTTGGGGCGCTCGGCGGTTGACGAAGATCAGCCAGCGCTGGCGCGGTTGACTGGTTATATCAGCGACCCTGAGCTGGTGCAGGTGATCCAATGAATCGGTCGCGGGGTTTCACTTTATTAGAAGTACTGATTGCGCTGGTGATATCGGCGCTAATCGCGGTGATGGCATTTGAATCGCTCAATGCAGCCGATAACGGTGCCACGCGCACGAATGAGGTATTGGCAGAGATCAATCGCCTCGACCGCGCTTGGCAGATCATCGCAGCGGATTTACGTCATGTAATACCTCCGGCAGCGGCAGATAAAAATAGTGTGTTTCAAGCGGAGAGCCTGCGCTCCTCGGGTGAAGATGCCGATCAACTAGTGCTGTTATTTAAACGTCGCGGTTGGGTCAATTTTTCCAACTTGCCCCGTAGCGATCTACAACTGGTGGGGTACAGGGTGGTTGATGGTCAGTTGTGGCGCGATTTTGCACCCGAGCGAAATCTCGAATTAGCCGATGTAGATTTGGAAGAGGATGACGGTGTCCACCAGTTATTGCTGGACGATGTTGAGGATTTTCAGCTGCGTTTATTGTTTCAGGGAGCGATCACATCCAGAGGTAAGTCGGCGCTGGAAGGGCGTGAATTCTCGGAGGATTGGCTGCAAAAGTGGCCGGATAATAATCAGCAGGGCGCAAGTGCGCAGGATCTGCCGCTGGCAGTAGAGATCACCATCGAACTTAAAGGAGTTGGCAGCAGTGTGCGTCTCTTTGCCATGCCTGAACAGTAGTCTTCCGGCCAACAAGCCAAGTGCAGAGCAGGGTACTGTGCTGGTGCTGGTATTGCTGATTGTGGCGCTGGTGGCTGGGCTCAGTGTCAAATTTGCCGCCCAATATCAGTTGGGTTTGGCGCGCGCAGAAACCCGCTGGCACGGCGCACAAGCACGCGCATTTTTGGAAGGCACCGAAGAGGTGGCCAAATTGATGTTCCGCGAAGCGGATCTCGACCCAACTATCGATTATTTAGGTGAGCCTTGGGGCAGTGAGGTTCCGATTGAGGATGAAGGCGTCAGCGGCTTTGCCAGAATGACCGATGCCACTACCCAGTTAAATCTGAACGACTTGGCGCGCCCTATCGACCCGAACATAACCGAAGGAATGCCTGAGCGCTACAGCGAACCACAGCGGCGTTTTATACGCTTGTTGCAGACGTTTCCTGAGCTGCCCCTCGATACAAACCAAGCAACAATGCTGTTGGCTGGCGTAGTTGATTGGATTGATGCAGATGATGCTGAGTCCGGTTCGGGCGGTGCAGAGTCCAATTATTATCAGGGGTTAAAAGAGCGCTATCGCGCGGCGAACTCCATGTTTAAATCGGTAGATGAACTGCGTCTGGTGCGCGGTTTTAATGAAAGCCCGATGTTGGTAACACTGTTGCAGCCCTATATTACTGCCTTACCTGTGGCAGATGCCGGACTGAATATCAATACCCTGGACTTGATCAGCCCCTATGGCAAGGGCATGAATAACCTGTTGTTGTGTCTTAACGGATCGGGTGATTTGGAACCTATGAACCCCGCCGATATGGAGCGGTTTATCACCAGCCGCCCGCAGACAGGGTTTGCGGACAAGGCTGCTATATCCGCCGCCTGGGATAGCATGTTTGCCGGCAAACCGCTGGATGTAGACGGGCTCAACACGGCGACCAAATATTTTTGGCTGAATTCCACTGTGCAGCTAGTTGATCAGCGCCGCAGCATGCGCAGTTTGCTGATGCGCGGCGCTGAGCCGGGCACGCTTAAAGTGATCCGCCGCGACGATGTGTTTGAATTGCCCACCGTAGATCGCGGCGAAAAAGATGACGATGGCGATACTGAATTGGTTGAATAGCCTTAACCCCGATCAGACTCCTAACAAGCTGATTTTAATAACGAGTTAGAGCAAATTATGTCCATGCAATTGGTGCTCTCTGTAACCACCTCCGATGACGGCAAAACGCTGGCGGATCAGTTTCGCTGGTGCTGGCTGGGTATCGACGGTACGCCCGCCAGCGAAGGCGAGACTGGCAACCGCGAAGCCCTGCGTGCCGCGCTGAGTGACAAACCGGTCAATCCACAATCGGCCTGGCTTATCCTGCCCGGCAGCCGCGTGAATACACGCCAGTTGGAATACAGCGAAAAAGAGAAAAAACACCTGCGCAATCTCTTGCCGTTTCAGCTGGAAGACTCGGTAGTCGGTGATGTGGAAGATCTTCACTTTGCATTGGGTACCCCGGCCGATGGCAAAGTCGTCGTCGCTTTTGCCGACAAAATCTGGCTGCAAGCCGCTTTTGCTGAGCTTGCCGCCTTGGGTATCGAAGTGACCCGCTGCTGGACTGCGCCGCTGACACTGCCGCTCGCCGCTGAAGCGGTGACTGACACAGACAATCACTGGTCGTTAGGTTTGTATCAAGATCAGGTTTACTTGCGCTATTCCGCTACGCTGGGTTTCAGTGTGGCGCAGCAACATGCGCGCATGGCACTACAAATGTTACTGCGTGATCAGGAGCGAGTAGATCGCTTGCCCAACCTGCACCTGCGCGCGGCCACTGAGGGTGATCTCGCCAGCTTGGGCGAACTGATTCCTGCCGAGCTGCAAAACTCTATCGCCAGTCAAACCCTTGCCGATGAGTGGGCGCTGGACTTCAGTAATAGCTCGATTGATTTGTGCCAAGGCGATTTTTCCCAGCGTTTGCCAATTGAGCGCTGGTGGAAACTCTGGCAATCCGTGGCGATTTTTGCCGGTGTTTGTGTCGCGGTTTATCTCGGCACCCTCATGTTTGAAATTCATAAACTCGGTGGCGAAAACCTGAAAATTCGCCAGCAAATTGAAACGACTGCGCGCGGTGTTATCACCCAGGGGCGTATTGTTGATCCGGAAAAACAACTCAACAACCTGCTGCGCCAATCCAAACCGGTTGGGCAGTCGGCCAGCGTGGTCGCGCTGATGGCACAGGTGCTGCCGCTGATCGCTCAGGAACCAAATGTCATTATCAAAGGTATTGCCTATGCGGGTGAGTCGGGCGAATTGAATATCAATATTCAGGCCGACAGCTTTAGCGCGTTTGAATCGCTCAGCCAAAAAATTCGCGATCAAGGCCTGAACGCAGAGACATCGAGTTTTAATGCCCAAGGCAATGTGCAGACTGCGCGCCTCAAAGTGACCAAGAATCCTTAACCGGTAGGCCTTTATGAACCAGATTAATCAATTGTTGGCCCTGCTCAACAAGTACAACCGCCGCGAGCAAATGCTTATTTTAGGCTGTAGTGTGGCGGTGGCACTGTACCTGCTGTGGCTGGTAGTGCTCACGCCGATCCAGAAGAAGCGCGACCAGTTGCTGGCGGCCAATATTGCCTCTACCCAAACGCTTGGGCGGGTGCAAATTGCAGCGGCGCAAATCCAGCAGGCGCGCAACGCCGGGGCGAGTGTCAGCAACGAGAATATCAGTGGTTTGATCGATAACAGCTTGCGTGCAAATGGCTTGTCGATGAGCGGTTTTCAGCCAGGCGCTAATGGTGAAGTGCGAGTGCGTTTGGATCGCGCTGGTTACGGTCCGTTAATGCAATGGCTGTATGAAATTGAATTCAAACAGGGGATTCGCGTGAGCGATTTGTCGATTGCCGCGACTAATGATCCCGGACAGGTTACGGTCAATTTGCGCCTGCAAAAAAATTAATTAACACGCTACATTAACGATCAGTTGATGCTCCTGTCGATTGCTTGCTAACGCATCGATACAACCCGTACACGATTGAAATCAGCCCTATGAGCCGTTTACCTGTGCTATTAAAAACTCACAAAAAACTCTGGATTCCACTCGGAGTCGTGCTATTTCTGGTCTTTGTAATCAGTAGTATCCCGGCGATTTGGGGCGCTTATCTGCTGACTCGTGGTACCGGCATAGCACTCAGTGGCGTCACTGGAACGCTCTGGAACGGCCGCGCCAGTTTGGCCAGCGTGCGCACGGTCGATCAAGAATACTCACTGGGTCAGTTAAGCTGGAGCCTCAGTCCGCTGTCATTGCTGACTCTGTCGCCCTGTGCGCAGGTGGCCGCCAAGTTACCGATGCAAACGTTCGACGGTGAACTGTGCAGTGGCTCTGGTGGCGCGATTAAGGTGCGCAATGCGGATCTGTTACTGCCGGTTGCGCTCCTGCAACCCAAGCTGCCGGTACCGATTCAAGGTCAATTCTCGACCCATATTAATGAACTTGAATTGCGGGGCAATGTACTGCTCAAACTTAAAGGCAACCTCACGTGGAATGGCGCTCGGGTGAATACCGGGACTAACTGGTTGGATATCGGCAGCTATGGCGCAGAGCTGAGCGACAATGGCAATAATGGCATTAGCGCCAAACTCTTCCAGCTGACCGGGCCGGTGGATGTGAACCTGCAAATTGAATTGGCGGCGCCCAGTGGTGGCAAAGTCACCGGTGAGTTAGCGGCGCCAAAAGCCTTTTTTGAGGCCGCTAATGCTATAGATATGCTCGCTATGTTCGCCCAGGAAAACCGGGTCGATGAAGCGGGCAAAACTCACTATCAAGTTGATATAAATCTGTGAAATTAAGTCTGTCGCAGTGGCTGATCTGCGCCCTATTGTCCCTTGGCGGTCAATCTGGTTGGGCCGCATGGCATGGCGATACGCAAGATATTATGGGCACCAAAGTCAGTGTTGCACTTTGGTTAGAGAACGATGAAAAAGCTGAGCAAGCGGTTGCGGCGGTAATGGCTGAAATGCGCCGTATCGATGCCCACTTCAGCCCTTATATCGAAACCAGCGAACTCTACCGCGTCAATCTATTAGCGCCCAAAGCCAGCGCCGACAAGCCAATCAGCATCTCCCCCGAGCTGGCGAAAATTATCCAAAAAGCCAATTATTACAGCACCTTAAGTGAGGGTGCGTTCGACATCACCTTCGCTTCCCTCGGGCGCTACTACGACTACCGCAACAAACTTTCCCCCAGCGAACAGCAGCGCGAAGCGCTACTGCCCGCGATCAATTACCGCCTGATTCATCTCGACGCCAATAACAATACCCTTTGGTTTGAGCATCCCAAGTTGTATATCGATTTGGGTGGCATCGCCAAGGGCTATGCGGTGGATAACGCGATTGCGATTGTGCAATCGTTTGGCGTGCAGCACGCGAGCATTACCGCCGGTGGTGATAGCCGCGTTATAGGCGATAAACTTGGTCGCCCCTGGATGGTGGGCATCAAAAACCCACGCGCCGATGCCGTGGCTATCACCCTGCCGCTGGCGGATGTAGCTGTCTCTACCTCGGGTGATTACGAGCGTTACTTTATCGATAACAAGGGCGAGCGGGTGCATCACATCATCAACCCGCGCACCGGCAAATCCACCAATGGCATCAACAGCGTCACCATCATTGGCCCGCTCGGGTTTGATACCGACCCGCTCTCAACCACGGTGTTTGTGCTGGGCGTGGAAAAAGGCTTGGCGCTAATCGACAAGCTGCCTGGCTTTGATGCAGTGATTATTACCAGCGATGGCAAAGTGTTTTATAGCGAAGGTCTCGCCAGCCCTCTTTGAGCTCTAGTGTGTCACGCTTTTGTCGCGCCAATCTATGTTTCATTCCTCCCTTCTGCTCTAATGAGCGCGCCCAATCGGGTGCGCTCTGGCTGCTTTTATTGAGGCCTTCAGGTACAGCAGCCGCGTTACATTTATCTTAAGGAGTTGTTATGAAATCGGTACTGGGAGCGGCGTTCGCAAGTGTGTTGTTGGTTGCGTGCGGCGGTGGTGGTGGCGGTGGAGGAAATAATGGTGGATCTACCGGAGTGAGTTCAGCCGGCACCATCAGCAGTGGCTGTAGTGAAGCAGGGGTGATATTCGCGGAATGTATTAACAAAGAGTGGGGTGCGTTTCAGGTATGGGAAAGCAACGCAGTCACCGGCCAAGGTCAAGGTTATAAGACCGAGATCAATGGGAGTAATGTGCAATGGAAACTGGCGGACTCTGCCGCTGCCGGACACGGAAAAGTGGTTGAAGTGACGTATGGGCAAAAAACCGGCTACGAGAGCCAGTTCTATGTGAATACCGATCCAGTTGATCGCAGTGCTTATGCAACCGGTAAGCTGAGTTTTGATATTAATGTGCTGAGCTATGGCGATGCCTATGATTACAACAAAGCGCAAATGCTATTCGATGTGATCGTAGAGTGTGTCTGGCCCTGTCTTTCGCACTCGGTAAAAGTGCCGGTCAATATATTAAATCAATGGCAAACCGTCGGTATTAGTATTGCTGATTTGGTGCGCGATGGATTGGACTTGAAACGGGTTGATACTGCACTGTTGATTCGTCCTTCCATCGATCACGGTGCGCAAACCGGCGTTAAATTTCAGTTGGACAATATCAAATGGGTTAAAGGAACCGGCTCAGTCGCAACGCCGAAAGAGGTTTACGCGGAACACTTTAATACCACTGCAGCGGCAGATAATTGGAAGTTTGTGCGTTATGACGGCTCGATATTTGAAATACATAAGCATCTCTCACAAGGTTTAGGTACTTACCCGGAATGGCAAAGCAGTGTTGATCACTGGGCGCTTGAGACCAGTTTAGCGAAGGCCATCAGCATTAAAAATAAAAAAGTCAGTATGCAAGTGAAGCTGCGTTCAGCAATCGTATCCGGCTATTCCAGCCCGGTAGAGTTTGCCTTGGTAGCAACGGATGGTGCCGGGCGAGCGGTAACTACCGAGCGTTTCAGCAGTGCGGCAATGATAGATACCGAGTGGCATACCCTGACCACTCAAGTCGGCAGTAGCTTCGCCAATGGGTTTAATGGCGACAACGTAAAAACCTTGGGCTTTCACGTCTACGCGACCGGCACTCCCTTTGCGTTTGGTTACATCTATCTCGATACGATTCGCATCACAGAATAAGTAACTGCTGTGCCAGTAGCCCCAAGAAACCGGTGAGTCGGCGAGCGGCTCACCGGTTTTTTGTTGTAGCAGATGCAGCTGGCCGATTCGATGCTACTTACAATCCTCATGAAAACGACTAAGCTTGGATTCTTTAGATGAAAATTCTATGGATTGGGCAGTATTTGAACGTTATTGAAGCCTGTATCAAAAAATAACTCAGGCGCCAGATCAACTGTGCTCACTGTCACATCCAAGAAACCGTTTGGCTTCTAGAATGATTCGTTTATTGCGGCGACCAATGCCAAGATCGCGCTTTACCCGCCATGGACAAGGCAATAGCCTGTTGATAACGAGAGTCGTCCACTCAGAAATCGGAGAGAGAGCATGATCCATCCCCTGCGCCAGTGGTTTCATCTGGTAATGTTGATTCCCCTGCTATGTTGTTCAGTTGTATTTGCACAAGCAGACGTGCCGGCCCAAAGTGCAGCTCAAGTGGAATCTCTAAAAGAGTCAGTGCTGACTCTTAACCGCGATCTATTAATTCTGGAAGAGGAGCTGCTCTATCCTGCCAGCAGTCAGGTTGCCGTTTATGTGTCTATGGATTTGGGCAACTATTTTGCGCTGGACGCGATCAAACTGGAGATCAATAACAAACTGGTCGCCAGCGAGCTCTATACCGAAAAACAAACCAAAGCCCTGTTTCGCGGTGGTGTGCAGCGTTTGTATATCGGCAATTTAAAAGCCGGTGAGCATGAAATCAGCGCATTTTTTACCGGGCGTGGCCCGCAGCAGGATTACAAGCGCGGCGCTAAGATTGTGATTAACAAAAATCAGGAACCGGTGGTGTTGGAACTGCGCATTGTCGATTCCACCGCGCAATTACAGCCTGTTTTTGAAATCAAACAATGGCAGATGTAATGCGCTTGCTGCTGGTTAGTCTGCGCTTTTTTCTTGTGTTGACCACGGCGATTATCGCATCGCCCTGTTCGGCAAAAGAAAAACCCAAAACCTCCGTGGCCGATTTGCGCTACGGCGTAGCGCTCTATCATTATTATCAGCAAGATTACATGGCAGCGCTTGCCGAGTTAATGGTAGCTGATACTCGCGATGGTATTCAGGGGCACGGTGACAATCCTGAATTAATTGCGGGCGGCGTTAGCCTGGCGTTCGGCATGCAAAATCATGCAGAAAATGGATTCCAGGAGATTTTGCAGGACGAGAGCCGCCCACAATCCGTGCGCGATGCCGCTTGGTTTTATCTTGGCAAACTCTATTACACCCGTGGCGATTGGAATGCAGCCGAGCAGAGTTTTGCGCGTGTCAGCAATAAATTTAAACCGGCACTGCGTGCACAAATGCAGGCGCTGCAAATTAATATCCGTATTCGCAATAACAATTACGCTGATCTAACGCTGAAAAATATTGATGCCGATGAGCTGCGTTCGTGGAGCCCCTATACGTTCTACAACTTAGGCGCGGCCCATGCACGCGAAGGAAATTTTGCCAGCGCGCAGCAGTTTTTTAGCGAATTGAGCGATATAGATATCACAGATAACCCGGTGCGTCGCAAAGAGCAGTGGGCGCTGCAAGACAAAGCCTACACCGCCATTGGTTACTCCTACCTCGCAGAAAAAAAATACGCCGCCGCCATTCGTGAATTTACCAAAGTGCGCCTCAACGGTGTATTCGCCAACCAAGCATTGCTGGGTTACGGTTGGGCTGCGGTTGCGCAAGAAGAATATGATGTTGCGCTAAAGCCCTGGCAGCTATTGCGCACGCGCAGTTTGATGTATCCCGCTGTGCAGGAATCGCTGCTGGCCGTGCCGTACGCCTACGAAAAATTAGGCGCAGAGGGTGAGGCGGTTAATGCCTATCAAACTGCAGAAGAATTATTAACGCGAGAGCTACAATTAATCCGCGATATGCGCGCAACACTCACCGAAGGTGAATTACTCACCTTGATTGGCAGCGAGCCGCTCCCTGCTGAAGAGGCAAAAACAATTTTGCGCGGTAATTCGCCGGACGAAGGTGCACTCACCGCGGTTGTTACCGATGACGGGCAAAATTGGCTGAAGTTAGATAGCACCAGCATTATCAAAACCCGCTCTGCTTATCTCAATGAATTGTTTGCTAAAAACGCCTTTCAAACAGCAGTGCTGGATTTGCGCGATCTGTTGCGCGTGCAAACCCTATTGCAAAACTGGCTGCCTAAACTCGATGCGTACAACGAACTGCTATTACAAAAACAAGCAGCGCGCAGCCGCCAAGAGCAACAAATTGCACAAAATACTGTTGCACAACAAGAGCAAAAGTTGCGCGCTGAGCGAGATCGACTGGCACAGAAGTTGGCGCAGATTAGCAGCAGCGAAAACTACATGGCATTGGCCGATGAAGAAACGCAAGAGCTCTACGCACGTATCGAGCGCGGGCAGCAAACCATCGCACGAATGAAAGCGGCAGGGCAAGATACACGCGAACTGGAAACCCGTATAAAAATGTTTGGCGGAATTCTAATGTGGCGCGCGGCGCAAGCCTATCCCGCACAACTTGCAGCCCAGCAAGCAGAATTAAATACGATTGATGAGACCCTTGCGCAGATCGCCAAGGTTCGCCAGAACATTGAAGAGATTAGTTTAACCAGTATGGATATTCAGCCGACGTTGGCGCGTTTGCAGGTTCTGCAAAAAGATGTCGATGCGCAACTATCGAATACCGATCAGTTGATCGCGCAGCAAAGCCGGGTCTTGCGGCACCAGGTTGATGGGCAATTAGCGGCACATGAAAAGCGGTTAAATAATTATCTCGCGCAAGCGCACCTCGCAGTAGCGCGGTTATACGATGCCGAGTTAAGGAGGCAGCCTGAATGAAGCGCCTTAACTTTTTAACAATCAAACCCGCGCTTATCGCGCTGGCAGTGAGCGCCGCACTGCAATTGCAAGGTTGCAGCATGATTGGTATGGGCGATGACGGACGCGGTAAAACCCTCGCCGATTTGCCCGCCGCAAAAATGCCCGATGCCAAAGCAAAAGTGGCGGTGTTGGATATGGCGCGCATCGAAGAAAGTTACCAACGTGCATTATCGGTGGCAGAAGATCCGGCGCTGCGCCAACAAATTATGGTGCGTCTTGCGGATTTGGAAATGGCTCGAAGTGAAAAAGCCCAACTTGATGCAACGGATATGCGGCGTTTTTACGACAAACCAGTTGCCATGTATCGCGAGCTGTTGAAAATGCAGAGTGAAAGTGCGCAGCCAGTGCAAGGTATAGCCGCTGATCAACTGCGCTATAAATTGGCTAAAGCTATGTCGCTCGACGGTCGCAATGACGAGGCCGCAGTCGTGCTGGATCAACTAGCAGATACCAATCCGAATTCCAAATTTATGGCGGAAACACAATTTCGCCGCGCAGAAAAGTCTTTTGCCGATGGCGACTACGCTGCCGCTGAGCGCAATTACGATGCAGTGGTAAAAGGAAGTAACCCGGAGCTGCAACAAAATGCGCTCTATATGAAAGGGTGGGCGCAATTTAAACGCAGCGATTACGATCTTGCACTCAATTCATTTGCTGGCGTGCTCGACCAATTAATTGGTCATGCGACTAACGCAAAAGATGTCGATGCCGCGCTGGCGGAAATCGGCGCGTCTAAAGCCAATTTGGTGAAAGACACCTTGCGCGTAATGGCGCTGTCGCTCTCCTATCTGGAAGGCGCAAAATCCATTAGTGATTTGCAAACCCAGTTGGGCGGTGGGCGCGCTTACGAATATTTGCTCTATCAACAATTGGGGCAATTGTATCTGGATCAAAAACGCTTTACCGATAGCGCTGAAACCTATCAACACTATGTACAGCACAATGCCAATTCCGATTTTGCCCCCAGCTTTAGTATTAAAGTGATCGATGTGTATCAAGAAGGGGATTTCCCCAGTTTGATCCTGCCTGCGAAACAAGATTTTGTAGAGCGCTACGGTATTAGCAGCAATTATTGGACGCAGCGCCAAGGTGCCATTGGCGATAACGCCCTCGCTTATTTACATCAATCTTTGCAAGAGTTGGCGCAGTTTGAGCACGCGCAGGCGCAAAGCTTCAAAGCAAAAAATAATAGCGAAGCCACGGCTGCATTTGCGCGCGCGGCAAAATGGTATCGCGAATTTGTGCAGACCTTTGCCAAAGATGCACAGGTGGCTGAAATGACTTTTCTACTCGCTGAATGCCTCAATGAAGCGGGCAACCTGCCGGCGGCGATGGATGCTTACGAGCAAGTCGCCTATGGCTATATGGATAAATTGCGCGGCGCCGATGCGGGTTATGCGGCGATTTTATTACCGCAGCAGTTAATTCAATCGGCGCGCAGCTTGCCCGACACTCGCCTGCAAGAGTGGCAGAATCGCAAAATTCAAAACGCGTTAAATTTCGCCGATGTGTATCACACAGATCCGCGCGCAGTGGTTGTGCTCGCCGAAGCAGCAAATGATTTGTTGCAGCAAAATCGGTTTGTCGATGCAAAAATGGTGGCGGAACGGGTGATTGAATGGCAGCCAGCTGCGGAAGGTAAATTATTATTTTCCAGTTGGTTGATATTAGGTCACAGCCGTTTTGAAACCAAAGAATACGCCGCAGCGGAACAAGCTTATGTAGAAGTATTAAGGTTATTGCCCGCGTACAGTAAAAACCCCGGCGCGCCCAATGCACAGCAGGTGCGTGAACGTATTGCGGCGAGCATTTATCGGCAGGCAGAAGCCAGTTTGGAATTCGGTGATAAAGATGCTGCCATTGCACAATTGTTGCGTATCACCCAGGTCACACCCGATACCGAGATTGCCGCCAAAGCCCAGTACGATGCCGGTGTCTATTTGATTGAACAAGAAAAGTGGGCGCAGGCGGAGAATGTGTATTTAGGTTTCCGCAAAAAATACCCTGATCATTCATTGTCATCTACCTTGCCAGCGAAGATGGTGTTGATTTATCAAAACCAAAATAAGTGGCAATTGGCGGCGGATGAATTGGTAGTAATGGAGCGCACCAGTACTGACCCGGATGTAAAACGCCAATCGCTGTATATGGGCGCCGAGCTGTATGAAAAATCCGGTAGGCGCGCCCAGTCGATTGAGCAGTATCGTCGCTACGCCACCGAATATCCGCGTCCGCTGGCGAATAATCTTGAAGCCCAATTTAAATTAACCGAATTGTATGGTGCAGCGGGTGATAAAGAAAAACGTCTGTATTGGCTGCAAAATATTATTAACACCCACAACCGCGCGGGCAGTGCCAAAACCGACCGCTCTGCGTGGTTGGCGGCAAGCGCCCAAACTGAATTGGCGCAGCCCGCTTACGATGAATTTACTCGCATCCAATTAACCCTTCCGCTTAAAAATAGCCTGCAGCGCAAACGCGCCGCACTGGAAAAAGCGCTTAAAGCCCAAGAGCAAATTTTGGCGTTTGGCGTGAGTGAATTTACCACCAACGCAAGTTTTAAAATTGGTGAAATCTATGCGCAACTCAGTCGCGATTTAATGAATTCGCAGCGGCCCAAAGAATTGGATGAGTTAGCCTTAGAGCAGTACGAAATTTTATTGGAAGAGCAAGCCTATCCGTTTGAAGAAAAAGCCATTGCAATTCATGAAGTGAATGTTCAGCGCAGCTGGAAGGGCACTTATGATGCGGGGGTAAAACGCAGTTTTGATGCGCTCGCCAAACTCCTGCCCGCGCGCTACAACAAACCGGAAACACGTCTGGAGGTGAGCAATGAGATTCACTAAGCTCATTGTCAGTTTATTGCTAATGACATTAATGTCTCTATTGATTGGCTGCTCATCCGGGCCCAGTAAAAAAACTAAAACAACCCGTGACGATTCTGCCGCGCCACTTGCGGCAGGCGTATCAATATTACCTGCTGGGCCTGCAACTCCGAATCCCTATTTGCAAAATAAACCTTCAGTGAGCCGGCAGGCGCAACAACATTTTACCGATGCCACCCGGGCGATGAACAACAAGCAATGGGCCTTGGCCGAATCACTGTTGCAAAAAGTGATTGCGGAAAATAATAAATTATCCGGCGCCTATCTCAATTTGGGTTTGGTGTATCGCGCGCAAAAAGAAGACAAGCGTGCAGCGCAAGCCTTTAATGATGCAATCACCGCGAATCACACCAACCTAGATGCCTACAATCAATTGGCGATATTACAGCGTGAAGCAGGTAACTTTTCTGAGGCGGAGCTCAATTATAAAAAAGCCTTGAGCTTGTGGCCATTTCATCCCGAGAGCCATAAAAATATCGCCATTCTTTACGACTTGTATATGGGGAAAAGTGCGGAGGCATTGCCGCATTACGAAGCTTATTTACAGTTGCGTGGCGGTGAAGATAAGCAGGCTACCAGTTGGATTGCCGATTTGCAGCGGCGCTTGGGTGTTTCGCCAAAACCTAAAGCGGCAGCGCCAACTACCACCGAGGCCCCAGCAGAGGACGTGAGTGATGAATAAGTATTTGTTTATAATCTTGTGTATCGCAACCCTGGGGGCATATGCGCAAGCGCCAGAAACGCCAGCGGAACTTGATGCTGCTGCGCCAGTATCCGATCAAAATGTTTCTGCTGCGAGCAATAAAAATACAAACGATAAAAAAATGATTGGTTCTGCCAATATCAATTTGCAAACCACAGTGACGGGCAATCAGGAGCAGCCGCGGGTAATGTATATTTTACCTTGGCAGTCGCCGCTGAGTCCGGATCTGGAAATGGAGATGTTAAGCAGTCAGGAAGATGCCGTGTTCGGCCATGTCGAGCGCGATGAAATGCAGCGCAGCCTGGAAGCCGCTGGCGAGCTGGATCAGGCGGATGATTAGCATTTGTTAAACCTATTTTTTAAACCAGTTTTTAATAATTATTGTGACGATTTTCTTTCTTCGAGGTTAATAAGGTTATGGATACTTTGATTCGTTTTTTTCAAGATGGCGGCACCTTTATGTATCCCATCGCTGTGGTATTGGTGATTGGTTTGGCGATTGCTGTTGAGCGTTGGTTGGTGTTGTCGAATGCAAAAAGTGCAAACCGCCAGGCCTTTAATCGCATACTGCCGCTGCTGCAAAAAAAGGATTACAACGGTGTGGTGAACTTGGGTAAAAGTATTAATGCACCTATCGCCCGTATTATTGCTGCAGGCATTGCTCGTATGGCGCAATCACCGCGCCGCGACGATATTGAGTTGGCGATGGAAGAAGGTGTAATGGAAGCTATGCCGCGTTTGGAAAAACGCACGGCTTATCTCGCCACACTCGCCAATATTTCAACGCTGTTGGGGCTGCTCGGCACCATCATTGGTTTGATTCAAGCCTTTACTGCAGTTGCCAGTGCTGACCCGGCCGAAAAAGCGGCGTTGCTATCGTCATCTATTGCGGTAGCGATGAACACCACGGCATTTGGTTTGATCGCTGCTATTCCGCTGCTGTTAATTCACTCTATGTTGCAAAGTAAAACCACTGAAATTATCGATAGCTTGGAAATGGCCGGCGTGAAATGCCTGAATATGATTTCCCATGTGCAAGATGTACCGCGCACACGCACGCAGGACACAGGTGCAAAACCACAGGCTGCGCAATAAGCGCTTTTTATACCCTGCATAGCCAAGTTAACGAATAGGATTTACCTATGCGTATTAAACGCCGATTTAAAGAGGATGCTGACCTCGACATTACCTCCTTTATGAATCTGATGATCATATTGGTGCCGGTATTGTTGATGAGCATGGTGCTCGCGCGCACCACTGTGCTGGATTTAAAGCTGCCCGACATGGCCGATTCCAGTGTTCCCCCTACAGAGGAGCCGCCTCAGCAATTAGAGTTGATTATTCGCGCAGACAAATTTGAAGTGAATTACCCAGCCGGGATTAAACTTAAATGGATTGAAAAAACTCCCGCCGGTGAGTACGACTACGCACTGCTAGCGACTGTTTTACAAGAAACCAAACGCCTGTTAGAAAACAAAGGCATAGAGAAAAAAGATATTTATATCCTCTCGGAAAAAGAAACTGACTATCAAACGCTGGTCAGCACTATGGATACCGCGCGTTCATTTAAAGCGGTAGTGGCTGCCTCTGTTGTCGATGCGGAATTGTTTCCGGAAATTGCCTTGGGTGATGCGCCACCACCAGGCGAGTCAACCGGTGCATTGGCACCCACAGCAGGAGGTGACCAATGAAACAATCCCTCCGCGCCAAGCGTATGGCCAAACACCACCGTCGCTTGAATCAAGCATCCAAAGTGAATCTGGTTTCGCTCATGGATATTTTTACCATTCTGGTTTTTTTCCTGCTGGTTAACTCCGGTGATGTAGAAGTGTTGCAAGCGGATAAAAGCATCAAACTACCCGCTTCGGTTTCGGAGCAAGTGCCCGAAAATAATTTGCTGGTCGTTGTTAGTGCAACCGATGTAGTAGTCGGTGGCCGCAGTGTGGGAAAACTTACCGAGTTAATGGCCAGTACTGATGATAAATTTCTTCCGCTGGAAGCCGAATTAAAATATCAGGCGCAAAAAGCCGGGCCTTTAAAAGAAACCGATCTGATCACTGGGCGTCCGGTCACGATTATGGCGGATCAGAAATTGCCTTATGCACTGTTGAAAAAGGTAATGGCAACTTGTGCAGCGGCAGAGTATCGCGCTATCTCATTGGCAGTGACGCAAAAAGAAGTTAGCGTCGATGCGGGAGGTGGCTGATATGGCGAGTATTGTGATGCCTAATCTCGAGCTTCCCTGGAGTTCATCGATTGATGACGACAAACGTTTCACTAAAATTCTGCTGATTTTTTTAGCGGTAATGTTAGTGATGAGTGCTGTGGTCACCATCGTTAATTTGCCGGAAATTGCGCGGGCCGAAAAAGAAAAGTTGCCGCCGCAGTTGGCGCGTGTGGTGTTGGAGAAAAAAGAGCTGCCGCCACCCAAACCGATTGAACCGCCGAAACCGGAAGAAAAAAAACCGGAACCCAAGCCAGAGGATAAAAAACCAGAGCCGAAACCGGTAGAAAAGCCGAAAGAGCCAGTTAAGGCACCGCCTAAGCCCACGCTGGAAAAAGCCCGTGAGCAAGCGGAGAACAGCGGTGTTATGCAGTTCAAAGACGACCTCGCAGAAATGCGTGAAATGATGCAAACCTCCGCAGTGGAAACTGCAGCCACCACTGTAACCAATAGCACCGGTGAGGCAGCCCAGATCGACCGGGCGATGATCACTAGCGGCGCCAAGAAGGCCAGTGGCGGTATTAATACTGCCGCGTTAAGCCGCGATACCGGCGGTGTGGCGCTTTCCGGGCGCGAGACCACCAAGGTCTCCAGTGGCTTGGCAGAGGGTACTAAAAAATCGGGTCAGGCAACTGCTGGTAATAGTAATGGCGCAGGCGGTGCAGCGCGTAGCGAAGAGGAAATCCGTAAAGTGATGGAGCAGCACAAGGGCGCCATCTATTCAATTTACAATCGCGCTTTGCGCCAGAACGCGGCGCTGGAAGGCAAAATGGTGGTCAAGATAGTTATAGACCCCAATGGCAAAATCGTTGAAGCCAGTTTGGTTTCCAGCGAATTGGGCGATAAAGAGTTAGAAGGCAAAATATTGCAGCGCATTCGGCTGATTACTTTCCCAGCGTCCAATGTAGCGCGAACCACGCTCAACCAAACCTTCGATTTTTTACCGCAATAGTCCCGCCTCCCATAACCCCCGAGTGATCGGGGGTTTTTAATTCTTCTCTGTTTTATCTGCTAGTGTGAATCATTTTTAGATAAATTTGCTACAAAGATTGAAACCGGTTACATTTATAGGGATAATACTGTCCGCTAAGGCCTGTTAATTCTCAGTTGGTTGCTGGTAATCGATTACAGTTAGTCGTATTTTAACGATAGGCGGTACTCCAGGATTGCCGGTAGTTGTAAGTGATGAATTGTTAAGCCATAGCCCGCTGTTGTGTTTTTTCGCCCCGGTTCGCCGGGGTTTTTTATTTGCGCCTGGTGTAATCCTCCCGCAAAATGCCACTGCTATATCAGCCGCAATCAATCCGATCATTATTTTTCTCGCCAGGGGCGGCGCTGCGAATTGGGAATCTCTATGACACAAGCATTGCGTGCGGCGGCCAGTCGCCTCGAACACTGGATCAAACAGGATGCCCTGCCACTTTGGTTGGCGCGCGGCATAGAACCTAACACCAACGCTAATTACGAGCGTTTAACCCCAGCGGGCCTGCCCGATCTGGAGTCCAGTACCCGTGTGCGGGTGCAGGCGCGTCAGGCATTTTTCTTTGCGGCTGCCTATCATCGCGGCTGGTGCCCCGAGGGCAAAAAGGTTGCCAAAAATTTACTCGCGTTTGTGCAAAAAGCGGCTGCTCATCCAACGGCGGGTGGTGGTTATACCCATCTGCTGGATAAAGATTTTGTGGTAGTTGATACCAAGCAAGACCTCTACGATCACGCCTTCTTTTTGCTAGCCAATGCATGGTGTTATCGCGCGTTTGACGACAAATCTTATCTGCAAGAGGCTGACAAATTAATTGCCCATTTGGATGCGTGTTTTGGTTCGGCTGTGGGCGGTTGGATTGAAGGTGATTACGACTACGCCTGTCGCCGCCAGAATCCGCATATGCATTTATTTGAAGCCTTTCTCGCATTGTACGATGCAACTAACAATGCTAAATACCTTGCGCGAGTCGGTGAATTATTTGTACTGTTTCAATCGCATTTTTTCGATGCAGAACATGGTGTACTGTTTGAATTTTTTGACGATAACTGGACGCGTTTGCCCAACGCCAAAGGCGATACTGTAGAGCCAGGTCATATGATGGAATGGGTATGGCTGCTCGATTGGTATCACCGCCGCACCGGTCGGCCAGTTGCGCAATATACCAAAGTGCTTTATGCGCGCGGCTTGGAAATCGGCATGGATAAATCCGGCTTGTTGTTTGATGCGGTGAGTTATACCGGAGCAGTGATTGATTCCAACAAACGCTGCTGGGGCATCACTGAATTAATCAAAGCGAGTTTGGTGCAGATCCGTGAAGGAAATCCAGATGCAGAGGCGATCGCAGTGAAAGGTGTGGATGATTTATTTACCTATTATCTCTGCGCATCAACACCGGGTTCTTACGTGGATCAGCGTGGCAAAAATGACGAAGTTGTCGTTGATGTTGCTCCAGCCAGTACGCTCTACCACTTAATTGTGGCAGCGATGGAGTTGATCGATCATTTTGAATTAGCTGCAAACAAATAAAATATCTTTAAAAATAAAAAAGCGCGCCGCGATGAACTCGCGGC
>NZ_BBUL01000090.1 GCF_000953825.1 Cellvibrio sp. OA-2007 | reverse complement strand
TTTGTCAATATTAGCCTCTGAAGGATAGGCATTTAACAGAGTTATCCAACATGGCGCCCGCTCCACATCTAATCACAAACTTCCGCTTTGGGCACATTGCTGCCCTTAAAATCCGTTGTAGTTCGTAAACTCAACCGCAATCATCTTTAGCCGGATTCTACGATATTCGGCGGCTTGCTTCACGAAGCGCCCTACAAAATCAATCTCATGATTGAAGCACAGATGGGCTAAATAACAAATTTCATCTATTAATGTAATTACCGCCCATTACACGGTAAAGAATTAATAAGTTACTTGCACATAAACCCATCAGTCGTTGCTTTAGCCGTAAAATACAAGCCTGTTCATTGGATTAGGTTGTGCGATGTCGGTTGAATACTCGCTGCTTGAACGCGCGTCTGTGCGCATCAATGAAACGCCTTGCGCTAGGTTTACCCATGCGGTGGATTATGCCCAAGCGGCGGATGGGTTGTGTCCGCCAAAAGCGTGACCGCTCAGGTTGCACAATAATCTGAATTAAAAAAATCGATTCAAAAATTAGAGCGACTTAAAGCTTTCGGGGTTAAAGCGCAGGGCTAGATGATGATTCACTGTCGGCAGGGGGAACCTCTTCTTCGAATGGGTCGTACCATAATTCTTTGCGATCTAATGGCGTTAGGGGAGGGAGGCTTGAATTTTTAACGGTGATAATTCTGCGCGATTTAAGATCCGCCATTCGCAGTGAGTCACCATAGGCTTCATTAAATAATGCTTTGAGTGAGCCATCTTTAACCATAATTTCCAAGCCTGCTTCTAAACGTTTTGCCAGACCCGGTTCGCTAGGGGAAACAAAAAAATAGGTTGGTGCTGGTAGATTTATAGCGATATTCGGCGCCACAGTGATTTCGAGTTTATCTTTGTATTGTTCTATATCGTTAAATACTTCATTAATGCCGCGTGGCAAATAGTCAAAACGGCCGCCGTCCAACATATAAAACATGCCATCTGGCTTTTTGCCGCGCACTAGATTGAAGCCTTCTGCTTTTAATGTTTCGGTTGTCGCCCAGCCAAGCTGGGAGCCAACTTTTAGGCGCTTCAATTCTTCTAGCGTATGGACGTTTGTAAACAGGGAGGTGTTATTTTTGTGCACAAGCAATAAGCGATAGTTCAGTATGCCCCGGCGAATTGGTATGCGCACCGGAATGGTGTTGAGCTCCCAGTCGTTAGTGGTCAAGGCAGTGTAAACATTGATTTTTATTCCTTCGCGCAATACTTCTTTGGCTCTGATTGGCGTCATCATCTCAATTGGTACAGCTTCAATTTTGAATGGCCCATATTGTGCTACGGTTTTTTCCATCGCTATCTTGGCGATGTTGAATTTATATTTTTCTTTTGCTGAATTCATATCGCCCGTATCTGGCCACCTTAGGGTATCGATCGCCAAGGCACAGGGTGAAAACAATAAAACAGCGAGCAACAGAATCTTGCTTGAATGGGTCATCTTTACCATAAGTATTCCCTGCGCTTGTTGAGCAGCGTTATCGGTGATGCGAGTTATTCAAGTATATGCGCTGAGCTAGATTCCGCTAGGCGCTGAGTTAAGCTGAGTTTTTTACCAACAGTGCTCAATCGCGGCCATCGTTGATGGGCGGGTGACCTAATTCGATCCCATCGCCACCTTTTGCTTGCTGGTTCAATACTGTCGCGCTGTAAACCGCCCCTCCGCTGCGAATCAAACTAGAATAAAGGGGCTTCGCTTGAAGTGTTAATTGACATGGATTACTTGAAATGAATTATGTTCGTGTGATTGTCCTGACTGCCTTGGCGATGCTGGCGTTTGCGGGCAATTCTATTTTGTGCCGCCTTGCGCTTAAAGATGGCAGCATCGATGCAGCGAGTTTTACCAGTATTCGCTTGCTCTCTGGCGCCTTGGTTTTGTGGTTGATTGTATTGCTGCATCGTCGCTCTGCGCGCGTGCAGGGCAATTGGTGGTCGGCATTGGCGCTGTTTGTATATGCGGCAGGTTTTTCATTTGCCTATTTAAGTTTGCCTGCCGCACTGGGTGCATTGTTATTGTTTGGTGCGGTGCAGGCCACCATGATTGGATATGGCATTTGGTCGGGCGAACAATTGCGTAGATTGCAGCGGGTAGGTCTTGCATTGGCATTAGTGGGTTTGGTGGTATTGCTTGCGCCCGGTTTTTCCGCGCCGCCATTGTGGGGTTCACTATTAATGGTGGGTGCCGGTATTGCCTGGGGGATTTATTCACTGCGTGGCAAAGCGGTTGGCGACCCGCTACAGGTGACTGCGGGAAATTTTGTGCGCACGATTCCAATGGCGTTCTTGTTAATCGTATTGCTGCAAAGTAGCGTGTTTTTTGGTGATAATTTTTTTAGCGGCGCCATGTTTAGCAATGCTGGAATTGTGTATGCGATTTTGTCTGGCGCTTTAGCGTCTGGTGTTGGCTATGCCATCTGGTATGGCGTATTGCCCGCGTTAAAGGCGACAACTGCCGCCTCGGTGCAATTGAGTGTGCCAGTGATTACTGCGGTGGGTGGTGTGATTTTGCTCAGCGAAGCGCTCACGTTGCGTTTGGTATTGGCCTCGGTGGCGATACTGGGTGGTATCGCCCTGGTGATTGTGGAAAAAAAATAAATCGCCGATGCAATTAGCCGGGATTTTTTTCGTTGAGGATGCGCACCTCGCGCTGCGGAAACGGAATTTGAAAACCGTGTTCGCGCATGGCTTCGAAGATCATTAACATTAAATCACCGCCGACACGATTTTTGCCGTCGTCTATGCCGTACATCCAAAACTCTACAAACATATTTACACCGGAATCGCCAAAACCGCTGATTTCACAATCGGGGCGCTCCTCGATGGGTACATCATCGCCGCTGATCACTTGTTCGTGGGACGCGACAGTGGCTTTAATGATTTCTACCAACTTGCGAATGTCGGTGTCATAGGCCACCGAAAAATCGACTCTATAGCGCTGCTTTTTATTTTTGTGCGTCCAGTTGGTAAAACTTTCCGTCATAAATCGTTCGTTGGGCACCATGATGTCTTTGCCATCAAAAGTTTCCAGTGTGGTTGAGCGCAGCGTGAGTTCGCGTACTACGCCGGTTCTGCCATCTTCCAGCTCGATATAGTCATCCACCGAAATAGAGCGGTCGAGCAAAATAATAATGCCGGAAATAAAATTGGAGGCGATGGCTTGCAAGCCCAAACCCAGCCCAACACCGAGTGCGCCGCCAAAGACTGCGAGGGCGGTGAGGTTGATGCCCATGACTTGCAGCAACAATAAAATAAATAAAATAAAAATCGCGACTTCTAATAATTTTGCCGAGACTTCTTTGGTTCTGAAATCCAACTTTTCTTGTCGCCGAATAATTTCCTGACCGGTAGTGCTGGAAATGCGTCCGAGCCAAAACAGCAGCGAGCCAAATACAATCACTCTGGCCACACCATAGGCCGACACGTTGATATTGCCGACGGTAACTTGCATAGCTTCAAGAATGGCGATAGTGGGGTCGAGCAAATCTACCCAGTGTAAAAACAGCAGCGGCAAACCCACCCAGCGAAAACTAAACGCGACAAAATCATTTTTGATGTAATCGCGAATAAGCGTGTTATAAAACAGCAATAATGAAGCAACCAGTGCGGTACGTATCAGCCAGGATTTGCCCAGCAGCTGGTTGCTCAGTTCAATCGCCATGCTCATGATGATAATGGTGATCAGCGGAAAAATTAAACCGCCTAATTTGGAACTGAATTTTCGCAGTGTAGCCGCCGACGCATCGGCATAGGGTGAAAATAGCGGTACATGTTTGCGAATACGCCGGCTGATTAAATAGGAGAATAAAAAAATCGCCAGCACTAGTAGCAGTTGATAATAGGTGCTGGAGTCCTGCAGCAGATCGGTCCATTGTGTATGCAGATCAACGAGTGTCTGGCTGATTTTTTTATAATCCACGGTGCTGACTCCAGTTCTTCGATTTTAATTTCACAGGGTTAGTTGCTTGCCGGTGCGCTTTGAATGCCCAGTAGTTTTAACACGGTGTGATCGGCGAAACCATCGGCAACCAAACCTTGTGAATGTTGGAATTCACTCAGCGCGCGGCGTGTGCCCGGGCCAAAAATGCCGTCGGGTTTGCCTGCATCAAAGCCTTTTTGATTGAGCTGTGCTTGCAATTGCATTACTTGCTGGCGATGCAAACGCGGTGCATCGATGGGTGGTGTTTGCAACAGCGCACCGCCACCGGCAATTTGATCGGCCAATTGGCCGACGGCAATGGCGTAAAACTCCGAGCGGTTCCAGCGCATAATTACATTGAAATTGTCGTACACCAAAAACGCTGGGCCTTGGTGGCCTGCGGGAACCAGTAGTGAGGCATTCATCTCCGCTTGCGGTAATGGGCTATTGTCGGCGCGGGTTACCCCTAACTTGCTCCACTCGGTAAGCGTTTTGTGATTTTTTAAACCAGCCTCCAAAAACGGAAAGTTGCGCGGCAATTTTACTTCGCGCCCCCAGCGTTCATCGCCCAGCCAACCCAAGCTTTGTAAAAATTTCGCGGCGGATGCAAACGCATCGGCTTTGCTATGCCACAGGTCGCGTTTGTTATCGCCATCGTAATCCACGGCATTTTTTAAGTAAGACGAGGGCATAAATTGGAAGTTGCCCATGGCACCAGCCCAGGAGCCGAGCATCTGCTCGGGGGCGATATCACCTTCATCGAGAATGCGTAAGGCATTCATTAATTCGATAGTAAAAAAAGTGCTGCGGCGTGGATCACAGGCGAGGGTGGCGAGGGAATCGACCACTTTCATATTGCCAAAATAACCGCCGAAGTTGGTTTCCAAACCCCAAAAGGCGAGCAGGTAAGGTGCCGGTACACCGTAAGTTTGTTCAACACGATCCAGCAATGCACGATGCGTTGCCCAAAGTGCGCGCCCCTGTGCCACGCGCTGTTCGGTTACGCGGCGATTAAAGTAGTCGGCAAAGGTGGTAGTGAACTCCGGTTGTTGGCGATCCAATTCCAATACGCGTTTGCTGAGGCTGGCCTTGCCGAGGCTGGCGCGAATTATCGGCGCGCTAATGCCGGCTTTTTTGGCATCGGCAGAGAAGGTCTGGATACAGCTGGCAAACTCGGCTTCGGTGAGCATGGGTGCCGGGGTGATGACCGGTGCATCGGCTGCGGCTGTGATTGCAGGGGTAGATATTGTTGAAGCTGCGGTGCTAGATGGATTTGTTGTACTGCTGGGGGTTTGCGCGCAAGACAATAAACTCATACAGCAGACAAGAGGTAAAAGCTCCCGTAGGTTGGGCATGGTAACTCCGGATAGTGGCTGCACAAAGCGCGCTCGCCAATGTAGGTGGATTCGATTAGCAGAATGACATCGCCATTATGGCGGCTTGTTTATAACTTGAAATGCTTTTTTCTCGAACTCGCTCACTCAGTTGCGATATTTATCTATTTAGCCATGATCGCGGTGTCGTATTTTCCTAGTGCTACACTCTATAAGCACAACATATAAAAAAACGGAGCGTATCCGCTTACGGGGCAGCTCTAGTCCACGGCAAACACGGTCAAATAGGTCAATTATGAACAACTCTCTTTTCGGCAGGGCTTTGCTTGCTGCCGTTCTGGCGTTATCCCTTACAAGCGCACCGTTTATTTCTGCTCAAACAATAGTGCGTGTCAATGAAGCTACCGATGGCAATGGCCGTTATGCCATGCAGATGGTCAATTTAGCATTTAGTAAAATCGACACTAAGTACAAGTTTGAGCTAGATAATTCGGAAGTCAGTCAGGCGCGCAATATCGAAGATGTAGCCAATGGCAAGTCGGATTTACTCTGGGCGGCCACTAATCAGGATATGGAAAACAAGCTGTTGCCCGTACGTATCCCTTTGTACAAAGGCATGCTCGGGCATCGAATTTTTATTATTAACCCAGCCTCTCAAGCTAAGTTTGACCGGGTCAAAACCTTTGAGGATTTAAAACAGTTTACCTTTGGGCAGGGCACTACTTGGGCTGATTCGGATATTTTGGCGAGTAACGGCCTGAAGGTCATTCGTACCAACAAATACCAAAACCTGTTTTACATGGTGGAGGGGGGGCGTTTTGATGCATTTCCGCGCGGAGTGCAGGAGCCTTGGCAGGAGCTAATCAACAACGCGAGCCTGCCACTGACGGTAGAAAAGCACATTATGTTGGTGTACCGCATGCCTATGTATCTGTTTACCAACAAGAAAAATACCAAATTAGCGGCAGACCTTGAGCTGGGGCTGAACCGCGCCATTGCTGACGGCAGTTTTGATCGGGTCTTTCTCAATGATCCGATGGTTAAGGACGTGTTGGCAAAGGCCAATCTCAGCCAGCGCTTGGAGTTTCATCTGGACAACCCAACCCTGCCTAAAGAGACACCACTGGATCGCCCTGAGCTCTGGTTGGATATCAAAACCCTTGGTAAAACTGCACCTGTGGCTGAGGTGGCCAGGGTTGCGCCCGACGAGCCAGCAGCAAACGAGTGATACAAACAAAAGAACAGAAATCGCCATGTGCGGTTTCTGGTCTTTACCAGCGTTTGGGCAAGCGAAGAGAAGCGTGGAATAAGCGCAAGATTTCTCTGGTTTGCAGTTGCGGTTTGACGCGATAGGGAACTATTTTTCCAGCATGCTAGCATTGATATCGGCAACCTTGGTGCAGCCCGAGAGCGCCATGGCCACACGCATCTCTTTGGCGAAGATGTCGAGAATCTCATTCACGCCGCGTTTTTGTCGCGCTGCCAGCGCATAAACCCAGGGGCGGCCGATCATCACCATTTTGGCGCCCAGCGCCAGCGCGCGCACTGCATCCAAACCCGAGCGCACACCGGAATCCAGAATCAGGCTCAGGTTATCGCCCACCGCATCGGCAATGCGGGGCAGGGCTTTGATCGATGAAAGCGCGCCATCCAATTGGCGGCCGCCGTGATTGGAGACGATCAATCCATCGCAGCCGATGCTGGCTGCTTGCTTGGCGTCAGCGGCATCCAAAATACCTTTAATGACAAAGTGGCCGTCCCATTCGGCGCGGATGCGGTCGATATCCGCCCAGGTGACGGTGGGATCAAAGTTTGCTCCTAACCAGCTCCAGAATTCATCGATACCTGCTTTTTCGCCGAGGATGGGGGCGATATTGCCCAGCGAGTGGGGGCGGCCCAGCAGCCCGACATCCCAGGCCCAGTGAGGTTTGGTGAGTACCTGTGCGACGCGGGTGAGCTTGCGCTGCAGCAGGCTGCCGCCGGATAAACCCGAGCGCATATCGCGGTAGCGAGTGGCGGGTACCGGCATGTCCACGGTGAATAACAAGGTGTTGGTGCCAGCGGCTTTGGCGCGGGCGAGCATTTCGCGCAAAAAGCCGCGATCGCGGATCATATAGAGTTGAAACCAGATGGGCTGGTTGACCCCGGCGCGCACTTCATCAATCGAGCAAGCCGATACGGTCGATAAACAGAAGGGGATGCCTGCTTCTTCCGCCGCCTGCGCCGCTTGCACTTCACCGCGCCGCGCGTTTAACCCGGCTATACCAACCGGCGCTAAACCCAGCGGCAGCTTAAATGTTTGGCCGAATAGTGTTGTTGCAGTGGAGATGCTGGAGACATCGCGCAGCACCCGTTGGCGCAATGCGATCTGCTGCAGGTCGAGCTGGTTATTGCGCAGGGTGGTTTCGCTAAAGGCGCCGCCGTCGATATATTCAAATAAAAAACGGGGCAGGCGCTTGCGCGCGAGGGTGCGATAGTCGTCAACATTGGCGAGGATCATGGCGATTAACCTAGTGTTAAAAAGTGTTATAGTTTTATGGACTCTATGTTAGCATCTTTTATGTATAAACTATTTTTTATATGCAATCTGTGTGACGTAATGAAGATACGTTGCTAGAGTCAATTTAAGCCTGATCGATAACGGGCAATCTCCATCCTAATAATGACAATGTGGAGCTTTAATGTATAACAAACCTAAGTCGGCCAGCTTGCTGCTGCCGCTGATCCTGATTATTAGCCTGTTCTTTTTATGGGGCATGGCCAATAACCTCAACGATATTCTTATCACCCAGTTTAAAAAGGTGTTCACCCTGTCCGACTTTAAAGCCGGGTTGGTGCAATCCGCGTTCTATACCGGCTATTTTGTCTTCTCCATTCCCGCAGCGCTCTGGATGAAACGGTTTGGCTATAAAGCCGCCGTGGTGTTTGGCTTGCTGCTTTATGCCACTGGCGCCTTTCTGTTTTACCCCGCAGCCGCGCAGCGCGAATATGCGCTCTTTCTCGGCGCCCTGTTTGTGATCGCCAGTGGCTTGGCGTTTCTAGAGACCTCGGCCAATCCACTGATTGTTGCTATGGGTGACCCGGCCACCGCCGAGCGGCGCTTGAATTTTGCCCAGTCATTTAACCCGTTTGGCTGCATTGCGGGGATATTGATCGGGCGCGAATTTATTCTCTCCGGCCACGAGCCAAGGGCGGAAGAACTGGCGGCGATGAGTGCTGTGCAGCTGGAGCAGTTTTACCAGTTTGAATCCCAAGCGGTGCAAGGGCCTTATCTGGCGATTGGTTGTCTGGTGCTGCTCTGGGCGCTGCTGGTGTTTATCGTTAAGTTTCCCCACATCGATAAAGACGAGGCCGCCGCCGATGGTCTGGGCAGTTGGGCGGATTACCAAACCCTGCTGCGCAAGGGCGAGTTTATGTTTGGCGTGGCTGCCCAGTTTTTTTATGTGGGCGCGCAGGTCTGTATCTGGAGCTTTTTGATTCGTTACGGGCAAGAGGCGGTGCCGGGTACGGGAGAGAAAACCCTCGCCAGTTATCTGATGGGTTCACTTGTAGTGTTTATGGTGGGGCGCTTTGTCGCCACTGCACTCATGGGGCGCTTCCGTGCCGCCTGGTTAATGTGGGTTTATGCGCTGGCGAATATCGCTCTGTGTGCCTATGCCATTCTTGTTCCCAGCCATTCCGGTTTACTTGCACTGGCGGCCACCAGCTTTTTTATGTCGCTCATGTTTCCCACGATTTTTGCCCTAAGTATTAAAAACCTCGGCGCTTTGGCCAAAGTGGGTTCATCGCTAGTGATTATGGCGATTATTGGCGGTGCAGTACTGACGGCGGTGATGGGGTTTATATCGGATATGGCCTCGATTCACGTGGCAGTCGCGGTGCCACTGGTGTGTTTTGTGGTGATCGCACTCTATGCTCGCCGCTGCGATAAGGCCGAGGTGGCACTCAAGTGATTGATGCACATCAGCATTGTTGGCAGCTTGGCCAGCATGATTGCACTTGGCCAACGCCCGAGCTTGCCGCGATCTACCGCGATTTTGTGCTGGAGGATTTGCTGCCGCTGGCGCATCGCCTTGGAGTCACCGGCTCGGTGCTGGTGCAATCGCAGACTAGCGATGCGGACACGGACTATTTATTAGCGCTTGCGCAGCAATCGGATTTCGTCAAGGCGGTAGTGGGCTGGGTGGATTTGGCCTCACCCGGCGCGCCAGCGCGTATCGCCCAGTTGGCGCAACACCCCAAACTGCGCGGTTTGCGCCCTATGTTGCAAGAGCTGCCAGAGGATGACTGGATTCTGCGCCCGGAATTGGAGCCGGCGCTTGCGGCAATGAAACAGCACCAGCTGAGTTTGGATGCCTTGGTGTATACCCGCCATTTGGTGCACCTGGAGGTGTTTGCCAAACGCCACCCGGAATTGGCCATAGTGATCGATCACGCAGCCAAGCCTGCAGTTAGCGCTCATGATCGTCCAGCGGACGACTGGCGTAGTGCCATAGCGACGATTGCCCAGTGCCCAAATATGTATTGCAAACTATCCGGGGTGGTCACTGAGGCGGGAAAAAATCAGGGCGAAGCTGAGTTGCTGCCCTACCTTCAGTACCTGTTGGCAGTATTTGGCAGTGAGCGATTAATGTGGGGTAGCGATTGGCCCGTCATTCACTTGGCGCCAAATAAACACTTATCCAGCTATAAAAACTGGTTTAGTCTTGTGAATCATGCACTTGCTGGGTGCAAAACAAGTGATTTTGAAAGTGTTTTCATAGGTACAAGTTTGCGTTTTTACCGAATTACGTAAAGTGGAACGATTGGCGCCAAACTCTGCAGGTAGAATCTGGATGACTCTACAGGCACAGACATTCAAGCGCTATCAATGTGGCTTATCGGAATGTGTAGTAATGGGGGTTAGCGGTGATAACGAATAATGAGAAAAAGACTATGACAACTACTATGAACAAACAAATCGACAATGAATTGGCAGACATGGCAGATGACGCCGAGCGTAAATACCGCGCACCGGCACTGGAAAAAGGGTTGGATATCCTTGAATTACTGGCGCGCAACTCGTCGCCAATGACTACTTCGCAGATGGCTGCAGCGCTTGGGCGCTCGGTTAGTGAACTCTTCCGCATGGTGCTCGCGCTCGAATATCGCGGGTTTATCACCCAAATGCCCGATGGCCGTGACGGCTATATGCTTACCAATAAACTTTTCACCTTGGGCATATCCCAGGGGACGGCCAAAACCCTGCTCGAAGTGGCGCTGCCGGTAATGAAAGAGCTGACGCGCGAGCTGGGGCAATCCTGTCATTTGGTTGTGCCATCGGGGGACCAAATAGTGGTGGTTGCGCGCCTTGAGAGCCCAATGGATCTCGGCTTTTCTGTGCGTGTGGGTTATCGCCGCCGCCTGATCGACACCAATTCCGGCGCTTTGCTCTACGGTTTTGCCACACCGGATGTGCAAGCGGGCTGGTTGCCGCTGTTATCGGCAACTGTCGATTTGGAGCGTATTGAGCGTTTTCTGGTCAAAGCGCGCAAAGGGGTAGATCAGGGTTATATCCAGCTGGCGAGTGATTTTGTCGATGGCGTTACCGATTTTTGTGTGCCGATTATTGGTGTGCATGGCGCCGCTGCGGTGATGATTATTCCGTTTATCCATATCAAATCCCAAGCGATTACCCAGGAGCGAGTGCTGGAGCGCTTGCTACAAGCGGCGGATAAGATCTCCCACGGGTTGATCGATTAGTATTTTTAGCTGTTTCCACCCATCAAGAAGCCGACTAACTCAGTCGGCTTTTTTTATGGGCCGAAAGTCAGTGCAACTCGGTTGGGGGTTGACACACACCAAGACAAAAAGTCTAAATAACTATATGTCATTTTTTGATTTCTTAAGATAAAATGATTTTTATTGGCGATTGTTATTTTAAAAATGAAAAGCCAAATATAAAAAGCTAATTATAAAAAAGAGGTTCTGTGGGCAGTTCAATTGCTATTCCCCGGCGCCAGTTTGGGCGCAGTTCGCTGAGCTTATCCCGATTGGGTTTTGGCGCCGCACCCATTGGCAATTTATATCAACCGATAACCGGTGTTCAGGCTGGCCGCGCAGTGAAAGCTGCTCTGTTGTCTGGCATTCGCTACTTTGATACAGCGCCCCATTACGGCTTTGGCCTGAGTGAAACCCGTTTGGGGGCGGCACTTGGCAATATTGCTGCCGCTGAATCGGTGATTGTTTCAACTAAAGTTGGGCGTCTATTAGTGCCGACCAGTTCCAGAGCATCGGTGCGCCATGGCTTTGTGGATGCCCCACCGCTGGAGCCACAGTTTGATTACAGCTATGACGGTGTGATGCGCAGTTTTGAAAGTAGCTTGCAGCGCTTACAGCGCGAGCATATCGATCTATTACTGGCTCACGATCTAGGGCCCTTAACCCACGGTGCGGATCACCCCGCGCGCTTTCGCGAATTTATGGACGGCGGTTATCGCGCCATGAGCGAGTTAAAAGCCGCCGGCCGGGTGACGGCGATTGGTTTGGGCACCAACGAATGGCAAATCTGCGAGGCGGCATTAAAACACGGTGATTTTGACGGTTTCCTCCTTGCGGGGCGTTACACCCTATTGGAGCAAGGCGCCTGCGAAACGTTTTTGCCGCTCTGTGCGCGGCGCGGCGCCTCGGTGATTTTGGGTGGGCCATTTAATTCCGGCATTTTGGCGACCGGTGTAAAAAGCGCTGCTATCGCCAGCGGCAAGGTTCCATTGCACTACAACTACGAACCGGCGCCGCAAGCGATTATTGATCGGGTCGCACAGCTCGAATCGGTGTGCGAAGAGTTTGCCGTTCCGCTCGCTGCTGCCGCGCTGCAATTTCCGGCGGCCCATGCCCAAATTTGTTCGGTATTAGCCGGCTTTGCCAGCGATGCGCAAGTACAACAAGCTGTTTCCTGGATGAACACTCCAATTCCCGATGAGTTTTGGCAGCGGCTGCGTGACCGCGAATTGTTGCACCCCGCTGCCGCTACCCCTGCGTGAACTTTCTTTTTTCTAATAGGGTGCCGCATGACGCAATCCACTGATTCCAATGCACCGCAAAAAACCGCGATAGCACCCGTGATACTGCTGCATCCGGACGACAATATTTTGGTGTGTGTAAAACAATTTCATCCGGGCGATGAAATCACGATCGACGGCGAAACATTGTTGAGTGACATTGACATAGCTGTCGGTCACAAAATTGCGCGCATCAATTTACGGCCGGGCGATAAGGTTTATCGCTACGGCGCGCCTATCGGCTCAATGACTCAGGCCGTTGCCAAAGGTGAGCATGTGCATATGCACAATATGAAAAGTGATTACATTCCCAGTCACACCCGCAGCCGCCAACATAAAGATAGGAGTGACGCATGAGTCAGGCAGTCAGTTTTTCCGGTTGGCAGCGTGCCGACGGGCGCAAAGGTATCCGCAACGTGATTGTGGTGGCTTATTTAGTGGAATGCGCCCATCACGTTACGCGAAAAATTGTGAATCATGTCAATGATATGGATGTGCATTTAATTGGCTTCCCCGGCTGTTATCCCAATCAATACGCCTACGACATGATGCGTGCCGTATGTACCCATCCCAATGTTGGCGGTGCCTTATTGGTATCGCTCGGCTGCGAAAGTATGAATCGCGAGAAATTATTGAGTGACATTCTCGCGAGTGGTCGCCCTGCGGAGTTATTAGTCATTCAAGAAGAGGGCGGCACTAAAAGCACAATTGAATTAGGCATTGCTGCAGTAAAGCGTTTGCAAAGTGAAGCTGCAGCAGTGGCGCGAGTGCCCATGCAGTTAAATGAATTAATTGTGGGGACAATTTGTGGCGGCTCCGACGGCACCAGTGGCATTAGCGCCAATCCGGCCGTTGGTCGCTGTTTTGATGCCTTAGTTGCAGCCGACGCAATTTGTATTTTTGAAGAGACCGGCGAGTTAATCGGCTGCGAAACCATTATGGCAGATCGCGCTGTTACGCCCGAGTTGGGCGCAGAAATTGAAGCCTGCGTGGCCAAAGCGGAACACTATTATCGCGTCATGGGTTTTGGCAGTTTTGCACCGGGCAATGCCGATGGTGGTTTAACTACACTCGAAGAAAAATCCATGGGCGCCTATTCCAAATCTGGTTCATCGCCGATTAGCGGATTAATTAAACCGGGCGATATTCCTCCTGCGGGTGGTTTGTATCTGTTGGATGTGGTCCCCGATGGCGAACCGCGTTTTGGTTTTCCCAATATTTCCGACAACGCTGAAATTATCGAATTAATTGCCTGCGGTTCTCACGTCATTTTATTTACCACCGGGCGCGGTTCGGTGGTGGGCTCGGCGATTTCCCCAGTGATAAAAATTTGCGCCAATCCTGAGACCTATCGCCGCTTGGCAGGAGATATGGATGTGAACGCAGGGCGCATATTGGAAGGCGAGGCAACACTGGATCAGGTAGGTGAAGAAATTTTACAAAACGTAATTGCTGTCGCAGCGGGAAAACGCAGTGTGTCGGAAGAGCTTGGGCATCAGGAATTTATTTTGACCTACAAGGCCTTTGAACCGATTGGTCCAAGCTGTTTGCCGGTGAGACAAATCCAGTGAGACAAAAACGATGAAGCGTCTGGAAGGTAAAACCGCATTAATTACCGCTGCTGCCCAAGGTATTGGCCGTGCGAGCGCAGAATTGTTTGCCGCAGAAGGTGCGCGCGTAATTGCTACCGATATTAATGTAGCGGCGCTGAGCGAATTATCGAATTGCGAAGTCTATGCTCTGGATGTACTGAAACAAGCTGAGATTCAATCCCTGTGCGAAAAAATTGGCAGCATAGATATTTTATTTAACTGCGCCGGTTATGTGCACAGCGGAACGATTTTGGATTGCGATGAACAGGATTGGAATTTTTCCATCGATTTAAACGTGAGCTCTATGTATCGCATGACCCGCACATTTTTACCGGGCATGATCGCACGGGGTGGCGGTTCGATTATCAATATGTCCTCGGTGGCCAGTTCAATCAAAGGTGCACCCAATCGGTTTGCTTATGGCATGACCAAAGCGGCAGTGATCGGATTAACCAAAGCAGTTGCGGCCGATTTTGTCACTCAGGGTGTACGCTGCAATGCAATCTGCCCGGGCACTGTTCAAACCCCGTCACTTGAACAGCGTTTGTATGCAACGGGCGATTATGAAACTGCCTATAAAAATTTTGTCGCGCGCCAACCAATGGGGCGTTTGGGTACTGCACGTGAAATGGCAGAGCTTGCACTTTATTTGGCGAGTGATGCATCGGCATTTACCACCGGCACTATCAATGTGATTGATGGCGGCTGGAGTAATTAATTTTTTGGAGGCTTTAATATGAAATTACTTCGTTACGGAATTGCGGGTCAAGAGCGTCCGGGAATTTTGGATAGCAAGGGTAAAGTACGAGAATTGGGCTCTGTTATTTCCGATATTAACGGTAAAACACTGAGTGAAGAATCGTTGAAAAAAATTGCCAGCCTGGATATCAACTCCCTCCCTATTGTTGATGAGCCGGTGCGTTTCGGCGCTTGTGTTAATAGCGTGGGTAAATTTATTTGTATCGGTTTAAATTATGCTGACCACGCCGCTGAGTCAGGTGTTGCTGTGCCAGCAGAGCCTGTGGTGTTTATGAAAGCAACCAGTGCAATCACTGGTCCCAATGACAATGTAATCAAACCGCGCAATTCCACTAAGCTGGATTGGGAAGTCGAGTTGGGTTTAGTAATTGGCAAGCACGCGAGTTATGTGTCTGAAACTGAGGCTATGGATTACATCGCTGGCTATTGCGTAATTAACGATGTATCCGAGCGCAATTTTCAATTGGAGCGCCCGGGCGGGCAGTGGGATAAAGGTAAGGGTTGCGACAGCTTCGGCCCCATTGGCCCTTACTTAGTTACTAAAGATGAAGTGCCCGATCCACTCAAATTAAATTTGTGGCTAAAAGTAAATGGCAAAACATTTCAAAATGGCTCTACCGATAAGATGGTATTTGGTCCCGCTTTTTTAGTGCATTACCTCTCGCAATTTATGAGTTTGCAGCCGGGCGATGTAATCAGCACCGGCACACCACCAGGTGTCGGCCTTGGGCAAAAACCACCTGTGTATTTAAATGAAGGCGATGTGATGGAGTTGGGCATTGAGGGAATGGGGGTGCAAAAGCAGGTTGTGGTAAACGCAAAATAACGAATCCCAACAATAAAATCAGGCTTACATTAGAGCAACTCAATGAAAAAACGTAATCAATTTGCAGTTTTGGGTTTTATCGCCGCTGCTATTTTTTCAGCAAATTATTCTGCGCAGGCTGAACTCAATTCCAATATCTCGCTTTATCAAACACAGCCATTGCCCTCATGGAATATTTTTATTGAAAATTACGAGCAACAAAAAATGCTCAGTGGCGATTCAGTTGTATTGCCAAAAGGCGATGTTAAGGCGCAGCTTGGTGAAAAAGATGCAAAGCAAGATGCATTGGTATTTAGCTGGAAAGATACCTGGCGCGCGGGCTTGACACTGGAATCCGGAGAGCCCTTGGATTTAACCGTGCATATGAAAACTGGTGTGCTGGCAGTCGATTTAAATATTAACGAGCTGGCCAAAGGCGGCGTATCGTTCAAAATGGAATGCCAAAAACAGGGCTGCGATCGCATAGTGCCGTTTACCATGGCAGCGCGGGATTTGGTTGGCAAAGGTTGGCAAAAAATTTATGTCCCGCTGAGTTGCTTTAAACAAGAGCAAGATAATTTCTCAGCGACGACCATGCCTTTTGCATTGGAAGTGGGGGGCGCCGGTGAAGTGGCTGTCGCCAACGTGCAGTTGCTGATTCATACTCCAAAAAATGTGACCTTGGTTGAATGTCCTGATTACAAAACCGTTTCGGTCACACCCAGCATGTTAAATGAATGGTGGTCAATTGATTGGTGGTTGCCGCGTCACGAGCAAAAACTGGCCGATGCAAAAGCCATTAAAGCCAAAGGCGGAAAAATTGATTTGCTGTTTATTGGCGACTCCATCACCCAGGGGTGGGAGAAAGAAGGCGCTCCTGTATGGGAGAAAAACTATGCAACACGCAATGCCTTTGCCATCGGCTTCGGCGGCGACCGCACAGAAAACGTGCTGTGGCGTTTGCAACATGGCGCGGTTGAAAACATGTCGCCCAAGCTGGTAGTGATGATGATTGGCACCAACAATACCGGGCACCGTCAGGAAAACCCGGCGACTACCGCTGCCGGTATTAAAAATCTGCTCAATGAATTGCAGCAGCGCTTACCGAATTCTAAAATTTTGCTATTAGCTGTTTTCCCGCGCGATGAAAAGCCCGATGGTGAGTTGCGTCAAATTAATAATGGTGTCAATGCAATCATCAAAGGCTTTGTCGACAATAAAAAAATATTTTTTGCCGATATCAATTCTGTATTTTTGACTAAAAAGGGTGTGTTAACCAAAGATATAATGCCGGATCTATTACATCCAAATGAACAGGGCTACGAGTTGTGGGCAGCGGCGTTAGAGCCACATTTGCAGCGCTTGTTAAAGTAAGGCAGATTCGCCGTATCGTGCGTCTTTTTAGGATAATTATTTTTTTGTTGCTCGACGAAATAGATCGACTCAATATATTATAAAATATTATGAGTATACTTATGGTCTTCTAGTCAAGATCACTGATGCCCTAGGAATTGCAAAAGCAGATTCAGTAATAGTCTTTTGACCTGGCGGTTGTTGGTGCAACTTGGCAGAAAGCCCAGGGTTTGACATACTCACATGACGTTATGCTTCATAATCACTACCCGTCTTTAAACGATTGCAATGGAGGGCAGCAGCGTCTCTATTTTCTAGTAACAGAAAATTTTTATATTTAAAAGTCTATTATTCGACTTTGGCCTTTCTATTTTTTGCGCCTACTGCTCTATGTGTCGCCGATCCTGTTACAGGGAAGGCTGAATTCACAGCGGCCTACAATAGGTATCAAGAATGCATCTCTAAGGATGATACTAAATGCGCGCTGGATGCTGCTGCGGTTACGCTTGAATTAGGAAAAGAAATTTTTCCCGCGCAAGGGAAAAATATCGCCAATTTGACGGCTAATCATGCTGTAGCTTTAATGAAGTATTCGAAAGATAAGTCAATTATTTACAGGCATCTTAGACTGGCTCTAGATTTGAATGAGAAAGCTTTCGGTGCTGACTCAGAGGAGGTACTTATTCTCCTTAATTACTTGAACGCTATTGAGATAGACTTTGATGGTAAAGATAAAGCCAAAGATGCCCTCTGGTTTAGGATCAATCAACTTTCTGCAAAATTGTATGGCGGGAAATCCGTAGCTCATGCGGAGAATCTCATGGCAGTTAGTAACGTAATGCTGCTAGGACGTGATTATGATGAAAAAAAGGCAGTATCCATTGCGGGTGAAGCCTATGATATTTTTCTAAATGAATTAGGAGAAAAAAATCCAAAAACTGCTTTTGTGACTTTTAATCTCGGAAAATATTATTTAGCAAGAGAAAAAAATTTAGAAGCTATTGAATATTTCAATAAAGCATTACTAGGTTTCGAGGGAAAAACGGGGCCTGATAATCGGTTCGGCTTAAGCACACACGCATTCTTGGTTGTAGCCTATGAAAATTTAAATCAACGGGATGCAGCAACCAAACATTGCCTTGCAATTGGATCTATGACGCCAGACGATCCAAACAAAGAATATTCGCCGTTGTTAAAGCGAGCGCCTAAATACCCAGAGGAAGCATTGAAGATTCGAGATCAGGGATATGTGGTAGTTGAGTATACTGTTGACGAGATGGGGTTTGTAATTGGTCCAAAAGTAGTTGAGGCATCGGCCGGTCGGAGCTTACAAAAAGCGTCATTGGAAGCGGCATTAAAATTTCGTTATGCCCCTCGATTTTCTGAAGGAAGACCGGTATCAACCGATAGGGTAAAAAACAAATTTACATTCATATTAGATTAGTGACTTAAGATACCGCATTTCAGTATTTAGTTAAATCGCGCGGTGAGCCTTCTAATTCATTACCTTGCTTTTAGTGTAGTGTTATTTTTCCAAACGTTGCTATCGACACTTCGTGCGGCTGAAAAGGTGAAAAAATACGGTACCGCTCTTGAGTGGTGGTATCAGCTTAAGTATATATTATTTGGGTGGTTTTCCCCAATTCATGAGAATTCCAAGCTTGCGCGTGTTAATTCTGTGTTTATTGCAAAAGCGTATAAGACGATTACTAATCTATTCAAGGATATAAATTCATGAAAACTTTACTCTCGGTGTTTGTTATTGCTTTAGGTGTAGCCGTCGTTCCTCTTCAAGCTGAGCCAGTTAAAGTGGATATGAAAGCGGGTTTGTGGGAAAACACGATGACCTGGGATGTGGATAGCGCTAAAGAAATACAGGCCCTGCAGGCCGATCAAATGGAATACGCTATGGCGCAGATGAAAGAACAGTTTGCCAATATGCCGCCGGAGCAGCGCAAACAAATGGAAGTGATTACGGCGCAGATGGGGATAAAAGTATCTGATGAGGATGTAAGTTTTCAGAATGATCAGGTGCAAATATCTACTCAGGGTACCACTGCAAAATCCTGTGTAACGCAAGCAGAAATTGACCGTGGTGAGTTGCCGGATGAAGTTGACGGCTGCAAATCAACACTAAAACAACTGAGCAAAAATCGTTTTAAATCTACCCATTTTTGTGCAGGCGATGAGCAAGCATCGGGTGAGAGTGAGGTTGTATTTGATTCGCCAAAGCATTACACCGGTACCGGTAAGATGAATCAAACTATTGATGGTAAGTCACACACAATGGCATTTAAAATAGCAGGTACATGGTTGAGTAGTGACTGCACTTCGGTAAAACCTAATCGATAAGTAGTGCACATTTTATCGTTGCAATAAACAAAGGCACTCAGCGTGCCTTTGTTGTTTAATAGACCAAAGTTTTTACTGCAACACCCAGCAGCGCACAAACGCCCAGCACTCGAATAATGCTCATCTTTTTATAAAACAATAATCCACTGGCGACTATTCCAATTGACAGTGCGATTTTATCGAGCGATTGAATCCATCCACTATTAGCTCCTTCTGGCCAGAGAGTGTGATACGCAAAAAATAGCGCAAGATTAATAATCACACCCACCACCGCAGCGGTAATGGCAGTGAGTGGTGCGGTAAAGTGCTGATTGCTTTTGGTGGATTCGACCAAGGGCCCGCCCGCTAAAATAAAAATAAACGAGGGTAAAAAAGTAAACCAGGTCACCAGTGTGGCGGCGATTGCGCCCGCTAAAAATAGCGATTCGCCGCCGAGAAACTCTTGTGTGTAAGCACCGATAAAGCCGACAAAAGCGACCACCATGATTAAGGGGCCGGGGGTGGTTTCGCCCAGAGCTAAACCATCCATCATTTGCGCAGGGCTGAGCCATTGGTAATGGGTCACAGCACCTTGATACACATAGGGCAATACCGCGTAGGCGCCGCCAAAAGTGAGCAGTGCGGCGGTGGTAAAAAATAATGCCATTTGGGTAAAACCGTGTTGCCAACCAAAGAGTGAGTGGAGCAACAACATGGGCAAAGCCCAGAGTAATAAGCCGCTGCAGATGACCAATATTAAACGCGACCAGCGAAATATTGCGTGCGCGGGAGTGGGGGTCGTATCGTCGATAATCGCCGCGCCGTAATGCACTTGTTTGGCTTGATGTTTGGCACTTGCATTAAATAATTGCGGCGCAAATTTTCCACCCAGCCAGCCGATAATTCCAGCACTCAAGACAATCCATGGGAAGGGTAAGTGCAGCGCAAAAATCGCGACAAAGGCGGCAATCGCAATTCCCCATAGCCAATTATTTTTTAAACTGCGCGAACCTATGCGCTGGGCTGCTTGCACCACAATCGCGGCCACCGCCGGTTTAATACCATAAAAAATTCCGGCAATCAGGGTGAAGTGGCCATAGGCGATATAGAGCCAAGAGAGAAAAATCAGAATAAAGAGTGACGGTAAGACAAATAAGACCCCTGCAATAATCCCACCCCAAGTGCGGTGCATTAACCAGCCAATATAGGTGGCGAGTTGTTGTGCCTCGGGGCCGGGCAAGAGCATGCAGTAATTGAGTGCGTGTAAAAAACGCTGCTCAGAAATCCAGCGGCGCTGTTCGACCAATTTCTGATGCATGATGGCGATTTGTCCGGCGGGTCCGCCAAAGCTGATAAACCCCAACTTTAACCAAAACTTTAATGCTTGCCAGAGTGTTACAGGAGCGGGAGGTGTGTTCACGTAGCTGCCTTGTTGGTGTGGTTTAGTGGGTTCTAGTGGCGCATCATAACAAGAATGGTGTTGCTTAATTATAGGTGTAATGAGGTGTAATCCCGCTGTAATAATCCCGTCATATAGTGCAGGCCTTCTTTATCTGGCGAGAATTTTTATGTCCCCAAAATCCCATAAACACATGCATTACAACGTGGCCTTGGTTGATAAGTTATGGAATTTGAAACGTTTGTGCGAAACCCATCTGAAAATGCACATTCCGTTAAATATGGTGTTAAAGGATGAAGAGTATCGTACCGAGTTATTAGAAAAGGCGCTGTTGGCCAATAACGATGAGCTAACCCAATTGGTGTGGGATGTGCGCCATATGGAAGATGCGATAGTCACCGCAACCCACACTGGGGATGAATTTAAGCCGCGCAAAAAAACGCGGTACAGTATTAAGTTGAATTTTATTGCTGCAGCAGCTTGCTCATTATTGTTAATTTTGAGTGGCTATTTATTGCGCTCCTTTTTGCCGTTGGATGCAGGTGAAGTATTTGTATTGCAAGCCATTACTGACACTCGAGTCACCTCGGCGGTGAATCCTGTGGCCGCGCCTAAGTACGTGCCCGGTAGCCCAGTGGTGCGCGCAGGCAAACCGCTATTTCGTGTTCATGGATCCAACACTGTTGGCGAAAAATTAACGCCGCGCCTGGTGGAGTCTTATTTGATGGCACGCGGCGCAACTGACATTAAAACTGAACAAGGTCGTACAGAGACTGAAAAAGCAGTCACTGCGCAGCTTAATGGACGCATTGAGTTTATTGAAATTCATGCACATGGATCGAGTACTGCGTTTACCGATTTGTTGCAAGGCAGTGCCGAACTGGGTATGTCGTCGCGCCGGATAAAAGAACAAGAGCGGGAATTGCTGTTGGCTAAAAGTGGTGATCTAACAGAAGCAGGTAGCGAGCATATTATCGGGTTGGATGGTTTGGCGATTATTACCAACACTAAAAACCCGCTTACTAAACTTTCAATTCCTCAGCTGGTTAAAATATTTTCTGGCGAGATAACTAATTGGTCGGCTTTGGGAGGTAGGGATTTACCGATCAATCTTTATGCGCGAGATGAAAATTCCGGTACCTGGGATTCATTTAAAAGTATGGTGCTGGAGCCCGCTTCTGCGAGCCTTGCGTTAACCGCAAAGCGGATTGAATCCAGTACAGTCTTATCAGACTCGGTTGCGAAAGATGAGGGTGGCATTGGCTTTATTGGTTTGCCCTATGTGCGCCGTGCAAAATTGATGGCAATTTCTGCGACCAAAAGCTCCAAAGCTATATTGCCGACGCACTTCACCGTGAGCACAGAAGATTATCCGCTCGCGCGCCGGTTATATTTTTACTTGCCGCAGAAAAATATCAATAACGATGCAGAAGATTTTGTCCGCTTTAGTGCAACTGAACGCGGCCAGAGTATCGTTGAGGATATAGGTTTGGTGTCGCAAAATATTAAAACTGGCCAGCCCTTCAACAATAATTTTTACCCGGAAGAAATGCGCAGCCTTACCGCGCGCTCGCAGCGGTTATCGATTAATTTTCGTTTTAAAGACGGCAGCGACGAATTGGATACCAAAGGTATTTCAGATCTTGATCGTTTGGTGAAGTATGTAGAAATCAATTCACCCAAGCGCGTTCAATTATTTGGTTTTTCTGATAGCGAAGGTGATAAGGCTGAAAATCTTGCCCTCTCACTGCGCCGCGCCCAAGTGGTAGAGCAGCAGTTAATTGCACGCGGCATCTATCCGCTAGTAGCTCGCGGTTTAGGGGAGGTGGCACCACTGGCGAGTAGTAAATCGGAGGGGGGGCGCAGAATGAACCGCAGGGTTGAGGTTTGGATTTTATAGTAAAAATAAATCTTCCAGCAAAGCGCCTCAGCTAAGTTCATTGTCACTCCCGTTTGCGGGAGTGTTTGATCTTATAACCTATGGAGCCCCGCACGCGGGGATGACATTCATGGGGAATTGAGCAAAATACAATTGACGGGTTTTTTCCTAATCAGGCCCTTTTATTTCACTTTGAAAAATTCCATCATTTGCTGCAACTGCACTGCCTGGCTGGTGAGCTCTTCAGCGGTGGAATAAAGCTCCTCGGCGGATGATGAATTTTGTTGAGTGGCAACACTGATTTGTGAAATGGCGATAGTGATTTGGTTGGCGCCCATGGTTTGTTCATCGCTAGCGGCAGATATTTCTTGCACCAGATCTGCCGTTTTGCGAATTGCCGGAACAATTTCATCCAGTAATTGGCCAGCACTTTCAGCAAGTTTTACTGAGCCGCCCGCCAGTTCGCCAATTTCCTTTGCAGCGCTTTGGCTTCGTCCAGCAAGTTTGCGCACTTCACTCGCTACCACAGCAAACCCTCGACCATGTTCGCCCGCGCGACCCGCTTCAATTGCTGCGTTGAGTGCGAGCAAATTAGTTTGGTAGGCAATGTCATCAATCACACTGATTTTTTGTGCAATTTTGCGCATGGCATCAACGGTATTTTTAACCGCATCGCCACCTTGATGTGCTTCTGCTGCGCTTTTGCTGGCGATACTATCGGTGACTTTGGCATTGTCATTGTTCTGGCCGATAGAGGCGGTGATTTCTTCCATGGATGCGCTGGTTTCTTCAATGCTCGCCGCCTGTTGTGTTGCGGCTTGGCTGAGCGATTGTGCGGTGGCACTGAGTTCTTCTGATGCGGATGAAAGTGAATCGGCAGTGGAGCGGACATCGCCAATAATTTCTGAGAGTTTGGTGACCATTTGGCGAATCGCAAACAAAATACTGCTTTGGTCTTGGGCTTTGGTATTTACCTCTACCGACAAGTCGCCTTGAGCTATGCGGTAAATAACATCGGCGGTGTAGTTGGGTTCTCCGCCTAATTGTTTGAGCAGGCTGCGGGTAATTAAAAAACTCAACCCAATCGCAATCAGAATGCTAACCAAAATAATAATGCTATTGAGCATCATGGTACGTTCATAGCGCTGGGTGGAAAGGTCGTATTCTTCTTTAGCGACATTGACCTGAAGTTTATTGAGCGCAGTAAACACTTCATTAAGCGGATCAAAAATAGGGTAGATGCCAGTCTGGGTGAAGTTATTAATGGCATCTATATTTTTGCTGCTGTACCAGCCCTGTAAATCTTTCAGTTGTTGATGAGTTTGATTAATTAACGGGGTGGCGGTTTTGACGAGTTTTTTTTCGTCGTCAATTAAATAGGTTGTGAGATAGTTTTCCCAAAGAGCATCGGTTGCGGGCAGAGTTTCTTGGGTGATTTGCAACGCTTCTTCCAGCGTGATAATTCCTTTCACTGTTTTTTGCGGTACATCTACCAATATCAATGCAAAATTATCGATCACTTCTTTGAGGTCGCGCATGGGCTCGACCCGGTCAACATACACTGTGCGCATACCATGGTTGGCATCGCGCATTCCCTGTATACCCAAAACGCCAATAATCACCATAAGAACAACGAGAGTGCCAGCGAGTATTGCGAGGCGTAGGGCAACTTTCATATTGCTAAACATAGTGTACTCCTTGACTGCTTGTGCCATGGCCATGTTGGATAATCAAGGCTGTGGTGGGGCTACCAATTTACTAATGAAATAGAGTCCGAACACCTGACAATGAGTGCTTGGGGAATGCTATGAACCTTAGTAAGCAGAGTGATATTTGTCAAAAAGCGGCGGTTGGGTAGAACTACTCAACCTGAGGGCAAGGTGAAATCAATTTTTACTGAGCAGCCACGTTTTGGCGGACTCCGTATCGGTAAACAATCTGCCGTAGCCAATCGAACGGCTGGCGAGCACATCGCGCACAAACTGTGTGGTTTCGCGGGTGCGTGGATTTTTATCCACCCAAGCAAAACGATGTTTTTGGGTGATGCCGACTTTTTTGAATAGCGCAGGGTGATCAAAGGCCTCCAGAGTAGATACCGAATCAAACAAGTATTGCTCGCCAAGTACTTTGTAGCATTGGTATTGCTCGCAGGCATTGACCACACTTTGCCACATATATTCAGCATTCTCATAGGTGCCCATACCGCGCACTTCTACGTGTAAGTAAGCATCACAGTGGGTTATTTTCAGATCGATGTCGGGCAATTAGCGTCACTCTTTAAAAGTTAAATGTTAAAAGTTAGTTAGAAGTTGATTGGCGTAAATCGGCAAGCACTGTTCCTGCTGCGAGGATTTCTTGCTCGTGTTCTGGTTCGCGCCAGGTTTCTGCCAAACTACTGGCATACCATTCTTGCATGGCGGGAATAGTTAATAAGCGTGTTAAATATTCTGTTGCTGGACCGCTTAATGGCAAACCATAGGTTTGAAAACGAAATGCAACTGGCGCAAAAAACGCATCGACAGCGGTAAAAGCATTGCCTGCTAAAAATGCTCCACCAAACTTACGTAAACCTTCGCTCCAGAGTTCATCAATGCGCGCTATATCTTTTTGCAGTGCAGGGGAAATCTCATGCATTTGAATGCGGTGGCCGCAGCTCATGCCGCAGGAATTGCGAAGTGCTTGAAAACCGGAATGCATTTCAGCGCTGGCAGAGCGCGCCCAGGCGCGAGCGATTTTGTCTTCGGGCCAAACCTGCGGATAGGTTTCGGCCAGGTATTCAGTAATGGCGAGCGAATCCCATACGGTGTACTCGCCATCTTGCAAACAGGGCACTCTCCCGTTGGGAGAAAAAGTGCGGTAAGTGTCCCAGCTGCTGCCGGTATCTAACGGATGAATTTGTTCGCTAAAAGGAATATTCAATGTGCGCATTAACACCCAGGGGCGCAGCGACCAAGATGAATAATTTTTGTTGGCGATATGCAGCGTAAGCATTGGTGAACTCCTTGTGGTGAGCTAATCGCACGGGGAGTAAACGCTATCACAGTTGTGCACAAATAAGATGCAAGAATTAACCAAACCTAACAAAAAGCCAGCGCGAGGCTGGCTTTGTTGATTGCGGCTGGTTTTATTTATCAGACTGCTGCGAGGGCGTTTAAACTCCAGTCGATCGCTTCGCGGTAGTGATGTTCGGGCAATGAATCGCCGAGCAACACCAGTGTCTCGCGGATCTCGGTGATATTGGTGCTGACGATATTAATGTGCCCCACCTTGCGGCCAGCGCGCACTTCTTTGCCGTACCAATAGGTGCGGGCACAGGGCAGGTCACGCCATGCGGGATTGTAGTCGGTGCCGATGAGATTGATCATCACATTCTGGCCAATCACTTGTGCTGCTGGTGTCGCCATTCCGGCTACCGCGCGCAAGTGATATTCAAACTGGCTGATGCTTGCACCCGCTTGCGTCCAGTGGCCAGAGTTGTGTACCCGCGGTGCCAATTCGTTAATCAGCAATTGATCGCCCACGCGGAAGGTTTCCATCGCCATGACGCCCACATAATCCAGCGCATTTAAAATTTTGCCGAGCATTTCTTCAGCTTGGGCTTGCAGCGGTTGCAAACGCGCGAGCGGCGCGACTGAAGCGTAAAGAATGCCACTTAAATGCAGGTTCAAGGTGAGTGGATAAAACACGCACTCGCCTTGCGAGTTGCGCACGCCAACCAGTGATACTTCTTCATCAAAGTTGATTGCCTGTTCAGCGATCGCTTCGCCTTGCCAATCCTCGGGCACTTCATCTTCATCGGTGCGCAGCCAGTGTTGACCGCGACCGTCATAGCCGCCGGTGCGGCGCTTGAGTAAAACGTGTTCGCTCAGTTGGTCGCGCAATTCGTTGGCGGTGATATCGTTGGCGACATTGCGCCAAGGCGCAGTGGCGATCCCGAGTGAATCGATGAGTTCTTTTTGGGTTTTGCGGTCGGCCAAGCGGCCAAAAATCGCCTGATTAATAAAGCGCGGGTGTTGGGCAAGGGCGTGTGTCACCAGGGTTTCTGGCCACTGCTCGCGCTCGGCGGTGACCAAGTCATCTGGCGCGAGTGCAGGGGCGGTTGCTTCATTGATATCTACCGGGCACACATCCAGCGCCAATGGCATACCGGCGTGCTTGAGCATCGCACCCAATTGACCTGCACCTAACACCCAAATTCGTTGACTCATGCCTAACCTCAAAAAGCGCTTACTGACTACCAAGGGAAACTATCAAATATGACTTATTGATCTCTTGCTATTGATCTCTAGGGTCCGGATTATCCAGAACCGCCTGCGTCTGGTCGTGGCGGAATTGTTCGATTTTGGCAGCCAACGCCGGATCAGTCACCGCCAGAATTTGGCAGGCCAGTAAACCGGCATTAAACGCACCGGCCAGACCTATCGCCAGAGTTCCAACCGCAACACCTTTGGGCATCTGCACAATAGAATAGAGGCTGTCTACACCGCTCAAGGCTTTGCTCTGCACGGGCACACCCAGTACCGGCAAGCGGGTATGCGCTGCGACCATACCGGGCAAATGCGCCGCGCCGCCAGCGCCGGCGATAATCACTGCATAGCCATTATCTACCGCTGTTTCGGCAAATTCAGTCAGCTTCTGCGGGGTGCGGTGGGCAGACACCACTTCAGTATGGTACTCAACACCCATCTGCTCCAGTATTTCTACTGCCGCCTGCATAGTGGCCCAATCGCTCTTGGAACCCATAATCACTGCAACTTTTCTTGCCATAGCTGTGCCTAAACCTATCTGAATTACCCCATAACCCTATGGGAATGGGCGAGAATCGGAAAAAAGGCGCGCATATTAGCACAAACAATCCAAATGGCGGCGATGGTTACAAATTAAGCATGACAGGGCTTTGGCTCATGGGGTCAGCGCTTGGCTGAGGCAAATTTTATGGGGTATTAGCATGGGGGCACTGGGCATTTTTAAAGTCTGGTTTTACCATGAGCTCCATTTCCTTTCTTCTTTCAGTGTGACGACCTCCTATGATTATCCGCCCAAAATTACATTGGTTTCGCATGCTGTTTGTATGGCGTGGCTCATTGTTATCCCGCATTTTGCCGCGTTTATTTACGCTTGTAGTTCTGGCGACAATAGTTGTATTTGTGCGGCAAGATTATCCGCATCTACTGCCTGATCTTACGCCCATTCCGTTCACCCTGTTGGGGATCGCCTTGGCGATCTTCTTGAGCTTTCGCAATTCGGTTAGCTATGACCGGTTTTGGGAGGCGCGCAAATTATGGGGTGGTGTGCTCAATGAAACCCGCGCGCTGACGCGCGAGCAACTGACCGCAGCAGATGCAAGCGATGAGCAAAATCGCCAATTCGTTTACACCCTGATTGCTTTTGTACACGCACTGCGCGCGCAATTGCGCGAGACAGACGCAACGCCTGCGCTGCAAAAACTGTTGCGCCCAGAAGTGCAGGAGACAGTTATTCAGGGAAGATTCAAACCGGAGTTAGTGATACTGGATGCGGCGCAACAGTTGCGCACTATGCGTAAGCAAGAACAGCTTTGCCCGATTTTATTTGCGCGTATGGATCAGCATTTGTCGCAACTCAGTGCTTGTTTGGGCGGTTGTGAGCGCATCGCCAGCACGCCAGTGCCGTTTGGATACTCGGTGATTTTGCATCGCACGGTTTATTCGTATTGTTTCCTGCTACCACTCGGGCTGGCGGCAACATTAGGTTTTATGACACCGGTAATTATCGCTTTTGTCGCCTACACTTTTTTGGCATTAGAAGCGCTGGCCGAAGAGTTGCAAGACCCGTTTGGAACAGAGCCAAATGATCTGGCGCTGGATGCGATGACTCATACTATTGAATCATCCCTGCGCGAAATGCTCGGCGAGCCTATCGACCCGCCTCCCGCCGTTCCAGACAATTGTGTGGTGACTTGAACCTGATAAAGTGTAAATAGCTGATTTTTCTGCTTGAAATTTTAATTGCCAACTCACTGCAAAATCGGCGTCACCCAATTCACCCAGCGCGAAATTTCAACAGGGAAAGTACCATCGGTTTTTTGTACATGGGTGCTTACACGGTTGTTGTGCAATAAAAACTTTTCCACAAAGGCATTCACTGCCGGTTGTTGGCTGGCGGGGAGTTGGCAGTGGTTGTGGCCGTCTACTTGGGTTACGCCCATGTTGTCGGCTGCGCCTAATGCTTTCCAAATTTCGCGCGCTACAACGGCAGTAGTGTAAGTACTTTGATTGCCCAGCCATTCCATGCCGGTGTTTTCTACGACTAATAATCCACGCGGAGCGATTAAGCCCATCACACTGTGGTGATCAAAGGGCAGTTTGTTTGCGGCTTCGCTGAAAATTTTAAATTGTTCGGTAAACCATACATTTTCAGTCACGATTTGGCGCAGGGTTTGTACGTTTTGGCCAGAGGCTAATTGTGCGTCAGAAATGCGCCAGCTAGCGGCGCCGCCGGAACCTGATTCTTGCATGATGGTGAGTGCTAGTCGCTCATCAAATGCTCCTGCGATTAACGCGCCTTTGCCATTGCGTGAACAACCGGTAACACCTACTCGCTGCGGGTCGATGATGGTGTTGCTGGTGTTGTGTAAAACATCGAGCAGACGGCTTACGCCCCAGGCCCAGGCCATCATGGCGCTGGCGCGGTGATCGCTGCCGTATATTTCATAGAACAAACCTTTGCCGCGCGATTGCCCATTGTGTTGTTCACCCAGCAAATTATTGGGAAATTGAATAACGGCGATACCTTGGCGCGATAGCTCGTCATTATTCAAATAAGAATTGCCTATGCCAATTATTGCGGGGTAGGGTGCGACGCCGGTACTGGGCAGCGTGATGAGCGCATCAAAGGCGATTTGTTTGTCCTTGTCGCGCACAATTACAGAAATTTTTCCGCTGCTAACTGATCCGGCAACCTGTTGCGGGGCGGGTGGTTTTTCGCCTAGTTCATAGGCTTGCGCCTGTGCTGCAATTTCTGCGCGACGACAAGGCCATTGTTTTTTAGTCAATACTGGTGTGCCGTCCATAAAAATAAATGGATTGGGCAGTTTGCCTATTTCGGGTAGATCGGCAAATGGTTTGAGTGCTGCAATCACGCAGTCTTGAGTAGAATTTTCTACTAAAACAGCCGCGCTGGAATTGTTTGCGTTTACCGATGTTGCAACTGCTGAAGCTGTGACTGACACCTGCGAACTAGTGGAGGTGATCTTTGCATCGCTATTGCCACCGCATCCCAATAAATGAATGCAGAGCGCGGGGAATAAAAAATAATGTTTGAGTAAAACTCTCATGCCTGTTCCTTTCTTATGTTTAGGATTCTGCTGAGAGGTTGCGTTTGTTGGGTAATGTATTTTTGTTGTTCGGCAACCATAGTGGGTTTGCGCCTTATCTGCAATTTGCTAAACACGTCTTATCACTTCCCATCGTCTTTGGTTGCCGCTCGCGCCAAGCGGTCATTCACATCATTCCATTCAGTTGATTGCGGTGGTTGTTCCATCCAAATTGCATCTATATCGAGTGCGTCCAACTCGTGCAATGTGCTGTATAACGCTTGGGCATAAAGTGATTTGTTGGATGATGCGGCGCGATAGATTGGCGTGCTGCCAGATAAGTTTTCGATTGTGTTGCTCGCTGATTGAATGGCCTGGCTGTAAAAAACTACGGCGATGCGCTGGCTACTGCGCTTGATCTGTTGCATTAGTTCATCGGTGGCGAAAATATGCAGCGGTTTGCGCGGTTGATAATGCTGTTTTTTATTGCCCGAGATGGCTACCTCATGGCGCTGCGGTGCGGCCACTGGCTGGCCTAAACACTGGGCGATGGCATCGGCGGTAATGGGGCCGGCGCGCAGTATGCGCGGTTGGGATTGGGTCAAATCGACGATGGTGGATTCCAGCCCGAGTTGGCAGCTGCCGCCGTCTAGAATCGCCGCGATTTTGCCCGACAGCCCCTTGGCCACATGTGTTGCCTGAGTGGGGCTGAGTTGTTGGTAGGGGTTTGCCGAGGGCGCGGCTAGCCCGAGTTCGGTCATGCGCAACAGGTTTTGCATCACCGGGTGGGTGGGCATGCGCAAGGCGATATTGGGTTCGCCACCGGTGACACAAGAGTCTACATGGGCGGCTTTTTTGAGCAGTAGGGTGAGTGGCCCCGGCCAAAAATGGCTGGCGAGGGCAAAGGCGCTGGCGGGGATTTGCTCGGCCCAGCGGTGCATATGCTCAGGTTCGGCGATATGCACAATCAGCGGGTGATTGGCTGGGCGCCCCTTGGCCTTAAAAATCCGGGCGACCGCCTCTGGGTTGCTGGCGTCCGCCGCGAGACCATAAACGGTTTCGGTGGGTACCGCGACCAGTTTGCCCTCGATTAACAGTTGGGCTGCGCGCGCCAGTTGTAAGGGCTGATCGGCGAACAGGTATTCAGTGTGCATAGGTCGCTGCTCTCATTACTCTCGTTATGCTCGTGACTTTAGGGGTTGCAGTGCGGGCAGAGGCTGGGGTCAGCCTCGGGTTCGGCGACTGGATAGGTCTGTTCAAAATGACAATGACCGCAGCGCGCGGTACGCGCTTTAATGCTGTGGGTGGGGCAGCCGCAAGCGCGACAGGGAAGTCCGGGCAGGGCATGGTCTGGCCAAAACCCCGGGGTATCGCACTGCGGGCAGGCAAGTTGCAAGCGCTCGATCAGATTTTCCATCGCCTTTTGGATGTGCTCGCGCCGCTCTGGGCAGTGGTGCGCGCGCAGATCATCGCTAATCACCAGCTCCTGCGCAAATGCCGAGCCGAGTAGGGCGTAGTTACCAAACCAGTCTTTTAGCTGGGTTTCTATTGCATCTAACCCATAAAGCCCCTTGGCGACTCCGGCTGGGCTGCGCAATAACAAGCCTTGATCGGCTGGGGTTTGCTCCACAAATTGATACAGCTCTGCCATGGAATTTAATGGCTGGCGGCGAACACGACTAAAACCATAGTAGTGCCCCACTACCGACCAGCCTGCTTGCCGATTGATACAGGCAATCAGCTCGTGATTGGCGGTGCCAAAACCGTAATGGCTGGGGCTGAAACTGCCTTCGCTGCCCAGCCCAAGGTTGAGGCCGGTAAGCTCACAGGCCAGCTGTGCTTTTTTTAGCGCGCAATCCAATGGGCTCAGTTTGCGCTCAACCTCGCCACTAAAGGTGCCGAGCAAATCTGTGTCGTAATTCTCGGTCAGTAGCAGCGATGCCCCCAACTGGCTTTCCAGCAGGGGCGCCAGTATCTTTTCTTTGCCGTGGCGAGTGAGCAGCGCAAATTGGCTGTTGGAAAAACGGCTTTGCATTAAAAGTAACCTTCGCGTTTTTTCTTTTCCATCGAACCAACTTGATCTTTATCCAGCATGCGCCCTTCGCGTTCACTGGTTTTACTGCGCACCAATTCATCAATAATATCGATGACTTGCGTGGCCTCGCTCAACACGGCACCGGTTTGCGGGTAGCAGCCCAGTGTGCGGCAGCGCAGCGGGCGATGGGCGAGACTGGCGCGTTCGCGCTCGCTTAAAAACGGCAACATGCGTTCGTCATCCAGAATCAAATATTGGCCGCCGTCATCGCTGATCCAGCTCAGGCGTGAGGCAGATAAATACAGGGATACCAACTCGATTTTTTCTTTGTGGATGTACTGCCAAATATCCAACTCAGTCCAGTTGGACAGGGGAAATACTCGCACCGATTCGCCTTTATCGATCTGGCAGTTGTAAATATCCCACAGCTCCGGGCGCTGATTTTTTGGGTCCCAGCCTTGGTGGGCATCGCGCACGGAAAAGACCCGTTCCTTCGCGCGGGATTTCTCTTCATCGCGCCGCGCGCCGCCCAGTGCGGCATCAAAGCGGTATTGTTTCATCGCCTGTTTTAGCGCTTGGGTTTTCATCAAATCGTTGTATTTAACCGAGCCTGAACGAATCGGGTGAATGCCCATCGCGAGGGCTTCTTCGTTGGTGTGAACCAGTATTTTCAGCTGATGTTTGGCGGCCATGGCATCGCGAAAACGCGCCATTTCAGCGAATTCCCAAGTGGTATCCACATGTAACAGCGTGAATGGCACGGGGGCGGGATAAAAGGCTTTGCGCGCTAGGTGCAGCATCACCGTTGAGTCTTTGCCGATCGAATAAAAAAAGCAGGGGTTGTCGAAACTGGCGGCCACTTCGCGGATGATGAAAATGGCTTCGGCTTCAAGTTGCTGCAAGTGTGTCGTTGAATACATAAAGACTCCGCAGGGTCTTGCACCTTGGTCGAGGTGCAAGACAAGAAGGAATTGTAGGGCTGCTTACGCGCTGAACCAGGTTAACAGCTGGTAATACAGGGGGATGCCGACCAAAACATTGAACGGAAAGGTCACACCCAGCGAGGCGAAGATGGAAAGCCCTACGTCGGCCTCTGGGATGGAACCGCGAATTGCGGCGGGGGCGGCTATGTAAGATGCACTCGCCACCAAAGCACCCAGAATCAGGCTGCTACCCTGCGGAAGACCCAGCGCAACACCAATGCTGACGCCAATAAATGCGAGAAACAGCGGGGCGATCAAGGCAAAACCAATCAGGCGCCAGTGTTTGAGCGGGAAGGGGTTGAGGTGTTTGGATACACACAAACCCATCTCCAGCAAGAACAGGGCAAGCAAGGCTTTAAAGGCGCCGAGGAACAGCGGGGTAATCGCGGCGCTGCCTTCCGGTCCGTACCAGTAACCAATCAACAAGCCGCCCGCGAGTAATACTACGCCACGGCTGGTCAGTGCCTCGTGCCAAATGGCGCTGGCTTTGGACGTGCTGCCGGTGACTTTGCGATAAATCATGATCGCCACCACGATGGCCGGTAATTCCAACAGCACTAGGTACAGAGTGGTTTGCGGCGCTATCGCGAGGTTATTGGCTTCGGCAAATGCCAGCGCCACCGCAAAGGTACCGGCGCTGGCCGAGCCATAGTGGGCGGCCAAGCTGGCGCTATCGGCCGGGTTAAGCCCTGCTAACTTGCGCACCAGCGGGTAAACCGCCAGGGGGATCGCAATACCGATCAGAATCACGATTATCACTTCCGGCAATAACTGCCAACTCACCTGCCCGTGTAATGCCAATCCCCCCTTTAAACCAAGGGTCAGCATCAACAAAATGCTCAGGGTGTCATAGGCGGCTTTGGGCACCTGCAGGTCAGATTTGGCAACCCCGGCAAGGGCTCCGAGCAGGAAAAACATAATAACTATATCGGGCATGGCGCTCTCCAGATGGTTGAACTTGTCTGGCGCGCATTGTGGCTGCTTAGAGAAATAGATGATAATTAATGTTTATGTATTTATTAATAGATAATTATCTATATTAGTGTGCGCTACAGGGGTTCCTATGAATATTCGCCATCTCACCTTCCGCCTGCTGCAGGTGTATATCGCCGTGGTACGCACCGGTTCTATCTCTCAGGCGGCGGCGCAATTGCATCTCACCCAGCCCACCGTTTCCCTGCAAATCAAACGCCTGACCGAAGCGATTGGTGATGCTTTGCTGGAGGTGCGCGATGGTCAGTATCGCCCCACCTTTGTGGGCACTGAGTTGTACCACGCCGCGCTGGATGCACTGGGGCGCTTCGAGGATTTCAATAGCTTTTTAAGTGATGCCGCGCAGGGCAGCAAAGGCCACTTCGGTATTGGGGTAGTGACCACCGCGAAATATATTTTGCCGCGTTTGCTCAGCCCCTATGCGCAACAGTATCCCGCAGTGGATGTGACCTTGAATATCGGCAACCGCAGCAGTGTATTGCAGCGTTTTGAAAACCAGTTGGATGATTTGTATTTATTTAGCCATCCACCTACCGGCGAACATGTGATTAGTGGGCGCTTCCTCAAAAATCCCTTGGTGCTTATTGCACCCATTCACCATTGGGCCGCACAACAACAGCAAGTAGATTTTGCAGAATTAGTGAATGAGCGTTTTTTAATGCGCGAACCGGGTAGCGCTACCCGCATGATGTTTGAAAATTGGCTGCGCGAAAATAATTTGCAGTTGCATAAGACCCTGCAAATCGAAAGTAACGAAGTGATTCGGATGAGTGTGGAAACGGGTTTGGGTTTAGCTGTTATTTCGGAACACACGCTGGCGCAGACCAATGCGCAAGTGGCGATTATTAATGTGCGGGATTTTCCGCTCACCAGCCATTGGTATTTGGTGCGTCATGGCGACCGGCGTTTGCCGGTCGCCGCACATAATTTTATTGAGTTTATGAACGCGCAGTTGGGCGATTGGGTGGAAGAAAAATATATTCGCAACGAACTGTCAGTTTTACTCAATGCTCTTTAATGTGTCTGCAGTCGTGATAGCCGTATCGACTGTTACTATGAGTGGGAAATGATCTGAAGGGTAGAGATTGTTATAAATAGTGGTGTCGATTTGATGACTGTGCACTTTCATCGATTTTTTTACAAAAATGAAATCAATTTTATTATCCGGCTCTTTATTTTCGCCAAAACCATTAAAGGTTTTGTTGCCGCCCGTTGCCGGAGTGGATGAGGTTTTTTCGGCATCGGCGAGGGTTGCGGTGATGATGTCGTAGCTCGGTGCGGGCGCGGTAAAATTAAAATCGCCAGTGACCACAACGGGGGCTGCAGCGTCGAGTTTAGCAATTTCATTGATTAATAATTTAGCGCCTTCCTGCCGTGCTACTTCACCTTCGTTATCCAAATGAATATTAAATACATATAAAAACTGTTTGGATTGCGCATCGAGTAACTTGGCGATGCTGAGTGTGCGGCGATAGGTTGCATCCCAACCGCGCGATGGTTGCAGTGGCGTTTGCGATAGCCAGAGTGTTTGTTGCCCCTGCAGTGACAAGCGTGAAGTGCGAAATAAAATAGCCGTTGTTTCGCCTTTGTCCCTGCCGTCGTCGCGGCCTACACCCATCCAGGAGTAGTCATCCAGCATTTCTACCAAGTCTTCAATTTGATTGAGTTCCGCTTCCTGCAACCCGATGACATCCGGGTTATGCATTTTGATCAAATGCCCCACCAGATATTTACGTTTTTTCCAATTGTTAATGTTGTCTGGTGCTTCACAAGAGCCGCAGCGAATGTTGTAGCTCATCACACTGAGTTGAGTGGTTTGCGCCCAGGCACTGGTAGCGAAAATCAATAAAGCCAAGCTGTATAAAATCTGTTTCATCATGTGTGCTCCGGTTTTTCTGTTTGGCAATTCCAGCAGGTTTCAAACGCTGCATCGTTCGGTTCGTTGCAGTGCGTGCAAGTCCAGTCTGGCGCGTTAGCGGCGCTGAGTGCGTGAGTAATAATTTCTATTGCGCGATCATAGTCAGCGTCGTCTATCACCCATAATTCCGGCCAGCTATCAAACGGCGAAATTTCACCAATCGCACCGGAAGCAAATTCGTTTTTCCACACCACACGAATCCCGGCTTGTTCAAGGATGTTGTGTGCATTTGCCACCAGAAAACGGTTTTCGTGGGTGTAGATGAGTTTCATGCTAAGCGCGCCTTTTATTTGTTGTGTTGTGTTTGCTCAAGCAATTCTGCTCGTTCGCGCTCTAACTCTTGCCGTAACTCTTCTTCAGATGGCAGTATCAATTTATAGCGGCTGGCAAATAGTTGCTCACTTCCGTTGAGGACTGAATAGCGCACTACAGATGAGTCTTTTTGTGAACATAGAATAATACCCACCGTAGGGTTGTCATCTTCACCCCGTTTTAAGTCATCGTACATTCGTACATACATATCCATTTGGCCAATATCCTGATGGCTTAGCTCTCCGGTTTTTAAGTCGAACAATACGAAGCATTTGAGTAGATAGTTGTAAAAAACCAAATCGATGTAAAAGTCTTTGTTGTCTGTGCTAATCCGCTGTTGGCGGGCGACGAACGCAAAGCCGCTGCCAAGTTCCAGCAAAAAGCTTTGTAGTTTGTTCATTAGCCCTTGCTCTAAATCACTCTCTAGTAGGCGCCCAGCGTCTGGTAACCCCAGAAATTCTAATATCACTGGGTCGCGCACAAACTCTCTTGGTGTTTTGTTCAGCGGCTCGGTTAAGTTTGCTGCTTCAAGTGCAACGGCTGACTGATCTTGGCTGGTTAGTAATCGCTCGTAGTAGAGCGTGGAAATTTGGCGCTCAAGTGCACGTGAACTCCAATTTTGGCGGATACTTTCTTCTATGTACCATTCGCGGGCAGACGAACTTTCAACTTTGAGTAAGGTGCGGTAATGCGTCCAGCTTAATTCGGTACGCACTGCGTTCCAAATCGGAAAAGTAAGATAAAAGGCTCGCATGTGGCGCAAATTTCGGGAATCAAAACCTTTACCAAACTCCTGCGTCAATCGCTGCGCTAAATCCGTAAGTAGTTGCTTGCCATATTCTGCTCGCGCTTGTCCGTTTTGTTCAAACTCAACGATGTGATGACCTATTTCCCAGCAAGTGCGAATCTGCACAGTGTCAACTGCGCGCAGTGCTTGCCGACGCGCATCGATAATCAACTGGCGTAAATTCCCCAGCAAATTATTAAGATCATGAACGTCTTTGGTCATTTTCTCCCTCGTTGAAAAATGTTGACTTAGTGATGCCTTATCGAATGTGCATGTTGAGTTAAGGATTGTTGAGGCTCACACCCTTCATTTCATTCATCGCATTGCTGCGGGTTTCTATCAGTTCATCGCCTTGTTGGTCGATGAACAATACCGCGAGATTATTGTCGTTTGCGACTTTTAAGCCTTCGCTGCTGCCCAAGCATAGCAGTGCGGTAGACCAGCCGTCGGCAATGGTGGGGTTTTCGTGCAGTATGGCCGTAGAAACTGTGTTGTGTTCGACAGGTTTGCCGCTGCGTGCATCGAGAATATGGCTGTAGCGTTTGCCGTTGCTGTCAAAGTAGTGGCGATAAGTGCCCGATGCCATGAGCGACATAGGTGCGCCCGAATCAAAGCTGACGATTTTATGCATCTTGCGCTCGTTCGGCAGTGGTTTTTCCAGTGCGATTTTCCACGGCTCGCCATTCGGTTTTTTGCCGCTGATTTTTAACTCGCCGCCAATCTCTACCAGGTATTGTTGTACGCCAAATTGCGCAAGCACTTTGACAATTTGGCCCACCGCATAACCTTGGCCAATTGAAGATACGTCGATACGCAAATTTGGAATTTGTTTGCGCAAGTGTGTTGCATCGATAGTCTCAACATTATCCAAACCGATGACTGCCATAGTCTGGGCAAGATCGGCATCACTCGGTGGGCTGAATTCATCTTTTTTAAAGCCCCACAAATCAAACAAGGGCTTGATGGTGAGATCGTAACAACCATTGCTGGCACGATGAATTTTTCGCGCTTCTTCCAGTAGTGCGACTAGTTCGGCATCAACCTCATAAATATCGGTGGTCTGTTGAGCGTTAAAGGCTTCAATCATTGAATCATCGCGATAATTGGAGAGCGATTTATCGATGCGCGCAAATTCAGCTTCTACCGCTTGTTCAACGGTCGTTAGGGGGGGGCTGGAGTCCTGCGGCAATACAAAACTGAGGTTGTAGGTGGTGCCCTGTGCGAAGCCGGAAATCTTGCTGATCTCTGGGCTTTTACTACAAGCACTGTTCAGGAGCGCTAGTAGCATCAGTGTTATTGCAATAATTGAATGAGTGCGAAACGGGTTAAACCTATGGTTTAGTGAGGTGAGCATGAGTAATTCCTGTGACGGTAAAAATGGTAAATCAAACAGTGGCCGGCATTATAGCGGCATAATTCCTGCTGGTTTGCTTATTAACCTTGGTGAAAGGCGCGCCGTTTGATTTGCTGACTATACTTTGAAAATCTATTCAGCCTTCAAGTCTGCGGAATATCCATGTTTCAACTGTTGTCCCGATTGTGTAACCCCCTTTCTTTAAGCCCGTTAGGGCGAGTGAGATTGTTGGGGTGGATCTTACCTCCTGCATTGTTGATTGCTTTGCTTGCGCTGTCTGAATTGGCAGTGAGAGCCGAGTTTCAATCAGATCGTCAGACGCGCTTGCTGGCGATAAATCAAGATCTGGCCAGTTTGGCCAGTCTTCTTACCTATGAACTGCATGCCGCGCAGTATTTTACCCTCGGTTTAAAAGCCTACTTGGAAACAAACGACGGTCATGTGGATGAAAAAGCCTTGGCGCCTTGGCTGACTGAGTTGCAAGAGCGCGGGGCACATATCCGCAATATTGCGCTGGCGCCCGATAATCGTATTTCCTATATCTATCCGCTAGAGGGCAACGAGGCGGCATTGGGGCTCTATTATCCCGATGTGCCCGCGCAGTGGCCGGGCGTAAAAGCGGTAATAGAAACTCGCCAACCGAAACTTATCGGCCCTTTCCAATTGCGTCAGGGCGGACTCGGGTTGGTTTATCGCGAGGCTATTTTTTTACATGAAAATCAATATTGGGGGGTAGTGAGTACGGCGATTAACGCAGATAGTTTGTTTGCTGCGCTGCTGGAACGAGCAGGCCGCAATGGAATGAGCATTAATATTTATGACCGTGAACAGGCGCAATGGTTGATGGGGAACGATGGCGTTTCCGGTGATTTACAAGAGGTGATTGCGATTCCGGTGGTGGGGCGGCAATGGGATCTGGTGGCGGGTGCCGACATGATGCAGATGCCATTGCGCTTGACTCTTGTGCGTTGGGGTGGGTGGTTGTTGGCTTTGTTCAGCGCCTATTTATTGCTGCAATTTATTCGCTCATTAAGTGCGCGTATGCAGGCCAACCGCGCACTGGAAGACAGCCAAAAACGGTTTAAGCGCGTGTTTTCTGCATCGCCCCAAGCCATGGCATTAATAGAAAACGATGCTCTGTGGCTGGAAGTGAACCCCAGTTTTTGTGCGCTACTGGGTTTGCAACCCGATGAGTTGCAAGGCAAAAAAATTGTGGATTTATTTGATTCGGCCGAGCAAGAGCGTGTGCTGGCTGCGATGCAGGAGATTGATAATAGCTTTGTGATTAATAACGCCCACTTTAAGCAATTTGAAGCACATTTGGCATCACCCGTTACCGATAACCTAATGGGTTTGGTGAGTTTGGGTATTTGTTATCGCACCGCGAAAAAAACCCATTGGACACTGCAAATTATTGATATCAGTGAGCGCATCCGGTTGGATAACTTAAAGCGGGATTTTGTTTCAATGGTCAGCCATGAATTGCGCACACCACTGACTTCAATTTTGGGCGGTTTAAAATTGTTGGCGAGTGGCAGCTTTTCTGAGTTCGATGAAAACGCAACAAAAATTATTAATATTGCTCTGCAAAACGGCGAGCGTTTATCGCTTTTGATAAATGATTTGTTGGATATGGAAAAACTGGTCGCCGGCAAGATGCAATTTCAATTGCAAGAACACAATTTGGTGGCACTGTTAAAACAATCATTGGAATCAATTGAGCCCTATGCTGCAGAGTATCAAGTGCGTTTGGTTTTCGATGCACCTGAGAAGGAGCTACGAGTTAAGGTGGATGATTCTCGTCTGCTGCAAGTAGTGGCGAACCTGTTGTCTAATGCGGTGAAATTTTCTCCACCTAATGCTGAGGTCAGCTTGAGTATCGAGGTGGTTAATACTCAAGTAAAAGTCATTGTTTGCGATCAGGGTGAGGGTATTGCACCGGCGGATCAGAGTAAGTTATTCAAACGTTTTTCTCAGGTCGATTCATCATCTACCCGTAAAAAAGGAGGAACAGGTCTTGGTTTGGCGATCAGCAAGGAACTGATCGAAATGATGGAGGGAAGCATCGGCTATCAACCAGCACCGGGCGGCGGCGCTTGTTTCTATTTTGAATTGACACTGGTTGATGAGCCGAACAAAGATATAGCCAGTGGCGAGGTTGGAGGCGTGCAGCGCGAATAATTATTCGCGCTCTGTTTCACCGCCAAAAGCAGCCAGTAAGGCAGTAATAAAGTTTTTTAACTCCATCGCCATAATGGCAAAGTCTGCGTCGAACTGTTCCGCTTTGCTTTCCGGATTGCGCTCGTTGGCTTTATCGCTAATCACATCTTCAAACTTTACGCGTTTAACGGCGACTTGATCGTCGATGATGCAGCTGATCGACTCTTTCCAAACCAGACCAATTTTGCTGACGTGCATACCGCTTTCTAAATGGTTGCGGATTTCGCTTGCGGTTAAGTCCTGTTTTTTGCAGCGAATTATACGGCCATCTTTCGCCGCTTGTAATTCCACTTCTTCGCCCAATTCAAACTGGTGTGGCGCTTGGCTTTCGCGCAGCCAATGAGTCATCACTTGGGTGGGAATATTCTTGGGTGCTATAGGTAAACAGCGCAAACTGCCAATCGCCTCGCGCAATTTGCTCAGCAAATCTTCCGCGCGTTTGGCGGAGGATGAATTCACCACAATTAAATTTTCTTGCGGTGCGATATAGGCATAATCCAGCGATGAGCGGGTAAACGCTTTTGGCAGTAGGGAAAAGATAATCTCGTCTTTTAAGGTGTCGCGCTCTTTGCGGCTGACCGAGCGCGCTTCGGCATCGCTAATGGCGAGAATTTTTTCTTCCAGTTGTTCTTTGATCACGCCGCCGGGCAGAATTTTTTCCTGCTTCTTGGCGCAAATCATAATGTAGCCATTGGTTACATGAATATATTCACTGCCGTGGCGGCCCAGCGGAAATTCAAAACCATAACGCATAGGGTCGAGGCTGCCGCAGGGGTTAAAACAAAACTCGGCCAGCTTTTCATTTAATTCTTCAGCGGAAAGAGTCCACTGCTCGGTCAGGCGATACAAACGTAAATTTTTAAACCACATGGAAAATCCAACAACAGAATAGGTTTTTATTTAGGAGGAGGTGCATATCTGGATAGCTGCGATGAAGCATGGGTTCGGTGTGATCTTTGAGACCGTATGCGGCATGGATGCCGCATCCGAGCCCCCAGGGATGGGTTTACGGCGAGTCGAAAAAGGTCACACCGAAACCCATGCTGGTGGTTATTTCAAACTGAAAATTAACCAACAATATCAATCAACTCAACATCAAAAATCAGCGTCGAGAAAGGTGCAATGCTGGCACCGGCGCCGCGCTCACCGTAGGCGAGGTTGTGCGGAACATACAAACGCCACTTGGAACCCACTGGCATCAGTTGCAATGCTTCAGTCCAGCCTGCGATTACGCCATTCACTGGGAAATCAATTGGCTGACCGCGATTTACCGAGCTATCAAACACGGTGCCGTCAATCAGAGTGCCGTGGTAATGGGTTTTGACTTTGGATGTCGCGCTTGGAACAGCACCAGTACCCTGAGTGATGACTTCGTATTGCAAGCCAGATGCAGTCACAGTGATGCCGGCTTTTTTCGCATTTTCAGCCAGGAAGGTTTCGCCTGCACCCGCCAGTGCCTTGTGCTTTTCAGCTTCTTTGGCTTGCATTTGAGTATTGATCACTTCAAATGCATTTTGCATTTCTTCATTGCTGTAAGGCATGGCCACGCCATTCAGCGCATCCATAACACCCTGCGCAACGGCAGCAGCAGAAACGCCATCAAACGGATTGCTTGCCAATTGATCGCCCATTTGGCGGCCAATGCCGTAGCTTACGAGTTCTTCAACAGTCTTGTATTGGTTAGACATAAATCAACTTCCAATCGATAAAATGGCCGCGCAGTCTAGCAGATCAAGCGCACTATGCCTCGGGCTTTTGTTCTGCTTGGGGTTCAGTGCCGGCATCGGGTACGTTGACTTCGCGGATAAAAATCTCCCAAAAGGCGATAAACAGAGCCGCCACCAATGGGCCAATCACAAAGCCATTAATGCCAAATAAGCCAAGGCCGCCAAGGGTGGATAGCAGCACAATGTAGTCGGGCAGCTTGGTGTCGCGCCCCACTAAAATCGGGCGCAGAATATTGTCGATCAGACCAATTACACCCATGCCAACCCCAACCAGAATCATGCCTTTGATATTGTCGCCTGCGGCAAATAGGTAGATGGCAACCGGCGCCCAGACAATCGCTGGGCCAACGGCCGGTATCAGTGACATCACCGCCATCACCACTCCCCACAACAGCGCACCGGGAATTCCCAGTGCCCAAAAGACCAGACCGCCGAGTGAGCCTTGCACAATCGCAATCACCATATTGCCCTTGATGGTAGCGCGGGTGACTTCACCAAATTTCGCAAACAACATGCGCTCCCGAGTGTCGCCGAGCGGCAGTGCGCGGATTAATAATTCCATCAGGTAATTGCCATCGCGCAGCAGGAAAAACGTCAGGTACAGCATCAGGCAGATATTCAGCAGCAACTTGAAAGTGTTCTGTCCAATACTTAGGGCATGCTGTGCAATCCACTTACCGCCGCTCATGCTTACACTTAGCACGCCTTCTTTTATTTTGGCAAAGTCGATACCAAAGCGCTCCAGCGTTTGCTGTACTGCCGGGAAGGCGGTGCGCACCTGATCCAGATACTGGGCGGGATTGACCTCGCCCGATTCGAGTTTTCCATAGTAGGCCGCACCCTCGGATACAACCGAACTAATTAATAGCGTGACGGGCAATACCACCACCAGTATGCATGTGGTTAAGGTCAGCAGGGCGCTGACAGTGCTGCGCCCGTTGAGGTACTTAAGCAGCCGCGTTTGCATAGGGTAAAAAATAATGGTGATGGCGCAGGCCCAAAAAATCGTCCCGAAGAAAGGCTTTAATATCATTAAAAACCCAACGGTGATAATTAACAAAAATAGTAAAAACGTGCGTGTTTCCAATTTTTCTTGCATGGCGCTAATCCTTAAAGAAACTGTGCGGATGTTATCGCGCTGACTATACGGGAGCAGGAGTGGAGTGTCACCACCAGGGATTGAACCAGGCTATTGGGCAGAATGGCCGCTTTTCTTCTATGCTTCGTGGATGTTTATTGTTGCAGATGAGCCTTTATGCCTATGCTCAGGTTTGATTGTCGGTTGTTCGCATTGCGCGCCAGAATGCCGCTGCGGTGCGTTGTATTTGCCTTTATTTTGTTGTTGGCAACCTTGGCCAAGGCAGAGCAAGTGCATATTCCAGTGAAAGTGCAGGGCACTGCACTGGAGCAGCCAAGTGATTACTTTACGACTTTATTAGTGATGGCACTGAATGCCAGCAAAGCTGATAACGAAGTGATTGATATAGTTTTTTCCCCGCGTGATTACTCGCAAGCGCGCTGGATCAATATGCTGGAAAACGACAGCAGTGATTTTGTGATCTGGACCATGACTGATAAAGAGCGCGAGCAACAGTTGCGCCCTATACGCATCCCCTTATTTAAAGGCCTGTTTGGCTACCGAGTGCTGTTAATTCGCAAACACGAGCAGGCACGGTTTGATCACATAAAAAATCCGAAACACCTAACGAAATTTCTTGGCGGGCAGGGTACTCACTGGCCGGATACGTTAATTTTGCAAGCGAATGGTTTGCGTTTGACTACCGCCGAGACAACCGAATCGCTGTTTCGGATGATCAATGCCCGCCGCTTTGATTATTTTCCGCGCGGTGTATCTGAAGCCTGGTTTGAATTGCTGCAGCGCAAAGAGACGCGCCTGGAAGTAGAAGACAACTTGCTCATCTACTATCCCTCGGCGATTTACTTTTTTGTGAATAAAAACAATGAAGCGCTTGCGCAGCGCATCGAAAAGGGTATGGAATTACTGATCGATAACGGTAAATTTGACCAGTTTTTTTACAATCATCCAAGAGTCAGCTCGGGACTGGAACGATTAAAAAACCGTCGGATTATCACACTAAAAAATCCGTATTTACCGGCTGAAACACCGGTTGATAATCCCCGTTATTGGATTGATTTGTCGAAGTTGGTAAGCGAACAGTAAATCATTTTGGTATGGGCGTGAGCCGATTAAATTATCTATTCGGCTCACCAGATGAGCCGAATAGATTAGTGGAATTGCATCAATGCTGCCCCTTCTCCGTTGGATTGGCACAACTTGATTCACTGGTCTTATCGCAGCCGCCGCAGCCACCGCAAGCGGCGGATTTTTTAGCGGAGGGGAACAGCCAGCGGCGCACTAAAAAGTACACTGCGGCGATGACACATAAACCAACAATCACTTCTTGCCACGGGATTTGCTGCCACATAGTGCTTCCCCCCAGTTTCCAATTAGCCTACCAGTGCGCTGGCGATCTGGTACGTCGCCCAAGCGGCAAAGTAGGCGAGTGCAAATAAATAGATGGTGAAAAATGCGGTCGCTTTGGCCGAGTTGGTTTCGCGTTTTACAACGGCGATGGTGGATATACATTGCGGTGCATAAACAAACCAGGCGAGGTAAGCGTAAGCCACAGGTAGCGACCAGCTTGCCGCTAGCGCGGAGCCGAGTGCGACATCAATCGATTCTTCGCCCACGGCGTAAACGGTTGCCAAGGCGCTCACCGCTACTTCGCGCGCACCCATCGCAGGAATCAGCGCAATACACATCTGCCAGTTAAAACCGAGTGGTGCAAATAGCGGCTGCATCAAGTGGCCGAGCTGGCCGGCGAAACTGTATTCAATCGCCGGCTGGGTCGCATTTGCTGGGGCGCCGGGGAAGCTTGCCAAAAACCAGAGCACAATCGAGAGCGCGAGAATGATGGTGCCTACCCGGCGAATAAAAATCCACGCGCGTTCACGCAAGCCCAACAATAGGTGATACGCCATTGGCCAGCGATAAGTAGGTAATTCGAGCAGCAGTGGATACTCTTCGCGGCCACTGGCGCGGCGGCGCATCAGCCAGGCGATCAGCGCAGCGCTGGCGACACCGGCAAAATAAAGTGCAAACAGGGTCAGGCCTTGCAAGTTAAAAATCCCCCAGGCTGCTTGCTCAGGAATAAACGCGGCGATGATCAATGCGTACACCGGCAGGCGCGCGGAGCAGGTCATTAGCGGCGCGACCATGATGGTGATAAAACGCTCGCGCGGGTCGGCGATGGTACGGGTCGCCATAATGCCCGGTACAGCGCAGGCAAAACTGGACAGCAGCGGGATAAATGAGCGACCTGACAAACCCAGCCCGCGCATAGGGCGGTCGAGCAAAAAAGCCGCGCGGGTGAGGTAGCCGGTATCTTCCAGCACCAGAATAAAAAAGAACAAGATGATAATTTGCGGCAGAAAAACCAATACACCGCCAACACCAGCAATCATTCCTTCAACGATAAAATCCTTGAGTATGCCATCGGGCAAGAAGGTGGCGACCAGCTCGCCAAGGCCACTGAAGCCGGCGTCGATTAAATCCACCACTGGCGATGCCCAAGCAAATACCGCTTGAAAGATCACCAACAAAATACTGAATAACACCACTAAACCCAGCAGTGGGTGCATTACCAGCGAGTCGAGGCGATCCTGCCAGCGCGGTAAATGCGCCGGTTGAATCACATGTTGACTGATGATGCTTTCGATCTCGGCGTAGAGCGCTTCTACTGATTCCTGACGGTCGCTCAGAGTGAGCGTTTGCTCGCCTTCGGGCATTGCTGGCTGCTGGGCATAGTCATCTAACACTTTGCGCAGATCGGCTACGCCCTGGCTGTTGACCGCGACAGTTTCGATAATCGGCATGCCGATGGCTTTGGCTAAGGCCGCAGTATTGATGCTGATGCCGCGGCGTTTGGCTTCATCCATTTGGTTCAGCGCAAGAATGATGGGGCGATTGAGGCTTTTAAGCTCCATCACCAAACGCAAGCCCAAACGCAGATTGCAAGCGTCGATTACGGCGATCAACAAATCCGGGCGGCGCTCACCGGCCAGTTGGCCGAGAATCACATCGCGCGCGACTTGTTCGTCGGGCGAGGTGACAAAAAGGCTGTAGGTGCCGGGTAAATCGAGCAGCTCGGCGGGTTGTGTTAAGCCAGTCACCATACCGGAGCGGCGTTCAACGGTCACACCTGGGTAGTTGGCAACTTTGGCGCGGGCGCCGGTTAGGCGATTAAATAAGGAGGTCTTGCCGCAATTGGGGTTGCCAATCAGCGCGAAACGAATAGGGGTGGACATTATTGCTACCTGAAAAAGGCCTGGTTAGTTATTAAATGGCTAGGCTTGAATCAGCTCAACACAGATTTTGGCGGCTTCTGCGCGGCGCAAGGCAAACTTGGTGCCGTTGACCTGCACCGCGAGCGGGTCTGAACCCAACAGCCCAAAGCCGATTACCTTTAGCGGAGCCCCCGGTAAAAAGCCCAGTTCCTTTAAGCGCAGGCCGACACGCTCATCTTGTGCGCCAAATAACGGCTGTTCAATCAACCCTGTTACTCGCACCGTTGCCCCTTTGCGACATTGATCAAGGCGAAGTGTAAGAGGGTGCGTATTGGCAAACACGGCAGTATTCATAGGTAAGCACATCGCGAATGTAAATGAGAGTGATTATTAGGAAGGATACTGTATTTACCCCTAAGCCGCAATTTTCACTGGGTGCTTTTGTGTACTTTGTGTGCATTGATCAAGAGCTCAATCACTATACGGATCGGTCATGATTCGAGTGGCGACAGCTAATAACGCGGAACTGGTGCATTAGAAGGCTGTCACCTTATAAGCGTTTAGGCCATAATCCCGCAGCTCTGTTAGTTATTAACAGGAATTGCCATAAAAAGTCGCCAACTAAAAAGGTATTGCTATGAGTGATGACTATCAACCGCGCAAAAATTCATCGATCACTATGATTGTTATCGTAGTGCTGGCCTTGATTGCTGTTGCGGCTGCCTTCTTCTTTTTACGTAATGATGCACCGGTTGCATCACAAACAGTCAGTACGCCGGTAGCTGTAGCGCCACAAGTTGCCGCCGTGGCCACTAGTTCAGCAGCGCCACTGGTTGAATATGTTCCTCCGCAGCCCGTTGTTGAAGTTGAACCCTTGCCTGCGTTAAGCGACAGCGACAGCAGTATTTTGGCTGCGCTGCAACAGTTGCGCGGCGAAGGACTGGTAAATTTATTGGTGCCGCAAGAAGTGCTGCGCAAATTTGTATTGGCAGTAAACAATGTTGCCGAGGGCAAGGTGATTCACGAATATCGCCCGGTGGTATCGCCACCACTCCCGTTTATCTCGGAAACCTTCTCGGTAACGATTGAAGGGGCGGCGGTAGATCAGGAGCGCGTTTCTCCCAATAATTTTCAGCGCTACGAGCCATATGTAACCACACTGGCATTGATTGATAGCGACGCAGCAGTCGCGGTGTATCGCCGCTTTTATCCGTTGTTGGAAGAGGCCTTTCGTGAATTGGGTTTAAAGAAACCCAACTTCCACAGCGTGATGGTTGCCGCTATCGATAACATTTTGGCCGCACCCGATGCGCAGGGCGATTTGTTGTTAGTGCGCCCGAAAGTGTTTTATCAATATGCCGATCCTGCACTGGAAGCAATGCCACAAACCCATAAGTTGATGTTGCGTATGGGCCCCGAAAATGCGCGCAGTGTTAAGGCAAGTCTGCGCCAATTGCGGGCGCGCATCGTTAATTAGTGATACATAGGTGTGCGCCACTCATTGGCGTCATTCAGCCATCAAAGCCGCCTCCGTGCGGCTTTTTTATTGCCCCCAGTTTAATGTGTGTATTTTGGTAATCTTTTTGACTGGCGGAAAAACTTTTTTATTCTGTCGCTTTTTTCATCATTTCAATTCAATTCGTTGATTTCAATTAAGTTTTTCTAAAAACACAGCAAATTTAGGCGCATTAATCGACTTTACCTTGCCTTACAAAGTTGTTGACAACGTTGTCTGGTGGGGATAGTGTTAATCCATCGACAACGTTGTCTTGTGTCATCAGTTGTTGAAAAGTTAATTCATTATTAATACACACAAATTGCCAAGTCACGGGAGAATAACCATGCGTAACAAGTTAAGTGATGCGATCAAGCTGGCCAATAAGAGTGCACTGATGCTCGGTTCGGTAGCCGCTGTCGCCATGATGGGTTTTGCAGTTACTGCTAATGCACAAGATGCAGGCGCAGCGCCAGAAGAGGTGATTGTTACTGGTATTCGCGGTGCGTTGAAAAACGCTGTTGATATCAAGCGTAACTCCACTGCGGTAGTAGATGCTGTATCGGCAGAAGATGTGGGCAAGTTCCCTGACTCTGATATCGGCGAGTCACTTGGCCGTATTCCTGGTGTAACGGTTGGTCGTGCATTTGGTCAGGGTGCTTCAGTATCTATTCGTGGTGCTGCACCACAAATGACATTGACTCAATTGAATGGTCAAAACGTTGCTTCTACCGGTTGGTACGACCAACAAGCTATCGACCGCAGTTTTAACTATTCGCTGCTGCCTTCGCAATTGATTAACGGTATGGATGTGTACAAGTCATCCAGAGCCGACCTGAATGAAGGTGGTATTGGTGGTACTGTTATTGTAAAAACTCGCAAGCCATTGGATACAGACGCCAACACCGTGTATGTAGGTGTTAAAGCGCGTACTGGTACTATCAGTGATGATGTGTCTCCAGAGGTTTCCGGCTTGTACAGCTGGAAAAATGATTCAGAATCTTTCGGTATTCTGGTTGCTGGTGCAACTGAAAATTTCGACTACGTACGTCGTGGTACCGAAGCAGATTACCGTTGGTGGGATGACGTTTCTCCAACTACTTTCATTCAAGAGCGTGAGCGTAGTGCACTGGATGTGACTGCACAGTGGGCGCCAACTGACAACTTAACTTTTGGTTTGCACGCGCTGTCGTTAGATCTGAAAGCAAATAACACCAACACCAGTACTTACCTGTTTACCGGTTTGGATAAGTCTGCCAGCAATTACACTTGTTCTGAAACCAATGCTGCTGGCGTGTGCGTTAAGAGTACTACCAAAACTGCAAAACGTGGCAACTTGGCTGTGGGTTGGGCAAGCGGTGCGTTGGGAACTGAGACTTTCAACCAAACTTGGGGTCGTATTGCGAGCATGAGCTCAGACACCCTCGATTTTGATGTTGAGTACGCGACCGATGAGTTTAAGGTGACTGCGCGTGCGGGTAACACCAAAGCCGAAGGCGGTACTGATCTGACCACCAACTTCTCGCATTTTGCCAGTTTAGGCGATGACAAAATGGCATTGTGGGCTGGCAGCGTTGATGCATCTGGCAAACAAATCAAAATTAACCCTACCTCTGACCTGAACATGACGCTGGCTAACTATCGCCCAACAGCAGCTCCAGAGAGCTGGGCGATTGGCAAAGGTCCAAACTCTGATGAAGAATCTTACGCGCAAGTAGATTTTGAGTTTGAGCTGGATTTAGGCGCAATCAAATCTTTCAAAACCGGTTTCCGTACTACCGACCACGATGTTGAGAAGTCTTCTCTGCGTGGTGTTACCAAAGCGAATGTTCAACAAGTTAATACCTCTGAGTTCTATAGCGGTACTTTCCAGGTAGGTGCTCACGGTATGACGGCGCCTAAGCCAAACCTGGGTGCAATGGTTGCTAAAACCTTGGCAGATCTGACTGGTTGGAAAGAAGAGCGTTCAGGTTACGCTTTCCTCAACGAACAAAATGACGCGCTGTACGGTATGTTTACCTTCGAAACTGAGGGTGTTAAAGGTGACTTCGGTTTGCGCTATATCAGCAGTGACGTTACGGGCAAGTCATACGCATTGGATGGTACTCCTTTAGCATCTGGCGATCTGGCTCAAAATGCTTATTACAGCAATAACAAAACATCTATCAGCGATGATTACGATGATGTATTGCCAAGCTTGAACGTAATTTTTGATCTGACTGATGATTTGGTGTTGCGTACTACTGCATCACAAGCAATCAGCCGCGCAAACTACAACGATATGTTTACTGCAGTGACTCAGCAGGGGTATCAGGATACTGTGCCTGGCAACGAGCGTGTGACCATTGGTAACGTTGGTCTTAAGCCGATGAAAGCATCTCAGGCAGATCTTAGCCTTGAATACTACTATGGTGACGGCAATATGTTGTCTGCGACTTACTTCGTTAAGTCTGTTAACAACTTCGTAACCAGCGAAATTCAAGTGAACCAATCTATCGGTTTGGTAAGCCCAGATAGCGGTGTAGATAACTGGGAAGTGAACACTCTGAAAAATGCTGGTGGCGGCGAGATCGATGGTATCGAATTGCAATTGAACCACGCATTCGACAACGGCTTTGGTGTGATGCTGAACTACACTTACGTAAATGCTAATGCTCCAATGGAAAGCTATGCTGATCGTTTAGGTGTATTCACTGAATCATCAAAAGACAGTGTGAACCTTGTTGGTTACTGGGAAAACGATGTTTACTCCGCGCGTGCGGCTTACAACTGGCGTTCAGAGTATATGATTCGTGAAACTGGTTACTACGGCAACCGTATGCACGATGACTTTGGTTCTCTTGACTTGAGCTTCGGCTGGAATATTACTGACAGCATTAGCTTGAGCCTGGAAGCAATCAACGTTCTGGAGCAGGATGATGTTCAGTATGGTGCGGCTGAAGCCTATACCTCTGCATATGGTATGAAGGCTCCGTTGTTGGAAGGCTTCCCAGCTTGGTCATTTGAAGGCGAAGCAACCTACATGTTGGGTGTAAGCTTCAAGTACTAATCGCTGAAGTTTTTAGCTGAGTAGTTAAAAAAGCCCAGCTTATGCTGGGCTTTTTTGTTGTAAATATTTGTGGCAGGTGATCCATGAAAATCAAACGCGTAGCAATTGTCGGTGGTGGTACGGCTGGGTGGTTGGCGGCAAATCATCTTGGGGTGGAATTAGCCCGTGACCCTGAAATTGAAATTACGTTAATTGAATCCAAAGACATTCCCATCATTGGTGTTGGCGAAGGTACCGTTCCCCAAATAAAAGCGACATTAAAAAAGTTTGGTATTGCAGAGGTTGATTTGCTTTCCTGCTGCGATGCAACCTTTAAACAAGGTATTAAGTTTGCAAACTGGATGGATGCAGATAAACACGGCCATAATCATTTCTATTACCATCCCTTTAGTTCCCCTTTCCCATCTGGATACGATGTCACCAATTATTGGCTTAACAATACGGCTGATTTTGAGTTTTCCAGATTGTCGGAAATCTATTCAGTGGCAGAGCTGAATCGCTCGCCCAAGCAAAAATCATCGCCACCCTATGTAGGAGCGGTCGATTATGCCTACCATTTTAATGCAGTAAAATTTGCAGATTTATTAGCGAAAAATGCCCGCGAAAAATTTTCTGTCAGGCATATAGTTGAAACTATTGAGCAAGTAAAAATAAAATCAGATGGTAATATCGATGGTTTTGTTTATGCCGATGGAAGAACAGAGTTGTTTGATTTTTTTGTCGATTGCTCTGGTTTCTCATCGTTGTTACTGGGGAAAACGCTAGCGGTTCCGTTGTTAGATAAATCCGCACAAATATTAACAGACGCGGCCTTGGCGCTTCAGGAACCGATTACAGAGACCGATGAGATAAAACCTTACACCTTGGCCACCGCGCATAGTGCGGGTTGGATTTGGGATATCCCGCTCACTCAGCGCCGCGGAATTGGTTTTGTTTACTCATCCCAACACATGAGTGAAAGTGAAGCGGTCGCCAGCTTTTCGAGTTACATGGGGCGCGATCTGCAAAATGCCAATCTGCGAAAAATTCCTATGGCAATTGGCTATAGAGAATCTTTCTGGCTGAAAAACTGCGCTGCATTGGGGCTGGCGCAAGGGTTTGTGGAGCCCTTGGAGGCAACATCAATTTTAGTGACCGATTTTGCGGCATTGCAGTTGGCGCGAAATTTTCCCAAGCTTGCAGATGACATTCCCTTGGTCGCTGAGTACTGCAATAAAGTAATGCGCTACACCTGGGAACGTGTGATTGATTTTGTTCAGCTGCATTATTTGATTTCAGATAGGCGCGACTCTTCTTTCTGGCGAGAGAGCACTGAAAATGGGGTAGTTTCCGATATTTTGAAAGAGCGCTTGGCAATGTGGACTATCGCCCCGCCTAAAAAATCCGACTTTTTTAGCGCGTTTGATATTTTCGGAGTAGAAAATTATTTATTTGTTCTTTACGGCATGAACTATCCAACCCGTCCCGGGGTAATGGCATTGCCAGAAAAAAATAGATCGCAAGAGTTGGTGCGGCAGGTGCAAGAAAAATCTATGCAAATGGGCGATGCTTTATTATCGCATCGCCAATGGCTGACAGAATTAAAAAGGGCGCTTGATTCCCGTTAATTGCCATTATCGGTTTCAAAGTAAAATAACAGACTATCCTTGAGGCTCGCTATGGTTAATGATTCACTCAGTCTGCAAATTCTGCGTATGGGCGACGAGAATAATAAAGTACTTTGTTTTGATAATTTTCTTGTAGCGCCGACACAACTTGTGGAATTTGCCCAGCATGCAACGTTTACGCATTACGCTGCAGCAGTGCAGCGCAAAGGTTACCCTGGTGTGCGCACTCCCGCACCGATAGGTTTGGGCGAGCAAATGAGGGATTATCTGGATCATATAGTTAGAGCTGAATATGAAATTCCAGCAGAGCGAAAAATAAAACCGCTGCAAGACGCCATGTGCATGATGAGGGTGCCTGAAGTAGAGCTGGGGCCGCTGCAGCGAATCCCGCATTTTGATGCGAGCAGCCCATACTTTTTTGCAACACTTCTGTACCTATGTGATGAGCAGCATGGAGGTACAGGATTCTATCGCCATAATCACACGGGTTACGAAGCCATCACTCCTGAGCGTTCAGAGCGGTATCTTGATGTCTCTTACGATGAATTAAATAGTAAGAAATCAGAGCGCCGCTATTTTTCGGAATCCAACGAATTTTTTACAAAGGTTGGTTTTGTGCCTGCTAAATTTAACCGCCTAGTGGTATATCGCGGCAATATATTGCACTCAGCTAATATTCTATCAAGTCTCAGCCTTGATCCTGACCCTCAGGTTGGGCGCTTAACGGCAAATATATTTTTTAGTTATGACGAATAAAATTAATTGTTGTTTTTCTTGCGTAAAATTGTTGTCTGTTTTCACTGTGCACTGGTTTGAAGTTGGCTGCAGTTTTTCTTTTTTTGGTTCTTCACTGGCTGTTTTTTTACATTTGATTGACTGAGTGTAAAAAAGTCAAAAATCTCTTTGACAACGTTGTCCGCAGGGCGTAATCTAAACCTGTCCGATGATGAAAGCCGGGCTTGATAACTCTCCTTGTCAAGCAAGGTATCATGGGGCATGAGTTCTCTAGAGCTGTAGTAGTGGTCTTGTGGTTAGTGTCCTGCGGGGCACTAACCTTTTTTAACACTCTGCTATCATCATGGTTTAATTGAGAGCTCTATCTTGTTCATTGGATGAGTCGAATTCTGAATGTCTGGTTGTTGTCTAAGTAACTGGATATTTGCGCTAAAAATAAAGAGGTAGATCATGGCAAAGATGCCACTCGGCGAACAAACCTTGTATATAGGGATTGATGGCGGCGGTACTAAATGCCGCGCAAGTATCATGACCGCAGATTTGCAAGTGCTGGGTACCGGCGTCGGCGGCCCTGCCAATCCGTTTCAGGGCGTCCAACAAGCAAAAGATTCTATTCGCACCGCTGCTGAGCTGGCGTTGATCGATGCCGGTTTGCCGCCATCAGCAATGGGCGACTTAATCGCTGGTGCTGGTCTTGCCGGCGTTAATGTTCCCAGCCTTTATGAGGTTATGTCAGCTTGGGGGCATCCCTTTAAAGAAATGCATCTCACCACCGATCTTCATATTGCCTGCTTAGGTGCTCACAATCGCGACGAAGGTGCGGTCATGATTTGTGGAACTGGCTCCTGCGGCTATTCTTACGTAGATGATCAATCGCTGTTTATCGGCGGCCATGGTTTCCCTATTGGCGACAAAGGCAGTGGTGCCTGGATGGGGTTGCAAGCCATTCAGGCGATTTTACTTGCGTCCGATGATTTGGGGCCGCAAACCAGTTTAAGTAAATCCATTGGTGATTTTTTGCAGGCTTCCGGTGTGATGATTGTCGATCGCATGTTTGGTGCCAAGCAGGGCGATTACGCCAAATTTGCGATTTTTGTCGTGGATGCCGCCGATGCCGGTGACGCAGTTGCCATCAGTATTGCTAAAGAAGGTGCCGCTTATATGAGTGGCGTTGCGCGCAAGCTCTGGGCAACCAATCCCGGGCGCATGTCGATCATCGGTGGTCTTGCGCCGCGTCTTATTCCCTGGATGGAACCAGAGATGTCTGCCCACCTTTCTCCCGCTTTATATCAACCGGAATTTGGCGCCGTATATTTCGCCAAACAGCGCTTCAAGCTAGTCAATAATAATCAAAGTGTTTTAGCCACTACTATTTAACGCGAGAAATAGATCATGAATAACGAAGCTGTTGCTGTTCACGTGCCGCATACTAATGAAAGAGGTTCTGCGCTACCTTTGGCGATGATTGCAGGGTTGTTTTTTATTTTCGGATTTGTCACTTGGCTGAATGGCTCGCTGATGCCTTATTTGGAAATTGTATTGGCACTGACACCATTTCAAGCTTCATTTATTTTGTTTTCTTTTTATATTGCGGTAACGGTTTTTTCGCTGCCATCTTCTTGGGTTATCCGTAAAGTTGGTTACAAAAATGGTATGGCAATTGGATTAGGAGTGATGGCATCTGCTGCGTTTTTATACATCCCCGCAGCAAAAACCCACTGGTTTGGTTTATTTTTAATTGCTCAATTTATGATGGGTGCCGGGCAGACATTAGTGCAGACAGCGGTAAATCCCTATGTTGTAAAAATGGGGCCGGAAGAGTCTGCTGCGCGTCGCATTAGCTTGATGGGAATCCTCAATAAATCTGCCGGCATTGTTGCTCCCTTGGTATTTACTGCCTTAATTTTAGGGGGCATGACAGGTCATCCAACTACCACTCCTTCGGCTGAAGAAATTGAGCAAATGGCCAATAATCTGGTGATGCCTTACATTTATATGGGGCTGGTGATTGGTATTGTTGCGCTTCTGGTACGTTTGTCTTCGCTACCCGAGCTGGTATCAGAGGAAGATAAAGAGGAAAAATTGCCTCTGCGCGGTGCACTGCAATTTCCAAATTTGGTATTGGGTGTAATTGCATTATTCCTTTATGTTGGTGTTGAAGTTATTGCTGGCGATACCATTGGTGCTTACGGTCGCAGTATTGGTTTTAGCAATTTCTCTATTCTCACCTCTATCACTATGTCCTGTATGGTGTTTGGATACATTTTGGGAATATTGTTAATTCCGCGCGTGATCTCGCAACAAAACATGCTGCTTGTTTCTTCCGTCCTAGGTGTATTTCTTAGCTTGAGTATTGTGTTTGGCAGTAATGAATCAACCTCAATTTCATCACTGTTTGCCTTCCTTGGCGTCCCGTCAATCCCGAATACCATTCTTTGTATTGCCTTGCTTGGTTTGGCAAATGCGATTGTGTGGCCCGCCATTTGGCCCTTGGCATTAAGTGGTGTAGGCAAATACACCGCAACTGGTTCTGCGCTGTTGATTATGGCAATCGCCGGTGGCGCGGTATTGCCCGTAATAATGGGCGCATTGTCAACCGTTATGGATCGCCAAACCGCTTACATAGTGATGACTCCTTGCTACCTGTTTCTTCTCTTTTATGCAGCTAAAGGATACAAACTGCGCAGTTGGAAATAGTTTTTACCTAGGATTTTTCCGCTGGACTGTTCCACACAGATAGCACTATTAGATCAGCTGCGAGGTATCCGATGGTCAAGCAACGTTTTCTAGCTTTGGATGTCATGCGTGGTTTGACCCTCGCACTGATGATTTTGGTAAACACTCCTGGTTCTTGGGAGTTTGTGTATGCACCGTTGCTGCATGCCGATTGGCATGGCGCAACACCTACCGATTTTGTTTTTCCTTTCTTTATGTTTATTGTCGGCTCTGCCATGTACTTTTCAGTGCGTGGCCTGAGCCAACTGACCTTTGCCGAGCAATCCAAAAAGATTTTGCGCCGCGCTGCGCTGATGTTTTTAATCGGTGTGTTGCTCGCTGCTTACCCATTTACTGAAAGCCTTGCGCAGTGGCGGGTAATGGGCGTTCTGCAGCGTATCGCCATAGCCTATGCCTTTGCGTCATTTATTATTTTGTATTTTGGTTTTACTGGTCGGGTAATCATCAGTGCCATTTTATTGGTTGGCTATTGGGCCTTGTTAAATCTTTCCGCTGACCCTTATAGCTTGGAGCACAGTATTGTGCGCCAGTTTGATTTGAGTGTGCTGGGTGCAAGTCATTTATGGCAAGGCAAGGGCATGCCATTTGACCCTGAAGGAATTTTGAGTACCTTTCCTTCCATAGTAAATGTGATTATCGGTTTTGAAGCCGCGCGGGTTTTGCTCGCAAGTGAAGATAAGCAGCAAGCATTGAGTAAATTATTTGTGGCTGCACTGGCGTTAATTGGCGCAGCGATATTGTGGAGTACGGTATTCCCGATTAATAAATCCCTGTGGACCAGCTCGTTTGTTTTACTGACTTGCGGTGTGGCGATTTTGCTGTTGATTTTACTGGTCAAGATTGAGCAGTCAGCTGCAGCCAATGCGATCAAACCTGTGTATCACTTCTTTGAAATTATCGGTAAAAACCCGCTCTTTATTTATGTGTTGTCCGGTGTTTTGGCAACTACGCTGTATTTAATTCCTGTGGCAGGCGAATCTGCCTATGCAGCGCTTTATGGCGTGTTCCGTAGCATTGCCGATCCTTATTTTGCATCGCTACTTTTTGCGCTGTTAATGGTGGGGGTTTTATGGCTCGTTGCATGGGTTTTACATAAGCGTAACATTATTATCAGCTTGTAGTTTTCCGATTAATTTGATGCGACAAAGTATTTTTATAGGTGTTGTTTAAAGGTGCTGTTATGAACCAAGCGTTAGTAGGCGCACGCATTTTTACCGGCGAAGAGTTTCTGGATAATTATGCGCTAGTGATTGCAGGCGAGCAGATTACCGCGCTGGTTCCTGTTACTGAGCTGGATCAAACCATCCCGCAGATTTTGTTGGATGGTGGTGTAATTGCACCGGGATTTATTGATTTGCAAGTCAACGGTGGAGGCGGTGCATTTTTTACTAACGATACCAGCGTAACCGCGATTCAAACTATGTTGAATGGTCATCGTCCTACTGGTACCACATCACTATTACCAACTCTCATTAGCGATACCCGCGAAGTACATCAAGCGGGTGTCAAGGCTGTTGCCGATGCTGTAGCAGCGGGCATGAGAGGTGTGCTTGGTGTTCACGTTGAAGGCCCATTTTTTGATATGGCGCGACGCGGTGCGCACAACGAGCGTTATATTCGCGCAATGGAGCAGCCAGATATTGATTGGCTGGTGGCCTCGGTAAAAGGCCAACACAGTTTTAAAGTAATGCTCACACTTGCACCTGAGCATGCGGCGCCCGGTCAAATTAAACAATTAACCTCCGCTGGTGTGGTGGTTTGCGCCGGTCATACAGACGCGCATTACGAATCAGTGGTGAGCGCGTTAAAAGAAGGGCTTTCTGGTTTTACCCATTTATACAATGCGATGCGCCCAACTACTGGCCGTGAGCCGGGTGTAGTCGGTGCCGCTTTGGAAGATGCCAACAGTTGGTGCGGAATTATTATCGACACCTATCACGTACACGCTGCTTCTGCGCGCATTGCCTGCGCGGCAAAACCCAAAGGTAAAATCTATTTAGTAACCGATGCTATGTCTACCGTTGGCTCGCCAGAAAAATCATTTCAAATTTACGGTGAAACGATTTTTGAAAAAGACGGCTGTCTGGTAAACGCTGAAGGCCGATTGGCGGGTAGTGCAATCGGTATGATTGATGCGGTGCGTTTAAATACCGAATGGGTTGGCATGGAGTTGAGTGAAAGTTTGCGCATGGCGGCTTTATATCCTGCCGAATTTATGCAAGTGGATAATTATCTTGGTCGAATTCAACCCGGTTTCCGTGCGGATCTAGTGCACTTTACCGACGATTACCGCGTAACCCACACCTGGGTGGCGGGTGATTTTTTACGTCACACTTGAGTATCGGGTTTGATGAGGTTTTCGGTTTGGTGAAGTTTTGAAAAGCTTGGTTTTTGAAAGTTTGGTTTTAGTTATTTTTACTTTTTACATTTTTATTCGGTCAATACCACTCACTGGAGTGTTCAATGAAAGTTGTTATTTTGAAAGATGCTGCTGCAGTTGCTCAATACGGCGCAAATATTTTTATTAAACAAATTAGCCGCAAACCTGACTCGGTGTTGGGGTTGGCAACTGGCTCAACGCCGGTAGCACTTTACAAAGAATTAATTGAGGCTTACAAAAGCGGGCAGGTTTCTTTCAAGAACGTTAGCAGCTTTAATCTGGATGAATATCTGGGTTTGCCATCGAATCATCCGCAAAGCTATCGCTTTTTTATGAATCAACAATTATTTGATCATGTGGATATAGATAAAGCCTCTACTTTTGTTCCACCGGGTGATGCGGAAGATCCATTTACTGCTTGTGCGCTGTACGAAACGGCAATCAAACAAAAAGGTGGTATCGATATTCAGTTGCTCGGTATCGGCCGCAATGGTCATATAGGTTTTAATGAGCCATCATCTTCGTTAATGTCGCGCACGCGCATCAAAACCCTCACGCGTGCGACCATCGATGATAATGCACGCTTTTTTGGTCCCGATGAATATCAGCCGCACTTATCCATCACCATGGGTATAGGCACTATTCTGGAATCGAAAAAAGTTGTGCTGTTGGCTACCGGTGAAAATAAAGCGGAAGCGATTAAAGCGACTGTAGAAGGCCCTCTGACAGCCGCATGCCCGGCATCGGCGCTGCAACTGCACGAACAAGTGGTATTGGTAATTGACGAAGCGGCTGCGTCTTTGCTTTCGGATGTTGAGTTATACAAACACATCGAAATTGAAAACCAAAAATTACTGGAGCGACTAGGTCGCGCGTAATTTTTTATTGTTACGGCTATAAAGCAAAAAGGCCGACTTGGTTGCAAGTCGGCCTTTTTGCTGCGTTGAGTTTGTGTTTAATTAACGTTTTGACGGCGCCGGGCAAGTCGAGTCGCGCACTATAAGTTGCGGATAAAAACCTTCACTATCAACGACGCGGTTGGCGCGAATCGTATCAATCAATAATCCGGTGGCGCGTTCGGCGATGGTGGTATTGGGTTGTTGTGCCGTGGTCAGGTTCGGCCAGGCTTGGCGCGAGAAGGGGCTATCCTCAAAGCCGACAATGGATAAATTTTGTGGTACATCCACGCCTTGAATGCGCGCAGCAAACAAAGTACCCGCCGCGATTTCATCGTTACAGGCGAATACGGCAGTGGGTTTTAAATTGGAAGATAGTAACTGGCGAGTGCGTTTTACCCCGGATTCAAAGGAGTACTCGCCCGGAATAATCAGTTTTTTATCGAGAACAATCTTATTGGCCTTAAGCGCAGATTTGTAACCTTCGAGACGTTCAATGGTCGATTTATGTGTTTCTTCCCCGCTTAAAAAGGCGATGGATTTGTGCCCCAGATCGATCAGGTATTGGGTGATCTTGTAGGCGGCGGTGCGGTCGTCGATAAAAATGCAGGGGCCTTTTTTATCGGGTGCCTGCGAGCCGGATAAAATGCGGACAAAGGGAATTTTGCGTTTTCCGAGAGCGGTTAATACTTCCGGCATTTCTGACATAGGTGGCGTTAACACCAGCCCGCCGACCTGGCTGCGATCTACCATGTTAAGCACTTCGTCAATAATATCTTCGGCTTTGGAGTTGCAGGGGTGGATGACCAGCTCGTAACCCTGCCTACGGCACTCACCCAGAATCCCCTTCTGCATATCGATCACATAGTTGCTGTTGGGATTATCGTAAATAAAACCAATCGATGAGGCCGCGCCGCGCAACAAGCGCGCCGATAAGTTAGGTTGGTAATTCAGCGCCTTGACCGCCTGCATTACTTTGTCTTGCAGTTCCTGGCCTACAGTCCCTTCTTTATTGATTACACGCGATACAGTTTTAAAGGAGACTCCAGCCAGTTTGGCTACATCTTTAATTGTGGCTTTGGATTTGGGCGCGTGTTTATCGACACTGGTTTTCATAAGTTATTGGGCTTATCAGGCAATGGGTTATCAATATTCATTGAGTTGGTTGGTTGCTAGGGTAGAGCTTAGGCTAGCCAAGCGCAATGATTTCGCTGCCGCTGATTTTATTTGTAGCATCAAGTAACGCATTGCGGTTGCGTGAGGCAAGGTTATGTAAAGAATTTTGCGATGCCTAAATCCTCAATGGCACCATAGTCTAAGGTTAAAGTGTAGTCAGCCCGACTGCGGCAAGTCGGCAGATAAAATATCGCTACCACAACAATAATTGAGGTGTTGAATGAGAAAGTGCATTACCCCCCTGACTCTGTTTCTATGGCCATGGCTCGCGTTGGTGAGTGTTGCGGTGCAGGCGCAGCACAAGCTTGAACCTCTGTGGCTAACCCCCGATTTACCCACTCCCGAGTCTGTACTTTACGTTGCGGATAAAAAAGAACCCTATTTATTTGTGGCGCTGATTGACGGTCAGGGCGATGGGGTTGACGGCAAAGGTGGCATAGCAACCTTGGCGACTGATGGAACAGTGATCGACAAAAACTGGCTTACCGGCCTCAATGCTCCCAAGGGCATGGCGCAATTTAAGAACCGTTTGTATGTCGCGGATATTACCGAGTTGGTGGTCATTGATATTAAAAAGCGAAAAGTGATTAAAAAGATTCCTATTGCTGATTCGGTATTTTTAAATGATGTAACAGTCAATTCTAGCGGCGTGGTTTTTGTATCAGATACCCGCACCAATAAAGTTCATCGTATTGAAAAAGATGAGCCTAGCCTTTATCTGGAGAATATGACCAGTGCAAATGGCTTGAAAGTCTTTGGTTCTAATTTGATTGTGGGGGCAGGCAAGGAGTTGCTGTTAGTGGGCGCGGATAAAAAACCACTGAGCGTGGCGACCGGTTTTGCGCAGGGCATTGATGGTATTGAGATGGTGGCTCGCGGTGAGTTTATTGTCTCTTGCTGGCCTGGTTTGGTGTATTACGTGTACCGCGACGGCAAGATTGAGCTGCTGATCGACTCTCAGGCAGACAAAATCAATACCGCCGATATAGGCTATGACCCTAATACCCAGCAGGTATTTGTCCCTAACTTTTTCAAAAATTCAGTGACTGCCTACCAATTAAAGTAGCAGTGTTGAGGCTCAGGCTGGGGCGCTCCAGCCTGAGCTTTGCAACTGTTAGCCTGTTCCCTTCGTATACTGCGGATAGTTGATAAACTATCCGCTTGTCAGATAGATATAACCAGATTGCGCAGATTTGGTTGGCGATAAAATTTCTTATGCTAATAAAGATGAAAGTGGCACTATGCCCGCCGCTATCAACTAAGCTGACTTCAAAATTATAATTTACAGTGCATTGCCCCCACGGCTACATAGGATGATCTTGTGCGTTTTTACACTGATAGGAGAAAGGCTCAAGGTAAGCAGCGTGAGCTGGTTATTGTGCACCTTGTGCGAATAGTCTTTTTACTAGCCTGTTCCCTATTTGCATTACCCAACAGCTTCGCCAATACCGCGCCTGGGTCACAGAGCGCTCCCCCTCATTATTCATTCAGTCATATTTTGCCCGATCAAGTTGCTGCGATCGGCTATATCAATACTCTTGCGCAGGATTCCGAAGGTTTTATGTGGTTCGGTGGCGCCAATGGCCTAGCGCGATACGACGGTTACAATCTGGTGATTTATCGCCGTGATGCCCTGGACCCGAATAGCCTGAGCAACAATTACGTCAATGATATCTATCTGGACGGAGAGGGGCAGTTGTGGATTGCAACCCGCAACGGGATCAATCGTTACGATGCAAAATTAGACCAATTTACCCGCTACCAGATTGCCACTGGCCCCGAGCTCATCAGCGCGGATGACATTATGGCGATTGAGGAAACGGAAGATGGCCGGTTTTGGTTCGCCAGTCGCGGTGGCTTGTACAGTTTTGATCGCACGACTCATCAATTCCAACTGCACCCACTGCAGGATGAATCTTCCAGTGCGGAAGCGGAAGGGTTGATCTGGACGGTCACCAAAGATCAGCAAGGCAATTTGTGGCTAGGCCATTTGGGGCGTGGTGTCAGTCGTTTTAATCCCAATACGGGTGAGGTGCGTCGCTATCAAACCGAGCAGGGGCTGGCTGCTGCTGATATTCGCGAGCTCTATGTCGACTCTGCCAATAATCTTTGGGCTGGCAGCTATGGTGCGGGTCTTTTTATGTTGGACGACAAGCGTGAGCAGTTTATTGCGCTTAAACATGACAATCAGGAAAAAAGTGCCATGGTGATGGCAGTGCTGGAAGATCGCCAAAAAAACCTGTGGCTGGGCGATGGCAGTGCCGTTTATGTGCGCCCGCCTGGCGCAACCAGCTTTACGCGTTTTACCTACGACGAAACCAAACCCGCGTCGCCGGGCAACTATGTGGTGAACACACTGTTCGAAGACAGGGCAGGTGATATATGGCTCGGTTATTTTCCCTCTGGTGTTGATGTGATTGATCGTCAAGCATCGATTTTCCACAACTACCATCACAACCCCAATAACCCTAATAGTGTGACCGGTGGCGGTGTGCTTTCCGGTTTAAAAGATAGGCATGGCAATCTCTGGATCGGTTCCGGTTACGGTCTGAATTATTTTGAACCTCGCGCCCGGCGTTTCACCAACTACACCTACGACGCTGAAAATCCTACAGGTATTGGCGGCAATACAGTGCTTTCCATGGCCTTGGGGGCAGAGCAGGAATTATGGCTGGGTATTTATTCTGGCGGGCTCAACCGCTTGGATATCAGTACCGGAACATTCACCCGTTACCTGCCCGATCCTGAAAATCCTTCGGCAATTCGCGGCCGCGAGGGTTGGTCGGTAATCCGCGACCAGCAGGGCTATGTTTGGATTGCAACAGAAGAAGGGCTGAACCGTTACGATCCCAAGTCGGATTCGTTTCGTTATTTTGTGCCTGATACCGAGCAGCTCGATGGCGATAAGGCGCTTTATGCCAGAGTGGTCTATCAAGATCGAGAGGGGCGCATTTGGGTCGGTGGTATTCGCGGCTTATTTCTTTTTGACCCTGCGACAGAAAAGTTTACCCGCTATCGCCATTTGGATGCTGACCCCAGCAGCATAAGTGCCGATTTTGTGTTTGCGATTTTCGAGGATAGTCGCGGTAATTTTTGGGTGGGAACCGATGGCGGTGGTATCAACTTGTTTGATCGCGCTAGCGGTAAATTTACCGCATTTACCTCGCGCGATGGTCTTGCGGACGATGTGGTTGCCGGCATAGTAGAAGACGCGCGGGGCTATTTGTGGTTGGGCACTCAAAAAGGCATTGCGCGTTTTGATATTGATAAAAAACAATTTCGTAATTTTGATAAGCGCCATGGCCTAAGTGACAATTTGTTTAATCGCAATTCACCTGTGCTCATGGAATCAGGTGAATTATTTTTTGGTAATAGTAAAGGTTTTGTGGTGTTTAATCCGGCGAGTGTTACCACAAATCAGTACGCGCCGCCGATTGTGTTTACCAATCTCTTAATTCTTAACAAGCCGGTTGCAGTGAGCGCAAAAGGATCGCCTTTGACTGCAGCCATCAACCACATTGATGCCATTTCCCTGACTCACGAAGACGATGTGGTGACCTTTGAATTCTCTGCGCTTAACTTTCAAATGACCGACGAAAATCAATATGCCTACCGGTTGTTAGGTTTTGATAGCGATTGGATTTTTTCCGGTGCAAAACGCACCGCAACCTACACCAACCTCGATCCCGGCCATTACGTCTTTGAAGTAAAGGCAAGCAACAACGATGGGGTGTGGAGCGATAAATATGCGAGTTTAGCGATTCACGTAGCGCCGCCCTATTGGCGAACCTGGTGGGCCTATCTAGGTTATTTGTTAGTTTTGTTTTTGCTGTTCTATTGGTTCATTCGCATCCAGCAATTAAAACTGCGCTATGAACAACAGCAGGTGGAGCAAGAGCGCTCGGTGGTGCGTCGCCTACAGCAGGTGGACAAGTTAAAAGATGAATTTTTAGCTAATACCTCCCATGAGTTGCGCACACCACTGAACGGTATTATTGGTTTGGCAGAATCTTTATTGGATGGCTTGAATGGCCCGTTGCCTTCACACACGCGTTACAGCTTGCAATTGATTGCCGCCAGCGGCAAACGTTTGTCGACGCTAGTAAATGATATTTTGGATTTCGCCAAATTAAAAAATCAGGGCGTGTCGCTGCACAAAAAAGCAGTAGATCTGCGAGTGCTGGTCGATATAGTTATTACACTGTCGCGCCCGTTAGTCGGTAATAAACCAATAACGTTAAACAATCAGGTTCCGGAAAATTTACCTGCGGCCTATGCCGATGAAGATCGCTTACTACAAATATTGCATAACCTAATCGGCAATGCGGTTAAGTTCACCCACGAGGGCAGCATTAATATTTATGCCGAATTAAAAGACGAGGAAATTTGGATGCATATTGCCGATACTGGCATTGGCATCGCCCCCGAACAGCTCGCCATTATTTTTCAACCATTTCATCAAGTGGATGGTCGCGCTGAACGGGTCTACGGCGGCACAGGTTTGGGGTTGTCTATCTCCAAACAATTAGTGGAGTTGCACGGCGGCGTTCTGCGTGTGCAATCCAACAGTGGGCAGGGTTCAGTATTCAGTTTCAGCTTGCCTATGTCGCTCAAACTGCCGGTGACTGCGAATACGGATGACACTACACATGAGCAAGTTGTCGATTTTGTAGAAACACCAACCCAGCAATTAAATGAAGCGCGCCAGTTCGATAACGATCAGACCTATCAGGGGCACATTTTGGTGGTGGATGACGATTCAGTTAATCGTCTGGTATTGGTGAACCATCTTGCCTTGCGCAATTACCGAGTGACTGAAGCGGCCAGTGGCGAAGAGGCGCTTGCACTGGTACAGGAACATGGCGATATTGATTTGGTATTGCTCGATATTATGATGCCCAAAATGTCGGGTTATGAAACCTGTAAGCGCTTGCGCGAATCCTATCGCACTTATGAGTTGCCCATCATTTTTCTCACTGCGCGCAGCCAAACGCAAGATTTGGTAATGGGTTTTGAGGTGGGCGCAAACGATTATTTGATTAAACCTATTACTAAAGAAGAATTGCTTGCGCGCGTCGATATGCATTTGCAGTTATACAGCGCCACACAATATTTGGATCGCAAAGTAGCGGAACGCACCGAAGAGTTACGCGCTAAAAATGAAGGTTTAAAACAAGCGCAGCAAGAACTGCAAAACGCTTACCTAAAATTGGAAGAGGCGAGTTTGTCTGACCCGCTCACCGGCTTACACAATCGTCGGTTTTTGAGTAAATCTATCGGCGCCGATATCTCTTTGGCGGAGCGTGAGTATCAAAACTGGTTGGCGGCGCAGCGCGCAGCGAGTGACAATAAAATTCACTCGCCACTGCCAAAAGACCACGATTTGATTTTTATGTTGCTCGATGTCGATCACTTTAAAGCTGTCAATGACAGTTATGGTCACAGCGCGGGCGATAAGGTGTTGGAGCAATTGAGCCGGCTGTTGGAAGTTGTGCTGCGCGATTCTGATTATCTGGTGCGCTGGGGCGGTGAAGAGTTTTTAATTGTTGCGCGTTTTTGCTCGCGTGCAGAGGCGCCGGAAATGGCCGAGCGCATTCGGCAGGCAGTGGCGAATTACGTATTTGACTTGGGTGATGGGCAACAATTACAAAAAACCTGCTCGATTGGTTATGCGGCTTATCCGTTTTATCCGCAAGTGCCGAATACTCTCAGCTGGGAGCAAGTGGTTGATACAGCTGATCGCGCGCTCTACGCCGCGAAAAATGCCGGGCGCGATTGCTGGGTTGGCGTCGCCAGTAAACCGGGTGTGGTGTTGGATATGAACCCGGCAGTCGATAAAAACCTCAATCAGATGCTTGCGCAGGGTGTTATTGAACTTGAGGCTTCAATCGATACAGCGCGGATTCAATTTTAACTGGAGCCTTGTTGCGCTTACTTATTTATCCTGCTGCGTAGCTTGCTGAAATTCCTGCAGCTGCGCGGCACTGGCTTCCACCTGAAATTTTTCTTTCCATTCTGTATAGGGCATGCCGTAAATACGGGCGCGTGCGTCTTCATAGTCCACTTCAATGTTCTCTGCTTGGGCGGCGGCTACATACCATTTGCTCAGGCAGTTGCGGCAAAATCCCGCAAGGTTCATCAGGTCAATATTTTGTACATCTTTGCGGCTGTCCAAATGTTGCAGCAGGCGGCGAAATGCGGCGGCTTCTAATGCTTGTTGGCTGGCGGGCGATAGTTCATCAATTTTCATCGTTAACCTATAGTTATTAAGCAAGTGGTTGATTTGTGTGGGTGTGCCAGTGTGGGCGATCACTCATGGCAGGTCAATTGCAGCTAATTCATCGAGCTTGCTTGAACCTCAAATCAACCTGCCTATACTCAAACCGTATCAATACTGTTGTCGCCACTGTTGTGTTGTTTTTTTGAGCATTTTTGCCGTTTTAATTGAGCCTGTCGCAGAGCTGGGGGTTTTTGAGTGAATATTATTCTAGGGATTATTGTCGTCCTGGGGTGTGTGGTTGGCGGTTTCGTCGTCCACGGTGGTAACCCTATGGCGTTGATGTCACCGATCGAGGTGCTGATTATTTGCGGCGCATCGTTTGGGGCAATGATTATTGGTAATCCGCTGTCCGTTACCATCGGTGTTATTAAATCGGCAGGGGCACTGATGACCCCATCCAAATTTAATAAAATGTTTTATTTGGAAATACTGACGCTGTTGTATGACATCCTCAATAAAACCCGCCGCGAAGGTTTGATGGCAATTGAAGGGGATATTGAAGAGCCAGAGAACAGCCCGCTCTTTGCTAACTATCCGAGTATTTTGAAAGATCACCATATTGTGGAATTTATTTGCGACTACCTGCGCATTATGGTGGCGGGCAATATGGCGCCCCATGAGTTGGAATCCTTAATGGAGCAAGAGCTTGATGGCCATCATCAGGAATCCTCTGTTATTCCCGGGGCCATTCAAAACGCGGCAGACGGTTTGCCCGGTTTTGGTATTGTTGCGGCGGTATTGGGGGTCATTATCACCATGGGTAAAATTGGTGGCCCACCAGCAGAGATTGGTGCTGCGGTAGCGGCGGCTTTGGTGGGAACCCTGCTGGGGATTCTATTTGCGTACGGTTTTATTGCGCCGTTTGCGTCTTATCTCAATGGCAAGAACCGCGATGAATCGCGCTCCTATGAGTGCATTAAAGCGGTGCTGGTTGCGTCTATGAATGGCGTTCCACCACAAGTTGCGGTGGAATTTGGCCGCAAAGTGTTATTCCACAGCGTTCGCCCCAGCTTTAAAGAGTTGGAAGAACAGTATCGCGCTAAGAAATAAGGCCATTTTTTAAGGTAATTATCGATGGAAAAGGGCGCGAATCAGCAACCTATTATTATCAAAAAGAAAAAGGGGCATGGCCATGGGCACCATGGCGGCTCCTGGAAGGTGGCGTTAGCAGACTTTATGACCGCGCTGATGGCCTTCTTTTTGTTGATGTGGTTGCTGGGCAGTACATCCAAAGAAGAGCAAAAAGCAATTTCAGCTTATTTCCAAGAGCCAGGTAGCCAGTATGTTGTGGGTGAAGGCGGAGCGGATTTGGGCTTGATCGATCAGGATCGCCCTCTGGAGCTCACGCAGGCAGAGGAGCCTAATGATGAGTCATCAAAAGATCTCTCTGAAGAACAGCTGCAAAAAGAACTGGAGAAAATTGAAACCCAGCAACTTGAAGATTTGAAGCAGCAATTAGAAACTGAAATCAATGCATTGGATTCCGTATTCCAGCAAATCAAGGATCAAATCCTGATTGATTTCACCGCGTTAGGTTTGCGTATCCAGATTGTGGATAAAGATCAGCGCCCCATGTTTGATGTGGGCAGTGCCAACCTGCAGAAGTGGTCGTCCGACGTATTACATGCACTGGCGCCGATTCTGGATAAGGTGCAAAACAAAATCAGTGTCACCGGCCATACCGATGCTACGCCTTATGGTGCGGGTGCTACTTACACCAACTGGGAGTTGTCGGCCGACCGCGCCAACTCCGCGCGCCGCGCTTTGTTGGGGGGAAGTTATCCCGAGGCCAAAGTCGCAACGGTGCAAGGCATGGGTTCAGCAGCGCCATTGATGGTCGACAAACCGGGTGATCCTATCAACCGCCGCATCGCCATTATCGTACTGAAAAAAGCGGTCGCCGATGCGCTCGGTAGTGGGGTGGGAATTGATAGTGCGCACTTGATCAAAAGTAGTGAAGCATTTGCGCCGCCCAAGCCAACCGGGCCGAAAATTCTCTCGCCCACCGAAGTGGACGATGCAATTGACGCAGCGCGAGTGCAATAAGATCGCACAAACACAATACTGCACCTCTAAAAATCCTGCCAAAAAAGTAATATGGCTTACTTCAATTCTCCTTGAGTTACTCCCGCTTGCGGGAGTCCAGCTATTGGTTTTCCGATAAGCTCTATGGATACCCGCAGGCGGGCATGACGACTCCCGTACCCGTTGAAACGTAGGTATCTGCCCCCACATGATTACAGTTGCCACGCTCAGGCGATTAACGCTGTCTACATTCAATTAGGAGAAAACCATGTTCTACGAACTCACCTTGGTGCAATTCACCAAAGCGCTCAATAACCTCAATGCCATTCTTGATAAAGGCGCGGCGCATGCGGAAGCGAAAAAATTTGATGTGTCAGTACTGTTGAATTCACGCCTTGCGCCCGATCAGTTCAATTTAATTCGCCAAGTACAAATCGCTTGCGATACCGCCAAGCTGGGTGTTGCGCGGTTGATCGGCAAAGTGGAATCCGCTCCGGTGCATGCCGATACCGAAACGACCTTGCCAGAATTGAAAGCGCGCATTCAATCGGTGTTGGAATATCTTGCCAGTGTTAAGCCTGAAGAATTCGACGGCGCTGCTGAGCGCCATGTCAGCCAGCCGCGCTGGGAAGGTAAATATCTCACCGGCACCGAGTTTGCCATCCAACATGCAATCCCTAATATCTATTTTCATATCACCACCGCCTACGCGATTCTGCGTCACAACGGGGTAGATGTAGGTAAGAAGGATTATCTTGGAAGCATGCCTTACAAGAGCTGATTTAAAAAACGAATCAAAAAGAAGTTAAAAAGCCGACCTGTAGCAATACAGGGCGGCTTTTTAGTTTTCAGCAGTGAATTATCACTGGGCTACTTTCGCCTTTCTCACCAACTGCACAAACTCCGTGCGGTAGCCATATTCATCTTTCCCTTTGTTCGCTTGCGCCAGTTCAATCACTTTGTCGTAAGTAAAATTGCCAGCGTAGTTGCTTCCTTTCAGTAGCTGCGCAAACCCAGCGACGGCAATGGAGAAATTCACTTCTTGTTGATATTCCGCATTAATCTTAACTTTACGTGCTACAGCGATAGGTGTCTCGATCAAATTGGATTTGGTTTCGCTCGGTAATTTATAGCGCAAGCGCAAGAAGGCGTATTCACTGCTGTTGCTAGCATCAACTTTGTTTTTGGGTTGATAGCGACTGTCTTCCAGTAATCCACTCTGCGCACCGACTGGTGTGATTTCATAAATCGCCGTTACCCGTTGGCCTGCGCCAATTTCACCGGCATCGACTTTATCATTGCTAAAATCTTCGCGGTTGAGTGCGCGGGTTTCGTAACCGATCAAGCGATATTCTTTAACGGTGTTGGGGTTAAATTCCACTTGAATTTTTACATCTTTAGCGATCGGGAATAAGGTCGATGTGGCTTCAGTGACTAATACTTTTTGCGCTTCGCTGAGTGTATCGATATAGGCTGCGGTGCCGTTGCCGTTTTGCGCGAGGGTTTGCATCATTGCGTCTTGATAATTACCTTGGCCAAAACCGAGCACCGATAAATAAATCCCTTTCTCGCGTTTGCGCTCGACAAAATCTTGCAATTGTTCGTCACCGGTTTGGCCGACATTAAAGTCACCATCGGTGGCGAGGATAATGCGGTTAACGCCTTTTGCATTAAAGTTTGCCTCCGCTAATTGGTAGGCAAGCGCGATACCTTCGGCACCGGCCGTGCTGCCACCCGCTTGCAAATTATTTAATGCGGCGAGAATTTTACTTTTCTCTTTTACTTTGGTGGGTTCAAGTACGGTTCCGGCGGCACCGGCATAAACCGCAATTGCAATCGTATCGTCAGGTTTGAGCGTATCTAACAATAAACTCATGGATTGTTTTACCAGCGGCAATTTGCTGGGTTCATCCATAGAGCCAGAAACATCCAATAAAAACACCAGATTGGATTGCGGGATTTCACTCGCTGCCAGTTGATAACCCTGAATGCCGATATGAATTAATTTATTGCCTGCTTTCCAGGGTGAATCTATTACGCTGGTATAAGTAACAAAGGGCGTCTTTTTGTCGCGTGGTAATGGGTAGGCATAATCAAAATAATTGATCATCTCTTCCGTGCGTACCGCATCTTTTTCCGGCAATTGACCGTTGTTGAGCATACGCCGCACAAAACTGTAAGAGGCGGTATCCACATCAATAGAAAACGTCGAGACAGGGTTTTCACTCGTAGCGATAACACTGTTTTCTTTAAAGTCTTCAAAGCGGTCGCGGAATTCTTGCGATGGTTGGTTAACAATTATTTCTTCTACCATTGGTGCGGGTGCAGCAAGCGCCATTGGTTGCACTTCGGCTTTCATTTTTGGCGAGATGGCAATTTTTTCCACTCGTTGTAATGATACTGAGGCCTCGGCGGCCGGTTCTTGCACAATCAACGGTACAGTTTTGCTAAGCGATTGCTCTGCAATGCGCGCGGCTAATTCTTCCTGGTCTGAGTTAATCATTAAGTGCTGCATAAAGGTTAATCCCGCCAATACGGCAAGGCTGGATGCGGCAATGCCGGAAATCAGGGCTGGTTTTTGCCAGAAGGGGCGTTGTTCAAATGAGGAGGTGTTCATAGGTTTGGTCCCGTGATGGTTGGTGTCACGGGTAAGACGAAGGCGCTGGAAAAATCCTTGGAGGATATTGGATTTTTTTTCACTGGCACAGGTTTCATTGGCTGGTGTTGCCACTGTCGATAAATTTTCCACTTCTGGTTTTTGCTGCGCACTGAATGCGGCCATAGCTGCCGCCATATGGCGGGCTTTGGTTTCCGCATCTGGCGCTGGCGGCTGCTGTTGCAGCAGTTGCTTCAAGTCATCTTCGTTCATAGGCGTTTTGTTCATAGCGAGAGCTCCCAGCTTCCATCGGGCTGCTGTTGCAGAAGCTGAAGTTGTTTGCGTATTTCGTGAAGCCGCCAGGAGACGGTGGATTCTTTCACTTGCAGGATTGCGGCGGCCTCTGCGTGGCTCAGGCCTTCTCCGTGCACCAATAGCGCTGCTTCTTTAAAGCCTTCGGCCATTTGGTCGAGTAGGCCTAATAGCTGTTGCAGATAAATACTATTCTCCGCAGTTTGGTCTGGCGCGCGCTCCGGCTCGATCCAATGATCGATATTGTCGTGTTGGTGACGATTCTGGCTCTTGTACCAGTCTTTCGCGCAATTGATTACCAAGCGGTACAGCCAACTGCTAAAGGCAGCCTCAAAGCGGAATTGCGCGATAGTTTGCGCGAGTTTTATACAGGCGAGCTGGGTGATATCTTCTGCATCGCTTGGGTTGCCACACCAGCGGTAGGCAAAGCGGTAAATGCTGTCGTACTGGTTTGCCAGTAGCTGCGCAAAAGCTTGGCTATCACCGCCTTGTGCGGTGCGAATTAGCTCGCTTTGATCAGCTGCATTCATGTGGTGTTTCCATTGGTGATTCCGGGTCGCTTAGGTGCCAATAATTAGACGATTTAAAGCGTCAATTCCTTGGTGGTGATCGCTGTGTGTCGATTTTCTTTACGCTTTAGTCTTTGTTATTGTGACGTGGTTATCGTTAAATTGTTGATTGTGATGACAAAAAAAATTATGGCGCGCATTTTGCAAATTTTAACGACAAGTGGATGATTTTGCTGATCGACCGCCTATAACTTTATCAACCGAGGAAATTTACATGTCTTTTAAATCAATTTACGCGTCTTGCATTGGCTTAATGTTGAGTCTTATGTGTTTAGGCGCAAACGCCAATCTTATTGTGAATGGCGGCTTTGAGGATAACAATGTTGCCACGGGTAAGTGGGCCTATTTTTCATCTGCAGCGGTCAATGGCTGGGAAGGCGATAATATTGAAATCTGGGATAATCATGCAGGCGTAATCGCACTTGAAGGTACCCAATACGCAGAGCTGAATGCGCACCCATTTAAAGGTTCTGTGTTTTCCATCTTCCAAAACTTCTCTACTGTTGTTGGCCAAACTTACGATGTGTCATTCCTTTACCGGGCGCGCGTGAACAATAACGAGCAGTTTTATTTCAATGTGGGCACTCTTTCTGCACTGTTGAATGATCATGTGGTGGGTAGTTGGAAGCAATATACCGGTAGTTTTGTTGCTACCAATAGCACCAGTAAAATCACCTTCACTACTTACGATGCGGGTACTTTGGGTAACTTCTTGGACAATGTGGTAGTGACTGCAAAAGCCAATGTAGTTGAATCTAGCCCGCTGGTAATGTTGCTGATTGGTTTAAGCGGCTTGGTATTGATTAGAAAGAAAAATATCCGCAAGTAAATTTTGTAAAAATTCATTCCAAAAGGCGACCAGTTTCTGCGGTCGCCTTTTTTGTTAGTGCTTTCTAAAACTCAAATTCAAAACCGCCGCGCACAGTATTTTCCGGCGTGCCCTCATCCAAACCAAATAACAGGCCAAGCTCCCAGCGCATTTGTTTGCGGCCAGATAATTTTACTGTACCCATCAGTGCCGGGCCTGCTGCCCAATCCTGATCATCTAAATAAAATTCAATCGCAGGCTCAATTGTCACGCTGTAGCGGTAGCGCAGCTGCGCGCGCAACGCAGTTTCAAATTCGTCGACAATATCGCTGCCGTATTCATATTCTGCACTGGCATTGGCGGTTGCCACCCAGCGGTTGGTTAATTCTTTTTCCCATAAGATGCCTAGCGAAATTTCATGGCTGCTGATTTCCCTGGCGGTACCCGCTTCCAGCAGTAAACCCCAGTCAGCCCAATACTCACCCTGCTCAGTGAGTTGCCATTTTATTTCCGCTTCATAACCGCGAATCTGTTTGCCCTCATGGGTGATGGACTCGGTTAGTAGATAAACTTCGGTAAAGATTTTATCGTTCCACGCATAGCCTATGCCTGCGCGATTAAGCAGCTCTTTTTCGTTGTTGAAATCGCGCAGCGTGAAGCCGTATTCCAGCTCGCGTTCGTATTGCTCAACATAGGGGTGGTAGACGCGATTCATTTCTGCGTAAACGGGTAGCGTATTAAGTGTGCATAAAAGCAGCCCACATTGGATGCTGAATTTATTCATGAGTTTTTACTCGCAGCTGCCATGCATGCCATGCGCATGCAGATACTACTGGGGTGATAGTTAATAAATAAAAGATACCTTGGATTGGTGCGGGGCGAGAATCGTATCCTATTAAGGCATACAGCAATTCCCCTACCCAGGAGTGTTCATCTACTAAAAAAGTGCTGTCCCAGAGAGGGGTTGCTGAATCGAGCCAGCCAATTTGCATTAACTGTTTGGCAATTTGCATCGAGAGTCCACCTGCAAGCAAGGTGATGATTGCAAGAAAAACAGGAATAAAATAGCTTTTTTGCATGAAGGTAAATGCATAGTAAGTGCTGGCGCCCAAACTCATCCCAATACCTGCGCCAATAGCAGAACCAATTAGTGCGGATGAAAGCATTTCTGTGTCGTGCGTGAAAGCCGAGAGGTAAATCCATATTTCAGATGCCTCCCTTGCCAAGGAAAAACTGACAATCACAATACATAAACGGTAAATCAATTTTTTTCCTGAAGGTGAAGCAAATATTTTTTTCTGGGTTAGGTTGTTTTCTAGATGCGACTTAAATGCCAGTGGGCAAATAAATAGCCCAAGTGCGATGACACTCAAAATGACCACTGAGTACAACGCTGCGTTTAATAATTCTTGGCCTGTCCCATCCATTGCGTCGGCAATCTCATAAGCATAGTGCGCAAGTAACCAGGAGCCTATGGTGCCGATGGTTACGGCGATAAGGCTCCAGCGAAACTGCAAATGGAGTTTCTGGCTAAGCGCAAGTAATAGGCTCAAAATTAATGCCGCCTCTAGCACTTCACGTAAGATTAACAGGACTGCGTCGAGCATATTAGTTCTCCACCCGAATCAGGCCTTGTGCAGTTTTGGGATTAAATTCACCAAAAAAAGGATAATCACCCGGCAGCAGTGGGCCAATAAAAATAATGGCTTTAGCACCGCCCATAATAATTTTTTCACGATTGAGCTCGTAGCTTTCAAATTCTTCCGGCGTTGCATCGCGATTAATAATAATCAGTTTTACTTTGGTGTTGGCCGGGACCACCAATTGTGCCGGATAGAATAAATGATCGCGAATTTCAAGAGTAAACGTCGGCACTTCTGCTTTTGTTGTCGCGCCTAACAAGAGGGATGCAAACAAGGTATATTTAATGGAGTTGTTCATGGTCACCGACCTTGTGATCAAGTAGTTGATTCAAATGTAGAGGTTTCGATTCTGTGGATGTGGCGAGGCAGGCGGTAAAAGTAACTATAATTAATAGCCCCTGTTCATAACGGGATTGTGTCAACGCGATGCGCGCGCCGTGCAACTCTACAACCTGTTGCACTATGGCTAAGCCCAAGCCGCAACCAGTGGTTTTGGAACTGTGGCGGTCGCCGCCCAGCCGATAAAATCGATCAAACACACGCTCTCGTTCAGTGGCGGGAATGCCCGGCCCGTTATCCATTACTTCCAACACCACATCCCCTCCGCGCAGCCAGGTGTTAATTGCAATTTGTCCGCCATCTGGCGTGTATTTAATAGCATTGCCTAATAAATTATTTAGCAGGCTGGTCAGTGCGGTGCGATCACCGGAAACCCAGCATTCATCGCCGTTAAATTCAATTTGATGGTGTTTTAATTCCAGTGCCGCACTTTGCTCAACAATTGTTTGTTTTACCAGTTGCGTTAAATTAACGGTTTCAAAATTTCCCATAAAATGATCGGGCGCCGTGCGGTTGAGCAATAAAATTTGTTCAACCAAATAACTCATTCGCTCAATACCTTGTTTTAATTTCAGCACTGATGCGGGCGCTGGTTGTAATTCATGTAATAGATTTTCACAGTGAATTTTTAATGCCGCTATAGGGGTGCGCAATTCATGCGCCGCATCACCGGAAAAGCGTTTTTCGCGCGCGAACGAGGAATCAAGGCGCCGCAATAAGTCATTCGCTGATTGCGCCAGTTGAATGAGCTCTACCGGCATATCCTGTTGCTCCAGAGCGCGCAAGTCAGTTGCCTCCCGCTGCCGCAATTCCCGTGCGAGATTGGCGATGGGTTTTAAGCCAACACCAATGATCCACCAAATAATCAGACCGATAATGGGGATGGCAAATACCATGGGATAGACGGCTTGCAAGATCATCGACTCCGCCAGACGATAGCGCTGGTCGGCGCGCTCCGCCACAATAAACCAGCTGGATTTGTCGCTGCTGGGGGTGACAAATAAATGCCAGCGATAATTGTGAAAGTTGGCAAATTGAAATCCTTGTTCAAGCGGTACTACTGGCTGCTCAGGCATTGCGTTGGAGCGGGCAAGCAAGGTTCCATCGAGAGCAACCCACTGGAATTCCAGTGATGCTTCAGTGGCCAGGGTGCGCGCAGGAAATACTCGCGCCTCGCTGCGTTGTTCGGCTGTGGTTAGCAATTGAGGCAAGGTGTAATTAAGTAAATCAACCTGCTGCAACATGCGCTGATTAAACAAACGCTCGGCTTCATCCATGCTGCCTAAATAGCCGCGCAATACCGCTGCAAAATTAGCGAGAGTGACAATCGCCAATAAGATGATGACTAAAAATCCACGGATGGATTTCACGGGCGGGGCACCATATAGCCAATGCCGCGCAGGGTGCGAATAAAATTAGCGGGCAATTTTTTGCGCAAATTATGGATGTGTACTTCAATCGCGTTGCTGGCGACTTCGTCGCCCCAGGAATACAACTTTGCCTCAAGCCCTTCGCGAGTTTGAATAACACCCACATGTTCGACCAGTGCTTTTAACAGCATATATTCGCGCCGGGATAAAATGAGCGCAGCGCCGTCGAGCAGCACCTCATGGTGTGCAGTATTTAAACTCAATGGGCCGACATTGATTAAAGATGTGGTCGCGTTACCCAAACGCCGTTCAAGCACGCGCAAACGCGCAAGCAATTCATCTAGTTCGAAGGGTTTGGTGAGGTAATCATCGGCACCTGAGTCAAGACCGATCACTTTTGCGTTGGTACTGTCGCGCGCGGTTAGAATTAATACTTGGGTCGTTAATTTTTTTTGTCTTACGAGTTTTAAAACGTCTATACCATCCATATCGGGCAAGCCGAGATCAAGCAACATAATATCTGGCGGCTCTGCCACTACCTGAGTGCAAGCCGCTTTTCCAGTTGCCAACCAATTGACGGCAAAACCTGCGCGCGATAAGGCACTGACTATGCCTTCGGCGAGCAGTTCATCGTCTTCTACCAACAATATCTGCATAGTATTTTTTATCCATTACAAATGTTTTTTCGCTTTGATCATGGCTGCTTCGATTTCTAATCTGCGGCCTGCATCGGCAGATTTACGCCCGGGGCGAGGCGCTGCCTTGAGTGCTTTTTCAAATGCGGCAATCGCCTGTTGATAATTTTTTTGCGCCAGCAGGTAATCGCCGTAAAAGTAATTGGAGTCTATGCCATCAGGATTATAGCTCAAGCCTTTTAATAGCATTTCTTTGGCTTTTTTATCATCGCCAAAACCAATTGGCCAGCCGGGAACTTGATAATAAAGCGAGCCGAGGCTGGTATAGGCTGAACCATTCATTGCCGCTGGATTGAGCTTGATCGCCTGCTCTAATAATTTTTTAGCCTGCTTTACTTCATCTAGAGCGCCAAGGCCGCCTTTGGCGCCAGCGTAGGTAGAGCGAATAATTGCCTCCCAAATTAAATAGGGCGCGCTGCTATTGGCTTTGCGTAATTGTTCCGCTTGGGTAACTAATGCAACAAATGCTTTTTCTTGTTCCGCTTCCGGTGTGTGATATTTGATATCTGCCCAACGTGTTTGCAGTTGTTGGATATCGGTTGTTTCATCGGCATAGCCAAACAGTGCAAAACCACTGAGTAAAATCAGTGCGATACAGTGGGCAAACAGTTTATGGGCAGCAATCTTGGGTAAATGTAATCTGTTCATGGGGTCAGCCTCGGGATGGACGAATTGAAATAGCAGCTGCAGATGTTAAGCCTGTTGCAGGTTTGGATGGTGTTTGTGCATAGCGTCGAATAATGGGCAATTGACTGCGCAAAGCCTTGTCGATAATGCGCGGAAAAATACTGTTGATGCGCAAAAATAAACGCTCAGGCCAACCGATGTTGCGGTCGCGCATGTGTTTTGCCGTCAACATTAATTCCAGTTGGAGAGCGACAACCTCGGGTTCATCCATTGCGGTTCCCAATTCTCGGTTCATTGCGCACACCGCGTCACTATTGAGGCTGGTGTTCGTGGCGCGCGGTGCGAGGTGGGCAACCTGAATGGCACCGTCGCTCAGTTCGCGCCGCAGCGCCTCACTAAAGCCGCGCAGTGCAAATTTACTCGCGCAGTAAGCGCTAAAACCAGGGTAGCCTAAGCCACCAAAACTTGAACCTATATTGATGATGCGACCGCTGCTGTTGTTTAAAAACGGTAGCGTTAATTGGGTTAATAAAATGGTTGCGGTGATATTGGTTGTTATTAATTTTTCAATCGCTTGGGGGTCATTCTCTGCCAACATGCCAAACAGATTGATTCCTGCGCAGTTAATTAACGCATCTAATGGTTCCTGCAATGCGATCAGCGCGGTGCGAATGGTATTGCGGCCACTGGCGCTGGCTATATCGGCTTGCAAAATAAATCCCTTATTGGCCAATAAATGTAATTCGCTCGCCAATGCGTTGAGTTGTGGTGTTGATCTGCCCACTAAAATAAGCCGTGCACCCTGCGCCGCAAGGCGCCGTGCAATTGCTTGACCAATGCCGCCACTGGCGCCGGTTAATAAAATCAGTTTTCCGTTGAGTTTCATCTTGCCCCCCTCAAGGTGAGTGGATTTTTCATTATGCTGCCTGCGCGATGGAATGCGGTGCAATCGAGCGGAAAATATTGCCATAGAGAGTGAAGAACATTTTGGCTGCGTGCACTATATCGTCCTGATCTTTTTGTTCGGAAAGACTATTCATGAGTTTTTCAAAAAATACCATGTGTTCCAAATCCAAACTGCCGTGTGAGCGCAAATAAGAAAAGGCTTTATTGGGCAAACCCAGGTGCTGTTGAATAATGTCTGCCGCTTGGCTTGCTAAATTAATGCTGGTGCCTTCCAGCACAAACACCATGCCAAAAAACGCCATAGGGTTGTTGCGCATCACTGTATCGTAAGCGTAAGCGACCATGAGTTCAGTTGCCTGATTCGGGCGACCATTGCGCACGGCTTCTTTGTCGGCATCGCAGGCGGCTATGTCATTTAAAATCCATTCTTGGTGGCCTAATTCTTCTTCAATATATTCGGCGATTGCTTCGCGATAATATTCTTTCTCTGCGGGCAAACGGCTGCCTACGGCCATCAACAGTGGAACTGTATGTTTTACGTGGTGATAGGCTTGAGTTAAAAATTCGCGGTATTCATCCAAGCTAAATTCGCCGAGACCAATGCAGCGTTGAATGATCGGCGCACTTAATAAGTAATTGCGTTCTACTTGGGTTTCGGTTTGTAAGCGATCAAAAAATGTCATACACAACTCCTGCATATTGCATGGCTGAGGATAGGTTGGATGAGTGAGCGTTAGCGGCAGAATAAAGCGCGGTGATTGCATCGCCGTAGCGCTCGAAAATTGCAGCGCGGCGCAGACGCCCATTATCGGTTAGCAATTGATTGGCGGGCGTAAAAGGTTCTGCCGCAATAATACATTTTTGTATTTGCGCATAATCGGGCAGGTGTTGATTGATGGCGCGAATCTCGTGCGCAATTTGCTCAGCCGTAATCTGCGCCGACGCAGGAACGACAATTGCGCTGCAAAACGGCTGTGAGTCTCCGATAACCATCACCTGTGCAATCGCGCGGCACAGGCATAGCTCTGCTTCAATCCACTCGGGAGAAATATTGCGCCCGAAGCTGCTGATCAACAGATTTTTTTTGCGGCCAGTGATAAAAACAAATCCCTCGTCGTCGATATAACCCAAATCACCTGTGTCCAACCATTCATTCTGCTGGTTTGTAGTTTGGCCTAGATAACCGCTAAATACATTGCCGCGCACATTAATAACACCGTCCGCAATTTTTATCTCGACGTGCTCAAGTGCTTGGCCGACGCTGCCAATTTTATCGGCAAGGGGCGCATTCAAACTCACCACCGATGCGCATTCAGATAACCCATAACCTTCGTAAACCGCAATGCCCATCGCCCGCGCTTGCTCAATTAATACCGCTGGTGTGCGCGCGCCGCCCAACGCGATAAATTTTATTGAAGCGGGCAAGTGAAAACCCTGCGCGCTCGCCGCAACAAAACCTTGCAGAATTTGTGGCAGGACTATCAGGCTGTTGGGTTGGTGTTGATGCAGCGCTTGCAACAGTGTTGGCAGCGATAATTGTGAGCTGCCGGTTAAACCCAATGATGCACCAGCCAATACGATGACGCGTTTGCCGAGATAAAGCGGTACATAAACACCGGCAACATTTTCCAGCAGTGTGCTTAATGGCAATAAATTTAAATGGCTATTAATGTCGCGAGTGGTGTCAGTGACGGAATTAATGGCGAGATAAATTCGTTCAGCCAATGCGAGAGTGACTTTTTCTAACGCAGTGGTGGATAAACACACACCTTTCGGTGTACCGGTAGTGCCCGAGGTAAAGGTGATTTTGGCTACTGAATCAATGGCGCTAGTGTTTTCATTAGCGATTAATTGATCGAGAAAAATCGTGGCGATGGGCGATATTTTTCGTTCGCTTATAGCGGCGACTTGTTCCATGTCGCCACAGACTAATAAACAGGGCAATTGCGCTTGGGCAATCACATGTTGCAATTGCGCGCGGGAAAAAAAGCGTGGCAGTGGTACCAGTGTGATGCCGGCTTTCCAGGCCGCGAGGTCAGCCACAATCCACTCGATTGAATTTTCGCCCCACAAGCCGGCGCGCCCAATATGTTGCGCCATCAACCAATCGGCTAACTGCTCAATCTGGGTAACAAGTTGCGCGTAAGTCAGCTGTTTTGTCTGGCCAGAGAGGGCAATTTTTTCTGGGGTGGTAAGCGCGTGTTGATAAATCGCCGTGAGAATTTTATTCATCATCTTATTCCTGCGGCAGGGTGGTAGGCTGATTGCTCGCACGCAGTTGGGTGCAGATTTTTTCAATCGGGCGGTTGATCGCTGCCACGGTTGCGCGATACATGGGATTCTTGCGTGCCGCAGCCATAGCGGGGCGGTTATCGCCAAACATGACTTGTGGTTTGTTCTGGTAATAACTGCCCCAACTTGCGCCGCCGTCGGCTAATCTCGCTGGGTCGGCATCGGCCAGTACTATGGGTGAATAGCGCAAGCGAGCGAGCAGGGCTTTTACTTCGCGGGTGCCGGTAAACATCACGTAGTGATAACCCAGGCGCTCCATTACTTCGCCAATCACGATAAACAATAACAAGCTGCTGCCTTTCCAAGTGGATACCAGATTACCAATCTCGACAATTTGGTCGCGCGCTACCTGCAGGTTTAGTTTTTCGCTTATGACCTGCTCAACCGGTGCATACAGATATTGCTCGGCAAATACCTGGGCATTACTGGCCGGCGCCAAACCCACCGCTGCAGAATATTCGCCGCCGCAGCGCAGGCTGATAATGTTGGGCAGGAAATGATTGACCTGCGCTTTATGCACTGCTGCGAAGCGTTGTTGGATATAAGCCTCAACCGCCGCGCGCTCTTGCGAGCCGGTTGTTTGCAAGCCAAAACGGGGAATTCGAATCTGCGGTAAGCGCGGCATATGCCAGCTATTAGCAGAGGTGTCGGGCAGGGCCGTGGACAGGTGTTTCATTGCTGCATCCTCAGAATGGGATTTCTTAGCATGCAGACTAGAAAATGAAACTTAAGAGGAAATTAAGGTAAATAAAATCAACGCGGAAATTGTTTTATCGCCTGCTCCAAAAACACCAACTGTTCCGTGCGATTTTGATATGCAACCTGTTCGAACAACTGGGCGATGTTGGTCAACCCGGTTTTGAATTGCGGTTCGCTGTAGAGCACGCGCTGGATAAAATCGCGCAGTGTTTCGCCGGGTTTGCGTTGGTAACCCAACTGGGTGAGTTTGTGTTCCAGTTTTTTAACGGCGCGAGTTTCCGGGCGCAGCTCGGTGCTTTGGTTGTTGTGCAGTAATGCCCACGCAAATAGTGCCGCGCCGGCTAACCCCAAACCAATCAGCCAGAGGGTGAGGCGCCAGGGTTCGCTGCCACCGAGCAGGCGCGATAACAAACCCTCTTGCGCGTCGGTGTCGTAATTCAATACCCAGCGCTGCCAGGTGTAGTTGGCTGCGTCCCAGCGCAGCTGCAGTTGGTATAGCAGCTGCGATGATTGCCAGGCATTGGCAATTAACTCCTGATCACTTTCTCCTAATGCTTCATTCATGCCTTGTTCGATACGGTTGGGCGCAACGGCGGCGGTGGGGTCGATCATCTGCCAGCCTTTGCCCTCAATCCACACTTCAGTCCAGGCATGGGCATCGGATTGACTGACCAGCAGGTAGTTTTCTACCGGATTCCAGCGCCCACCCTGATAGCCAACGACTACCCGCGCCGGTATGCCTGCCGCACGCAGCAAAAAGCTAAAGCTGCTGGCAAAGTGCTCGCAGAAGCCACGTTTGCTGACCAGTAAAAACTCATCGACCGAGTGTTCGCCCAGCAGTGGCGGTTGCAAGGTGTAGGTAAATTCGCGATTAAACAGCGCTAAGGCTCGAGCAACTATTTGCTCATCACCCAGATTTTGGCTGCGCCAACTGTCGGCCAGTGCGCGAGTTTGCGGATTGCTGTCGCGCGGCAGGCGGGTGTAAAAGTCGCGCTGCATTTTGTGGAGTTGCGGTGGCTCTGGCCAGTCGATTTGCAGTGCCGAGGTCACTTCATAGCGCATCCGCTGGGCGACGGGAATCTGGTTCATCAATAGAGAGTCAGCGGTGATGAGGATGGAGTTGCTGGGGTTGTTCACGCGCTGCGGGGTCATCAAACTGAAGAGCCAGGGTTGGCCGTGAGGTTCAACGATCACGCTGTAATTGGTTTTTTCGCGTTTGATGCTGGTTTCATCTGAGTTGCGCGGTTGTACCCCCCAACTATCGCGCATACGCCAGGTGCGGCCATCAAAGCTATCCAATACCAGGCCGCGCCAGTAAAGCTGGCTCGGGGCGGGTGGTTGGTCACTAAACTCCACCCGAAATGCCGGTGCGCGGTTGAGCGCGAGATTGCCTAAATCGCCGGGGGAGAGGCTATCGCTAAAACCGGTTTTGGCTGTTTGTTGGGTGGGGATCGCCCACAGGGGTCCAAGGCGTGGAATCACCACAAATAGCACCAGCATGATCGGCAGTGCGTGTAACAGGATCATTGCCCCGCGTTTAAGGCGCAGACCGGTAGTTTGTGTATGGGTGAGGTAGAGCGAGCGCCAACTGGCGAGCAACAGTACCACGCAAAGAATCGCGTAAGCAGCAGCTTGCGGGCTTTGGTTAAACAGAAATTGGGTGGCGGTGATGATAAAGCCGATAAACACCAGCAATTGGGCGTCACGCGCGGAGTTGACTTCCAGCAGCTTGAGCGAGAAGGCGCAGACCAGCAAACCCACCATGGCTTCGGTGCCGGTTTTGCCCGCATAGCTGGCGAACAAGCCGCCCGCGCAAATCAGTGCTAACAGGGTTTTAACCAAGCTGCCGGGCGCCCCCCAGCGGCCGCGAAACATCTGTGTGCGCCACAGGGCAGTGATCGCCCACACCAGCCAGAGCCAGAAGGGCAGGCTGAACAGCAGGGGCAAAATTAGCAGGGCTTGCATGACCAACAGCCAGGCGAGTTTGTCCCGCGCGAGGTATTCGGTCTGCGGTTTGCGCAGGGGATGGGTTTTGAACCGTTTAGCGAACATGGCTCTGCTCCCGGCGCTGATCGCGCGGCAGATTAAATTCGGCCAGTGCCGCCAATACCGCTTGCTGGTGGTGTTCACCTAATGCTGGTGCGAGCTCCAGCCCGGGCAGGCGCAAGCCGTAGGGAATTTGCCGCCGCTCGTATTCCAGCGCCCAGTAACACAGGCCAGACAAACGCAGCTCTTGTGTTTGGTTGAGGCCGTTCCAGTCGAGCCATTTTTCTGCTGAAAAGTAGGCTTCGTACTCTTTGGTAAACAGACCTTTGTCCTGCGCGAATTGTTTCCAGGCGATGTGTTTGATCGGGTCGCCCGCTTGATAGTCGCGCAGGCCGCTAAAGTCATCGCCGCCGCGCTGACTGGTGCCGCCCTCTTCGTGGCCATCGCTGGCTTGGGCTTGGGGTTCATCGCAACTGATGGGGGCTGGGTAGATAAGTGCGGTTGCCTCCAGATTGAGCCAGGTCCAGCAGCGGATAATGCCGAGGGGAAAACGGCTCTGCACCAGCAATCGCCCCGGCCGTAAATAGCCGCGCTGCTCACTTTGCGCCCGCACTATGACCTGCTGCGGCTCAGCCTGATTGAGGGTGATGACTTGGGTTTCACCGCCCGGCCAGCGCAGTTCCAGATTGTCGCAACCGGATTTGTGGGTGCAGTTGAGTTCCAGAATGAAACTGGCTGGATCACCGGCAAACGCCGGGCGCGCGCCCACAAAGCGGACCGTGATACCGGCGAGATTGGCAAAGGCGTGGAGAATACTGACCACAAAAATGCTGACCAACAAATAGCTCAACCCCAGAATCAGGTTGTTCTGGTAGTTGGTGCCCAGTAGCCAAATCACCAGGGTGACCCCCAAATACAACAGGCCGGTGAAGTTGGGGAAGGTATAGAGATTTTTGCGGGTGAGTTGCACTTGGCGTGCGCGTGGCGATCGCTGGTCGATCCAACGATAAAAACGTCGCTCCCAGTTTGCACGCCAGCCCGCGAGATAGCTGCTCATGGCTTAGCCCAAGACGTTTACACTGTCGCGCAGGTGTTTTACCAGCGGCTCCCAATCCTGATTGTGCCCGCGGCCACGCACCCGGTGGCCGACTACGGCGGGCAGTACGGTTTGCACATCTTCCGGCACCAGATACTCGCGGTTGTGGATCAATGCCCAGGCTTTGGCCGCGCGCAACAATGCCAGGGCGCCACGGGGCGATAAGCCATAGGCAAACTGGCTATCGCTGCGGGTAAAGGCGATCAGGCGCTGTACATAATCGAGCAATGCATCGCTGGCTTTAACCTTGTGTACGGCGGCTTGAATGCTGGCCAGCTGTTCATGGGTAACCATGGGTGTGAGCTGGCGAATGCGCGCGCGCGGATCGACACCTTCAAACAGCATGCGTTCGGATGCAGGGCTGGGGTAGCCGAGGGAGATGCGCATTAAAAAGCGGTCGAGTTGCGATTCCGGCAGCGGAAACGTCCCGCTTTGGGATAAAGGGTTTTGCGTGGCGATCACAAAAAACGGCTTGGGCAGTGGGCGGCTTTTACCTTCAATCGTCACTTGCCCTTCTTCCATCGCCTCTAATAGGGCGCTTTGGGTTTTGGGCGAGCTGCGGTTGATTTCATCGGCCAATAACACTTGGGTAAATACCGGGCCGGGGTGGAATTTAAACACCCCCTGTTCGCGTTCAAAAATCGCTACACCGAGAATATCGGCGGGCAGTAAATCGCTGGTGAACTGCACCCGCTCAAATTTCAAACCGAGCACCTTGGCGAGGCAGTGGGCGAGGGTGGTTTTGCCCATGCCGGGCAGATCCTCAATAAGCAGATGGCCTTCGGCGAACAGGCAGGCAAGCGACAGACGCACTTGCTGATCTTTACCTAAAACAATTTGATCGACTTGTTCAATGATGGTGTTAATCAGTGACTGCATGGATAACCCTGATAATCGATAAGTTCAGCTGGGAGCATAACGCAGAGGAATATTGAGCGGGGATTAAGAATCGCAAAGTCAGCGCCAGTTCGCTTGCGGTGGCGTGTTAATCGGCCGCCACTACACAATTGCGCCCTTGCTGTTTGGCTTGGTAAACCGCTTTATCCGCGCGGATAAACCATTCCTCCAATGTTTCATCGGGAAGTAGTTCGGCGCAGCCAAAGGAGGCGGTTAGTGCACCGTCTGGATCGCTTAGTTCGACTTCAATCTGTACGCGCAACTGTTCGGCAATGATTAGTGCGTCGGCCATCGCGGTATTGCGTGCAATCACCACAAACTCCTCGCCCCCAAAGCGAAAGACCCGATCAGTTTTGCGTATACGTTTACTGAGCAAATTAGCTAGCTCTACCAGAACCACATCGCCCGTATTGTGGCCAAATTTATCATTCACCATTTTGAAGAAATCGAGATCCAGCAGTATCAAGGTGACAGGGGTTTGTTTACGGGCAAAGTCCGCCATGCTCAAGCGCATCTCTTCATCCATTGCGCGGCGGTTACCCAGCCCGGTGAGCGCATCTTGTGTGGCGTAACCCTGCAGTAGTAACTGCTGTTTGTGAGTAAGTAAGGCGAACACATAGGCCATGCTGCCGCACATTAACAAAGAGGCGATCATGGCAAAGGCCTCGGTCATGGTTTTCAGATGCAATGCAATTGGCAGAATGGCGGCTATGGTCAATAGGTTGGCAATTAAAGCTGCCTTGGCGCTCAGTAAAAAAAAGTTGGCGATTAGTGCCGGAAAAAGCCAAAACACGAAGATAGGTTCATTCAGGTGGGCCACTGCAACCGCACCTGAGGAGTAAAGCAGGGCGGTGATATTGGAGATTAGCTGTGTCGCTTGGCCGCGTCTGTAGGTATAAATAGCACTGCTTAGTGCAGCGATTACTATAGCCAAGTCCACTATCGCATTGGCTACCTCGCCATTAAGGTAGCGGATCACACAAAAAGGCGCGATCAGCAGGCTGGCGAGAATAGCAAATAGATATACCATTCCACGCTGGAACTTGTTTTTTAAGTCGGTCAGCATAATGCCGGCGAATTCTCCCGTTTCAATTTTTTTACAGTACTCAACCGGCACCGCTTTTTATAGTTCACAGCATAGCCGTTAATTGGCGGTTTTGCGCAATACTAATTCAAGGAAACGCCATGCGCTTTTTCGACAGTCACTGCCATTTTGATTTTGCGGAGTTTAACGCAGATCGAGCGTCGCTCTGGCATGCTTGCCGGGATTTGGGGGTGACTCATTTGGTAATGCCCGGCGTGGCGCCTGAGCAATGGCATACTGCAGCGCAACTATGTGGCCAATATGAGGGATTGTATTATGCGGTGGGCATACATCCACATTGGATTGAGCAACAGCTGTGGTTTGCAAGAAATGCGGCAGGTTTACTCGATATGCCGATGCAGGAAAAAATTATTACCCTCATGCATGAGGCGTTGCTGCAATCCTATCGCGAAGGCAAAACACATTGTGTAGCGATTGGTGAGTGCGGGTTGGATAAACGCATCGCCACACCTATGGCCTTGCAAGAGCAACTACTCAATATCCATATTGATATGGCAAATCAATGCGATAAACCGCTGATTGTTCACTGTGTTCACGCGCACAATGAAATGATCGCTTTGCTCAAAAAAAATAAACCGCAAGCGGGCGGGGTGATTCATGGGTTTAGCGGCAGTTATGACATTGCGCAGCAGTATGTTGGGTTGGGGTTCTATCTTGGTGTGGGGGGCACAATTACCTATGAACGCGCGCAAAAAACCCGTGCAGCGGTAACAAAAATCCCCCTGGAATATTTACTGTTGGAAACCGATGCGCCAGATATGCCGTTGCAGGGAAAACAAGGGCGGCGCAATAGTCCTGAATATATTCCACAGGTGGCGCAGGTATTGGCAGATCTGCGTGGTACTAGTATTGATGAGATTGCGGTAGCTACTAGCTGCAATGCGATGGGTTTATTTCACCGCAGTTAAAACGGCAGGGGGTTGATTAGAGACGCGCACACAATTGCGCCCTTGGGCTTTTGCCACATAGAGCGCTTTGTCGGCGCGCGCGATAAAATCTGTAGGTGATTCTTGTTGTAACATTTGCGCAACGCCAAAACTGGCGGTAACTTGCAATGCTTTAGGCCACTCATTTTCCTCGATGCAGCGGCGTAACTTTTCCGCCAAACCCGATGCTTTTTCCAGCGTCGTATCAGGGCAAGCCAAAACAAACTCTTCACCACCCCAGCGCGCCAGTAAATCCTGTGAGCGCGTGTTTTCACTAAGGGTTTGCGCAAACGCCAGTAACACTTGATCGCCAACATTGTGGCCGTAGGTATCGTTAATTTTTTTAAAGTGATCGATATCAATAAAAATAAGCGACAGCAAAGGTGTTGAATCTGTACTCCAATTTTGTTTAAAAATCGGTGCCAAACCATCGCGATTTAATACGCCTGTCAGCGGGTCGCGGGTCAAACGATCTTCCAATTGGCGATGCTCTTTGTTGAGTAGGGCGTTAAGGGCTTCCAATTGTTTTTGACGCTGCAAATTGGTGTTGAGCTCTTTTTTGGTTTTAAGCAATGTATCTATTAAAAATGCGGCCGCCAATAAAGTCCAAATACATAAGAGGCCAAAATACAATGTACGGTCATTAATATATTTACCGCTGATTTCTACCCGATCAATAATCATTTGGTATTTCCCCGGCTTGGCTCCTTCACCGGTAGATATTTGTACCCCGCGCACATTATTAAATTCTGGCCCCCAGTAATCGGGCGCAATTTTCCCTTGGCTCAGCCACCAGGTGGGTACTTGCATATGGTGCATTTGGATGATTTGCGGAAAGCGCTCGTGAGTATCAAATAATTCAATTGCGTTATATTTGAGGGTGTTTGGATCATCTGCTGTTGAGTAGGCCGGGTTAAAATTAATTAGCTGAAAGCGTATGCCAAAGTGTTGTGGTGTGCTGTATTTGGCCCAGAGCGTGGCTTGGTGATAATTGCTCATATCCTTTCCGTTGCCCTTGTCATCAATCAGAATAAAGCTGATTTCACAGTAAGGCCAAGGGTAGTCGGATTGAATCATGTCGCAATTAAGGATAAATTTTTCGGCATCTTGAGTTAATGTGGCAACGGATTTTCCACCATTGCCCCGGTCATCAATGACTTCTACGTGATAGTCAGTTCCAGGTTCTAATGACAATACTTTTTGCGGCCCATACGCCTGAAAAGCGAGGGCTACAAAGGTAATAATAATGAGTAATCCAAGCAGCCTTGCTTTTAAAATATCGTGCTGGATAGTCATGATAGGTGCGGTTGATTTGTTAAGTCACCGTAAGTAAAGCACAGTTTTTGTTTGGCTAACAGAAACTTGTGGAACTCTTGTTGTGCTTATAACTTTTAAAGGGGTTTTACTGCAAACCCAGAAGAAAACTTGCAGTAAAACAGAGTTTCATTTTGTCTATTTGACTTTATTGCTCAGGTTTTTATAAATGCTATCGACTAGTCCATCGCTGTCGGTATCGTGCGGTAGCTGCCAAAACATCATGCCGCCCAGCTTGTGCATTTGCACATAGCGAGCTTTTTCACCGAGCGAGCGCTGGTCATCAAAGGTGGCAAATACGTTAGTTTTTGGATTGTAAGCGCTGGGTGCTTTTGCTACGTCATCCCAGTGGTAGATATAACCATCTGCGGGATTAAAGCGGGTGGAAAATTCTTTGAAACCAGCGCCCTCGATATGTACACCGGGTTGATACAAACCATGATTAGTCGCAGCAACCTGCTCCCATACCCGTGCATAAAACGCGGTGCCGATAATAATTTTTTCTGGCGCTACACCTTTGCGCAATAAAAATTGCACAGCGTTATCGGTGGAATCTTTTTGTTCTGCAGTGGAATAGAGTGCGGTGTGGTGGCCGGTGTGCGGCGTTGCGCCATTGACTATGTCGTAGGTCATCAGGTTGACATTATCCAGCAGCGGCATGATCGCATCCCAGTCAACTGCCGTTTCTAAAAACGTATCGAAACCGCCTGCAGCAAAACTTAATTCGTATTGATTGCCAAATGTTGTGCGCAATTCCTGAATCAGCGCGGTGAAGTTGGCTCGGTCGTGCGGTGCGAATTTATGGCCGGGAAAACCGGCAATGGTGGGGTATTCCCAATCCAGATCTATACCATCCGCTTGGTACTCTTTGATAATCGCAAGTGTAGATTTGGCAAAAGCCTGGCGATTTTCCGCAGTATTAAAAATGTCAGAGCAAGTCTCACAACCGCCCCAGCCACCGAGCGACAGCATAACTTTTAAATGAGGGTATTGTTGTTTTAACGCGACTAAACGCTGTAGCGCTTGCTTGTCTTGGTCGCCATCAAACGATAATTCATTGCCATTCAAATGCAAAAAACTATAAATGATATGCGTCATTTGGTTGAAGTTATAGCGCTGTAAATCCGAGCCATCGCCCATATAGTAGGCAATAATTTTGCTGGATGATCTATTTTCTTCAATAGACGATTGTGCGGTTTGCGGTGCACTGCACGCGCTGAGCAGAATAGCAAAAATAACTGTGCTAAAGATGGAGATAAACAGTTTCATAAACATCCCTCGGTGGACAAATTCATTATTTATCATTCGCGAGAGCTGGGAGGCGTGGTAAGCGCGTTTTGCTGTCGTGCAGCAATTATTGTGTGTGATTCTATTCTAACCTCAGGTTTACCAGATAAGTGGTTGTATGCGGGTAAAGATTTTTAAAGTTTACACTTGCCCCTATAATTGCAATCTCTTTCTGTATTCGGGTATGTCGGTGTGATAAGTCGCGATGATCTTGGTGGTGTAATCCTTGCTGAATTAATGGCTGCAAACAATTGGCAGCAGCAGTATCGACTGATTATTCAGTGGGGCAAATTAATCCAGCCAAAACCGGCAATACGGGTGCCTGAAAATCTGATTAAAGGTTGCGAACTGCCGGTGTGGTTGGTGCATGAGCAAGAGGGCGAGCAACACTATTTTGCGTTTGATTCTGAAAGCAGTGTGATGAATGGGTTGACGGCGCTGTTGTTGGTGCAGCTCAATGGCAAATCGTCGGCGCAGATTGCGCTGCTGGATTTACCCTCCACACTGGCTGAGTTGGGTTTTGATAAACACCTTACACCGTCGCGCAATAATGGTTTTAAACGGATTATGGAGCGAGCTTTAGCGCTGGCTACTGATTAGGCTGTTATTGTTCAGCTGCGTTTTTTTGTTTATTCAAATAGCGCTCAATCGCTTTTGTTGCGGCAATAAAGCCAAAGGTGCCGGTCACCATCACACTTGAACCAAAACCTCCGGCACAATCTAATTTCACTCCATCGGTCAGTGTTTGTTTATCCATACACACGGAGCCGTCAGGTTGTGGGTAAACCATCTGCTCGGTTGAATAAACGGCATCGACGCGGAATTTGCGGTTTTTATCGCGCGCAAAATTGTGGTGGCGATATAACTGGGTGCGAACCTTGGCGAGCATGGGGTCGCTGATTGAACGGCCTAAATCATCTACCGTTACCGCTTGCGGGTTGCGTTTACCGCCCGATGAGCCCACGGTAATCAAACGCACTTTGATCGCCAAACAATAGGCGACTAACCGCGCTTTCAAATGCGCGGCATCAATCGCATCGATCACCACGTGATGCTGTTTTCCCACCAGCGTTTTCATATTGTGTTCGTCGATAAAATCGTCGATAGAATGAATAATCAACTCGGGGTTGATATCGCGCAAGCGCTCGCTGATCACCTGATTTTTTGAGCGACCAATATTGGATTTCAGCGCATGGGACTGGCGATTGGTATTGGTTACACACACCTCATCCATCTCGATTAGCGTCAGTTCACCGACACCGGAACGAGCCAGCGCCTCAGCCACCCAAGTCCCCACACCACCCAAACCTATCACCACAAAGTGGGCATTGGTCAGTGCCGCGAGCGCATCCTGCCCATAGAGCCGGGCGAGGCCGCTAAAGCGCTGTAAGTAGTCGGGGGTTATTGATCTGGTCATAAGCTAAATGTCGTAAAAAAATGGTATGAGGCAAGGAGGGCGCTTTTTAGCGGAGATACGGCCTGAGTGCAAGGCCGCAAAAAGGTAAATTTGGCGCGCTCTGCTACACTCAAATGGCATCAAGGAATCAATTAAGCGTGTTTAATGACGAGTGCTCAATGAATAGAATGGCTATAGCAACCGCATATCTTATCGATGATGACAGCATTACCCTTGAGTTAATGAGCGGTATCGTGGAGCCCATAGGGGTGGAGCCTGTGTGTTTTACCAGTGCTGAAGCTTTCCTTGAGTCATATTCCCCGCGCCCCTGCGAATGTGTGATTACCGATATGCGCATGCCCGGAGTGAGTGGCCTGCAGTTGCATAAGGTGTTGCAGCAACGCTATCCAGTGCCGCCGCCGCTGATTATTGTGACTGGATATGCTGAAGTCAGCGCTGCGGTAGAGGCGATGAAACAGGGCGCATTCGATTTTGTTGAGAAGCCTATTAATGGCCATCAGTTTTTGGAAAAGTTACAGGCCGCGCTTGCACTGAGCCGCCAGCTGCATCAGCAGCGTTTGCAGCTAGCCACCCGCGAGGCGCGTATTGCGCTGTTAACACCCAAAGAGCAAGAAGTGCTGCAAGCGGTGCTCGATGGCTTGCCCAGTAAAGATATCGCCAGCAAACTTAACCTGAGCGTGCGCACGGTAGAGAACCACCGCGCGCGCATTATGGAAAAGCTGCGCGTCAATTCTGCCATGGAGCTAATGCGTGATTTTATGCTGCCAGCAGCCAGGCGTTAGCCTTGGCTATCATCGGCTAGTCTAATGGTTTGTATTCCATCCCCTTAGGTATTCTCCCTCACCCCGCCTGAGTATTTTTACTCTCACCACTTTTTTGCCAAACCCGCACACTGGGAACCAATGACGGTGCTTTGCCAAGGCAAATCACCAGACTGTGTCATCAAGGATATTTTCACCATAACGGCACCGAGTGCCCACCATGACGAACCCAGTAGCGGCCAGGATTATGAGTACACATTCCAACATTAGCCAATTTGCCTTCCATAAAATCCGCGATTACGTGTATCGCACTGCTGGCATTGTTATTGGTGAGGAAAAAACGGCGATGGTCACAGGCCGGTTGTGGCGCCGGTTGGAGTTGTTGGGGCACAAAGATTACGAAACCTATTTTGCTTATGTTTGCAGCCCTGCGGGTGCACAAGAGCGCAGCACTATGCTCGATTTGCTCACCACGAACGAAACCTATTTTTTTCGCGAACCCGCGCATTTTGATTTTCTGCGCGATGTAATTATTCCGCAGCAGGGGCATCACAAAATGCGTGTGTGGTGCGCTGCTTCCTCTACCGGTGAAGAACCGCACAGCATTGCAATGGTGTTGGCTGATACCTTGGGTAAATGCGATTGGGATATTTTGGCCACCGATATTTCTGGCAAAGTATTGGATCATGCGCGTACCGGCGTGTATCGCGCAGAGCGCATCAATCACATTCCCGCTGATTATTTAAAAAATTACTGTCGCCGCGGGATTGGTGAATATGAAGGCATGTTGGCGGTAGTGCCGTCGCTGCGCTCACGCATTACCTTTGAACAGCACAATCTTTTGCATCCGCGCACTACCAATGAACAATTTGATGTGATTTTTTTGCGCAATGTGCTGATTTATTTTGATAACGAGACCAAACAAAAAGTGATCACAAATATGTTGCGTTCACTGCGCCCAGGTGGCTGGTTGATTTTGGGTCACTGTGAGAGTTTGCAGGGGTTGAATTTTGGAATAAAAACTGTGAGCCCATCAATTTACCGCAAGCCAGCAGCGGTAGTGCCAGAATTTCGGCGTATCGCGAGTTAAGGGTGAGTCGGCGCACGCGCTTAACCTGTAGTTTTATCAGTCTTCCGGAGCCTGTGAGCGATATATGATTTCACTTAATACTTCGATCAATGAAACACCGCTACTCAATTTGCACAGCGATATTCAGCAGCAGGGGGTGATGGTTGTAGATGATAGTAGTATGCACAGGTACAGCGCACACCTCTGCTTGCGCACCTTCGGGATCAATCAGGTGTACGAAGCGGCCAATGGTAAATTGGCCATAGAGCAGCTCGCGCAATTAACGCAAATGCCTGCCGTGATGTTGTTGGATTTGGAAATGCCGGTGATGGATGGCATTGAGGTATTGCAACAACTTGCACAATTGCAGCATAAACCCGCTGTGGTATTGGCCAGCAGTTCCGACGAAGTCTTAATTAGCGCGGTGGCGACTATGGCCGAGGCGCTGGGCATTAGTTTACTGGGCGCATTTCGCAAGCCAGTTAACCCGGTAGATTTGGCGGATGCACTGAATAGCTACAATACCGGCGGCGGTCCGCTCACTCACTTTAATCGTCCGATAGATACGGATGCCGAGCAATTAAAAATCGCTTTGGATCGCGCCACTATTCAAGTTTATTACCAGCCTAAAATTGATCTTGAATCGATGAAAATCGCCGGTGTTGAAGCGCTCGCGCGATGGAAAAATCAGCAGGGCGATTGGATTCCACCGAGCGTATTTATTCCTCTGGCAGAAGAGCATGGTCTAATTGGCGACTTAACCCTGTCGGTGCTTGAGCAAGTATTGCAGGATATGAATGGCTGGTGGGAGCAGGGGCAGTATGTTCCAGTGGCCATTAACCTCTCGGCCAAATCCCTGGCGGAATTTAACCTCGCTAACGAGATTATCCAGCGCGTGATTCGCCAGGGAATTCCCGCGAATTTTCTGACGTTTGAAATCACCGAGAGTGCCTTGGTGATGGATTTGCCATCCGCGCTCGCCACTATCAGCCGTTTGCGGTTAAAAGGCTTTGGCATTTCCATCGACGATTACGGCACCGGTTTTTCATCCATGCAACAGCTGTCGCGTTTTCCCTTTTCAGAGCTAAAAATCGACCGCTCATTTATTCAGGGCGCACCTGGGCGGCAATATATTCGCAATATCTTGAAATCTGCCATCGAAATGGGTCAGCGATTAGGCATTACTACGGTTGCAGAAGGTGTAGAGACCGAAGCCGAGCTACACTTGCTTAAAAGCCTGGGCTGTAAACAGGCGCAGGGCTTCCTGCTGGCGCGGCCCATGCCTGGGCGCGAGCTGATGGGCTGGATCGAACAAGAGTTGCAACCTAAACAAACCATATGTCAAAAAAGTCTCGGGTAAACAAATACGTTCACTTTCTCTCGCTGGTTAATCCCACCCTGTTGTCAGCAGCACTCGCTATAGTGCTGCTGTTTTTTTTCACCAGCCTCGCATTGCGCCATATCCACGCCAGTCAGGAGCAGATTGCACGGGAGCATCTGCAAACCTCGCTCAATTCATTTAGTGAATTTATCCAGTTCTGGCAGCAGCAAAATCTTGCAGCGATTCAAATGCTGGCCAATTCGGCACAGGGCAAAATTTTATTGCGGCAAGTGCTGCAGGAGCAGGGTGATAATCTGGCTACACATACCGCACTGCGCGAATGGTTGTATCCGGCGTTGATGGCGATGGGCTTTGATGGTTTTTCGGTGATTGATCACCAGCGTACGCTGGTAGCGGCCAGTACCCAAAATTACATAAAACAGCCGGTGCGGTTGGCGGAAACCCGTGAGGTATTGGATAAGGCTTTAGCTAATCGCCCGGCTATCTCCCGCCCGGTAATGGCAATCTACCCATTGGATGGCCCGCGCGGCCTGCAACCGGCGGGCACCCTCATGCAAAACATGTGTGTATTACTTGAATCAGACGGGGCGGAGCCAGGGTATTTTTGTTTGCGTTTTAATACCCAGTCGAGTTTTTTCCCCATCTTTTTTAACGCTCGTACCGGGCGCTCAGGGGAAATTTATGCCATTGATAATCGAGGCCGATTTATAACTCCCGCACGTTTTCCACTGGCAGATTCCAAGCGCGCAGCGGGTGCGTTGCAGCCGCAAATGACCCGGATAGGCACAGAAGTACGGCGCCCGCGTACCCGTGGGCAAGCGGGATCCTTCACCGAAATGGTGGACTTTTTAATTCATCACCAAAGCGAATCGATCAAAGTGGGCTATCCGGATTATCGCGGGGTTGCCGTTGTGGGGGCGGGCCGCTGGATTGATGAGATGGCGTTGGGGGTGATCATCGAACAGGATGTAGATGAAGCGATGGAGCCCTACATAGCCTCGCGCAATATTATTGTCGGATTGAGTGCGGCGGCGATTCTGTTAATTGTGTTGCTGACCATGACTGCAATTATTAACCGTCGCAATGCGCTGATGCGTGAAGGTCGCTTTCACTCGCTGCTGGATAATTTGCCCGCGCCCATTCATATGACCTCGCTCGATCATGTCTTAACCGTGGTTAATCCTGCTTTTTGCGAAATTGTACAAATGGCTGAGCATGAGTTGTTGGGGCGATCGCTATATGAATTGCCCTTGCCGGTGTGGCTTAAACCGCTGCTACAAGCGGAAGAGCGTGTGGGTGCCGAGTCATACCGGAAAGATTACATTACCGAGCTGCGCATGCCCGACGGCACTCCCTGTTATTTTCGCATTGCACGTTTCCCGGTGACCTATACCCAGGGACAAGAGCCACAGGCGTTTGCGGGAATTTGGGTGGATGTCACCGAGCGGGTTGTGGCCAACCAGCGGCTGGAAGAGGTCAATCAAAATCTGGAACAGATGGTCACTGAGCGCACCCATGAACTTATGTCTGCTAAAGATGCGGCGCTTGCCGCGTCTCAAAGCAAGGCCGAATTTCTCGCCAATATGAGCCATGAAATTCGCACACCACTCAATGCCATTATCGGCCTCGCGCATATCGCTCTGGCCAACAAGTCTGAACTTAAACAGCGCACCTATTTGGAAAAAATGCGCGATTCAGGTGAACATCTATTACAAATCATTAACGATATTTTAAATTTTTCACGCATGGAAGCAGGCAAGCTTACGCTGGATCACAGTGAGTTTTCCATCGATCAGTTGGTCGATAAAGCGGTGGATTTGGTGTGGGATAAAGCCTCGGAAAAAGGCTTGCAAGTGAATGTGGATATCGACCCTAAAATCCCCAAGTTGCTGTTGGGTGATGCGCTCAGGTTGGGGCAAATCCTGATTAACTTTTGCGCCAACGCGGTGAAATTTACCGATCAGGGCAGCATCAGTATTCGTGTCACCAAAGTGCGCGATTGGCAGGAGCGAGTCGAATTGTTATTTGAAGTAGAAGATACCGGCATTGGTATCGACACTGAAAAAATGAAAAATTTATTTCAGCCATTCCAACAAGTAGATGCCTCCAGTGCGCGCCGCTTTGAAGGCACCGGCTTGGGTTTGTCGATTTGTAAAAACCTTGCCGATTTGATGCAGGCGCGCATCGATGTCAAAAGTACCGCGGGGCAGGGCAGTTGTTTTCGCTTGCGGGTGAAGTTGGAAAAATATCATCACACCTCTGCGCCGGATCTATTGCAGATTGATCCCAAGCCTAAAAAATTAGCGTTAAGCGATTGCCGCATTTTGGTGGTGGAAGATAATCTGCTGAATCAGGAAATTATTTTATCGCTGCTGGAGTCTATGGATGCAACTGCTACTTGTGTCGGCTCCGGCGCGGAAGCGATTGCCATCATCCAACAGCAGGCATTTGATTTGGTATTAATGGATATTCAGCTGCCTTGTATGGATGGTGTTGAAGCCACGGCGCGCATTCGCGCCTTGCCCGAAGGGAAGCGCCTGCCGATTGTTGCAGTGACCGCCAATGCCTTGCCGGGCGACAAAGAAACCTATTTGGCCGCAGGTATGGATGATTATTTGTCCAAACCTATTGATCCCAGGCAGCTGCATCGTATCTTGGAACAGTGGGGGAATGTGTGTCGTGTGGCCGATGATCTGGTACCCAAGGCCAATAGCTTCGAGTTTTTGCACAATGGTGGAATTGATACAGCGCGTGCACTGCATAATTTAATGAGCAATGAAGCACTGTACCGCCGCTTACTGGAGCGTTTTGCGCGGGAGCGCGCCGAATTTCCAGCGCAGTTACCGCTATTGTTAGCAAACAATGTAGCGGAGGCGCTCAATCAGGTGCACTCGTTAAAATCCCTTGCCGGTAGCTTGGGCATGAATCAGTTGGAAATTTGTGCATTTAACCTGGAGCAAGAATTACATGCAGGTGGATGGCATCAGGCATCGGTTGATAAACTAAGCAAGGAATTGGTTGCCATGGTGGAATTGGTTACACTGGGGTTAAATCTACAACATAACTAAGAAAGTAGGAGTTGCTATGCACACACTCATGGTTTTGGTTGGCGGTTTTGTTTTGCTGTTTTTTTGCCAGTTGCTCGCGCGAGTCTTTGCGGGTGCCGGGGTAAAACCTATGGCCAAAGCAGAGCTGTTTTTTATCCCACTCTGGCTGGTGATTACTGCAGTCAATATGTGGTTCGGTATCAACCGTGCGGGTTACACCTTTATTGAAGAATTGCCTGTTTTTTTGTTGGTCTTTACTGTTCCTGCGGCGGCGGCACTGCTCACTTGGTGGCGGCTCACCCACTTGAAGAAGGGAAACTAAACCCAGTAATTTGCACAAAAAATGACAGTCACGCGATACCGTTTATGCGCATCATGCGACTGCCATTTTGCTAGGCTTAACTCATTGTGCCGGTTCATCACCCGGTAACATCACCATCCAGCCCACTCCAAATTGATCTGTTACCTGGCCGTAAAGCGGCGACCAAAAGGTTTTGCTTAACGGCATATCGACCTTGCCGCCATTGCTCGCCAGTGCGGTAAAAATGCGCTGGGCTTCATCTGCGCTGGGTACATTTAATGCGATGCGGAAACCGCTGAATTTGTCTGCGTCATTACAGCCATCCGACACCATCATCCGCACGTTGCCAAGGCTAATTTCTGCGTGCATCACTTTGTTTTCAAAGCCTGGCTGTAATATACCTTCCGGCATTGGCTCGGGCGATTCATTAAAGCGAATTAAAAACTTAATCTCGGCACTCAAATGTTGTTGATAAAACGCCAGCGCTTCGTCGCAGCGGCCTGAGAAAAATAAATAGTTATTCACCTCTACTTTTTGCATTGCAATCGCCTGGCGTAACGCGTTTTCTTTTTCGCGAGCTTGGCCATCCGGGTCTGCAGCGGCAAAATCGTCCATCTCATAAAAACTGCGGATTTCGATATCGGAATCTTCGTCGTCCATAGGATTGGGGCACTTCTTCACCCATTCGACCGCTTCTTCCATCGACTTTACATTCCAAATCCAGTAGCCGGCGATTAATTCATTGGTCTCGGTAAATGGGCCAGTGGTCACTAGGCGTTTATCGCCACTGAAGCGCACGCGCACACCTTGGCTGCTGGGTTTTAGTCCGTCGCCGGACTCCATAATGCCGGCTTTCACCAGCTCCGCATTAAAATTCATCATCGCTGTCATTAATGCTTCCGTCGGCATTTTCCCCGCTTCTGAACCCGGGGATGCTTTTACCATGACCATCACTTTCATATTGGATTTCCTTTATAGGCTAGCGTTAAGGATCGGGATTGGTTGTTGCTATCCCCTAGTCGAATGAGTATCGGGGAAATCGACAACTGCATCTCCAGCCGTTTCATTAATAACTTGCTGCGCAAATCGTTCTGCTTGTGCTGCCGCCAAGTTTATTTCCAAGGTGACTTGGGTGGCGTAATCCACCTGTAAAATTTGCCCTTGATAGAGCGCAACAAGGTGGCGGATTTTTGTTTCCCGCGCAAAATCCACCGCCACTTGCATATGTACACTCGGTGTTACTGCAACTAATTGCGCCGCATTGACCGCCGCAGACACCGCGCTCGAATAAGCGCGCACCAAACCACCCGCGCCCAACTTCACTCCACCAAAATAGCGCACCACTACGGCGAGCGAATTGCCTACCTCCCGCTCAGTCAGCACGTGCAGCATAGGTTTTCCCGCCGTGCCGGATGGCTCACCGTCATCGCTAAAGGCCTGGGTTTGTGGCTGCCGCGTATTGCCAATCACATAAGCCCAGCACACATGGTTGGCATCGGGATACTGTCTGCGGTAGGCATCAACATGTGCAATCGCTTCTTCGCGTGAAGTCACGGGATGAAGAAAGGTTAAAAAATCGCTGTTCTTTTCTTCAGTGGCAGATTCGATTGCGTCGGCGAGGATGGTGTAGGAGGACATGGTCTGGATACTGTCTCAGTGGGGGCGTTTGATCGCCTCTAATCCCAGAGGGGTTGGGAGGTTGGGCATTGTACCCCCTCACTTTATTCCCCAGCCTATATTTTTATCGCGCAGCTTATTGTCTCCTTTTTGTTGGTAATACCATTTAATTTGTTGGTCATTCCAATTTTCTATTGTTTATCCCTGCCATGGTTACTAAAGTACACATTTATTGTTATTACCAATTTTACTATTTAAAAAATTTAGGGGAATTTTTCACATTTCTTACACTCAGAAAATCGTGCCATAAAACATCAATATGGTTGAAATACAAGTCCGGTTTTTTTGTTTGAAAGAAGTTATTAATTAATAAAAAGTTATATTTTACAAGTAATTACAATGCCTTTACGGCGAAATAAAAAATCCAAAAAGAATACTGATCTGGAAAAGCGGCACCCACTTTTTTGTGTTTTTCGACAAGCTCCTCTGTTTGGTAATACCAATTTATGAAAATAAGAATTACCAATGAGTCTGGTTTTTGTTGTGGGCGATGTTTAATATTGTTGACGAACACAACTGAAGTGGTCGAACACCTACTGATGGATTAAAGGCAACCCACAATAATTTCTAATAAATCACAGGTAACTATCTATGTTGAACTATAAACACGCAATTGCCGCACTCGGCATTTGCATTCTCCCTGCGTCTTTGTCTCATGCAGCTTCTGTATCGCTTAGTAATGATGGCTTTGAAAGCAGTTGGACTGGCTGGACTGTTAGTAGCAGTGGTGCGGCCATCTCTACTAGCGATGCTTACGCAGGTAGTAAATCGGCAAAATTGTCTTCCTCTTCAGGCACTTTTTCGCGTGTGGTTAGTGTATCGGCCAACACCAATTACAGCCTGAGCGCGTATATTTTGGGTAAGGGTAAGCTGAATGCCGTGGTTAATGGCACTACTTATACTGCCTCTCATAGCGGCAGCAGCTGGACTAAAAAAACGGTGACCTTTAACTCTGGTTCTGCCACTAGTATTACTATTTCCGGCACCTATAACAGTGGTGAAGGTCGTTTCGATGCGTTCACTCTGGATTCAACCAGCGTTGCCTCTTCTTCGGTGGCATCATCGGTAGCGACTTCTGTTGCCTCAAGTGCAGCCTCTTCCGCAGCGGCAGCGCAAACCTTTACCAACCCTGGCTTTGAAAGCAGCTGGGCCGATTGGACCAGCAGTGGCAGCGCCGCCATTTCAACCAGCGATGTTTATGAAGGCGCAAAGTCGGCAAAAATCGATGGATCCAGCGGTATTTTCTCCCGCTCTTTAAGTGTTTCTGCTAACACCACTTACACCCTGAGCGCCTATTTGCTGGGCAAGGGCAAGCTGACTGCAACCCTTAATGGCACCACTTACACACAGGCTGGCGATACCAGCAGCTGGGCCAAGCAAAGCCTTACCTTCAGTACTGGTTCTGCAACTTCAGTGACTATTGCAGGTGCATACAATGGTGGCGAAGGTCGCTTTGACAGCTTTGCATTGGTTGGCGGTGGCGTAGTGGCGTCGAGCGCAGCGTCTAGCATCGTGGCTTCTAGTGCAGCCTCAAGCGTGGTTTCTGTTGCCAGCTCATCTAAATCATCCGTAGCAGTTAGCAGCAGTTCATCGAGCCAGGCTTCTTCAGTTGCATCCAGCTCCGCCAATCCCAATGGTGTACCGGCTGATCTTTCCGATGTGCAATTCCTGAAAAATTGGAAAATCACCTTGCCGATCAGCTTCACTAATGACTCCAATAAAGCCGGTGAAATCAAGCATCCCACCCTGAAAACCTACAGTCATCCGGATTACTTCACACTTGGCGCCAATGGCACCAGCATTGTGTTTAAGTCCATCGCCGGTGGCGCCCGCACCAGTACTGGCACCGCTTATGCGCGCTCTGAATTACGCGAAATGCAAAGCGACGGCACTACCAATGCTGCGTGGAATTGTACTGGCACGAGTAATGGCATGAGCGTTCGTCAAAAATTGTTAACCACCACCAAAACTGACTCGCCTAACGCAACTGTGGCGCAAATTCACGATGCGTCTAACGACAATCTGATGGTGAAATATTTTGGTCCAGCCACTGGAGCCAATGGCGTCTCCGATACCGGAGTAATGGAAGCCCGCTTCAATAACGATACAACTACCGTAGTATTGGATACTGCTTACAAGCTGGGTGATGAGCACACTATTGATGTAACCACTACGCCATCAGGCATGCGTGTTGTTTACAAAAATCTCCGCACAGGTGCAACCAAAGACACCCGCAACCCTGCAACAGGTAAAGATATTGCAATGGTCGGTGTTTCAGGTTCTTGCTACTACAAAGCTGGCTTGTATATTCAAACCTGTTCGAAAGTCGATTATTTAGGCAACACCAACTCTGTATGCGTTGCGAAAAACTTCGCCGAAGGTCGCTATGCCACAACTTGGGATAGCTCAACCTTGGAGATGTACTCGTTGATTCTGACTAATCCGCAGTAAGTGCAAACAACATCCACAGGAGGCGCCCTGCCTTCGGTAGATATTGACCAAACGACAAAAGCCCCGGTCATTACTGATCGGGGTTTTTATTTGGGGGTTAATTATCGAGTGGGCAAATTGTAGGCAATACCAAATTGTAACTGGATGAGTAAATAAAAAACCCCAACATAATCAATATGTTGGGGTTCGTTATGTGGTGGAGCCGGGGGGATTTGCTCCCGGATACACCTAACTCATTGATTTTTAAGCCTTCAGCACCCTTGTAGATTGCGTTGGCGTGCCAAATTTGTGGGTCATTTGGGGTGGTTTATATAAAAAATGAGGAGTTGAACCGGCATCCATAAATAAGGTGCGGGAGGATTTGAAGCTGGGTTCAAAATGGCTGTCGTTCTGATTCTTTTCTCTCGGGTGATTCATAAAAAGCGAACATGGTTTTTGTGGTTAGAATTGCGATCCTTTTATGCGGTAATAGATGCCACATTTTCTATTTGTGAAAAATCGATACTTTTTAAAAATGCTGTTTCGCTATCCTTCGCGTGCGCTAATAAATACTGATGGGCGCATAACAAAAAGGACTGCATATGACTGTATTAACTCCCCCCAAAAGTGGCTTTGAAAAGTGGCAGGACGGGCTAAAAAAAGCTGTTGGTGATGCGCGGTGGAATGCTTGGGATTGTGAAATTCAAATAGCGGTAAATGAATACAATCGGCATTTATCGGGCGTAGCAGGATATAGATCCCTTGATTGGTTATTCATTAAGGCCATGCTCTGGACGGAGACTGGTGCCGGGTCTTCTGAGTGGAATATCAAGCCTATGAGAATTGGGGTATATAGCGACCCCGGACTAACCTCTTTTCTTTCCGGTAATGAGGGCGGTAATTTAATACTGCCACAAGCATGGAGGGGTAGACTCACGCTTAGTTCGGTCAGAGTTAATCCTGTCCATAACATTCGCGCTGGTATTGGTTATCTGTTGATGAAACTTGCTACTTATGAATATCGTAGTGTGGCTGATACAGATACAAACATTTATGAAGTCACTGTAAAGGCTGGGGATAGTTTCGATAAAATTGCCAAAGCTCATGGCACTACAATTGAAGTATTAACCAACCACAATCCCTCCGCTATTTTGCTACAGAAAGGACAGGTGCTGAAGTATCAAAAGGCATCTGTAAAAAGAGTTATCGTTGGCTGGAGGCCAATATCAACCCAAGCCATTGCCCAGCGCTATAACGGCGGCGGCGACCCCAACTACGCTAAAAAACTAGACTACGCCTTATCCCTAATACGCAAAGGAAAAGCAGCTGTATGCGCAAATTAGTAATTATATTTTGGCTTGGGATTTTGTTGTCATTAAGTCATTCGTCCTTAGCTAACAGTGAAATCAAAAGTGAATTTGAGCTTCGTGATGAGTGCTCATATGACCCAGTTGGCATTCGTGAATGTCTACAGAAAAAATTGAAGTCGAGCGAACTTAATCTAAAAAGTGCCGAAGGCAAAGTGAGTCAATCCTTGGAAAAATGGGATGAAGATCCTGAATATATTAGTGCTGCAAAAGCCAAGTTTAAAAGTGCTAATGAAGAGTTTATTAAGTACAGAGAGGCGCAGTGTCAATTTGCCTTGTCGCTTGGCGGTGGGGCAATTGGTAATGCGCTTGATGTAAGACGATTCGCTTGTGTTGCTGAGTTAAATAATCGGCGTGCGGAACAGTTGCTTAGTTCGATTGTTGCTCTTCCTTTGCGATAAACATGTTATGAGTTGTAATGCTAAAACGCCTCCCTAAGTGGAGGCATTCGACTATAGCGGTTACTATGAGGTATTCACATTTGTCTGTGGAGCATTTGAGTGATGCAGTCCTTAAAAATGCAATAGCTTTTTAGTTTACTTTATATGAATTTAAAATACGTATGCTTCCGTTTTTAAACGGATCATTTAATTTCTTTGTTTTTTTGGCGGAGGAAATTAGCAGCTCCCTGAAAAGTGACATGATAGATAAAGAAACATTAAAAAAATAATCTACATCAGAGCTTGGAGGTTTTAGTGATGTGAATTCGATAGGATACTTTTCCCAGTCAGTGGATATTTTCGACAATCGTCTTTCTATATCCACGTTGACATCGTGCGGATACCAAACCCCATGTGTATGCTTGTAGTTGACATCATTTCTAATTGATGAAAGCCAGTTTCCCTTCTCAGTGCATCTCGAGTAAGTTATTCCTGTCTTTATAGATTCCAAAATTTCTAATGTTTCTAGTTTGAACTTAGACAAAGTTTCCGTTGCATGTGTTGATTCTATGAGTGAATTTATAAGTTTAAGAAAAGATGCCCACAGATCGGCATGACTATCAGACAGCTTTTTTACTTTTACATCTGTAAAAGTATTATTTGTCGAAACCAAATAGAAGCCTTTATCAATCCTAGTTATATCACCAGCTTTTTCAAACAATGCTGCAAGCTCATATATTTTTTGGGTGTGTTGCGGATCTAGCTGCGTAAATGAATATCCAAACATTCTGAGTATAGAATGTGCGGCAAAGAAAGCAGCGTAATAGCATCTAATTATGCCCCAGGCACCACTTTTCTTGAGTCCTGAGTCTGAATAAACACCAATGATACTTTCAATCGCTGCAATAGACATTCTATTGCATTCATTCGTCATTGCATTGATTAGCAGCGTGGGATTCGCAGGTCTTAATGAAAACTCTTTTTGTTCAATGTTTTCGTCAACATAGTAGCCTTGATTTGCCAGCCAACCTTTCACATCTATTTGCGAGTGTGATTTTTCTTCGAATACTTTGAGCCTTGAATGTTGAGTCAGTACATTAAGGATTGCGTTCATCAGAGCTTAAACTCGTCTTTGAGGCATGACTCCAAAATGGCTACTAAAGGCACATGTGCAGACCCTGATATTTTTAATTTTGATGCTTTGATGTTTCTACCTACTTTTTCCAAAAAATGAAAAAAATTATCTGCGTTGTATATTGCACCAAATCTATCCTTAACCTTTTCTGCGACTATAGGGAAAAAGCCACATACACCTTTAAAAAAGGTGGCAGAATATAGGTATTCTGTGGCGTCATGCTTTGTCAGGATTGCTTCGCTGAATGCTATAAAATAATTATTTAAAATTCCGTAGATCTCGCTTTCACTTTTCCCGCCAAAAATTTTTGCTAAGGGTTTTATCGCGGTGTTGAATGTGCTTCGAGTTATCTTTCCTTTAATTTTGCTGGATGGTGAAAGTTTTCCGTAAAGTGCACTACCTGTTTCTTCTAAAAATAGATCAAATATTCCTCGAAGAAATTCTTCCTGAGAATTTTCATAATCAGCTAATTTTTTTATGTCTAGCAAAAGCTCAGGAGGGACACCTTTTTGCTTGGAATTTATATCGATAAACAATCTTGTTTCATCGCGTTTTGACAGGCCAGAGTAGATGACTACAGGTACACGAAATGCTTTTTTAGCTAAGCTGAATCCGTACACTCGGTGCTGTCCATCGATAATCATGAACGCTTTTCTTATTTTTTTAAAACTAATTGATTTTTTACTGCTTGAGTAAGCCAAATCGGCGTCTTCCTGGGCAGACAAAACAATCGAGCTGGGAATCGTCCCGAGTCCACTATCAATGTAAGCAGCAATTTCTTTGGCTCGCTTTTCGTCCAGTACACGCTGAAAACCTTTGACCGGATCTTCGTCTCTACTGACAACAAAACAGGTCTCTGCAAGTAGATCGCTCGGTAATGTCAAAGAATAGAATTTATGATCGCCCTGTCTCACGAGACTCACACTTGCAAAGCTTTCTCTTTCTTCGGTGCTTTCCATATTGTTTTCTCACTAGTTGTATTTTAAATGACTATAAATGCTGGCTTTATATTTGGGAAGCAGCGTCAAGTAGGTAAACTGTAGGCATTTTTCAATTTATGATATTTGTAAAATAAAAAACCCCAACATAATCAATATGTTGGGGTTCGTTATGTGGTGGAGCCGGGGGGATTTGAACCCCCGTCCGCCAGCACTCCATCCTCGGCTCTACATGTTTAGAACCGCCTATTGATTTAACGCTTTACAGCCCAGCGGGCGGGACGTAAAACGCGATCCTGATAAGTTTTAGCTGATCCACCCCAGGCAGGCTTCACTGCGATCCAGTTCTATATGACGGGCGTTAACGCGGTACTGGCACCTTGTTAAAGACCGTTAGCGGCGAACCGCTAAATGGTGCTTTCAAAAGCTGCTTACGCAGCTAATTGGGCACCGTAGTTGTCATCATTGGCAACTGTAAGTTTGCAGCTTTGGATTTACGTGATTGGCTACCCTCACGACATGCACCTAAGACTTTGTTACCAGCGTCGAATCCAAATCGACCCCAATCGCCTGACCTGAAGGGTTGTTCTTGCGATCTTCCCACGTCAAGGGGCGAGTGGGGCTATTGTAAGGCGATGATCTCGTCTAGTCATCCTTTAATTTGATTTTTCAGGTATTAACGCGCTGGGGGGGGGCGCAGGAAAAGGTAATTTTTTATAAAACCGGGTTTTGATTAGCGGCTATTGTCTTGAACTTATGGAAGAATGCGAGCGCGATGGAACCTTGGTGTATGTAGGAATCTATCGGGACTTAATCGGACTTTTAATTTATCCCGGAGTACAAAATGAGGATGTTTAATCAATGTGTGTGGGTGTTGGGAGCCGTCTTCGCAATTGCTGCGAGTGGCGCCAATGCGCAGAATAAGAAAGAAAGCCTTTCCCTTAGTCACAAGAAGGTGGATTTCACCAGTAAAGTGGGCGCTCCTGCGCCGGCTCCGGTAGTGATTACCGCTGATGTGAAAAATGCCAAGTCGAAAGTGTATTTTGTAGTCGAATCCAATACGTCACTGATCAAGTCCACTAGTATCAGCACGACAGGCAAAAGCAGTGCACAGATATTTTTAAACCCCCAGGTCGCTGCCAAGTTACCAGCGGGTAAAAATACTGGAACATTATTGGTCAAGGCGTGCACTAGCCCGGATTGTTCTACGCAATATCAAGGCAGCCCGGCGACTATCACGGTGAAATACAAAGTGGTAGACAAATCAAACTCCAGCAATTCGTCATCGAGCAGTTCATCATCCAGTAGCTCTTCCTCTGTGCCCGCCGTTGCCTGCGGAGAACAGCCTGGCGATGTTTTCTTTGATGAAGTATGCGCACCTTGGCGCCCGGTGTCAGCCTATGAACAAAATTATGCTGACTACACAAATGCCTATGAAATTACTGATGGCAATGCTGGTGGTGGGGCGCGTTTCAATATTATCCAATCGTCTGATGCTGGCCGCAGCCAGGTGTTGGATATTGAATATCTTGCTGCGCCTGAATTTTTCAGTGCGGTGCGGATTCGTGTGCCTGAGTCAGAAAACAATGCTTTGGATATGAGCGACTACGCGAATGGCAAAATCATTTTTGATTTAAAAGTCATTAGCCATGGTACTGCTAATGCGCCGCTGGAATTTAATTTGGATTGCAGTTGGCCTTGCACCAGTACGCCTAAATTTATTCGTGCTGACGTATTGAATGAGTGGAAAACTTACGAGTTTTCGGTGGCGGAAATGATTGATCGCGGGTTGGATATCAAACGCACCTCCATGGGTTTTATGTTGCTGCCTACCTGGGCGAAACAGGCTGGTGCACATTATCAGGTGGATAATATTCGCTGGGTAAAAGGCGATGCGCCGGCGAAGCGCGAATATATCTGCTATTCAAATTTCTTTGATACACCTTGGAATAGCGGTGTAAGTGGTGTTGGTGTTTCGGTAACGGGGCTCAGTCAGCCTATTCCAGTTGATGCATTGATGACCCTAACACAAGGTGTAATCCCTTGGGTTACCACTACGCCAAATTGGAGTTTGCTCAACAATGAGTGGCTCTATATGTTCTCCGGTGCGATGAATTATCAAACTGGCGACTTGCTCGATCCATTTACCCTACCGGATTGTTCTGCTGCGGGTACGCTGTCATTGGAAATTTATACTCCGGCGGCGTTGGTAGCGGATGGCAATATGACTTTCACTCTCACCTTTGTGGATAGGGATTGGGGCTGGACAGATATTTCCGGCGCGACATTTTCTGTTGCCAATATGAAGCCGGACGAGTGGAATAAAATTTCAGTTCCTTTATCTGCTGCAACCTATGGCAATTGGAAGTACGTGGCGATGCGCGTTAACGCAACGGCTGTTTCCCCTGCGTTGCAAGCAGGGTTTAATGTAGACAATATTTTGATTAAACACCCGATGCAATAACGCTGTGGCGCAGATGTAGTAACAATAAAAAAGCTGGCAAATTCGCCAGCTTTTTTATTTGGTACTCAACAAATAGATCTATTCAATTTTATTTGTCGCGATAGGGTGTAATCGTCTGAATTGTGCCATCTGCATTGTAATTAAGCGGAGCCATTTTCACCGAGCGCAAGTGAGTGATGCCTTTGGACAATACTGAATCGTGATAGAACAAATACCACTGGCCTTGATATTCGGCAATTGAGTGATGGGTAGTCCAACCGATTACTGGCTCCAAAATACGGCCTTGATAGGTGAACGGGCCGTAGGGGTTGTCACCGGTTGCGTAACACAAAAAGTGGGTGTTACCGGTGGAGTAAGAGAAATAATATTTGCCGTTGTATTTGTGCATCCACGAAGCTTCAAAGAAGCGGCGGTCGTGATCGCCGGCCAAGATTGGCTGACCGTTTTCATCGAGGATTTTAATTTCGCGCGGTGTTTCGGCGAACTGCAACATGTCATCGCTCATGCGCGCAACGATTGGGCCGAGTGCTGGCTCGTTATCTGCGGGTTCGCCGCGATTTGCGTCGTATTGATTGTCGCGATAATTCTGCAACTGGCCGCCCCAGATACCACCGAAGTACATGTAGTACTCGCCATCTGTATCTTCAAATACCGCCGGATCGATTGTGTAGCTGCCTTTGATCGCTTCGGGTTCGGCTTTGAATGGGCCGATGGGTGAATCGCCTACTGCGACACCAATTTGGAAAATATCATCCGCGCGTTTTGCCGGGAAATATAAATAATATTTGCCATTCTTATGCGCAGCATCGGGCGCCCACATTTGGCGTTTGGCCCAGGGCACATCTTTTACATGCAGAGCCACGCCGTTATCAACAGCGGGGCTATCGGGCGAGTCGAGGGAGATTACGTGGTAATCCTCCATGCCGAAATGATCGCCGTTGTCGTTAAACGGAATGCCCGCTTCAATATCGTGCGATGGATAAATGTAAATCTTGCCGTTAAACACATGCGCCGACGGGTCGGCGGTGTAGATGTGTTCAACCAGCGGTTGGGAAATCGCGCGCGCTTTTAAGTCGGCGATAACCGCGGGTGCTAACTCTTCTTCTGCCATAACTATGTCTCACTACTGCTATACAAAAAGTGTTAAAAAATAACTGCGACTATTGGTTCGCTGCTCGGCGACGGCTGTTTAAATCCGCCTCGATAAGTAATTCTTGTTGCTTATTAATCGCGTAGAAAAACATACAGGCAACAGCAGCAAAAAACGGTAAGGATGCAAAAATACTGACAGCAGTTTTGATGCCTTCGATGGTTGCATCGTTTTGTACGGTAAGCGATGCCTCATAACCATAGTGCGCGAGCAAACCTGCAACCAGTGAGCCGCCGATGGTTAAACCGGCTTTTAAGCCGAGGATCATGGCTGAAAATACAATTGCAGTTGCGCGGCGATTATTTTTCCACTCGGAGTAATCGGCCACGTCGGCAATCATCGCCCACAACAGTGGAATGGTTACACCATAAAAAAATCCATGCAAAATTTGCGAGCTGAATACTAAGCCGATACTGTCGGCAGAGAAAAACTTAAAGGCAAATACAAAGAGTGTGGAGAGGAATAAGGCGCTTCCAAAAACATTGCGCTTGCCAAATTTATCGGCGAGGTGTTTGGAGAAGCCAATCCCGATAATCATCATCAGAATGCCGCAGGCGTTAAATAAGCTAAATGCCGAGGTAGGCGCATCTTTTGGCCATTGGAATTCTGACAAGCCGATACTGGTTAAGCCGTGGTTCAAACCAGCGATAAAACCGTTGAAGCCAATATCCCGTAAAAAGCTGGCGAGTTTTGCTTCGTTCAAATAATTTTCGAAATAATAAATGTACATGCCGCCTTTGAGCGCAAGGGTAATAAAGACCAACACAGTCACTATCAGCATGATGATCCAGGGCGCATTCTTTAGCAGGTCAGAAACATCTTGTGCGACTGAGTTGCGCCCGGCTACTACAGGTAGAATCCGCTCTTTGGTGGTGATAAATGCAATCAGGAAAAATACGGTACCCACAATCGAAAAGAGCAGCATGGTGTTGTGAAAGCCAACGGCTTTATCGCCATCGCCCAGAATTAATACCAGCGGTAATAACAATACTTGAATAATAAATTGTGCGACCATTACCGCCACAAAACGGTAGGACGACAAACTGTTGCGATCCGCCATATTGCCAGTAAGCACACCGCTCAAGGCGGAATAGGGCAGGTTGTTTGCGGCGTAGATAATCAGCAGCAGAATATAGGTGACAAAGGCATAAATGACCTTGCCATTTTGATCAAAATCAGGGGTGCTAAACGCCAGTAGCGCAACGGCGCCAAAGGGGACGGATGTCCACAGCAGCCACGGGCGGAATTTGCCCCAGCGGGTGTTGGTGCGGTCTGCAATAATGCCCATCACCGGGGTGAAAAAGGCACCAAAAAAACCGCCAATCGCCATGATCGTAGCGGCTTTACCTGGCGATATCCCATACACATCGGTATAGAAAAACGCGAGGAAGGTCAGCAGGGTTTGGAATATAAGGTTGGCAGCCAAGTCGCCTAGGCTGTAACCGACTTTTTCAACAACGGATAGTTTTTGCACAGGATTTTGAGTCATTTGTTTATATCTTCTTATGTTGTGGAGCTTTTACTTTAGCGGATGAAACGCTAGAGGCTGAGTAAAGTGAGACAATTTTCTCGATAAACCAAACAAAGCGTTATAAAAATCGCGTCTGTGAGCGCTTGTATACTTCTCGTGTCTAGCATCGCTTAAAGGATGCTTATAGTCAAGATGTATATATCTTCGGCGACCTCAAAAAACCTGAGGTAAAACCCCAAAAATTACCATTGGATTCACTCCTCGCTCAGGTTCATAGTTTTCTCAACGGTCGGTACCGATGCCAAATCGGTGCTTGGCACAAGATGAACAATTGAAGGTAATAGAGGTTTACGATGATTGCTAAAAAATACACTCCCCTGGTCTTTTCTTTTTTTATGGCGCTTTTGATGTCCGGGATCATGTCGCTGGTTATTAGCCTGTTCAATATGGGATTTATCAGCGGTATTTTATTGCTCTGGTTAAAGGCGTGGCTGTTTGCCTTTGTGGTTGCCTTGCCCACGATTATTGCGATCACGCCGCTGGTGCGAATGCTGGTGGCAAAAGTGTCGGCTAATCATTAATCGATGTGAGGATAATGTATGTCGAACTCAATTGAATTATGGATTGCAGTTGTCGCTATAGGTATGGGTGCAACAGTGGTGATGGACCTGTGGGCGATTGTATTGCGTTATGGGTTTAACATTCCGTCGTTGAGCTATTGTTTGGTGGGACGCTGGTTTTGCCATATGAAGGATGGCATTTTTTATCACTCCAAAATTGCTGCGGCCTCCAGTAAATCTGCCGAGTGTTTAGTGGGGTGGAGCGCGCATTATGTAATCGGGATTGTCTATGCTGCAATTTTGGTATTGCCTGCTCATGCAAAATGGCTGCAATCTCCCAGCGTGATACCAGCGGTTGTTGTTGGTTTGGCTACTGTTGTGTTTCCTTTTTTCATAATGCAGCCAGCACTGGGTTTGGGTGTGGCTGCTGGCAAAGCCCCAAAGCCGGGCTCGGCGCGCGTAAAAACCCTACTGACACATACCGTGTTTGGTATAGGGCTTTATGCGGCGACGTTGGTATATCAACTGATATCAAATTATTAGTGATAGGTTTAATTACTTTTGTTTGTTCATTGGATTGGCGATGGAAATTTATCAGCTCAAAACGTTTGTCACTATTGCGCGCGAGGGCAGCATTACTCGCGCGGCAGATATCTTGTGTTTGAGCCAGCCCGCAGTCAGTGCGCATATAAAAGCGCTGGAAGATGAGGCCGGTTTTTTATTGTTTGAACGCAATGCACGGGGGATGAGCCTTACCCAGCAGGGCGCAACACTCTTGTTAACCGCTGAGCGATTGCTGCACCTGCACCGCGAATTATTGGCGCAGGCGCGCCAATTGCGTGAAGGGGCGGGTGGGCAACTTCGTTTAGGTTCTAATCGCGCGCCTAGTGCATTAATACTGGGGCGATTGTTGTCGCGGTTTGCTGAGCAGCATCCCGATGTAGAAGTGCATTTGCATTACGGCAGCTCCATCGAAATAGAGCAGGCGATTAGTCGCGCGGAATTAGATGCGGGATTTTTTGCGGATTCTGGCAGCACATCGCCTGAATTATTTAAATTGCCGGTAGACAGCTTTGGTGTTTATTTGGCTGCACCGCCGGCATGGGTTGCCAATCCAAAATCGTTTGATTGGTCAGTGTTGGCAGCCATGCCCTGGATTTGTCCAGCACCGAATAGTTGTTGCGGTAATGTGGCTGAACAATTATTTCAGCGGCACAAATTTCGCCCGCAAAAACAAATTAATGTAGATCATGAAAAAGTGACGCGCAGTTTAATTGCGGGTGGCGTAGGGTTGGGGTTTCTGCACGCTGATACCGCTCTTGAAGCGCAAGAGAAAGGCGAGGTGGTGTTGCTAGGCGATGTTCAGCAACAAGTGCCGCTATATTTTGCCGTATTGGCACAGCGACAAGAGGAACCCCTGATTGCCGCTGTGTTAACTACCTTGCGAGAAAATGTAATCCAATAACAGCCGGAAAAATTAAACACTTAAATAGCGCTGCACCAAGTCATCATTTAAGTTAGTAATTGGTCCAGTTGCGACTACGCTGCCTTTTTCCATAATAAAAAAATCATCGGCGACGCGGCGGGCGAAGGGGAGTTTTTGTTCGACGAGCAACACGGTTAAACCTAATTCGCGATTGAGTTTGCGGATGACTTCGCCAATGTCGCGCACTACGTTGGGTTGGATACCTTCGGTGGGTTCGTCGAGGATTAATAATTTGGGGTCGAGCACCAATGCGCGGCCAATCGCTAACTGTTGTTGCTGGCCGCCGGATAAATCGCCGCCGCGGCGATGTTTCATTTCTTTTAACACCGGAAACAATTCGTAAATCAAACCGGGGATAAAACGCGATTTATCTTTGCGTGCGCCGAGTGAAATTTTTAAATTTTCTTCCACCGTGAGCAGCGGAAAAATTTCCCGACCTTGCGGTACAAAACCGATTCCGCCGCGCGCACGGTTTTCGGTAGAGAGTTTGTTGATGTCATAACCATTGAGGCTGATAACGCCGTCGCGCACTGGCAGCAAACCGGTGATGCATTTGAGCAGGGTGGTTTTGCCTACGCCGTTGCGGCCAATCAAACACCCGCAGGTGCCTTGTTTTAAGTTGAGCGACAAATCCCACAAGATGTGGCTTTGGCCGTAATACTGATTGATATTTTTGATGTCGAGCATGATGTATTTATCCCGATGTTATTCGCTGGCTGTTATTCACCAAGGTAGACTTCAATCACTTTTGGATCATTTTGTACCTGATCCATAGTGCCTTCGGTTAATACCGAGCCTTGATGCAATACCGTGACCTTGCGTGCGATAGAGCGCACGAATTTCATATCGTGTTCCACCACAATCACCGAGTGATCGCCAGCGAGTGACACTAACAGCTCAGCGGTTTTTTCGGTTTCTTCACCGGTCATCCCAGCAACCGGCTCATCGACTAACAATACACGCGGGTTTTGCATCAGCAACATGCCAATTTCCAGCCATTGTTTTTGGCCGTGAGACAGCGCACCAGCATCTTTATGGCGCAGTTCGGCCAAGCCTATTTGCAGCAGCACTTCATCGATACGGTATTTCTGTGCGCTGTTAAGTTGTTGTGTGAGTGTCCACCACACACGTTTATCGGCGGCGGTGGCCAACTCCAGATTTTCGTACACACTCAATGCTTCAAAGATGGTGGGCTTTTGAAATTTTCTGCCGATACCACCGCGAGCGATTTGATGTTCAGATAATTCCAGCAAATTAATTTGTTGGCCAAAATAAACACTGCCTTCATCCGGTTTGGTTTTGCCGGTGATCACATCCATCATGGTGGTTTTGCCTGCGCCGTTGGGGCCGATAATGCAGCGCAATTCACCTTCATTGATGTAGAGGTTTAAATTATTGAGCGCGCGGAAACCATCAAAACTCACACTGATGCCTTCCACGTACAAAATGGTGCCTTTGGTGGTATCCAGCGGCGCGCCAAAATTAGGATCGGGTTGCCCGAGTGTGCGGCGTGCTTGCGAAAAAATATTCATTACACCGTCTCCTTGGTTGCAGCGGTTTCGGTTTTGCTTTCAACCGCGGTAACGGTATTTTCAGTAGGTGTTTTTTTATTGCGTTTAAACAGGCCGACTAAACCATTGGGCAATATTAGGGTGACAATCACAAACAGTGCGCCCAAGGCAAATAACCAAGTCTCGGGTGAGTATGAGGTGAAAATGGTTTTGCCGTAGTTAACAGTAAAAGCACCGACAATTGCCCCAAACAATGTGCCGCGTCCGCCGGTTGCGACCCACACCACTAATTCAATCGAGTTGAGTGGTGAAAATTCACCGGGGTTAATAATACCCACTTGCGGCACATAGAGTGCGCCAGCGATACCGGCAAGCACCGCCGAAAAAACAAATAACCAAAGTTTGTAGGATTCCACTTTGTAACCGCAGAAGCGGGTGCGTGTTTCGGCATCGCGGATCGATACAATAATTTTCCCCATACGCGAGGTCACAATGTAACGGCAGGCGATGTAGGCGATAATTAGCATAAATCCTGAGGCTAAAAATAAGGATATGCGTGTGCCATCGGCGGCGATGGGGAAACCCAAAATATCTTTAAAATCGGTCAAACCATTGTTGCCACCAAAACCCATTTCATTGCGAAAAAATGCCAACAGCAGGGCGTAAGTCAGCGCCTGGGTGATAATTGAAAAGTACACGCCAGTTACGCGCGAGCGGAATGCGAGCCAGCCAAACACAAATGCAAGCAAACCGGGTATTACAATTACCATCAGCATGGCAAACCAGAACATATCAAAACCCTGCCAATACCAAGGTAATTCACTCCAGTTTAAAAACACCATAAAATCAGGCAGCAATGGGTCGCCATATTGACCGCGCGGGCCGATTTGACGCATTAAATACATACCCATCGCATAACCGCCCAGCGCAAAAAAGGCGCCGTGACCGAGTGATAGAATTCCGCAGTAACCCCAGATTAAATCCACTGCCAGCGCGAGCAGCGCGTAACATAAAAATTTACCGAGCAGGGTCACCATGAAGGTGGATATGTGCAGTGATGAGGTCTCTGGAATTAAGAGATTACATACTGGCACCAGCACCATGGCGATTAATACCAGCCCCAGTACAATCATGCCGCCGCGATCACTGAGTAATAAACGTTGAGTTAACATTAAATAAGTCTCTCAATTATTGGTTGCGTAGGTTGGGGTGAGGAACGAACCCCAACATGACCATCTATCCGTATAAACCAAAATCAATAATAGGCGTTGTGTTTTTCTCGATTCTGGCAGTGTGCGTTTTGCAAATGTGAATGTTGGGGTTCGCAAGCTCACCACCAACCTACAACGCGCCGCAAGTTAATCCGCCGCCGCGCGACCTTTTTGCGGGAAAATTCCTTTGGGGCGTTTTTGAATAAAGAGAATTAACAGCACCAATACCAATACTTTGGCGAGTACTGCACCGGCATAGGGCTCTAAAAATTTATTGATAATGCCCAGCCCCATAGCGCCTACGAGTGTGCCCCACAAGTTACCCACACCGCCAAATACCACCACCATAAACGAATCGATAATGTAAGCCTGACCGAGGTTGGGGCCGACGTTAGTTAACTGTGACAGCGCAACTCCGGCGATACCGGCAATGCCCGAACCCAAACCAAAGGTCATTGCATCTACCCAGCTTGCGCGTACACCTACTGCACGTGCCATAGCGCGGTTTTGCGATACGGCGCGCACTTTTAAACCGAGCGAGGTTTTTTTAAGAATCGCGAGCAATGCAAAAAATACGATCAAACCGAAGATAAAAATATACAAACGGTTGTAGGTGATGGAGAGCACCGGGTTAATGACCAGTGAGCCGCTCATCCACTCAGGCAATTCCACCGCGCGATTAAGCGGTGAAAAAATACTGCGTGCGGCTTGCTGTAAAATCAAACTAATACCAAAGGTGGCGAGCAGAGTTTCCAGTGGTCGGCCGTATAAAAAGCGAATTACGCCGCGCTCGATAGCGATACCCACTAGCCCCGCGACAATAAACGCGGAGGGAATGGCGATCATTAAACTGTAGGCGATTTGATTGGGAAATAATTGTTGCACTACCCAAGTCACATAGGCGCCGATCATCATCAATTCGCCGTGTGCCATATTAATCACACCCATTACCCCAAAGGTAATAGAGAGGCCGATGGCCGAGAGCAATAGTACTGAACCTAAACTCAAACCAAAGAAAATATTTTCGGTTAAACGAAATGCAGAAATGCGATCTTCAATTGAATCAAGCGCAAATTGTGCTTGTTGTTTTACTTTGATGTCGCTGTCGTTATTGGCGATATCCAACAGGGCAGAGCGCACTTCTTGTTGCAGGCTGCCACGTAAAACGGCGATGGCATCAATACGCACCGATGCCTTTTCACTTTGCAAATTCATTAGCGCAAATGCGGTGGTAATTGCATCGCGTACATCTTCATTGGGTTCGGTTTTTTGCCGTTCTTGTAATAGTGCAATAGTGTCTTCATCGACACCGTCGGCAATCATGCGGTTAACCGCGTTTAAACGCACCGCGGGTTTTTTATCATTCAAATTTAAACTGGCGAGCAGAGTGCGTAATTGGGAGCGCATGGTGTTGTTGATTGGTACACGCTTTAAGGGTTCTGCTTGAGTTGCCGGAATTTTTTCGCCATTGAGTGCATTGACATAATTGCCTGCGTTATCGCTAATGGCAACGAGCGGGTCAACGGATTTTTCGGCATAGAGGCTGCCTTGTTGTAAGGCGGTGATAATAGGGATTACGCGCGGGTCGTCGAGCTGGCCTAATTTTTTAGCGGTTTGTGCACGTTTGGGTAAACTGCCTTGGGTGAGAGCTTTGACTAGAGTATCAAATTCTGGCGCCGTGGTAGCGAGGGCTTCTGTGGGGGCAGTATCTATGGCTGCAGCTGTTGTGCTGATCTCAGCATCTTGTGCAAAAACCGAAGCTGAACAGCACAGTGATAGCAGTAGTATCAATTGCACTTGCCATCTTCCAAATAGCGGCGTTTGGTTTCGCATAATCGTGTCTCGGTTAAAACAAATTAAAAATAGGAGATGAAATTTATAGTTTTGTAAGTTGGGTGGAGCGAAAGCGATACCCGATAATTTTCTGTGTTCTGTAATGGTGGGTAGCACTCGTATCATCCCTGACACTCGCCCTTCGGGCAGCCTAAAGTTGTGCAAAAATTTCCTAATTTTTGTCGCCTTAGGCTCCACCCACCCTACGGATTAAATCAATAATTATTGCGCAGCTGCAGCACCTAAACATTTTTTGGTTTTGGTGTTGTAGTTACCGCACTTCAATTTGATCCAGTCAGATTCCAAATCTTTTGAGCCTTCAAGGAAGTCAGACCATGCATCGCCTGGAACCAAACCATCGGTTTGAGAAACAGTGAGGAATTGGCCGTCTTCTTGAATTTCACCAATCAATACTGGCTTGGTGATGTGGTGGTTCGGCAACATTTTGCTCATGCCGCCAGTCAGGTTAGGTGCTTCAATGCCGATGATTGCATCAACCACCTTATCGGTATCGGTAGTGCCTGCTTTCTCAACTGCTTTTACCCACATGTTGAAACCAATGTAATGCGCTTCCATTGGGTCATTGGTTACACGCTTGTCATTTTTGATAAACGCTTTCCATTGTTTGATAAATGCTGCGTTCGCTGGATTATCTTCGCTCATGAAATAGTTCCATGCCGCTAAGTGGCCAACCAATGGTTTGGTATCAATACCAGAAAGTTCTTCTTCACCAACAGAGAAGGCAACAACAGGGATATCTTCGGCTGTTACTTTTTGGTTGCCCAGTTCACGGTAGAAAGGCACGTTGGCATCGCCGTTGATGGTAGACACTACCGCTGTCTTTTTACCGGCTGAACCAAAACGTTTGATATCAGACACAATGTTTTGCCAATCGGAATGACCGAAAGGAGTGTAGTTAATCATGATGTCTTCTTTTGCTACGCCTTTGGCCATCAAGTAAGCTTCAAGAATTTTGTTGGTGGTACGTGGATAAACATAGTCAGTACCGGCCAATACCCAGCGTTTTACTTTCATATCTTTCATCAAGTAATCAACGGCTGGAATTGCTTGTTGGTTGGGCGCTGCGCCGGTGTAAAACACGTTGCGTGAAGACTCTTCACCTTCGTATTGCACTGGGTAAAACAGTACGCCGTTTAATTCTTCGATAACAGGCAGCACAGATTTGCGCGAAACAGAGGTCCAGCAACCGAAGATTGCTGCGACTTTATCTTTGGTTAACAGCTCACGGGTTTTTTCCGCGAACAGTGGCCAGTTGGACGCAGGGTCAACAACTACTGCTTCCAGTTTTTTACCAAGCAAACCGCCTTTTTTGTTTTGCTCTTCGATTAACATCAGCATGGTGTCTTTCAGGGTGGTTTCTGAAATGGCCATAGTGCCGGACAGTGAGTGCAGTACACCTACTTTGATCGTATCTGCAGCTGCCGCGCTAAATGATGCGATGCTTAAGCCACAGGCGATACCGAGTGCCCCGACATGTTTTGCTATTTTCTTCAGCTTCATGGGTCTTTCTCCTAGATGGTTTTAAATGACTCAGTGGTTTAAATCAGTGGTGCTTATAGATTTGTATTAACACCATTTTTCCGGTAACACTTTTAACGCTAATCGTGGGCGACACATTTTCTTCCCTAATCACAGCGATGTGCTTCACGCATCGCTGTGTTGTCACTCTAAGTTGAAAACTAAGGGTGTTGCTGCTGCGCTTCGTAGAGCATGTGCAACGTAATTTTTCGCACTTCAGATTTACTCGCTTCTATATGAGTTTTTAAATAGCTTTTTACCTCTTCCGCACGTCTTTCCATAATGGTGCGCAGGATTTTGGCGTGTTCATCGTAAGTGGCTTCAATACGATTGCTCTGGGTAAAGTCAATGCGCCGCACTATGCGCAGCCGTTCGGTAATTTCATGGTGAATGCGCGCCATTTCTACATTACCAGTCGCCTCCACCAGTTGTTCGTGGAAGCGTTCATCCAATGCACACACACTCGGCCCATCTTCCAAACGCTCTTCTGGTTTTACTAACCAGATGCGTTTTAAATCTTCCAAATTCGGTGCCGGCTCCATTTCGCACAGTTTTTTAACTGCAGCCAATTCCAAAATGATGCGTACATCGTAGAGCTGTTCAAATTTCATAAAATCAAACGGTTTTACTTGCCAGCCGCTGCGAAAAGAGACATCGACAAACCCTTCGCGCTGCAATCTTGCCAGTGCCTCACGCACCGGTGTTCTGCTGGCGGCAACACGCTCGGCGATTTCGTTTTCGCTAAATCGGTCGCCAGGCAATAAGCGAAATGAAAAAATATCGTCCTTAATGGTTTGATAAATTCGCTCGGTTAAATTCACCCGAGGTTCTTCAACTTTTTTTTTGGTCTTGTCGTGTTTGATTAGTTTCATGTTTTTACCGTAGGTTGTGGCGGCCAGCGCAGGGTGAGCTTGCGAACCCCAACATGATAATGTTCAAATTTTCCGCGTTGCTTGTGTTGGGGTTCGTTCTTCACCGCCAACCTACATTCTTAATTCAATCAATCTTCCTCAAGCACCAGCAACAAATCACCCGCATTCACTTGCTTGCCTGGCGAGCAGTGAATTGCGCTGACTTTTGCAGCGCGATCGGCATAAACAGAAAATTCCATTTTCATTGCTTCAACAATTAACAATGGCTGGTCAATTTCAACTAATTGGCCCGGTTCAACCAACAATTTCCAAATATTGCCGCTGATGTCGGCAGTCACTGCGTGGCCATCGACTTCAATTGGGCCAGTGGAAGTTTTGACTTGCAGTGCGGCATCAACTTGTTTTTCTTCATCGGCTTGCCAGAGCGCTACTTCTTTAGTGAATGCAGTTTGCTGTTTGGCTTTAAATTCGGCGATGCTCGCGGCGTTGTCTTGCAGAAATTGTTCGTGTTCGGCGAGACAGAAGTAATCCTCTTCAATGCGCAGGCTTAAACGACCTTCGCGAAAGGCTTCGCGCTGCGCCGTTAATTCTTCCTCCGTCACTTCGTAGTAGCGCACGCGATCAAAAAATTTCAGTAGCCAGGGTTCGCCATCTTTGAAAATGGGATTTTTCAAAAACTTATTCCAGATCGGCAGAGTGCGCCCTACCAGTTGGTAACCGCCGGGTGAATCCATGCCGTAAATGCACATGTACACACCGCCGATGCCAACCGTGCCTTCAGCTGTATAAGTGCGCGCTGGATTGTATTTAGAAGTGAGCAAGCGATGACGCGGGTCAACCGGTACCGCGCAGGGCGCACCGAGATAAACATCGCCTAAACCGAGCACCATGTAGCTCGCATCAAACAGGGTTTGTTTAACTTGTTCGATGGAATCCAGACCATTAATGCGACGCATAAATTCGGTGTTGCTTGGCAACCAAGGTGCAGTGTCGCGCACTGATTGGCGATAGCGGGATACCGCATCTAACGTCGCGGAATCTTCAAAGGCCATAGGCATATAAACGATACGGCTCGGCACTTTAATATCGCGGGCATTGCCAAGAGTTTCTTCAATGACTAACAGCTGATTAATTAAATCGCGCTGATGAATAACGCGACTGTCGTAATTAATTTGCAATGAACGCACACCGGGCGACAATTCAATTACACCGTTAATTGGCGCCGCTTTTAGGGCTTCCATTAAGGCGTAAACCCGCAGGCGTAAACTCAGTTCAAGAATGTTGTCGCCGTATTCAAGTAGAATATATTTGTCACCGGCTTGGCGATAACTCACCAGCGGGCGACTGCCTTCGGGTGGTAGTGCGGCGACTATGCAATCGGAAATGGTATTTTCCGGTTTAACAATAGGGGCAAGTAGCACTGGTGGTTGCACGCTCAAGTTTTCAATTGCGCGATCTATTGATAGCTCCAGTGCGAGCGCAGCATCAAAACTTAACCGTTTAAAGCGAATTTTATCGCCCGGTTTTACCTGACCAACTTTCCACAGTTCCGCTTTTACGATGGTGACGGGGCAAACAAATCCGCCGAGGCTGGGGCCGTCTTTGGTGAGAATCACCGGCATATCGCCAGTGAAATTAATCGAACCCACCGCGTATTCGGTATCGTGAATATTAGATGGGTGCAAACCGGCTTCACCGCCGTCGCTGCGCGTCCAGGTTGGTTTGGGGCCATTCAAGCGAATGCCTAAACGGTTGGAGTTGTAATGCACTTCCCATGCAGTTGAAAAAAACATTTCAATCGCATCTTCGGTGAAAAAATCTGGCGCGCCGTGTGGGCCGTAAAGCACACCAATTTCCCATTCGTTGGGGCTCTCTGTTTTTGAAAAACAGGCGGGGATCAATTCAACTGGTGCAGCAGCAGCTGCATAAACCGGAGCAGGAGTTGTGCAAGCAGCAATCGCCGGATTGCTAATCGGTAGCATGTCGGTTGCGCGTAGCGTGCGACCTGCATGGCCGCCAAATTGACCGAGTGCAAACGTAGAGCGGCTGCCTAAATAAACGGGAACATCAAAACCATTGCGCACCGCGAGGTAACCACGGCAACCCTGTTCGGCTTTGCCGACTTCTAAAACTTGTCCGGCTTTAATTGCCACTGGTTGCCAGAAAGGAATTAATTCACCATCAATTTTTGCCGGTGATGTTGCACCGGTCAGTGCGATAGTTGCATCGCGATGGAATTTTAATTTCGGTCCGATAATGGTGTATTCGAGCGCTGCGGCACTTTCATGGTTGCCGACAATGCGGTTAGCTAAACGAAATGCGTAGTCATCCATTGGGCCTGATGGTGGAACACCAATGCTCCACAGACCAACACGGCCGGGGTAATCCTGCACGCTGGTGTAAGTACCTGGTTGCAATACTTCAACTACGGGCGCGCTGTATTCAAAGCTTGCGAGTTTGTTGGTGGCGACATCGCCGCTGCCAAAAAAGTCCGAACCAATAATTTGGCGCAGGTAGTCTAAATTGGTGGCTATACCGGCGGCGCGGGTTTCGTTCAGTGCCGTTTTCATTTTGTTAATCGCGTCGGCGCGATCGGTGCCGTACACAATAATTTTCGCGATCATCGGATCGTAGTAGGGCGATACTTCGGTGCCGGTGGAGACCCAGGTGTCGATGCGCGCCGATTTAGAAAACACTACATCGGTTAACACACCGGGTGATGGTTGGAAATCGCGCACCGGATCTTCGGCGTACAAGCGCACTTCAATGGCTGCGCCTTTGGGGTTGATTTCAATATCTAATTTCGGTGGCGTACCAGCAGCGGTGAGAATCATCCACTCAACCAAATCTACTCCGGTACAGGCTTCGGTGATCGGATGTTCTACTTGCAGGCGAGTGTTCACCTCTAAAAAATAAAACGCATCGCGCGCGGCATCGTAAATATATTCAATAGTACCCGCTGAACGATAATTGACAGCTTCACCTAAACTTTTTGACGCGGCGAGTAATTTGTCGCGGGTAGCGGCGGGTAAATTCGGTGCGGGAGTTTCTTCAACCACTTTTTGGTTACGGCGTTGCAGCGAGCAATCGCGTTCGCCGAGTGCGAGTACATTGCCTTGTCCATCGCCAAAAATTTGTACTTCTACGTGGCGGGCGTTATCGACAAAACGCTCGAGAAATACGCCGCTATCGCTAAAAAAGTTTTGCCCTAAACGTTTTACGCTTTCGTAAGCGGCAACTAATTCGGCTTCGTTATTACAGCGGGTTAAACCTATGCCACCACCGCCGGCGGTACTTTTTAACATCACCGGGTAACCCAGTTGTGCGGCAGAGCTTACGGCTTCTTCCAGAGAGTCCAACAAACCTGTTCCAGGGGTAAGGGGAACACCGGCTTTTTCGGCGATTTCACGGGAGGTATGCTTTAAACCAAATTCGCGAATTTGCGCCGGAGTTGGACCGCAAAAGGCAATGCCTTCCGCTTCGCACTGCTCACAAAATTTCGCATTTTCCGAGAGAAAACCATAGCCGGGAATAATTGCTTGCGCGCCGGTTGCTTTGGCAGCGGCGAGTATCAAATCGGATTTTAGATAACTTTCCGCTGCCGTATTACCGCCGAGGCAAATTGCTTTGTCACAGGCAGTGACGTGCGCTGAATTACGGTCGGCATCGGAATAAACTGCAACAGACTCGATGCCCATTTTTTTCAGCGTTTTCGCAATGCGCACCGCGATTTCTCCACGGTTGGCGATAAGTACGGTCTTCAACATGATTCTTCTCCGGCTGTAATTTTTAATTACTTTTGTAGTGATTTAATGTACGCGCGCCATCCACCCATATGGGTAATATCAGTTGCGCCATTGACAGCAGCGCCTTCGCAAATAAAACCTTTTACTTCGCGACCATCGTGCAAACTCAATGTGCCTATCCCGAGTGGTGCAGGAATTAATGCAACAAAACTGCCGAAGTGCTGTACCGGTACATCCCACAATTCCACAATAATTTGCGCACCTTCTGCATCGCTGCGAATTAATCCGGGTTTAGGCGGAGTGGTATTCGGCAGTGCATACAAACGGTAATTGCTGGCGGTAAAACTGCTTTCAACAAAAAGCGCATTGCGTTCTTGTAATTGCACATTGAGTGGCATGCCGGTCAAATGTGCGCCGACAACGGCGAGGCGAACATAGCCTTGCGGCGCAGTATTTTTTTGCGCAAATGTTGGTGTTGTTTTAGCGGTAGCTCCCAGCGATAAATTAACGCTGCTGTGCCATTTTTTTCCGAAGGCGGCGAGTGCAGCGTCTTGCCACGCGGGTGCTATGAGTGTGATACCAAATGGCAAACCATCGGCACGCATTACAGCGGGTAAGGCGAGGGCAGAACAATCGGCGAGGTTGACAAAATTGGTGTAGGTGCCCAGTTGACTGTTAACGCCGATTGGGTCGGCAGCAACTTCCGCAATTGTGGGGTGGCGGGGTGATGTGGGAACCAGAAGCGCATCCACATCGCCCATTAGTAGTTGTATTTCACGGGCAAGATCGGCGCGGCGATATTCAGCGCGATAGGTATCGGTCGCCGAAAAATTCACCGCGTTTTCAATAATGCCGCGCACAACATTATTCATATCGGCTGCGTGTGCTTGCATAAAATCTGCAATCGCCGCGTGCCGCTCTGCGACCCAAGGGCCGCCATACAATAACTGTGCGAGCGCGAACATAGGGGCGAAATCTACAGTGACTAACTCAACCCCGGCGTCTGACATCAGTTTGAGTGTTTCCAGCCATGCGGCTTCGGCTTGGGTATCGCCAAACCAATTGGGTGAGGCCGGAATTGCAAATCGAGGTGTGGCTGAAAAGTAAGTTGCTGCAGCTGGCGCAAGGCGCGAGTAGCCATCGGTAGGATCAAATCCTACCATCACACTTGCAACGGTTTCGGCATCATCGACTGTCAGTGCAAACACAGAAACACAATCCAAGCTGCGGCATGCAGGCACTACACCACTGGTACTGAAGCGGCCTTTTGTTGGTTTCAATCCCACTATATTGTTGAAGCCTGCGGGTACGCGGCCGGAGCCCGCGGTATCCGTACCCAAACTAAAGGGCACTAAACCGCGTGCAACCGTGGTGGCTGAGCCAGAGCTGGAGCCGCCGGAAACATAATCTGCATTAAATGCATTGGGCACTGCGCCGTAAGGTGAGCGAGTGCCGACAAGGCCGGTAGCAAATTGGTCGAGATTGGTTTTGCCGAGCACAATAGCACCGGCTTGTTTGAGGCGTGCTACCGATGTGGCATCGATGTCGGGAATGTAGGTAAAGGCAGGGCAGGCGGCAGTAGTGGGAATGCCTGCGACATCGATATTATCTTTTACTGCAAAGGGCACACCGAACAGTGGCAGACTGGCTGAGTCGCCCAAGTGCGCCAATGCATCAATTTGTTTATCCAGTTCTGCCGCTGAGACAATATAAATCCAGGCGGCGTCATCGCTATTGAGTTGCGCGCGCAATGATTGCAGCGCAGCGCGCGGCGCCAAACCCTGGTCGCGATAAGCAGCAAGCCATTGGTCAATGGTCCAACCTGCAGTGGTGTGGTGTTGATCCTGCGTCATTATTGTTCCTGCGTTGAATGCGTAAATACAATCTTGGATACAAGCTTGTATTCGCAGAAACCATGCCAACCTGAAAAAATGCTCGAATTCCCCTCGGTCGACATGTAAAAAACTATTGTTAATCAATGAGTTAAATAACGTAGAAAAACTGCTGGAGGGACTGCCAGTAGCGCTGCCGAGACTGAGTTGTGTGCGCTGAAACTGTGCGCTGGATTTTTTATGCAGAGCCAAATTGGTGCGATTGTCTCGTCTCAGTTCATCTCAATTTTTATAAATATTGAGATATGAGGGGGGATACTCCATAGTTCATCCCAAACACTGTTAGGGATTTATCTATGGCCATGAACTGGAACCAATTGCTCTGCGCTGACCGTTTGGGCAATCGCATTGCAAAACACGAGGAGGGGCGTTCGCCGTTTCACTCGGATCACGACAAAATTATTTTCTCTGGCGCTTTTCGTCGCCTTGCGCGCAAAACGCAGGTGCATCCGCTTGCGACTAATGATCATATCCACAATCGTATGACCCACAGTTTGGAAGTGGCCTGTGTGGGGCGCACGCTGGGTATTCGGGTAGGGCAGGCGTTAAAAGATAAAGGCGATTTACCTGCCCATATTTGGCCAACGGATATTGGCGATATAGTGCAGGCGACCTGTTTGGCGCACGATATTGGCAACCCGCCCTTTGGCCACACAGGTGAAGATGCCATCCGCAACTGGTTTCAAAAAGAAGGAGCAGAATTTTTAAAAGATTTATCGCCTTCGGAGCAGGATGATATTCGTGTGTTTGAAGGTAATGCCCAAGGCTTGCGCGTGCTCACCACCTCTGAGTATCACCAGTTTCATGATGGTATGCGCTTAACCTACGCGACCTTGGCGTCGTCGATGAAATACCCCTGGACTTCATCGCCCACTGTATTAGGCCAGCGCCCCAAGGATGCAAAGTACGGCATTTTTCAAACCGAGTTGGCGCATGTGCATGAGATTGCGCAAAAAACAGGGTTGATTGAATTGGGTCCCGACTGGTATTGCCGCCATCCGCTGGTGTATTTAATGGAGGCAGCGGACGATTTTTGTTACGGCATTATCGATCTCGAAGACGGTTTGGAAATGGGCATTCTCAATTGGAATGAGATTTATGAATTGTTGCATCCAGTCATTGCCGATTCCGCGCAGCTGCCCGAGCTGGAGCGTTTGCTGAAAAAAGTAAATGATGGCCGCAAACCGGCGTTGGTGCGCGGCAAAGTGATCGATGCATTTATTAATGCGGGCACTGCGGCATTTATTCAGCATCAGGATGCATTTTTGCGCGGTGAAGTGCAGGGCGATTTGATCTCTCTGTGTGACCCGGTAGTTAAAAATGCAGTGCAGGCAGCCAAGGATTTGGCCAAGCGAAAAATCTTTAATCACTCGCGTCGCGTCGAATTAGAGATTGGCGCTTACACTGTGATTGGAACCTTGCTCAACACCATTTGCTCTGCGGTCTATGCCTCCCTCGGCGACCCGTCGCAAATGACCTACAAAGATAATCGCGTGATGGCATTAATTGGCGAAAACAATTTTCACCCGGATGTGAGTAAGCGCGGTGAAAATTACAAATACCTCGCCTTGATGGCAGTGATCGATTACATCAGTGGCATGACCGACAATTACGCCACCAATCTTGCTAAACAATTTAATGGCATGGGGTATTCGCAGTACTGATTTTTGTTTTACATTCTATTTCTGTTTTGTCTAAAAAATTCCCGGTTGCTGGCCGGGAATTTTTATTTTTAGCCATTATTTTTTGGCGGGGAATGCAAAAAATACTTTAGTGGCCGCTATGCCTATACCCTTGCCTGGCTCAGCGCCGGTTTCATCAAAGTCAGTGGTTTCATAAGTGGTGCCGGTTATCACCAAGCCTTCGGTTGATATCGCCTGCCATGCTTGCGCCTCTTGTTCGCGATCGAGTGTGGCTTTTTCCAGGGATAAATCATGGAATTCGCTGCTGTAATCACTATTAATTAATGCTGCGTTAAAGTATGGGCAGGGAGTGGTAATACACATTATTCCAGTGCTCGATACTTTTAGGTATGGGCCGGTCGCTGTGTTTTTATTGGCGCCAACCCAAGCTCCATTGGCTGCGAGGGTTTTGCTGCGCGCAATCACTCTGCTGGATACAGGTGAGTTAATAACTTTGCCGCGCAAAAGCACTTGTTCGCTATGAATGGCGCTATTTAATTCAGTAATTTGTTTTTCAGTTAAACCCAAGCGTTTGTAATTGATGTAAGCAACGTAAATAGTGTTAGGCAATAACGCAGCGCTTTGATAAGCCTCATCTTCTGTTTGCAGTTGTATTGAATACTGATTTACCGGTGTTAGAAACCAGCCACCGCACATAGGAAATGCACATTTTCGGTAGTCGGCTTTAACACTATAGGTTGTACCGATTTGTTCCGGGCTGATAATTGTTTGCGCCTGGGTTGCCAAACTAAAACTGGCGCAGAGTGCTATGAACCCTGCGCTGCGAGTTATTGCGTGACTCAGAAACGAAATTATAGTGCTCATAATGTAAGTCCTGTTATTAGATTGAACTGTGATTGGAAAATCTAATGGAAAAATACAGCCTTTACGCACCGCTTTAGCAGCGAGTGCAGGCTTTATACTAAACCTTACTGATGTTTAGTCATTGCAGATTGCCAAACCAGGCGCCAGCCTTTTGTAATTAATTGTTCGTTTGTGATTGTTGACTGCTAATGGAGTCTGTCTTGAAAGTGAGTTTGCCTGCTTGGTTATCCGGGTTATGTGTTTTGGTTCTTGTGCCGTTCTTTTTTGTGGGCGGCCCAGATGCATCTTCGTCGGTGTTGTTAAAAAATGCGTGGAATTTTGGACATATTATTTTCTTTTCACTGCTGCTCTTATTGGTTCAATCGTTTAAACCATTGGTGAGTTGGAAACAATGGTTGGTAGTGACGATTATCGCGATTGCTATCGGTGCTGGGATTGAATTTGTGCAGTCTTTTGTTGGGCGTAACGCCAGTGTGGATGATGTTTTACACAATGTATTTGGTGTGTGGTTGGGGCTATTCTGGGGGCAAAAAGCATCACGCTTTATTTGGTGTTTGCGTGTTGTTAGTTGTTTGTTGATCGCGCCTGCTGCTTGGTTGGTGATCGATTCCGCTGTTGCGCACGCTACGCTGCGCTATCAGTTTCCATTGCTTAATGGCTTTGAATCGCGGCAGGAGTTGCAACAATTACAAGCCAATACGGCACAGGTAATCACCCAGCCGACTCATACCTTGCATACTCAAGGAGTGCAAGCTGTACAAATCACCTTAGGTACACTCCCTTATGCAGGAGTGGCGTTGACAGGTAATTATGGGGATTGGAGCCCTTACCGGATTTTAGCCATGGACTTTTACAATCCTGAAGTTGAGTCATTGGAGCTTGTTATAAAAATTTCTGATTATGCCCACGATCGCGGAGACAATAATTTTAATGATCGTTTTAACCGCCGCATTATGTTGTTGCAGGGTTGGAATCAGGTGCAGATTGAGCTGCAGGAGGTGCGCTCCGCACCGCGTCAGCGTGTAATGCAAATGGATCAAATCAGCGGCATTACTATTTTTGCCGCAGGTTTGGGGTTGCCGCGCGCGCGCGTTTTTTATATCGATAATGTCAAATTGCAGTAAGTGTTTTTAAGCGCAAGCCTCCGGCTCTCAGCTCGCCCCTGGTCGCCCTACGAGCATAATAATAAATTTCGACAGGGGTGATTTTTGTAATCTACACTCAAAATTCGTTTATTGACCCAAAGCTTGGCCGATAAGTTTGGCATTAGCACGGGTCAATGTCTTGTGTGCAGTGCATGCTCGTTTTACCTTCAGCCGAATTATAGGGAGTCATTTATGGTGTTCGGACCCTTTTCAAAGAAAAATAAGCTGGTAGCGGTTAATAAAATTCAAGGCTGTAAATTGCTTAAGTTGGAGCGCGATCAGTTGCACCAGCTAACTGCGGAACAGCTCTATGTTGATGGTGCGCCTGCGGTATTAATTATCGGTTTTGCCTCACCCGATATAGATTTGTCGCAGTGCAGTAGTAGGCTAAAGCAGCTCACTAGCGCTCCCTTTATTTGCAGTTCCACTGCAGGTGAATTATGCAATTTGCATGACGGTCTTTATCAAGATGATCGCGCCGGTCGTCAAACCTTGGTGTTGCAATTATTTTCGCGCGAAGTTATTGATAAGGTATCTATCCACACCATTAAGCTACCTTGTGATGACATCATCAAACAACAAATTAGTTTAAGGCCCAAGGCGCGCACCCAGGCGATATTGGCCGAGTTAAAAAATATTAGGCCCGGTTTTGATTTGGATGTGAAAGACACGGTGGCGATGACGCTGGTGAATGGTCTAACCAATTGCGAGGGTTGGTTAATGGAAGCCGTGTATCAAAGTGGCCGTTTCCCGGTGCCTTTTATTGGCGGTACTACGGCAGGCAAACTCGATTTTAAACAGGCCTCCTATCACGATGGCAGCCAGCTGTGTAATCAGCATGCCACCTTGTGTTTTTTGAAAGTTAAAAGTGATTATTGTTTTCGCTTATTTAAAAGCCAGAATTTTGCGCCTACAGGGGACAAGTGGACTATTGGCGATGCCGATAGTGCGAGCCGTCGTGTTACTAGTTTTATTAATAAGGAATCTTTGCAGGTCACTAATTGTATCGATGCGCTCTGCAAGCATTTTAACTGTGAGGCGAGTCAGCTCGGCAGTGTGCTTACCGGCTATAGCTTTGCCATTAAGGTGGATGAGCGCTATTACGTTCGTTCGGTGGCTGCTATTAATGTAGCACAAAAAACCATGCACTTTTATTGCGATACGCCACTGGGCACTGAGCTGCACCTCATGAGGTCTACTGACTTTGTGGAGAAAACCCAAAGTGATTGGCAAAAGTTTAATGATCGCCAGCATCCGCCAATTGCGGCTGTTTTTTTTGACTGCATACTGCGTCGGCTGAACAACAGCGCCAGCTTAAATAAGCTTAACTGTTTTAGTGATTTTCCGGTGGCTGGTTTTTCTACCTTTGGGGAGCTCTATGGCGTTAATGTGAACGAAACGCTCAGTGGCTTATTTATATATCCTCGCGCGGCAGAAAAAAGTTCGGAAAAATCGCTGTTTTTGGCGGAGTACACTAGCTATGCGATGTATTTTAATCACCTCGCCAATACCGCAAATCAATTGATGATTAATATTCAAGAGCGAGTCATAGACGGCTACAGCAATATTTTAGGTGTGGCTAATCAATCGTCTAGCTTGTCGGAAAATGCGGCCAGTTTTATTAGCAATATCGGCAGTCAATCGCAAAGTTTGTTTGAGCAATTTGAAGCCTTTCAGCAATCCATTAGCGATCTAACGCGAGAAATTTCTAGCCTTAATGACAATATCGGTTCAGTTAATAAAGATATTAATGGTATTGAATCCGTATTTGGTATTATTGAATCGATCGCCGATCAAACTAATTTATTGGCATTAAACGCGAGTATTGAAGCAGCGCGCGCGGGTGAGTATGGGCGAGGTTTTGCGGTGGTGGCGGATGAGGTGCGTAATTTGGCGCGCAGTACCCAAAGCTCGTTGGGCGAATCTAAGGGTAAGGTCAATAGTTTATTTGTTCAGATCGAAAATGTGTCCAAGGTTATTAATCGCTTGTCTGAAAAAATGTTGGATGCGGAATCGCACTCGATGAATATAGTAAGCTCGATTGAGTCGATTGAATCCAGCGCTAAAACCACTGGTGCGCTGCTGCAAGACGGTAAAAATATTGCGGTACAACTGCAGGTTGCCGATAGCGAAAGTCAAAAACACAATGCGCGAGCTGATGTGATTCGCGGCCAAATTTGTGTTTGACGGAGCATTGTTTGTTGGTGGGCTGACATTCAGGATAAACGACAAAGCCGGCTGCCGGGGGATCGGATTAAGCGGCGATGACGACACGGTTGCGCCCTGATGATTTAGCATCATACAGCGCCGTGTCTGCAGCTTTAAACAACTGCTCTATATTGCCATGGGGTTTTAAAGTGGCTATGCCGAAGCTGGCGGTAATGTGAATGTTTTTAGCCAGTGTTTGGCTGGCAATCAGTTCACGTAATTTTTCAGCAATGGCGTAGGCGCGCTCAATGTCGGTATCGCGGCAGACCAATACAAATTCTTCTCCGCCCCAGCGGGCAAACAAATCTTGCGAGCGTGTATGTTGTTGCACAATCGTGGATAGATGGCTTAATACCAAATCGCCGATATCGTGGCCGTGCTGATCATTGACTTGTTTGAAGTGATCTATATCGATCATTACCAGCGATAGCGGTTTACGATATTTGTGCCATTCTTGCAGGCCTAGGCTGATGGCTTCTTCGAGTCCGAGGCGATTAAAGGCGCCGGTGAGTGGGTCGGTTTTTGCTTGTATTTCCAATGCTTTACTGCGTGTATCGAGCAGCGCATTGATATCGAGCAGTTCGGATTCACGCTTGCGTTGGATGACTACCTCATCTTTCAATTTAATAATGCGATAACCTAAAAAAGATAAAATAATGCCGAGCCAAACCACCATAATGGCGAGATACCAATCGGCAGTGCTCAGTGCTTGGCCGATAAATTCCACTTTGTGTAACTGGAATTGGTGTTTGCCCAAGGGTTTGCCTGAGCCGCTTTGCACTTCAAAAATAGTGATGTTGTCGAATTGTGGATGGCTTAATTGCGGTGGAATTTTGTTTTCCAATACCCACCAGTTGGCGACAAAAAAATCTTTTAGCGAAAACTCTGCAACGCCATTAAGCAGCCCTACATTGAATTCGATTTGATTGTATTTGGTGCTCTGCAAAATTTCTTTTTTGCTGTAACGCGGGTCAAAATTGCGCAGTGAGATGCGCACGGTTTGGCTGGGTCCTTGATAGTCCAGACGCAGACGAATTTTTTCATAGTGACGCAGGTCTACGCCGCGAGTGCGCTCCTTATCGAACAGCACCTCAAAACCACACAGTGGGTAGGCGAAACCATCGCGCAAGATGCAGTGCCATTGCATATTTTTTTCATCATCAAGGTAGATGCTGGATTGGCCGCCGTTTTCTCTATCGTCGTACAGGTTAAGCGCCATACCACTGTTGCTATCAATCACCAGGCGCCGCTCAAGAATTTGCCGTTCGCCAGCAATCGCAAAAATAGTGAAGATGACGAGTAGGCCAAGAATAATTTCAAAATATAAACGGTGTGGGGGCGAGAGAGACATAGGGTCTGGGCTCCAGCGGCAGATGCAGGTGTGCATCCATCAACTATTCTTATTTTCGCTGTGATAGGAAATGCGATTCTTGCGTTTAATGCCAATCAAACCCGCCCTGGAGAGATTGCTGAAAGGTTGTCTTCACTTGGTAGTATACAAGTGACTATAAGCCGATCATAGAAGTTAATGATTTAGACGGCAATAGCGGCAGAAGCAGACAAGGGTAAATGTGTGAAATGGGAGCGGAACCCACAAAAACCAGCCGCCAGTAAACTGGCGGCTGGGGGTACCATTATGGGTGTTAACCGAATACCAGAGATACGCCGGGTACGATTTTGGGATTAAAACTCCAGATCGGAAAGATCGTCGTAACCCAGTTGATCCTTAATGCGGCGACGCTCCAAACGATCTTCGATTTTGCGGCGCATTTCCAGAGTGTGCTGGCTAGCTTCTTTGCCGGTGAGTTTTGGCGTTGCCTCATCATCATCGGTTTCGGTGCTACCATCACTCATCAGATCAGTATCTGGTGACTCTACATCAACTGACATAAGACTACTCCAACATTGACAGAGAGAAGGGGTGGCGTCGGCTCCCCTAGTGGGGAAATTTGACCCGCGCTATTTACCATAGCCCATAAAAAAACGAAAGAAAAATCGCTTGGCGATATTAAATTTTTCCTTTGTACCTTGAGCCTTAACTGGGGTACAAAGCGCGCCTGTTGTTTTAGGTTTGCGTGTTTATTCAATCAATCGTGTAATTTCAATAGTCCGACAACAGAGGGCTTATGGCAGTGACAAAAAAACAACCTGAGGTAATCGGCTGGCGCGAATGGGTAGGGCTACCGGAATTAGGTATCCCGGCCATTAAAGTTAAGGTCGATACAGGCGCACGCACCAGTGCGTTACATGCGTATTACGTTACGCCGTTTGATAAGGATGGCAAGCCCTGGGTGAGGTTTGGCCTGCACCCGTCGCAGCAAGATAGCCTCACCTGCATTGAGTGCGAGGCGCCAGTAAAGGATATTCGTAAGGTGACCGATTCCGGCGGGCACAGCGAGGAGCGGGTGGTGATTGAAACTTGCTTGCTTATCAATGGAATCAGTATGTCTATTGAGGTAACGCTTACGGATCGGGAGAATATGCGCTTCCGCATGCTGCTCGGGCGCAGCGCCTTGAAACAAGGTTTTTGGGTAGATAGCAGCAAATCTTTTTTACTGGGTGGCAATAAAAACCACCCGGCGATGGCATCGCTTTAGCGATCAACCACCTTTCTTTTTTCTTACTCAGGTTTCCTATGAAAATCGCTATTTTGTCGCGCAATCGTCGCCTCTATTCCACCTGCCGACTGGTGGAGGCCTGCACTAAACGCGGCCACGAGGTGCGTGTTATTGACATCCTCAAGTGCTACATCGATATCGCCTCTGACAGCCCTGCTATCTGGTATATGGGTGAACAGCTGGAAGATTTTGATGCGGTGATCCCGCGTATCGGCGCCTCTGTTACGCATTATGGTTTAGCGGTCATTCGCCAGTTTGAGATGATGGGCGTTTACTGCCTCACAGAATCCATCGCTTTGGGGCGCTCGCGGGATAAGTTGCGGGCACTGCAGTTATTGTCGCGCAAGGGCATAGGCCTGCCTAAAACCAGCTTCGCCTACAACGTGCACGACGCCAAGGAGTTGATCAAGTTAGTGGGTGGTACTCCGCTGGTGCTCAAGCTATGCGAGGGCACTCAGGGGCGCGGCATAGTGCTCGCTGAAACTCAAAAAGCAGCAGAGAGTGTGATTGAAGCGTTCCGTGAACTGCGCGCTGAGTTTTTGGTGCAGGAGTTTATTAAAGAGGCAAATGGCAGTGATGTACGCTGTTTTGTGATTGGCGATAAAGTGGTCGCGGCAATGGAGCGCACCGCGCAAGAGGGCGAATTCCGCTCCAACCTGCATCGTGGCGGTACTGCAAAAGTTACCAAACTCACCCCGACCGAGCGCCGCACCGCCATCAAAGCAGCGCAGACCATGGGGTTGCATATTGCAGGGGTGGATTTGCTGCGTTCCAGCCGTGGGCCATTGGTGATGGAAGTAAATTCATCGCCCGGCCTTGAGGGTATTGAAGGCGCAACACAAAAAGATGTTGCGGATGCGATTGTGCGGTTTGTGGAAGAAAACGCGCGGCCCAATGCGAACAAGGTTCGCGGTAAGGGTTAGAGGTAAATTTGGGGGCTTTTAAGCCCCCAATTTCATATGCGCTTCTAGCTGAATGACGGTGCCATCAAAATAAAACTTTCCATTGCGGAAATGGTTTTCTAATTGTTTGGATGTCATGGGTTTGGCATAGAGGAAGCCTTGTGCCTGATCGCAGCCTTTGTCGCGCAACCATTCGGCTTGTCGCTCGTTTTCAACACCTTCGGCAACAACTCGCATCTGCATGTTGTGCGCCAGGCCGATGATCGATTTAGCAATTGCGGCATCGTTATCGTCGTCGTGAATATCATTGATAAAACTGCGGTCGATTTTGAGTTTCTGAATCGGAAAACGCTGCAAATAGGCGAGCGATGAATAGCCAGTGCCAAAATCGTCGATGGCGAGAAACATACCCATCTGGTTGAGTTGATTGAGCTGATTGATCGTCTCGCCGGCATGTTCCATGGCGCAGCTTTCGGTGATCTCCAGCTCCAGATATTTTGCTTCTAAGCCTATGTCGGTGAGAATGGCTTCGACTTTGCCCGGGAAGTTCTTTTGACGGAATTGGCGTGGCGATAAATTTACCGCAATCTTGCCAACATACTTGCCCGCATCTAACCAGATTTTTTGCTGTCGGCAGGCCTCGCGCAGCACCCATTCGCCAATTGGCACAATTAAACCTGTCTCTTCCGCGAGGGGAATAAAATGCGCGGGCGATATAAGCCCCCGGTCCGGATGCTGCCAGCGCACCAGCGCTTCAACACCCATCATTTCGCCGGTTTTTAAATCGACTTGCGGCTGGTAGTAGAGCACCAGTTGTTGTTGCTCTACCGCGCGGCGCAAATCGTTTTCCAGCAATAAATAATTCACTGCAGTGGCATTCATACCTTTGGTATAAAACTGGCAATTGTTTTTGCCCGCCTCTTTTGCCTTGTACATAGCAACATCGGCATTTTTTAACAGTTCATCTGTATCCATGCCATCGTCAGGAAATACGCTGACACCAATACTGACTGTGGTGGAAATACTGTGGCCGCTTATTTCCAGTGGCCGCGCCAATGTTGTCAGCAACTTGTTCGCGACAAACACTACGTCTTCCAAGTCGTGAATACCTTCGAGTACTACCACAAACTCGTCGCCACCCAAGCGCGCTACTGTATCCATATCGCGCACCCCTTCATTCAGGCGCATAGCGATGGCTTTCAGCAAAATATCGCCCGCGTCGTGACCAAGGCTGTCATTGATGTTTTTGAAGCGGTCGATATCGAGCAGCATCAAAGCGACTTTAGAGTCGCTGCGACGCGCGCGCGCCAAGCCGTGATAAATGCGGTCATAAAACAATGAGCGGTTGGGCAGGGAGGTTAGCGAATCGTGGAAGGCCATGTAGTTGAGGCGCGATTGCTGTTCGCGCAGCGCGTTTTCCGCCAGCTTGCGCTCCGAAATGTCGGTACCAATGGTGCAGACACCAAATACATTATTTTCTTTGTTGCGCAGCGGAAACTTCACCATCAGATAGGTGTGTTGGCTGCCATCTTTATGCATTAAATTCAGCTCGACCTCGTAGGTCTGCTGTTTGGTTTTGGCGGCTATGTCGATTTCCCACATGGATTGGGCAACGTCTTTGGGGTAAACATCAAACACGTTTTTGCCGACAAATCCGGATTCATCGATATTGGCCATTTGTTTGAAGTGCTCACTTGCCAGCACTACATTACCATCCAAATCCTTCACTGAAATTAGCGCGGGGGAAAAGCGCAGTATCGCATTCAAATAGGTTTCGCTCGCCCAGAGTGCTTGTTCGGCAAGGCGAAACCGCTCGGCTTGCTCTTCGTGGTGCCACATGTCGATGACTTGGCGCACGAGCAGTGAGCTAAATGTCCATACCGTATCCAGCTCGTTCACTACCTTTTGTAGTTGCGGTAGTTGCTGGGTGGACTCCATATAAAATACGGCGATGGTTTTGTTCTTTTCCTGAATCGGGTGCAAAAAGCAGGAGTTGGTGCCTTTTTGGATAAAGAGGGCACCGAGTTGACTAATTGTCTGTTGGTCTAGTGCGCAAGGGGTGCCGGAATCAAAAACCTGATGAATATATTGATGTGGTAAGTAATTCAGGCGGCTGAGTGAAGTCGCTACGCCGCTAACAAAGGGCGCGCGGGGGCAAGATGATGCAATTGCTTCAACATACAGATGGCTATCACGCTCAACAATTAATACAGCACGGCTTATGGCTTCTTTGGTAATAACCAGCTTCACCAAGCGCTCGGCGATTTGTTTGTGATTTAAATCGGTAAAAAGTTGCTGAAACTTTTTGATTAATTCTATAGCAGTGTTCTTTGACTGCGCTGCTTCATTGTTTTGCATAATCGCTCAATTTGGGTGATCGTCGCGCCATTTAGTGCATCTCGCCATGAGGCAGTCCCCTTGAGGGCGGCGGATCACTATCACTAAAAACCTAACTTTTGGCCGCTCTTCCGGGGCCTGCATTTCCCAAATTTCTACATCGAATCAGCACTTTACAACAAAAAAGCTTATGGGAGATTTTTTTTATGATAAATAAATAGGGGTGCTGCTACAGTTACGGAAACTTTATCCACATTGGATGGAATCAATACACCAATGTTTCCAAAATTCCCAATGGATGGAGGCATTTTGCGATAATGATGAAAAGTGTGCCAATAATATGTTTTCATAAGAATGAGTAAAAAATAGGCACAGACACTGAGCGATCATAGAGTGACAAGCGCAGTTGGGCTCGCGTTTGCGTAACTCTGCACTAAAATTACATTGATAATTAATGGCACTTCAGGGGAATCACATGCGCCATCTTGTTCCTTTTGTGGGTGAACAAAAAGTTGTTCGCGCCGATGATGAGCAGGCTCGCGTCAAGCGCACGGAAGGGCGGGTGATCGATGATGTAATCGGCAATGGCAAGGTAGAAAGCAGTTGGGATGATGTGGTGCCTGATGGTTGGGCCGATAAATCCAAACCCAAGCCTTTAACACCGCCTACTGCTGCCGCCCATGCTTCTATAGCAATGCCGCGTGCCCATGTGCCGATTAAACCTGGTGTAAAGTCGGCCGCCCCCACAAAAAAAACAGCGCCCGCCAAGCCGTCGTCATCTTCAGCCGTGACCTTTTCAGATGCAGCCAGTATGGATTGGGTGCGGATTAACAATGGGCGCGGTCTGCGTGTGAGTATCTACGGCAATATCGATAACGATTTGCGCAAGGAGTGGAGCCGGTTGCTAAATGACCCTGAATCTGCCGATATCAAGGAGTTCGAGTTTAACCTGAGCGAAACTCCGGCATTAAGTTTAACGGGCTTGGGGATGCTACTGTTATTCAAAGAGCGCAAAGGCTCGGTACGCGATGCCATTAAATTGTGTAATTGCAATAAAGAGGTGACTCAGCTGCTGCAGTGGACGGGAATGGATAAATATTTTGCAATTGAAAGCGCACACATTTTACCGCCTAAATAAATCCTGCCCATCTGCAAAAAAAGCCCGAATTGCTCGGGCTTTTTTGTCTGTTTTCAATGAGCGCTACAGTGTTTTTAAAACCCCAATCAGCGCCTGCATTTCGGTATCGGTGCCGATGGTAATGCGCAAAAATTGATTGATACGTGGTTTGTTAAAATAGCGCACTAGAATTTTGTGGTCGCGCAAATACTGTGCAACTTCAGCCGCATTTTTTCCTACCGGTTCGGTGAAAACAAAATTGGCTTGTGATGGCAGGCTTTTGAAACCGAGTTTATCCAGTTCGCTTACTGTCCAATCGCGCGTGGCGATAATTTTATCGCGACAGCTTTTGAAGTAGGCATCATCTTCAAACGCAACTATAGTCGCTGCTTCTGCCAAGCGATCCAGTGGATAAGAATTGAATGAATTCTTAACCCGATCTAATGCGTCGATTAAATCTTTATTGCCAACTGCAAAACCTACGCGCATACCCGCAAGTGAGCGGGATTTTGACAAGGTTTGCACCACTAGCAGATTGGGGTATTTATCGACTAGCGCAATCGCCGTTTCCGCACCAAAATCCACGTAGGCTTCATCGACTACCACCACCGACTCAGTGTTGTTTTGCAGCAAGGCTTCAATGTCTGCGAGCGGTTTGCCAATCGCTGTGGGTGCATTGGGGTTGGGGAAAATAATGCCGCCGTTGGCAATTGCGTAATCAGAAAAGTTAATCGTGTAATCATCGCGCGTCGGAATAGTGTGTGCGGTGATGCCAAATAATTTGCAATAGACCGGATAAAAGCTGTAGCTGATATCGGGGAACAACAGCGGTTTGTCCTGCTGGAAAAAGGCCATAAATAATAGCCCCAGCACCTCATCTGAACCATTGCCGACAAACACTTGCTCTGCCGTGACATTGTAGTAGTTGGCGATGGTGTTTTTCAGTCTTTTCGAGTTGGGATCCGGGTAAAGACGCAAACGGTCGATGGCGTCATGGTTGATTACGTCGATCACTTTGGGCGAGGGCGGGTAGGGGCTCTCGTTGGTGTTCAACTTGATCAAACCATCAATTTGTGGCTGTTCACCGGGCACATAGGGCTCCAGTTCACGCACCACCTGACTCCAAAACTTCGACATGTTTGCTCCTCTCGGCACGCATTAAAACGGGTGGGCAGTATACGCTGTGCCACGCGCTGTTCCTATCCTTCTACTGGTTTTCCGGTGTTGATGGAATATTTATTGCTGGTTCAGAACAGGGTGGGTTAGCTGGGAGCTACACTTAACAGACACACTGCAATTCGAGTAAACAAAGGACGCTACTATGAGTCGAACGCCGAAATTAATTATGCTGGATCTGGACGGTACTCTGTATGTAGGCAAGCAGCCAATTCCCGGCGCGATAGAGTGCATCAAGCAGTTGCGTGAACGCGGCATAAGCTTGCGCTTTCTCACCAATACCACAACCAAGCCTCAGGATGAGTTAGTCGCTCAGTTGCGTGTGATGGGGTTTACGTTGGAGGAGGACGAGCTGATCAGTGCGCCTGTTGGTGCAAAATTGGAGTTGTTGAGTTTGCAGCAACAATTGCGTCGCCCGGTGCGTATATGGCCGGTGGTGGCCGATAGTATCAAATTGGATTTTTCCGAATTTAGCTGGGATGAAAAAAAACCGGATTATGTCGTTCTAGGTGATATTGGCGATGCATGGGATTTAAGCCTGATCAATCGTCTGTTTAACGTGATACATGGCGGTGCGGAGTTAATTGCGCTGCATAAAAATCGTTTCTGGCAAACCGAAGATGGCCTTAAAGCTGATATAGGTTTTTTTGTTGCGGGCCTTGAATATGTCAGCAGCAAAAATGCCCGGGTGATGGGTAAGCCTAACCGTGATTTTTATCAGCGAGTGCTGGATTCTGCGATGGTAAGTGCAGAGGATGCACTAATGGTTGGCGATGATATTGACAGCGATGTTGGTGGTGCCCAACTAATTGGAATAAAAGGTTGTCTGGTTGAAACTGGAAAATTTCGTCGAGCTTACTTTGAGCAGTCTGCAGTCGCGCCAGATTATCTTGTTCCATCAATTGCTAACCTATTGAGTGTCATAGCCTGAGCGCACGATTTTGGCTCGCGCATAATTTTTGCCGGGCATTACTTTGATGCATTCTGGTGCAATCAAAAACTTCCACTAAACTTGTTTTTCAAGATTACGACAAAAACATAAAGAGATCTGGATCACTAATTCAATCCTTACCCCCAGTAATAGCTAGACTCGAGCACAAAATTCATGGGTAATTAACTGTGTTTATTGTATAGCCGCTACTTGGCATGAAAGCCGCATTTGCCAAAATACCGTTTTTGTTTGATCCAGACCAACATATTCAGCAGTGTGTTAGGGGGCAGGTTTAAGTGTGTGTATAAGATATTTAATTAGTTACTACTGGGAGTGAGTAAATGAATAAAAAGCATCCGTTATCCTTAAGTGTTCAATTTATTACATTAGGCGTCGCGAGCTTGTTGATGAGTGTGACTGTGCCGGTTTCTGCACAACCAGCGGCTGACGACAATATCGAAGAAACCTTGGTTACCGGTTCGCGTATTAAACGCAGCAATTACCAAAATGGTGGACAGGTAGTTCAAATTGAACGCCAGCAAATCGACGCGTTAGGTTCACTAACCATAGCCGATGTGTTGCGCAATTCTCCGCTCAATTCCTTTGGGTCATTCAGCGAGCGGTCGGGCAGTTCTGCGCAGTCCAACGCAACGATAAATCTGCGTGGCTTGGAAGACTTCCGCACATTAGTCATGCTTGATGGTCGGCGCATGGTGGGCTCGCCGAATTTAGGTGCCGCAACAACCAATATTAATATGGTGCCTATGGCTGCAGTGGAACGGGTTGAGGTCTTGGCCGACGGCGCTTCTGCAGTTTACGGTTCTGATGCAGTTGCGGGCGTTGTGAATATGCATCTGCGTGAAAATTTTGACGGAGTGGAATTTAAAATACGCGGCGGCGATCGCTCGCGCGATGACGGCAGTGAATTTACGGCAAGCTTATTGGCCGGTGTCGATAGCGATAACAGCAATCTCACCTTTGCCATTGAAAAGAGTATGCGTGATCCTATTTTTGATCGCGACCGCAGCTACACCGCGCCGAAAACCCGTGATGTTGACGGCGACGGCGTGATCGATGCCTATGTGGATACTATTGGCTATTCAATCTACGGCAAATCAATTGCCATTTATGATCCAGACACAGGTTATGACCGGATTAAAGCGGCAAATGGTTGTGCCGCAGGTGATGGTTTTCTCGGTGTAGTGGATGCCGATATTGACTGGGGTGCAGATTCTAATCTGAATGAAAACACCTATTGTATGTATGGCTTTGCCGATGTTTCCGCCAACAAAGCTGAATTGGACAAAACCAATGTGTATGTCAATTACACTTACGATGTAAATGATTCCACCGAATTTTATGCCCGTTCAATTATTTCGCGCGTTGAATCATTTGGGCGTTTTGCACCGCCTGCGGCTACGTGGGATGAAATGCCAGCCGATTATAAAGATGTTCCCTACGATATAGATGCGTTAAAGCAGCAGGGGTTGATTGGCGATAATTATGAGCTGACGGGTTACTACCGCTGGACCAATGTTGGGCTACGCGATAATTTCACCACCGATACACAGTTTGATACCACGTTTGGTTTGCGTGGCGATTTGACGGATGAAGTGAGCTATGAAATCTATGTGCAAAATAGCCGCTACGACGCAAAAGAATATGGAAAATATTATTTGTCTTATACCGGTCTTGATTATGTGATGAATCAGGGCATCGATCCTTTTTCGGAAGAGGGCGCACAGGCGATGAGCGCCTTAACCACGCAAGATAACCTGAGTGAAATGATGAAGTTTTATGGCCAATTACAATTTGGTATTGGCGATTGGTTTGGCGCTGGCGACGTACTGGCGCTGGTCGGTGCGGAAGAAATTTCGCTGGACTATGAAAATAATTATGATCGTGCATCAGAGGGCGGATTTGTTGGCGGAAGTTCCGGCAATTCAGCGCGTGGTGATCGCGATATTTCGGCATTATTTGCCGAGACGGTAATCCCGGTTAGCGACGCAATTGAATTGAATGCCGCCGTTCGCTACGACTCATACAGCGATTTTGGTTCAGCCACTTCACCTACTATTGCGGCCACTTGGCAGGTGACTGACTCGCTGGTGTTGCGCTCGCGTATTGGGCGCGGATTTCGCGCTCCAGGTTTGGATGAGATCTACGGCGCTACCGCATTTTCTGCCGAAACTGCATCCGATCAATTTACCTGCGCTAAAAATAATATTGCGCCAGAGGATTGTTCCAGTACTCAAATTGATACCTATTTTTACAGCAATGAAAATTTGGATGCAGAAAAATCTGATTCATTTAGCTTGGGTGGCAATTGGCAAGTCAGTGATGACTTCTCAGTCGATTTAAGCTATTGGGCGGTCGATATTAGCAACGTTATTATCCAGCCGGTCACGCAAGATGTATTTTATGCCGAAGTGGCGGGTTACCCATTTGATCCTGCAAGCAATACGTATGTTGATCGCAGCGGTGGCAAACCTATTGTTCATAGCGCCTACGTCAATAACGGTGAACTCTCAACATCAGGATTGGATTTACAAATAAAAGCGGGTATTGATACAGGCGTAGGGCGTTTCACTTCTGAACTGTTTGTTGCGCATACCTTGGACTACAAAGAACCCGGCTATTTTAGTGGTCCTTTGCAAGATACTGCGGGTTTTAATTTACAGCCGGATATGCGCTCCCAATTAGCGCTTGGTTGGAGTTTGGAGCAGCATTCAATCGATATTATTGTCGATTATATCGGCGCATCTTCCCAGCAAGATTTTATTGCGTTCACTGATTCCGGCGATGCTTATTTAGCGACCAGCAATAAAGACCTAAAAAGCTGGACGACCCTAAATGCAGCCTATACCTTTGATGCAGAGGGTTGGGGTAAGGTAAAAGTCGGCGCAACCAACTTAACGGATGAAGATCCAGTGTTTGATCGCAACGGATTATACGAAGAGCCGCACTATGATCTTTACGATAATACCGGGCGTGTTGTCTACGTTGAGTACAGTTTAAAAATTTAGTCTATTTAATCAAGAGCGGTTAATATTTTTCGCTTGAGCTGCAACATAGAAACGCACGTGTAAGTCAAACACGTGCGTTTTATATGGCAGGCAAACAGCGTATGATCGCTACAACCTTATATGGCTTGTGAGAAGTTGTATTACGGTTGGTACATCCTCTTTCGTAAAATCAATAAAAAAGTTGTCCATATGAATAGAACTAGCGGCGAGTTTCTCGGCCACCCCAAAGGCCTGTATGTATGTTTTGCGACCGAAATGTGGGAGCGCTTTTCTTTTTACGGGATGAAGTACATTCTGCTGTTGTATCTCACTAAGTATCATTTATTTTCCGATGGTGCAGGCTTGGATATTCTCGGTGCCTATGCGGGCTTGGTTTATGCAATGCCGATGATAGGTGGTTTGATTGCCGACCGTTATTTAGGTACACGCCGGGCGGTATTATTTGGTGCAATTATTTTGTGTATAGGCCATTTTTTAATGGCGTTTGAAGGGCAGCAAGCGGTGTATTACCCTGCGGGCACTTTGCTCGCTGAATCTTTAACGCTCGCCACAGGCGAGGTTTTGCCGTCTGGTACATTGCTTTCATCTGAAATTACTATTCAAGACACTGCAGCATTAAATATTTTTTATTTAGCGATTGCATTTATCGTAGTCGGTGTCGGTTTTTTAAAGCCAAATATTTCGGTAATTGTGGGACAGCTTTATGCTCCTAATGATCCGCGTCGGGATTCCGCCTTCACATTGTTTTATATGGGCATTAATGTTGGTTCATTAATTGCGATTTTACTCTGTGGTTGGCTGGGCGAAACCTACGGTTGGAAATACGGTTTTGGTCTTGCCGGGGTAGGTATGATCATCGGGATGTTGGTGTTTGTGTATGGTCAGCGTTATATCAAGGAGTATACCGAGTCACCCAATCCCGAATGGTTAAAGGCAAAGCGTGCAGGCATTAAGCAAGAGTGGTGGATTTATCTGGGGAGTTTGGCCGCACTACCGGTTGTTTGGTGGTTAGTGCAAAGTGAGCCGGTGGTACATATCACGCAAAATATTTTTTTACTCTTGGGTATTGTTGGCATTCTTGCTTATTCAATGATTCACGCTAATCCATGGCAATCACAAAAATCGGTTTTTCTCTTGGCGGCAGTGGTAATTTTAATCGGCGTCGGCAGTGTATTAACTCAAAATAATGTTATTCAGTTATCTGAAAATGCAACAGAGTACTGGTTGTATTTCAGTATTATCTGTCTGCTTGGATTTATCGCCTACGGTTTTGTTCGCTATCGCAGTGTCGAATTTACCCGCACCTTAGTGTTAATGGTGATGATTCTTTCCGCCATTGTTTTCTGGTCTTTGTTCGAGCAATCGGCCGCCTCCATGACATTATTTACCGACCGGGTTTTGGACCGTGAAGTGTTTGGGGTCACTATAGTTGCAAGTCAATTCGCCGCACTTAATGCCATGTTTATCATGCTATTGGCGATTCCTTTTGCGTTACTTTGGCCCTGGCTGGATGCGCGTGGTTTAAATCCTTCCACTCCCGTTAAATTTTCGTTGGGAATCATATTGGCGGGCACCGGTTTTGCGGCCCTTGTATTGGGCGCGCAATTTCCGAACGAGGCAGGCAAAGTAGCGGCAATCTGGATGGTGCTGGCATATTTTAGTCACAGTGCAGGAGAGTTGTGTATTTCGCCGATTGGTCTTTCCGCAGTGACAAAATTATCTCTTCCGCGCGTAGTCAGTGTCAGTATGGGAACCTGGTTTGTTGCAACTGCATTATCGGAAACCTTGGTAACCCGTATTTCTAAATGGGCATCAATCAATGCTTCGGATAAAACGGATATCGCTGGTATGTTGGCCACTTACACTGAATTATTCGAATTCTTAATGTGGCTCGGTATAGGTTTCGGAATTTTTATGTTGGTTATTTCTCCGTTGCTGAAAAAAGGCATGGGCGGAATCAAGTAATTATTGACGGGATAAATTATGAAAAATTATATGGGCTTACGCGGTTTTTTATATTCAGCGATTGCGCTCTTTTGTCTGAGTGGCTGCAGTAAAGCACCGTCAACCAGTGAGGTTGCTGCGGCCCCTGCTGTAAAATCGGCAGATGAATTTATCGCCAGTGTTAATAAAACCTATCTCGATAATTATTACGAGTACAACGCAGCCCAGTGGGTTTATGTTACTTACCTGAATGATGATTCAGCGCTACTGGCCACCAAGTCCAATGAAAAATGGATGGCGATGGAAAAAGAGTTGCTGGCAGAGGCGCGCCACTACAAAGATGCGCCTATGTCAGCGGCTACAAAAAAAGCTTATATCAATATGACCCAAGGCAAAACATTATTGCCACCCGATACACCTGAAGCGCGCGCAGAACTTGCGCGTATTGGGACTCATATGGAAGGAGTTTACGGTGCCGGAAAATATTGCAAACCAGAAGGCGCTAACACCAGCGATGAAAAAAACTGCCGCGATTTAAATCAGCTTTCCGATGTGCTCGCCAAAAGCCGCGATTACAACGAGCTGGTAGATGCCTGGACGGGTTGGCACAGTATTGCACGCGCTTATCGCAACGACTATCAGCGTTACGTTGAGATTGCCAATAGCGGCGCGCGTGCTTATGGTTTTGGTGATTTAGGTGCGTCATGGAAGTCTGGCTACGACATGCCCACCAACGAATTTGAAAACGAAGTGGAGCGCTTGTGGCAACAAGTAGAACCCTTATATAAGGCGTTGCATTGCAAGGTGCGCGCTGATCTTGCCAAACAATACGGCGAGGATAAAGTACCGCTAAACAAACCTATTCCCGCTCATCTGCTCGGCAATATGTGGAGCCAGCAGTGGGATGGTATTTACGATTTGGTAGAGCCTTATCCCGGCGTGGGCGATCTTGATATCACCGCTGCCTTGGTAAAACAAAACAAAGATGCGATTGCTATCACCAAAATAGCGGAAAACTTTTTTACTTCACTTGGCTTGCGCGCACTGCCAGACAGTTTTTGGAAAAAATCCATGCTAACCAAGCCGCGCGATCGCGAAGTGGTTTGTCATGCAAGCGCCTGGACGATGGATGCAAAAGAAGATGTGCGCATCAAACAATGTGTTGAGCCTACCGAAACAGAGTTTGAAACAATACATCACGAGTTAGGCCATATTTATTATGATCTGGCTTATAACGATAAACCCATGTTATTTCAAAACGGCGCGAACGACGGCTTTCATGAAGCGATAGGCGATACAATTGTATTGTCGATTACGCCTGGTTACTTAAATGCAATCGGCTTAATTGAAAACGTTGAAGCTAACGAGCAATCGGTTATTAATCAACAAATGAAATTGGCGCTCGGGAAAATTGCCTTTCTACCTTTTGGAAAACTAATGGATCAATGGCGTTGGAAAGTATTCTCTGGTGAAATTAAACCGGAAGATTACAACAAAGCTTGGTGGGAATTACGCACGCAATATCAGGGCATTACGCCACCGGTTGAACGCACAGAACAAGATTTTGACGCAGGTGCAAAATACCATATAGCCGCCAATGTACCTTACACCCGCTATTTCATTGCGCATATTTTGCAATTCCAATTTCACAAGGCTCTATGCGATGCGGCTGGTTTTAAAGGCCCTTTGCATGAATGTTCAATTTACAACAGCAAAGAAGCGGGCAAAAAATTACAAACTATGCTCGCCGCCGGTGCTAGCAAACCCTGGCAAGACGTCTTGGAAGAGGCCATAGGCACCCGCCAAATGGACGGCTCCGCTATCATCGATTATTTCGCCCCGCTAATGCAATGGCTGGAAAAAGAAAACCAAGGGCAGGCCTGCGGCTGGTAAAACAGCATACAAAAAATAAATAAAAAAGCGGCTGGATAAACTCCAGCCGCTTTTTTATAGAGCAAATATAATTCAGTGGTTATTAAAATCCAATTTTCTGCAAGTGCGGATTATCCACCGTAACTTCCAGTGTTTTTATCTCTTCCAAAACAACCAGCCGCTCAACTCCATTCATATCAATCTTTATGCATTCATCGCGGTGGTCATTGCGCTGTGTGTCTTGCGCAATGCCTTGAATGATGTCACCCGACTTTAATGTGAGTTTAATCGGGTAGTGATACATGCACACAATTTCAATATGATCGTGTTGGTTGCAGCTGATCATTTAGAGAGTCCTCGCCTGCTTGGCACTAACTGCGAATTAAAGGTTTGAATAAACCATATTTCCAATCGCGCATGGCCATTACCACCGTCACCCCGTTACGTTTATCAAGGGGCAGGGCAGCGTCTTGATTGTTGAGGTCATCAAATTCGCGGGCAATTTTTTTAAGTTTGCGCTGGAATTCACCGTTGCTTTGAGGGGATAGCATACCATTCAGGACCAGCAGGCATTCGTCATCGTCGTTAAGGGCTGGTTTAAAAAATTCCTGTGCAATTTTTTCCTGAAAAAAGTGTTGGATGGGGCCATTTTCGCGCCAGCTAAAATTGGTGGCTACCAGTAATTTGATTTTATTTTTCGGCAGTAACTCAATTATTTTCAGCTTGTCGAGCCGCGCCAGTTTTTGTATGCATATTGGTTCGCTCAGGTTGTAAAAAGAGATTATATCCTCAAGGCTCCAGCGATTTAGCGCACACACGGTGATTAATAATAAAACCAGATCCCGTGCTATTTCCTCTTCTTGATCAGCCGTGAGTTGCTGCAAACGCGGCTGCTGCTCATTCATCATTTGCACCAGATCAGAAATTTCCATGCCCATGATCTGACAAATCTGTTCAAGCCGCGCGAGGGAAATGGCCTGCTCAGAGAACAGGCGCTTGACGCTGGCCTCGGTCAAATCCAGTTTTGGTGCTATGTCGGCATAGGTTAGCCCGTGAGCCTTGAGTGCTTTTTTTAGCGTGTTTAGCAGAGAGGCAATTTGCGGCACAGTGTCATCCCTATAAGTTAATAAATTCGTTCAGCTGGGTTTAAAACGAAACATGCGCAGGGTTAGTAGTAGTGCTGCACAACTTAATCCGGCAATTAATGCCGTCCAGAAACCGGATGCACCCATAGAAGCGCCGAGCCAATCCTCAAATGTCAGTACATAGCCCAGCGGCAAACAAATTCCCCAGAACGACAGCAACATAATCAGCATGGGAATTTGAGTGTCTTTATAACCGCGCTGTACGCTAATCATCGTCACTTGAATTACATCGACTATTTGGAAAACGGCGGCAAGCATAAATAATTTTGTAGCGATGCTGAGTACTGCTAGGTCTGAGGTATAAAGGCTCGCTAAATAATCGCGCCCAAAAAATAAAATCGGGGCGTTAACGCAGCTAATACCAATGGCCAATAGCAGTGAGCTGCGTGCTAACAGGCGCGCTTCGTCATAATCTTTTGCGCCGACTAAAAAACTCACACGCAAGGTGAGCGCCATACCCAAACTTAATGGCAGCATAAAAAACACGGAGGTCGCATTTAATACGATTTGGTGGCTGGCAACGGTAGTTGCGCCAAGCGGTGCTAAAAACAAAGCGATCATACAAAACATGCTGACTTCAACAAAAAGAGTGAAGCCTATAGGCAAGCCGAGCGTTAATAGATCTTTAATCTCGCTTTTATTGATTGCGACCCAATCACCCACTAAATGAAAGTTCTTATAGGTATTACTGCGGTTCAGGTAAATGATTAGCGCTATTGTGGCAATCCAATTAGAAATGCTGGTAGCCCAACCGCAGCCGATACCACCCATTGCGGGGAGCTGGAAAACAAGAAAATCAAACCCGTAAATAAAAATATAATTGAGCGGTAGATTCAACAAGGTGCTGAGTAGTGAAAACGCCATAATGACCCGTGTATGACCAAGGCCGTCGGTTAATCCCCGCAATGCGATTAACAACAAAAGTGCAGGCACACCCCAGGAAAATGCTTTGAGATAACCATCGGCTATGGCCATTGTGGTGGCATCTAATTTCAAAAGAGCGAGCAGTGGCTGTATGTTCACTAACAATAAAATCATCAGCACCATCGCGGCCAACGCAATATAAATTCCCTGCCAAGTTGTGGGCATAATTTTGCGCACATCGCCTGCACCCAGGTGGCCAGAAATAATCGGTTGCAACGCACCCAGCACCCCTACAAAAAAGAGCAGCACCGGCACCCATAAACTGGTTCCTATGCCTACACCCGCCAAATCCTCCGCGCTGGCATGCCCGGCCATCACCGTATCAATTACCCCATTAGCCATCTGTGCCAGCTGCGCAATTAAAATCGGCATACCCAGCAATGCGAGGTGTTTCCACTCAATGAGTGTGCGCTGCACAAGGCTTAGGTTGTGATCGGGAAGGGGTTGGTCAGTGTTTGAAAGTTCCACAGGGTATCCGTTGTATGGGGCGGTTGGGCGTTGTATCTGAAAGGCTAAGCCGGGGATTTTAGCGGAAAAAGAGGGCTGCCTATGGAATGGGGTTAAAAATAGCTAGTGTTTTACTTTTTACGGGTTTTATCCGTATACTTGTTCAATGGCTGCCAATCAAGGCGGCATAAGTAGGTGGCTAATGAGCAAAGCACAGCGTTATGAAATTCAATGGGATGAAGAGACGCGCATTCTCGCCGAACGCGCGGCATCTGCGGCGGGTTACGCCAATATAAAGGCGTATCTAACCCATTTGATCCGCGAAGATGCCCCGCGAGTCCTCTCTCAGTATGCAGAACTCAAGGTTACTAGTGAGAACTTTGAGCGCTTTATGGCAGCCTGCCAAAATCCCCCTAAGGTGGGTTCAAAATTACAGGATGTAGCAAAATCTATGGCAAAGGATGGTATCTGGATTGAAACAAAGATCTGAATTTGTCCCCCTTAATACCACTCGGGTAGATGTAAAAACGTTTGATTGTGGCAAAGAGCCAATCAACCGGTTTTTGCACCGGTTCGCCGCCAAGCACATGGCATCAAGCCTAAGCGCAACCTTCATCCTGCCCTTTCAGCGGGAGGGGCAGAGCACAACAGATAAATTAGGTGTTGCGGCATATTATACTCTCGCCAATCAATCCCTCTCTCCTGAAAATATTCCAACCAATAAATCGCTCCCCCGATTCGAGACACCTGTCGTCCTATTGGCGCAGTTAGGTGTTAACAAGCAGCACCAGGGCCAAGGGCTCGGCGCAATAACTTTGGTCTCCGCACTGCAACATGCTTACAGCATTTCAACGAATCCAAACGCGATTCCATCCTTTGGTGTTGTGTTGGATGCAATCGATGATGAGGCCTTGGATTTTTATAAGTCATTTGATTTCTTTATCGAGTTCAGCGGAAACCCGAAAAGACTGTTTGTACCGATGCAATCTATTGTTGCGTTGTTGTAGGTAGCCCACTACCTAACTCCCGGTAAACAAGCAGTTTGAGACTGATTGATATCAATGCTATCATTTGTTCGTTATCAAATGACCTCAGGGGGTTGTTATGGCAAATCTCATAGTCCGCAATGTTGATGATGCAATCGTGCAAGCGTTAAAGGCGCGTGCCGGTCTCGAAGGTGTTAGCGCAGAAGCTGAACACAGAAAAATTTTAGAGCGCGCATTGTTGCGTCCCGCCAAAAAAAGTTTTGCGGATGTGCTTCGTTCTATTCCTGAAGTTGGACAAGATTCAGATTTTGAGCGTGTACAGGATAAGGGCGCGCCCGATGTATTTAATTGATACCAATGTCATCAGTGAGCTGCGGAAGAAAGGGAATATCAATAAAGGTGTAAAGGATTTTTTTGACCAGGCAGTATTTAACAGGACACCTTTGTACATTAGTGTTGTCACGCTCGGTGAGCTGCGTCGCGGTATTGAATTAATTCGGCATCGGGGTGATTCGGTGCAAAGCCAAATGTTGGAGCAATGGCTCAATCTTATTCTCGATGAATATGATGAATGCATTCTCGAATTTTCTCAGGAGGCGGCTCAGGTGTGGGGCGCCCTGCGTGTTCCTCATCATGAAAATGCATTAGACAAGCAAATCGCTGCGACTGCTCTTGTTTACGATTTGTGTGTAGTAACGAGAAATATTGAAGATTTTAAAACCACGGGCGTAAAAGTCATAAATCCTTTCAGTTAGGCTCCAATCCACCTAACCACCGGCAATGCATTTTCATAATTTCCAATCTCAATCCGCGTACAACTCGCGTAATCAATCTGCAATTGTTTGAATAACGCTGCGTTGCGCCAATCCAAATGCAGTATGTGGGCGATAAGAATACGGATAACGCCGCCGTGGCAAATAATTACCTTGTGGCCCGGTGTATTATCCCTGATCAGTAAGTTCCAGCTTGCGATAACTCGCGCGGCAAATTCGGTGAGTGATTCGCCTTGCGGTGGTTGCATGGAATCGGGTGAATGCCAGAAGGCTTCGATATTTTTCCATTCATCGCCCAGCTCATCAAACGGGATGCCATCCCAAACACCAAAATTCATTTCTTGTAAGTTGTCTTCCGTTTGCAGCGGGATGTGCTGCTGCGTGGAAAATTCTTGTGCGACTTGCAGACAGCGAATTTTGGGTGAGCTAATAAGTTGGGTGATGGGATTTTGCGTGTGTAGATTATTCAGCACGCGGGTTAAATCGCTATGGCCTGCGGTGCTGAGTGGGATATCGGTTTTGCCGTAAAGAGCGGCTGGGCCTGCGACTTTACCGTGCCTTACCAAGGTAATCAGAGTGGCGGTCATTTTGTGGTGTCTTTTAAAGTCAGTGGTAAACCTGCGGCGACAAATAAAACCTTATCGGCGATCTGTGCGAGCTGTTGATTTAATCGGCCTGCTTCATCGACAAATTTCCGGCTGATTTCGCCCAGTGGAATTATTCCCAGCCCCACTTCATTGGCGACAAAAATCACTTGAGTCTTGTTTGCACTGAGGCTATTCACCAGTTCATTAAACAGTGTAGAAAAATCTTGTTCAGGATATTCAAACATTTGGTTGTTTAGCCACAGGGTTAAACAATCTACCAAAATAGTTTGTGGGTGTTGCGTTTCTTCTTGCAACGCAGCGGCTAAATCTAACGGGCATTCACGCACACGCCATTCACTGGGGCGATTGTGTTGATGATGTTCAATCCGCGCAGCCATTTCTTCATCTAATGCAGTAGCAGTGGCGATATAAACGACGGGTAATTGATTTGCGCTCGCCAGCGCTTGTGCAATGCGCGATTTTCCTGAGCGGGCGCCGCCTAATACTAAGGTGATCATAGAATTGCCACCACTAACAAAGCATAAATAACCAGTTCACTAGTCTGCTGTGCCGCACCTAAACAATCGCCGGTATAACCGCCAATTTGTTTTTGGAAATAATATTTTGCGGCGTAGCGAATCACAATCAATGTGGCGATGATTAATAACGCTTGTTGCCAGTGGAGTAGAAAAAATACCGGTAGGCAAGTGGTTAACAAAATAATCAAATCCGTTTTCGATTGGTTGTTGGCCAGTGGTTTACTTTTACTGCCATCCTGCTCGGCCACATAACGCATATCAAACGCCAAGCTTGCGGCAACTGCGCGCGATAGTGCATAGGCAATCAATATACTCAGTGCGATTTGTGTGTTCTCAATGAGCAACACATATTTTCCTAACAGCGCCATTACCAATGCGGTTGCACCGTAAGTGCCTATGCGGCTGTCTTTCATAATGCTGAGTTTTTTCTCGCGCATAAAGGCACCGCCAAAACCGTCGGCGGTATCGGCAAGGCCGTCTTCGTGAAAGGCGCCGGTGAGTAATAAACTAAAAGCCATCGCCAACCAAAGGCTGATTGAATTGGAAAAAAGATAATCCGCCGCGATAAAAACCAATGCGACTAAACCACCCAATAACCAACCAACAAGTGTGAAGTAGCGGCTGGCGCGGTTGAGATTTTCCGGCGAGTATTCAATCCACGCGGGCATGGGAATGCGGCTGAAAAAACCGAGTGCGAGAAAAAATAAATTGAGCTGTTGTTTCACACTTTCACACCGGCGCTTTCAAAGGTGGCCATCTGATTGTAAAAACTCACTGCAGCTTGGATCAGTGGCATTGCAAGCGCGGCGCCCGTGCCTTCGCCTAAACGCATGCCGAGGTTGAGTAAAGGTGTTGCATCTAACATACGCAACATTAATTGATGACCGGCTTCTTCGGATTCGTGGGCGAAAATCATATAGTCGCGTGTGTTCGGATTTATATTTACTGCGAGTAAAGCCGCCGCGGTAACAATAAAACCATCCACCACAATCAAGCGGCCTGCCTGTGCAGTGGCGAGCATGGCGCCGCAGATTTGGGCGATTTCAAAACCGCCGACTTCACACAAAATATTGAGCGGCGATTTGTCTTTAATTCGCGCGACGGCCTGACTAACCAGTGCGATTTTTTTGGCGAGTTGCGCCTCATCAATACCTGTGCCTAAACCGACGCAGGTTTCTACGGGGGCATCGCTAAGCGCGGCGAGGATTGCTGCCGCAGAGCTGCTATTGCCTATGCCCATTTCACCAAAGGCTAATAAATTTGAACCGGCGGCGATTTCGCTTTCGGCAAATTCCTTACCCAAAATAAGTGCGCGTTCGGTTTGCTCTAAGGTCATCGCCGGCTCGTGGGCAAAGTTGCGTGTGCCCGCCGCAATGCGCTGAATAAATAATGCAGACGGCGCGGGTTTAATTTCATCTTTAATGCCGGCATCAATCACTTTGAGTGGGATGTGATTGGTGCGGCAAAAACAATTGATCGCCGCGCCGCCCGCTAAAAAGTTGCGCACCATTTGTTGCGTCACGCTGCTGGGCGCGATGCTCACACCTTCATCGGCAATGCCGTGATCGGCGGCAAATACCAGCATCAAAGGCCGTTCAATACTGAGCCGCTTGCGTTGTTGCACCAGAGCGATCTGCAGGGCGAGTTGTTCCAATTGGCCGAGTGCGCCAAGGGGTTTGGTTTTTTGGTCGATACGTTCCTGAATTCCAGGGATTAAATCACGTTTTAGCGGGGCTATTTGCCAGTCAAATATCATTGTTCAGTTTCCTTTGCTGAGGCCGCGCAACTTACCATATCTGGTGTTGTCTAGCCGCCGTTATCGGGTCATTTGGCGTATAATCGCGCCCTGTTTTTTGCCAACCTATCTGTTCTTGCCTATCAATCTGTTTTTGTATCTGTCTGGAGTCTGTCATGTTTGAATCCCTGTCTCTGTTACCTGCCGATCCAATTTTGGGTTTAAGCATCGCCTACGCCAATGACATCAACCCAAACAAGGTGGATCTGGGGGTGGGAGTGTACAAAAATGATGCAGGTGTAACGCCAATTATGAAGGCGGTGGCTGAGGCGGAAAAGTTGCGTATCAGCCGCGAGACTAGCAAGGCCTACACGCCGCCCGCAGGTTACCCCGGTGCCAATGAAGCGGTTACGAAATTGGTCTACGGTGCGGATCACCCTGCAGTGGCGGCCAACCGTGTGCGCACTATTCAGACTCCCGGCGGCTGCGGTGCTTTGCGAGTGGCGGCAGAGTTGATTCAGCGCGCCAAACCAGGTGCGAGCTTGTGGGTGAGCGTGCCCACTTGGGCAAACCATGTTCCCCTGTTGGGCAGTGCTGGCCTGAAATTGCGCGAATACCCTTATTACGATTACGCGACCCACAGCATTAATTTTGCGGCCATGCTGGCGACCCTGAATGAAATCCCGCGCGGCGATTTGGTGTTGTTACACGCCTGCTGTCACAACCCGAGCGGCGCGGATTTATCGCGTGTCCAATGGGATCAAGTCGCTGATGTGTTGCAAGCGCGCGGCATCATCCCGTTTATCGATATGGCTTACCAAGGTTTTGGTGAAGGGCTGGAAGAGGATACTTACGGCCTGCGTTTGATGGCGGCGCGGTTGCCGGAAGTGATTGTTGCTACCTCCTTCTCCAAAAATTTTGGTTTGTATCGCGAGCGCGCCGGTAGCTTGAGTATGGTGTTTGCCGACGAACAACAAGCGAATGCAGGCAATAGCCAATTGCTCAGCGTCACCCGTGGTCTCTATTCCATGCCGCCCGCCCACGGTTCAGCGCTGATCGATATTATTTTGCACAGCGATGAATTAACCAAAGTCTGGAGCGACGAGTTAACGCTGATGCGCGAACGCATCGCCGATTTGCGTATGGAGTTAGTACAAAGCCTGAATAGCTTGCAAAAGACCCACGACTTTCACTTTATCGCCAATGAGCGCGGCATGTTTTCATTTTTGGGTTTGAGTGTTGAGCAAGTGCATAAACTCAAAAGCGAATACAGCATTTACATGACCGATACCAGCCGCATCAGCGTTGCGGGTTTGAGTATGGAAAAAATGGATTATGTGGCAAAGGCGATAGTGTCGGTGTTGTAAACCAACAACAGAATCTCGGAAAAATGTAAAAGGCCTAGAGGATTGCTTCTAGGCCTTTTTGTTTATAGATAATTACTATTGAGTAGTTACTTATTGTAAATTTAGTTAATGTCATACTTTTGAGCTAAGGTTGTTTTGTTCGCACGATAAGCATTCAACTTATATCAGCACAACAGGAGACAACCATGGAACACAACTCATCTGCCGGTAAATGCCCGGTTATGCATGGCGGTAATACTGCATCGAGCAAGTCCAACACGGCTTGGTGGCCGAATGCATTGAATCTCGACATTCTTCATCAGCACGACCGCAAGACCAATCCGCTGGGCGATGATTTTAACTACGCCGAGGCGTTTAAATCCCTCGATCTGCAAGCCGTTAAAGACGATCTCAAGGCGCTGATGACCAACAGCCAGAGCTGGTGGCCAGCCGACTGGGGTCACTATGGCGGCCTGTTTATCCGAATGGCGTGGCACTCTGCCGGTAGCTACCGTATTGCTGACGGTCGCGGCGGCGCAGGCACGGGCAATCAACGTTTTGCGCCGCTGAATAGCTGGCCGGACAACGGCAACTTGGATAAAGCCCGCCGTTTGTTGTGGCCGATCAAAAAGAAATACGGCAACAAACTTTCCTGGGCGGATTTAATGATCCTTGCGGGCAATATGGCTTATGAATCCATGGGGTTAAAAACCTTTGGTTTTGCCGGTGGCCGCGAGGATATTTGGCATCCTGAAAAAGATACCTACTGGGGTTCAGAGAAAGAGTGGTTAGCGAAGAGTGGTGGTGAAGGTAGCCGCTATTCGGGTGAGCGCGATTTAGAAAATCCGTTAGCAGCCGTGATGATGGGTTTGATTTATGTAAACCCTGAGGGGGTAGACGGCAACCCCGATCCACAAAAAACCGCCGACGATATTCGCATCACCTTTGCGCGTATGGCGATGAACGATGAAGAAACAGTCGCCCTCACTGCCGGTGGTCACACAGTGGGTAAAGCGCACGGGAATGGCAACGCCGCGAACCTGGGGCCAGAGCCGGAAGCAGCCGATGTGGATGAGCAGGGCTTGGGTTGGAATAACCACAAAACCCGTGGCATTGGTCGCGATACAGTCACCAGCGGAATTGAAGGCGCCTGGACAACCAATCCAACCCAGTGGGATAACGGTTACTTTCAAATGTTGTTAAACCACGAGTGGGAGCTGACCAAAAGCCCGGCGGGCGCATGGCAGTGGCAACCGGTGGATATTAAAGAGGAAGACAAACCTGTCGATGTAGAAGACCCATCCATCCGCTGCATGCCACTGATGACCGATGCCGATATGGCGATGAAAGTTGATCCGGAATATCGCAAAATTTCCGAGCGTTTTGCTAAAGATCAAGCCTACTTTTCGGAAGTGTTTGCGCGCGCCTGGTTCAAATTAACGCACCGCGATTTAGGGCCAAAAGCGCGTTACCTGGGCAGCGATGTACCGGCAGAAGATTTGATTTGGCAAGACCCTGTGCCCGCAGTGGATTACACGCTGAGCGATACCGAAATTGCCGAGTTGAAAACAAAAATTCTCGCCAGCGGCGTCAGTGTGGCGGATTTGGTGGCTACCGCATGGGACAGCGCGAGAACGTTTCGCGGTTCCGATTTCCGCGGCGGTGCCAACGGTGCGCGTATCCGTTTAGCACCGCAAAAAGAGTGGGAAGGCAATGAGCCTGCGCGGTTGCAAAACGTGTTGAATGCGCTGGCGACAATTCAATCCAGTCTGGACAAAAAAGTCAGCATGGCGGATTTGATTGTATTGGGCGGAACCGCTGCGGTAGAAAAAGCCGCAAAAGATGCGGGTGTTGATATCACCGTACCGTTTGCACCGGGTCGCGGCGATGCAACTGAGGCACAAACCGATGCAGAATCGTTTGCACCGCTGGAGCCAATTCACGACGGCTTCCGCAACTGGGTGAAAAAAGATTACACCGTACAACCGGAAGAAATGTTGCTCGACCGCGCGCAACTGATGGGTTTAACCGCACCGGAAATGACGGTGTTAATTGGTGGGCTGCGTGTATTGGGCACCAACCACGGCGGCAGCAAACACGGTGTGTTTACCGATAAAGTCGGTGTGCTCAGCAATGACTTTTTCGTCAACCTGACCGACATGAGCTACCAGTGGAAGCCAACCGGTAAAAACAGCTACAACATTGTTGAGCGCAATACCGGCAATGTGAAATGGACGGCAACGCGAGTGGATTTGGTATTTGGTTCCAACTCGATTTTGCGCTCCTACGCCGAAGTCTACGCACAAGACGACAACCGCGAGAAGTTTGTAAAAGACTTTGTAAAAGCCTGGGTAAAAGTGATGAATGCAGATCGGTTTGATTTGAAATAGTCACGGTGTAAAACAAAAAAGGGGCGATGAACTGTACGATCATCGCCCCCTTTTTTATTGTGAAAAAATCACTTCAATTGCAATTCAATTTTCTTAAAGCTTAAGTCAGCTTCCTTAAATGTTTCTGGCACGCTGGTGTTCCATGGTGTGATGTTACCGCGTAATACTGCGCCAGATTTTGTCTCAGCTACAACTAGCATGCGTCGGATTACCACGCTACTTAAATCTGCCTGAGTTTTATTGGTGCGGACGTAATTCACTTCCTGATAGTAAGATAGTTTGCTCATCGGAATGGTTACACGTACCCATTGGTCACTGAGGGCTGTTTGGTCTAATTGGAAAATAATCGCTCCGTTAAGGTTGGTGCCATCGGCCAGCGTAATGCCGATGTTGACTTTGCCATCCTCCAGAGCATCAACAGTTGCAGCACTTACATAGCTTGCATAAGTGGTTTTTAACGTATCCAGACTGGGAATACTGGTTTTTGCACTGTTGATTTTTATATCAAACACCAGGTTTTCAATGTCACCGAACTTGTAACCGTGGGCAAGAATATTGCGCTCAAAACCGTTCGAGTGCTGATGATCCCAGTCGGCGATTTTTTTCAGCAAAACCATATTGATGCTATCTACACCGTTACAAGAGTCATTTACTTTGGCATTAGTGTTGAAATTGTAGGTGGTGCCAGAGTTTTTTAGCATGGTCCACTCAGTGCTACTGCCATTAGTGGCATGGTTCCAACCACTGAAGCTCAGGCTAGACAGGTTTTGGTTTTGCACGCCGCCATCGTAATCGGCAAAGACAGCAAAGGTTTTTGCGGCAGCGCTAATGCCCACGCCGCAATTGTCAATTTTTGCGATGGAGTAGCCATTGACACTGGTCGCAGTTTGGGTGGTTTCACTACCTTCCATAGCGCTGGATGAGCTGCTGCTTGCAGGTGTACTGCTTGCAATGCTGCTTGAGCTAGGGGCTACAGAGCTAGCCGGAGTAGAGCTTGGCGCTACTGAACTAGCTGCGGTGGAACTGGGCACTGGGGATGGGGAGGATTTGCTGCCGCCGCCTCCACCGCCGCCACAGGCGGCCAAACTAAGGGCAAGCAGGGGGAGTGCACAGGTTTTGGTCAGGAATTGCATGATTATTTAAATTCTCCGTTGTTGTTATTTTGGGCTCGTTTGGGTTTTTGATGCCAAGTTTGAGATGCCGTGTGAAAGCGCAACCTCACTTTTATGAATCATTATTGTCTTTATAGATAAGGCTTGTGGCGCGAATATAGTCTTTGTTGGTGATGTCGTAAATGGTATTTGATTGCGCTAACAAACAATGCATCAAAAGTGTCAGGGGTGCATATTTTTTAGGATGATTATCCGCTGTTCACTGATGCATAACAGTCAAACAATGATTCAATCATTTGACTGTTATGCGGTATAGGGTGGGCTATTGTTGTTGGTAGCGTTTTTCTGGTGCGTCGCTCATACACATCTGATTGATGGCCAATTGCTCAGGCGATTGGGCATTTTCGGCGATAGGTTCAGCCAAGGGGTGATCAATTTTCAGCACAGCTTTTTGCAGAATCAGTGTGTTGGGGTAGGTGATGAGGTTGCCATCTTCACGCCGTAGAATCACATGAAACATAGTGATTTCAACAATGGTGCCACTCATGTCGTCATCTTTATCGAGGATTTTAATGCGGTCGTTAACCTGATAGGGAAAGCCGAAAAAGATAATCATGCTGGCGGTGACGTTACTTAAAATCGACCATTGGGCAAACAAGGCGATGCCGACAACCGCAAAAATTGATGATAGGAATACCGATATTTCACTGTAACCCAGCCCCAAAATCAGGCACATCACTACTATGCAGCAAAACACCATGCCGATATTCATCAGGCGGGTTATGTAGAGCACACGCAAATCGCCCAGAGCGCGGCGTACACTTACATCGTGAATGATTTTATTGAGCAGTTTGGCGGCAAAATAAAACACCACCACACAACTGAACACAATTAAAAACTTTGAAAAAACGGAATGGGAAATGATTTCTTCAAGACGGGGAAAACTATCCACACGGGTACCTGCGTTGATGATTCAAGGGGTGACTGCCATACTGCGACAGCGCAAAATATAGCGCTGGTGTATGTCGCGCCGATAATAGCGCCGCATTATAACGATAGAAAGTCTGAACGAGTGCTTTATGAAACCTTTACTCTGTATTGCCCATCGCGGCGGCCCGCAATTTAACCAATCGTCTCTGCCGGAGAACAGTTTGGCAGCCATCGCCCGCGCGTTGGAGCTGGGGGTTTATGCGGTTGAGATCGATATATTTCAAGTTGAAGGTGAGCTGCTGGTCACGCACGACCGCCGCTTGGGGCGTGTGGTATCCGGCGAGGGTATTATCACCGAGCAGCCACTGGCCTTTTTGCGTGAACAGCGCTTGGCAAATGGTGAACCTATCCCGACTCTGCAACAAGTGTTGGAATTGGTGGGCGATAAAGCGATGTTGAATATCGAAATCAAAGGCGCCAATTCAGTGCCTGTGTTGCAGCGAGTATTGGATGAGTATGTCAGTTCGCACCAAGGCAATTACGAGCAATACATTATTTCCAGTTTTGATCACCAGCAATTATTTCAGGCGCTGCAATTATTGCCGCAGGTAAAACGCGCGGTATTAATTGAAGGTATTCCACTCGATTACGCCGCCTGCTGCGAGCCACTTAAGGCCTATTCCTTTAACACACATTTAAGTTTTCTTACCCCGGAATTAATTCAGGATGCACAACAGCGCGGCTTAAAAAATTGGGTCTACACAGTCAATCACGAAGATGATTGGCGCGCGCTGATGGCGCTCGGCGTCGATGCGGTGTTTACCGATAAACCGGATGCGCTACTGGTGTTTAATGCGCAGTTCATTTAACTGCAGCAAGATAAACGTTGTGTATAGCTGCGTTGAATACGCGTGAACCCTGTGAAGTTTTTCTCGCACAGAGTTCACGCTGGCATTGGTTACATTCCCTCCGCTTCAATTTTGATATCGTTAGGATAGGGTTGGCCTGTTCCTGTCTCGATATAATCGCGCAGGCTTAATAAAAATGTTACCCATTTGGTAGAGCAGTGGTGAAAAAATGGATTTTCACTGCTCCATCCTGCATGGCGAAACATAACTTGGTTGTGCGTTTCTTTATTGTGTATATCGAATTCGATATGTGTACCTAACCAATCGTCTGGCCCTTTGGTGCACTCCCAGTGGACTTGTTGTGCATTGCTTTTAATCACGCGCATATCAAAACCACCATTGCCACCAAAGGTAAATTCCACCGTTCCACCCAAACTTGGATCGCCTGCGGTTTCATGGGTCCACCAAGCGGCGAGTCCCTTTAAACTGGTCAGTGCATCCAGAATTTTAGGTGCTGGTGTTTTGGTGCCGAAAGTTAAACAGATGTTAGGCATAATTATTTCCCTCTTAATATGATGTGCCGGTATGGACATCTGTTATCGTATTCTAAGCAGTTAATACGCAAGTAAAATACCGGGCGAAAAATTATTTAAATTAGCTAACCTGTTAATTTATAAATATTTTTTAATTAATTTCAGATGTTTTTTTAGCGATACTTTCCAATTATGGAAATTGCCAACTATGGAAATTGAAGATCGACTTGATGCCATTTTTTTCGCACTTGCGGATCGGCGCCGTCGTTTATTGCTGGCGGAGCTTGCGGTTGGCCCTAAATCGGTGAGTCAGCTGGTTGAACTTGGCGGGATGAAATTGAGTGCCACATCAAAACATATAGCCGCATTGGAAGTCGCGAATTTGTTGTATAAAACGCGCAATGGACGTGAGGTTTACTGTCATTTGAATATTGATGCTTGGCACGAGGTCGCCAATTATATTGCAATGCATGACAAATTTTGGGAGGGCAGGTTGGATGAGCTTGAAGCACATCTTAAAATGAATTCTTAAATATAAATAATATTGGCTTTCTGAAGGTTTAATAAAAGGCGCTGCAAAATGGATCCGATTATTATCAAACGTGTACTTCCCTGCACTAAACGGCAATTATTTGATGCATGGTCAAAACCATCATTGATGATGAAATGGTTTTTCACACTACAGCAAACAGAAACACCTTGTAGTGTGAGTAATAGTTTTACGGTTGGTGGTAGTTTTGAAGTGATTATGCATATGGAGTCGGGCAGCTTTCGCCACTACGGCGACTATCGTGCAATTGACCGCTACCATCACATCGCCTTTACCTGGAACTCGCCTCTGATTCGCGATAGTTTGGTGGAGTTGAAATTTCGCGAGTTATCACCTAACCGCACGGAACTTACCTTGACGCATTCACACTTCACTGATGCAGAAGTGCGCAGTAAACACGAGTGGGGTTGGGGAGGTTGTTTGGATCATCTGGAGTTGCTTATGAAGCAGCTGGTAATTGGTACGGATAACTAGCAACACTTAATCCGCACTAATTTGATTGCGGCCATTATTTTTGGCGTTGTAGAGGTGTTCATCTGCTTGGGCGATAAGTTGCTGAGCGTCGCTCTGGGGAGTGGGGGAGAGGGTGCTGCAGCCTATACTTACTGTCACCTGATTGGCAACATCAGATGCTTGGTGTGGTATGGCTAATGCGCGGATGGCCTGTTCAATTTTTGCAGCTACATAAAGCGCGCCCTGGCGATCGGTGCCGGGTAACAGGCAGGCGAATTCTTCGCCGCCAAAACGCGCACCTAAATCGCTGGGGCGTACCAGCGTTGTATCAATGGTTTGGGCAATTTGTTTTAAACAATTATCGCCTTCCTGATGGCCATAGTGGTCGTTGTATTTTTTAAAATAATCCACATCAATCATGAACATGGATAGCGGTTTGCGATCGCGTGCGCACTGCAACCAGTTGCGGTTTAATGCCGTTTCAAATTTACGGCGATTGGCAATGCCGGTCAGGCCATCCATTAACGCGATGGAGCGCAGCTGATCCCGTTGTTGTTTGAGTAATAATTGGTTGTGCACTCGCACACGGGTAATGGTGGGGTTGATGGGTTTGTGAATAAAATCCACTGCACCCAATTCAAATCCGCGTACCTCATCGGCCTCATCGTAATGTGCAGTCACAAAAATGATCGCAATATCTGCGAGTAACGGGTCGGCTTTAATCCGTTGGCAGACTTCATGGCCACTCATGCCGGGCATGACAACATCGAGCAAAATCAAATCGGGCAATAGTGCGCGGGCTTTTGCCAGAGCCTGTTCGCCATTGGTGGCCATGTATACCTCGCAGTCGTGGCGAAACAATTCATGGGCGACTCGAATGTTAATTGGTTGGTCATCCACAATCAGCAGCTTGGGTAATGAACGAGGTTTGTCGGTGGTGTTCACTCGTGGCTCTCTTGTAAAAATTGTTGGATTAGGCGAATGGCTTGTGCGTAGTCCAGGGCATTGATCAGTTCTGAAATTTCTACTAGTTGTGGTTGCTTTGGCGCTTGTTCGCAGAGCGTTTCGATGCAATCTATAGCGCCCATATTGTCTGCCTCTAGCAGCGGCAGTATATCGAGTAGCTGCTGCTTTATTTGTGCGTCAGTTAATGTGCTGGATGCTATTTGAGTGGATTCCACCTCAGTGCTGTCCTGTGCGATACGCTGCAATAGGGGTTCGCTAAATTCAAATATTTGCAGCAGTTTTTCACGCGTTGTTTGGGTAACAATGTCAGCTAATTGTGGTTCCTGAGCTTGTTTGCATTGTGCCTCTAGAGTAGCGGCGGTTTGTGCTAATAATTTTGCGCCCATGGTTGAGGCGACTCCTTTGAGGGAGTGCAGTGCAGCGGTGGCGCCGGTTAGGTCGTGGTTGTCACAGTGCAGGGTCAGGCTGTCGAGCAAGCGTATTATTTCCGGGCGAAAATTATTTAGCATGCGGGCAAATAAGTCCCGCTTATTGCCAAACCGTTTGAGAATCATGTGTGCATTATCAATAGGCGTTTGCGGGTCACTATTGGCAGAGGGTATATGGGGTTTTGCGACCTCGCGTTTTAACAAAAGCAGTATTTGACTGACCAGTTCATCCATATCGATAGGTTTACCCAAATGGCCATTCATGCCCGCTGCAAGGCAGGCATTTTTGTCGGCGGCAGAGGCGTTAGCTGTCATGGCTAAAATAGGTAAGTCAGTAAAGTGTTCATGGGCGCGAATCCGGCGCGTTGCTTCAAAGCCATCTATATCGGGCATTTGAATATCCATAATCACTAAGTCGTAACCCGGCTCACCGCTAAGGACTTTGCTTACGCCTGCGAGGCCGCCATCGGCCAACTCCACAGTGGCTCCTGCCGCTTCTAATAGCTCTTGTGCGATTTGGCGATTTAACGCGTTGTCTTCTACTACCAGAAGGTGCAGCCCTTGCAGCGGCGTTGTTTGCTCTTCACTGATGTCGCTGCTGGGTAAGGCGAGCATTTTTCCGGTGACATTTTGCCAAATCGATTTTGCCAGTTGGTGCGGCGTCACTGGTTTAGTGAGCAGTTCACTGTAAGGCGTCGAAGCGGCATTTTGATTGGCTAATACTTCGCGTTCGTAAGCGGTGACCATAATAATCACCGGTGGCTTTTCTAATTGATGATTGTTACTAATGGATTGTGCGGCACTGAGGCCATCAATATCCGGCATGCGCCAGTCCATCAATACCACATCAAAAGGGGCACCTGCGGCCTGAGCATTTTTAACCGCTTCTATAGCGGCCAAGCCGCTGTTGGTGTGGCTGGTGTTGAAGCCGAGTGCAGATAATGTCTGTTGTAATATATCGGCAACCAATGGGTTGTCATCTACTACTAATACTCGAATATTCGTTAAGGATTTTTGTGTTAATTGTGCGTAGGGTGTTGGGTCGGCAATTGCTAGATCAATATCAAACCAAAAGCGGCTGCCAGCGCCTAACTCGCTGCTGAGCTGTAATTCGCCGCCCATTAAATTCACTAATCGTTTACTGATCACCAGCCCGAGCCCGGTGCCGCCAAAGCGCCGTGTAGTGGAGGATTCTGCCTGTTCAAAACCATTAAAAATACGCGACTGTTGTTCTTCACTAATACCTATACCGGTATCGGTGACGGCAAAGCGCAAGTGCGCCTGCTCCTGTGTTTGCCCCAGGCAGACGACTGACACTATCACATGGCCCTGGGTAGTAAATTTCAGCGCGTTACTGGCGAGGTTGGTGAGAATTTGCTGCAGGCGGAGGCGGTCGGTGATCAATTGGCGCGGCACGTTGGGATCTAATTGAAAAAGTACTTCAACATCTTTATCGCCATGGTTCGCTGCCAGTAACACACTCAGGTCGGACATGAGTTCTTCGAATTCAAACGGGTGTGGGTCAAAGGATAGTTTGCCCGATTCCATCTTGGAAAAATCGAGAATATCGTTGAGCAAACCGAGCAGTGATTTTGCAGAGGATTCAGCTTTGACTATGTAATCTTGCTGGCGCGAATTGAGTTGGGTTTTTTGCACTAATTGCAGCATGCCCAATACTGCATTCATGGGTGTGCGTATTTCATGGCTCATATTGGCGAGAAAGCTGGACTTTGCTGCGCTGGCTTCATCGGCTTTATGTTTGGCTTCGCGTAAATGGTTTTCTATTCTTTGTTGAATGGTGATGTCACGATTAATGCCAATTATGCGGGTGACATTGCCGTTGCTGTCTTTTTCACACTCGGCGGCCGCTTGAATAAAACGCACTTCTTTTGATGGCAGTAAGAGCCGGAATACACCTTTAAAGGAGCGTGTGCCCGCCAGGGTTTCTTGCAACATTTGCTCAGCTTCTTGTGCATCTTCCGGATGTAAGCGCTCAACCCAGTGCTGGTAAAACAAGCCGGTTTTGCGCAGTGATAGGGGCTGGTCGTAAATGGCAAACATACGGTCATTCCAGTCGAGCGTGTCATTTATTGTGTCAAAACTCCACACGCCCAATTCTGCAATGTCAGCGGCAATACTGAGTTGATCTTTTGCGCCAATTAATTCCCGTTTGTTGATTTCAGTTTGAGTGATATCCAGTGCTACACCTAAATAGCCCTGCAGCTCACCATCGGGGGTATACATGGCGCTTACGGCTAGCGAGACCTGCAGTTCATGGCCGTCTTTGTGGATATAAGTCCACTGCCGCGTTTCTGCACCTTCCAGTTCAGGTTTGTGTACAAATACGCGAAAGCCCTGAATTGGCACTCCATACTCTTTGCTCAGCTCTTCACTGCGTGCGATAACTTCATCTAATTTATGCAAAATAGCTGGTGTATTTTCCCCTACCATTTCATCGGCCTTATAACCCAGCATGCGCTCGGCGCCCGAGTTAAATACTGTAATGGTGCCTTCCAGATCCGTCACGATAATGGCCACTTCAGTGGCTGCAGCCAGCACATTATTCAGCATTTGATTGAGTTCATTAAGCTCTTGCGTGCGCTGGTTAACTTGTCGTTCAAGGTTGTAATTCAGTTCCAGAATTTTGGAGCGCGCGGCTTTTTGTTCGCTAATGTCGCGAACTATTTTAGAAAAGCTAATAATTTGCCCTTTCTCATTGCGCAGTGGGCTGTAATTTAATGACACATCAATAATTGCGCCGTCGCGCCGTTTGCGCTGTGTTTCAAAGTTAACAATATTTTCGCCATCCAACAGGCGTTGAATCAATTGCCGGCCTTCATCGAGTAGGTAAGTGGGGGTGAGTAGGTCGAGCAGCTTCTCGCCAAGTGTGGCTTCTTCGCTATAGCCAAAAATAGTTTCGGCGCCTTTATTCCAACTCAAAACGATGTCATCGGTATCGGTGGCGATAATTGCATCGGATGAGTTGTGCACAATGGCTGCCAAGCGGGCTTGTTGGTTGATCATGTGTTGGCGGTTGATGATATAGATACACAGCGCAGCGATCAGCATGCCGATCAGTGCGCTAAAAATTAGCCCCCAGAACAAAACCGTATTGGGTTTGGGTAAATGCTGTTCTTTAATAAATTGCGGTGTTACCTGTAGATCCAGCTGCCATTGGCGACCAAAAATAGTAAGAACAACTTGTTGTGGAAATAATTTGCTGGAATTGGCAGCTGTATTTTCATCGCTCGCATAAAACGGGATGACATGATTTGCATCTGTGACATCGGTTAGTGTGATGTGAAAGTGGTCTCGGCTGATGGCCAGTTTTGCCAGCATTTCCTCCATAATCAGTGGGGCATAACTCCAGCCAAATGCTGCTTTGATGCGCTCTTTTTCGGTGGCGGGTGTAACCCAGGTGCGATAGATGGGCATTAAGATTAAAAATGATTGCTGGCTTTTACCGGTTGCTTGCACAAGCGTGATGGGCGCAGTGAGTCGGACATCGCCCTCGCGCATGGCGGCATCGGCGGCAGCGCGGCGGGCCGTTTCAGAGCCTATATCTAACCCAACCGCTTGTTTGTTCCGCGCTACAGGTTCTATGTACTCAATAACATAACGCTCCTTGTTGTGGGGGGTTAGTTGCCGTATAGAAAAATCTGATTGGCCGGTTGCCCTGGCATGGGCGACAAATTCTGCCTCTTGCGCAAGGGGTACTCTGCGAATAAACCCCATGCCGCGCGCGCCCGGGAACTCAATATCGATCTCTCTACTTTCCATATAGTTACGAAAATCGTCGCTGGTGACCATGCCCTCACCCTTGGTGAGTATCTGGGCGCGAGCGCTGCGCAAACCGTATTGATACAGTTCCAAACGCTGCGCAATATCATTTGCTAGTGTGTTAGCTTCTTTTGTGGCGAGTGTCGCTATAGCGGCATTATTTTCGGTGCGAATGTTTTGAACTATCAAAAGACTAAAAAGAAGCCCTAAGGTAAAAGTAATGCCTCCCCAAAGATAAGGATTAAAAGAATAGACAGGGGGTTTATCCATATTTGTATCTCTATCAAATTTTGCTTCAGGCAACCGGATGAACTTGCCTGGTGTGTTATTTCAAGTGTTTGATTAGTGTTCGATGATATGCAGACCTGCGTGTAACAGCGCAGTCATCTCTGTCACTGGCACCGGGCGGCTGTAGTAATAGCCTTGCATTATGTGGCATCCCAAACTCAACAAAACCTGCACGTGCTCTTTGGTTTCTACGCCCTCGGCGACCAACCGTAGTTTGAGCCCAGTTGCCATTTGCACGATTGCTTTAACGATTGAAATATCCACCTCGTCATCGAGCATGTTGCGCACAAAACTTTGGTCGATTTTGAGTACATCCAGCGGAAAACGTTTGAGATAAGAAAGGCTGGAATAACCAGTACCAAAATCATCGAGCGCGATGCGCACCCCGAGTTCTTTTAACTCTCGAATAATGTTGCTGGCATTACCATCGTTAACCAGCAGGCTTTCAGTAATTTCCAATTCGATTTGCTGGGCATTAACACCCGTTAACATTAAAGCTTCTGCAACGGTGGAAACAAAATCGGCATTAAATTGTACGGCGGAAACGTTAATGGCAACTTGTAACTGCAATCCTTGATCGGTCCAGTGTTTTGCTTGAGCACAGGCTTTTTGCAAAACGAGTTTTCCCAGCGGAATAATTAAACCGGTTTCTTCGGCAAGGGGAATAAATGCGTCGGGGAAAATAAGTTCATTGTTATTGCGCCATCTCACCAGCGCTTCTGCGCCCATTATTTGGTTGGTTCGCGCATCGACTTTTGGTTGATAAAATACTTCGAATACGTTGTTCTCAAGGGCGCTGCGCAAATGGGCTTCAAGGGCCAACTGGGTGCGCAAGCGCTCTTCGATTTCGCTGGAGAAAAATTGGTAGCGGTTTCTGCCTTGCTGTTTGGCGGTATACATAGCGGCGTCAGCATGGCGATAGAGTGAATCCATATCTTGACTGTCGTCGGGATAAATACTGATCCCCATACTTACCGACAATTCAAACGATTGATCTGCAACCTGCCAATGCTGGGAAAAAATTGTTTGTAAGCGGGAGGCAAAATCGGCGATATGAGCGCTATCGTCAAAATCGGTTAATAAAATAATAAATTCATCGCCACCCTGGCGGCAGAGTGTGTCGCCACTGCGTAATACGCCCGCTAAACGGTCGGCAATTTGTTGCAGTAGGTGGTCGCCTATCAAATGGCCGTAAGAATCATTAATCGTTTTGAAGTGGTCTATATCCAGCAATAACATGGCGACTTGGGTGTGATGACGCTGGGCTTTTTTGATGGCCTGTTCAGTTCTGTCGCGCAATAAAATACGGTTTGGCAGGTTGGTGAGTGGGTCATGTTGTGCCAGGTGGGTCATTTTGACCAGCATGGCGCGGGCTTCACTGACATCGTGAAATACAATAATGGCGCCGGTGATTTTTCCCTTGTGGTTGCGAATAGGCGCGGCCGAGTCTTCTATAGCCAGGGATTGGTTGTTGCGGTTTAGCAATGCGCAATCGAAGGTCACACCAACAGTGCGCTGCTCGCGCAGTGCGAGCCTGATAGGATTTTGCAGCTCATAACCAGTGCTGCCATCGCGCAGCGGCATAATCGACTCTATGGGTTTACCCAAGGCTTCTTGGGCCTGGTAGCCAGTTAAGGCTTCGGCAATCGGGTTGACAAAGGTCACCTTACCTTCCGGATCGGTGGCAATGACGGCGTCGCCAATCGTATTCAAGGCAACGCGCATGCGCTCTTTTTCGTCTTGCAGTTTTAGCTCGGCGCGCTTGCGATCGCCTATATCAGTGATCAGCATTAAAAAGCCGGTGTGCTCGCAACCCTCGTCATCTACCTCAATACGCCGCACCAAAGATACTTGGCCAAAGATGGTTTTTTGTGGGGCTTCGAACGCCATTTCAAACGAAGAATCTGCGCCGCTTAATACCTGTGTGAGATAGGGGGTTAGTACGGCAGCGCTGTTCAGGCCTAGAACATCTTGCAGTGATTTGCCAGCCATCTCGGCAGCGGTTATATCAAACCAATCGCCGTTAACATCATTGCAATACACATTGGTGAGTTCGTTGTTCCAGTAAGCGACAAACGCGGGCAGCGTGTGCATCAAATTGGCTAGGTCGCGTCGCGCTAGGGATAGCTGCCGAGTTTTACGCTGTAGTGCTAGTTGCACCTGTACCCTGGCTCTTGCCACAGGCATATTGAGGGGTTTGTGAATGAAATCGACACCGCCATATTGCAGTGCTTGCAACTCGTGAATTTCCTGATCGTGCGCGGTTACAAAAATAATGGCTATATCACACAGCAGTGGGTCAGCCTTAATTGCCTGGCAGACCTCATAGCCATTCATACCCGGCATTTCTATGTCTAGCAGTATTACATCCGGGCGCTGCGCGCGCACCATATCCAGTGCCGCCTCGCCACTGGTGGCGTAAAAAACATCCCCTAAGTCTTTTACCGCCTCACGCAATACCCGAATAGTGTCGGGCATGTCGTCGACAATCAGAATGACGGCGGGGGGGAGTTCGGAGTAAACAAGCATGGTGCGCTGCATCCTTTGGCAACTTTCTTTATGCCCTTAAGGCTAGCAGAGAAAAAGCCAAAATCCATGCGGGCTCAGTGCCGGTAATTTGTGCCAGTGTGCTTGCCAACACAGGCCGTTTGCTATGAATAGATATCCCCAAATAAATCCACCTGGGTTAAATACAAGCGCAAGTCAAACTCGTATTGATGATAGTTGGGTTCCATGTGTCGACAGAGTTGATAAAAGGCTTTGTTGTGCTCTTTCTCTTTAAAGTGGGCCAGTTCGTGTACCACAATCATTTTTAAGAAGGCTTCAGGTGCAGTGCGAAACACACTGGCGATTTTTATTTCATTAACCGTTTTTAATTTTGCGCCCTGCACGCGGCTAATGTAGTGATGCTGCCCTAGTGCATGTTGGATGACTTTTATTTTGCTGTCGTAACTCACCCGGCTTAGTGGTTGGGTCTTTCCCATGTATTCATTTTTAATGTGTTGGGTGTATTGGTAGAGCGCAGTATCGGTGCGCACTGTATGGGTATCGGGGTAGCGCTTGAGCAGCACTTCTTTTAGTCGCCCTTCATTAATAATGTTCTGGACTTGATTCAGTGTCTCGTCGGAATATCCAGCGAGGTATTTTAATCGGCTCATAAAAAACGGCGTGTTGAGTTAAAAGGCAATTATACCTCGCCAATGCCTATAACCGTTTAAATCTTTGTTGCTCCCATTTTTACCAATGAGCTCTTTTGGTGAAGGCTTGCGTTATCTTGGGGCGAATTAAGTGGCGATAAAATGTTGATCTGGTACGCGGCGCTGCTTGATGCGTCAGTGTGAGCGACTGAAGGTGATCGCTATTATTTTTTATTGAATTTACCTCTTAAAAATTAGCATTGCTCGTGGGGCGACTAAATTTTGGCCTGGAAAATGCAATTGCATCTATGAACGACTGATCAACGCTCGCTGTGTGCTGATTTGTGTCGTTCATAGGTTTTCAATTCAGCAGTAAAGTGCTGGTATTAAGTTGTAACTTGCATGGAGGTAGAAATGAGTAACCTGTCTGTTGAAGGTGCGTTGGCTAGCCCTGTTGCCGCTTCCCATGAACCGCCCGTCGTTCGTTTTCATCACTCCAAAATTCTTGCGCTGTTCCGCGCTATCGACAGTGCACTTATTGTTTTTATGTTGTGGGCTTGTTTGAAATTATTCGGTGTGGAGTGGGGTAATACTTATGCCGCATTTGCCATGGGTGCCGTAATTATTTTTGGATTTTTTGCAGAAAGTAATGAGGTTTATTATCTCTGGCGCGGCCTCTCAATGAAAGATTTGTCTATTCGGCTATTGCTCGCATGGGTCGCCACATTGCTGTGCATTGTTGTCGCTATCGCGGGCATTTATCCCTTTGTGAATATTGGGCTATTGGCGATGAGCAGTTGGTTGGTAGCAACGCCGGCAGTGATGATTGCTATGCATATTGGCCGGCGCATTATTCTTGCAAAACTGCGCGCGAATCCCACCGAACCGCGCCGTGTGGCAATTGTAGGCGCGACAGAATTGGGTTTGCGCTTAATTAACTCAATGGCAAAAATGCCGTGGCTAGGTTACAAAGTGATTGGCTTTTATGATGACCGCGCGCCGGGAAATGATGTGGGCAGGCGGTTAATTGGCAATAACATTGAAGTGAAGGGCGGCTTGGAAATGCTCTATCAAGATGCTCATGACGGCAAACTTGATATAGTGTTTGTCACCTTGCCCATGCGCGCTGAATTGCGCACGCATTCTGTTATTGATCGCCTTGCTGATACCACTGTATCCCCCTATTTAATTCCCGATGTGTTTAGCTTTGATTTGCTGCATTCGCGCCTCACCTGCTTGCAGGGAATTCCGGCGCTCAGTATTTATGATTCGCCACTGGTTGATAACGGCTGGGCCAAAAGGCTGGAAGATTTAGTCTTCGGCATGGGCATATTAATGCTCTTGGCGCTTCCCATGTTGATTGTTGCGCTGGGCGTAAAACTTACTTCGCCCGGACCGGTTTTTTTCAAACAAACCCGTTACGGCATGGGTGGTGAAAAAATCAAAGTGTGGAAGTTTCGCTCGATGACTGTATGCGAAGACGGTGCAAATGTGGCGCAGGCTACACGATCTGATCCGCGCATTACGCCTTACGGAAATTTTTTGCGCCGCACTTCGCTAGATGAATTGCCGCAATTATTTAATGTGATTTCCGGCAGCATGTCACTGGTTGGCCCGCGCCCCCATGCGGTCGCACACAATGAATTTTATCGCGGGCAAATCAAAGGTTATATGTTGCGCCATAAAGTGAAACCGGGCATTACGGGTTTGGCTCAAGTCAATGGTTTTCGCGGCGAGACAGAAACGCTGGATAAAATGTCGGGCCGTATTGCCTATGATCTTGAGTACATCCGCAATTGGTCGGTGATATTGGATATTAAAATTTTATGGAAAACGATTTTTAAAGGATTTGTTAATTCTAATGCCTATTAGATTGGCGCGGATGAATAAAAAATCTACCCCGGTCGGTTTTTACTCGCTCAGGCTGCACCGGCTGGTGTTCGGTGCAGCGCTAGTGGGCAATTGCTGGCTTTGTTCAATGTCAGTTGTGGCGGGCAGTGCCGCTGTTGATGTTGATTATTCCGCGCTGAATGACAGTAATTTTTCACGTACTGAACAGGGGCATGAAGAGACTATTCATTTGCTTGGGTTAGGGGTGATGGGGGCGGCTGACCTTAGTAAACAGCAACTGAAGGTCGCCCTGAAATTTAAGCAACTTTATTATGATGCCAATCAAGCGCTGGATGCCTCTTATGTGCTGGGTGATGCAAATTGGCACGGGCAAATCGGCAGTAAAATATTGTTGGATGCTGCAATAAAACGCGATGCCTATGCGGTTGATCCCTTGGAATATAAGGGAAAAGATATTGTCGGAAAAAATGAATTTATTGCCCGTGCAGGTTATGGCACGCGGGAAAAACTATCGCTGTGGATTGGTGGCACTGAAATCAATCAGACCCATAGTGCGATAGAACGGGAGATTCTCGACTTCGATCAGCAGGAGGTCTTTGCGGAGTTTATTGCGCAGAAGGGGGCAAGTTTTCAGCATCAGCTGCGTGTGTCAAATGGCGAGCGGCGATATAAAACCGGCGTGAGTTCCGCTGGGGATTTTATCGATTTTGATTATCGCCAATATTCATATGATCTTAAATGGATAAAAAATACCGACAATCAATTCTCATTGGGCATCGCTCGCTTTGAGCGCGAGGGAGAGATTAATAGCGATACAGGTGTTTTATGGCATGCCCAATGGTTGCGGCAGTTAACCGCTAAAGTTTCCCTGCAGTTGGGTTATGAAGTTAATGAGCCAGCTGCGGGTGAGGAAATTGAATTTCCCACTGAGTTGAACGACACCAGCGTGGCGCTGCGTTGGCAAGTATCTCCGCGCTGGCGGATAGAGAGCCACTTTGCATATTCCGAACAACAGTACATTTCCCAAATTACTCAAGCTGAGCGCGATGAAAAATGGCAGCGTTGGCGCCCTTTAGTGCTGGTCTATTCCGGAGTTAAAAATTTCAGCGTTAGGCTGGAGGCGGAATTATATGATCGGCAATCTACTCTAGCATTCAGAGACTACGAAGGAGAAAAAATTAATTTGATGCTTTCGTTACATTTCTAACGGCAATCAATTTAAAGCTGAATTTTTATTGAGGTATTAAGTGAATATTACAATTTTTAACGTGAAGTATAGCAACAATGTGGGCGATGGTATTGTTGCAGAAACAACGGAATATTTGCTTGATTCGTTAACCCATGGCAATAGCATTTCTACTGTGGATTTGGGTGGTCGTATTAATTACGGCGACGCAGGTATTAAGGCGCCGTCTGCGTTAAAAAATATTGCCAGCAAAGTGTTGCGCAATTTGCCCGAAGCAATGGCGAATAGTTTGCGCCATCGGCTGACTTATTCTTTGTTACAGCGCGATGCACTACCGCGCTGGAAAGCGGCGATTAAAAAGGCGGATAGAGTGGTGATTGGCGGTGGGCATTTGATATCCGACGCCGAATTGTATTTCCCCATCCGCTTGCATGCCATTGTCAGTTTGGCGATGGAATTACAAAAGCCCGTGTATCTTCATGCGGTTGGTGTGTCGAATCCCGCCTATTTTTCACCGCAGGGGCGTAAATTATTCAGCGCTATTTTTAACAACAATCCTTATCTACAGTATGTCTCGGTGAGAGACGAATTATCGCGTAAACATTGGTGCAGTATCTTCGGAGGTGATGTAACTGTCGTGCCCGATCCGGGGAATTTTACCCGTGAAACCTACGGAGGTTTTGCGCGCGAAGCAGATGCTGAGGGCGTGGTGGGAATTGGTGTAATGGCTTCTGGTCTGGTGGTAAATGATACGCCCGGTAAACACACTAAAGTGGTGTTGTCAGTTGCGGATTATATTGAACTGGGAAAAAAATTAGCCGCTTTAGGTTTTACCCCGCTGTATTTTACCAATGGCTCCCCGGAAGATGAAGCAGTGTTAGCCAGTATCAAACAACATATAAATGTTTCATTAATTAAGGTGATGTTTGCAGAGCGGCCAATGGTGCCAGAGGATTTGGTTAAAACTATTTTGCGCTGCGAGAAAATTGTCGCCTATCGTTTACACGCCTGTATAGTGGCGACATCCCTGGGGGTGCCGGTGATAGGTTTGGCGTGGGATAAAAAGTTGTCATCTTATTTTGAGAGTATTGGCGCGGCCGATCGCGTGTGCGTCAATTTCAATGCTGATGTGGTGGCCAAACAATTAGCGCATCTACAGCCCCTGGATATTGCGTTTACCAAGGAGCCCTATTTGCAGCTGGTTCGTTAACGGGAGTGCACGCATCGGCTGCGCTAGCGTGCCAAAAATTCTATTGAGTGATGTGTGATCTTATGGTTTGCGAAGCGCCAATTGTTTTAATGCATGTTCGTACTTATGGTTGTTGATGGTGTGCTTCATGTGCAAGCCGCAGCACTGTTTTTTGTGGGTTAGTTCGCTTGGGTTTTCATAAATTGTGCGCAATAGATTGGCCGCTTCTTGAATGTTGGCATCGGCCCAAGTGGCATTGTCGAACTCACTGAATTCCGGGTGCGAGGAATTGACTTTGATCGGCGCGTAACCCACCAAAAAACTATTTTCCTGAGTGCAAAAATCCATATTACCGGACCAGCCCGTCACCAGGGTGGGAGTATTTAATAACATGGCTTCTGCGATTGTTAATCCAAAGCCCTCTGAACGATGCAGCGATGCATAAAGATCTGCGGTTGCAATCAAGCCGAGGATATCGCTTTTACTCCAATGTTGATCTAACAATAAAATGTTGCTGTGCCCGGCAATTGCCGCGAGCAAGGTTTTTTTCTCCTGGCTGTTTTCTCCGGCATTTGCTTTGAGGATGAGATACGTATTGGGATTATCTGCAAATGCTTGAGTAAAAGCAGCAATTAGCCCCAGCGGATTTTTGCGCTCCATAGCACTGCCAAAGCTAAAAATATTAGCAACCACAAAGGCATTGTCGGGAATGTGCAAGCGTTTGCGAATATCGCTTGCGGGTTGTTCCGGTGCGACTGGATGCGTGACCGTGAGCACCGGAAGTTGGGTGTAACGCTGAATGGTGTTGGTGGTAAATTGTGACGGGGTCATAATCGCATTCATATAGTGCGTAGCTTTAATCCACTCGTCTGGTATGGCTTCCAACTCCCATGCCCAGTAACCTATATTAAATGTACGTTTAAACTGGTTAATGCCCATTTGCAAAATGACCGGCGGCAACATGGGTGGGTTTAAATGGTAAATGCGACAGTTAATTTCATTTTGTGCAATTGAATTGTGCCACTGCCAATCCAGTTCGGCGGGTTTGTGAAAAAAAGCTTCCACGCTGGTGCAGTTTACTGAGTAGCCATCCTCTGCTAATTGCTGCGCGCAAAGGCGTGCGGACTCGCCAATGCCAGAGATGCTGTGAAAAAATCCAATTACCTCAATGCGCAACCCTGCCGTAGAGCGAGAGTCTTGCTCTGGCAGTGCCATGCCGCTTTGCGGAATAATACGTTGCAATATTTGTGCGCGTATTTTCCGGTAGATGTGACGCGATAAATTTTTCATCCAGGTCTCGGTTGTTGATGGTTCAAGGGTGTCGCCGCACAAGTGGCACCTTAATTGAGGCGCGCCCAGGATTGAATGCGCAGCAGCAGGGGCGAAAATTTAAGTGGCATAATTTTCAGGCACTCTCCCAGAAAGTTGCGTGTTTCATTGCGAAAAATAACCACACACAGGAAAAAATAACTTATACCACCGGTCGCGCCGAGCAATAATAATTGTGTGGCAGCTGGTAGTGTTTGCGGCAGCCATTGTTTAACGGCAAGGCAAATACAGAGCATGATGCTTGCAGCGAGGTGGCTGGGCCAAAGTACATTTAACATAGGAATAAAACCGCAGCGGAAAATATGTTGGAAAATAACCATGCTAATGGCACCGCTAATGTAATTGATAACGACATAAGCTATAGCTGCATAATGAGTGCCATAAGGTATTAGTAGGTAGCCAATAATCAATGTTGTTAATAAGGTGGCTATCATGTTGAGCAATACCCATCTGGATTTTCCTTCTGCAGTGAGTGTGGCATTAATTTGAATGCGCAATGCGAAGGGGGTTGAACCGAGTGCAAGTAAGGCCATGAGTGCACCACTGCTGTGCCATTTTTCGCCAAATACCAGCGCGATAAATTCTTCTGCAATTGCGGCGGTGCCAAAAAAAATAGGCAATATGACAAAGCTATTAATGCGCAGTATCCGCAGGGTGGCCTTGGCTCGCGCCTGGGCATTTTCCATGCGTGCCAATACGGGAATGGTGGTTTGTTCCAGTGGGCGAATAATAATTTCTTGCAAAATAAATAGCGCTCTTCCCGCTATGCGATAAATACCCAAGGCAATCGGCCCGAGTATTATGCCGACCATAAACTCTACCAGTGTGCTGCACAGCGTATTAATAAATTGCGCCAGCATCATCGGGCTTGCCATGTGTATGGCTTCACCTGCTCGCTGCAATGAGAATTGCCAGCGCGGCCACCAGTTGGCGCCAATAATAGTCAAGGCGGTTACTATCAGTTGCCCGCTGAGTTGTTGCGCTACTAGTGCCCACACACCGTATCCGTGCAGTGCTAAATAAATTCCAATAATGCTGGATATAACACTCGATAAAATCGATCGAATAGCAATAGCCTTAAAGCGCAAATCGCGGCGCAGTTTGCCGTCGTGCACGACTTTGATTGCTTCGAGCATAAAGATGATGGAGAGCACTGCTAAAATTGAGGCGGCTGCTGGTGCGTAGAGTTTGGCGGTCAGTGGCACACCAATAAATAACACGATTAAAGTGACTATGACGCCATAGCAACAGGAGATATAAAAACTGGTTGCAGCATAATCCTCTTCCCATTCGGGGCGCTGCACAATGCTAATGGACAAGCCGCCATTAATAATAATTCGCCCGGCTTCTACAACTAGAATCGCAAACACCACCAAGCCGATTTCATCGGGCGATAAAATCCGCGAAATAATAATAAAAACCACAAAACTGACGATGCTCATGCTGCTGGCCGCCAAACTCATCCAGGCCGCGCTTGACCCCAAACTTTTTTGTAAACTCATAGCGAACCAGTGCGTTTGCCGGTGCGCAAACAGAGAATTAAAAATTGAACAATGTCGATGGTGTAGCGGCGCAACAACCGCGAAGGTTCAAGGCATAAACGATAAAACCACTCCATCCGCAAACGCTGCACCAGAGCCGGTGCGCGGGATTTATCGCCAGCGAGAAAATCAAACAACGCCCCCACACCCATTAACAGATGGGCGTTTAATTGGCCGCGCTGTTCTAGTATCCAGCGCTCTTGGTGGGGGTTGCCCATGGCCACCAAAACGACGTTGGCTTGGCTGCGGTTAATCTCCTCAATCACTTCGGCAGTATTGTTGGCTTCATCGTAACCATTGCGTACACCCACTACATTAATCGCGTAGTGCTGGCGCAATGCAGTGGCGGCGCGCTGGGCTATGCCGGGTTTGGCGCCCAGTAAAAATACCCGGCCATTCGCGCCGAGGCTTTGCAAGAAACGGGGCGTGAAGTCGGTGCCGTTTAGGTTTTCAATAAAACCTTGGCGATGCACTAATAGGCTGGCGATATCCATGCCTATGCCGTCGTTAACAATCATCGTGTCGGCGGCGGACATCTGCGCTTGTAGGGTTTGGCACTGCACCACAAAATTTGTATTGGCATAAAAAAAAGCGATTTGCTGATGCTGCATTTTTTCTTGCAGCAGTGGTATCAGGTCTGCGGCAGTGGTGCGCAAAATAGTAAAACCACCCATAGTGAGGGATGGGCAGGCGCGCGTATGGGTATTGACTCTATTCATGATATTTCCCCGGTAGCGTGGGTGTAGATGGCTTGTTACATAATCGCTTCAGGTGGAAGCGGCGGGGACGCACTACTGCTTTTTTCTTTGCTACCGGCCTGATTTTCGGGGCGATAAAAAAACCGTTTTAAAATCGGCCATTGCAATGATTCCGTTTGTTGTGCACCGCTTAACGCCAGTGGGTAATTACCCCACCAACTTCCCGCCGCCCAATAACTCCAACCGCGCCATTTTTCTGCGCGCATTAATTCTAAAAACCGCGTCAGTGTTTGCAGGCACTCCGGTGTTGCGGGCACGCCGAATTCACCTAAAAAAAGCTGCTGCTGGTGTTGCTCCGCCCAGGTGTGAATGCGTTCAAATTGGCTGTTGAATTCATCGGCACTGCGGCAACCGGCACTATTGCTGTGGGTGCCCGAGTAGTTGCTGTCGGTGTATTGATGTACTTCAATCACTGTGCGTTTGAGCGGGTCGTGTAATTGTTTGAAGTAGTGCGCGTTGCTCATCTCGCCGCCACTGAACCAATCGTGCAGGCCGCTCCAGCCGCCCCCAGCTACCCAAATTCCGTTGCTGACATTGGCCTTGCGCAGGGCGAGCACTGTCTGCTGGGCAATGCTTGCCCAGGTTGCCTTGGGAATAAAAGCCGGTTCATTCATCAACCCAAACGCAACACTGCCGGCATTGGGGAATTCCTTGGCCAAGGCGAGCCAAAAGTGGATAAATGCCTCTTGCAGCACAATATTTTCGGGGATTGTTGCGGTGAGTGGATCGCCAAAATATTTAGCGTAATTATGCAGATCCAGCAGCACACAGAGCCCGTGAGTTTCGGCGCGGTTGATGGTTAAACGCAGGTGCGCCAATTGCGCACTATCGAGTGCGCCATTGGCCTCGGGTTGGGTTCGTTCCCACAGAAACGGCAGCCGGATCATATTGGCACCTTGATCGGCTATGTATTCCAGCTCTGCTTCGCTGGGGTAGACATAATCGTGAAACACTTTCCCCGGGATCTGACTGCTGCCAAATTCCGCACCGGCCAGGTTCACCCCCGTCAGCCGCGCTGAATCCAAGCAGCCGGCAACACTGCCGGCTGCGGCCAAGCTAAGCGGCAGGCTCAATAGCGCGGCGAGCAGCGGGTGGTGTTTCATGATGCGCGCCGCAATGTGTCATAGAGCGCGACATAGCGGTCGGCAACCGCTGGCCAGGCGTAGCGCCGCGCAAAGGCTTGGCTGTCTTTGCGGCGCGCTTGATAAGCCCGCTCACCCTGTTCGTGCAGGTGCAATAGCTGGGTGATGGCGCTGTGCGGTGCGGCATCGAGCGTCATACTGATGCCTAAGCCAGAGCTATCGATGAGCCGCTGAAAAGGGGGAATATTGCTGAGGATGGGGGTGAGCCCCGCGCTCATCCCCTCAATCGGCGCTATGCCAAAACCCTCGTGGCGCGACAGGCAGATAAAATAACTCGCCTGTGCAATTAATTGTTTCAACTCCGCATCGCTCGGGTTGGGCGCCAAGGTGACGGACGATGACAGCTGCAACTTGTCCACTTGCTGTTGCAGATCGGCAGCGCTGTGATCGTATTCGCGCCCGGCAATCACCAAGCGCCACTGGGGTTGCAAGGTGCGCAATTGGGCAAAAAACGCCAGCGCCTGCAGCAGCCCTTTGTTGCTCGACCAGCGCCCAAAGTAGATCAGGCACGGCTGTAATTGGGGTGAACCGGCATCGGCGTATTTCTCTACATCCACCCCGTTTTCAATCACCTGTAATTTATCTTCCGGCATGATTTTGCTGAACAGGGCGCCGTCGTTGGAACTGGTGGCGACAACATGGTTATACGCGTTGGCCGATAGCCGCGTCACACTTTGGAAGTAAGCCTGTTTAGCGCGCGAGGCAAAGGCCGTGTGAAAAAAACCGCCGTGGGTAGAGAGCACCAATGGCCGCCGGTGGAGCCATTTGGTGGCGGCGAGAAAATCGTAAAAGAAATCCACCCCGTGAACATGGATCACATCGGCCTCTTTCACGTATTTGAGCACCCCGGGGCAAATGGGGTAGCGGCTGGAGCCAAAGTAACCGAGGCGGATGACCTCAATGCCATCGATTTGCTCTTTGGCGGTGAGGGTTTCGCTGGAGTTTCTGAACAGGCGGTTGAGGGTGATGATTTTGGTGTGCTGATGCGGATGGGTTAATTGGTGCCGCGCAATATTGCGCACTACCTCTTCCATTCCCCCAATCGAGGGCAGGTACTGGCGCACAATATGAATCACTTTAAGCGGTGCTAGTTTACTCGCCATAACGATTGCTCCTGTTCAGTGGCAGCCGGGTTCCAGCGCGGTTTATGGCAGCGGGGTTTTGCAAACTGCAGCCCACCAAAAACCAGAGTAGCCCCGCTGTTTTAAGCGCAAAAAAAGAGGTTCCGCTAATGCAGAGGATCAGTGCGATATAAATCGACACCATGGCGCGAAAGCGTTGACCGCGCTCCGTGGTAAAGGGCAGCAGCCAAAAACTGCACCAGAGCAGCAGAATCAGCGGCAGCCCAAATGAGGCGATGGAGTGGGCGTAGCCCTCGTCAAAGTAACTATCGCTATGGCCTATGCCAAACAGCTGGGGCAGATCGAACTCCAGCAGCGACCACCCCGAGTAAGACAGGCGCCCGCGCAGGTCATCGCTCACCATCATTTCGCCCATTTCACTGGGAATGAGCAGGCCGATACAAAGTAGGGCGGCGATGGCGGCAAACGGCGCCAATACACAAAGGTTGAGCAGGGCGCCGCGCACTAAAAGGCGCAGCAGGATTAATGCGCTGACGGTCATCAGGGCAAAGCGGGAGTCGCACAGCACCATCATGACAATGGCGGCCAGCACGAAAAACACCCCACTGCGCCACTCTTGTTGCGGGCGGCACAGCCCCCAAGCCGCGCAGAGGGTGGCGAAATTGCCCAGTGCAATGGGCTCCAAAAATACCGACGATACCCGGTGCGGGCCAAGCAGCTGTGGCAGCAAGGTGCGGCCAATGCCCTCGGGGCGCATGCCATTGCCCAGCAGGCGATCGTCGCGCATAAAAAAATCAGCGCTGGGGTTCAGTGCCCCCACGTTGACGTAATAATTGAAAATATCGAACCATTGGGTGTAGTAATCGAGGAACCATAATTCGAACAAACCCATCGCCAAAATGACCCAAATGGCGAGTTTGAGGGCGCGATCGGCCAGCGCTAACTGGCCGATGTTGCAGCCCAGCCAGAAAAAACACAGGGGGATGGCGAGGTCGCGGAAGGATTTAATCGTCACCTGTTGGTTGATCAGCCAGACCAGGCAGAGCATCGCCGCTGCCATCGCCCCCAGCCACAAAACACCGGGCAACAAGCGGCGCGCCAAAAGCGGCAGGCACATCAGCATGATCACCGCCTCCGCCATGCCCAGCAGGGGGCGCGACACCGGCATCAACACACTGTTGATAAAACAGAGCAGGGCTTGATAACTCACGCTGGCCACAATAATCAGGCTCACCCATTGCTGATCGCTCAACCACGGGCGGGCGATGGCCGGTTGCCAAGGAGCCGATGCGATGGGTCGATCCAGATAGCGGTTGCTTGATGAGCTGTTCATCCATTCCTCACAGTGCTAAACCATCAAAAACCTAGCTCGTCAGGCTCACCCCAAGCAGGCGTACACCCAATTCCTGCAGCCGAATACTGATATCGCTCAGCGTGCGCGTTTTGGTCTGATTAGCTTGCGCCAGCAGCAATGCAGCACCCGCTTGCGCGGCGACCAGTTGGGCATCGCGGTTGTTGGTCAGCGGCGAAGTGTTGAGGATCACTACGTCAAAGCCTTGGCTCAAACTGCTCAGTTGGGTTTGAAAGTGGGGCTTGCTGGCCAGTAGCTCCTGGGGGTTGGGCACCGGTGTACCGGCACCAATTACCTGCAATGCGCGAATACCTTCAATTGCGCTTGGTACCAGCGCTGAGCGCCCCGCGAGGCTATCGCTTAACCCGGGCGCCATAGGGTCCAGGTGAAACAGCGCCTGCAACTGGGGCTGGCGCAGATTGCAGTCCACCAGCAGGGTATTGATACCCATCTGGGCGAAACTGATGGCGAGGTTGGCGCTGGTCAGCGCAATGGTTTCCGCTTCATCGCAACCCACTAGTGCCAAGGTGGTCTGCTGTTGGTTGTTGAAGTAGCGCAGCAATAGTTCACTGCGCAGGCTGCGCAATGCCTCTGCTTGGGCGCCATCTGGCTGGAAGAGGGCGACCAAACGCTTGTCCAGCAGGCTGTGTTTGCCCGGAGGTGTGGTATAGGCAAATTGTTCGGCCAAAATCGCTTGCACATCCTCGGCGCTGACCAGGCCCAGCTTTAGCGCCGCATCGCCAAACCGCAGCCCATAGGTTTTTTGCGCCGCCAGAATCTCAGCGAGGTCCTTGGTGGCCAACTTCCCGCTGGCCACCAGCATCGGCCCCATTTTTTGCAGGCTGGCTGAGACGCTTGGCGCGGGTATGGCTTGGGCAAAATCATTCATGCTTGTGCCTCCGTGAGGGGAGAAAGGCGTCGGTTGCCGGGAATCACCGCTAGTACACGCAGCCCCAACCCCTGTTCCAGGTCGCTAACCGAGCGGATGCGCGGGTCGAGCCATTCGCTGCCAAGGGCGATAGCAACACCGGCCATCAAACCCATTATGAGCGCGAGAAAAAGTGTGAGTGGGGGTTTAGGGCTGGTTGGGCGATTGGGCACTTGCGCGCTGTTGAGCACCGCTATATCGGTAGCGGCGATTTGGCTTTCCAGCCGTGTTTGCGCCGTGCGTGCGAGGGCAGCTTCATAGGCCGTTTGGGCGTTATCGGCCTCGCGTTTAAGCAGGCTGAGCTCATTGCGATTGCGGCTCAGTTGCAGCACCAGTTCTTTTTGCATGGCCAGCTCGGCGGTGAGCTGCTCTTCTCTTAATTGGGATAACTCTACGGACGATTGCAAGCTGCCGCTAATAAGTTCCAGCATGCGGTTCATCTGCTTTTTGAGCGTATCGGCTTCGCTGCGCGCTTGCAGATATTGGGGGTGGTTTTCGCCCACTTGGGTGCTCAGTTCATCGAGCCGCGCCTGGGCTTGCGCCAAGTCAGTCGCGAGCTTCTGGATTTGGGGGTTATCTAGCGCGCGAGTTTCCAGCCGCCCCTGTTTGGTATTGGCAATCTGGTCGCTGCGGCTTTGGGAGTTGAGCCGCTCGTTTTGTACCGCAATCAGCATGGAGGATAGCTCCGCCAATTTGGCCGATTCCAAATCCAGCCGGTCGGATGAGGCGAGTATGTTGTGCTGTTCCTGATAGCTGGACAGGGCGTTTTGTTTGGCGATGAGCTCGGCGCGCAAGCCGGTCAGTTGCTCGTTGTACCAGAGGGTGGTCTGTTTGGCTGGCTCTACACGCAGCTCCAGATTGGTGACCACATAAGCCTGCGCAAAGGCGTCTGCCACTTGTGCGGCGAGCTGCGGGTCTTGCGCGGTAAAAGTAATGCTCAAGACGCTGCTATCGCGCTTGGGAATCACGTTCAACCCTTTGGCGAGAAAGGTGAGTATGCGGCTCTGGTCGGGTACTGTATCGCCAGTCAATTTGGCTGCGTTGATTACTGTGGGCGACTGGTGCAGTGCCAGTTGCTCAATCACCTTGGCGGCGACTGTGCGGCTGCGAATAATGTCGGCTTGGGTGGCAATGTAGCCGCTGGTCAAACGCGCCGGCTGCGATTGCCCACTGATGGGATCAAGCCCGCGGCCATCAACCAATAAATCGGTAGAGGCGGTATAGGATTTGGGGGTCAGCAAAATCACCAGTAGTCCGGCTGCCAAGGCGAGCAAAATACTGGCTGTAATCGCGTGTTTACGTGCGACTAAAATCCCGATAAATCTGTGCAAATTCATCTTACAGCTCCTCTTAGAAGATGCTTTCCTTAACCACCAGAACATCGCCATCCATAACTTGATCGTCGGGTTTGGCGCGCAGTTCCTGTACCGATCCATCCGCGCCTTGGCGGAAGAGTTTCACCCCGGAGTTACTTGCGCTAGCGGTGGGGCCGCCCCCGGCACTCAGCGCTTGGCGTACATTGAGCGGGCGATCCAGTGGGTACATGCCCGGCGAATGCACTTCACCATTGAGGTAAAAACGCCCGGCATTAGGCACATAGAGGGTGTCGCCGTTTTTGAGCCAGATAGTGGGTAGGGATTGGTTTTGCGGGCTGAGTAACTGCTGCAGGTCGTATTCGATGCGCTCTTGGCTGCCGTCTTGGGCAAGGCGCATTAAGAGGATGCGTTCACTGCCCGCCGCCGCAATTCCGCCCGCCCACGCCAGTGCTTGAGTCAGGCTGGTCGGCCCTTCCAGAACCAGCCTGCCGGGGCTGTTGACCTTGCCGAGAATGGCAACCGTCTGGCTGCGATACTGGCTGACCAGCACATTCACCTGCGCATTTTTCAGGACATTGTCCTGTTGGTAGCGCTGCGCAATCAGAGTGGCGGCCATGGCGGTGGTTTGCCCAGCAATCGCGATATTGCCCAGCAGTGGCACCAGCACCATGCCATCGCTATTAACCTGAGCTTCGGCGGCTAATTCCGGTTGGCCATACACCTTAATGTGCACCTCATCGCCTGCGCCTATGCGGTAGGCCGCAGCGGGTGGAGTAGCTGTTTGCGCCTGTGCCAGCGTGCCGACTATGGCTATGCCAAACGCGGCCGCCCACTTATAAAACGCCAAGTTCATGCGTTGTCCTTAAATTCCATGGCCGATCAGATTGCACATCTCAATCGGGGTGTGGGAAAGCATCACTGGGGCTACTGCAAAAGCGAGGCCTATTTGTTCAAAGCACCATAAAAAACGGAAAAACTGTGGTGCAGCGCAGAGTTTGACGCTCAACCTGTCAGCCCAATCCTCCTGGGGCTTGAGTGAACAGCCAAATTTTTTAGCCGATGTGTGTGTTCCTGCTTTGTTTTGGTGCGTATATGAATCTGATTGCTGTGTTGCATGAGTTTTTTGCGTGGAAGCTATTTGGGCGGCTGGTGTACAATGCCCGCCTAATTTTTCCTACTACCCATCCACACTCCCTCAGCCACCTCGCGCGGCTTGCAGGTCAACCCTAGGACTTATCTATGTTTGATAAAAACCAAACTATTGCTTCTTTTGATCCTGAAATCTGGGCATCAATCCAGAACGAAGGCAAGCGTCAGGAAGAGCATATCGAGCTGATCGCCTCGGAAAACTACACCAGCCCAATGGTGATTGCAGCGCAAGGCACCAAGTTGACCAACAAGTACGCTGAAGGTTATCCGGGCAAGCGCTACTACGGTGGTTGTGAGTATGTAGACGTGACTGAAGCGCTGGCAATTGAACGCGCTAAAGAGCTGTTCGGCGCGGATTACGCCAACGTACAGCCACACGCAGGTTCACAGGCTAACCAAGCGGTTTACGCTGCACTTTGTGCACCGGGCGATACCATTTTGGGCATGAGCTTGGCACACGGCGGCCACCTGACTCACGGCGCTAAAGTGAGTTCATCGGGCAAGTATTACAACGCCATCCAATACGGTCTGAACCCGGCGACTGGTTTGATCGACTACGACGAAGTTGAGCGTTTGGCGCTAGAGCACAAGCCAAAAGTGATCGTTGCTGGCTTCTCGGCTTATTCACAAGTAGTGGATTGGCAGCGTTTCCGCGACATCGCCGATAAAGTAGGCGCTTACCTGTTTGTCGATATGGCACACGTTGCTGGTCTGGTTGCTGCTGGCCTTTACCCTAACCCAGTGCAAATTGCCGACGTAACTACCACTACCACCCACAAAACCCTGCGCGGCCCACGCGGTGGTCTGATTCTGGCCAAAGCCAACGAAGAGATCGAAAAGAAGCTGAACTCAGCCGTATTCCCCGGCGGTCAAGGCGGTCCTTTGATGCACGTAATCGCCGCAAAAGCGATCAGCTTTAAAGAAGCCATGAGCCCTGAGTACAAGGCTTACCAACAACAAGTGGTAAAAAATGCCAAGGCGATGGCGAAAACCTTTATTGAGCGCGGTATCAATATCGTTTCTGGCGGTACTGAAAACCACCTGATGCTGGTTGACCTGATCGGCAAATCTTACTCAGGTAAAGATGCTGACGAAGCGCTGGGCAAAGCGCACATCACTGTAAACAAAAACGCTGTACCAAACGACCCACGCTCGCCGTTTGTGACTTCTGGTATCCGCGTAGGTACTCCAGCGGTTACTACTCGCGGTTTCAAAGAAGCTGAGTGTGTGCAATTGACCAACTGGATCTGCGATATCTTTGCAGCGCTGGAAGCGGGCAATGCCGATGACGTGATCGCCAGCGTAAAAGCGCAAGTGGCTGATCTGTGCAAGAAGTTCCCTGTTTACGCTGAATAAAGCACACGCAATACCATAGGTGGCAATGGCGGGGTTGATTCATCTGGCGCCGATCATGTTTCACTTATAACCAAAAGGCAGCCGCAGGGCTGCCTTTTTTATTGCGCCCTTATTGGCGCTTATTGCTACATCTAAAAACGTGTTTTCTCATAATCGCTTTTTTGATTTTAATTACTATTTAATTATAAATAGCTTCAAATTAGATTTTATTTTCACGAGGAGTAATAAAAACTCGATATTTTGATCGTTCTGGCTTATTTTTAATCAACCTAAGCAACACTCTGGTGTCATTCATGGCGCTTCCCTCATCTGGCAATTTCAAGCGAATCTATCTGGCGTTAAGTGCCATATTGATTATCGCCTTGGTCTATCAAATCACCCGCGAAGACGCCCTGTTACAGCCTAACCAGCAGTTAGAACAAATATTGAACGAGCAACCGCCGCTGAGCACCGATCCCGCCACTAGCCCGGTGCTGGCCAATGCCAACCGCGAGTTAGCGCGTGCGCAGCAGGCTCTGGCATCACCCGCCCGCCCGCCAGTTGCGGATGGCAATACTCCCGTTGCCGCAAAACCTGCAGTGACAGTGCCCGATGCTTGGCGCATGGCAGATTCAACCCCCAGCATACCGCTGCCGCAAAGTGTGTCGGTCTACGAGCCAGTGTCGGTGGATATGCAAAATCCCGCTTATCCCGAAGCGGGGCAGCAAACCAGTGTGATGCTGCCCGGCGGCGAGCGGCTACAGGTGAATGTGGAAGCGAGCAAAACCAATCCCAATGGCGATTACAGTTGGCGCGGTCATTTGGACGGTCATGGCGATGAATTCCCCGTAGTGATGACTTACGGCGGCAACTCGGTATTTGCCACAGTGACTACCCCCAACGGCAGCTACACACTGGAATCGGTCAATGGCAGTGGCTGGATTTATAAAAACCCGTCGGAGTTTGAGTTGTCGCAACCGGGCAGCAATGATTATTTAGAAATTCCACACGGGCATGAGCACCAGTGAGATATTTGAATCAAAGACAAAATAATTTTTTAGCGGAGGCAGGCGGTAATGTGTAAGAAAACATAACAGCAATGCGGCGTGGCTTTAATGGATGCGCATCAAAATTTGGAAAATGGTTTCCATCTTTTGTTAATCACGGAGGGTTTTCAGTAAAGTCTACAGAGAACATTTTATGAAACCCTATGCTCAAAAACTTATTCGTATTATTACCACTGCATTACTGGCAACAACCGCATTACCTGCGCTGGCCGCTTCCACTGCAATCGATGTGTTAGTGGTGTACACCAAAGGTGCTGCCAACTTATACGGCGGTGACCCTACCACGCGCATCAATCAATTATTTCAAGTCACCAATCAAATTTATGCCGATAGCGGCGTGGATTTAGAAATCCGTGTTGCGAGAACCCTGCAGGTGGATTACACCGATGACAACAACGCAGAAACTGCACTAAACAATATCACCTTCAATCAGCACGCTGCCTTTAGCGGTGTTGCAGCCGCACGCGATCAAGCTAAAGCTGACATGGTGCTGTTTTATCGCCCTTATATGACTTCTCATGGCAGCTGTGGCGTGGCCTGGGTGGGCGGCAGTAATGGCACTATGAGTGCGGGGCATAAGGCGTATATGTTTGCGCACGTGGCAATCAATTCCTGCGGCGATTTTGTAACAGCGCACGAGTTGGGTCACAACATGGGTTTAAAGCATTCGCGCAAACAGGATGGCACCGGCGGTGCTATGCATTACGCCTTGGGTCATGGTGTGGTGAATTCATTTACCACGGTGATGGCTTACCAGAATGAATTCAATGTGGATTACTGGAACGGCAAGGTATATAAATTTTCCAACCCCGATATTATTTGTAAAAATAATTTGCCCTGCGGTGTTGATCGCAACAACACCAGTACCGGTGCAGATGCCCGCTATGCGCTGAATATTACTGCGCCGCAAATTGCGAATTTTTATGCCGGCGCGCCCGCTTCTTCAACTGCTTCTGTGTCTTCATCCAAATCCAGCGTAGCGCTTTCTTCCAGCAAATCGTCAAGCTCCGCCAGCAGTGTTAATACCGGTGATGCGCTGGTATTAAAAAGTAAAGTGGAGTCTGCCCGCGCCGTGCATTCAGCTGCTGCCGCAGTGTTAGCTGCTAATAAAGTTGCCGTAACGGAAAAAACGGCTGCAGAACGCGCGGCAAAAACTGAATTAACGACCGTTACCAGAACCTTAACTACTGCAACGCGAGGTTACGAAACCGCAGTTGTGAAATACAACGCTTTGGTTGTCAAAGTGGAGCCATTGCAAACCCAGTTGAATACCGCAATTGCTGCTTATAATTCTGCCGCAACAGATGCGGCCAAGGCGTCCCGGTTAACGGCTTACAACAATCTGGTGACAAGGTATAACACTTTGCTGGAGCAGATTAGTGCGGCTGCATCGGCAGTAAATACGGCACAACAACAAATTGCGCCCGCTACCTCAGCAGTTGCGACTGCCACCAATATTTATGATGCGGCAGTTGCGGCCACTGCGGCAGAAAAAGCCAGAACCGCTGATTTAACAACGGCGGTCGCCGATGCTTTAGCCTTGTTTAAAGCGCTGGATGTTGAATACAAGGCGGCACTCAGGTTGTGCAAATGTACGGTGTAGCCTTGATGGGCTTGTCGCGCAAAGGTGAATGATTTTTTAGCTGTCTGATTGACTCAGTTGTTGCCCGGCCTAGTGCCGGGCTTTTTTTTGAGGGCTATAGTTTGTTCACATTAAGCCAGAGTTCTGGTCTGTGCACGGGTGTATCTGGATGCATTTCCGGATTCGGAATGCGCAGAATAAGGCGATTGGCAAGATTGGTGCGGTTTAGGGCGTCCTTAATCAGCGTGTTGTTGAAAAATAATAGATCGAAACTGCCATCCGCAATGGCCAATTCCAAACCTTGGTTGAGCTTGTGATGCAAGGCGCGATTGTCTTTACGAACATAGAGGTACATCGCATAGGGGTAGATCAACAACAGTTTTTCTTCGACTTTTAAATTCAATGTAGGGTGGCTGGCGATCTCTGCCCAGGGTTCATGAACTGCACGTGGAAAATAATCAAACCTGCCGCCGTCTAACATATAAAACAAGCTGGGGTACTTTACCGCTTTGACCACCGGCAAACCGGCTGCTTCCAGAACGCGGGTGGAACCCCAGAGTGAGCCCATGCCGGCGTGCAAGGATTTTAAATCGTCGAGGTTAGATACGGCATCGTATTTAGGTTGGTCTTCACGCCGAATGAGAAAGACTCTATGACCTAGCAAGCCTTTTAACAGGGGGATACGGACGGGCAGCATTCGCTCATCTAAATCTTTTGATGAGCCCGCCCATAGCAAATCCAAAGAGCCGTCTTCCACTCCCGAGGCCCAGCGGCCTTCCGGTATGACTTCGTCTAGCTGTTCAATCTGAACCTTAGGATCTACTTTTTCCAAGGCGAGTTTAAGTAGCGAAAAAATAAGTTCTTCTTTTTCCCCTTCAACCTTATTTATTTTTAATGTTTCCGCGGTAGCGAGGGGAGCGAACAGCACTATGGCAGTGATAAGGGATAGCAATCGACCCGACATAGATTGACCTCATGCTGGCACAGAGTTTTATAGGGAGCAGCCAAAAGCCCCGGTAACAAGGGGGGCTTTTGGCTGGAAAACAAATGTCCACTTAGGGTTTCGCTGATTTACCTACCGTTAAGCGAGTGAAAGTCACGCTGGTATAGTCACCAGCCGCTTTGTCTTTTTCCCAGTCGCCGGTACCAGGGCATGCTGCATACCAAGAGCCAGCTTGATCGGCTGAGCTACATTGGTTGTATGCACCGGCTTTAAAGTACATTGCATCGCCCAGGTAGCCATAGGGGTGGTCTTTCGGGTCTACCTTGCCATAGGCATCAACATTGTTGGCAAGATTGATTTCATATTTGACTGTTTCGTGATTGGGCGAGCTGAAGGTGAGGTACATAATGTCTTCGTGCACATTGATTACATAGCTAAATTCTTCACCTAAGGCTATGCCTTTATCACCCGGATCCTCGGGGTTTTCCCAAGTGTTGCCCCAGATGGGGTAGGCGATATCAATGCGGTTGGGGTTGTCTTTGGCAAGATTGCGCTCGTAGTTCCAAAACACCGAACCCTTGGTGTGATTTGGCCACTTTTTGTAATAAATTTTGATGGGTTCATTGCCCCAGCCAAAACCGGTTTTCTTCTTCAGTTCATCAGAGCCTTTGTCAGCATGAATTTGCCCGACAACCACTGAATAGGCTGGGGGTTTGTTGCCATATTTCGCTCTTGTCGCCACATGATCAACATACAGCGTGGCTTCTAGCTTGCCGCCGACCATAGCGAATTTACGCGATAGCGGGTGAGTCTTTATCGCAAAATTATTGCGTGGGTCGTGCGTACCAATTTTTGTTTTGGTGCCGCGCAACATTTGGCGCAATTCACTGCGGGTATTGGTTGAACCGGAAGTTGTGGTGGCAACATTGGGTGCGACAAAAACCATATGTCCCTTTTCATTCAAATAGAAAAAATCGTTGTGGCTGTATTTTTTTATTTCTTTCACATCGATTTCATCGACCTTACCATCATTATTGGCATCCATGGGCAAGGTGAGTTTCCATTGGCTTAGGTCAAATTTGGTGGCAGGTATATTTGAGTCGGCAGCAGTTGCTACTACAGGGAGCAGCGCAAGCGCCCCTAGAGTTGATGCCAAGGTGGAATTCAGCCATTTTATTTTCATAGATAACCTTTAGTTTTTTTGCTCAATCTGCCAAGCAAAAGATAATTTCAACATGCCCTAAGAGTGCTGCACGCAGTTAAATATGGTTGCTAGTTTTAGCCTGGTTTCTCTTGCAGAGAGCACAACCAAACCCAATACAGGCTCTTATGTACACTAGTCGGTTTACGCGTATTTTCCATTATTTAATGATGAAAACTACGGTAAAAGGGTGGATTAAAAGCTCCAGATTTTACGTGACATATCTGGAGCTTTTTTAAACGACTTGGATCAAAAAGCTATTATTTGGCAAGTTCCGCGATTCTTACGTCTGAAGTGCTGCTGTCGTAAGTCAGAGCAGTGGCGCCTATTGTCGCACCACTGAGATCAGCGCCTACAGCGTAAGATTCGAAGTTATCTTCATACACTATGGTTGTACCGGCTTTATCAGAGTAGAGCTTCACATCGTCTACATAAAAAGCTTTGCTTGAGGTAATGACAGCCGAGTTGTCTGCAAGTCTGAATGCAACCGCTGAAACCCCGCCAACCGCAGTGCTGGACGCTGGATATGAAAGAGCATTGGCGGTATCGCCATCGATAACAATAGTCACCGTCGCTTGTGCGGTGCCAGCATAATCCCAGGTGATCGCAATAGTTTGCCAGGCACCGGGTTTAAACGGCGTATTAACGGTAATGCCCGCTTGGTCGCGAATACTGAAAGCTGAGCTTCCAATGAGGAGGTCAAGAATTGCCCGGCCACTGCTAGTGGAGTTGGCGGAGTTAAACAACGTAATGTAAGCGTTTTTTTCAACTCCATTTGAATCTACGAGATCGGCATCTTTCAAGAAAGACAGGGTTAATTTGCCTTGGAGCTGGTCATCGCCCGGGATTACAAATCGCAATTCACCTGTGTCACCGGAGTTAGCGTCGTAAATCTTGGCTACTTTTGACAGGGCGGCGGCGGAGCTAGAGCTAACTGCCACCGAGCTAGGTGCTGCAGAGCTAACTGCTACGGAGCTGGGTGCTGCAGAGCTAACCGCTACGGAGCTGGGTGCTGCAGAGCTAACCGCTACGGAGCTGGGTGCTGCAGAACTGACTGCCACTGAGCTAGGTGCCGCAGAGCTTGGTGTGCCTGGATTAACCGGTGCAGGTTGATTTAAACCGCCACCGCACGCACAAAGTACGCTGCTTAGGCCGAGTACAATAAGGGCTTGAGTCTTTTTCATGTTGCTACCTTTAAGGATTATTGGAATAGGTATTGATGTTTTGATTGATAACATCGCTTATATTGGTATTACCAAATATCAATATAAATTGTCTTTGTTGGTAATAATTTAGGATCCTAAGGGCTTTTTACGCAAGGTACAACCGAAAATTATCTTCTTTCTAGATTATTTGGTAACTAGAAGATAGGTGAAATGTTAAAAGATATGCATCATTGGTAGCTCTCTTGGTCATTCCAAAGTGGTTTTTTTGTATTACAGGTTGTTGGGGTGAGGCGGGGGTGGAATGGCAAACGGCTCATGCGCCGGTAACTAAGGGGTGGCGTGCGCCAGCTTAAAAGGTGGGGGTAAGTCTGCCATTAATCTAGCGGGTGCGTGCGAGTCAGAATTGGCTGATTTTGTGCTAGTATGCGCCCACTTTATCCATCGCTGGGGCCGATGATCATGCATTGTCCGTTTTGTAGTGCGGAAGATACCAAAGTTATCGATTCGCGCCTGGTGGCAGAGGGCGATCAGGTTCGCCGCCGCCGCGAGTGTTTATCCTGCCATGAGCGTTTCACCACCTTTGAAGTGGCTGAATTGGTGATGCCGCGCATCATCAAGCAAAACGGCACCCGCGAGCCCTTCGATGAAAACAAACTGCGCGCCGGTTTATTGCGTGCGCTGGAAAAGCGCCCGGTAAGCATCGAGGCGATTGAATCGGCCATTAACCATATCAAACACTATTTACAGGCGACCGGCGAGCGCGAAGTGAAAGCCTTGTTGGTCGGCGAAAAAGTGATGGAGCAATTGCAAAAGCTCGATGAAGTCGCCTATGTGCGCTTCGCCTCTGTGTATCGCCGCTTTAAGGATTTGAACGAATTCCGTCAGGAAATCGATCGCCTCGAACAGCAACCCGAAAGCGACTAATTTTTTGATGACCCTATCCGCAATTGATTTTGAATTTATGGCGCACGCGTTCCGTTTGGCGGAGCGCGGCCTCTACACCACTATGCCCAATCCGCGGGTCGGTTGTGTGTTGGTAAAAGACGGGCAGGTAATTGCGGAAGGCTGGCATATTCGCGCCGGTGAAGCCCATGCTGAGGTCAATGCGTTACTCGCGGCGGGCGACAAGGCGCGCGGCGCAACTGCGTACGTCAGCCTCGAACCCTGCAGTCACACCGGTAAAACCGGCCCTTGTTCGCAAGCGCTAATCGATGCCGGTATCGCGCGGTTGGTCTATGCCATGGAAGATCCAAATCCTCTGGTCTCGGGCAATGGTATCGCCATGGTACGCGCCGCTGGCATTCAGGTGGATGGCCCGGTGTTGGAAGATGATGCGCGTGCACTCAACCCCGGCTTTGTTCGGCGCATGGAGCGCAAACTGCCTTATGTGCGCTGCAAAATGGCGATGAGTATCGATGGCCGCACGGCCATGGCATCCGGTGAAAGCAAGTGGATCACTGGCCCCAAAGCGCGCGCCGATGTGCAGCGTTTGCGCGCCCGTTCCTGCGCGATCATTTCCGGTGTCGATTCTATTTTGCAGGACAACGCCTCGCTCACTGTGCGCGTGGATGAACTGGGTTTGCCCAATGCCGACGAAGCCGCGGCGAAACAGCCCTTGCGAGTGATTCTGGATTCGCAACTGCGCACACCGCGTACCGCCTTGATGTTTAAACAGTCCACCCCGATATTGCTGGTGCATAATGGCAAGGTTGATGCGGCGCAATTACAGGGCTGGCCGGATTTTGTCGAGCTGATTGCCCTGCCGGGCAAAGATGGCCGCATTGATTTAACTGCGCTCTTGCGCGAACTCGCCAAGCGGCACTGCAATGAAGTGTTAGTTGAAGCGGGCGCAACACTTTCCGGCAGTTTTTTACGCCGTGGCCTGCTCGATGAAATCATCATGTACATGGCGCCAAAACTGCTCGGTAGCAATGCGCTGCCGCTGTTTAATTTGCCGCTCGATACTATGTCGGCCGCGCTCTCGCTAAAAATTAAAGATATTCGCGCCGTTGGACGGGATTGGCGCATCACTGCCGCGCCCGACACTGAATACTAAATAGGTAATCTTTTGAACGACCAAGCTCCCGATTCTTCGCCGAATCCAACTGTGCCACAGGCCGACAATACCGCTGCGCTAAGCAAGCGTTTTTGGGCGTTTATGCTCGATGCGGTGTTTATGATGATCGCGCTGATTATCTTGATGCAATCCATGGGGCTGCTGGATCCGGCCAGCTCTAATGATATGCAGCTCGCCCAAAAAGAATTGCAGGAGCGGGTGAACGCTTTGTCTGATTCGCAAAAATCGCTGCTGGCGATTTCGCCCTTTATCATCTTTTTTGTCTTGCACGGATTTCTGTTGCAGCAATATGGCCAAACTATTGGCAAGCGCATGATGGGCATCGCGATTGTCACGCTGGATAATCAAAAGCCCACGTTTTTACTGTTGATCGTCCAGCGCTATTTGTCGCAGTGGATTATGGGCATGGTGCCGGTAGTGGGTATATTTTTGCGGCTCGCCGACATACTGTTTATTTATCGCGCTGACCGCCGCTGTATCCACGATCATCTCGCCAAAACCAAAGTGATTGATTTGCGTATTCCTGCTAGTCAGGGCAAGCCCACTAGCATCATCGTATAAATTTATTGGCCGCGCCGACTCCGAGGTAAAACTATGTTCACCGGCATTATCGAAGCCATCGGCGAAGTGGTGGCATTACAGCCTAAAAATGGCGATTTGCGCCTGCGTATCAAAACCCACAATCTGAATTTGGGTGATGTGCATTTGGGCGATTCCATCGCCACTAACGGCGTTTGTCTGACCGTGGTAGATTTGCCCGGCGATGGCTACTGGGCGGATGTGTCGCGCGAAACATTGGATAACACCACCTTGCCCGGCTGGAAAGTCGGCCAGCGTGTCAACTTGGAAAAAGCTCTCACCCCGCAAACTCGCTTGGGTGGCCATATTGTCAGCGGCCATGTGGATGGTGTGGGCGAAGTGGTCAGCCGTCATCCCGATGCCCGCTCCGAGCGTTTCCGCATTCGCGCGCCCAAAGCATTGGCAAAATATATCGCCCATAAAGGGTCAATCACGGTAGATGGTACTAGTCTTACCGTTAACAAAGTGGATGGCGCTGAATTTGAACTCAATATTGTCCCGCACACACTGCAGTGGACGATTATGGATAGCTACAAAACCGGCACCCAACTTAATCTGGAAGTGGATGTGCTCGCCCGTTACCTTGAGCGCTTGATGCTCGGTGAGAAAGCTGCCGAAGGCGAAGGGCAGGGCATCACCCTGGAGTTTTTGGCGAAGAATGGTTTTGCGTGATTGCTGGCAGATGTTGTGAGATATTAATGGCATAGTATGCCAATCACGCATCTTCAGGAGTTCAGATCATGCCAACTAGAAATGTTGTGCTCACCGACCATCAAACCCATTTTATAGAACAACTTGTAGACTCAGGCCGCTACCAGAATGCCAGTGAAGTCTTACGTGAAGGTTTGCGTATGGTAGAGCGTCGCGAGCAGGAATATGAGTTGCGTCTTGCGAGATTACGCGAGGCGGTACAGGTCGGAATTGATGATTTCGAAGCTGGTCGTTATCAGTCTTTTGATTCAAGCGAAGCGTTAAGCCGGCATTTGAAAGGGCTGGCGGATGAGGTAATCGGAAGCTAATGACACCAACCAAATGGACGCTGGAGTTTTCGTTCTCAGCATTAAAGGACTATCAGGATATTTTGGCTTGGACACTGGATAGGTTTGGTGCACAGCAGGCCAGAGTCTACGCCCGAGCAATCGAGTCCGCTTTTCAGGAATTACATCAGGGGCCTGATGCGGTGTGCCTTAGATGGCGACCCGAATTGGGTGTTCGCGTCGCCAGCCTGCATGTGGCTCGCAACGGGTATAAAGGTCGGCACATGATTATTTTTAGCCTGTCAGCATTAGAAGACGAGGCAGTGATCAGAGTGCTGAGATTGCTTCACGATAGTATGGATCTGCAGCGGCACCAGTTATTTACTGATGCAGAATGATTTGTTTTTGAGAATTGACTATGCAACTCAACACCATTGAAGAACTGATCGAAGATCTGCGCCACGGCAAAATGGTCATCCTGATGGATGACGAAGACCGTGAGAACGAAGGCGATATCATTATGGTCGCCGAACAGGTGCGCCCGGAAGATATCAACTTTATGGCGACCCATGCACGCGGGTTAATTTGCCTGACGCTCTCGCCGGAGCGCTGCAAGCAGCTGGAATTGCCGCTGATGGTGAGCGATAACAAATCCCAGCATTCGACTAATTTCACCTTATCAATTGAAGCCGCTGAAGGTATCAGTACCGGTATTTCGGCGGCTGACCGTGCGCTCACTGTACGCACCGCGGTAAAAGCGAATGCAAAACCGAGCGATATAGTTCAGCCCGGTCATATCTTCCCCCTCATGGCGCAACCGGGCGGTGTGATGAGCCGAGCTGGCCATACCGAAGCGGGTTGCGATCTTGCGCGCTTGGCCGGATTCGAGCCGGCGGCAGTGATAGTAGAGGTGATGAACCCGGATGGCACTATGGCGCGCCGTGCGGATCTTGAGCGATTTGGTGAGCAACACGGGCTGAAAATCGGTACCATTGCCGACCTGATTCACTATCGCGCCACCAAAGAACAAACCGTTGCCTGCATCAATACCCGCAAAGTAGAGACCCTCTACGGTGAATTTGAGTTGCGCACCTATCGCGACTTGGCGCGTGGCGATTTGCACTTTGTAATGGTGAAAGGCGAAATCGACGCAGAGCCAACGTTGGTGCGTGTGCATGTGATGGATATTGCCCGCGATGTGCTGAGCCTTAAGCGCACCTCCGTTGCCGGTGGCAAAGGCTGGACCTACCAGGATGCGCTGCGCAAAGTGAGCGAAGAGGGTAAGGGTGTCGTACTGCTGATCTGCCACGATGAATCGACCAAAGAAGTAGAAGACAGTATTGATTGGCTGATCTCCGGCAAACAAATGCGCCGCAGTTCAGAGGTGCTCTACAAACAAGTAGGCACCGGTTCGCAAATCCTGCGCGATTTGGGTGTGCGTAAAATGCGGGTGATGTCTGCCCCTATGCGCTATTCCGCGCTCTCGGGTTTTGATTTGGAAGTGGTGGACTATGTTTGCCCGGAGGGTGACTAAAAGGTCTGCCCTGAGGGCGATTAACTCCCCCCTCCCAAAAAAATGGTTTTTGTAGGATGGGTGGAGCCACAGCGATGCCCATCGCACATTGAAAAATTAATTGAATAGAGAAAATAGCATGAGCAATATCAACGTCATTGAAGGTGATTTTTCCGCGTCAGCAGGCAAATACGCCTTGATCGTTAGCCGCTGGAATAGTTTTGTAGTGGAAAGTTTGAAAGACGGCGCATTGGATACTTTGCGTCGCCACGGCATTAAAGATGAAAATGTCACAATCTATTACGCGCCCGGTGCGTTTGAATTTCCACTGACTGCGCAAAAAATTGCGGCGAAAAAAGAGTTCGATGCAATCATCGCATTAGGTGCAGTAATTCGCGGCGGTACACCACACTTTGATTATGTCGCCGGTGAATGCACCAAAGGTTTGGCGCAAGTGTCACTGCAATACGGCGTGCCTATCACTTTTGGTGTATTGACGGTAGATTCAATCGAACAAGCCATTGAGCGTTCGGGCACCAAAGCAGGCAACAAAGGTGTAGAAGCTGCATCGACTGCGCTGGAAATGGTTTCCCTGTTTGGCAAAATCTAAATTCGCTAAACGTTTACGCGCGAATTTTTTGGTTAGTATTTTATTTCATGCCTGCGCACGCAGGCATTCAAGTTCTTTATCAGGTAATTGTTCATGACTACTCCTTCAGGTCACGCCGGAGCATCCGCGCAAAAAGGCCACACCGCTGCAACTCGCCGTATGGCTCGCCACTACGCAATGCAAGCGCTGTATCAATGGCATATGACCGGCAACTCACTCAACTCAATCGAAGCGGAATTTCATACCGATAACGATATGAGCAAAGTGGATGTGGAATATTTCCACGATATTCTCCACGGTGTGCCTGAGCATTTAAGTGAACTTGATGCGCTATACGAACCGTTTTTGGTCGATCGTTCACTGGTGGAGTTGGATGCAATTACACGCGCGCTGTTGCGCCTTGCCAACTACGAATTTAAATTCCGTATCGATGTGCCCTACAAAGTAGTGATTAACGAAGCGGTATCACTCGCGAAAAAATTTGGTGCAGAAGACAGTCACAAATTTATCAACGGTGTGCTGGATAAATCCGCAGCGATATTGCGTTCGTTGGAAGTCAGTGCTGAGCGCAAAACACGTTAATTCTCAGGGCGGTTGTTGATCGCCCTTACTTCACACATTATTTCACTCTTCTAAAACGGCGTCACAGTGCCCAGCGAATTCCAACTCATCCAGCAATTTTTCCAGCGCGAGCAAGCTGAGCAGCCTGCGGAAGGTGTGTTGCTAGGCATTGGCGATGACTGCGCACTGTTGCAAATCCCTGCCGGCAAACAATTAGCGGTCTCGGTCGATACGCTGGTTGCCGATGTTCATTTCCCAGCCGATGCAGAACCAGAATTAATTGCCGAGCGCGCGCTCAGAACGAATTTGAGTGACCTCGCCGCTATGGGTGCTGAGCCGCTCTGGTTTACACTTGCGTTAACTTTGCCCGAAGCCAGTGAAGATTGGTTGCGGAGTTTTAGTCGCGGTTTATTTAAGTGTGCACGCGAATACGGCATAGCATTGGTGGGTGGCGATACTACATCCGGGCCTTTATCGATCACCATTCAGGTGATGGGTGCAACCCTGCCGCAACAAACATTGCGTCGCGATGGTGCGAATATTGGCGATTTTGTATTAGTCACTCATTATCTGGGTGATGGTGCAGCGGCATTAGCGGCAATCCAAAACACACAAGCGTTTACCGATGAGCACAAGGCGTATTTACACGAACGTTTTTATCGCCCAATACCGCGTTTGCGTGAATCGGCATTGATACGTGAGTTCGCCAGCAGTGCGTTGGATATTTCCGATGGTTTAGTCGCTGACCTGCAACATATTTGTGATGCGAGTGATTTAGCGGCAGTGATTGATGTGGAAAATCTGCCCCTATCGCCTGCGTTAACATCGTTAAATAACGATGCACAAACTTATCAGTGGGCGCTCAGCGGTGGTGATGATTACGAACTGTGCTTCACTGTGTCGCCAGAAAAAATGGCCGATATCGCCATGCTGATCGCACAGGGAAAATTACAGGCTACAGTGGTCGGCGAGATGATTGCCGGCAATAAAGTCATCTGTGAGTATGAAGGCCAACCTTTTGCGCTTCCTCAAACTGGATATCAACATTTTTAATAATGAACACACCCAGCTTTAAACAATTGTTGGCCAATCCCAATCATTTATTTGCATTTGGGTTTGGCAGCGGCCTTGCCCCCAAAGCGCCGGGCACCTTCGGCACACTCGCCGCTATTCCCTTTTTTTTACTGCTGCAACATTTATCCTGGCCGGTGTATTTAAGTTGGCTATTGGTCACATTTGCATTGGGTGTGCTCTGGTGTGATCGCTCATCTAAAGCCTTGGGGGTGCATGATCATGGCGGCATTGTATGGGATGAATTTGTCGGCTTCTGGATTACCATGTTTATGGCGCCCGCCGGTTGGATCTGGATCCTGATTGGCTTCGTACTATTTCGCTTGTTCGATATTGTAAAACCCTGGCCAATTAATTGGCTGGATAAAAAAGTTCACGGCGGTTTCGGCATTATGATCGATGATGTCCTCGCTGGGATTTATGCGCTGCTAGTGCTGCAGTTGATTGCGTTTTTTGTGAGGTAGTCGTGACTATTCGTTTTGTGGAATCTACCAAATTACCTACGCCATTTGGCATGTTCACCATGCACGGTTTCAGTGATGATGAAACCGATAAAGAGCATGTGGTGCTTACTATGGGGGACTTGAGTGATGAGGAGCCCTTGCTTGCTCGCGTACATTCCGAGTGTTTGACCGGTGATGCACTATTCAGCATGCGCTGCGACTGCGGCCCGCAATTGCAAGCGGCCATGCATAAAATTTCGGTGGTAGGGCGCGGCGTTATATTTTACTTGCGCCAGGAAGGGCGTGGCATTGGGCTGCTGAATAAGATTAAGGCTTACAACCTGCAAGATCAGGGTGCCGATACAGTTGAGGCTAACGAACAATTGGGTTTTGGTGCAGATATGCGCGATTATTCTATTCTTCGGCCCATGCTCGAGCATTTAAATATCAAAGCACTAAAGCTGCTCACTAATAATCCACGCAAAGTAAAAGCGTTGCAGGATATGGGTATTAATGTGGTGGAACGCATCCCGCATCAAACCGGTCGCAATCCCCACAATGCCAAATACCTTGAAACCAAAAAAGGTAAACTCGGCCACTTATTTAACAGTGAAGACGACGAATAACTTCCAGTATTTTTTTGAGATGAAGACCATGACAAGAATAGCAATCGCCGGTGCTGCTGGCCGTATGGGCAAAGCGCTGATTGAAGCTACGCAAAAAAATCCACACACAACCTTGGGCGCAGCAACTGTGCGTGCAGGCAGTTCATTGATTGGTGTCGATGCCGGTGAGTTGGGCAATGTGGGCAAACTTGGTATCACACTGGTCGATAACATCGCCGCAGTGATTGATCAGTTCGATGTGTTAATTGATTTCAGTTCACCGCAGGCGACACTTGATCACTTAAAAATTTGCGCCGCGCACAATAAACCTATAGTGATTGGCACTACCGGTTTTAGCGCAAGCGAAAAAGCCGAGCTGCTCGCCTATCAAACACAAATTCCTTTATTGCTCTCAGCGAACTTTTCTACCGGCGTGAATTTGTGTTTTAAATTATTGGATCTCGCCGCGCGCGTGTTAGGCGATGAATACGATGTAGAAGTCTATGAGGCCCATCACCGTCATAAAGTTGATTCGCCTTCAGGCACCGCAGTGCGTATGGGCGAAGTACTCGCGAATGCGCTGGAGCGTGATTTAGAGAAAGTAGCCGTGTATGGCCGCGAAGGGCAAATCGGTGCGCGCCCGCGCGATACCATTGGGTTCGCCACTGTGCGGGGCGGCGATGTAGTGGGTGACCACACGGTGATGTTTATGGCCGATGGTGAGCGCGTGGAAATTACCCACAAAGCTTCCAGCCGTTTGGCATTCGCCAATGGCGCCGTGCGTGCGGCAGTCTGGTTGCAGCAGCAAAAGACTGGATTGTTTGATATGCAGGACGTTTTGGGCTTGCGTTAATTATTTTCAAAAACATGCAGGGATTTGATAATGGCTGGCTCCAGTTTATTAATGTTGATTGATGATATCGCTACTGTGCTTGATGACGTGGCGGTCATGACGAAAGTGGCCGCAAAAAAAACGGCGGGTGTATTGGGCGATGATTTAGCTCTCAACGCGCAGCAAGTCGCCGGTGTGCGCGCCGAGCGTGAATTGCCAGTGGTGTGGGCAGTTGCCAAAGGTTCGATGCTGAATAAAGTCATTCTGGTTCCAGCCGCATTACTGATTAGCGCATTTATTCCCTGGTTAATTGTTCCCCTGTTGATGGTCGGTGGCGCCTATTTATGCTTTGAGGGGTTTGAAAAACTTGCACACAAATATCTTCACTCCAACGCTGAAGATACCGCTCATCACCGCGAATTAATTGCAGCGGTAGCCAATCCTGAAGTCGATATGGTTGCGTTTGAAAAAGAAAAAATCAAAGGCGCCATACGTACAGATTTTATTCTCTCAGCTGAAATTATTGTGATTGCACTTGGCTCGGTAGCGGCGGCGACTTTTGCGCAGCAAGCCACAGTGGTGGTCACTATTGCCGCGCTGATGACGGTAGGTGTCTATGGTTTTGTTGCCTTAATCGTAAAGTTGGATGATATAGGCCTGCATCTGTGCGAAAAATCAGGCGCTGTCGCCCAATTTTTCGGCAACATATTATTGGCGGCGGCGCCACGTTTAATGAAACTGCTCTCTGTTGTCGGTACTGCCGCTATGTTTATGGTGGGTGGCGGTATTGTGACGCACAACATTCCTGTTATTCATCACGCGATTGAGTCTGTGGTCGCAGCGACTGAAGTGATGGGGTGGTTGACATCATCGTTGTTGAACGGTGTTGCTGGAGTGGTGATTGGAGCCTTGGTATTACTGCTTGTCAGTTTGTTTGCTAAGGTTTTTGTTAAAAAATAATACACTTATCAATATTTTTAGAGTGTATTTGGGTAAATCAATCATATTGTTCCGCAACTATTTGCTTGGCGAGCTCTTTGGTAATGTCAATAAAGGCATCTGTCGCCAGAGAGTTGAGCCTGGGTTTATAAGTGCAAATGCCGTACTCGTTATAAAACCTGCCATTCACTAATTCATAATCGAGCACTGTCAGCTCCCCGCGTTTTACATCGGCGGCTATGTTTGCTTTTAATAAAAAACCTATCGCATTGCTTTGTTTTAGACAGGTGGCCATTAGCTGGGTATTGTTGCAATTAAAGCTAAAGGCGTCCTGGGCTTGCTGAGCATTAAGCCCCATCGCCGTACCAATCACCTGAGTTGCTATAGGGCTTATGGTGGCGAGTGGGAATTGCAGAATATGTGCTGTGTCCAGTGCTGGTTTGCCTGCGAGTGGGTGGCCTGTGCGTGCAATCGTCGCCCCAGGGAGTTTGGGTAATGGCTCAAATAATATATCTGGGCTATGTGTGACCGCTCGCATATCCACAATAATCACATCAAGATTGCCCTGAACAAGTTGTTCCATCAGTTTCATTGGCTCATCAACAACCAGAGTTACTTTGATATTGGGGTGTAGGCTTAGAAATTGTGCGCAAGTATTTGCACCTATGTGATCGGCAGGTAGGGGACCTGTGCCTATTTTCAGTGAGCCAGCGTCCAACCCTTTAATGCGTGCCGCTTCGGCTCGAATATTCCTTAATTCCATTAATGCTTTTTGACTGTAACTCAACAGGTGGTTGCCTGCGGCGGTGAGCTTTATGGCGCGTTGGCTGCGGTCAATCAATATCACATCAAGGCTTTCTTCCAGATTCTGAATACTACGCGTAAGTGCTGGCTGGGATATATGCAGTACTTCGGCTGCTTCATTGAAGTTGCCGATCCGGGCCAGGGTGACAAAGTGTTTTATTTTGCGCGGGTCTACCACAGCTCAATACCTCGCATGCATTAAAAGCATAATTAAGATGCATTGGAGTATAGAGCAGGATTCGTCAATAATAGTGTTTAAAGTTTGATCAGTTTCAGTGGGCGCCACTATGAATGATTTAAGTACGCGGGGACATATTTATGGGTAGAACCGCTCAGTGTGCCTGCGGACAGTTTAGCGTTCGGGTTTCGGGGGAGCCTAAATTTGTCATTGCCTGTAGTTGTCTGGGGTGCCAAAGGCGCACTGGATCGGTATTTGCGGTGAATGCGTATTTTCGCAATGAACAGTTACAGGCAAAGTCAGGTCGATTCAAAATTCACAGTTATGTGAGCGATGCTGGGCGACAGGTGTGTAAGCACTTCTGCCCAGAGTGTGGCACAACCGTATGCGCGATAGCGGAGTTTCAACCTGGCATGACCTGCTTTGCAGTGGGATGTTTCGCCGACCCCAATTTCCCTCAACCCATAGCCTCTGCCTGGAATCGCCACCGTCACGATTGGGTGGAGTTTCCATTGCAGTGCGCAGCATCCCAGACGCAGGATTTTAAAATGCGAAGTGCTTTAGCACATGGTGAATGCGGTTAGTTTTAAGTGAAAACAGTGTTTCTTCGTTCATTCTCTGAGTGTGTTTTTTCAGGTGTGAAACTTTTTTACAGTAGAGGTAGTTAATGAAAATTAATGCTTGGGGTTTGTGCGCTTGTTTGGTTCTTGTTGGTTGTGGCGGTGGGGCATCAAATGGAACTGATCAGGCGGGGGGCAGCCTTGTATCCAGTACAACCTCAAGTAGTCAAGTTTCCAGTCAGATTGTCAGTTCATTGTCGAGCGCTTCGCTATCTAGCACAGAGGCTAGCGCGTCGTTGCTGAGTTCATCATCCAGCCATGAGGGCGTGCAGTCTTCCAGTTATGTGCGTAAGAGTTTGGCGTCCAGCTCATTGGTAAGCAGCACGGCAACCAGCGGTGGCGTGAGTGATTATGGTTCAAGTGTTGCGGCAAGCAGTCAGCCTGCGGTTTCGTCGGCAAGTCTTGGCTCTAGCCTATCGAGTAAGTCATCGCTCAGTAGCTTGGCTTCCAGTAAGAGTAGTAGCTCGTTTAGTAGCTTGGCTTCCAGTAAAAGTAATAGCTCGTTTAGTAGTGCAAGCTCGCTTAGTAGTGTTTCTTCCAGTGCAGTTGGCAATAGTAATTTGAGTGCGGCCTTGCAGACGGGTAATGCCAGCAGTGTTACCAAGCCTGAGTTGCTCACAGCTATTCAGCAAAAACTGAATGAAACACAAACAGCTTATGCCAGTACCAAGCAGGCGCTCTTTGGTTTGAATAGCGATGGTTCCCCCAATAGTGCAAATACTGCAGGGATTGACTGGAATCCGGGTACAAGTTCAATTTATTTGCAGGGTTTGGATTTACTGCAAAACCAGTCGGCACTACCCAACAATTGGGCGTATGGCAGCGATACGGCCTCCACCGCCGCTCAGGCTTTAGCCTTGGTGGGCGCCTATCCGGCGAGTGCCAGTAATGCGACTCGCTATGCGGTATTTGGTGGTCACCCTTTTGGCGTGCCCGGCAATAGCGGTATGAATCAATTTATGCTGAACACCGTTCAGTGGTTGACTAAACGTTCGGACTTTAGCGGGCTTAAAGTGGTGGTGGCGCAGCAGCCCAACTCGTTTGAATCTGCTACGCGCACTTGGTTAGCGACAAATTACGCTGGTGTGACCATTAACGGAATTAGTGCCAACCCTGCTAGTCAAGCCAATAATCTGTGCGATAACGCAAACTTGAGTAATTGTTTGCAGGGGGCAGATTTATTGATTATCGGTCAAGATACGGGCTCAGGTTACAGTGGCGCCACGTTAAGCCAGGCGTTGAATACGGCCTTAACCCAAGGTGTGCCCGTACTCTATACCCACTCGGCCTGGAGCTTGAGCGATATCAGTACACGCGTGTTTGATTTGTTGGGGATTTCTAGCCCTAACTCGGCGGGTAACTTTTACACTCGCTATGGTTTGAAATCGCTCTCTCCGGCAAGTTTGAGTGATTACCCTGCCGGTTTGGAGAACATACAGCCACTGCTGAATCGTTTAGAGCAGGGCACGTTCACCACTACTTGGAGTGGTTGTGCCAGTAACGTGGGGACAGTGAGTTGCACGGACGACGCGCTCTATATGAGTGAGTTCGGCACTACGGCTGCTGAATTGCGTGCGCGGATCAGAGCCTTGGATAGCAAAGGAATCGCAATTTTTTCTGCCAGTGGTTATGAACTGGAAAAGCTATTGATCTTGTTGGGGGACAAGTATCGCCAGGCGGTGACTTATTCGTCTACCTTCAAAAAGGAGACTTATCCCACCGAGTTTCTACGCTCGCTGTTTTCTGATGTCACTTCCTATATGACCCGTAGTAGTAATACGGTGGCGCAAAACCTGGGGAACTTTTCCGGTCTCTTTGCTAGCAATATTGCGACTTTTAGCCAAACCATCACTGTTGCACCACCACAAACCGGTTCAACGGAATATGCGACAGGGCTTTATATATTGCCCGGAAAAACGGTGACCTTGACGCGCACCGATAGTGGCACCGGCAGCGTTACTTTTGGCGTTAACATCCTGCGCGACACCTCGCGCCCGTTTAATGTGATGGATCGCCCGACCCAGCTGGGCTCACCGCGCCCTGCGCTGGCTGCTAACAGCAGCCTTACGATTACCAACCCCTACGGCGGCCCGCTTTATTTATTTGTGGGCGCTGCCAGCGGCCAACCGGATGTGAGTGTGCAGGTGAGCAATGTAATCAGCCATCCTGTGTTGCGCAACCCGAACGACGTCGCCGAAGTGGCTGCCTTTCAGCAGGCGCTGAGCACTACTCCAACCAATTGGGTAGTAATGGCAACTGAGATGGTGACATTACACTCCAATCTGCCGAAATTTAATGCCTCGCTCAGCACCTATTCGAATAGCCTGACTAATTTGGTGGCCGATACTTGGACTTATTTTATTAAGGATACCTATGAGTTGGCAGGCTTTAATTCATCCTCAGGGGCGTTTTCACTCAGTGCTGAGGTGGCCGGTTTTTGTGCGAATAAGGGCTGGGATTGCACGGGCGCTCAGCATCGCCGCGATCAAATGCAGCATGTAGTGGCGGACGAATGGGCTTTGTGTGGCGCAGGCTGTGCAGGCAACCCCTACGATCAAAATTGGGCCTTTGGACCATTGGGTTGGGGTGAAACCCATGAGGTAGGGCACAACTTGCAAGTGAGTCGATTGAAAATTTACGACGGCATTTCTGGCGAGGTGTCCAATAACATTTTCCCAATACACAAACACATCAAATACAACCAGGCTAAAAACGCTATGGTGTATGAAGATAGAAGTACTATAAGCACTAATCAGCCGGTTTATTGCACCGACAAAAACCAATCGGTAGCGGCTTGTGTGTTCAGTATTATGAAAAGCGCACAAGGGGATGCCAACCCAACCCAGACTGTGTACAACGCTATTTGGTCGAATTCGGCCTATGCAGTTAACAACAGCGAGCGGGTATTGTTTTATCGTCAGCTAGTTGAGTTTGCTAATTATTACAACACTGCGTTTGACGATGGCTGGGAGCTGTACACGCTCATGTATTTACTGCAACGCAACTTCGGCAACAGCAGCGGTAGTTGGGCAGCTAATGCCAGCGCTCTGGGTTTTGGCACCTATGCCAGCTACCCTTCTAGCATGAATGGCAATGATTTTATGGTGATTGCCGCATCCAATATTATCGGTCGTGATATGCGTCCAGTGTTTGATTTGTGGGGTGTTACTTATTCCGCAGCTGCGAGTGCGCAAGTGAATGCTTACAGTTTGCCTGTGGCCAGTAAATTTATTTTCCCGATGAAATCCCTGAGTACTTACGGTAGCGGTGTTGGCAGCCCGGTAGTTGTAACCACTACAGCAAGCTATCCGGCCGGTTTTTAAGGTATATTCCAATAGACAGGGACGCGACAGTCCCGTAGAATTCGCGGTCAGATTGCGGCCGCCTGAAACGGCTCTGCACAAGAATACAAAACGGTTCGCACAAGAACATAAAAAGGCGAGATGAGATCAGCGTTTCATCTCGCTTTTTTACAACCAAACGTTTTACAGTCAGATCAATTTTGCCTTTGTACTCAATAACTTATCGCGCTGTCCACTTTTTAAGTGTCAATGCGACCGTTTTTTTGAGCCTGAAAAAACTGAACGTCTGTGCGATTTGGATGACGAACCTACAACGATTTATTAGCTTGCTTTAAGGGTATCCCGCAGGGTTTGTGACTGCCGGTGTTCTCCAAGCCAAAACCCAACCAGCTCAGGAGGTTGTTTTGACTACTCAGGAATCCCTTCCTGCCCCGAAGAAGGCCATTTTGGTTCTTGCCGACGGTAGTGTTTTCCGTGGTACCGCAATTGGTGCTGAAGGTTTATCGGTAGGTGAGGTGGTATTTAATACCGCAATCACCGGTTATCAGGAAATCCTTACCGATCCATCCTACGCTCAGCAAATTGTTACCCTCACTTATCCTCACATCGGTAATACCGGTACTAATAGCGAAGACGAAGAATGCGAGCGAATCTGGGCAACCGGGTTGGTGATTCGCGATCTTCCGCTGTTGGCGAGCAGTTTCCGCAATCAAGAAAGCCTTTCGGATTACCTTAAAGCGCGCAATGTGATTGGCATTGCCGATATAGATACCCGCCGCTTGACTCGAATCCTGCGCGATAAAGGCGCTCAAAATGGCTGCCTGATGGCCGGCGATAACATAGATGAAGCCAAGGCGCTTGCTGCTGCTAAAGCCTTTGGCGGATTGAAAGGTCTGGACCTCGCCAAAGAAGTCACTGTGAGTGAATCCTATCAGTGGAATGAAAGTACTTGGGCGCTAGGTGAAGGTCACAAGACCTTAACCGGTGCGAAAAAATTCAAAGTCGTGGCCTACGACTACGGTGTTAAACGCAATATTTTGCGCATGCTGGCTGATCGCGATTGCGAGCTAATCGTCGTGCCCGCAAAAACGCCCGCAGCCGATGTATTGGCAATGAATCCAGACGGTGTTTTCCTCTCCAATGGCCCTGGCGATCCTGAGCCTTGTACCTATGCCATCGAAGCGATTAAAACCATTTTGGAAACCGAGATTCCGGTATTTGGTATTTGCCTTGGTCACCAACTCTTGGCGCTCGCCTCGGGTGCCAAGACTATCAAGATGAAATTTGGCCATCACGGCGGCAACCATCCGGTACAGGATCTGGCCACCAAGCGGGTAATGATCACCGCGCAGAACCACGGGTTTGCGGTTGAGGAAAGCAGTTTGCCCTCCAATCTTAAAGCGACCCACAAGTCGCTGTTTGATGGTTCTCTGCAGGGTATTCACCGCACAGATAAACCTGCGTTCAGCTTCCAGGGGCACCCCGAAGCGAGCCCTGGTCCACATGAGGCCGACATCCTGTTTGACCACTTTATTGAATTGATGCAAGCCCGCAAGTCTTAATCGGAGCCGACATGCCAAAACGTACAGACATAAACAGTATTTTGATTCTCGGCGCTGGCCCGATTGTAATCGGTCAGGCCTGTGAGTTTGACTACTCTGGCGCCCAAGCCTGTAAGGCCCTGCGTGAAGAGGGTTACCGCGTCATTCTGGTTAACTCTAACCCAGCTACCATCATGACCGACCCGGCCATGGCGGATGCAACCTATATCGAACCGATTGAATGGCAAACCGTTGCCAAGATCATCGAAAAAGAGCGCCCCGATGTAATCCTGCCAACCATGGGTGGGCAAACCGCATTGAACTGCGCCTTGGCACTGGCCAAAAACGGCGTGCTGGAAAAATACAATGTGGAGTTGATCGGCGCGAAAGAAGAAGCCATCAACATGGCGGAAGATCGCAACCTGTTTGATCAGGCGATGAAGCGTATCGGCCTCTCCTGCGCCCGCGCAAAAATCGTTCATAGCTTGGAAGAAGCCAAAGAAGCACCAAAAGAGTTTGGCTTCCCTTGTATTATCCGCCCGTCGTTTACCATGGGTGGTTCTGGTGGTGGTATCGCTTACAACTGGGACGAGTTTGAAGAAATCTGTACCCGCGGTTTGGATCTTTCGCCCACCAATGAATTATTGATCGATGAATCTCTGCTCGGCTGGAAAGAGTACGAGATGGAAGTGGTGCGCGACAAAAACGACAACTGCATCATCGTTTGTTCGATTGAAAACTTTGATCCTATGGGCGTTCACACCGGCGACTCGATTACTGTTGCGCCAGCGCAAACCCTGACCGACAAGGAATACCAAATCATGCGTAATGCATCGATTGCGGTATTGCGTGAAATCGGCGTGGAAACTGGCGGTTCTAACGTGCAATTTGCGGTGAACCCGGTTGATGGCCGTATGGTGGTGATTGAGATGAACCCGCGTGTATCGCGTTCATCTGCACTGGCTTCAAAAGCTACCGGTTTCCCGATTGCAAAAATCGCCGCGAAATTGGCAGTGGGTTATACCCTCGACGAATTGCAAAACGAAATTACCGGCGGTGCAACGCCTGCTTCGTTTGAACCATCAATCGATTACGTGGTAACAAAAGTACCGCGCTTCACCTTTGAAAAATTCGGCGATGCCGATGCGCGTTTAACCACACAAATGAAGTCTGTAGGCGAGGTGATGGCAATCGGTCGCACCTTCCAGGAATCCTTGCAAAAAGCGCTGCGCGGTTTGGAAGTTGGCTCTGCCGGTTTTGAATCCAAAGTGGACTACACCACCGAAGAGGGCGCTGCAAAAGTTCGCCGCGAATTGACTACCGCTGGCGCTGAGCGTATCTGGTATGTCGGCGATGCGTTCCGTATGGGCATGAGCGTTAACGACGCCTTTAATCTCTCAAAAATTGATCCTTGGTTCTTGGTGCAAGTTAAAGAACTGATTGATTTGGAATTGTCGCTGCGCGGTAAATCATTAACTGATTTGGATGCAGACAAATTATTCCAGCTCAAGCGCAAAGGTTTTTCCGATAAGCGTTTAGCGCTCTTGCTCGGTGCAACCGAAAAAGAAGTGCGTCACTATCGTCAAGGTTTAAGTATTCGTCCGGTCTATAAGCGTGTGGATACTTGTGCCGCGGAATTTGCTACCTCGACTGCGTACATGTATTCGACTTACGAAGAAGAGTGCGAAGCGAATCCAAGCGATAAGAAAAAGATTTTGGTTATTGGTGGTGGTCCAAACCGTATCGGTCAGGGTATCGAATTCGATTACTGCTGTGTACACGCGGCACTGGCGATGCGTGAAGACGGTTACGAAACCATTATGGTTAACTGTAACCCTGAAACCGTTTCAACCGACTACGACACTTCTGATCGTTTGTTCTTTGAGCCAGTAACACTTGAAGATGTATTGGAAATTGTCCACAAAGAAAAACCGGTTGGTGTGATTGTGCAGTTCGGTGGCCAGACGCCGCTGAAGTTGGCGCGCGCGCTGGAAGCCGAAGGTGTACCAATTATTGGTACCAGCCCGGATGCAATCGACAAAGCCGAAGACCGTGAGCGTTTCCAACAAATGATCCACAAATTGGGTCTGTTGCAGCCGCCTAACGCGATTGTGCGCTCACTTGAAGAGGCATTGCTCGCCGCTGACAAAGTTGGCTATCCATTAGTGGTTCGCCCGTCCTATGTATTGGGTGGCCGTGCGATGGAAATCGTTTATAAAGAAGAAGAGTTGCGCACCTACATGCGCACCGCAGTACAAGTATCGGAAGATGCGCCGGTATTGCTCGATCACTTCCTCAATAACGCGATTGAAGTTGATATTGATTCTGTGTCTGACGGTCAGCAAGTAGTGATCGGTGGCATCATGCAGCATATTGAACAGTGTGGTGTGCACTCAGGTGACTCAGCTTGTTCACTGCCGCCTTACTCGCTGCCAGCAGATGTGCAAGATGCCATGCGCGAGCAAGTTAAACAAATGGCAATCGAATTGGGTGTGATCGGTTTGATGAATACCCAGCTCGCCTATCAAGATGGCAAGATTTACGTTATTGAAGTGAACCCGCGTGCATCGCGCACTGTTCCGTTTGTTTCCAAGTGTATTGGTGTTTCTTTGGCAAAAGTGGCTGCGCGCTGTCAGGCGGGCATGTCATTGGCGCAGCAGGGCTTCACCAAAGAAATTATCCCAACCTATTTCAGTGTGAAAGAGGCGGTATTCCCGTTCAATAAATTCCCGGCAGTTGATCCTATCCTCGGGCCAGAAATGAAATCGACCGGTGAAGTGATGGGTGTGGGCGATACCTTTGGTGAGGCCTATGGCAAATCACAGCTGGGTGCTAGCAACCGCATTCCTGAAACCGGTACCGCGTTCCTGAGTGTGCGCGATATGGATAAAGATGGCATTGTGGGTGTTGGTAAAGATCTTGCCGAACTCGGCTTTAAATTGGTAGCAACACGCGGCACTGCTGCAGTATTGGAATCTGCTGGCTTGAGTGTGCAAGTTGTCAACAAGGTTCAAGAAGGTCGCCCGCATATTGTGGATATGATCAAGAACGATGAGATCGATTTGATCCTTAATACTGTAGAGGGGCGTCAGGCTACGCGTGATTCATCATCGATTCGCCGCAGTGCCGAAAATCACCGTGTTTATTACAACACCACACTGGCTGCCAGTCAGGCAGTTTGTATGGCGCTGAAACAGGGTCAACATATTGAAGTTCGCCGCTTGCAGGATTTACATCTGCGACTGAATAAATAAGGATTGTCCATGAGTACTAAGTTCCCCATGACAAATCAAGGCGCTGAAAAATTAGCGCTGGAATTGGAAGACCTGAAAAAAGTACAGCGCCCGCGCATCGTCAACGCGATTGCCGAGGCGCGTGCCCATGGCGATTTGAAAGAAAACGCCGAATACTCTGCTGCGCGCGAGCAGCAGAGTTTCTGTGAAGGTCGCATTCAGGAAATCGAGGGCAAACTCAGCAATGCGCAAATCATTGATGTGACCAAGATTCCTCATACTGGCAAAGTGATTTTCGGCACTACTGTTACCATCATCAACTTGGATACCGATCAATCTGTTACCTATCAAATTGTGGGTGACGATGAGGCTGATGTGAAAGCCAATAAGATCTCGGTGAACTCACCTATCGCGCGTGCGTTGGTGGGTAAAGAAGAGGGGGATGTGGTTGTGGTTAGAGCACCTGGCGGCGATGTGGATTACGAAATCGACAAGGTTGAACATATCTAGTCGATGTAGTGAGCATCTCCCATAAAAAACCGCCATTGAACACGGCGGTTTTTTTATGGGCGCTTAAATGAGATGTATCGATTAACGCTGGATATTAGACAGTTTTGGGTTGGCTCTTTTATTGTGACGATAGAGTAAAACTATTTTGCCAATTTCCTGAATCAGTTCAACATTGGGCAGTGCAACAAGCTCTGCGACAACTTCTTTGCGCTCTTCGCGCTCGGCAATAGCCAGTTTCACCTTGATCAGCTCATGGTCGTCCAGTGCGCGATTGAGTTCAGCAAGAACGCCATCGCTCAAACCATTGCCTGCAATAGTGACGATGGGATTAAGCTTGTGGCCTATGGTACGAAATTGTTTTTTACGCTCTGGGTTAATCGGCATAAACTTACCTTAACGAATGGAAGAAATAATGGCCGGCATTCTACTCCATTCTGTGTGTCGAGGTTTGGATTTGCCACAAACTGGGCCCCGTATCGCTTGATTTTATTGTCTATTCGGGGCGGTTTTACCTGTCTGCACTTGCAATATGTGCACTGAGCCCCCAAATGAACGGCATAGATAGTTTTGTCTGGCCGCTAGTCTAAGGTATCCTGAGCGTTCGTATACCGAGATGATAAATGGTCGCCTATAAGGTTCGATTGGGTGTTATGGGGCGTTAAGCTGTGAAAAAATCGACGATATAAGCTGACGAATGTGTAAGTATCTGCCTTTCCCTGTGTATAGATCGGGCATTTTAGTTGCTGGCCATTAACAATTTGATGTAACTGTGAGGAATTTTCCTTGAACGATATAACCAAGAATCTCGTGCTCTGGCTGGTCATTGCCGTTGTCCTCTTCAGTGTTTTTGAGGGCTTTAACAAGCAGTCGGCTAGCAACACGCTCAATTATTCCGATTTTATTTCCAGTGTGCGCGATGATCGAGTGCAGGAAGTGACTATCGATGGTTTGGTTATTGAGGGTGTTAACAGAGACAACTCTACCTTCAAGACTATTCGCCCACAGGTTCAAGACCCAAAGTTAATTGACGATCTTTATAACCACAATGTGGTGATTAAAGGGCGCGAAATTGAACAGCCAAGCTTACTTAATCAGCTACTGGTGGCCAGCTTCCCGATCTTGATCATTATTGCCGTATTCTGGTTCTTTATGCGTCAGATGCAGGGCGGTGCAGGTGGTAAGGGTGGTCCCATGAGCTTTGGTAAAAGCAAAGCGCGCCTGCTTGGTGAAGACCAAATCAAAACCACCTTTGCCGATGTGGCTGGTGTCGATGAAGCCAAAGAAGAAGTGCAAGAGTTGGTGCAGTACCTGCGCGACCCGACTAAGTTTCAGCGTTTGGGTGGACAAATCCCTCGTGGCGTATTAATGGTTGGCCCTCCGGGTACCGGTAAAACCTTGCTGGCAAAAGCAATTGCGGGTGAAGCTAAGGTGCCTTTCTTTTCTATTTCCGGTTCTGATTTTGTTGAAATGTTTGTCGGTGTTGGCGCAAGCCGTGTGCGCGACATGTTTGAACAGGCTAAAAAGCAGGCACCGTGCATTATTTTTATCGATGAGATCGATGCTGTCGGTCGTCATCGCGGGGGCGGTCATGGTGGTGGTCACGACGAGCGCGAGCAAACCCTGAACCAATTACTGGTTGAGATGGATGGTTTTGAGGGCAATGATGGCGTCATTATTATCGCAGCAACTAACCGCGCTGATGTATTGGACAAGGCCTTGCTGCGCCCGGGTCGTTTTGACCGTCAGGTTTATGTTGGTTTGCCCGACATTCGTGGTCGCGAGCAAATCCTTAAAGTTCACATGCGCAAAGTGCCTATCGATGAGCGTGTTAGTGCGTCGGTTATTGCTCGGGGAACACCAGGTTTTTCTGGTGCTGAATTGGCAAACCTCGTCAACGAAGCGGCGTTGATGGCTGCGCGCGGCAATAAGCGTTTAGTCACCATGGAAGATTTTGAAAAAGCGCGCGATAAAATCATGATGGGCGCCGAGCGCAAATCTATGGTGATGAGCGAAAAAGAGAAAGAAAATACTGCTTACCATGAAGCTGGTCACGCCATTATAGGCTGTATGGTGCCAGAGCATGATCCCGTGCATAAAGTCTCGATTATTCCCCGTGGCCGGGCTTTGGGTGTAACGCACTATTTACCTGAAGAGGATAAGTACAGCTACAGCAAACGCGCCCTAGAATCCAGCTTGTGCAGTCTTTTTGGTGGTCGAATCGCGGAAGAGATGACACTGGGCTTGGATGGCGTTACCACTGGCGCTTCTAACGATATTGAGCGCGCAACAAGCTTGGCGCGCAATATGGTGACTAAATGGGGTTTGTCGGCTAAGTTGGGCCCACTTCACTATGGTGAAGAAGAGGGCGCTTATCCTGGCATGGCAACGCAGCAATATTCTGGTGAGACATCCAAGCAAATCGACGAAGAAGTTCGCCGTATTATTAATGAATGTTATGCGCGTGCAACAAAAATCCTGGAAGATAACCGCGATATCCTTGAGGCTATGAAAGATGCGTTGATGGAATATGAAACTATCGACTCTGATCAAGTAGCTGACTTAATGGCTCGCCGCAAAGTGCGCCCGCCGCGTGAGTGGAATGATGATGACTTCAATAGTCATCTGCGCGATAAAGATGTTCCGGGTGAAAACCCAGCGGGTCCTATTGGCGGACCAGCAAATACTCATTAAGTATTTGCGTTAAATATCAACAACAACCCCGAGCTTGCTCGGGGTTGTTGTTTTATTCCTCGCAAGGTTTTAAAAAAGCATTCGAAACGCTCAGGGTATATATGCAATTTCCTCCATCCTCACTTAATTGCGGCCAGCATCTACTGGATATTTCTCGCCCGGTGGTGATGGGAATTCTGAATGCCACGCCCGATTCCTTTTCAGATGGCGGCAGTTATTACTCGGGTAATACGCTCTCGTTAGACCTTGTTGTTCGCCGTGCTGAGCAGATGTTGGATGAAGGAGCGAAGATCATTGATGTGGGGGGCGAGTCGACCCGCCCTGGTGCGGTCGCTGTGTCCGAGCAAGAAGAGTTGGATCGCGTGGTTCCCGTGGTATCCGCGCTGGTTGATAGGCTTGGTGCTTTGGTTTCAGTTGATACAAGCACTGCGATTGTGATCACTGAGTCGGCTAAAGCGGGCGCGAGTCTTATTAATGATGTGCGAGCATTGCAACGAGAGGGCGCGCTGGCCGCTGCTGCTGCCACGGGTTTGCCTGTTTGCCTTATGCATATGCAGGGGCAGCCAGATAACATGCAACAAAACCCTCACTACGATGATGTCATCGCAGAAGTGAGTATTTTTTTGCGCGCGCGCATCGCTGATTGCCATGCGCATGCTATTCCTTTGGAGCGAATTCTTCTTGATCCCGGATTTGGCTTTGGTAAGACACTCGCGCATAATCTCGCGCTTTTGCGGCGCTTGCCGGAGTTGGGTGAGTTAGGGTGCCCCTTATTGGTCGGTCTGTCGCGCAAGTCGATGGTGGCGCAGTTGCTTGATCGCGCGGTCGATGAGCGTTTGCCGGGTAGTTTGGCGCTAGCGTTGCTTGCAGCGCAGCGCGGTGCTGCCATTATTCGTGTGCATGATGTTGCTGCCACGGTCGATGTATTAAAAGTTCTCGCCGCTGTGGCTGAATAGCCCAGCGTAATTATTGTTAGCGGAGTAAGACATTATGTCGCGCAAGTATTTTGGTACTGATGGTATTCGTGGTTTGGTCGGTGAAGCGCCAATCACCCCGGATTTTATGCTCAAGTTAGGTTGGGCTGCAGGCTGCGTGCTCAAGGATCGTTTTGATGGCCAAAATATGATTCTGATCGGCAAAGATACGCGTATTTCGGGCTATATGTTTGAGTCTGCCTTGCAGGCCGGGTTGATTAATGCGGGTGTTGATGTTGGTTTGTTGGGCCCAATGCCTACGCCTGGTGTCGCTTATCTCACCCGTACCTTCAAGGCACAGGCAGGTATAGTCATCAGCGCGTCGCATAATAGTTATGTCGACAACGGCATTAAATTTTTCGGTGGTAACGGCAGCAAACTTCCTGATGAGTTGGAAACACTAATCGAAGCGCAGCTGGAAAAACCTATGTTTACCGGCGAAAAACTGGGCAAGGCGCGCCGGATTGCCGATGCGTCGGGACGTTATATCGAATTCTGTAAAGGGACAATGCCTTGGGGGTTTAACCTCAAGGGCATGCATATCGTTTTGGATTGCGCTAATGGTGCGACCTATAACATCGCCCCCGATGTATTTACCGAGTTGGGCGCACATGTTACTTCGCTGTTTGTTGAGCCCAATGGCACCAATATTAATCGCAGTTGCGGTTCAACCAAACCGGAAGCGCTGCAAGAAAAAGTAGTGGAATTAGGTGCGGATATTGGCATCGCATTTGATGGCGACGGCGATCGTGTCGTATTTGTGGATCACAAGGGTGAATTAGTTGATGGCGATGAATTGCTTTACATTATCGCCGCTTATCAACAGGAATATGCAGGCGGTTGTGATGGTGTTGTCGGCACCTTAATGAGTAACTTTGGTTTTGAATTGGGTCTTAAAAAACTGAATGTTCCTTTTGCGCGCGCCAAAGTGGGTGATCGCTATGTGATCGAAATGATGCGCAGTAACGGTTGGCGTTTGGGTGGTGAAAACTCAGGCCATATTGTTTGCAGCAATGTAACTACTACAGGTGACGGCATTATCTCTGCACTTCAAGTTTTATTGGCTGTTACTACTATGGGGGACTCATTGCATCGCATTAAGAAAGCGATGAATAAGTTGCCTCAGGTCATGATCAATGTGCACATGGCCAAGCGTGTAGATTTAAGCAGTAACGATGTTGTGCAAAAGGCAGTAAAACTAACAGAGGACAAGCTTGCGGGAACAGGGCGGGTGCTTTTGCGGCCATCAGGCACTGAACCTGTTGTAAGGGTTATGGTTGAGGGGGAAGATAAGAATCAAGTTAAAGAGCTCGCCCAGGAGTTGGCGGCAACTGTAGAAGCCGCGCTTGCCTAATGCCACAAGGCATGTCTATCAGTTAAAAATACAATTAAGATCCGCGTTTGAAAACTGGTCGAGGTGCATGTTTTGTATTCAGGTAGTGCGTGACTTGTGCAGAAATATCGGTGAGCGCACAAAAAAACAGATAAAAATCAGGGTGTAAGCGAAGATTCGGTTGTATGTTGAAATCATCTTAGCTAACATTGGCGCCCGCTTTGGGGGAGGTATTGCTGTTGAACAAAGCAAGTAACGCCAAGCGTCGCCAACTGGTGGTTGGCAACTGGAAAATGAATGGAAATCTGCGTGAAAATGCAGAGTTGTTGGCCAAGGTAGTGGCTGGTTGGCAAGGTGAGCACAGTGCTGAAGTTGTTATTTGTCCGCCCTTTCCATATTTGATGCACGCCAATAGCGTGTTGTCTGGTTCGACAATATTATTGGGCGCACAAACTGTTAGTGAGCATGATAGCGGTGCTTACACAGGTGAAGTTTCTGGATCAATGCTTGCAGATTTGGATTGCAAATTTGTAATAATTGGTCACAATGAGCGCCGCCGAATGCGGAGCGAGACGGATGAGCAAGTTGCTCACCAATTTGCCGCTGTGCAGAGAGCTGGTTTGATTCCGATACTTTGTGTAGGTGAATCCTTGCAGGACCGTGAGCAGGGGCGCCATTTAGAAACGATTAGTCGACAGCTCAGTGCCGTTTTTGCATATACAGGCAAAGCAGTATTTAAACATGCAGTGCTTGCTTATGAGCCTGTATGGGCAGTGGGTACAGGTAAGACAGCCACGCCAGAACAGGCAGAAGAGGTGCATCGTTTCATGCGTGCACAGCTAGAAGAATTGGCTAGCGAAGTGAGAATTTTATACGGTGGTAGCGTTAAGGCGCACAATGCACAGCAGTTATTTGCATTGCCTGATATAGACGGTGCCTTACTCGGCGGTGCATCTTTAGACGCTGACGAGTTTTTAGCAATCTGTAAGGCTGCAGATTAATTTCACCAGCCAAGCACTAAGCGCTTAATAGAGAAGTTCGTAATGGAAAAATTAGTACTTATTGTTCATTCGCTTGCTGCATTAGTCATTATCGGTTTGATTTTATTGCAACAAGGTAAAGGCGCAGCAGCTGGTGCATCTTTCGGTGCTGGCGCTTCGCAAACTGTATTCGGTAGTGAAGGTAGCGGTAACTTTTTTACTCGTGCAACCTGGATAATCGCCACCGTATTTTTTTGCACTAGTTTTGGTTTGGCGATTATTGCAAAAAATCATTCTAAAGTAGCAACACAAGGTTTGGTTATCCCAGCTGCGCAGCAACAAGAAGTTCCCTCAGCTTCTGACGTTCCTGCGAGTGAAGTGCCAGCCGCTACTGTATCGGATGTTCCTGCTGTAGAATCGCAAGTTGCTCCAGCTGCTGACGATGTAGCCGCGCAACCAGAAGAAAAGAAAGAGTAATCTAGAGTTTAATGCCCCGGTGGTGGAATTGGTAGACACGCTATGTTGAGGTCGTAGTGGCGAATGCTGTGCCGGTTCGAGTCCGGCCCAGGGCACCAAAAGAAAGTTTGATGACTTCCCAAAACATCCCTAAAGCCCCGTAAATCGGGGCTTTTTGCTTTCTGGAGTTCCTATATCATCCTATAAAAACCAATAGAAGCTACCCCCAATTGGGGGCACAAAAGGGGGCATTAAAAAGAGGTATGGGGGCATCATGGCTGTAGTAAATAAACTGACCGACACTGCGGTAAAAAAGGCAAAGCCTCTCGATAAAACATACAAGCTATCTGATGGGGGAGGCTTGTACTTGGAGGTAACTGCGACTGGTGCGAAGTACTGGCGATTGAAGTATCGGTTTGCTGGCAAAGAAAAGAAGCTCGCGCTTGGGGTCTATCCTGTTGTGAGTATCGCGCAAGCGAGAGAAAAGATGCGCGATGCTAAGCTTCAGCTGGCAGAGGACAAAGACCCTGGTTTGGTAAAAAAGCAGATAAAGCTGGCAAAGCAGTTTTCACAGGCCAATACCTTCTCGGGAGTTGGAGACGAGTTTATTGATAAACGAACTCAGGAGGGGGCTGCCAAAGTCACTATTGATAAAATTGAATGGATTCTGCGAGACAAGCTCAATCCTGTCATTGGTAACCTACCTATATCCGAAATCAAACCTGTCCAGCTGCTTTCGGCTTTGCGTCTAATCGAAAAGGCTGGCGCGCACGAAACTGCCAATCGGGCTAAGCGAGTAGCTAGCCAAGTCCTGCGTTTTGCCGTTTCCACAGGGCGAGCGGAGCGCGATATTTCGCAAGATCTTACTGGCGCACTGATTATCGCTAAGCCTAAAAACAGAGCAGCAATTATTAACCCATCTGAGTTGGCGACTTTTTTGAAAGGAGCTGACAGCTATCAAGGTTCCCCAGAGGTGAAGGCTGCTTTGGTATTAACGCCTATGTTATTTCAGCGCCCCGGCGAAATGCGTCACATGGAATGGAGCGAGATCGACTGGGATCAAGAAGTATGGGAAATACCGGCTGAGAAGATGAAAATGCGGCAGCCACATGTAGTGCCGCTTCCAAGACAAGCTTTGGACATTTTGCGCGAACTGCGACTGGTCACAGGAACTGGGCAGTATGTGTTTCCCAGTGGGAGGCGCGGAGGAAAGCCGCTGTCAGAAAATGGTGTGTTATCAGCGATTCGCACTATGGGTTACAGCAGCGAGCAAGTCACTCCTCACGGCTTTAGGGCGACGGCTCGCACCTTGCTGGATGAAACTCTTGGTTTCCGAGTGGATTTTATCGAACAGCAGCTAGCTCACGCTGTAAAAGATGCTAATGGGCGCGCTTACAACCGCACCAAGTATCTGCCTGAGCGTAAGCAAATGATGCAGTCTTGGGCTGATTACTTAGATCAGCTAAAAAATGGTAATTAAATTCTACCTGCGTACACCCTCGAAAATAGATACAGGCTGTAGGGTATTTATTTTCGAGTTTCGTTTTTCTCAACATCGAGCTGAATTTTATGTATGACCAACAATTAAAAATGTTGGCGGATTTTCCTTTTCCCCAAAATAAGGATGAACTAAAGCGTATCGTAGATGGCAAAGTAGAAGGCTTGAGCGAGTTCGACCTGTTCTATGAACTGTTCTCGGCAAAAAGAACGGTAAAAGATTTGGGTTTGAAGAGCGGTTCACTTTCCGCCGAAGATGAAGCAAATCTAAAATTATTGCGCAACAACATTAAATATCTTCAGCGCACCATCGAGCCAGGTAATCAGCGGCATTTGCAAATATCGCTCAACATGAGATCTGAGAGCTTACAGAAAGTGCTTGGGTGCATGCTCGCTATATACCTTGAGAAAAGTAATTCACCGGCTGCTGGCGGAAAATTCAGCGTCGAGAGTATTCGCAATGAGTTTGAACAAAGCTTAGCCAGTGTGACCGTGGTTCAGCATGTAGATTGGGGGCCAGTCAGTTCAGATTTGAACAAGGCAATTATCGAGTTTCGTGACTCCAGCGCTATTGACGAAATTCCATCCACCCATCAATTGGCTTTGTATTTGTTTGTCACTATGGACTTGCTATCGAGCAAACAAAGGAATTTAAAGCGTGGTGGTACTCCCAATATCAGTGCTATAAAAACTCTGCTAATACAGCGATTCGCAATGCAGGGTGGTGTAGACAATGGTTTTGGATTATCCCGATTGGGGCACGTACTTGGAAAAATACAACGAAGTTTTAATTTTGATCGTTAAGTCAATAGGGTTGATGAAAAATAGTTTGACATGTCAAAGTAGTTTTTGACATTTTCCAAGAGTAAATCATTTCCGCAATAAGATTTCTGCTCCTGTGCTATTGCACGTATTTAAAGGTAATGAAATCTTATGAAACAATTAAATCCTCCCCTCTATCGTATCGAGCGCAAACCAGAAGTCTTGGCTAAAACTGGCTTTTCGCGCTCCACCCTCCATTTGCGAATTAAGCAAAATCTTTTTGTTCCTCCAATCGCGCTAGGTGCAAGAGCTGTGGGTTGGCTCGCGCATGAAACCGATGCAATTCTCGGTGCGATGATTGCCGGATGTAGTGGTGATGAGTTGCGTGAGCTTGTAAGTCGATTAATTGATCAGCGAAAAAGTGCACTTATGTAATTGTTTTTACATCTTGGTGCGCAACGACAAATAGCCGACAACTTGTATCGTTACTGCGCATTTTGGTGGTTTTTGATAGTGCAGAAAAGTAGGGAAAAAATATCGCGAATCAGCGCTGAATTATCAGTTGGATCAATGGCTTAAATAGTGTCTTGGATGTCATTGAACACGATTTGCGATTTTTTACCCCATATTCTTTAAATCAAACTGCGCGATAAGCTTATGAAATGCGGGTTTAAGTTATCCACAGATACTAATTTTAAACTGGGTATATTAATAATATATCCCTCAAATCTATGTATTTATTATGTCCTATATCAGTTACTCCAAAATTTGCACTTGTCATGGGGCAACATGGCGTATCTATTCAAAAAAATGTGGCTTTTATACGAAGATGGTTAAGCAAATGATTGGGCAGGTCTTGGCCATGCTCTCTCATCATCATAAAGTGTTTTTGCTACGCTTTGATTTACACCAACAAGGAAACCCATTGAATAACAAACGCATTTCGGTTTTTATCCGGCAATTGTTTGGTCGCATCGAGACAGGTTACAAGGTAAAACGAATTGGCTACCTATGGGTTAGGGAGCAAGAACAGTCGGATAATCCCCACTATCATTTTGCGATTCTTTTGGATGGCAGCAAGGTACAGCATCCACACTACCTGCTGGAAATGGTTAAAGAGGTCTGGGAGTTCATGGATGGTACGGCCTGGATTCCCCGTAATTGTTATTATCGGATCAAACGTGATGATTTCAATGCGGTGCAATTGGTAGTTTTGAGGGTTTCTTATTTTGCAAAAGGGCGAGGTAAAGATAGCGGTGGCGCGACGAGAAAAAATTACGGAACTAGTAGAATCGCATTTGCATAAAAATCTATCTATTCCGATTTTTAATATATTTAAAAAAATTTTAGTGTTAATTAATATCTTTAGCCGTTTATTTATAGCCGTATACGTTTATAAAGGTTTTTATCATTATAAAACTAATTACTTATTTCTACGGCTATTGACAATTTTATTAATGATTAGTTGGGTTACCAAAAATTATCAATTTATAGGTTATTTATGAATAAATATGAAATAGAAGAGCTTGCTGATTTAACTGATGAGCAGATGGAGGAGTTTTTTCTTCAGTGTGAATCTGGTAAAAAATTGAAAGATATCCTTAAGCATTTCAAAATAAAAATACACAAGTTGTTAAAGGCCAAAATTAAATCTATAAAGACCAAAGATTTGTGTAGGCACTGTAGTACCCCTCTCTACCGTAAATTGCAAAGAAAGACTGTTTCATCGGTGAATCATCCATATATGCAATGTATGAATTGTATGCATGCTGAATTTGATGTTGGCCCACTAGGTGATACCAAAAAATGTCTTTGTGAAAAATGTATCTCAACAGACAAGGGGTACACCCCATTCGAGAAAGGACGCAAAGTGGCGAAGTCTAAATTTACCTGCTATCTACGTGCGGAAACCATCGAGGCGATAAAAGCGCATGCAAAATTACATCAATGCTCTGAAAGCTTTGTCGCGGACACCCAACTTGCACCGCTAGTAGAACTAGCGCTCGAACTGGGATTGACTAATCGTGGAGAGGGTGGACCAAGAAAAACCAATTTAGCTGAGAGGTAGAATAAAAATGGTTAGAGTGAGTCGTGCAAGTTCAGCCGAGATGCGGTATTAGTCGTCTTTGGACTATCGTTTGGTTGAAAAACTCGGTGAAACTCGGTTGTAATTTTGAAATCCTCAAATTGTCACAAATATCGCTGCTCATATGATTTTGTAGTTGACGCCGCATTTTTAAACAAAAGTTTGTGGGAGGGGGGGCAAAATTTGCACGGGGGACGACAGATTTTCTCGGCTGTTTCACCCTAAACCTTTCCAAGCTTCACAAATGATGGCTGAACAATGGGGTCCGAATGGTTGACTCTTGCATTAAGTGGTGATTATTTGTGCAAATGATCCAGGCGGGTAGGGGGTGCAGAATTTGCACGGGGGGGGAGAGAGCTTACCCTTCCCGATCACCATGAATTTGATTTGCGTAGCAATCGATAAGGTATTAAGTGATGAACGGTTTAGCTGATTTCCATAAGCTTATAAAAGAGCTAGAACAGTCTATGACACCAGAAGAAAGAGCAAGGGATCGCTTGGAGTGGCAACAGAAATTACAGCGCGCAGCACAAAGATTGGAGGAGCTGTATTCAGGTGTCCCCTGATCCCTACCGCGAATATCGGACACCT
>NZ_BBUL01000091.1 GCF_000953825.1 Cellvibrio sp. OA-2007 | reverse complement strand
GATGCACCCAGTGCAATCCAGATAAATCCGGCTGAACCTATATCGAACCCCACCATAATGGTGAGAAACACCAGCCAACCAGTGCCGAGAAAAATATTGCGAATCCCCTTGTCGCGGCTGCCTACCGGCTCGTCATTTTTAGGTTCATCACCACGCAATAATTCAACCGGAATATCGCGCCCGGCGGCGAGTAACTTATCGATATTCATATTGATGTCTTGCTGGCGACGACGCTTGGCGCCAAAGAAAAACACCAGAATCAAAATCAACAGGATTATTGGGCCACCAAAAATAAAGACTATGGCAAACAGAGGAATCAGCAGCGCCGGATGGAAGCCGCCGTTATTTTCATGGTCGCCGCCAAACGCTTGATTCAGGTTCTTCTCCCAATCGCGCTCCCAGTTGTTGTGGTGCTGCCAATCATCCGCAACCGGAGCCGGAGGGGCTTGTTCTGCAGTTGGAGCAGTGGCCTGATCAGGTGCTGAAGGGGCATCTGCGGCCGCTGCAGAAGTAGCATGGGGCGCATCCAGAGGTACAGGCGTACCTTCCAGCTCAGCGGCGTGAATAACCGGAACTGCGCACAGCAGTACGATGCCAAAAGCGCCTAACAACTGGCGCGACAAGGTAAACGATAAGGTCATGGGAAAAGCCTCTCAGGAAAAATCCGGGCAGGATTAGATCAATATTGCCCCCAACTCACAACTAAGACACAGTCTAGTGAGCTTCGGATTCATCTGAGCGGTTTATTTTTGCGATGTAAGATCTTGACCGTCACTCCCCATGAGTCTCGTCGTCACTCCTTTGAAACTCGACGTCACTCCCGCTTGCGGGAGTCCAGCTTTTGCTTTTAATACCCATGGATCCCCGCAAGCGGGGATGACGACTCCCCGATGATGATTGATAGGAGTGACAAGTCTTTCCAGATCAGCTGATCAGTTCACTATCCTTTGCCACAGGGATTTGAGCGGGTTTCGATCCTGATGGCAGTCAACGGAATCCAGCGGGCGAAACTCATCGCGCAGCGGCAGCCAGACGGCGCCTTCGCAGGTCTCGGCGCTGAGTTTACCGGTTGCAGTATCCAGCCAATCGAAACTCACCCCGGCAGGTGGTATTTGCTCCAGACTGCGTGTTGGCACCTGCTTCATAAAATCAGCCCAGACTTGCATGGCACCACCAGCGCCACTTAACGGGGTTGCACTGTTGTTATCACGCCCAAGCCACACAACCGCCAAATGCTCTCCACTAAAACCGGCGAACCAGCTATCGCGCTGATCGTCGGTAGTCCCTGTTTTGCCCGCGAGATCGATATGCGATGGAATCTGGTTGTAGGCGCTGCGCCCGGTACCTTCGCGCAAAGTGCGCTGCAGAGCGTATTGCAACTGAAAGGTGGACTCGATGGAAAAGCGCTGCTCCAATTCGAGTGGGTAACGTTTCAATGGTTTGCCATCGGCTGCGAGCACTTCGCGAATTGCGTGGATGGGTGTGAATACGCCTTCCGCAGCAATGGTGTGATACATACCTGCCACTTCTAGCGGCGACATATCAATCGACCCTAATAATATCGCCGGCAATTTGGGTACATCGCCCGCGTAACCGGCTTGTTTTATTGTTTTAGCAACACGATCCAGACCAATCGTCATGCCCAACCGCGCAGTGGATTGATTATAGGAATAGGCCAAGCCTTTGTAGAGCGGGATATCGCCGTGATCTTTTTTATCGGCGTTCTTTGGTGACCACCATTTACCGCCAGATTTATAACTCACCGGTGCATCACTGATGATGGTGCCGAGATTGTATTGCTGGGGTATTTCCAGCGCGGTTAAATACACGAAAGGTTTTATCAATGAACCAACAGGACGCTTGGCATCCAGCGCGCGATTAAAGCCGGAGAAGCGCGGGTCTTTATCACCCAGCAACGCCAGAATTTCGCCACCACCCACCGAGGTGACCACCATTCCGCCCTGGACATCCTTCGTTCTAAATTGTTTTTCCAACTGCTCCACACGCAGTTTCATCGACTTCTCAGCCTGACGCTGCACCATGGGCGACAGCGTGGTGAAGATGCGTAGCCCCTCGCTGCGCAAATCACTTTCTTTGTAATCCTGTTTCAACTGGCGCTTCACTAAATCCATAAAGGCAGGATAAGTAGTGGTGCGCGCTTCACCTTTGGCAACAATACCGAGCGGAGCGGCTTGCGCGGCTTTCAACTGCTGCTCGCTGATCAGCCCCTCTTTGTGCATCACCGCCAGCACCACGTTGCGCCGGCTTTTTGCGCGCTCGGGATTGCGCCAAGGGTTGTAGTAAGACGCACCCTTGACCAAGCCCACCAACAGCGCGAGTTCATGGGTTTTTAATTCGCGCAATGGCTGGCGGAAATAATGTTGCGCCGCCAGTGCGAAACCGTGAATTTCACGGTCGCCACTCTGGCCTAAAAAAATCTCGTTGATGTAAGTTTCTAAAATTTCCGACTTGCTGTAATGCACCTCCAGCAACATCGCCATAATCGCTTCGGGAATTTTGCGGCGCAGCACACTGCGCTCGTTAGTGAGATAGAAGTTTTTCACCAATTGTTGGGTGATCGTACTGCCGCCCTGCAAACCGCCGTCACTGCGCGTAGCATTGAGCCAGGCCGCCCGCACAATCGCCAAGGGCGATACTCCGTGATGATCGAGAAAGTTTTTATCTTCTACTGCCAACAAGGTTTCACCCAGCAGCGGTGGCAAATCACTGAGCCGCACCAGCAGGCGATCTTCTTTATCCGCTGGATAAAAACCGCCAATTTCCTCCGGCTCCATACGCACCAGTGGTAAATCGGCACCGGCTAAATCGATCAAACCCTGCACGCTATTGTTATTCACCCGCAGCATAAATTTGCGCGCAACTTCTTTTTTATCCCAAAAATCAAAACCGCGACTGTGGATGTGATACACCACCTCATGGGAGCCTGCGCTGACTTTTTTCAGGACTTGTCCTGGGGTGTTGGCATTATCTTCAAAGCGATAGCCGAGCGCGCGCAGCTCCTGTTCAAACAGTGCCGGAGTCAGAGTTTGCCCCTGGTACAACTCCAGCGGCCGCGCATAAACCCGCGCCGGCAGCGCCCATTTTTTGCCTTCAAATTTTTCCCGCACCACCGAATCCAGGTACAGCGTCCAGATTCCCACCAGCGCCACCATTAACAGTAAACCATACAACATCCACAAGCGCGCCAGCGCCCAACCGCGACGAGGAGCAGAACCGGAACTTTTAGGGCGACGAGTAGTAGCGCGGCGTTTAGTCATAAGTAGTCTTAGTGATGGTTAAAGCGAATAAAAAGGCGATATTAGCGAGAAAAAAGCGGGGGGCAGTTTAACCGCCACGCCTGACGAATGCGAAACAAAATAAAAGTACTTGGGTGCGAAAAACACGCTTCCGCTTTATCGTGCACCATGAATTTTGCATAATGCGGCACAATCCTGAAATCGATCACTTAATCCACAAGGTCACATCCATGAACAAGCAATATCATATTTACGGCATAGGCGCAGCGCTGGTCGATACTGAAATCACCCTGACCGATGCCGATCTCACCACCATGGCAGTGACCAAAGGGGTTATGACACTGGTTGATGAAGCGCGCCAGAATGCATTGATCACTTATCTGCAAGATCACTTGGTTGCATCCCATCGCGCCAGCGGCGGCTCGGCGGCCAATAGTATTATCGCCGCCGGTTATTTTGGTTCACCCAACTTTTTTTCCTGCAAAGTTGCCAACGATGAAAACGGTGAGTTTTATTTAAACGATATTCACGCAGCCGGTGTCGCTACACCTGCGCATATCACCCCACCAGCAGGTATCACCGGTAAATGTTTGGTGATGATTACACCTGACGCTGAACGCACCATGAATACCTTTCTCGGCATTAGCGAAACCTTGTCGGTCAATGAATTAGATGCGGCAGCAATTGCGCAGTCCCACTACGCCTACATCGAAGGTTATCTAGTCACCTCGCCCACTGGCCGCGCCGCAGCAATTGAATTGCGCCAACAAGCAGAAGCGAATAACACCAAAACGGCGCTGAGCTTATCTGACCCGGCGATGGTGCAATTTTTCCGCGATGGTTTAGTAGAAATGATTGGCAGCGGCGTAGATTTGATTTTCTGCAACCGCGATGAAGCACTCGGCTTCACCCAAACAACAACCATTGGAGCCGCCAGCGAAGCACTAAAACAATACTGCAAACAATTTGCCATTACCTGCGGCAGCGAAGGCGCACTGGTATTTGATGGTGAAACCTTGATTAAGGTCGCTGCACCTGCCGTAACAGCCATCGATACCAACGGTGCGGGTGATATGTTTGCCGGAGCATTTTTGTATGCAATCAATAACGGCAAAGATTTTAAAACAGCGGCTGAATTTGCCAACCTCGCCGCCGCAAAAGTTGTGAGCCAATTTGGCCCACGTTTAAAAGCGGAACAACATGCAGAATTAAAAGCAGGATTTTTTAACTAAAAAGCAGTTAAAACGTAGGATGGGTGGAGCCTAAGCGATACCCATCACGCGCTACTTGGGGCCAAACAATAACCACAAAATAAAGCCCAGAAATGGCAAAAGCAATAACACCACAACCCATATAACTTTGGTACCTGTGCCCGCTTTACTTTGCACTGTTTTGATAATCGCGTAGATCACACAAATCAGCAGTAACAGGCCGAAAAAACCACCTACTTCAACATTCATATCAAACTCCTGTTATTGGATTTTACAATTGCCGATACTGCTACAAGCCGATGGATGTAGCTTGCGCGCCACCCATCGCCGAACATTAATGTTTAATCTTATTCGCAGAACTTACTTTTTGCATCAACAAATCTGTGTAAGCAATACCAATGGCCGACGCGATAAAGGTCATGTGAATAATGGTTTGCCACATGACACCCTCTTCAGTGAACTTAGCGCCGGGCATACCGATATTGCCTGCTTCGATAAACGTTTTTAATAAATGGATTGACGATATACCGATAATCGCCATAGCCAGTTTTACTTTGAGCACGGTGGCATTAACATGACTCAACCACTCCGGCTGATCTGGATGCCCCTGCAAGCGCAAGCGCGACACAAAGGTTTCATAACCGCCCACAATCACCATCACCAACAAGTTGGAAATCATCACTACATCGATCAAACCTAAAACGATTAGCATAATTTGCTGCTCGCCCAGTGAAGACACTCCGATGACCAACAACCACAGCTCATGTAAAAACAGGTACACGTAAGCACACTGCGCGACAATTAACCCCAAGTACAGAGGTAATTGCAACCAGCGCGAGCTGAAAATCAGCGAGGGGAAAAAACCGGTTTTGTATACGGGAGGTACATCGTTCATGCTTACACCTTTAATTCGGAGAGATTTTGTTAGCGCCAATATAAAGACGCGATGATAAAAAACAAGCCCTTTACACAGTCTTACGCTTTATTCAGGCACACGTTGGCTACATACCGGGCAGTTGTGATCTTTGGGTAATTTTAATTCGCGCCATTGGCTGTGGCGTGCATCCAGCAACAGCAAACGCCCGGCGAGATTGGAGCCAAAACCGCAAATCAATTTAATGGCTTCCAGCGCCTGCATGGAGCCGATAATGCCAACCAAAGGCGCTAAGACACCATTTGCGGCACAGGTTAAATCGTCGCTATCTTCTTCATACAAACAGCGATAACAAGGGCTGGTTTCAGTGCGCGAATCAAACACCGCAATTTGCCCTTCCAAACGAATCGCCGCACCGGATACCAACGGAACTTTTGCCGCAACACAAGCAGCATTAATCGCAAAACGAGTTTGAAAATTATCACTGCAATCAACCACAACACTGGCTTGTTTTACTTGTTCGGCAAGCTCATCTGCCGTTAATAATGTTTCGATGCAAGTAATCGCCACGTCGGGATTTAACTCGCGCACACTTTGCGCGGCCGAAGCTGCTTTGTTTACCCCGATGCGCGCATTGGTGTGCACAATTTGCCGCTGTAAATTGCTGAGATCAACCGAGTCAAAATCCACCAGAGTGAGATGACCAACACCCGCCGCTGCCAAATACATGGCAACAGGTGAACCCAATCCGCCGAGGCCGATAATTAATACCCGCGCCGCCAATAATTTTTCCTGCCCATCCAAATCCACATCGGGCAGCATGATTTGGCGCGAGTAACGCAGTAGTTGTTCGTCGTTCATAGACAGCTCAATAATTCATTTTGTCTTCGTCACTCCCGCTAGCGGGAGTCCAGCTTTTTATTAAACACCTATGGATTCCCGCTACGCGAGAATGACGATTCCCTTCATACAATTTATATCCCATTATTTTCTCCCCAAGCTCACGCGCTCATTGCCACCTAAATCGCGGCGGGTTTCTACTTGCACAAAACCGCGCGCTGTTAACAAGCTGCGCACTGCGGCGGCTTGGTCATAACCATGCTCTAACAACAGCCAGCCTTGTGTGCGCAGATAATCCCAACTGTGTTGAATGATGAATTCGATATCCGCCAAACCGTGGTTATCCGCTATTAATGCCGAGCGCGGCTCAAAGCGCACATCACCCTGCTCCAAGTGCGGATCTTGCGGGTCGATATAAGGTGGATTGCTGACGATAACATCAAATTGTTGCGCGCCGGTTGCATCTCCTTGTAACGCCGGTGCAGTAAACCAATCGCTCTGCAGTATTTGCACCTGATCAAATTGCAATTCGCGGCGATTGGTTTCGGCAAGCGCAACCGCGTCTGCGGATTTATCCACCCCCAACAATTGCCAGTGCGGCTTTTCACTCGCCAGCGCCAGCACAATCGCACCTGTGCCCGTACCCAAATCGAGGCAGCGGCGGATTTGCTGGGTGGAATCGCCGCTGAATAATTCCAGCACGGTTTCCACCAGTAGCTCAGTATCCGGGCGCGGAATCAGCGTGGAATTATTAACGGCAAGTGGCAGCGACCAAAACTCGCGCTGGCCAATAATATGCGCGACTGGCTCACCATTTTTGCGACGCACGAAATAATCGTTAAATAACGTTTCTTGTTCAGTGGTGAGTGTTTTATCCGGCCAGGTAAAAAGATAAGTGCGATTTTTTTGCAGGATATGGCAGAGAATTAATTCGATATCGAGGCGAGCGGAATCGCTGATCAATTCCAATTCGCCTGCACGCTGTAAACATTGCGCAACGGTGATGTTGTTCATAGGGGAGTCCGTAGGTTGTGGCGGGTCGCGTAGACTGAGGAACGAACCCCAACATATCAATCTTGCCACAAAGTGTTGGGGTTCGTTCCTCACCGCCAACCTACGAATGTGCGCTCAATAATCTCAATCCGCAATCGCCGCCAACTGATCTGCTTGGTATTCATGAGCAAGTGGATCAACAACCGGATTCAAATCGCCTTGCATAATCGCATCCAGCGAATACAACGTCAGGTTGATACGGTGATCGGTCACGCGGCCTTGCGGGTAGTTGTAAGTGCGAATTCGCTCGGAGCGATCGCCCGAGCCCACCAAACTGCGGCGCTCATCGGAAAGCGATTTGTGCGCGGCATCTTCTTGTTGCTGCTTTAATTTGGTGGCGAGCAAACTCATCGCGCGGGCGCGGTTTTTGTGTTGCGAGCGCTCGTCCTGGCATTCAATTACCAAGCCGGTGGGAATGTGCACAATACGAATCGCCGAATCGGTTTTGTTAACGTGCTGACCACCCGCACCAGATGCGCGAAAGGTATCGATACGCAAATCAGCTTTGTTGATATTGATCTCTTCCATTTCATCCGCTTCCGGCATTACTGCCACAGTGCAAGCAGAGGTATGGATACGGCCCTGGGATTCGGTTTCCGGTACACGCTGAACCCGGTGCGCGCCCGATTCAAATTTTAATTTTGAATAAACACCTTGGCCGCTCACCAACGAAATAATTTCTTTAAAGCCGCCGTGTTCGCCTTCGTTTTGGCTCAAAACTTCCACACGCCAACCTTGATTTTCAGCGTAGCGCGAATACATGCGGAATAAATCGCCAGAGAAAATTGCCGCCTCATCGCCACCGGTACCGGCGCGAATTTCGAGGTAACAGTTTTTCTCGTCATTAGGATCTTTTGGCAGCAAGAGTTTTTGCAACTCCAACTGCATGGGCTCAAGTTGCGCAGTGCAATCTTTCAGCTCTTCTTCGGCCATTTCTTTCATATCGGCGTCGCCATCCACCAGCAGGTGTTTGGCCTCTTCGATATTGGCGAGCAGGTTCAAATAGTTTTGATAGCCCTGCACCACCGGCTCTAATTCGGCGTACTCTTTGGAGAGATCGCGAAATTTATTTTGGTTGTTGATGATGTCGGCTTCCGACAGCATTGCGCTCACTTCTTCATAGCGCTCTTTCAGGCGATCCAGTTTTTCTAAAATTGATGCTTTCATTATGACTCACTTGCATCACTGCTAAGTTCAGCAGCAGGGTTAACAGATTCTTGCGCTGCGTTTAAGGCTTCAGCGTTAAGCGATAAATCAAATAGCTCTTGTGCAACTTGAATAACGTGGTGGCGCGAACTGGCACTCGCCTCTTTTAAAACCCTAGTGGGCGAATGAATCAATTTATTGGTGAGATTGCGTGCAAACAATTGCAACACTTGCTCGGGGTTTGCACCTGTGTGCAAGCTGCGCAGCGCCTTTTCCAACTCTGCATCACGCAGTTGCTCCGCCTTATGGCGATAGGCTTTTACTGTTTCGACCGCGTTGAGCGCGCGCTGCTGGCGCAAAAACAATTCCACGCCCTGGGTAATAATTTCTTCCGCCTGATCGGCCGCTGCAACGCGGGATTTTTTGTTTTCATCAATCACCGCGTGCAAGTCATCCACGGTGTATAGATACACATCATCCAACTCGCCCACTTGCTCTTCGATATCGCGCGGCACGGCGATATCGAGCATAAACATGGGTTTGTGTTTGCGCTTTTTCAGCGCCGATTCTACCGCGCCTTTGCCGAGCAGCGGTAATTGACTAGCGGTGGAGGAAATCACCAAATCGGCGCGATGCAATTGCTCGGGAATATCGGCGAGTAAAATCGCCTCGCCATTAAATTCGCGCGCGAGCCGCTGGGCGCGATCAAGCGTGCGGTTGGCAACAATAATATGTTTAATACCCTGCTCTACCAAATGGCGCGCAACCAGTTCAATGGTCTCACCTGCACCAATCAGAAGCGCGGTATCTTCTTTTAGGTTAGAGAAAATTTGCTGCGCAAGGCTGACCGCCGCATAAGCAACAGAAACCGGATTCTCGCCAATCGCCGTCTCGGTGCGCACACGCTTGGCGATATGAAAAACCTGCTGAAACGTAGCGTGTAATTCCGCCCCTAAAGTGCCCGCTTCTTTTGCGACCGCAAAGGCCGACTTCATTTGGCCTAAAATTTGCGGCTCACCCAGTACCAGTGAATCGAGGCCACCCGCCACTTTCATCATGTGGCGTACGGCTTCGTGATCCTGATAGCAGTAATAGCTGTTGGCTAAATCCGCCGCATTAATCGCGGTGTGATCAACCAACCACTGCTGAATCGCCGTCGCATCGCTTTCGCTCGCCGCATAAATTTCGGTGCGATTGCAGGTGGAGAGTATGGCCACTTCGCTCAAACCCGCATGGGCACAGGCTTCCTGCATAGCACCGTGCAAATTCTCCGGCGCGAACGCAACCCGCTCGCGCAAGGCAAGTGGGGCGGTAGTATGGTTGATGCCAAAGGCTAACAGGGTCATGTGTCGGACTAATTGTTTTAGGGGGAGCGTATGCCGAAGGGCGGTATTGTCCGGTCACAGAGGGAGCGTGACAAGAGGCAAGTTCCTAATCCTGCAATAAAGGGGTGCTATTAAGCCGATTCATCGCCCCGAACATCACCATCTATACTCAACCACAGATGCAATTTGGAGCTGCTCAATGCGAAGACCGTACAACCCGACCATTATTGACATTGAAGCCTCAGGCTTTGGTTCGCGCAGCTACCCGATTGAAATCGGTGTGGTCAAAACCAATGGAGAGCGCTACTGCGCACTAATCGCACCACAACCCGAATGGGATCACTGGAGCGACAGTGCCCAGGCAATTCACGGCATTACCCGCAAACTCATCGAAAATCGCGGCAGATCGCCGCGAGAAATCTGCACCGAACTGAACGAATTCCTCGGCGAGATAACCGCTTACAGCGATGCCTGGACCCACGATAGCCCCTGGCTCAGCCGCTTGTTTTTTGCCGCACGAATGAACCCGAGCTTTCACCTTAGCCCCATCGAAATAATCGCCACCGAGGCACAATTGCTACTGTGGGATAAAACCAAACACAAGCTGGAAAAGCGCCTCGATATCAAACGCCATCGCGCCAGTGGCGATGCCTACCTCATCCAACAGACCTTTCTTGAAACCCGCCGGCTTATCGATACCCGCCCAGCACTGGCGCGGCGCACCGGGCTTTAACCAGCATACATCTACATGGGTGATGACGGGATCTTTTCACAGCATTACCAAAACGCACTTTTTATCATTCAACTTCACGTTTATGATGTCCGGCCGCGCGACCTGGTTTGCGCTCACTCATCCGCTCCATTACTGGTCACGCATGATCAAACACCGCCCAATTATTCTGTCGAGCATGACCCTTTACTGGGTATTGAGTGGTTGCAGCCTGCAATCAGCTCGCACGGTTGCGGCACCCGAACCCCAGCCGGAAATACTGATCCAAACCCCAAGCAAACCTTTTCCGACAGAAACACTTTACTCATTGCTTGCCGCAGAAATCGCCGGAAGCCGCGCGCAATATGATGTCGCCCTGAGCAATTATGTGCAGCAGGCGCGCGAAACCCGCGACCCGCAGATTGCCGAGCGCGCCACCATGATTGCGCGCTACCTGGGCGACAACCCAGCAGCACTGGAAATGGCGCGCATCTGGGTTCAAGCCGCACCCTACGATAAAGATGCCCTGGCCAATACCTCTATGGCCTATATGCAAACCGGCCAACTGCGCGAGGCATTTGAGTATTCGCGCCGCTTGCTGGATGAAGGTGGGGAGCCGCTATTCCAGAACATTGCCGCCAATGCCGTCAGCCTCAGGGAGGCAGAGCGAGCCGCACTGCTCAATGATTTTGTGACCCAACGGCAACGCCATCCAGAAGATGAGCAGCTTATGGTCGGCATGGGAATACTGCTACAACAGCAGGGCAAATACGACGAGGCTATGGATCTAGTCCAGCAGACACTCAAAATACATCCGCGCAGTATTCCGGCCGCCATTCTTGAAGCCAACTTGCTACACCAGATGAAGCGCGATCAGGAGGCGATTGCCAAAATGGCCAATCTGCTGGAGTTCTACCCTGACAACACCAGCCTACGCCAACAGTACGCCCGTATTCTGACCCATTACGATATGGCGCTGGCGCAGGAGCAATTTACAATCCTCACCCAACAGCTGCCCGACAATGGCGACCTGCTCCTGTCACTCGGGATAATCGCACTGGAACGCAAAGATCTGGAAACCGCACACAAGTCATTTGAATCGCTGCTGGATCGCGACCTGCATATTTCCACTGCGCATTATTATTTAGGGCGCATGGCTGAGGCGCAGCACGATCTACCAGAGGCCATCATTCACTACTTGCAGGTGGAAAGCGGCAATGATTTTCTGCCGGCGACCATCAGCCTGCTGGATATTTTCGTGCGCCAGCAAGATTTTCTCAGCGCCCAGCAACACATGAATCGCCTGCGCCTGCGCTTCCCCGAGCAGGGCGAAGTGCTCTACGTACTGCACGGTCAAACCCTGATAAAGCACAATCATCTGCCCCAAGCCGATAGTGTGTTTAGCGAGGGGCTCGCCAATTTTGCCACCAGCACCCGCTTGCTGTTTGCCCGCGCCATGCTCAATCACCAGCGCGACCGCATCGCCGCCGCCGAGCGCGATCTGCGCCAGATATTAAAACAGCAACCCGACAATGCCGCCGCACTCAACTCGCTGGGCTATATATTGGCAGACCGCACCCAGCGTTTTGCCGAAGCGCGCAGCCTGCTGGAAAAAGCCATGCAACTGCAGCCAAACGACCCAGCCATTCTCGACTCGATGGGCTGGCTGCACTACCGCACCGGCAAATACGCCGAGGCGTTACCCCTGTTACGCAAGGCTTATGCCGCTGGCCCCAACGCCGAAATCAGCGCTCACCTGGGTGAAATTTTGTGGCAATTGGGTAACAAAGCGGAGGCCCGCCAAGTCTGGCAAGAGGGCATAAAACACGCCCCCAATGATCCAGTCATTCAAGAAACACTCAATCGCCTCAAGGCCGATTTATGATGCAACGCAGCCTACTGTTACTTTTATCACTGCTATTCATTAGCGGCTGCGTCCATCGCGGCTCACTGACACCGCCAGAGGATGTGATTGAGCATCAGCGTCAACTGCAAGCAATTAACGACTGGCAACTGAGCGGCAAATTGGGCATCCGCACTGCAGACGACAGCGGTAGCGCGAGCGTCAAATGGGTGCAACAACTCGCCCACTACCAGATCAACCTCAGCGGCCCGCTCGGACAAAAAAGCATGATTCTCACTGGCACGCCGGAAAAGGTGCGCCTTGAACAAAGCGGCGAACCGGCGCAAGAAGCCAAAACCGCCGAGGCCTTAATCAAAAAAACGGCTGGCTGGACCCTACCGGTCGCCCAGCTTGCCTATTGGGTACGCGGTGTGCCCGCGCCCAAATTGCGCATCACTCATCTGCAACAGAACGAAAGCGGCCTGATCGCCCAATTGATTCAAGGCGGCTGGAGTATTAATTACAGCAACTACCGCGATCACACCTTCAATGGCGTTATTTTGCCACTGCCAGGAAAAATCACTGCTGAATTTGAGGATGTACGTTTGATACTGGTGATTCGCGATTGGCACTTGGGGGCGCAGGATACAAACCAATGACCAGCCTGACCTTACTCTCACCCGCCAAACTCAATTTGTTTTTGCACATCACCGGGCGCCGCCCGGACGGCTACCACAATCTGCAAACCCTTTTTCAATTGCTGGATTACGGCGATACCCTCACCTTTACTACCCGCAGCGATGGTCAAATCACGCTTGCGCCGGAATTACCCGGTGTCGGCTTTGAGCAAAATCTGATTATCAAAGCGATGCGCGCACTGGAACCCTACAAAGCTTCCGCAGCGGGTGTAGATATCCAACTGGAAAAACGCTTGCCGATGGGCGGTGGCATAGGGGGCGGCAGCAGCAATGCCGCAACAACTCTGGTCGCCCTCAACCATTTATGGGGCTGCGGCCTGAGCAAAAATCAACTGCAAATGATCGGATTGCAACTCGGCGCCGACGTACCCGTGTTTATAAACGCCCAAACCGCTTGGGCAGAAGGTGTCGGGGAGGCGCTGGAAGCTATCAAAATGTCGCCAAAATGGTTTTTGGTTATACAACCTGATTGTCACGTATCCACTGCTGAAATTTTTTCTAACAAAGATTTGACAAGAGATACTTCGGCCATTAAAGTGGCGGCCTTCCTTGAGCGGGGCGGTAAAAATGACTGCGAAGCCTTGGTGAGAAAGCTCTATCCGCAAGTTGATAACGCACTCATCTGGTTACAGAAATTTGATCGCAACGCACGAATGACGGGAACCGGAGCCTGCGTATTTGCAAGCTTTGAGTCGGTAGAAGAAGCACTTAAGGTGCAGGCAAAATTGCCCAACAATCTACCCGGTTTTGTAGCACAAGGTGTAAACCAATCACCGCTCTACAACTTCCTTCCGTCAGACTAATCAAGAACTGTGTTTTAAACACAATAGGGGCGTCGCCAAGTGGTAAGGCAGCGGGTTTTGATCCCGCCATTCGTAGGTTCGAGTCCTTCCGCCCCTGCCATCTATTTTTAAGTCATTGTTTCAGGTGTGTTCACCATTTAATTCGCACCACTAACACGAACCCTAAACGATGACCATTCTGATTAATTCCCTTTTGATACTGCTGAATCTGCGCTCCAGCCCGAAATTTCCTAGGGTAAAAAACACTGCTTTGCGCAGACAGACAATATCGGCTCTGGCTTTTTACCACCTGCAATCACCCCAGCCATCACCAAAAGGTATCTGACGTGACTGACTTAATGGTCTTTACCGGCAACGCAAACCCGGATCTCGCACAAAAAATTGTGGATCACCTGGGTATGCCACTCGGCAATGTTTCTGTTTCGCAATTTTCTGACGGCGAAATCGCCGTAGAACTGCACGATAACGTGCGCGGTCGCGATGTGTTTGTAGTGCAGCCCACCTGCGCCCCCACCAATGACAACCTGATGGAATTAATTGTCATGGTCGATGCGCTGCGTCGCGCGTCTGCCGGTCGCATCACTGCGGTAGTACCCTACTTCGGTTACGCCCGTCAGGATCGCCGCGTGCGCTCTGCTCGTGTGCCAATCACGGCAAAAGTAGTGGCCGATATGATGGTCGGTGTTGGTGTTGACCGCGTACTTACCGTTGACCTGCACGCGGAACAGATTCAAGGCTTCTTTGATGTGCCGGTGGATAACGTCTACGGTTCGCCAGTATTGCTGGAAGACATTGAACAACAAAAATTTGAAGACCTGATTGTGGTATCACCCGACATAGGCGGCGTAGTGCGCGCCCGTGCGGTAGCCAAACAATTGGGCATTGATCTGGCGATTATCGATAAACGCCGCCCGCGCGCCAACGTTGCGGAAGTGATGCACATTATCGGTGAAGTGGAAGGTCGCACCTGCCTGCTGGTGGATGACATTATCGATACCGCTGGCACCCTGTGCAGCGCCGCCAAAGCCCTTAAAGCCCAAGGCGCGAAAAAAGTGATCGCCTACTGTACTCACCCGGTGTTATCGGGCAAGGCGATAGAAAATCTGAACAATTCCGAGCTGGATCAGTTGGTTGTCGCCGACTCCATCCCGCTCAGCGAAGCGGCAAAAAATTGCTCGCGCATTCGCAGCCTGACCCTATCAAGAATGCTCGCCGAAGCTATGCGTCGCCTGAGCAATGAAGAATCCCTGAGTGCAATGTTCCGCTAATAGAGCATTACACTCGGTAAACTGCCACTGCGCATTCTGCACAGTGGTCACTGAAACCCATCAGGTTCTGGTCGCGGATCTGAATGGAAAATTGAGGACGATAAAATGTCTGAAGACTTTAAATTAGATGCAACAGCCCGTAACGATTTAGGGAAAGGTGCGAGCCGCCGCCTACGTCGTTTGGCAGCTCAAGTTCCTGCTGTAATTTACGGCGGCACTGTAGCCCCAACTAGCGTTTCTGTTTCTGCCAATGAGCTGATGAAGCACTTGGAACACGAAGCATTCTACTCGCACATCATCAGCTTGAATGTTGACGGCACTGCTCAGGACGTAATCCTGAAAGATGTACAACGTCACCCATCCAAGCCAGTGGTATTGCACTTGGACTTCTTGCGCGTTGATAAATCAACCAAGATCCACACTCACGTACCTTTGCACTTCATCAATGAAGCGACTTCAAAAGGCGTGAAAATCCAAGGCGGTAAAGTGGTTCACAACCTGACCCAATTGGACGTAATCTGCTTGCCACAACATTTGCCAGAATTCATCGAAGTAGATGTAGGCAATATGGAAGTGGGCAGCATTCTGCACATTACCGATCTGAAATTGCCTGGCGGCGTTGTTTCTGCTGACCTGCAAAAAGGTGATGATCACAACCTGGCTGTTGTTACTATTCAAAAGCCAAAAGGTGCTGCAGAAGAAACTACCGAAGAAGCATAATTGCCTCTTTCCGGTTGCAAAAAGGGCTGACTCTTCGGAGTCGGCCTTTTTTTTGGGCGCACATTTCATCGCAGCATTTGATAGGTACAATGCGCGCAATCGCAAAAAAGTATGAGTGAAAACAAGTTATGGCCAATACCGAGATTCAATTGATTGTAGGGCTGGGCAACCCCGGCAGCGAATACGAGCGCACGCGCCACAACGCCGGGCAAGATTTTGTCGCAGACTTCGCCCGCTCACTGGGTGCCTCACTCGCCCCCGACAACAAATATTTCGGCCTGACTGCGCGAGTCAATTATCAAGGCCGCGACCTGCGCCTGCTAGTGCCCACCACTTATATGAATCGCAGCGGCCAGTCGGTCGGCGCTATGGCCAACTTTTTTAAGATCGAACCTGCCGCGATTTTGGTCGCCCACGATGAACTGGATCTCGCCCCCGGTATCGCCCGCTTTAAACAGAGTGGCGGCCACGGCGGCCACAATGGCCTGCGCGATATCATCGCCGCATTCGGCAACAATCCCAACTTCCCGCGCCTGCGTTTAGGTATTGGTCACCCAGGTGTCGCGGCGATGGTCGCCAACTTTGTACTAAAGCGCGCACCCAGTAGCGAACAGGAATTGACTGATGACGCCATCGCCCGCGCCATCAAATGCATGCCCGATGCCCTTAAAGGCGACTGGAATACGGCGATGAAAAACCTGCATACCGATCCTAAAAAATAGCCATTCGGCACATCGCGCAGTAACGAATTGCGCAAACTTCGTCTAAAGGGCGCTGAGCATGTATAATCGCGCCCTCTCGATTTTCACCTCTTATTTTTCATACTTCTCATAGCGGAATAGCATCATGGGTTTCAATTGCGGCATCGTCGGCCTGCCCAACGTCGGCAAATCAACACTGTTCAACGCCCTGACCAACGCGGGCATCAGCGCCGAAAACTTCCCCTTCTGCACCATTGAACCCAACGCCGGCATCGTGACCGTACCCGATCCGCGTCAGGACAAACTCGCTGAAATCGTCAAACCCGAGCGTGTTATCGCCACCACCATGGAATTTATCGACATCGCCGGTATTGTTGCCGGTGCCTCGCGCGGTGAAGGCCTGGGCAACAAATTTCTCGCCAACATCCGCGAGACCGATGCCATCGCCCACGTAGTGCGCTGCTTTGATGACGACAACGTAATTCACGTGGCCAACGGTGTTAATCCCGCCGCCGATATTGAAGTGATCAATACTGAACTCGCCCTCGCCGATCTGGAAGCGGTAGACAAAGCCATCAACCGCTACGCCAAATCCGCCAAAGGCGGCGACAAACACGCCATGGCGATCAAAGCGCTGCTGGAAAAAATCCAACCGCACTTGGATCAAGCCAAACCGCTGCGCTCTTTCCCGCTCGACAAAGAAGAAAAAGCGCTACTGAAAGAGATCAACCTGCTCACGCTCAAACCGACCATGTACATCGCTAACGTGGCGGAAGATGGCTTTGAAAATAATCCACACCTGGATGTAGTGCGCAAAATTGCCGAAGAAGAAAACTCGATCGTGGTGCCGATTTGCAACAAGCTAGAAGCCGACATCGCCGAACTCGAAGGCGATGACAAAAAAGAATTTCTCGATGAAATGGGCATGGAAGAACCCGGCCTGAATCGTGTAATTCGCGCCGGTTACCAACTGCTCGGCCTGCAAACCTATTTCACCGCCGGTGTAAAAGAAGTGCGCGCCTGGACCATTCCCGTAGGCGCCACTGCGCCGCAAGCGGCAGGCGTCATTCACACCGACTTTGAAAAAGGTTTTATCCGCGCCGAAACCATTGCTTACGAAGACTTCGTGCAATACAACGGCGAACAAGGCGCGAAAAACGCCGGCAAGTCACGCAAAGAAGGTAAAGAATATATCGTCAAAGATGGCGATGTAATGCACTTCTTGTTTAATGTGTAACAACCAAACCAAATAAAGCCAGAAAATTACTACTGGCTTTAGGGTTTCAAAAAATACGGCGGCTTTGCAAAAAGCCGTCGTATTTTTTTGGGACGCTGGTTAACAATCAAATTGTGGAGTGAGCTTCGCAGGCAAGCTACCGAACCTCACCAATTGGTCAGAGCAAAATAAGATGCCGTCATCCTAGCGGTTGCATAGCGCAAGCAGAGTGCGTCGTTTTTGGTCGTGAATCGCAATCATATAAGGTGTTTGATTCATCGCCCACGCAAAGTGGTTCTTTTTATCTGAATGCCAAATAGCCCCCGTAAGACCACAATTTCGATTTAAATTTTCCTGATTCTGTAAAACACCCTGCTCGGCATAGGTCCACGCATCCCGACACTGCCTAATGGCAATTTCTCTAACCTTGTTTTCTGCATCGGCAGCATCTTTACCTAGTGCCCCTGCAAATAATTTGTGCCCTTCATAATCTGTATGCCATCTATCTGCAGAGTAACCACAATGCAGTGCAACATTCATTTTCTGATATTCAACGGCCTGCTCAGCATAGCTAGCGCTCCAGTCAGAATTTTCTTTAGCTGCTGCTGGGAATGTAATTACAAATACCGCTACGAGCAAAAACACATGTTTCATATTTATTTCCCTGTAAATGTTAATTTAATTAGAAATTCCGTGATTTAAGATATGGATTCAAAACTTACTCCCACGATAGCGTCAGCGTAATTACCGTTGGTGGTTTTTCTGGCAGAGCTGACCACTTATATAAACAGAGTGCGTTGTTACTAAACCTATAAGCCGATTTTCGTGAACTTTAATTTAGGCAACATTCTTTTCTGTGGCTCGCTATAAACCTCCCCAACTTTCAATGCGCCTTTCTTTAAATAAAACCCTTCAGCATCCGGGTCAGATATGATGTAGAAGCTAGATATTTCCAACGCACTGCATTCAAAAAGGATTTGCTCAAACACCAAATTACCAAAACCCTTGCCAATGGCTTTTGGCAATAACCACAGGTGATCAAGCTCATTGCTATCGCCTTTCACTATGGCGAAAAATCCAATCACCTCTTCATCATTCAAAATCAGTTTGACTGTATTGCGGGCGATATACTCTTCATCAAATTTTAAATTTGATCTCCATTCCTCAAGTTGCTCTTGAGAGTAACCCCAATAGCCCTTCGATTCGATTAACGTATCTCGAAGAAGTTCGGCATGCTTTGCCTCGGCATCTATAAAATGGAGCACTGATTACACCTAAAAGTTTATTCTACGGGCCGCATGCCGGTGGCATGCCAATTAAATTAACACAAAAAAGCTATTGCGGTTCATAAACTCAATCTACTTGACCCACTCCAACCTATCTTGAACAACTCCGGGGTTTTCTGCACAACCAAGTAATCATGTATCACCGCGAAAAAAGTGTGAAAGCTGCAAGCGCAAGCCACTGAATGACCCATAACATAACGCTAAAGTTGCAGCGGCTTTAACCACTTTACCTTTCTTAAATAACAATGACTCTTAATTGCGATAAGTGACAACTGAAACCAAAGCATCAGTAAAAATGTGCATTAAAAATTTCGTTATAAGGTAAGAAACATTCAGTATTTCCGCCGCAATTAGATTGCCCCTAAGATGCGCCCAACTCACCACCCGGCGACTATCACAACGGAAATGAAAAAATGAAAATTCGCAATCTGGATTTATCCGATACACCCATCAATGAGGAGCATCAGCGCCTCGGTATTCCACCCATCGAAGTCATTCCACTCCACCCAATTATTCGCTCCGCGATTTGGTTTACTGCCTTCACCCTGATCGGCTTAGTGGTGTTGGGAATATCCAAAGTATTTGGCAATAGCTGGTCCGATGGCGTTAACACCATTGAACTCACCCTTAACGACTCCATGTTTTGGAGCGCGCTGCTGGTGGGTTTAATTGCACAGGCAATCGACGGCGCACTGGGCATGGCTTACGGCATTACCTCGACCAGTTTTTTGTTGGCGACTGGCGCATCACCCGCGCTGGCGACAGCATCGGTGCACATGGCGGAAGTATTTACTACCGGTGTATCGGGGATCTCTCACGCAAAATTTGGCAACGTCGATAAAAAATTATTTTTGCGCTTGTTAATTCCCGGCATCATCGGCGGCCTGCTCGGCGCACTTTTAGTGACGCAGATCGATGGCAAAATACTCAAACCATTTATCACCGGGTATTTATTGTTAATGGGCATCTATGTGTTGAGTAAAGCCTTTCGCAAACACATAGCCGCGCGCAAAGGCGAACCCAAACACGTGGCAAAATTGGCACTACTGGGCGGATTTGTGGATTCGTCGGGCGGGGGCGGCTGGGGGCCAGTGGTGACAACAACCTTGGTAGGTACAGGGCACGACCCGCGCACTACGATTGGCTCGGTGAATTTTGCGGAGTTTTTTCTCACTCTAGCCAGCGCTGCATCGCTGTTTATTTTGGTGGATGAAACCATCTGGCACATAGTGGCAGGCTTGGTAATCGGCGGATTGTTTGCCGCACCGTTTGCCGCCTATGCGTGCAAAAAGTTTTCGACCAGAACCTTGCTGATATTGGTCGGCGTACTGATTAGCGTAATCTCGGTATTCAATCTCTATAAAGCATTGATTGCTTAACGGCAGCAGTGCCATACGAGTGGAGGCAATTATCTTGCCTCCACTTTTTATTTACGCAGGCCAAATTGGCAACTCGGTAGCTTCATCATATTCCGGGAAAATAACCACATTAAATACTTCGCTATCAAAAACCCACGCCATGATTTGCAATTCATCGGCGTAGTAGCTTTTCCCATCTTTTTTAAAATCTTCATCCAAACTAAACGAGGGGAATATTGCTTCAAGTTCAGCTTCTGTAATACCGATGATGGGTTTTGAATCCAGCAGCGCTGAATCCGCCATCACCGTTATCGAACTCAAGCGATAACTGTCCTCTGCCTGAAACGACAACTCCAAGCCACTCTCAAACTCCCAGATGTCTTCTTCCTCGATTTTTTCAATATTCGCAGGCGCACCTAATAGGGCTTGCACCTGCTGCTGGCTCATCCCCAACTTAATATTCTCTACACCCACTTTTGGCAAAATATTCATATAAACCTCGGAAACATTAACATCAGCGATAAATACCTAAACTACAGGCCACGAGTATGGACGAGTTGGTATGAAAACGGGAAAACATCCTGCAAAACCGTTGATTGATCAAATTTCAGCCTTGCAATTCATATGACACACCTTATAATCAAAAGAATCACCTGATACTCAAGGGTAAGCTATGAACACCAAACCGGTTTCTATTTCAGACCTCAATTTAGTGGGTGGCAGCGTTATCAGCGCCGCCGATGCCCTTGGCCTTGCCCGCGAGCAGCTGGCCGAGGCTATTGGGGTTTCTGTATCCACCGTCGCGCGGATGAAGAATGGCTCGTCGCCAGTGCCGGAACAAAAACCGTTTGAGATGTCGCTGCTGCTAATCCGTGTGTATCGCTCACTGTTTTCGATTCTCGGCGGCAATAGCGAGGCGATGAAACACTGGATGAGCACACCCAATCATCACTTAGGCGAAGAAGCGCCTGCCGAACTGATTCGCAAGGCCGATGGGCTGACGCGTGTGCTCTGGTATCTCGATGCCATGCGCGGGCGCATCTAAACCACTCTTTGCTTAATGGATTGCGATGCAGGATTTAGCCGGATTACTCGCGCCGCATATTGTTGGCAGTTGCTGGCGCGTGGTGGAAACACAAGAAACCGCAGCCACTATGGCGATCACCCATTCTGCTGCGGAACAGAGCCGCCTTGAAGAATTGTTGGATTCATCCAAACCCAAAATACCCGCCGACTGCACCGGTCTCTCTTATTTATTGATGACCCCTTTTCGCTATCCGCCGCTGCGCTACGGCTCACGTTTTGGCAGCACCTGGGAGCGCGGCATTTTTTACGGCTCCTGCGAATTAAAAACCGCTTTTGCAGAAACCGCTGTCTACTTTTGGTTATTCCAACAAGGCCCGATAACACTTGGATCACTAGCGCAAATACGCGACCAGCGCACCGCATTTTCAGTCAAGTTAATTAGCCAGAAAGCGCTGGATATGCACAGCGAATCGTTCAACTCGGTGCGCACCAATATTCATCGCCCCGACTCATGGGAATACACTCAGCAACTGGGTAAACAACTGCGCGAACTGGGCACTGAATTTATTATTTATCCTTCCGCGCGCTTGGCCGAAGGCAAAAATATTGCAGTATTTTCGCCCATTGCCTTCGCCGAAAAAGAACCCGCACAACAACAGCTCTGGCATGTGCGCTTCACCACCGACACCTGCACTTTTGTGCGCGCAGGCATCAGCGGTGGCTTTGAATTTCAACGAGAGGATTTTTCAGTGGATGGCCGGATTCCGCATCCAATGTTGGAGGCTTAAGCCAAGCTATATAGCATTGCCATATGGCAGATATGCGATTAGAATTTAGCCACCCCATCAACACTGGAGAAAGTCATGGCAACTGGTTCTGTATTCATCAACAACCGCACCCAATCTGTCCGCCTTCCGGCTGAGGCACGCTTTCCCGACAAGGTAAAAAAAGTCACCGTTCGCGTGGTGGGACAAGACCGCATCATCTCTCCTGCAGATGCAACTTGGGATAGTTTTTTCCTCAGCACCGAAACAGTAAGTGATGATTTTATGAATGACCGTGGCGCTCAAGAACAACAAGAGCGAGAAGAGTTCTAATGCTTAAGTACATGCTTGACACTAACATTGCCATTTATGTAATCAAACGCCGCCCTGTAGAAATTCTTAATACGTTTAACCACCATGCAGGGCAACTATCGATCAGCTCGATTACGCATGCAGAGCTACTCCACGGTGCCGAAAAAAGTGCAAAACCAGACGAAAACCATAAACATGTAGAAGATTTTATTTCACGCTTACAGGTGCTGGATTACGACCAAAAAGCGGCAGCACAATACGGCGACATACGCGCAAAACTCGAACGCAAAGGCACACCCATTGGGGTTAATGATCTACACATTGCTGGGCACGCGCGCAGCATGGGATTAATACTGGTAACTAACAATTTACGTGAATTTGAGCGAGTTGAAGCCTTACGGTTGGAAAACTGGCTCAACTAAACACCCGCCCCGCCCAAACCCCCAAACCGGCGGCCACACTGCCAAAGTGATCGCCATCGACAATCGCAATCTCATCGCCGAATAATGTGCGAATTACCTTGCGGATCAACGGCGATTTGGCGCTACCACCGGTGATATAAACCATTTGCGGTTGCACACTCGCCTGCCGGGTCGCTTCGCTGATGAGCGTGGCGATTTTTTGCAGAAGCTGTTCGCTTACCTCAGCGTAATCTTCTGCACTGCATTCCGGTGCTAAATTTGGCTCGATAAAATCCAGCGGAAAACCGTGTTGTGGTTCTGCTGAGAGCGCAATTTTGCCCAGCTCAGCTTCACGCACCACCGCAAAATTGTGTTTGTGTTCGCGCATGGCAATAAATCGCTTGAGCAATTCCGGCTCAAAGGTTTCGCGGGTCAATCGCTCCAACAGCAATTTGGTTTTGAGATCATAAAATTCCGTTTGCGCGCCTATATCGTTAATTGCCATCGCATTTACAAATGGCATTAATGGCATAGGCAGACCGGTTTTTAGTGGCGACAACATACCAAAGTGCGGCATCAGAATTTTTTGCGCGAGCTGGATATCAAAATCATTGCCACCAACCCGCTCACCAGTATGACCGAGAAAGTCCTGGCTGCGGTCGAGCTGTTGAATATGGTTTGGCCCCATCAATACCATAGAGCAGTCGGTGGTACCGCCGCCCACATCCACTACCAACACGGTTTTGTTTTCGGTCAGCCGTGTTTCAAAATCAAATCCGGCCGCAAGTGGCTCAAACAAAAATTCTATATCGGTGAAACCAATACGTTTGCCTGCTGCCGCCAAAATCGCTTGCGCCTGCTGGTTGCTCTCTTGTGCATTAATGCCCTGAAAGTTAACCGGGCGGCCAATCACGACTTGAGTAATCACTTGTTGCAAATACTGCTCGGCGCGCTGTTTAACGTTGAGCATCATCGCCGCCACTACATCCTCAAAAAAATCGACCGACTGCTGGCGCAAACCACTCGCACCTAAAAAGGATTTGGGCGATTTAATAAAATAACCTTCGCCCGGCGCACTGATGTAATGCTCTATGGCCTCACTACCAAAAAAAATTCCGTCGCGCACATGATCGAGATCATGCTCCACTTTTCCGGCGCGCGCCTGCCCGAGCAGCGCTGAGCGGCTTTGGGTGTAATGGATTTTTGCCTCGCCATCCTGCACCTGTTGTGCAATCAGCTCCGCGATAAATCCGCGCTCTAATGCATAGAGCGTAGAGGGTACAAAGGTATTATCACCATAGAGTGGAATTAAACTTGCACCGTCTTGATCCATATAAGACATAGCACAGTTAGACGTACCATAATCAAAGCCAACAAACATATTTCGCTTCCAACAACAGCGTTAAAAAAAATTCTCAATTTATTCAGCGGATAAATAACGGCGTTCAAGATGAGCTTTAAAATAACGCGCGTTCAATGGTTCGCCGGTTGCGGCAATCATCAGTTCATCGGTCGATAACAGACTGCCTTTCGACCAGATATTATCTTTCAACCACTGAAACAACTCATTCAAATTACCCGCGGCGATTTTTTCACGCAGCTGCGGAGCTGCGCGCTCCACTGCAGCAAATTCTTGCGCAGCATACATAGCGCCCAGAGTGTAGGAGGGAAAATAACCAAACGAACCGCCTGCCCAATGAATATCCTGCATGCAGCCGTTCCGATAATTGCCTTCGGTAGATAGCCCCAAATAAGCCTGCATTTTTTCGTTCCAGAGCGCGGGAATGTCATCCACCTCGATATCGCCTTCAATCAATGCGCGCTCAATTTCGTAGCGCAAAATCACATGCGCGGGATAAGTCAGTTCATCTGCATCCACACGGATAAAATCCCGTTTCATACGCGTGTTAACGGCGTAGAGATTGGCTTCACTAAACGCGGCATCCTGCTCGCGGCCAAGCAGTTTTGCTGCAATAGGTGCTAACAACCGGGTGAACTCCGGCGAGCGCGCCAATTGCATTTCAAAAAATAAACTTTGCGATTCATGCACACCCATCGAGCGCGCCTCACCTACCGGCAGCCCCGCCCACTGCAACGGAAGATTTTGTTCATAGCGCGCGTGACCGGTTTCATGAATCACACCAAATAGCGCCTTCATAAAATCGCTTTCGTCGTAACGCGTGGTAATGCGCACATCGCTGGGCACACCACCGCAAAACGGATGGGCGCTCACATCCAAACGGCCATGATTAAAATCAAAACCGAGCAATTGCATCGCCGCCAAACCCAATTCTTTTTGCTGCGCGATGGCAAACGGGCCTTCCGGTATGATGAATATTTTTCGCGCTTGAATATCCGCCGCGCGCTGGATAAATTCCGGCAGCCAGGTTTTTACCTCACCAAACAACACATCCAATTTTTCACAGTTCATACCCGGCTCGTAAAGTTCGAGCATCGCGTCGTAGCGGCTCAACGCAGTACCCGCCGCGCGTATCTGCGCTTCTTCTCGGGCTAATTCCACCACCTTGGCAAGATTGGTTTTAAAGCCCTGCCAATCATTATTTTTGCGCTGCTCGCGCCAGGCATGCTCGCAAGTGGAGTTAGCGAGCGATTGTGCCATCACCAGCTCTTCCGGTAACTGATTAGCCTGCTGCCAGCGGCGTTTGATTGCAGCGAGACTCACTTTTTGTTGTGCATCAAGTCTTTCTATTTCTGCCGCTGCAATCCAATCGGCCAGTTGCGGTGCGGTAGTGAGTTGATGAATTAACACCGACAGTTCGGCCATAGCTGCACCCCGTGCATCATTGCCGCCATCGGGCATTACCGCTGCCTGATCCCAGGAGCAGATTGCATCGAGGTGATTGAAGTGGGAAATTTTTAAAAAGCGTTGCTGCAGTTGTTGATATGACATGAATCGGCTCCTATCACTAAATCGGTTGCCACCGCCTAACAACCTGAATCCGTTAAATAATCAGTATTCGTGCAAAAAATTCTAACGCTCGCTCCCGTCGCCCAATTGCCGAACAGCGCCGCCACCACTAAACTCAGCACGCCCAAAAAATATAATTGTAACCCTATAGTTACTGCGGCACCCCAAAATTCAACAATTAATACCCGACAAAGGAAGTTTGACTATGGATCATATTTACCCGGCCAACCCTGCCAACGTTCCCGCCGACCTCACTAAACCCAGCAGCTCCCATAAACGCCAGGCAGCACTCGCCGCATTGGGGTTGTTGGGCTTTATCCTGTTTTATCTCGCTATAACCGGCTGGTTTGCCTGGTCTGCATATCACCTGATTGAGACTCAGATCGCGAGCAATAAACCCAACATTTTTATCTGGGTGCTCGCTCTTAGCTCCGGGTTTTTAGCGATCTTTATGATCAAGGCGCTGCTGTTTGTAAAAAAAGGCAGCATGACAGAAGACTACGAAGTCACCGCTAGCAGCGAGCCGCAACTCATCGCATTTTTGAATCGTCTGGCCGATGAAACCGGTGCGCCGCGTCCGCATCGGGTATTTTTATCACCGCGCGTTAACGCCTGTGTATTTTACGATTTGTCGCTACTCAATTTTATTTTTCCTTCCAGAAAGAATTTGGAAATTGGTTTGCCGCTGGTTAATGCGCTCACCATCAGTGAACTAAAAGCGGTACTCGCGCATGAGTTTGGCCATTTTGCCCAGCGCTCTATGGCATTAGGCAACTGGGTTTATGTTGCACAACAAATTGCTGCGCATATTATTGCGCGCCGCGATGCGCTGGATAAATTTTTGCGTTTTCTGTCCAACATCGATATCCGTATCGCCTGGATTGGCTGGACCTTGCGTTTAATCGTCTGGTCACTGCGCGCCACTATGGAGACATTTTTTAATCTGGTATTGCTCGCGCAGCGCGCCCTGTCACGGGAGATGGAGTTCCAGGCCGATTTGGTCGCCGTGTCTGTAACCGGTAGCGATGCCCTGATTCACGCACTGCATAAATTGCAAGCGGCCGATGAAGCATGGGACAGCGCGCAAGGCTTTCTAAACGATCAGGTGAATCAAGGCGTCGCCAGTAAAGATGTATTTGCGATTCAAACCCGGGTCATGCAGCACACTGCCAAAATCCTCAATGATCCACTGTACGGCAAAGTCGCCAATGTTCCCGGCCAGCAACCCGAGCAACATCGCGTTTTTACCGCCGAGATTGCACAGCCTCCGCGCATGTGGGCGACGCATCCTTACAACCATGAGCGCGAGCAAAACGCTAAAAAGATCTACGTGCCCGGTGTGCTGGATAATCGCAGCAGCTGGATTATTTTTGATGATGCCAACGCACTCAAGGAAAAGTTTACCCAGCGCTTACTCGAACGCTTCAAATTGGAATTCAAACCCGATGACGAAATTTTCGCCGAGCTGGACAAGCGTTACACTCACGAATATTTAAATGGCCGCTATCGCGGTGCCTATCTTGGCCGCTCATTTGTGCGCTCATCACAAAAACATCATCAGCTGTACGATATTAAAATCGATTCGGTGCAAAATGCGCTCAGCGCACTCTATCCGGAAGCACTCATTGCAAAACTGGACAGTCTGCGCATGCTGGAAAAAGAGCGCAATTTATTGATCGCATTGCGCGATGGTTTTTACACACCACCGGATGGCGTGATTCGTTTTCGCGGCAAAGAAGTTAAAAAACGCGAACTGCCCGCACTCATTGAAACACTGACTGATGAATGCTCTGCTGCGCACCAGGAAGTTCTTAAACACGATATGGAATGCCGCACGGCGCACATGTTGGCCGCGCGCAAATTAGGTAAAGGCTGGGATAAATATTTAAACGGTTTGCTGGCACTGCTGCACTATGCCGATCACCAACACGCCAATATTGTTGATAGCCGCGCACTGATGAACAACACCTATGCGGTGGTGACTGCCGACCGCAACGTGAGCAAACGCGAGCTGGATCGTTTGGTCAAAGCCGGGCACGAAGTATTCAGCGCACTGTACGCTGTTTATCAGGGCGCCCAGCAGGTAAACCTGCCGCCCGCAGTGCGCGAAAAATTAGAGATTGAAAATTGGAGCGCTGCACTGGGCGAATTTACGTTTGTACCACCCACCCGCGAAAACATGAGTAGTTGGCTCAACGCCGTCGATAGCTGGATAAATTCAGCGTTGGGTTGGTTGGGTGCACTGCGCCAAATCAGTCTTGCCCATTTACTGCAAACCGAAACGCGCGTAGCCGTGTGGATAAATAAAGGTGAAGCAACAGAAGATGCGCCCGACGCAGCGACAATTCCCACCGAGTATCCAACCCTGACACCCGGCGAAGAGCGCGCGCTGCAAAAACGGCTCGACTTGTGGGACAAATTCCAAACCGCCGACGGCTTTGGTGCAGCAATGTTCCGCTTGTTGATTGCAGGCAGCATTATCAGTGGCGCCTTGTTTATGACCGCAGCACCGCAACTCGGCTTCTTATTTTAAAAAGTTGTATTTTAAAAACGTTTAATCGCTCCATAAAAAATGCCGCAACATGTGCGGCATTTTTTTGTGCAGAACAATAAGTAATTCTTTACTTAACTACCGAACCAAACACTTCAAAATAAGTGGGGAAGGTTTTCGCAGTACATTTCGGATCATTAATCCGCACTGGCACGCCGCCAAAAGTGGCGAGCGAAAAACACATCGCCATGCGGTGATCGTCATAGGTATCAATCGCGGCATTGGGAATTAATTCTTTCACCGGGGTAATACGCAGCCAATCTTCGCCCTCTTCCACTATCGCACCGAGTTTGCGCAACTCAGTCGCCATGGCAGCAATGCGATCGGTTTCTTTTACTCGCCAGCTGGCAATATTGGTCAAGCGTGAAGGGCCATCGCAAAACAGCGCAACAACAGCGAGGGTCATGGCAGCATCGGGAATGTGATTAAAATCGCGATCAAAGGCTTTCAGCGGCAATGATGGCGCCGAGGCTTCAATCCAGTTTTCGCCTTTGGTAATGGTCACACCTATAGCTTCGAGTGCATCGGCAAAGGCCACATCACCTTGAATACTGTTTGCACCTACACCTTGCACCCGCAACGGGCCGCCGCCGAGTGCACCGGCAGCAAGGAAATAAGATGCAGACGACGCATCGCCTTCTACATAGACAGTCGCGGGGCTGGTGTAACCCGTTGCGGCGGGAACGGTAAACAGCTCCCAGCCATCGCGCTGCACAGCCACACCGAATTGCGCCATCAACTTGAGGGTGATTTCAATATAAGGCTTGGAAATTAACTCACTCACCAATTCGATTTGAGTTTCTTTGCCGGTCATGGGCAAGGCCATCAGCAATGCTGTAAGAAATTGGCTGGAGACATCGCCACGAATTTTAATACTGCCGTTTGCGGCGATCTGAGCTGGTTTGATCAACAAAGGCGGAAAACCCTCTTCGCCCAGGTAAGTGATATCCGCGCCGATCTGACGCAGCGCATCGACCAAATCGCCAATCGGGCGCTCATGCATACGCGCAACGCCGTGCAGCTTGTAAGTGCCGCCGCTCAACGCCAGCGCCGCCGTCAGTGGGCGAAATGCGGTACCCGCATTGCCGAGGAATAAATCCGCTTCTTTATTAGCAAAGTTGCCGCCGGTGCCAACTACGCGGTAATCGTTCTCGCCAGTTTTGGTCACGCTCACACCCAAGGCCGCCAAAGCTTCCAGCATACGGTCGGTATCGTCCGACTTCAGCAGATCGCGAATCTCCGTCTCACCTGACGCCAGCGCCGCCAGCAGCAGGGTACGGTTAGAGATACTTTTGGAACCGGGCAATTGCACGGTGCCCTGGGCGCGGGTAATGGGAGCGAGATCAAGAAATTCCATCGTGGACCTATTTATCAAAGAAATTGTACAAAAGAGTGAAGGCCAACGCGGGGGCCAAAAAAGAAAGAGCGCATCATACCCGCATCAGCCCCCTCTCGCATCACCGAACTTTCATCAAACGACAAATTTGGGGTTGACAGCGCGCCCTCCTATCGCCAAAATGCGCGCCTCATTTATGGCTAGATAGCTCAGCTGGTTAGAGCACAGCACTCATAATGCTGGGGTCGGCGGTTCAAGTCCGCCTCTAGCTACCATATATGTAAAGGGTTTGCAGGTTAGCGCTTGCAAACCCTTTTTTTATTGCCATCCATAAAAAATCCATAACCCAAAAACACCTCTTAGCTAGCACGAAGGATCATTGCCACCCATTGCCGTGTGGACAAAACGCGAACGCAATCGTTTTTGGTATCCGAGTAGATCACCCGATCATCGAGAAGGTTGACCAAAGGGAGCTTAATTATTTGTCAATTTATCTCACTCAGCCAACAACACCGGTATCTGCCCAGCAACAACAGCCGGTAGATATCTAATCTCATGATTAACCGTAAAGACCGAAACTGCAGTCAATCGCTTTTCTCGATATCGGGAAAATTCAGCAGCAGAAAAGTTATTGACCGGGGATCACCCAACCTCATAGCAACCATCAAAATATAATTTAAGCATCAAGCGCTCATTCCCCATCGCTACTTCATCAAATACGCAACGCGCGTTTTGTTGATAATCGCGATCAAGCCTTTACTGCACAAATCCTTCACCACCATATCCACCTCATCATCGCTCAAGGTTTTTTGAAACAGCGCATTGATAGTGCTGGAGAGAGTTTTTACAGTGTTGGGCTTGCCTTCCATTTGTGCGAGACGGGCTTTTACCACGCTGGTGCGTTCGGGTAGGGTTTTTAAACTGGATTTTTGCAGGATGGAAATTTCGCCAATACTGCCAGAGCGAGAGGCGAGAATATTGCGCTCGTTCAGGTGCTCAATGAGCGGATCAAAACCGGCATCTTTGGAGACTATGTGGAAGTAGGCCTCCGGCTCAATCGCTGCCCTCTCACCTATGTAGTAGGCGATATGAAAATCGAGTGCATTTTTGCCGCTACCTGAGAGGCTTATGTATTCTACGCGGCTGCCCAAAGGTTGCAGCGAGCGGGCAAGCTGGGTATTTATTTTTGATTGATTGGCGCCAAGAAACAATAAGATATAAAAATTGCCTTTTTCCAATCCGGCGATGGATTCGGGTTGGACGTTTTCGTAGTCGATAAAAATATAATTTTTACGCACAGCGGGTCTCCGTCGTCAGCCATAGTTTTATGTATAGCATTAATCCGGAAAACGGGCGAGCAGGAATAAACAGCTACTGCAAAGACAGCTGCTATTTAGTCGAAGCAGATTTACGCGAGAGGAAAAATACAATCAAACCAATTATCAGCAGCAATACCCCCAGCGGTTGCAAGGCGCTGGAGCTATCGCCCACCAGCAACCAACCGCTGACTACAGGTGGCTTAGTCGGAATCACCGAGGTATTTTCGCCCTCGCATTGTGTATCGGGTGGGCAAGTGATGGCGTGAATATTTGCGACATCCTTGTCGGGATTTCCTCCTTGCGCCTGCATCACATCCTGGTGCGTGTCCGCGTGTTGGATAGCGCCGGAAGCTGCTTGTCCCGCATCCATGGGGATAGCGGCAGCCTTGGCGGCTATTGAAAAAGATAGCAACGCGAGAAAGATAAATGAGTGGTTGAACATTCGCGTAACTCCTTTTTGCCGATGGTATAAACGCCGGACTTGGTCCATTCACACAGGTGACGAGCTTAAAACGTAACGGGGCGCCACAACACACAGTCTCTCCCTAGCTTGCGAACCCTTGGCTCCGCTCGCTGATCCTTGCTAACGCCCTGCTACAGTGGTTAAGTTAAAGGAATTAGATGAGGGAATCTGTGCGCTATTGCAGGGGGGATTTGTGATTTATTCACGGAAAGAGCCAGTACAAATACGCACTGGCATCTCCCATCAATTTTCTCTTTTTACTTTAAACGGAGGGTCAAGTTCGCGCCCATTTACAATAATTGAATAGTCAAACCTGACATAATTATTCTCCCTTAACTCTCTCTCAAACTCAGGCCGATCAAAAATATCCTTAGGCACCAAAATAGTTACTACTCCATTTTGAGACTCATATTTAAGCTTTCGAGTAGGCGTTTTTTTACCTTTGAATACGATTTGAAACTTATCAGGCCCCGCAAAAATGGCTCTCTGGCCAGGAAGCAAAACAACCTCTTTAACTGTCTCAAGTGGAATTCCTTTTTTATCAACACCAATCCCAACAATGGCAGTATTTGTTCCTGGTAACGCATAACTACTAGGAAGATTCCTAGTCGAAGTATTTGCCACATATTCACTACCTTTTTTGTCGGCAGCAACGCATCCAGTGGAACCTATAACCAACAAAACAACAGCAATAATTTTTCTCATACAACCAATCTCCTAGGGTTAAAAATCATTATTCAAAAAATAACTCTTTATACTTCTCTTCCCTCAAAACAGAAAAATCCGGGTCAGCCAAAAGAAATTTGGCAGAATATTCACTATTCAGTAAAGTTCGTGCATATCTAAAAATTTTCTCATCATTTTTTTCAGCCACAGCAATACGTAAATTTGAATAAAGTGAATCTGTACTAATTGAGTCCAGCTGATCAGACTTTAGCATCATACTTTTCGCCATCTCAATATTGCCAAAATAAGCATATGACCGTGCTAGCGCCTGATAAGGAAGTGCTACCCGTCGATTGACACTTATCTCCCTTGCAGCCAAGTCAATAACTCTACCAAATATTTCATCGGATTTTTTTTTATAGCCCGGAATAAATTTGTAAGCATCAGCCAAATAAGACATTAGTTGATAATTTTCAGGATCTAATTCTAATGCCTTCTCATAGGCTGCCGCAGCTTTTTTTAATTCTCCACTTGAATAATACATACTTCCTATATTAGTAAAAACACCTATATCTGGCTCGATATCAGAAGCCAACTCAAACATTCTTGCCGCCGCTTCATAATCAGCCAGATAAGAGTAACCAACTGCCATATTATTTATGGCGCTAATATTTTCTGGGAGAAACTTTAAGACTTTTTTGTAATTAGCTATCGCTTCTTCATGCCTACCTATTCGCGTCAAAAAATAGCCGTAACCAAAATATCCCCTCCAGTTATCAGGTGATCTACCCAAGAGTTCAAGATATATTTTTTCTGCAATTCTTTCTTTTCCCATCATTGCATATACAGATGCAAGATTTATTTTTAGTAAATCGTCACTTGCATCTATATTGCTTGCCTTCTCCAAAAACTCAATAGCCTTTTCATAACGACCGGTATCACGATATATCACACTTATTGCGATATAAGATCTTGAAAGCTTGTTATCAACTGACAAAGACCTCGAACAATAATCCTCTGCACGAGTCAACCATTTAGCGGAATTTGTAATTTCATATTTCTTCCAATAAGCCTCACAAATACCTGTATTTGCAAGAGGGAAATTAGCATCATGCACAAGCGCTGTACTGAAATTCTTAATTGCTCCATCCGCATTCTCATGCGACGCTGGCTTTTCAAGAAAATCCAGCCCCCTCAAATAATAATCATAAGCCGTCACATCTCCCGTCAAGCGCAGCGGCGCAGGCCTAAAATTCTGCAAATCAAATTCTTCCGCTAGGTACCGCGCAATTTCCCCCACCAAACGGTCTTGCAGAATAAAAATATCTTGATAGGTTCCATCCAATTTTCCACCGGCGATTTGCACATTATCTTTACGGCGAAATAAGCGGTAGGAGATGCGCAGATTATCGCCCAGGCGCTGCACACTGCCCTCCAAACGGATAGGTGCGTGGATGCCTTCTTTTGCATCGACTATATATACATCGCGCATGTCTGCTAATTGCGAGCGCACAGCGGCGGTGATACCGGCGGAGAAATAGTCGGCGTCGGCTTTTTCATTCATCAGGTTTTGGAAATCGGCGATTTCCACGTAATTCGCCGCATAACCCGGCACTAACCAGCGGGGGATAAAATAAAAACCGGCAACGATAAGCGCGAACAAACAAGCGGTTAATGGGTAGCGATAAGCGTGTATTTTTTTATTTAGACCGCGCAGAAAATAATAAAGGTGATCGCGCCAGCCGATGCCGGACGGTTTAATTAAATAGACGCGAATTTTTTGTTCGATATTTTTTAAGGCCTGTACACCCAAGCGCTTGGCGGGGGACGACAGGGAAAAACGGACGTCGTCGTACACGGTTTGCGACAGACAAATACCATCGGCTACGGCGAGCGGTTCAAGGCGCGCAGCGATATTAACGCTATCACCAAAGACTGCACCATCGCGCAGCATCACTTCGCCTTTGTGCAAACCGATGCGCGTTTGCAGCGGCGGTAATTTTTTATCGCGCACTTCATTAAAGGCTTGCAGATGTTGCTGGATGGCGATGGCGGCAGCGGTTGCGCTCGCGGCGAAATCAAAGCGCGCGAAAATTGCATCGCCAATAAATTCAACTAACTGGCCGCCTTGTTGCTCAATATGCGAAAGCAAAATTTGGCGATAGTCGCCCAACATTTCAATCGCCATAGCCTCATTGCGCCCCATAAGGCGTGAGTAGCCGACTATGTCGGTGAACATAAGTGTCTGTTCACAATGTTGATTGTGTTCGGCGACCATAAGCAGTCGGCTCTCCGTGCGATAGCGATAGATGGTGAAATCAGAAATGATGATCCTTGCCACAAACACCAGGCAGAAGTACCAAGGGCGAATTATTGTGCGTTTTGCCACAAATTAACAACCTATCAATGGTCGTAAGTTCACAGCGTGAGAAGATTCGCAGGTTTTTGCTGATTTCGATGCCAATATTAGCCCTGTCACACCTCAGGGGTTATGATGACAGCCACGCCAATTACCCAACAAGAAGCCAATGCCATGTTAGAGAACGTTCGCCTCTTCGCCGATGTGCCCGCTGAATACCGTGCGCAATTGGAAAAGCTCAGCATTCCGCGCCGCTTTCCTAAAAATACTGTGTTGGTTACCGAGGGCGATGAATCCACTTACCTTTACATTATTCGCAAAGGAACCGCGAGCGCATTTTTAACCAATGAAGATGGCCGCCAAGTGAATTTAAATTACATGCAAGAAGGCGAATATTTTGGTGAGCTTTCATTGCTGGATGGTCAACCGCGCTCGGCATCGGTAATGACCGTAACCGATTGTGAAATGATTTTAGTTCCACGCGCCGGTGTGCTTGAACTGTTAAATAAATACCCGGAATTTGCGATGGTGTTGATTACCGAACTCACCCGCCGCGTGCGCGATTTAACCGATAGTGTAAAAGATATGGCACTGTTAGATGTGTATGGGCGGGTGAGCAATGCACTGGAAAAATTAGCGGATCAGGATAAACGTATTCACAACCCGAAAGTAACTCATCAAGATATTGCCAACATGGTCGGCTCATCGCGCGAGATGGTAAGCCGGATCATGAAACAATTGTTGATTGGCGAATATATCGAACAATGCTCCGGCTATATTGAAATCAAAAAACAATTACCACGTTATTGGTAAATTTCAATTATCTGCCGTCACTCCTTTTATTTCCTCTTCGTCACTCCCGCTTGCGGGAGTCCAGCTTTTGATTGAACAACTTATGGATCCCCGCTACGCGAGGATGACGAACTTAGCTAAATGCCCCTACCTGCACCAACCAGGCTTTTAATTGCTGCAACGACATAGCACCCGAAACTCGCTCAACCTCTTTGCCACCTTTAAATAAAATCAGTGTGGGAATACTGCGAATTCCCCAACTTTGCGCTACGGATGGAACAGCTTCAGTATTTAATTTGGCGCAGCGCAAATAGGGTTCAGATTGCGCCGCCAACTGCTCAAACACCGGCGCAAAACTTTGGCAGGGTCCACACCAAGGCGCCCAGCAATCGACTAACACGGGAATATCATTTTTCTCGATAGTGTTGGCGACATTGCCTGGGTTTAACTCCAGCGGCTGGCCTATAAATAGCGACTGTTTGCATTTACCGCAATTAGGATGATCGGTTAAGCGCTCGGCGGGTAAACGATTAGTCGCAAAACAGTGTGGGCAATTGATTTGAGTGGCACTCATAGTTATTCCAATTTGCAAAAAAAGAGGTTTTTACTATGGGTGCCCGCTGCTAATTTTCAAGCTGAGTGAGCGACATTATGGCGAGTTGCGGACGCGTCAAAAGTCGTATGCTAGCTCCACATACCCCAAACGGTTTTGCGCTAATTGACCAAAAAAACTTGCCGTTGCGCCGTGATAATCCTCTAGCCCAATGCGAATGTGCAAGGCATCGCGCGGCATGTAATCGACATGCGCGCGCCTTAGCCCCCCCTCCCCATCAGCCAACGCAACTCCGGATGTTTCCATCTGCACAGTGTCATTGAAGGCCGATTTGGCAATGCGCCATGTGATGCCAGTTTGGGTGGCACGGGTTTGATTGGCCGTTGCCAGTTGCCGCTGGGCGACCTGCTGCAGGATGCCCGAAGGTAAATAATCTTCTGGCGCGGCAAAATCAAACACTCGCTTCACACTCAATTGCAGGCCGACCACCCAATTGTTGCGCAGATTGAATTCTGGCCCGCCGACAAACCAGAGCTGATCTTTTTTGTGGAAAAAATCCGCTGTGCCGCTGGAATCGGTTTGACTCCAGGCGATTTCCGCCCGCCACACCCGATTGCCCTCGGCAACACTTAGATCGCCCCCCAGCACTGTGAGCCGCTGGTTGTGCAGAATAATGTCCAGCCCTTCTGCCCCCACCTTTCCCACCCGTAAATCCGGCATAAGATCGTAGCCATCGAACCAGCTCAGCGACATATCCGCGCTGGCGCCAAGGTAGTCCCATTGCAGTGCGTATTGGGGTTTGTCAGGTGCCTCGGCGATGCGGTAATCAACACCGGGCATTTGTTCCACTGGAATGCGATGGCTCGCCGCGGCAGGAAACCAAAGCAGGCTCAGGGTTGAGTTTTCCAACTGGTATTGGCCGTTAACCGCCACAATCCCCTCGCGCAGGTCGCTGTCTTTCGGGGCCAGCTGGGTGAAATCCTTGGGGCTGAGATTATCAGTAGGATTAAGGCCGTCAGCGCGCCCCCAAGCCAGTAACTGCTTGCCAATGTTGAGCTGCCAATTTGCTCCGTCAAAGCGCCAATAAAATTCGCGCACCTGGCTGTGTTGCTGATGATTGTCAGTGTCGGATTGCAGCCAAGCTTCAGCGACAAGCTGACCTGCCGTTTCCGTGCTCAAGCGCGCCTTGCCCCACACACTCGCGAGGCCGATATCAGCCTCCTGTGTGAGGCTTCTATCGCCAGTCCAATAGCTGGTTTTAACAGTGCCACTCGCATCCAAGGCCGGATTTGCCTGGGCATGGGTGGTGAGTAGCAAAGCAATTGCGAGACAGGAATAAAGCGTTTTCATTGGTTGAGCGCTTGCGGTTTAAAGAGTGCCAGACTGACGCCGCTCTCTGCGGTAAAGTCATCGAACTGGATTTGGGTTTTGTGGCCGGTTTGCACATTCTCGGCCGAGGTCAGCATCGCCTGAAAACGCCCCTGACTGCCAAACGGGCGCACATCGCTGCTGTACACATGCTTGAGCTCGCGGTTGCTGGTATCCCAAAAATCGGTGCGCAATGCAACAAAGTGGGTTTTGGCAATCCAACTTTTGCGCTTGCTGTAACCGGTCTGCTGTTTAACCGCAGCAGACGCGGGCAGCGACTCAATCACATAACAATCGACTCCATTGATTTGCTCGCTGCCCATCAGTGTGTGCTGCCAGTCCGCTGGTTTATGGCCAACTATATCGCCGTAACTGAAATCAGTGCCGACAAAACTGTCACGCTTATTGGAGGCCGATAAGCGGCGCACTTTACCCAATGCCGGCAAGTACACCCAGAGACTGTCATCGCCGCTGCTATTTTCAATCAATAACGTGGATGTGCCTTTGATATCGGCAGGCGATAGAAAACGCACCAAGCGCATGTTGTCATCGCCACCTTCCACCAAACGGGTAAACCCTTGGGTTTTGCGCACGCGGCTTACGCCGCGATTATTAGTGAGCGTGAAGGTTGCGCTGCCTTGTGAATCTTTTAATTTCACTGCGCTGTAACTTTTTTGCATGATTTCTGTGGCGTTAACTTCATCGGCCTTAGCGCTAGCGATGCCACCAACCAAGGTGACCAGTGCCGCCCCCAGTGCAAACAAGGTGATCATTTTCAGCGGTGAAGTGCGGCGCGCATTAAAAATAAAACCGGGGCGCCAACTTAATACCAAGGCTGGAATCAGGGTGATTGCGGCCAATACGCTGACCAACATGGCGATTACAATAAACATGCTCAACCACAGATGGACGTTGTAGCCAATCGACAATGACAAGACTGCGTAACCGCCCGCAACCGCCGTGGCAACAAATAACGCGGCTTTACCAGCACTGCCTTGGGTATTGATAACGGCGGCGTTACCTTCAATACCTTTGCCAACTTCTTCCCGCATACGATAAAGCCAATAAATAGCGTAATCCGCACCTATACCAACCGCCATAGCAGAGATTAATGAGTTGGGAATATTCAGGGGAATACCGGCCACCCCCATCACCCCAAAGACCACAACCACGGCCAAGGCCAATGGCACCAGAACAATAACGCCTGCAGTCAACGAGCGGAACGCGATGGCGGAGATAACAAAAATAGCCAGAGCAATTTGCATAATGTTGCGCAGTTTGCCCTCTACCATGGTATCGGTGAGTGCGATGGTTTGTGCTACATCGCCACCAAAACGAATAGTCGCGGTATCACCAAAGGTTTTGCGCGTTTCTGCTTCCAATTTTGCGACCAATGTTTTGATATAGGCATTGCTACCGGTTTTGAGTAACAGTGTAATTTTTGCATTCTGGTATTGGTAATCGACAAACGAGTCAAAATCGCCCGGCTCGCCCGACATGGAATACAACAGCAAATATTGCGCAATTAAATTACCGTCGGTAGGTACTGATTGTGCGTCACCTGCTTCTGCATTCATTGCTTGATGCATACGCTTGATGTAATCCACCAGTGATAGGGTTTTGCCAACATGGGGTTGCGCTTCGGCAAAACGCTGGATGTGCTCAATACCCGCGAGCAATTGCGGATCTTTTATCGCATCTGCCGCCTTCCCTTCCACCATGATGTACAAACTGTTGGTGCCGCCCAATTGCTGATTGAGAAAACTGTCATCCTGTTGGATTGGCAGACCCTCGGCAAAAAAGTTTTTGGTGGCGTTATCGATATTGATACGGCTCATGCCCCAGGCCGATACCAATACCAATAATGCCGTGATTGCATACAATCCACGGCGCTTGTTGTAACAGGCTAACTGCGCGCCCAACCAACGCGGGAAACGCCCCCAAAAACGCTCGCGCAATTCGTTGTTGATATCCTTCTCGCTGGGTGCCGGCAACAGCGAACGCACGGCGGGAATAAACGTCATCTCCAGCACCAACGCACTCAGAATGCCCATACCGGTAAATAAACCAAACGCGCGAATCGTGGCTATATCAAAAACCATCAGCGAGAAAAATCCGAGTGCGGCAACCGAGCCTGCAATCAGCATGACGGGGCCGACACCCGCGATAGATAAAATAACGGCTTCATAGTTAGCGGCCTTAGCATCCATCTGCGGCGATTCGCTGCGCAGGCGCGCATATTCTTCGTAGTAGCGTTTGAGCAATTGCACCGCATGCCCCGCCGCCACCGCCAAAATTAAAATCGGTGTGGGCGAATTAAAAATATCCATCGGGCGCTTGAGCAAACCCATCAACCCCATGCCCCAAGCCACCGCCATCAGCGCGGTTACCAGTGGCAAAATCAAACCCTGCTTGGTGCGGAAGGCTTCAAAATGCAACAGCCCGATAATCAGGATGGCCAGCGGGAATAACAGATTAATACGCTGTGCAAACACCTCGGTTTTATCGAGATAAACCGGGTTGCCACCCAGCGTGATGGCGATACCTTCGCGGCGCTCTGCATCGATAATGGCGTGAACCGGTTCAAGCATTTTTTGGAAACCATCTGAGCGCTCTTTCAATTCCACCAAAATGGCAGCGGTGCGCATATCGGCAGAAACAATCGTGTTCAGATATAACGGGTTTTCCGCCAATGCGGCTTTAAGCTGTGCCATTGCCGCGGCGTCCAACGCGCCTGAAGCCAACAATGGTTTGGCTTCAAAGCCGTCTTCGGTCGCGTGAATACCTTTGGCTTGACGGGCGGCCAGGCTGAGCAGTGTGGTTTGCACCACGCCATCCGTTGCCTCCAATTTGCGGGTGATGCGTTCAACTGCACCCAATACGGCAGGTTGAAAAATATCGCCCTGCTCGGCAGTAATGCCAATCAGCATCAAGTATTTGGATCCAAAAACAGCTTCTACTTTATTGGTGGCTTTAATCAGTGGGTGCCCCTGAGGCGCCAGCTCGGCAGGGTCAATCACAATTTTTACCGTAGAGGCGAACGACGCCAAAACGGCAGTAATCAGCAAGGTGATAGCAATCACCCAGCGGCGGTAGGCGAGCAGTGTACGGGCGTAACGGTTCATGACAGATGGCTCCGAAAAATGTGAATAAGTTAGGCTGGTTGTGCCGCAGGCAGCAGGCGCCGGAGTTTCACCAAGTCGCGTTCCACCTGGCTAACCAATACTTTGCGCAACAAGCTGGCCGGGATAATCCCGAAGAACCGACCGGGTTCCGCTTCAAACTGCCAATGCACATCGAGCCCTTCCGCCGTGGGGGTAAAGTCATAGCAGCCCCGGTAAATAAAAGGCCCCTCAAGCACTGCGAAGGCGTAACGCTTGAGCGGGTCGCGCTCGGTAATCTGGCAGGCAAAATCCATCGTGCGCCCCAGAAAGTTGAACTTGATTTTGTACTGGGCACCAACCGCCGGCTCGGCGGCAGCCATTTCCACCGCGGCACAGGAGCTTTGCCAATACTGGTCATTGAGCGGGTTGGCCAGATAATCAAACCCCACATCGGGGTCGATATTCAGGTGATAGTGATAATCGGCGTGAATCATGCGGCAAATCCTTTGTGGGGTTTCAGTGAAAAATGGTTATCGATAGCACTGGCGACAGCTTGCGCCTGAGGTGCATACATAATGGAGTTGTGATCGCCCGCCAGATCGATTTGGGTCAGGCCGGCAGCGGCCAGTTCACTCCACCCCAAACTGGGGCCGTAATCTTCTTGCTCATCGAGCGCGCGCAACAAGAGTAATGGCAGAGGCTCAGGTTCCGGGAAATAAAGGCGCAGGGCGATACCATTGCCTATGTACACTTGGAAGTAACGCTCCAGTGCCGCCACATCCGCATCCAACGGCAGAACGCCAATGGCTTTAGCCTCATCCAGCACATGGCTAAACATGTGTTCCGGAGCGAGTTCGCGCAGAGTTTCCGGCGCGATGCGCAAGCTTTTGCCGTAGGGGGTGGCCAGATCGCGGGCAAACCAGGACAGCAAGGTGGCGTCATCCGAATCCGCTGGCACATTCGCTTCGATGGGCGCGCGGGTATCGATCAGTACGACGCCATCCACCCACTCGCCGGAACGCTGCAGTTGCCGTGCAACCTCAAACGCGAGAGTGCCACCAAAACACCAGCCACCCAGCAAGTAAGGCCCTTCCGGTTGTAACTGGCGCAGCTGCTCCAGGTAGAGGCTAGCCATATTTTCGATACTGACTTCAGCGGCATCCATATCATCCAGACCCGGTGCCTGAAAGGCGATGACCGGGCGCGCGGGATTGAGCTGACGCACCAATTCCAGATAGCAGAACACATTGCCGCCGATGGGGTGAAATAGCCACAGCGGTTGGGTATCCACACCGGCGCGCAAGGTAATGTTCATCCCCCCTGTTTGATCGCTATGGTTGCGGATACGCGCAGCCAAACTGGCCACGGTTTTGTGTTGCAGTAAATCGGCCAGTGCCAGATCGGCGCCGGTCAGGCGGCGAATAGCAGAGAGCAATTGCACCGCCAGCAGTGAGTGGCCGCCCAAGGCAAAAAAATCATCGTCAGCCCCCACATTGCTCATATCGAGCAATTCACCGAACAAGCCTGCCAACTGCATTTGCAACGCATCCGCAGGTGCGCGATAGGTGCGGCCGGTATCGTCATAACTGGGCTTGGGCAGGGCTTTGCGATCTACCTTGCGGTTGGGTGTCTCGGGAAAAGCAGCCAGCTTGACCCACGCGCTTGGCAGCATATAGGCCGGTAATTTTTCCGCCAACTGTGCGCTTATCACGGCCTGATCGAGTGCTTCATCTGCAATGAGATACGCCACCAAACGGGTATCGCCGGGGCGGTCTTCACGCACAATCACCAGTGCATCCTTAACACCTGCACTCTGTTTGATGAGCTGCTCAATCTCACCCAGCTCGATGCGGTAGCCACGCAATTTGACCTGGAAGTCAAGGCGGCCATGGTGCTCCAGTTGGTTAAGGCTGTTCCAGCGCACCTTATCGCCGGTGCGATAGAGGCGACCCGCACTGCGCAACTGAGGTAGATAGGTGAATTTTTCCTGCGTCAATTCAGGGCGGCGCCAGTAATCCAACGCCAGACCTGTACCGCCAATCCAAAGTTCACCAAACGCGCCGGGAGCGGCGAGCTGACCTTCGGCATCCAGCACATACAATTGCGTATTGGCCAGCGGCTGCCCCAAGTGAATGTTAGTGCCCGGCTCCAAGCGGCTGGCGGTAGACCAGACCGTGGTTTCAGTCGGGCCGTAAACATTCCACAGATGTTCAACCTGAGCGTGTAGGCGACTGGCGAGATCGGGTGTCAGTGCCTCACCACCACAGAGAGCGGTAAAACCCGGCGCGGCTTGCCAACCCGCATCGAGCAGCATTTTCCAGCTCGCCGGTGTCGCCTGCAGGCAATTAATGCCATGGTCATTGAGGCAACGCGCCAATGCCTGACCGTCGTGACTGGTGCTGTTATCGGCAATCATCAGGCTGCCACCACCCAACATTGGCAAAAACAGCTCCAACAGCGAGATATCAAACGCCGTAGTCGTGATTGCCAACAGCCGATGCTGTGCGTCCCAACCCAGCAACTCTTGCATAGAGAGCAGAAAGTTGCGCAGCGAGGCATGTCCCACCCGCACACCTTTGGGTTTGCCGGTAGAGCCTGAGGTGTAAAGAATATACGCCGCTTGGCCGTGAACTGGCTGGAAACCCGCATTGGCAGCCAGTGGCTGATCTACCACCAGACAGGCCATCGGCAGCGGTAAATCATTCAGCAGCGCGCTTTCAGTGAGCAATAAGTGCAGTTGGGCATCTTCGGCGATATAGGCCAAGCGCTCTGCGGGAAAGTTGGGATCCAGCGGAACATAGGCAGCGCCGCAAAGCCACACGCCCAAAATGCTGGCCAGCAGATCGCAATGGCGGTGCAAGAACAGGCCGACATGGGTTTGCGGTGCGACACCTTGTGCAGCCAACGCACCGGCAATGCTGTGCGCCCGCGCCCAGAGTTGTTGGTAGCTGTAGCGCTGCTGGCCATCCATTACCGCCAGTGCATCGGGCGTGGTTTTCACCCGCTCGGCGATATCGCCCAGAATTTCATCCATCCCGAATTGCGCATGGGGTGGATACCAGAGACGCTCCGGCCCCCGCCCCAACTGCAGCAACAGCTGTTGCTGTTCTTCACTGAGGGTTTGCAATTGGTTGATGGGTGTCTCGGGATTAGCAACCAGCGTTTTTACCCAGCGCATAAAATTGTCGCGCACGCGCTGGGCGCTGGCAGGGGTAAACAGCCCAGTCACATATTTTAACTGCCCGGTATATGCGCCATCGCGCTCGCCGCCCATTTCGAGTTGCAGTTCGAGCTGGCCTTCCTGTTGCGGCACCGCAAACGGGCTCAGCATCACCTCGTCAAACCGCAGCACCTGCGCGGGCGGCTCCGGCAGGAAAAAACCTTCAAAATCCGCCAGCAATGGCAGGCGCTCCCAGGAGAAACCTATCTGGCTGAGGGGCGCTAAACCTGGGTCGCGCTCCGGTGCCAGCTGCTCTACCAACCAGGGAAAGGGGCAATCTTGATGCTTGATTGCGCCAATCACCCGCTCGCGCACCTGTTGCAACACCTCCGCAAAGGTTTGCTTGCCATCAACCCCCACACGCAATGCGAGGGTATTGACGAACTGCCCCAGCTGCTGCCGCTCCGCACGCGCCAAACGGCCCGCCACGGGCGATGAGATCACCCAGTCTTCATCGCCACACAGACTGTGAAGACTGATGGCCCAGGTAGCGAGAAAGGTCATAAACGGGGTCACACCGCGCGCGCGCGTCAGGGCTTTGAGCTGATCGCTGGTTTCGCGGCTCAAACTAAAGGCCAACGAACGCCCCTCGTAGGATTGCAGGCGTTGGCGCGGCTGATCCAGCGGTATACCGTGGGCGGGGGGAATGCCTTTCAGTTGCTCGCACCAATAATCACGCCATTGCGCCTGCCGGGCTTCTGGCACAACCTGCAAACTCTCGGCACGTACACCGTAACCCTGCCCATCCGGCTGGGTACTACTGGGAATGGGCAGCCCCAAACGTTGGCAGACATCTTGTAAAAGCAGCCCCAGCGACCAAAAGTCGAGCAGCAAATGGTGTGCAACTGCGACCACCAGCCAGCGATTGGCACTGCGCCGGTAAAGATGCACACGCCATAGCGGAGGTTGGGCGAGATTAAATGGCTGGCGACTATCCTGTCGCGCCAGCTCGCGCAATTGGCAGTCATCCATACCAATCACATCGGTCATGCGGATATCGGCCGCTACCGATGAAAAAACCTGCTGGCAGGGGCCGGCAGCTGTTTCGGGCAGCGCGGTGCGCAGAATCGGATAGTCCCGCAGCAGCGCCGGCAGCAGCGCCTGATAGTGCGTGCGGTGCGCAGAATTGATCTCGGCCTCAAAACTGAACAAAAGATGATAGGCCCCACAATCGGGTGCCATGCGGTGCAAAAACCAAAGCCCTTGTTGCTCCGGCGCCAGGGGATAGCTGGCCTCCAGGTGGGGCAATGGCGCCTCCACCTGGACAGTCCCATCCTTGAGCGTGTCCATTAGCGTTCCCTGATCATCTGGGCGAGCGACTCAGCCAGATCGTTAATGGTTGGGCAATCCCACAGCAGGGTTACCGGCAATTGCATATCCAGCATGTCTTCCAAATCACCGGCAATGGTCAACGCGGAAATGGAATCCAAACCGTATTGGGTCAGGGGTTGATGCGGCTCAACACTGGCTTCCGGTAGGCGCAGCTCCTTCGCTAACATGCTGACCAAGGTTGAGTGCAGATCGAGCGATTCATGCGTAATGGCGTTCATAACTAATTTCCTTGTGGTGGTGAGATTGGCTTTCAGGAGGGGTTTGCGGCAGACCTTTAGCGGCGACCGGCCAGTCGATCAGCGAGAACATTTTGCCCTGATTCAACTGATGCTCCAGTTGCGGATAAAGATGGTCGAGCAAGTCGGCAGGCAATTGTCCGCTGCGGAACTGATATTCACCTTGGCGCAGCAGAATGGCGTGCAGCCAAACCGCCTGCTTGAAAAACACCCCCATATGGTCGAGGTTGTGCAGCCAGAGGCCCAGCGCAGCAACGGCGGAGTGCAAGGCGATATAACGCTCCGCCAGCGCAAACTGACGAGGGCTATTGGATGCGCCACGCACCATAGGTTCGGCCAGAATGTCTTCGTCCAACCGCGCAACCGATTGCTGCAGCGCCCGGGCTTGGCAGCGCAGATTGCTGAGATGATCGGCCGACAAGCTGTGATCTGCTGGCAACTGCTCCAGTTTTTGTAACAATCCGGGCAGGCTTTCAATCACCGCATCGCGTCCGCGACCAAACAGGGTCAGCTGCGCAAAGTTCAGTGGTGGCACCTCGGCGCGCAAATCAAACAGGGCAGCGGTATCCGCTGCGGGCACATCGGCACGGCGCATTTTGGCCAGGCTGGGCAAGAGTGTCGCAAGGCTGTCCAAGCAGATAGGGGTACTGCCATCAAACACCGAAACAATTGAACCGTCGCGCAAAATTTTCTGGAACATGCCCTCCGCATGTTGTTCGCGCATGTAATAGCGCGCGCCCAATACAGAAGCCAATTGCTGACAGGCATGATCGATCAAATGGGTTGTCTGTACCTTGGCAATGCTCGACCAGGTAGAAAACTGCGCGGGAAAAAAGTGCAGCCCGCGCGCCGCAAGAAGGCTAACCACCTCCGCATTTAATTGCGATACATAGGCATTGGCCATAATGTCGCGCGCATGGGGCAAGGCGGCCACGGTACGGCCATAGAGTTTGCGATGCGCCGCAAAATCCGCCACCAGACGCAGAGCGCTGTCGCCCACCCCCAAGGACAACGCACTGCAAAATGAACGAGTGATCTGGAAACCCTTGAGTGCCAACTCCAACCCGTGCCCCTCTTCACCAATCAGGCTGCTAGCGGGAATCAAGCAATTGCGAAAACCGATACCACTGATATCGCAACCGTGTAGACCATGGGTTTTTACCCGCGGCAAATGGTAGTAATGGCGGGATTCCAGATCATTTTTGTTGATGATAAACAGCGAATGGTTGCGCAGGTTTAGACTGTCATTGGTGCGCGCCAACAACACCAGAAAGCCCGAGCGGGTTGCACGATTAATCGGCCATTTTTCACCATTGAGAATGTAATCGCCCTGCGGAGTTTTCGTTGCGGTCAGCTCATTCGCCGTTAAATCAGCGCCGTGATTGGCCTCCGAATAAGCCAAGCAAGGAAACAACCCCTGCTTCATTACCCAGTGCGCAATCTTGTGTTGCTGCGACGAGGAGCCGCCAATCCAACCCAGCATGCTCCACAACATGGTGCTGTAACTCACTGCCAGCGTCATATTGCGGCGAGCCAATACACGCCCCAGCGCCAAAAATGTTTCACTGGAGGTAAATGTACCGCCCAAATGCGCAGGCACATAAGCTTCAGGCAAACCGTGACCGAGCAAAAACGACACTTCTGCTTCAGGGAAGGCATCCTGCTCATCCAGACGCATGGCATTGGCGAACGACAGGCAATTGCTGGCCAGCTCTGGGTCGCCCAGCAATTGTTCCAGACGCAAGGCTTCACTGTATTGAGGCAAATGATTCATCACACTTCCTCCGTGTCAGCCTGCGCCAAACTCACCTGCGCAAAACGTCCATCCAACAACATATCCCGCGCCTGCAACCGCTGGATTTTGCCACTCGACGTTTTCGGAATACGATTAGGTTTGACGAAGGTAATGCTGGCAGGCGCCAACTGATGCGCCTGCGACATGGCGTTGCGTATCGCGGCTTCAATTTCACTTGTTTCACCCTGAAATTTTCCGCGCTCCAATTCAACCACCAAACCAATACTCTCTCCCTCCTCGGTTTCCAGCGAGAAGGCTGCAACGCCGTGGGCCTTCACCGCCGCGTGGGCAAGCTGCACGGTGGCTTCTATATCCTGCGGATAATGATTGTGACCGCGGATAACAATCAGATCCTTAATTCGCCCGGTCACATAAATTTCACCGTCTACCAACGCCCCCAAATCGCCAGTGCGCAGCCAATTGTGCGATGAATCCGCCAACCGGGCAGCAAATGTTTCTGCGGTCACATCAGGGCGATTCCAGTAACCATCGGCCACTGTTTCACCCGCAACCCATATCTCGCCCACCTCGCCCGACGAGCAGCGCAACTGCGTTAAAGGGTCGACAATGGCAACCTCAATTTCTATATCGGGAACTCCGCTGCTCACCAATTCAAGCTCGCCATCGGCCGATGCCATGACCGTACCGGTCGCGAGCGTATGGCGGGCGACCTGCAGGGTTTTTAGCCCGCGCATCACTTGATTGCCGCTGACATAGAGCGTTGTTTCAGCCATGCCGTAACAAGGGAAAAACGCACGCGGATCAAAACCGGCAGGGGCAAAGGTGTCGATAAACCGATGCAGGGTCTCTGCGCGAATAGGTTCAGCACCATTGCCCGCCATACGCAGGCAAGATAAATCCAGCGCCGGAATTTGCTCTGGCTTCGCACGTTTTACACAAAGGTCGTAGGCGAAATTGGGCGCCGCGGTGTGGGTGCCGCGATAAAGACTAATGGCCTCCAGCCACCGCATAGGTCGTTGCAAGAAGCTGGCCGGCACCATTAAGTAGATTGGAAAACCCGTATAGAACGGCTGCACAATGCCGCCGATCAACCCCATGTCGTGATAAGGCGGAATCCACACCACGCCGACACTTGAGGAATCCGTTTGCATGTTGCGCGCAATCATGCGCGAATTGACCATCAAGTGTTTATGTTGGAGGCGCACCCCTTTGGGGGTTCCAGTTGAACCAGAGGTATATTGCAATACCGCCAAAGTATGCGGGCTAATCTCCGGCATTTGCCACGCATCGGCGATTGCATCATCGATACTGTCTGTAGCAATCATCACCAAGCCTGCCGACACCAAATCATCCCATTCAGGCGCACTCAGGGTGCTGATCACATTGCTATTAGATAGCATGATGCGCGCATCCGCATTGGCGACAATCGCCCGCACACGCTCAACCGAGGCATTCATGCGCGGCGCAAAAATTGGCACCGCGGTAACACCTGCATACCAGCAGCCAATCATCGCAAAAATATATTCTGCACTAGGCTGAAATAATAATACCGCACGCTCTCCGCCGAGGTTGAGCGCCAGCAGTTCAGCCGCCACCCTGCGCGCCTGAAAATCAAGTTCAGCATAAGAAATTTCGCGCCCACTCAGGGTTCGATCATCGAGAAACGAAAATGCGAGGCGAGTAGGTTGAAGGGACGAACGTGCGCGCAACAGGCGCACAATATCGGAATAGTCTTCACTAAGCAGTTGGGGCATGATCTCATCTCCTTTGCGACAGTCGCACTTTTTGCAACCATCATATTTGCGGCAGGCGGCAGGGTTAAACTGTGCCAAACCCGGCATCACCTGTTGGTTTGCGATCCTTGCAACAACTTAAAAGCAGCAAGTGTTCCAAGGCGCCGCGACTAATTACACCAATAAAAAAATACGTAAATTTTGCAGATAAAATCCACAAAAAATAATCGCCAATAATTTATTGAATGCACAAAAAATAATTAAGGAGGAAAGCAAAAAAGAATCAGCACTGTTTTTCGCAAGAAAAACCGCCAATAGAGAGAGGAACATTGCCGTAAAAAATGTAAAGCGAAACGCCCTACATTCCCACCAGCAAAACAAGGGAGCCCCCTTGGATTACACTGCCGTCTCTGATCCTTAAAATTTAAACTTTCCCATTAAAAAATCTTCAGCATTCGCTGCGCCGACCCACACTTTTAGGTCGAGGGCATCCTAACGACTACAAATTTCAATAACAAGTCGGATTCAATAAAAACATAAAATTAATTCGCCTCAATCAACCTATGTTTAAAATTATATTGAATCCAATCTTGTTATTAGTTAACAGCGCACGAACACTCGGCAGTGACGCACGCACAATGCTTACTCACATTGCGCAGAAATAGTACCAGAGTGGTTTTTTAAAACTTGTTAAAAATTGTGATGAAAAATTGTGAAAAAGTCACAGACAAAAGTGCTCTTAGACGTCAATAATAAAAACATACCGCCGCAATCAGGTCACTTAAGATTACCCTGAGAGCAGCAAGCTACAGCTTAACCCGCAAGCCCATTCGAGTTAACCCCGCACCTATTCCCATAATCACGCACGCAAAACCCAGACTCCACAAAATCCCCAGAAAACCCGCATCAAACATGTCCGGGCGAAGTTTGAACCCCAAGCTCCCGCACAGCGATAACACCATGTACGGCAATATATACACCAACAATGGATTGGTTGCCGATGGCTCAAAGAATCTTATCCAAGCGCGCTGATGTTTTACATCGACCAACCAATACACCACGCCAAAAATCACACAGCAAAAAAATACGCTAAACAATGCCCAGCTCGGTGTCGCCCAAATTTTGGAGATGGGCGCGATGTGCCAGCTGGCAAACGCAAGCACCAGCACCACACAGGTAAACACCAAATAGTTTTTCAACTTACTCGCGGAAAAATTCGGCAAATAGAATAATTGCGAGAGAATCACACCGGCCAATACAATCGCGGCATGAGTGTGATTGCCATTGGCACTAGCCAGTGTTTGAAATACCGGCATAGATGCCAATGCAGTTTTATTCAATGCAAAAAAGAATCCGATTAATGCCAGTGCAGCAAATGCGAGCGTAAAAAACTGCACCGCTGGCGAGGCAAACTGGCGAGTAATAAGAAACAAAGAAGCTGCAATTAAATAGGCCCAACCAATCAAACCGAGAATACCCCACCACTGGGTGGTCATGCCGGTATTGTTCGGGCCTCTATACATCCACCACAGCATTACCAAACCCGCAATGCCCAGCAGTTTTGCGCCCAGGCTAATTGCAGGCGAAAGTGTTTTGGGATAATTCGACCAAATCAGTAATACATAAATAAACATCAACAGCGTCCACAGCGAGATAGAAATTCCCATCGCCGCTACGTCATAACCGGATTCAGCATTTACCATAAATACACCGATTACAATCAAACCCAAACTGCGCAGCGCAATGTGTTTGAAAGTTTCCAGCGCTGAATCGCCCTTATTAATGCGCGCCTGAATCGCAAACGGAATCGACATGCCGACAATAAATAAAAATGCGGGGAAGACCAGATCGACAAACGTCATGCCGTCCACATTCGCGGGTAAGTGTTTCATCCACTGGGGCACATTGGCGATACCCGCCAACTCGTTGACAAAAACCATGGTGAAAATAATGATGCCGCGAAACACATCAATGGATAAAACGCGGCTTGCAAGCGCAGAGGGATTGTTCATCGTGTATGCCTGTGTTGGTATTATTGATTTGGGCAGTAGTGGGTCAAATTATTATTAAAATTCGCTGTGTGATTGCTCACAAAAAGCACCATACCTGAGCCAAGCGCAGCCCTGCAATCAAAACTGACAACGTTGCCCCGGATTTTACAGTTCTCAACACGGATTAACTCATCAGGGCAAACTAGCGCCAATAAAAAGCCCGCGACATGCGCGGGCTTTTGCGAGGGGCAATCACACTCTATTAATCGTGGTGATGCCCACCTACGCCGTGTGCATGGCCGTGCGCCAACTCGTCATCAGTTGCATCGCGTACTTCCATCACTTCTAATTCAAAGTCGAGATTTTTTCCGGCGAGTGGATGGTTGCTGTCGATATCGACATTAAATTTACCCACTTTTAATACCACTGCATCCCAGGGGCCGTGCTGGGTATTTACCGCGACTTTCATGCCTGGCTTTAATTTGCCTTTGAGCTTTTCATGGCCGTGCAAATGTTTGATAGGAATACGCTGCACCGCACCTTCCTGACGCACACCATAGCCTTGCTCCGGAGTGATGCTGATGGAAACTTTGTCGCCCGCTTGTTTGCCTTCCAACGCGTCTTCTAATGCCGCCAACAAACCATTGTGGCCGTGCAGATAAAGAGTGGGTTCGGTTTCGTAGGATGACTCCAGCAGTTCGCCACCCGTTTCGTTCAGACGGTAGTGAAAGCTGACGACTTTATCGGCAGTGATTTGCATAGCAACTCCAAATTGGGGATCGTTTCAATAGAAAGGTTTTTTGAGGGCGCGAATTGTCGCTGATTTATCGATGTGGCGCAAAGCACAGATTGCAAATCTCTTAGCGCTGCGGCACGGGAGCCAATCGGCGTATGATAGCCGCCCACCTACTATCGCTATTCAACGTTATGTCTACACCGTTTACACCATTACACACGCCCAGGTTTGAAACTGCTCGCCCCCTGCGCGCGGACGAAGTGCATATCTGGTGCTTGGACATCAACCAGTTCACCACAGCGCATTTTGCCGATGCAGCGCGGGTCATGAACCCGAGCGAGCGAGAGCGCGCACAAAAGTTTGTGCGCGGCAAAGAAAGTTATATCGCCAGCCGTTGGTTGCTGCGCAAGGTGCTGGCACGCTATACCGGAGCCACACCCGAGGCGATAGAGTTTTTGCGCAGCGACAAAGGCAAGCCCTATCTGCCGCAGCGCGACATTCACTTCAGCCTGAGCCACAGCGGCCACTGGGCGCTGCTGGCGGTCAGCAACATAGAACTGATCGGGGTAGATATAGAAGCAGTAAGCAGCACGCGGGATTTAACCGGCATCGCCGAAAGTTATTATCACCCGCGCGAATTTGCGCACCTTCAAACACTCGCTGGCGACGCACAACACGATTATTTCTATCGCCTCTGGACGCTTAAAGAAGCCTTCTTTAAAGCAATAGGCACAGGAATTTCGGCAGGACTGGAGAAAATAGCCTTTGAACTCGCGAACGATAGGATTCATGCGCAAATTGCAGCAGAACTGAACCAAGACCGCGATGAATGGCAGTTTCATCAGTGGACGCTGGGGGCACAGAATTACGCCGCACTCGCCAGCAAATGCCAACAGCCGCTGACGCCAAGCTGGTTTGATGTGCTTTCCGTGCCAGCTTTTCCTTGACTCGCTCGCCCCCACTGCTAGCATGGCGACCTGAAAATTTACCAAGCCAATACCTGACCCAGCCCGCCAACCCAAGATAAAAAGAAACTACCATGTTGCCATTTCATCAGGCCGTTAAAGACGACTTCAGCGCAGTTAACCAACTCATCATCGACAAGCTCCACTCGGATGTCGGTCTGGTGGAAAACATCGGTCACTATCTGGTCGAAGCGGGCGGCAAACGTCTGCGTCCACTGCTGGTATTGCTCACCGCCAACGCACTGGGCTATCAGGGTAAGGATCATTTATCGCTCGCGGCGATTATCGAATTCATCCACACCGCAACCTTATTGCATGACGATGTAGTAGACATGTCCAACCTGCGCCGTGGCCGCCCCACCGCCAACGCCCAATGGGGCAATGCGCCGAGTGTATTGGTCGGCGACTTCCTTTACTCCCGCGCGTTTCAGATGATGGTGGCAATTGGCAGCATGGATGTAATGGCGATCCTGAGTGACACCACCAATATCATCGCCGAAGGTGAAGTGCAGCAGCTGGTAAACGCTAAAGACCCGAACGTGAATGAAGAAAACTACTTCCGCGTGATCGATAAAAAAACTGCGATCCTGTTTGCTGCCGCCTGTGAAGTTGCGGCGGTACAGTGTGGCGCCACGCCGGTTCAGCGCGAAGCACTGCGTCTGTATGGCCGCCATGTGGGTGTCGCCTTTCAGCTAGTTGACGATGCCTTGGATTACACCGGCGATGCCGCCACCCTCGGCAAAAATGTCGGCGATGATTTGGCCGAAGGCAAGCCCACTCTGCCCTTGATTCACGCGATGCGCACTGGCACGCCCGAGCAAGCTGAGACTATCGCCAACGCGATTCGCACTGGCGATGCGAGCCTGTTGCCGGCAGTGCTGGAAATCGTCCAAGCCACCGGCGGCATGGCCTATACTCTGGACGCAGCACGGCAGCAAGTGCAGCAGGCATTGGCACAATTGCAACATTTACCCGATAACACTTACACCACTGCAATGAAACAATTAGCCGAGTTTTCACTGGCGCGCAGCTTTTAATCGCTACCATCTATACCAGAACACCTGCGCCATCCAACTGGACAACTGAGCCACAGCGGTTAGAATGGCGCACTTTTGCGCAGGCCATGCCTGCACTCAACGATCACTAGCAGAGTATATTCGATGACTACCTTTGAACCCCAAAGCTCCTACAGCCGAGAAGAGTTGATCAAATGCGGCAACGGCCACTTGTTTGGCCCAGGCAATGCGCAGCTGCCCATTAACAATATGCTTATGCTAGATCGTATCGCTCACATTAGTCAGACCGGCGGTGAATTCGGCAAAGGCGAAATAGTGGCCGAGTTGGACATTAACCCAGACCTGTGGTTTTTTAACTGCCATTTCGCTGGCGATCCAGTAATGCCGGGCTGCTTAGGTTTAGATGCTATGTGGCAATTGGTTGGCTTTTTCCTTGGCTGGAAAGGCAACCCCGGTCGCGGCCGCGCACTCGGCTGTGGCGAAGTTAAGTTCACTGGCGAGATTCTTCCCACCGCCAAAAAGATCACCTATCACATCAACTTAAAGCGTGTAATCGAGCGCAAGTTGATTATGGGTATTGCCGATGGTCGCGTTTCCTGCGATGGCAAAGATATTTATTTCGCGTCAGATTTACGTGTTGGATTATTCCAAAAAAACGATAGCGTTTAAGTATCCACAATAATGATAACGGGTGAGCACCTGACTGCTTATGGCATAATGTTCGCCCTTTTAACCGCATAAAACAGCCATTAGTGCTGTTCAGGTTTAGCTAAAAACAAAAGAGGTAGCCTATGAAACGCGTTGTTGTTACCGGTATGGGAATTGTGTCCTGCCTGGGCAATGATAAAAATACCGTGCTGGATGCATTGCGCGCTGGCCGTTCCGGTATCAAATTTCAGGAAACCTACAAAGAGATGGGCTTCCGTAGCCATGTTGCAGGCTCTATTGATATCAATCTGTCAGAGTTAATCGACCGCAAAGTATTGCGCTTTATGGGCGATGCAGCAGCCTATGCCTACATCTCTATGCAACAGGCGATTACCGACGCAGGCCTGAGCGAAGAGCAAGTTTCCAACGAGCGCACCGGCATCATCATGGGCTCCGGTGGCGCATCTTCGATGAACTTGGTAGAAGCGGCCGACATCCTGCGGGAAAAAGGCCTTAAGCGTGTTGGCCCCTACCGTGTCACCCAAACCATGGGCAGCACCACCTCAGCCTGTTTGGCGACTCCGTTCAAAATCAAAGGCGTTAACTACTCCATCTCTTCTGCCTGTGCGACCAGCGCTCACTGTATTGGCGTAGCGCTAGAGCAAATCCAACTCGGCAAACAAGACATTGTCTTTGCCGGCGGCGGCGAAGAAGAGCATTGGACCCTGACTGCCCTGTTTGATGCCATGGGCGCATTGTCGACCAAATACAACGAAACCCCCGGACAAGCCTCACGCGCCTACGACGCCAATCGCGATGGTTTTGTGATTGCAGGTGGTGGCGGCTGTTTAGTAATTGAAGAATACGAACACGCCAAAGCGCGCGGCGCGAAAATTTACGCCGAGATCGTCGGCTACGGCGCCACCTCTGACGGCTACGACATGGTTGCCCCATCAGGCGAAGGCGCAACCCGCTGCATGAAACAAGCGCTGGCGACTGTGGATGGCGAGATCGACTACATCAACTCTCACGGCACCTCTACGCCAGTGGGTGATTTAGCCGAACTCAAAGCGATCAAAGCGACGTTTGGCGATAAAATTCCCGCCATCAGCTCCACCAAGTCCCTCACCGGCCACAGCCTTGGCGCAACCGGTGTACAAGAGGCGATTTACAGCTTGCTGATGCTGGAAAACGACTTTATCTGCGCCTCGGCCAACATCGAAACCCTTGACCCAGAAGCGGAAGGCATGCCGATTGTGCTCAAGCGTCAAGACGGCGTGAAACTGAACCGTGTGATGTCTAACAGCTTCGGTTTTGGCGGCACTAACGCGACATTAGTTTTTCAACGCGTTTAATACCCAGCCGTAAAAACAAAAACCGCGAGCCGCACCAGCGCCTCGCGGTTTTTTTATTGCTCAACCATTAACACCTGGCTCGACAGAAACCCATCCAACCTGTACATTATTGCGTACATATACATCGAGGTATCTATGGACGCCATCACCTACACCACTGCCCGCGCCAACCTTGCCAGCACTATGGATAAGGTATGCGAAGACCACGAACCACTTATCATCACCCGCAACGGCCAACAATCCGTGGTGATGATCTCGCTCGATGATTACAAAGCCATGGAAGAAACCGCCTACCTGCTCAAAAGCCCTAAAAACGCGCAACGGCTAATGGCAGCAATCGCCCAACTTGAAGACACTAAAGGCACGGAACGGGCATTACTGGAATGAAACTGATTTTTTCAGAGCAAGCCTGGGATGACTACCTGTTCTGGCAAAAGAGTGACCGTAAAATACTGGAGCGGATTAATACCTTGATCAGGGAAATTCAGCGCCAACCCTTCTCCGGCATCGGCAAACCCGAGCCACTCAAACATGCACTGGCAGGCTATTGGTCTCGCCGCATCAACGACGAACATCGCTTAATTTACAAAATGAGCGACAGCGGATTGTTGATCGCGCAATTGCGCTATCACTATTAACAAAGCACTACTGTTCAGCGTTCATCTGCTCGCGGTTATGCAACCACTGCTTTACCAGCGGCAATAAACTCGGGCGCCAGGAGCGGGCTTGAATACCGAAGTAATCGCGCGCGCGGCGGCAGCCGAGAATGGCACTAAGCGGCTGATCGGTGGGTTCATTATCATCTAGCGTAATACTGGGTTCGGCGGTAAGCAGTTGCTGTTGAATCAAGAGTTGCAGCAGCTGCTCGGCGAACTCGTCCTCGGTACAGGCGTCGCTGCTGCAGTAATGCATCACGCCCCAGTTGTCCGCCCCGCAGTGAATTTGTTTGCTCATGGCCACAACAACGCGCGCCACATCGGACAGCGCAGTGGGGGCGCCGCGCAAATGGCGATTAACCGCAACTGAAGCGCCCGCCAGAAATGCACTGAGTAGTCGCGCGAGCAAATTATCGCCATAGGCACCAATCACCCAACTCAGGCGCAGAATGATGTGCTTGGGCAACCCGGCAATCGCCTGCTCCGCCTCCGCAAAGGCGCGGCCAGCTTCATTGAGCGGCGCAATTGCGTCTTTTTCACTATGGGTAACTTTGCCATCACAGCCAAACACAAAGTAGCTAGACAAGTGAATAAGTGGGATCTCCTGTGTGGCACAGACTTGCGCCAGCAGGCGCGCAGTATTGACCAAGGAGGCTTGGTCATCGCGATAAAAAGCTTCCTCCCAGCCGCGACAATTAATAATCAAATCCGGTTGGTGTTTGTGCAGATAGGCCTGCAAGCTCTGCGCATCTGCCCAATCCAATTCGGCTGCGCTCGGCGTCAGCAGCTTGAACGACTCACGCTCCAGCTCATGCTCGAGCGCCCTGCCCAACGGAGAAATTACATCGGTTAACAATAACTTGAATGACATTGCGATCAACATACCCGTAAAATTTTATGCATATTAGCAGCAGCACCCGCTGCAAGGGTAATTCACGCGCGAAAGACTTATACTGCGCGCCCATTTTGAATTAACACCTGCGCCATTGTCGGAACCTCCCTATTCATGAGCCAAAGCCCACTTCCCATTCATCTTGATCTGGCGATTATCGGCGGCGGCGTGGCCGGACTTTGGCTGGCTAATCGCGCCAAGCGTGCCGGGTTCAGTATCGCCCTGTTTGAAGCCAAAGCGCTCGGCAGCGAGCAAACCCTCGCCTCCCAAGGCATGATCCACGGCGGCATGAAATACACCCTCGCGGGTGCACTCACCGGCGCCTCCGAAGCTATAGCAGAAATGCCCAAACACTGGCGCGCCTGCCTGTGCGGTGAAGGCGATGTGGATTTACGCCATACCCGCATCCTCAGCGACCACTTTTTTATGTGGTCGGGGGATGACCTAGGCAGCAAGCTCACCGGCTTCCTTGCCAGCAAAATTACCCGTGGCCGGGTTGAGCCAGTCCATCAAGATCGCCGCCCGCCGCTGCTGCGCCATAAAGATTTCACCGGCAGCCTGTATCGGCTGGAAGACATAGTGATCGATGCCCCCAGCCTCGTCGCCAATCTCGCGCTTAATGTAAAAAGTCACTGCTTCCAGATTGATTGGTCACAAGCCAAGCTGCACAAAAATGCCGAGGGAAAAGTCAGCCTGCGAATTGATACGCCGGAGCAGCCGCTTGAGATTCATGCCCAACGTTTTGTGTTTACCGCCGGTAAGGGCAATGCCGAATTACTGCAGCAACTAGGACTGGCAAGCCCGGCGATGCAATTGCGTCCACTGCAGCAGGTTATGGTAAAACACCACCATCCGTTTGATTTTTACGGCCACTGCCTAGGCCAAGAGAGCACACCGCGCCTGACCATTTCCAGTCACCGCCTGCCCGATGGCGCGCAGGTCTGGTATCTGGGTGGCAGCTTGGCTGAAAAAGGCGCAGGCATGACACCCGACGATCTTATCGAACAAGCCAAACAGGAATTAGGCGAGCTGATCCCCTGGGTGAACCTCGAAGGCGCGGAATGGGCCACTTTGCCAATCGCCCGCGCCGAGCCATTGCAACCCGGCTTGCTGCGCCCCGATAACGCCTTTATCGCCCACGCCGAAGGTGCAAGCAACCTACTGGTCGGCTGGCCGACCAAGTTGACTCTTGCGCCCAACCTCGCCAACCAAGCACTCGATTTACTGGGCGACGCGGGTATAACGCAATCGCACAACAACATTAATTTGCACCAGTATCTGCCTTACGCCGAGCTGGCCAAAACCCCGTGGGAACTGGCATTCCCCCCGGCGATGAGCGCTGAAGAGGCACTGGCACTGCGCTTTCGGGAGCCAGATGATGAGGACGACCAACAATGATGCCGCGTAAACGCCTTGGCCGCACTGATATAGAGGTGAGTACCTTTGGGTTGGGCACGGTAAAATTTGGCCGCACCCAAGGCCTGAAATACCCCCAGAGTTTTAGCCTGCCCAGCGATGAGCAACTGCGCGAATTGCTCAACTGTACCCGTGACATGGGGGTCAACTTTGTCGATACCGCCCCCTCTTATGGTTATAGCGAAGAGCGCTTGGGCGATTTACTGCGCAAAGAGCGCAAAGACTGGGTCATCTCCACCAAAGTCGGTGAAGAGTTTGAAGCCGATAAATTTTCCGATGAAGGCAGATCCTACTTCGACTTCAGCCCCAAACACACCCGCATGAGTGTGGAGCGCTCGCTGCGCCGCTTGCGCACCGACTATCTCGACCTGGTGATGATTCACTCAGACGGCAATGATCTGGACATACTGCTCAACAGCGGCGCACTGCAAACCTTACAACAGCTCAAACAGGAAGGCTGGATTCGCGCACTGGGCATCTCCAGCAAAACGGTGGAAGGCGGGCTGCTCGCCGCCGAAGTCTGCGACGCAGTGATGCTGATGTACCACGCGGATTACACCGATGAAGAGGCGGTGATCGCAAAATCTGCGCAACAAGGTGCGGCAGTTCTACTAAAAAAGGTTCTCGCAAGCGGCCATATCTGCCATGATGCGCCTCCCGTTCACGCTGCCGCAAAAGATGCCGAACAGCGCGAAAACCGTAACCAAGACCCCATCCAGAGCGCATTGGATTTTGCCTACGCTCACCCTGGGGTCACTAGTGCCATTATCGGCACCGTCAATGTCCAACATCTGCGCGCCAATCTAATAAAAGCACTGCGCGCACAAAATTTGGCGTAAGATTCTACAGAGTAAACATATGAGTAATTGGTTAGACGCCGTGAATTGGAACAGCGATGGTTTGGTTCCCGCTATTGCACAGGATGCCAACACCGGTCGCATTTTGATGATGGCTTGGATGAATCGCGAATCGCTCCAGCTTTCAGCCGAGCGCGGTGAGGCAGTCTATTGGTCGCGCTCGCGCAATCAACTCTGGCACAAGGGTGAAACCTCCGGCCATATCCAGAAGCTGCATGAGATTCGTCTCGACTGCGATGAAGATGTCATAGTCCTGCAAGTTGAACAACTGGGCGGCATCGCCTGTCACACGGGTAGAGAATCCTGTTTTTACCGGGTGTTGAAAGATGGCGAATGGCAGACTGTCGAACCCGTATTAAAAGATCCAGCCGACATCTACCGCTAAGATTATCACCCGTTATCAGTAAAAGAGCTGTTCATGAGTAACGATATACTGCAACAACTGACTGAAATTCTCGAAGCGCGCAAAAATAATGCGGGTGCTGAGACATCTTACGTTGCCAGCCTGCATCAAAAAGGGCTGAATAAGATTTTGGAAAAGGTCGGTGAGGAATGCACCGAAACGATTTTGGCCGCGAAGGACGCTCAAGCCACTGGCGATAATTCCGAGCTGATTTACGAAACTGCTGATTTATGGTTTCACAGTCTGGTAATGTTATCGCATCTCGGCACCGACGCCGATGCAGTATTAAAAGAGCTGGCACGTCGCTTTAACGTCTCGGGTCACGACGAAAAAGCAGCGCGTACTCAGGAATAATAATCAAACTTACTTATCTTTTTGCGAGGAAATCATTATGGGTCTCAGCGGCATTAGTATTTGGCAACTCCTTATTGTTCTGGCGATTGTGGTTATGCTGTTCGGCACCAAGCGCTTACGTACCTTGGGTGGCGATTTGGGCAGTATGATCAAGGGCTTCAAAAACTCGATGAGCAGCGATGAAGCCAAAAAAGAAGAAGAGGACGCGCAGAAAATTATCGATCAAAAAAGCACTAGCGCCACACCTGCCGGCGATAAAGTTGACCAAAAAAACACTAAGGTTTAAGCCGTGTTCGATATTGGTTTTACTGAATTACTGGTCTGTCTAATTGTTGCACTGGTGGTTATAGGTCCGGAGCAATTGCCCGGTACTGTACGCACAGTCGGCCTATGGATTGGCCGATTGAAACGCAGCCTGCGCGATACCCGCCAAGAAATTGAGCGGCAAATCGGCGCAGATGATATTCGCCGCCAGCTGCACAACGAAGAAGTGATGCAAAACCTGGAAGAAGCTCGCCTGCGAATTGAAAAAACCATGCGCGAAGCGGAAGCCGAGGCGGCAGCGAATATCGATCAAACGCCAGCCCCTAGCGCTAAAGACTATGGCCCACCGGAAGAGCTACCCGATCACGCTCACACCGCTGATTCAACAGCGCCGCCAAACTCCGCTACCACCGCGGCAGGCGACGAGCCGACGGCAACTTCAACCGCTCAACCCCAGTCAGGTACAGGCCACTAGCACCTCATGAACCAGTCACCCCAGGATAAAGAGCAGCCGCTGGTACAGCATCTGATCGAGTTGCGCACCCGTCTGCTGCATATTGTGTATTTTTTGTTAGCCGTTTTCGTCTGCCTGTTTCCCTTTGCGACCGACATCTACGGCATCATCTCCGCGCCACTGCAGGCGGTGCTGCCCGCCGGCACCCACATGATCGCAACCGATGTGATCTCGCCGTTTTTAACACCGCTCAAGCTCACGTTTTATCTGGCGATGTTTTTGGCAGTGCCGTTTATTTTGTTTCAGATTTGGTCGTTCATCGCGCCCGGATTGTATAAACATGAACAGCAACTGGCGGCGCCCCTGCTGATTTCCAGCGTACTGTTATTTTTTGCCGGTATGGCGTTCGCGTACTTTCTAGTGCTGCCCATGTTATTTAATTTCACCATGGGCATTGAGCTGGAAGGTGTTAGCACTATGACCGACATCACCAAGTACTTGGACTTGGTGCTGCATATGTTTTTTGCCTTTGGTTTTGCCTTTGAAATTCCGGTTGCCACTGTGTTACTGATTCACGCCGGTGTTGTCACTCCCGAAGGGCTGGCAGAAAAGCGCCGCTACATTATTGTTGCGTGTTTTTTCGTGGGGATGCTGCTTACCCCTCCGGACATATTCTCGCAGGCCATGCTCGCTATTCCTATGTGGATGTTGTTTGAAGCAGGTTTATTTTTTGGCCGCATGATTAAGCGCCGCAGTGAAGAGCGCGAAGAAACAGAAGATCAAGACGAACGCGAAGCTAGCGGCGACGAGATAGAAAAAACCACCGACAAATAATCTTATTGCTATAAAACACGGCCTACCCTTGCATGAGAGTAGGCCGTTTTTTATCAAGGCCAACTAGACGCTATTGGCAAAAGCCTCCTGTAATACTGCCTTGTTCTCGGCAAATTTCTGCCAGCCCATCTCATGGAAATAGAATGCCACCGTATTAATGGCCGGCTCCACCAGAGCCATAGTGCCACCAATAACCACACTACCCGTCAAGGCGTAGCCGACGGAAAAGGCAACGCTAAAGTGAACTGCTGCAAATGTTGCGGTCTTTGCCATAATGAGATCCTCGCTTGCTAATGGAGGGCTGATTCACTCGTCTTCAGCCGATGAGTCCATACTACGCAAGCGATAATCATTACCAAAGAAAATTAACCACATAAATCTAATAGCCACTAACTATTTCCACTGACTAAAAGGCGCAAGCGAGAGGCTGGAATTAAAATAGCGCGAATCGTCAGTTACCTCCTCGCCGATCCATGCAGGTCGTGGAAATTCAGAATCCTCAGCAGGCAACTCAATCTCCGCCACTACCAAGCCCAGATTCTCCCCCAAAAACTCATCGACCTCCCAAATAAAACCTTCGTGAAGGATCTTGCGCCGGTTTTTCTCAATCAGCGGCTGCTCACACAGCTTCAATAATTCGCGTGCATCCCACAGGGGAATGGGATATTCAAACTCGGCGCGGCGCGCACCGACAGACTCCCCCTTAATCGTCAGGAAAGCTTCTTCACCCGCTATGCGTACCCGCACCGTGCGCAACTTGTCGCGATTCAAATACCCCTGCGAATAAAACACCGCAGGGGCAGTGCGCCATGCATCACCCACCACCAAAAATTTACGCTCAATTTCTACTGCCATTTTTATTCACCGCGGGTAATTCGTTTAACTACAAACAAGATTCCGAGGGCAACAATGAATAGCGCTGGTATAGATCCACCACCAGTCGATTTTTGCCCGCTGGATGCAATAACAGAACTGGTCGAATTCAATGAAGATGCGATTGATGACGCAGTTGCCGAAGAGCTACTGGATGATGAACTCAGCACCACCGGTTCATCGGGCTTATCAGCGATATTAATGACAACCAAATTGGGCGATGCCAACATCAACCCATTGCGCGGATTAAACAGTCGCACAAAAAAAGTCTCAGTAAATTCATTGTCTGCACCGTCGGCCACAATCGGGATTTCAATTATTTTTTCGCTGCTATCGCCATCGCCCCAGCTCACGCTGCCCGCGCTCATTGTAAAATCTGCAGCGTCAGCATTGCCGGTTTGCGTTTCAAAAAACACCTCTACCGCACCTACATTTCCTCCGATGCGCATTAGCGACAAACGCACTACATCACCTTCTTTCACGGTGCGCTGTGCGCCGGAAAATTTCACGCTGCCCTGCGCACCTGCAGTATTATCGCGAATCACGTACAAGCCGCTATTGATATCGCTCACCACAATATTGCCGCTCGGCAAAAACGGATAAGTGCCCCAAGCGCCATTAAACGAGGCAGAATTAGCCAGCGGATAAGTGTCAAAAAAACCGGCCTCTACCGGCTTGCGCGGGTCAGAAATATCCAGCACCACCAAGCCGCGCTCATAATTAGAGATGTAATAGCGATTGCCGCGAGTATAACCATTGTGATCAATTGCAGCGGTTGGGCCGATATATTCACCAGCCAACTCCGGCGCGCGCAAATTATTAATTGCGAAAAAACGCACGCGTGTATTTAAGCTATAACGCTGTTCATCCAATTCATCGTGCACGGTGATAAATTGCCGATCCTCCGTCCACCAACCGGAGTGCACATAGGAAACATATTGATAAGTGCTGCGCGCCAAATTAAACGGCTTGGCGTTATCGGTTTTATCCCACAACAAAATTTCATCTTCGTTGTAATCCAGCAACAAATCGCAATCATTATTTTTATCGACGCACTGCTCGCGGCGCGCATCGCCAATCCACAGCGATGACACATCATGGCTATAAAAATTGCGCGAATTGGCTGCGTTTTTATAAACCGAAACCGGACTAATGGGATTAGCCAGCGAGTAAGTATTAAATGCACCGCCCTGTTTATCGCTGCCCGCCACATGCAGGTAGGGTGTACGACCAGTAAGTGCAACGCCAGTCGAATAATCCACATTGCTGATATAGATATTGTGCGCACTGGTGTCGGTTTTTTCACTCGATAGCTGCACTACTTTTTCAGGCAACTGCGTCAAATCCAGAATCATTGTGCCGACTGAGGCCGCATCCGCCGTGACATAGGCATAACTCATCCAGCGGCGCCGGGTTTGATCAAAATATTGATAGGTTTTTAGATCGCGCCAAATCGTATTTTGGCTGGCAATAAAATTGACGATGCGGGGATTCAGTGGATCAGTCACCTCCACCACACTCACGCCATTAGTCAATCCCACCAGCGCGTATTCGCGTTGGTCGTTCAAGTCAAAGTGACCCCAAATATCATTGCCGCGCGAATTACTATTACCCAGTGTAGCGAGTGGCACATGCGCGAGCAGATCTAATTTATTGCAACTAAACTCGCCCGCTTTGCCGGCAACACAAGGCACCGCAACTTGCGCTTGCGCCATCGCATCCACTTGTGTTTGTTTGGCATTGAGATACTGCTGCTGTTCGCGATTAAGCCCTTTAGTATCAGCAATAACGGTAAAGCCTTTCTGCGCAAGGCCAGCACTAAACTCAGGCGGCACACCGACCAAAATGGTATTACCCGTTTGTGCTGACGGTTTGTAGCTACCTTTTTGATAACCCGCAGTGACAGGTACCGCGCTACCTGCAAGATAAAAAATAGAGTCAACATCAGCAATATCGTAACGGCCTTCCGCCACTAAAATTTTGTCGCCCTTACCCGCCTGTTTTGCGGCATAGGCGATGGTATTACAGGGAGCGGTTTTCTGATCGCAACGCCCCTCATCTACTCCATCCACAGCAACATAACGCTCCTTATCGTGTTCGGCATGGGCCAACACCTGCACTGGGGAATGCACTAACGCAAATAGAAATAAAAACCTGTATTTACCGAGAGAATTAATCACAGCGCTACCTTGCAGAGTAATGAAAAACTTAGCCTAGCCCATGACAGGTTGCAACTCAAGCAGATAAGGCTGCCTTTGCCAGCACATCAAAATTTATTTATTTTTCGCCTCAATCCACTGCCCCATATATTGAGTACTTTTATGTGAGTGATGGCGCAGCATTTGGCCGATAAAATTATTATTGCGCTCATGCTCGCGCTGTTCGGCAAGTTGAGTTAAACGTGCTTGCAAAACAACACTATAATCTGCGCGATAAAAATAATTGCGCAAAATACTAAAACCCTGCTGCTGTTTTTGTTGCCATAGAATTTCATCCTGATAATGCGCAACTGCGGCCGCAGCAAATTCTTCCGCCGTATTTTCAACCGCACCACCCCAAGGCATTTCACCACACATGGATTCAGCGCCAATCGCGGTGGTAATGCTCGGAGTGCCGCAGCGCATAGCATCCATTAACTTGCCTTTAATGCCGGCACCAAAACGCAGCGGCGCGAGACAAACACGCGCCGATTGCATCACCGTTTGCGCATCGACCGCCCAACCCTTGATATGAAAACCTTCTTTGGCATTGTGCAACTGGGTCGCTTTAGGCGGCGGATAGGCACCGTAAATATGTAACTCCGCCTGTGGCAGCTGTGCGCGGATCATCGGCCACAATTGATGTTTTAACCAGAGTACCGAATCCCAATTGGGTTCATGGCGAAAATTGCCGATGGCGATAAAATGTTGCCGCACCGAAAACTCAGGCAATAACGCAGAATCTATTTTTGGTTGTGATAAAAAGGGGCAGTAAAACAATAATTGTACAGGCACTGAAAAATAACGCTGCAACAATTCGATTTCATACTCTGAAATCATTAAAGACAAGTCGCAGCGAAAAATAGCCGCTATTTCGCGCACCGCCATATCACCGGCACACATCTGCTGATAAAGCAGCGCGCTATCTGCAGTGATTGGTGCAACCGATTGTTTTTCTCTTTCGTTCGCGCACGCTTTCTGCGCTGATTTTAATAACTGCTGGCGCGCATGGCGCAGACTGTGCAAATCTTCCGTATCCAGAATACGCAATGCACTCGGGCACACCTGCTCTACTCGCCAACCAAATTGTTCCTCGGTAAAAAAGCGATCAAACAACACCGCATCCGGTTGCAGCTCCGCAATAAATGCATCAAAACTACTGCAATTGAGTGCAATGGATTTTTCCGCAACACCGATGCTTGCCAAATTAAACCTATGTTCAGACAAAGCCGCCGCTGAGGCAAAGGTCACCGCGCAGCCGCGCGCCAAAAATACGTGGATCAATTCCAGCATGCGGCTACCGGCAGCTGAGGAATTTGGCTCAGGCCAGACATATCCAATCACTAATACCTGTTTCATGGCTGCGCCTGCAAATAGCGAACAACACCAAAACCGGCCGCGCGGCCAGATGCAAAACAACCCGTCAGCAAATAGCCGCCAGTGGGTGCATCCCAATCCAGCATTTCCCCAGCGCAAAAAACACCGGGCATTTTTTTAAGCATAAAGGCGGAATCCAACTCTTTAGCCGCAACCCCACCGGCGCTACTAATCGCTTCATCGATTGGGCGAGCGGCAGTTAAAGTGAGCGACAGTTTTTTAATCGCCAGCGCGAGCAGATCCGTTTTTTCAAAGGTTTGCTTGCTGGTGAGTTCACGCAACAATGCCAACTTGGCAGGCGAGAGATTTAATTGTTTGCGCAAAAAATTACTGAGCGAATTTTTCTCGCGCGGTTTATTTAACCGCTGCACAATTTTTTCCAGCGGCAAATCTGGCAGCAGATCGATATTCAATAATGCCGAACCATTTTGTGTTAACTGTTCGCGCAAATATTTTGATAAAGCATAAATACCTGTTCCCTCGATACCATAAACACTAATAATCGCTTCCGACAAAATACTGCGGTGCATGCCCTGCAAGTCACTACAACTTAATCCCACTCCGTGCAGCGGCGCACCCGCATGTTGGCTGCGCAACAGTTCACTCCAACTCACATCAAAACCACAATTGCTCGGCACTAGTGTACTCACTTGCACATCGCGCTCCCGCAACAACGGCACCCACGCACCGTCGGAACCCAAACGCTGCCAACTGGCGCCCCCCAAGGCCAACAGCACCGCATCTGCCGTGATTCTTTTGGTCGTGTTATTGCCGTTTTCCTGCGCCGAAAAAATTAATTCTTTATTGTTTTCAAAGCCCAACCAGCGGTGGCGCGGATAAATTTTCACCCCTAACTCACGTAGACGATGCAACCAAGCACGCAGCAGCGGCGCCGCTTTCATATCCGCCGGAAATACGCGCCCCGAAGTGCCCACAAAAGTTTCAACACCCAAACCATGCACCCAGCTGCGCAATGCATCGGCATCAAATTGTTTGAGGGTATTAATGAAATGTGAATTGGCAGAATAGCGCGCGCGAAAATCTTCAGCGGGTTCTGCATGGGTGATATTCATTCCGCCCACTCCAGCCAATAAAAATTTTCGCCCAACCGATGGCATGGCATCGTAAACAGAAACCTGATGTCCCGCAGCGGCAATTACCTCTGCCGCCATTAAACCCGCAGGGCCGCCGCCAATGATCGCAACGGTTCTTGTAGGGGGAAGATCAAAAATATCGAATTGTTTCACAATAAAAAACGCCGATGAGAAAATGATTTCTGCATCGGCGTTTACTGTTGTTTCCTATGTAGAACTCATAGGTAGCAGCATGGATTGCGGAGTCTTTTCAGAGACCGTTGCCCGCAGGGATGCGGGCAATGAGCCTCCACGGATGGATTCACGGCGAGTCTCGGAAAAGACTCCGGAGTCCATGCAGCGGGGGCTCAGCAAATAACTAATCCAAAACACTGGCCTCAAACGGCGATGCAGGCAGACCGGCGCTATTATACAGATTTGCCCCTGCAGGGTTATCCGCCCATGCGTAGCGAACCCACTTAGGCTCAGCGACAGCATCAGCCCACACGACTATCTTGCTGCCCTTCACTTCCGCCTTGGCCCACACAAACTTCTTATCCGCACCTGCGATGGCGATGTGCTTTAACTCACCTCCGCGAGTTTCCAAGCCCTTACCCACATCCGCAAAGGTCAACTCCACTTTACCGCTCTCAGCCTTCACTTTTTTCAGCGATGGCCCAGAGGCAAGCAACGATTTTTTACCATAAGCCACTTTCAACGCACCCAGCGCCAAACGCTCACCGACCGTTTGTTTATCCAATGGATGAATATCGTTCCACTCACCGGCATCAATTGCCACTGCCATCGCGGTATTTTTTACCGCGAGAGTTTTGCGCTGTGCTTCGCGCAACTCTGCCCAGCCACTCTCACCTGGTTGACTAACGGCAGGCAGAAAGTTGGCCAATTGTGCATACACAAAAGGAAGATCTTTTTGTTGGAATTGTTTGCGCCAATCGTTAATTAAATCCGTCATTAATTGTTGATATTCCGCTGCACGACTCACATTGGATTCACCCTGATACCAAATCACACCTTTTATTTTCAGCTGCAGCGCAGGTGCCAGTTTCGCGTTAAACAATGATGATGGAAGATAATGCAAGGTCGTACCAGGTTGCATAGATCCCGCTGTAGCAGCGATTTTATATTGCCACTCGCCGCGCAATGAAACCTCTTCATCACCCGAGTAAGCCGCACCAAATTTACTTTCACCCAACATGAGCGCATAGCGTTTATCTTTTACAAAACCGGCATTGGCCGAATAACTGGTTACACGAATGGCGATGCTGTTTTTACCGGCTTTTAACAGCCCCGCAGGCACAGCATAAATACGCGGTGGATATTGATAACCCGTTTGCCCAACGGCTTGTCCGTTCACAAAAACCTGGTCGCCATCCACAATACAACCCAACCACAACACCGCTTTTTTGGCCACTTGCGCTTGCGTCAATTCAATCGTTTTACGCACCCAGAATGCGCCGTTGGTGAAATCAATGCCCTGCTCTTTTAAAAAGCCCGGCACTTGCAAGGTTTTCCATTCGCTGGTATCGAGATTTTCTTGCGACCAATTATTTTTCAAACCAAGATCGGCTGCACCCAAATCGCCATACCATTTGTCGCTATTGGCTTTATCTTTGGCGATAGTCGCCTGCACATGGGCATCGTCTTTAAATGGCTGCAGCTTTTTAAAATACTCGGGATATTGTTGCAGTACCGATTCACTCACCCAAGCCTCAGCCGGTGAACCGCCGACAGGAATTGTGATAATGCCCACCGGCACTTTATTTTCTGCCAATAGTTTTTGCGCAAAGAAAAATCCTACTGCAGAAAAACCTTCCAAATTTTCCGGCGTCGCGGTTTTCCAGGCGCCTTGTGTGTAATCACTCAAGGGGCCTTTAAATTCGTAGGCAACCGGCACATTAAATTCACGGATATTGGGCTGCTGCGTAGTTTCAATCAAACCCGGGTATTGGTGTCTCACCCGGCGCAATGGCAATTCCATATTCGACTGACCAGAGGCGACCCATAAATCACCCAGCAAAATGTTGTTGCGTTTCAATTGATTCTTCTCGCCCGTCACCACCAACTCGTAAGGCCCACCCGCTTTACGCGCGGGAAACGTCACTTGCCATTTTCCATCAACGGCCTGGGTCGATTTCTCCTTACCCGCAAAACTCACCGTCACCTTCTCCCCTTCAGCCGCCCAACCCCAAATCGTTAAAGGTTTATCGCGCTGGAGAATTGCACCGTCATTCAACAGGCGCGGCAAGTTGACATCGGCAAAGGCATTGGAAATAGAGAGTAAAGAAAGGCAAATCAGCAGCAACAGCTGCGAATAAATAGCTCGTGAATTTCTCATAAGTAGTAGCTTTTATGGTTATGGATGGATTTAAGGCGAAAATCAATATACTTGTATACCAGATAAACCCTAGCCAACTTGGCATTGAAAAGCAACTTGATAAGACGTACGCAATGGCGTACGCTTTATCTGTTCATTTCAGGAGCAATCTCATGTCCAGTTTCACCGTCAGCGAAGCTCGCTCAAACCTTTATCGCCTTATTGATGAAGCGGCAGACAGTCATCAACCCGTTCTCATTACCGGCAAACGTAACAATGCCATTCTAATCTCGGAAGAAGACTGGACTGCGATTCAAGAAACGCTATATCTTCTTTCCGTGCCTGGAATGCGCGAATCCATTCGTGAATCCATGGCAGAACCTATCGATAAATGTGCCAAGGAGTTGGACTGGTGAGTTGGGAAATTATTTTTAGCAAACACGCTCAAAAAGATGCTCAAAAATTAGCGGCAGCAGGCTTAAAGGACAAAGCTATTGCATTGCTGGACATTCTCAAATCCAATCCTTTCCAAAATCCCCCACCCTATGAAAAGTTGATTGGCGATTTGAGCGGCGCATACTCGCGTCGCATTAATATTCAGCACCGCCTGGTGTATCAGGTCATAGATGAACTGCAAACAGTGAAAGTACTGCGGATGTGGACGCACTACGAGTAATGTCGCGTAATTCACCCCAGAATAAAAATTAGTGATAATCTACTCTTGCTCAAACATTGACCGTAGGGCGCGCCACGCGCAGTAACCCGCCGCCTCAGCAGTAGGCGCCAAGGAGTAGTAACCATGCGTAGACCCATTCTGTTGCTGATCATCATGGCAATCGCCTATTCCCAAAGTGAAATCACCTCCCCCGACATAATCAGGGGCATGCTATTCCCTCTGCTATTTTCCGCCGCATTGTTGATATTGATTATCTGGCTTATACGTCGTTCCCACAGTAATCGCAGAGGCGATGGAGGATCGGATGATTTCGGTGGAGGATTTTTGGGTGGAGGTAAAAATAGTGATGGCGATAGTGGTGGAGATGGCGGCGGTGATTAATTGCTCGCAGATAAGCGCGCACTGACCTATAGACTATATGCACAATCTGCCTATGGATCAGATGCTATCTTTGGTAAATTTCTCGTTATAAGCCCCCTTCAAACAGAACGAAATCAATTGAAAACACGGATTGATTGCTATAATCCAATGGATTAGGATGACCATTAATGCAAACCATAGTTGAACTCCCCGAATTTATTCGTACATCAGAAGGATTATTTTCTGATGACGAGAAGCGAAGCCTTATCAACTACCTCGCAGCACACCCGCAATCAGGTGACTTAATCAGGGGTACAGGCGGCATCAGAAAGCTCCGCTGGGCAATTCAAGGAAAAGGAAAAAGTGGTGGTGCAAGAGTGATTTACTACTATCACAACGAAGCCATTCCACTGTTTCTGCTAACGGCTTTTGGTAAAAATGAAAAAACCAATATTTCGCCCGCAGAACGCAATGATTTAGCCAAGCTGGCCGACCTATTACATAAGCATTACGGTGATAAAAATGAGTAGCGCATTTTCCAGCATCAAACAGGGTCTTGAAGACGCTTTGGAATTTTCAAAAGGTAACGCGAGCAAAGCGGTTATCCATGAATTTACTGCTATCGATGTAAAAGACCTGCGCGCAAAAGTCGGCATGTCACAAAATGAATTTGCTTCTGCATTTGGTATTAGCGTCGCAACGTTACGTCATTGGGAAAGAGGTGATCGCACACCACAAGGGCCAGCGTTGGTTTTATTAAATGTGGTGGCGAAGGAGCCGCAGGCAGTGCTTAGAGCACTGCGCACTTAACCAGTTAAAGAGATCGCGTTATGCTTTCTACAAACTCAAGCTTCAGAAGAGTCCCAAACACATTAAATCCAAAACAAACTGTATTTATTGATGGAATCAGACATGCAGCAGATATTATTGAAATTTCTTACTCTCGCATGAGAGAGCTACTCACTGAAATTGCATTATCGCCCCCCCAATCCGATAAACTACAAACTGTCATTCCATACGTTTTTCTCGATGCATGGGCAATGGTTGATGCCATTCACAAACTTAGAAACTTATACATAAAATTCCCCCATGCAATTAAAGAACCTCTCACTGAAGGAGTACGATCATTTTCAGACTCTCTTGAACAGGTAATTGATATTCGAAATATAGCCGACCATCCTCATCAAAGATTTGATAGTGTTATATCAAAAGGCGGAGCAGCCTTCGGCGTTATGACATGGATGACTGTTTTCAACTCAACACCTCTTGAAGCTTATTTTTGTACGTTACAGCCAGGAACACTAAAAAGCGAACCCAAATTTAAACGGCCAGAAATTTTAGCTGAACTTGAATTACCAACCGACAGAATATGCTTATCACTGGGAGGAAAAACAGCAAATTTGTCGGAATCATATACATACATTGAAAGCATAGTGAGAGATATGGAAATTCAGTTAGAATATGAATTTCAAACGCTTCCAAAAAACTTCATTCTCAATGATGTTTTACTCAGACAGGTATACCGTCCAATAGAATAAAGAAAAGGCGCCAACCGGCGCCTTCATCATTCCAACCCCGCAAAAAACTACTCCATCCTAAAAAACGTAGCCCGATAATGCTGCAGTTCTGCAATCGAATCCTTAATATCATCCAACGCTAAATGTGCGCCGGATTTTTTTACGCCAGCAATTACATCCGGTCTCCAGCGGCGAGCTAATTCTTTTACGGTGCTTACGTCTAAATTGCGATAGTGGAAATAATCTTCCAGTTTGGGCATGCCGCGCACTAAGAAGCGGCGATCCTGGCAGATGGAATTGCCGCTGATGGGGGATTTGCCTTTGGGAACCCATTGCTCCAAAAATTTAATCGTTTCGGCTTCCGCTTGTTCAATGCTGACTTGGCTCTCGCGCACGCGCTGGGTAAGGCCGGATTTGCCGTGTTGGTTGGTGTTCCATTCATCCATATTTAACATGATGCTGTCAGGCTGATGAATGGCGAATACGGGGCCTTCGGCGAGGATATTGAGGTCGGCATCGGTGACTATGGTGGCGATTTCGATAATCACATCGGTATCGGGATCGAGGCCGGTCATTTCCAGATCGATCCAGATTAGGTTGTTTTCATTTAGCATGGGTTTTTCCTCGGCAACATGGGTTTTTACTGCGTAAATAGGGCACAATTGCGCGCAGCTTAATGTAATTATCCAGTCTAGCCAAACGAACCCATCCAACCACCCGACCGCAGGTTAAAAGCACCCACGCATGTCTAAACGCAAACTCACCCGCCGCCAGCAATGGCGTATTGAAAAAGTTCAAGAAGAGCGCACCGCGCGCGTCGCCAAGCGCGACAAACAAGCCGATGCACAAATGAATGAGAGCGATTTAGGACCGGAACAACTGGGGCTGATCATTACCCACTACGGCACGCAAGTGGTGGTAGAGGCAACTGAAGGTGAGTTGGCAGGGCAACACCAGCGCTGCCACTTCCGCAGCAACCTGGGTTCACTGGTGACTGGCGATAGAGTGGTTTGGCGCACCGGCAACCCTATGGGCGTGGTAGTGGCGGTGATGCCGCGCGAATCCGCCCTGCAGCGACCTGACCCGCACGGCGATATGAAAACCGTAGCTGCCAATATCGATCGCATTATGATTGTGGTCGCCCCCTACCCCGAACCTCATGCCAATTTGATTGACCGCTATCTGGTCGCCGCCAATGCCATCGACATTGAGCCGGTATTGGTGATTAACAAAACCGACCGTATTGATGATGCCACACGCGAAAAAGTCACCTATTTGGAGACGACTTATCGCAAGCTGGGTTACACGGTATTGATGGTATCCACCAAAACCGAAACCGGGCTGGATGAATTGCGCGAATACCTTGCGCACTACACCAGTGTATTTGTGGGGCAGTCAGGCGTGGGGAAATCCTCGCTGGTGAACGCGCTGCTGCCGGAATCGAACTTGCGCGTGGGCGGTCTGTCTGAACGCCAACAGGGCACTCATACCACTACCAGTGCCACACTTTTGCACTTCCCCGGTGGCGGTCACCTGATCGATTCACCCGGCATCCGCGAATTTGGTTTGTGGCACATGGAGGAAGATGAAGTACTGGAAGGATTTATCGAGTTCAAACCGTTTATTGGCCACTGTAAATTTCGCGATTGCTCGCACCGCCACGAACCCGGCTGTGCAATTTTAAAAGCATTGGAAGATGGCACAGTCAGTGCAACACGTATGGATTCCTACAGATATATTTTGCGCACGTTAAACGAGAATTAAAGTCACCCCACCCCAACCCTCCCCTTAAAAAAGGGAGGGAGTTAAAGCTCCTCCCCCTGCCAAGGGGGAGGCTGGGAGGGGGTTAAAATTACAGCTTCCAAAGGAATAAAAAAATGGCACTACCTTTTGTGATTGAGCCAACACAGCTCGCTGCACTCTTGGCGCAGCCCACGAGTAAATTATTAGTTATTGATATGTGCGCCGAGCAGACTTATTTGCAAGGCCACATCGATGGCGCGATTCATGTGCCGCCACATAAAATCCTTAGCGGCCAACCGCCGGTGCCGGGCAAGATTGCATCGGCCGACATACTCAATCGGGTGTTTTCGTTTTTGGGCTTAACTCCCGACACTCACGTTGTGGTGTATGACGATGAAGGTGGTGGCTGGGCGGGGCGCATGATCTGGACGCTCGATGCCATCGGCCACAAACACTACTCCTATTTGAATGGCGGCTTGCATGCGTGGCTGGCATCTGGCCAATCGTTGAGCAAAGAAATTCCCGTGCTTACCCCAAGCAAGGTAAATGTAAAAATAGATCCGCGTGTCGTGATTGAAGTGACCGATATTCTCGGCGAATTGGATCGCGGCGATTTTGTAGTGTGGGATGCACGCAGCCCTGCGGAATTTACTGGCGAACGCATCACCGCGCAAAAAAATGGCCACATTCCCGGGGCGATTAATTGTGAGTGGACCAATTTAATGGATCGCGATAACGCCCTGCGTATCCGCACCGATGCGCGTGAATATTTAGCGGCGCTCGGCCTGACTGCCGACAAACGCATTGTCACTCACTGCCAAAGCCATCATCGCTCTGGTTTTACCTATTTAGTGGGCAAAGCGTTAGGATTTAATATTCGCGGCTATCACGGCTCATGGGCCGAATGGGGTAATCACCCAACTACGCCGGTTGAAAAATAACAACTTAATTCCGCGATAAGTTCTTTGCAAAAAAATGCCCGCAGTGCGGGCATTTTTTTGGCTCGGCACCCGTCAATTAACGCTGACGGCGGCGCGCCAAACCTAAACCCAGCAAACTAAAACCAAACATCAATAATAATGATGGCTCAGGGACATTCACTGGTGGAGGGGTAATACCAAAAACATCTTGCACATTCGCAGTGGGAATATTACCTGCCAAGATTCGCACTTGGTCAAAAACCATTCCGTCACCCAGAATCCAGCTAAAGTTTCCTGCAGAGATAAAATTACCGCGCATGGCGCCAACGAAATCGCCATTCACTTGCGCTAAACCAGCACCATACATGTTAAAAAGCACGTTATCTGCACTGACTCCGTCAAGAATAATTCCTGCATCACAACCGATAAAAGCATCTTTGCAAAGGAAAAAATCATTTGAAACGTTAATGACAAATTGATCGCTCGCATTGCCTTTAAGGGTCAGGCTTTTACCATTGTTCAGATTGATACTACCGTTAACATTGAAGACACTCAGGCTTCCGGTAGCGTTCAGGATGGTAGATTCACTAATTGCACCTAAATTGGTACCAAACATCCCCATGCCAAGTGCTTGCGCTGATGCAGCGCTAAGATCGGCAAATATTGCATCCCACTCGGCATCACTCAAGGTGCGAGTTTCACCGGTAACTACCAAGCCCGGTGCAGCATTGATATATCCGCCGTGTAAATCGCCCTCAATAATGGTGCCCGGTGCTGCACCTACTACCCAACGCGCACCCACGTTACCGTAAATATGCGATGAAGAACCAAGATTTAAGGAACCTTGTGGGATTTGACCTGCGCTTAGCAGGGTATAGTCACCTGCCAAACCTAAATCTACAGGCACAGCAAATACAGCACTGGACGTCAACGCACACGCCATCACCGCTGATTTAAAAAGTTGTTTAATCACATGAATACCTTTGGTTGATTGTCAGGTCTCATGCCGTATTTATAGTATTTGTGTGTAAGAGATATTGTTTTAATAAGTAGTGGCCATTACGGCAGCTCACACCAAAGCAATTTTCACACCACAGTAGGAAGACTGAAGTAAAACAGTGACTTGCATCACACCGCCACAAGCCTCGCTGCGAATAATGTAAAAATATTCGACAACGTTGTCAGCCGATGTATCTACCTGACTTCGGCGCAAGCAACAACTAACCGATCAACCTTGCGCCGCCAACACACTGGGCGCCATTAGCACGCCAATCAATATGGCTGCCGGGTAGCCAAGGGTGACCGCCCAGGTAATAAAAAAATCAATTCGCTGCGCAAGTGTCTGCGCACCTTTTTTTACTAACACCACGATAAGCACGCTACTCAGCAGACCAACACCAACAATGATAAACGAGGCAACTTGAATCAAATCCGACAAGGTAAACACATCATTCGATGGCAGCAATAAATCCACTGTGTATTTATTCCCAACGCAAGCAAACAAGGCCGTCATAATCAGGCCAATCCGGCTTTCAATTAACTCGCCAGTAAAAAAATACAGAATACAAATGATGATATAAGAAACAAAGAAGCCTAAAAAATAGGTCCAAAAAATCCGCGTGCCATTGCGTTCGATGGGAACAATAAATGACATGCGTGGATAGATACCCTGAGCCCCACTTTGAATACCAAACGTCGTGGGGTATTTATAATCAAAACTGCGAATATCAATCGGCGATACATGCCAGCCGGACAATTCCAATTCATCACTGACCCGGCTATTTTTCATGTCAGGCACAAATTTTATTTGGGTTGAGTCCAATTCAATACTTTCAATATTGATGGTTATACTCTGCCGATCAAAGGGGAAATACTTTACATCCCAATCCTGATTGATTTCCGCAGTAAACTTGGTCATGGAGTGCAGAGTGCCGTCGGCATTTTTTATGGTGAAGTTTTCGTTTTCAATAATGCTCCAACTGCGCGCGTTGGTGATTTCTATTTTGTTATAAAACCGATAGTCGTCCGGTAGTTTTGCGGGATCGAAGGTTGACCAAATCCAAGCAGACACGGTGAATTTTTTCTCGGGAATATCCAATGCGTAAAGCGAGGTAATATAAATTCCAACCGGAATCTCAATCCGATCTTCCTGAGCAAATTCAATTTCCTCCGCGCTTGCCCATAGCGAGAAAATACTCAGAAAAAATACAAAGGTAATTCGTGTCAAGTGCCGCATAGTGTTATACCAAGATCATTTTTTTATTGATTTCAAGCGCCATCGCTTCCTGTTGCAATTCTTCTTTGAGCAACTTTATAAACTCAATCACTTCATTGGCAAAGCGGTTGAGATCATCTTCAGTGGTATAGGAAATCACTAAATGAACCGCCTCATTGACCATACCCGAGCCATCGCTATTCCACACACCCCGCGCCTCGGAAGAGGTCGCACCACCAAATTTTTCACCCAAAAACACCATGGTTTTATCCACATACAGCGCCGAGTCAAACGGTTGATCAATATTGATGGTGGTGGGAATAAAAATACACACCTGATGCACACGCTCTATGCGCTCCACAATCTCATTCACCACTTTGGCCGCAAGTTCGGGCAGGTTAAATACTGCCTTGCTGAAAGGAGCAAGCTCGGCAATATACGGAATTTCAAAGTTCACCTTCATATCAAGGCTAATATTCTCCCTCGTCCGGTTTAAAATAGTGTAGAGCGTGGTTTGATCTTGACGCACATGCCGCTGAATGCTTTTCACCAAGGTCGATGTTCGCTGCCCCGCCTTATCGCCATTAGGCACCATCACTACTATCGCCTTGGCATAGCGAAATAAAGGTTCAAGATAAGTATCAATAAACCCGTTAACATCGCCCTTGACCCTTGCATGCATAACAATATTGGCATATTGGTTGAGAATTTTAGTCATCAATAGCGATGACTCTGCGCCCTCTGGCACTTCACCCAAATCAAAATCATTCCAGATGTCAAAACCATTGGCGTGTTTGTGAATTCGCTCACTGGGGGCATAACCTAAATCTGAACTTAGGCGATTATTGGCCGGGTATTCCATGTATACGGTTTTTTTATCACTATTAATTTTTGCCAAACTGCCAGCAAAATAACTGCCGAGGGTGGAGGCGCCGCAACCCTGCTCCTGACTTACTACCAAAATAAATTTCGGCATATAGCGTTCAAGGGAAATATTGAGGTCAGTTAGCTCGGTATTTTTTTGTTTTATCTCATCAATCAAGTTGCGGTTTTGTTGAAAGGTTTCACTGATTTTGGAAAACCAAGGCAGCCAGGGTGCAGGCACAACCCGCGACGAGGGTTTCTCCTCAACCCCTTGTTTGGCAATATGCCGAACTAAAGATTCGGCAGGGTAGATAAATTCGCGAAAGGTAAGTTTTTTAATCAAGTACAGCAAAATACCTAAAGCCGTTAGCAATACAATAAAAACTGTACCTATAGACGAGAACATACGGCTCATAAAAGATTGGGTTTGCTCAAGGTAAATCACCTGCCAAGGCGCATTGGTTAATTGATAACAAATATATTGGTAACCATTTAACTGTACCAATTGCAAGTCGCTGCACGAGGCAGAGAAAGCTTCTGTTGTCACACCTTCCGGCAAGGCATCTTTAAAAACTGAGTGTTCCGTGAGCTGCATATGGGTGTGCGCCAGCAACTGGCCAGCTGAGTTGGTGATCGACAATTCGCCTAGGCCAGGCCTAAACTGCTTGACGTAATTACCCAATTCTTCCAGCGTAAAATCAATCGCGACCGTACCTAAAAACTCATCGTGGCGATAAATTGGTTTTGCCGCAGTGACCATAATGCCTTTGCCTGCCTCATCGAGATAAATCGACGTCCAAAAAATATCTCGACCGGGATTTGCCGCTGGCACACCGCGAGTATAAAATTCCTTTTTGTGCAATTTCTCGGTGAATTTAAAATCCGCCGAAGGCACCCAGGGGTACAAATTAATAAAATTATTTTTTGAGGTGTAATAAACCCACGCCGCATTGGGGACACTATTGAGCGTGGACTTAAAAGCGCTATTCAGGCTGAATGCCATTTCTATTTCATTTTTCAACTCACTATTGAGTTCTGCCATGCGCCCCTTGCCGGTTAAATTGCCGGTATCACTGGCCACATAGGGTGCGGGAATCTTATCCAGTCCATATTCGTTAATGCCGATTGGTGCAAGCCCGCTGAAATAAAAACTCGCTGTAGCGCGCGGATCAGTAAAATAATCTTGCGCATTCTTTTGCATTACATCCAGCAGTACAGTGACGCGCACAATCAAATTATCGATTGCAACAGCTTCCGTTTTAAATTGCTCAATGAGCTGATTATTTTTATATTTTGCCTCGCTCATAGTCTGAATGCTGATCAGTAATGCTGAAACCAGCAACACCGCAAAAAAGGTATACAGCATGATTTTGTTATAGCGAGCCGTGAACTGGCGAGCCTCGAATTTTTCCATATCCAGTCAACCTATTGAAAACAGCAGATGAGCAAAAAAGCGCCGAAATATTATTATTTATTGGGCGCAATTTAGCACGATTTTCAGCTGGCTCGCGAATAATGGAAAATTAATTGAAGGTTGATGTTTTGCAAGATCACCCAAGCAGAAATGAACGGGCGCAATCTGAGAAAAAAGCACCATAATAGTGCTTTAAAAATCATAGGGTCTGCGCGTTAGGCACTTAATTTTTCAGTTGGAAAAATCACAACAACACTGAGCCCACCCAGCTCAGTAGACTCAGTGAGAATCAGCTCGGCCCCATGCCACTGTGCGATACGCGCCACAATCGCCAAGCCCAACCCATGACCGCGCCCTTGATGATGACTGCCCTCGCTGCGGTAAAACGGCGCAAGCACTTTTTCACGCTCAGCGATTGGAATTCCGGTGCCGTTGTCGGCCACATTTAACTGCAACTGACCACTCAGCCACTGCAGGCTGAGCTGCACACGCCCACCACCATAGCGCAATGCGTTTTGCAGCAGGTTATGCAACAACATAGCGAGGTATTCTGGATCACCCTGCGCAGATACATTTAATGCGGATGAAGAGATTGCCAACTCCACCTGCTCGCAATAGAAATCATCGTGCAGCTGCGTTATAAACTCTGCCAGCTGAATGGGCCGCGCCGTAAATGAAATGGTCGCTTGCTCAAGACGTGCATAATTTAACAACGCCTCCACTAGCGACTCCATCGCCATAAGATCGCGATTTAAATGGGCGAGATTTTGTTGCTGCTCCGGGGTTAGGTTCGCTTCTTCCAATACATCCAAACCAAAACGCAAGCGAGCGAGCGGCGTGCGCAGATCGTGGGACAAACCGCGCGATAATAATTTATTGTCGGCGATCAGCTGCTCAATGCGCTGCGCCATGCGATTAAAATCCTGCTCGATAGTTTGGATATAGGAATGCTTATCTGCGGCGATGCGCACCTGCAAATCACCAGCACCAAATGCCTGAGCTGATTTGCGCAGCAAAGCGAGGCGACGCAATAAGGGGTACAGCCAAATTAACACCATGGCAATGACGCCACCGTAAAATAACAAGGTCAGCAACCAGCGCAGTGCGCCGTTATTTTCCTGACGCAATTCATTCGGTAGCGCAAAGGATAAAACCTGTTGTTGCTGTTTGAGATAAAAATGCAGGGTGAGCTGATCGCCCGACTCGAGTAGTAGCGGCTCGCCAGTTTCAAAATGGGTTTTAACACCTTCCGGCAAAGGGAAGTCGCTGTAGTCGGAGAGCTGCGGATGTAACCGCGAGTCAGTCAACCATTGCTGGGTTGGCACACCCGCATCAAGCAACAGCGCCAATTCACGCCCGACATTTTTATAGGCGCTAACGGTGGGGTCTTCTTCATCGGCAAATTGTGCACTGTACCAGCGGTCAATCCCCCAACCGAGACCAACCACGGCGGTGAGCACTACCAAGAGCAGCGACAGGGTTAAACGCTGCACAATTATTCCCACGCCTCGGGCGAAAACAAATAGCCTTTGGCCCAGATGGTTTTAATGCGAAAAGGTTGCTCGGTGTTATCAAATAATTTTTTTCGCAAGCGCGATATACGGATATCAATCGAGCGATCAAAACCATCGTATTCAATGCCGCGCAATTGTGTTACCAATGCCTCGCGACGAATCACTTGCCCAGCCTGACTCGCCAATAACCAGAGCACATCAAATTCATTGGCAGTGACAGGAATCATCTGGTTGCGATAAAAGACACTTTTGGCATCGCGCAGGATTTTTAATTGGCCAAATTGCAATTCACCCTCTTGCGCAGTAGCACTCGCCGGTTCAATGTGCTCCCGCCGCAGCAGGGCTTTAATTCGTGCTAACAAGACTCGCGGGCGCACCGGCTTGGTTAAATAATCATTGGCGCCCAGTTCCAGCCCGAGAATTTCATCGGCCTCTTCACCGCAGGCGGTGAGCATTAAAATTGGCCCGGAATAAAAAGCGCGCAATTCGCGACACAGATCAAAACCATTTTTGTAAGGCAGCATTACATCCAGAATAATTAATTCCGGCGGCTGTTGCTTTACCGCAGCCAACACTTGATCACCGCGATCAATATGGTGCAGCTGATAATTATGGCCGCGCAAATATTGCAATATCCACTCCGCCAAAGAGGCGTCATCTTCTACCAATAAAATGCTGGCGGGTATTTCTGTATTCATCATTAAAAAAGTCGCCAATGAGTTTTACGCCGGGTATTTGCCTTGTACACCCAAGCCACTTCCAGTGTGGCCGTAGCCAGGATTTTGTTGCCTTGCACATTAACCAGCTGCAAGTCTAGCGATGTATCACTGGCAAACTCATATTGAAATTGCCCTGCTGCAACATCTTGCCAGCAGTGAATGGGCGTTTCGGCAAACTGCTGATAAAGGCAATAATGCCCCGCTTGCGGAGCGCGCCAGAATAATTGCACGCTCTGATAACACATCTGTCCCTGGTGCAAAGCCACGCAGCGCTGAGGTTTTAATTGCAGCTGTGCGGCCGCGCTAGCAGCTTCATCCGCTACTGCGGCATGTGTTATACCCAAGACAATACTTGCACTTATCAAGTGCCGTACATATTTGCATAGGCATCTGATGTTCTGCCAAGCGTGGGTTATACAATTTTCCATTTGCAGCGCCACCACTAAAACACGTAACTAATAGCAGTGGCTATAATTTCGCCGTGGTCATCGAGTATAAGCGGGCTTTTAGTTGCAACGGATGCCAGCTCAATGCGCCGGATAAAACCGCGAAATACCCACTTCTCGCTGATCGGATAGGTCGCACCAAACTCCGCAACATAGGCCATACCCGCAGGTGCACTGTACTCAGGAAATACTTCAGACGCTTCATCGGCAGCGATAGAAAAATAATAGTCGGTAATTTCTTGTGAGCGATAAGTAGCGCCAACTATGCCGTGAAAATTCCAGTTGCGATATTGCCAGTGACGCGCAAGTTTCAACGAATAGAGTTCACCGTAATGCGTGCGGCTAATATCGGTAAGCGCGTGCAATTGCACAATATAATTGCCGAGGTAAGCTGTGGCGCGCGGGCCTGACATAAAATCACCGCGACGGGTTTTTAGGCCGCGATAATCATTCGTTTCATCGCCACTCATTTCATCGTGTTCGGCGAGTGCCACCCAATCGAGCGCCCAATTGCCGCTGGTATAATCATGGGTACCATTGTAAAAGTTGTAACCCATAGTGAATTGTTCGAGGCTCTGCGAAAACAATTCCACAAACCAGCCGTTATATTGGTAGCGTGCACTAATATCGATAAAGCCTTCATTGTGCACCTCGCCTTTTTTATTGCCCTCCGGCGCACCCACCACTGGATTGGTATAACTGGCAAAACCGAGCCCCACCTCTACATAACCGCCATTACCCGTATCTGGCCCCGAGGCACCTTTGCGTACATCGCTAGAGAGATCGCCAGCCATTACCTGCATGGCGACGCCTGCTGAAAACAGCATGCCGCAGATAAGACTAACGCGCGAACCGATCCACATAAGCATTTATAACCTGTGCAGTAAAAAGTGTGATTTAAAAAACCAGCGACATACCCAGTGCGGGAATAATGCCCATACCGACTTGATCTTCCAATTTGAAATCTTGCGCCGAGTGAGTGCGTTTGTAATCTAGTTTACGATTGGTAACATTGCGGCGATTGAGGGCGTTGAGAATATCAATATTGTAAGTGCCAGAGTAACCCCAAAGTGTCATTTCGCGTTTAAAGCGCAGATCCAGGCGCGAATACACCGGTAAATTTTCTGAATAGGGCTCGCCATATACCGGCAAGATGCGATTTTCAAACCAGGGGTTGGGCTGAATGCCCACAATTGGCGTTATCGCGCGGCCAGATTGTGCGGTCAAGCGCGTACCCACAGTCCACAAATCGTTTATTTGATAATTCATTACCCAATTCACTACCAGCGGCGTATCCAAATAATAATCGCGTTCCATATCGGTGAGTTTATTGGTGCGGGTACTGCGCGATGCACTGATCGCAAGCCAGCCGTACCAGCGATCGGTTAAACCTTTATTGATGAATAAATCCACCCCATAGGCCTCACCTTCAACATTGTTGGTGTAGAAGGGTTGGTTAGTATCATTCACATCACTTGCAAGCGGCAAATCGTCCATGGTTTTGTAATAGGTCGTTATCGACCAACTCCATTCATCAGCCAATTCCTGTTTAAGACCCAGCGTGTAGTGATTGGAGTTGGGCGATTGCAATTCGGTATTGCCAATTTGTGGAAAGGTTTTATCGATATCCGGCAAGCGATTGTAGCTGCCTGCAGAAGAACTTAACGTCCAGTTGTCGATAAACTCCCAGGCGATTGCAACACGCGGATGGGTAAAGGTTTCTTCGGTGAAATCGTTGTAGTGGGTTTGCACCCCCAGATCTACCGCCAGCGCATCGGTAATTGCCCAGTGATCATTCACATAGGCAGAATGCTCTTTAATTGTCACTGTATCTTCCGCGACAATTAATTCGCCGCGGCGCAACTCGCAATCGGGATCAAATTCAGTACATAAATAATTGATAAACCGCGCATCGTAACTGTATTCAGTATTATGGCTTTCTGCGCCCATTGAAATACTGTGGGAGTTGCCCAGCACCAGCGAAAAATTCGCTACCGCATAGACATCTTCCGTAGTGAAATCAAAAAAATATTTTTCCCCTCCCCAAAAGGTATCGTCATTTTTTTGGTAGTGCCCCATTTGCATATCAAGCTCACTGCCCTCCCCTGCAGCAAATTGCCAACGCAAATTTTGGTTGTGAAACGTATTTTGAATTTTGGCATCCCCGGCAAAATCCGGCTCTTCCATAACCTCGGTAGAAAATTCGGTAAATTCAGCTGCCGCCAAGTCACTTGCACCGTTCGCGCTCAAAGTGAGTTTGTGGTCATCACCTAAACGGTATTGGTATTTAAACTGGTAATCCGTATCTTCCGGTGCATCTTGCACTTTAATGCCGTCTTCTTTTTCGGCGGCATCACTATCAAAAAAATAATGCAGCAGACTGGCGCGACCAGACAAATAAAAGGCGGAATCTTCCGTTACATCGCCTTCAACAAATATGCCGGCGCGCAGAATTGAAAGATCAACTTTGGTATGAATATCCTGCGTTTTGGGGTCGCGCAATTTGATATCAAAAATCCCGCCGATGGCATTGCTATAGCGCGGACCAAACCCGGCGGAAAATAAGTCAAAATCCTGAATGATATTTTCATTAAAAATCGACGTAGAAAAAGTATGGAAAACATAGGCTGCCGGCGCACCGTCGACCAAGTAGCGATTGTCGCTCGGCGATGAGCCGCGCACCGCTGGGGCACCGCCGCCATCGCCTTCACTAATCACACCCGGCAAACTGAAAACTGCCATTAGCGGATCGCCCAGCGAACCTGGCACATCAATAATTTTTTGGGCATTTTCAGTAATCACCGAATAATCGCTTTTGCGCCCTTGTACTACCATTTCTTCCACGCCAGCGTCATTCGCGGGTGGCGGGGCGGGGCTTGTTGTATCACTGGCTATAACCGGGGCAGCTAAAAGCGAGAGGACTAATCCTGGAGTGACGATGGATGATGTGCGCATGGCGGTTTCCTTTTGGCTAGGGCAATCGCTGCGGTTACAGCAGCATAATTAAGAGCGCACAGCCTAGCGATGATCGACAAGATTGGGTGTAACAGAGCGCATGCGTCTGTATCAATCTGTAACAACAACAAAACCGACTATCGAATTATTGCAAAAGGCTTATGGATAATTAAAAAAACAGCTAAAGAAGCACTGCTGAAACACAGCCAGCACCTATACTTTGAAAAATAGGGAGGGACGACGATGAAGTTTCTTAAACCCGCAAGCCCCTTGGCGCCAAACAAAAGCGTACAGGGTAAACCCTGGAAAGTCGCGATTATCGATGATGAACAACAGGTACATGCGGTCACACAAATGGTGTTAAAAAACACTCGGGTTGATGAACAACCCATCGCCTTTCTCAACGCCTACAGTGCCGAGGAAGGTCTGCGTTTATTTCAGGATCACCCCGATATTGCGCTGGCATTTATCGATGTAATTATGGAAACCGATAATGCCGGGCTGGAGTTAATCCACAAGGTTCGTAACGATTTAAACAACCACTCCACGCGGATTGTATTGCGCACCGGCCAACCCGGCACCGCGCCAGAAGAAACTGTGATTCGCTCTTACGATATCAACGACTACAAAAGCAAAACCGAGTTAACCGATACCAAATTAAAAACCTGCGTGTATTCATCGATCCGCTCCTACCGCGACATAATCACCATTGAAACCAGTAAGCGCGGCATGCAAAAAGTGATCGCCGCGTCCGATTCCGTACTGCGCAGTCAAACCCTGTATCAATTCGGCAATGCCATTCTCAGTCACACTGTGCAGTTGCTCGGTATCAAAACCGCCGAGATGTATTTGGTTAGCCAGCATGTGGATCTGTTTGGCGATGCCGAATTAATTTTACTTGCCGCCACTGGCGATGAAGTCAGGCTCAATACCCAATGGGATACCGACATACTGCCCGCCGATGTCAAACAGACCATTATCGATACATTAGCGAACCAGCAATCCTCGGTAACTGAAGAGGTATTTATCGGTTACTACCATACCAATGAACAGACTCGCAGCGTGCTCTACACCCGTTTTCACGAAGCGCACAATGCGCTGCAAGATGAAATACTCACCTTGTTTGCCGCCAATATCACCTTGATTTTCCAAAACCTGCACAACCGCGAACACATTCAGGAAACCCAAAAAGAATTGTTGCTGGTATTGGGTGATGCGATTGAACAGCGCTCGAAAGAAACCGGCTCCCATGTGCGGCGTGTAGCGCTGATGTGTGAGCTAATGGCGCTAAAGCTCGGGCAAAGCAGCGAGTATGCGGAAATGTTGCGCCACGCATCGCCACTGCACGACATAGGTAAAATTGGCATTCCTGAAACTATTTTGCACAAACCCGGAAAACTGGATGATGCCGAATGGGAAATCATGAAAACTCACGCGCAAATTGGCTATGACTTATTAAAAGATTCCACCCGCACCATCGCCAAAATGGGGGCGCGCATCGCTCTGAGCCACCACGAGCACTGGGACGGTAATGGCTACCCCAGCGCATTGAAAGGCAATGCGATTCCACTGGAGGGGCGCATAGTTGCCATCATTGATGTAATTGATGCACTTGGTTCCGAGCGTGCCTACAAAAAGCCCTGGCAGGAAAATGACATTATCCACTACATCAGCGAGCGGCGCGGCAAGCAATTTGATCCGGCCATGGTAGACGCCGCGCTGGAACTGTTTGATGCCTTCCGCGATATTCGCAGAAATTTACCTGACTCATTTCATCATTAACCAGACCCACAATCATGACCAAATCGCTCTACGATATTTTGCTCGACGTGTCTAAATCATCAATGATCGACAACGGTGATTTAAACGCTGCCGGTCTATTGATTCTCACTGCCGCCATAGACGGCTTGCAAATCAATCGCGCCGGTGTGTGGTTATTTAGCGAAGACAAACAGGTCATTTGCGGAAAGATGCTCATCGATGGTGATGAGTGTGAATTAGACACCAGCCTCTGTCTCGCACGCAGCGACTTCCCCCATTATTTTGACAGCCTGGATAGCGAGCGCGCCGTAGTCGCCAACGATGCCCACACAGATCCCTGCACAGCGGAATTTAGCCAAAGCTATTTAACGCCGCTGGGCATCACCTCTATGCTCGATGCCCCTATAAGGCACCGCGGCAAAATGCTCGGTATTATTTGCTGTGAACATCAGGGTGAAAGACGCAGCTGGACCAATGAAGAAATTGCCTTTGCTAGCGCACTGGCCGATACCTATGGCCGCGCGGTTAGCGCCGCGCAGCGCAATGACTACGAGCGGCAGCTCAAAGAAATTAATGAACAGCTTGAACAAAAAGTGAATGAGCGCACCAATATCCTGCAGGAAGCGCTGCGCAATTTAAATCACACCCAGGCCAAATTAATTGAAAGTGAAAAACTGGCATCACTTGGCCGCTTGGTCTCTGGCCTCGCCCACGAAATCAATACGCCGCTCGGCATAGCGGTGACCTCTTCAAGCCACTGCCTCAGCGAATTAAAACGGGTACAAGCACTCTACAAAGATGAAGCACTTAATGAAGCAGAGTTTGCGCAATTTTTAGCAGAGCTTGACGATGGTTTGGGCTTAATCAATAACAATCTCAGCCGCGCCACCACCTTGGTACATAACTTTAAGTTATCCGGCTCCATTCACGCATCCACTGAAGAAGAGCAATTTGAACTGCGCAGCTGTATCGACCTCACCTTAAAAAGTTTGCAGCCGCTACTGAAAAAAAATCACATCGACTGCCAGCTAATGCCCAGCGCAGAGATAGCCCTGAATAGCTACCCCGGCGCTATAGCGCAAATTATTACCAACTTAATTACCAACTCCATTCACCACGCTTTTTCCCACGCTGAGCACGAGCACAAAGAAAAACAAATCCGCATCCAACTTACACAAACAGCTGAGCAAATCACCCTGCACTACAGGGATAACGGTTGCGGCATCGCCCCCGACATTCGCCCCCAAATTTTTGAACCCTTTTTCACCACCGCCCGCCGCACTGGCGGCTCAGGTTTGGGGCTATCCATTGTTTACAATTTGGTAACGCAAAAATTAGGCGGAGACATTGTGATTGATGAAGACCAATCTCACGGGGCGAGCTTTAGAATTGACATACCCTGCCACACTTGATCGCCGAAGCAAGCCCTGTAAACGCTGGCATCTCCCCCCCTATCCGCCTACAATTCCCTCCTTTGTTTTGATTCGGCTGTTACGGCCTGAGAGCTATGAGTTCATCCCTGATTCCCGAGCGCCCACTGCTAATTTCCCCGTCTCTCGCCGCGACTATCGGGCTGGAAGAGGCCTGTATGTTGTCGATTTTGGGCGATATGGCGACTTATTTGCCGCTGGTTCCAGCCAATGGCCGCCAGTGGCTGGATGTGGATGCGAGTTGGATAAACCGTTTAATGCCGTTTTGGGCAGATCAGGATATCCAGCGCATTAGCCGCAGCTTGAAGGATAAGGGCATAATTCTGCTCGCTTCGGCGCCTTACACTGAGAGTCAGCGCTTGACGCTGGCATTTGATGAGGCCGATACCCAGCCGTTCGCGCCGCCGCCCGCAATAAACCCTATTGCTGCACCCGCCCCTGTGATCCATGCCGGAGCGACCTTGATATCGCCCAACTGGCAGCCCGATCAGGAGTTGTTGCGCCAGATTGCGCAATACAATATCCCGCTCGATTTTGTGCGCTTGCAAGTGCCCGAGTTTGTGACTTACTGGCGCGAGCGCGGTGAAACGAATCACTCCTGGGGCGCGAAATTTTTAAAGGATTTATTGCACAAATGGCGCAGCCATGAAACCCAAATCGCGCGGCAAAAACGCGAAGAAAGTGAACGACAAGTGCGTGATCGCGATACCGAGTTTTTAAATCGCGATTTGGAAATCGCCATGCACAGCCAGTGGCGTCCAAGCAAAGATGCGCTTGAAGTACTGGTGAAGCATGCAAGTATCAGCCTTGCCTTTGTGGAGGATTCCATTCCGGAATTTGTGGTCTATTGGCAAGAGCGCGGTGATGTGGGGCGCACCTGGAACAGCAAGTTTATCCAGCATGTGAAACGCCAATGGAATCGCTACAACTCGGCGCTGGAACACGACACCGAACCCAAACGTATTCCCGATAATTGGCAGCCAAGTAAAGATGTGTACGATGTACTCAAACTCGCCAATATCGATTTAAAATTTGCCCAGCAGCAGGTCGCCGAATTTGTTTTGTACTGGCGCGACAGCAATCAATTGCTCGCCAGCTGGAATACCAAATTTTTGCAGCACGTGAAGTTTCACTGGGCCAAACAACACGCATTAACAACCGTCAACTCGCAGCAGGTTAATACCCATGCAGGACAGCAACTCCCTCATTCAGCAGGTCGCACAAGAGATAGCAGCCTCGCGCAACAACTCAACGACCGCAGCTGGGCAAACTGAGCAGCAGCGCAACGAACAAGAGCGCCCGGCGCCCGGCGATGGCCACATAGATGCGATCAATCAAGTGTTTGCACTGTTTCGTATTAATTATCACAACCAGTATTACGCCGCGTTTAAAGACAACGAGCTGCTCAATCAAGCGCGCCGCCTCTGGTTGAACTCACTCGCGCAATTTGCGCCGGAAACTATTTTGCGCGGTGCGCGCAAGGTGATTGAAGAATCGGAATACTTGCCCACGCTTAACCGCATGATTCGCGCTTGCCAAGGCGAGCCGGATAAATTCGGTTTGGTGGATGCTCACCAGGCTTACGTAGAAGCTTGCCGCGCGCCCAGCCCGAAAGCGGCTTACGCATGGAGCCATCCGGCGGTGTATCACGCTGGTTGTGCAAGCGACTGGTATTTTCTGACCACCAATGCCGAGAAAGTCGCCTTCCCGATTTTTGAGCGGCACTATTTAAAACTCTGCGAGCGCGTAATGAACGGCACAGAATTACCCGCACCGAATATACCCGCACTGCCCGAAACGATAGAAACACCGCTGAGCAAAGAAGAAAACGCCAAGCGCATGGAAGAACTGCGCAAACAACTCGATTTGTAATTCACTTTTAATTTTTTGGACCAACCTTTTTTATGAATAAAAACGCATCACAATGGCTACTAGGCTTATTACTGGTCGCCTTCCCCATTGCAACACTGGTATTAGTACTCACACTTGCCAGCTTGCCCGCAAATTATTTTTTCGCCGATGCAGAACAAGCTGGCGATGATTTATCGAGCAATACACTGCTGCCCGACTTTTCCGCGATTGAGCAAACACCTGAGCGCAAAGCACAGTTTCTTGAGATGCTGCGCCCAATGGTCGATGAGAAAAACGCAAACCTATTAAAGTCCCGCGAACGATTAATCAAAATCAAAACTGAATGGGTTGAATCGCAACAAATTACGGGTGTGAATGAGCGCAACCTAAAGAAACTGCGTGAAAAGTTTCATGTGACCTATGAAACCTATCCTGAAGATGCCAAGGCAATCGAAATTCTGCTGCTGCGCGTTGACACAATTCCACCGGCAATGGTCTTGGCACAAGCGGCTATTGAATCTGGCTGGGGCACCTCTCGCTTTGCTGAGGAGGCGCACAATTTATTTGGCCATTGGTGCTATAAAGAGGGCTGCGGCATAGTACCTAACAAACGCCCCGCCGGCGCCAAACACGAGGTTAAGAAATTTAACAATGTTGAAGAGTCGGTTACGGCATACTTCAACAACATTAATACTCACAACACTTATCGCCCCTGGCGGCAGCTGCGCGCACAATTGCGCGATACACCGCAACAATTTACCGGCAGCGCGATGGTGGCCGAACTGGGCAAATACTCCGGGCGCGGCAGTGTTTATATTCATGAATTGCGTACCCTTATTCGCAGTAACAATCTGGAATAATCCACAGCCAGACAATTCACCATGGCTACACCACCACACAGCAAGGATTTCTTATGTGTAAACGATTGGCAATTATCATCAGCGCACTGGGCAGCATCACCAGCCTGAGTGCACAAGCAGAGCTGCCGGTAGCATTTCATGTGTCCGGGCAAGCGGCTTACACCAAAGTTAAAGCAGCTGGCGAAAACTTTTCGCCCTCGCTGTTTCAGTTTAAAGCGGATATTGAAGTTACCGATGGACTGTTAGACGGCATTGGCCTGCAAGGACTTGTTGCAGTCCCCATGAGCAGCGCAGAAGAAAACGGCCTGACGCTGGATATCAAACAACAGAGCGCCGCTTATATCACGCTCACCAACCCAGAGACGGAATCGGGCGATATTAAAGTCAGTATTTTGCTTGGTTATGCCTCAACTGAAATCGAAACCCAACTTCCGTCTCTCGGCGAAACGGGCAGCAACAGCGATACTTTTTCTGATTTCAGTTATGGCATCTCAGTGCAAGACCCAATCATAGAAGGTAAACCTTATTATTGGACCCTCGACTTAATTCGCTATTACAAAGATGACAATTTAAGCGTTGATGGCATCAGCCTGGGAGTAACTTATGCGTTCTAAAGGATTACAACTTTTATCGGCACTCGCATTAGGTGCCAGTGCATTCACACTGATCAGCTGCGGCGGCGGTGATGGCGACAGTGCACGCGTTGCGCAAACCGTTGATGCAAGTAAAAATGGGATAACCACTATTAAGCTTGCAGACACCAGCAGCAGTGTTCACATCCAAGGCAGCCGTCAATTTAATTTAATTGGCGCAGATGCAAATGGCAAAGAAATAAACCTCAACAACAAAGCTAGCTGGACCCTAAGCGACCCCAGCTTGGGCAGCATTAAAAATGGCCTGTTCAAAGCGGCGGGTAAAAAAGCTCCTCTGCAACTTGTTGTCAGCTATGCGGGCATGAGCAGATCATTGGATATAGCCTTGACCGATGCCAACCTCACCGGCATTACCGTCAAACATCCAACAGGATCTGTCGATGTATGCAAAGACACACAATTCACTGCAGACACAGTGTTTAGCGATGGAGAGAGTTATGACTATCCATTGACCTGGAAAATTACCAGCAGCAATCCAGTCAATATTGCGAGCTTTGCGGACACTAACGTCCCCTCACTCAGCACAAGCAAAAATGGAGTTATTAAAGTTGTTGCTTCAGGTTTAGACAACGACAAAAAAATAGTTCCATCACCGGAATTTGAGTTCAATATTCTCAGCAATCTCACAAAACTGTCATTGAGCTCCAATAAAAGTTTGGAGATGCGTCAGGGGCAAACGGCAACTGTCACTGCCACTGGCGAATATAAAGATGGCTCAAGTGTCAACATCACTAAAAATGTCTCCTTGACCAGCAGCAATACCAGCGCACTCACCGTTAATAAAACAACCGGGGTTATTACCGCGGCTGCAGGTACCATTAGCGGCACCGACGTCAACCTCACCGCCAATTGTGACGGCACGACTGAAACTCTCATCATTAAAGTATTAAAACCCGAGCTGTTAAAAATGGAAATCGTTGGGCAAACCAGCACCACATCAACAGAATCTATTTCTGTCTCTGTCGGCGGCAGTGTTGAACCGCGGATCAAAGTTTCTTACCCAACCAGTACAGGAATAGATCCAGAAATTTATTCTGGCACCAACACCCTATGGGAAATCACCAGTACACCAACGGGTTATGACTCAAGTAAAGTTACTCTGGAATCAAAAACAGGTAAGGTGACCATCAGCAGCTCGATGATTATCGAAAGCTCCATGATCGTTACACTATCAGCCAAGCTTTTGGATAGTGACAACAAAGTCATTATTGGCAGTGACGGCAGCGAACTGAAAGACACCATTCAATTGACAATCAACAGATAAACAAAAGGCGCTCCCAGTGTGTGGGAGCGCCTTGTAAAAAAATTAAAATTTTAATCCCCGTATGTCCACTCACCTTTTCTATCGGTAACCAACCACTGTTGGGTATACCAATAAAACCTCCCTTTTTCTCCGGCATAAGCGGTGCAGTTATAGCGTGTTCGTCCAGGGTTTAGCGGCTGCTTGGCTTGTGCCCATAATTTATTATCAATTACTTCTACTGTAATCGCGCCCTGACCAGTGGCAAAACAATTTATTTTTTTCAGCAGTGCTGCATTATCCAGCTCCAACACCAGCCAAGGTTTATCACCGGCTTTTACTATCAGATTTTTTTGCTCGGTGTTTTTATCACGATAAAAGCTAACACTTCTTGTCGGCAATGGCTTGGTATTGACCTTCATTATGAAGTCGTCGAGTTCGGTAAAACTGCCACCAAAGGGAAAGCGCGGAACAGATTGCAAATCAACTTTTTCATAGAGCGCGCCAGATTGTTGACCGAAGGCGATATAACCCAACTTCTTGGCAATCTGCTGCACATCAATATCGTACTCACCAAAGGGGTAAGCCATAATCATCGGCGCCGTGCCGATTTCCTGTTCAATTTTTGTTTGCGCTTGATTAATCTCGGAGGCAATTCGCACTCGCCACTGCACAATTGACTCATCTTTTTTGCGTCGAGGCAGGTGATTATGTTGAGTCGTGTGGTTTGCAATAGTGACGCCGTGTTTTGCCATTTCACGCAACTGATCCCAACTGACAAACAGTTTTGATGTGCCGATGGAATCTGTGTTTACAAAAAAGGTGAAAGGCCAGCCGCGTTTCTTTAAACGCGGAAATGCCGATTCGTAAACCGATGCGTATGAGTCATCAAAAGTAATTGCTACCGTTTTATCCGGCAGCGGCTCGCCTTTGCGCAATGTTTCCGTGAGTTCCAGCAGCGGCACCACCTTAAAATCATTCCGCGCCAAATAATCCATCTGCGCTTCAAAGTGTGCAGGGCTAATGCTGGTTGATTTTGGTGTGCTACTGCTGACATGGTGATACAAAATAACTACGGCCGCTTGTGCAGATGAGGCAAAAACAATACTCAGTAGCAGAGCAAAAAATTTAACAGATGAAGCCGCAACACGCGCCTTTCTCATTTTTTACCTCGGGATATTAATACTGCGCGCGAATCTCAAACGGAAATTCAGCCGTTTGCTGCTTGCGCGCGATACTGAATTCAATCGTCGCTGGATGTTGCTTGATAGGTAACTCTACTTGGTTTACCCCTTGGTTACTGCGCAACTCAGCTGCTTGGCTAATCAGAGTGCCGTTTTGATCCAACGCACTAATCGCCATCAGCTCGGGAAAAATACCGTGAATATCAAACAGCAAGCGCCCAGCTTCCCAGCGCGCCAATTTGAATGAAGACTCAGCGCCATTCCATTGCATACCGAATTGAAATGGCAGTTGGATTGCAACCGGGTCAGCCGCCGCGAGGAATACTAATTTTCCCCAGAAGGCAATCACATCACTCACCCCCAGGTCCTGCCCACGCAAATCCAATTGGCCGCGCAACCACGGCTGCGCCGGGTCGGTTTGATATTGTCCATCTACCCAATTGCCGCCTTGGTACTCAAGTGCAATAGGCGCTTGAAAAGTCACCGGGTGAATATTGCCGGCCGAGTCTTCCACCTCGGTAATAAAAAATCGCGCCGCACTCAGTTGCCGCGTAAGTGCGTGCTGATTGCGCAAATAAATATCGGCCATCAACGACAATTGTTGTGCCTGAATACTCATTTGATTGACAGCAATTAAGGCTGGGCCGGCCACAATAGTTTGTTGCGGCGCTTGATAGGGGTATTGAATATCCGCTGGTGGTGAGTCCGCTTTAAGCGCAGCCAAACCCGCCACTGTCAATAATTCGGGAGCAGGTTTTGCGACAGCGAAATCCTGCTCCAAGGGTTGAATGCGGCCAAAACTAAAAGGATATGTTTGCGGTTCCAATTGGCTTGCCACAATCACTTCTGCGGCAGCAATAGTGCCTTGCACTTGAATACTGGTGGTATTACCTGCAGCAAATAAATTCACGCCACGCATCGCATTAACCGATTCCAATGGTTTGCCTTCTGCATTCAAAGCATTTACCTGCAAGAGCGCAGGGCTATTGCCAGAGTATTGAAAATACAAACGGCTGGCGCCTGCTGACAAAAAGCGCAACTCCAACCCGTGTGAATTAATAACTTTACCAGCTAAAGGAGCATCTACTTTTATGCGCTCAATACTAACCGGCAAGTTATAACTCAGCTCGCCTTTAATCGCGCCAATATTGGAAAGATTAATATTGCTGGGCAACAGGATTTTTTTTGTGCCGCGAATACCAAGATACGGAAGTGGTTGCCCCTGATTGAGTGCAGTGCCTTCGTAAATCATGTTGACATCAACCGCTCGACGCGCGCCCGATGTATCACAGCCGCTTGTGGCTAATAGAGATTGATCCTGATGATCAACAATATCGGTAATACGCAATTGCACATCACCCGCGTCCTTGCCTAAATTGGGCAAATTAAATGCATTGGCATCCAGCGTAATTACCACACCTTTCGCCGTCGCCTCAATACTGCTAATCGTCACACCAAAAGGCCCCGCAATAGTTTGTGCGGCTAATGCAGGATTCAAATGGGCATTGGCTGAAAAATCTGGCAGCTGTGCAGAAGTCAAATTGGTGAACTGCCGTGGCGTATTATCAATCTGCTCCGCAGTGGCTGGACTATCACTTTCGCTCATTGCAAAGGTTCGCGCGAGCAAGGAGTTAGCCCAGAGCTGCAATTGCGCCTCTATCTGTTCATCAAACATCACTGAGGCTGCTAATTGCTGATCGCTCTTGGTAATTTTCATTCGCTCATAAATAGGCAGGGTTTCAGGCCAATCTTGCGCGATAGTATTTTTTACCTCAGCCAATAGTGGCGCGACATTTTTTTCGGCAGTGTTAATGAAGTCTTGATTGGCACCTACCAGCACGGCATTAAATTCCAATACTGGCGGCAGTAAGCGCGGTGCAACACCGAGGTAAATACCTTTTACCGGTGCGGAATCCAGCGATAATTTCCCCAGCGCAATTGCAGTAGACGCATCGGCAAACTGTGCCGGGTTTAGCAGAGCCACGCTCAGCATTTGTGTGGCGCTAATACGCCGCCAATCCGTTAAGTCTTTTTCCGCGGAGGCTGCTGCATCCATACGACCGCGAAATGCAGCCACGCGCTCTGGTGCACCCAAAATAATTCGGTCAGATTCAACTACCGCCATCATGACTGGATTTTTTGCACAGGTATTTTCATCCACCGACGAAAACATTATTTGCTGCGGCGACTCTTCATCTATCACATAGTGTTGTGTTAGCCAAGCACGAATTTTTTTGGCATCAAATTGCCCCGTCAACACCCAGAGCGGTTGATTTTGATTATTAGCGCGATAGGCAGACACCCACACCTGATCCAATTGCTGCGCAATATTAATTCCGGATTGCTCCATACTTTTCCAGAAATTATCGACAGGGGCGGGCAGATTATGCAGCCCTTCTGCGGACTGCAACGTATCTGGCAGCTGCTGCAAACGCGACACGTCGGCATGAGCCAAAACAAACAGGGATTCAGTTGCCAGCGCATTTACAATTTGCTCTGATTTTGCCGTAACGGTTACCGGCTGCCAGAGCGGGCGCTTTAGCCACAAAATAATTGATACAGTTACGGCTATCGCCAACAAAATTGCCAACATGCCCCAGACAAAAGTGGATTTGTGGAAATCCACATCTGTATGTGCATCATCAACCTCTACTGCGCGATCTTCCTGGGCAGCTGAATTTGATGTTGGTTCTTGTGCTGATTTAATTTCAGCATCGACATCTGCAGTCGCTTCAGTTTCTATAGCCTGTTTAATATTTATTTCTTTTTTAACTTCAGTTTCTTTTTTAACTTCAGTTTCTTTTTTAACTTCAGTTTCTTTTTTAACCTCTACTTCTTGTTTGCTTTCTGCTTCTGCTTCTGCTTCTGCTTCTGCTTCTGCTTCTGCTTCTGCTTCTGCTTCTGCTTCTGCTTCTGCTTCTGCAGTATTGTCTAGCTGAACATTTTCTGTTGCTTCAATTTTTACCCCTGATTTAACCTCTAACGCAGATTCGGATTCAGGCTCAGATTCGATTTCTTTTTCTGCTGGAGCATAGACTTCGGGCGCAACTGGCGTCTCAGACGCCACATCGAAATACGCCGCGGTTTCAGGCTTATCGGGGGCCGGAGTTGCTTCCGATACTACCGGCTCATATTCAGATTCAAGTTGATTTTGCGGCGGCGCATTTTTCTCAGCATCCGTTTCTGCTAGATGAGCAGTTATGTCGTCGGGCGATTCCACTGGCTCGCGCACAATAACTTTTTTAACCAATAGTTGGCGCGGCGGTTCATCTTCATCGTCCAGATCTTCATCCAGGCTATGCAGTTCCAACTCCAGCTCAATTTGGTCGGCAATATTATCGACATCGGGCGCGGTTATACTTACCGCATCCAGATACACTCCCGCCTCCAAAAATGCCGTGCGCCACTGTTCAACCTCGGCGGAGCTTTCCAGCAACTTAATCACGCTGGGACGTTGGGAGAGAAATAACAAACGAATTGTTTTTGGTTTTAATTGGAGCAACTGCGCCAAATTGCCCACAACTTGATCCGCATCAAATCCTGCAACAAATTGGTTTTTATAGATAAGCTTGTACACAAAAACTCCTTCAGTTTTCAGAGTTATGCTGTGATCTTATTCGTTTATTACAGACACAGTCTTTCTGAAAGCACTAAAAAAGGAAACGCCTTGCAGCGCAACGAACATAAACAATGATGACTCCGCGCAAGTTGTTGCGAAGCTCATTGCGGAATAAATTACAGAGGCAAACTAGAGCTCAGTCTTCTTGCAAAAAGCGTAGCCCCACGCCGGCGGGTTCAACACGCACCACTTCCAGTTGCAATATAGGGGCGTCGTCCATCAGCCCTTGTACCTGACCAGTAAGTCGCGTTCCGATTGGCGGGATTTGCTCTGGCTCAAGCACAACAAAAACACCACCATCGGAAATGTCACGGGTTTTTACCAACAACTCGCCCACGGATTCATGGGCAATTTTAATCCGGCAAGCAAAGGTTGTGCGCACATGCCGACGTTTGTCTTTCGAGTTCATGAAAGCTCCTGAATTATTGTTGTTGTACCGCTATGTTTTATTACTGCCGCAGATTGCTTAAAAAATAAAGGCGGAATAACCGCCCCTACTTTATCGTCACTTATCGGTCACTTCAGCCTTATCGACCTTTTGGAAACCGCGCGGAAGCTTGTTGCCGCGCCGACCGCGTTCACCCTTGTAATGCTCCAGATCAGACAATTTCAAGGTAATGTGACGTTTACCTGAATGCAGCGTCAGGCATTGACCCGGATTGATGACATTAACCGAAACCACAAACTCTTCGCGCGTTGCCGCTCGCGCCGAGGGTATATTCATAATCTTATTCCCTTTACCGCGCGCCAGCTCGGGCAACTCGGTCACCGGGAACACTAATAAACGGCCATCATTACTGACCGCAGCGAGCAATGCCTGTTCGGGATTATCAAGTAATTGCGGCGGCAAAACCAGCGCTGCATCAGGTAAAGTTAACAAGGCTTTACCAGCTTTATTTTTACTGGTGAGATCTTCAAGACGAGCAATAAAACCATAGCCCGCATCAGACGCCAGCAATACCCGCTGCTGATCGGTGCCCATTAACGCACCTTCAAAGGTCGCACCATTGGGCGGACTGATTCGCCCACTCAATGGCTCACCCTGACCGCGCGCTGACGGCAGGTTGTGTGCAGGCAGGGAATAGCTACGGCCGGTTGAGTCGATCAGGATCACCTGCTGATTGCTCTTGCCGCGCAGCGCAAACTTAAAGCTATCGCCGGCCTTGTAACTTAAGCCAGCTGGGTCTATCTCGTGCCCCTTCGCGGCGCGAATCCAGCCCTTATCCGAAATCACCACGGTGACTGGATCAACACTCAACAATTCGGTTTCAGTCAGAGCCTGAGCTTCAGCGCGCGCAACGATTGGCGAGCGACGATCGTCACCAAAGGCTTCAGCAATTTGGATTAATTCTTTGCGCACCAGATTTTTTAATTTGACTGCCGACTCAAGAATTTTTTGCAAGCCGTCGCGCTCTTTTTCCAGCGCGGTTTTCTCTTCCAGAATTTTCATCTCTTCCAAACGCGCTAACTGACGTAATTTGGTTTCGAGAATATATTCAGCTTGCATTTCAATTAAATTGAAACGTTCCATCAACACTGGCTTGGGGTTATCTTCTTCGCGAATAATGCGAATTACTTCGTCCACATTGAGGAACACCACCATCAATGCCGCCAAACGCAGTAAGCGCTCTTCTACTTTTTCCAAACGGTATTGCAATCGGCGACGGGTAGTAACGGTTCTAAAGCTCAACCATTCAGTCAAAATTTTGCCGAGCGATTTCACCGCCGGGCGGCCATCGATTCCAATCATGTTCATATTGACACGATAGGTGCGTTCGAGCTCGGTGGTAGCAAATAGATGCTGCATCACCTGCTCAACATCAACACGATTTGAGCGCGGAATAATAACTAATCGCGTAGGATTTTCATGATCCGATTCGTCGCGCAAGTCGGCAACCATAGGCAATTTTTTTGCTTGCATTTGCGCGGCAATTTGCTCGAGAATTTTTGCACCACTGACCTGATGCGGTAGTGCGGTGATAATCACGTCGCCCGACTCTTCATCTTTTTGCCAGACCGCACGCATGCGCACACTGCCGCGCCCCGTCTCGTACATTTTAATAAGGTCTTCACGCGGCGAAATAATTTCCGCCTCGGTGGGCATATCCGGCCCTTGAATAAACTCGCATAACTCTGTCACGGTGGCCTGTGGGTTATCGAGCAGATGCACACAAGCATTCACGACTTCACGCAAATTGTGCGGGGGAATATCGGTCGCCATACCTACCGCAATACCGGTGGTGCCATTCAGCAATACGTTGGGAACGCGCGCGGGCAATACGATAGGCTCTTCCAGCGTGCCATCAAAATTCGGCTGCCAATCAACCGTGCCCTGCCCCAACTCTTCCAGCAAAACTTCACTGTATTTGGTGAGACGCGATTCGGTATAACGCATCGCCGCAAAGGATTTGGGATCATCGGGTGAACCCCAGTTACCCTGTCCATCAACCAGCGTATAGCGATAGGAAAATGGCTGTGCCATTAACACCATGGCTTCATAGGATGCAGAGTCGCCGTGCGGGTGAAATTTACCGATCACATCACCCACGGTGCGCGCGGATTTTTTATATTTGGCGCTGGCCTTTAAACCCAGCTCACTCATCGCGTAAACAATGCGGCGCTGTACTGGTTTAAGGCCATCGCCAATATGTGGCAGGGCGCGATCGAGAATCACATACATGGAATAATCGAGATAGGCTTTCTCGGTGTAGTCTTTGAGCGCGATACGCTCATCGGCCTCGGGCAGGGTTATTTCGTCACTCATTGAATATCCTGAAAATACAAAATTCAGCTTGCTCGTTTGATGAATACTAAAAAATTATAGCGCTAATCTGGTTTAACGCTTTTTGGCAGTCAGTGGAATTGAGCCTTGCTCATTTATACGCAAGGATGGCAACCAAGCACTAAAATCCAATTTGGCCGAAAAAGAGTAATTTACATTTTCTTTTAGACCATTGCGACCAAAGTGCTCCAGCAACCGCACTAACTGCAGTACATTTGCGCTGACAACCACTTTCACTGGAGTCTCCTGGTAAGCAGTCAGCGCGGGCAACTGATCACTGACACCACTAAGCACCTCGAAGTTTTCTATGCCGATGGTGTAGGACATGCCACGCAGACTGAGATCGCGATCATTTGGATTCGCGATCAATAAACTGACTTCAATCGGCTGACTAAACCCCTGCGCTGGCAATAATTGCGCGCTCACAACTTTTACGGTGGGCTGTTCCAATTTTGGCTGCAAACTCGAACAGCTCGCCAACACTAAACTGCAGGTTATTAAAAAAAATGTAATCGCTCTTTTAATATACATTGCAACCGTCATTGTTACGATTTGATGCAATATGTTTTGTGTTACAACAATAAATTTCACTTCAATCCCCTTCCCAACAAAAATGTGAATACCAGCACTTGCACATTAACCTCAATGTGATCTAATCCGCGCTCTTTTTACTGGGTATTCGTCTTTAGCATCGCGTCGATGAGCCGGTAAAATAAGATTACACATATCATTCCGGGAAAATAGCAGCGAGCTTCTGCTGGCATCACCCGACCATTGACGGTCAGCTTATAAGTATTATTCACGTTTAACTGACTAAAAGCCTATGCCCAACTCACCGTGTAAAACATTGATTAATCCGGATGAGCTATTCGGCAGCCGCGACCTTCGCCTGCAAGACCGGCGCGATAGCCAGTATCTGCAATTAGTGCATTTATGTACGGGCTTTAATTTTTCAGTATTGCAATTGCAGCGCAAAATTTTTAGCCATCTCAGCCGCAAGATGGTGCCAGGTGCGCTGGAGTTTGTATTAGCGACGCATGATGAAACGAGTAATTATTGGTACAGCGTGACACCTGGCTTGGCCAGCCTAAAAATGCTTAACGATTACGTTAAACATTATGAGGTCGATATTTTGCACATGCATCTGTTTGGCGACGACGATGATGATTACAATCAATTTACCGACAATGGTTTTTATTAATCGGGTTTACTCGCCCATCTCCGCTTCAAATTCTTCAAGCAAATCGAGCGGTTCCAACTCTTCACCTTCCAGCGCGTCATTCCAATTAATGCCCACCAACAGCACATCTTCATGCAGCCCGGGCAACCAATCTTCAAGAAATTCCACCAGTTCCACCGCCACTGGCTTGTAATCTTTCCAGTCGTCCTGACAATGAGCCTGCGCAAAACTTTCCTGCGACCAAAATGGCATCACATCAACATCGTTATGGGCCTCTGATGCGCTCAGCGCCCAACCGTCTGGCCCTTCCAAGCCCCAGACACAACCTAACTCCATAGCTTCTACGATAAAACGATCCAAATTTTCGGCAGGGTCGTCGCTCAGCGGATCGATTGTGATTATGTCATTCATGTTAAAACCTTTTGGAGTTTATAAACTGAGACTTGCGCCTTCGGACTTGAGCCAGGCGCGATCTGCCTTGAAGGTAGGGCAGACGCTGGCGACCAACGCCCAAAAATCCGCACTGTGATTGTGGTGGCGCAGGTGACTGACTTCGTGGGCGACAAGATAATCGACTATGGCCTCCGGGGCTAGCAGTATCTGCCAGTTGTACTGGATCGCGCCGCGGCTAGTGCAGTGCCCCCACTTTGAGCGAGTTGCCTTAATGCTTACCTGGGCGCACACCAGCCCCATCGCCTGGGATAAGCGCTGGGTTTTATCGGTGAGAATGCGCAATGCCTGTTGTTGATACCAGCGGCTGAGCAGCTGGCGAATCTGTGTTTCTTCATCCACTCGCACACGCGACGACAAAATCAGGTGCAGCTGTTGGTCGATGCGCGCAATGGCTGCGCGCGCGCCGCGCCCAAGCACCAGCGTTAAAACCTCTCCCATAAATGGAATCTGACTGCCCTGCACATAACGGCGCGGCTCAGGTTGGAGCGCTAAAGCCTGCTGTTGCTCGGCAATCTTAGCCTTAACCCAGACAGCTTTTTCCTGCAAAAAACCCATCAGTACCGACTGCGCAACACCCATGGGTGCGCGCACCACCACCTGGGCTTTGCGGATTTCAATACTAATACTGCGCCGCTTGGGCGAGCGGGCGATACTGAATTCAAAACCTAAGTCTGTAGGTACAGGTGCTGCTTTTTTTAAGCCAAACCACTCAGCCATTGTCATGCCTGAGCGCAAAAAGAGATGAGACAGATATTAAAAAAGGCAAGACTAGACACCTCGTATTAATCGAGGCGACAACGATAACACAGGTTGATACGGGTAAATTCAGTAGAAGCCAAGAGTGTGATCCTTGCGCGCAACATAAACAGAGGTCATCCCGAGCTCCATCCGGCGGGCAATCGCCGCTTCGGCGTTTAATTCACCGGCACGAAAGCTGGCGAGACCGTCATAAAACATCGCAGTAAAAAAATCGGCATCAGCATCGCGCGGGGTAAATACTTCTATGCGACACATGGTGGTATGACAGCTAATACTATTGATGCTAACGCGCTGCAACCCCTGATGCAGCGCAAACATATCGCGCAGCGACTGCTCATATCTATTCGCCCATTCAACATCCACTGGCTCGCGCTCAAACATCGCCGTAGCGCGCTCGTAAACACTGTTTTCCACCTTCTGCACTGCTGCACGCGCAGTCTCTGGATCAAGCCTCACATCAGAACTTACCTTTGGTTCAGGTAACTCATTCGGCGCTTTTGTAATAGCAACTTGGGGAGAATTAGCATCCGCCTTGCTATTTACCGCTTTGGAATGATGGTTTGCAGATTGCTCATGCTCAGTTACACGACTAGCTACACTATCATCCTTATTTGTTGCTGGCGCATCCGCAAACTGTAGATAAAGTGCCAGAGACAGTATTGGCACTACCATTAGGGCGATCCACAAGGGCAAAGGATTATTGGTATTTGGTCGATTCACTCACTACCTCAAATGACTTGCGCGCAACTGATCCCGACAGGAATCGCACCATTCCTGTCGGGTAATGCAGTGTTATGTTGTGCGATTAACGGCAGGTAACCACCGGTGTTTCTACACCATTGCCATTGGTATTCCCCTGAAAGCCAAATTCAGCCGTCTGCCCGGTAATCAAAGTGCCATTCCAACTGAGATTAGTCGCCGAGTATGGATTGCTACCGGTAAGCGTCGCATTCCAGGAGCTGGTGATGCGGTTGCTACCGGTATATTGCCAACTCGCCGTCCAGCCCGTCTTGGTCGCGCTAGCCGTATTGGTTACGCGAATCACACCGGTAAAACCGCTGCCCCATGAGTTAGTAACTACGTAGGCACAACTCAAGCCGGCAGTTGTACCCGCACTGCTGGATGCCCTGCTGGAAGCGGGTGTTGAGCTGGGCGCAACACTTGAACGACTGGATGAGGCGGGGGCGATACTCGAGCGACTTGATGAGGCTGGCGCAATGCTCGATCTACTCGATGATGTTGCAGGGACTGAGCTGGCGCCACCGCCGCCGATTTGCACATCGATACAACCATGAAAGCGCTCATAGGTTGGCGGCTCGCGGCCCCATTCGGCGTATATCACATGGCGACCCGTGCGCGCCGGTACGGTACAGGTGGTGTGGATATGTGCTGTGGCTTTTTCCGCACGTACGTTGGGATAGGCGCCGGGATTGTCGTCGTTGTAGGGCAAATCACAGAAAGGTTGATCTTCAAAATCCGCCCACGTTAGCTCTCGCCCTACTTGATAAGTAAATCCCGGTTTGGTAATCCAGTAACGAAAATCGGAGGTGTCATCAAAGTGCGGGCCGTTGCTAATATCCCAAGAGAACACTTGCCGCCCCGAACTGATGTTATTGACCGGCCAATTAATGGCATTGTCCCACGGGGTTTTACCGCCCTGCCATGTTTCACTGTCAAAGCCACATACGTGCTTGGTAGATGGCCCCAACACTTTGCGCCCCTGATGATGATTCAACACGCTCATATAGGAGTAGCCGCCGTTAAAGTCATTCGCAAATGCATCGCCACACACAGGGTACCTGGCGGTTCCATTGGCGACCTCATCGGGTTTGGTGACCTTGCCGCAGAAGTAATTGCGCGCACCGGGACTATCGACAAAACCATGCCCGAAACTCAATGCAGACAAGGCCAATATCACAGCGCCCAACCCACTCGTCGTCATAAAATTATTTTTCATTATTCACATCCTCACTTAACCGGATTTAGACACAATTCCCTGCTTCGGGAATCACCGTCGCCATCGGGTTTACCTGTATTGCGGCGCAACTATTTAGCAAATAAATAATTCATGCCCCACACGGGCAAACCAGGAAGCGATGCACAATCAGTAGTCCAGCGAGTGCTTATGAACAGCAAAATCATAGGAGAGAGCACGGTCGATCTTATTATTATGAGAATCGCCACAAATACATTCTAACTTCCTGAGTGGCGAGCAGATGGACAACCGAACCAACGAATATCCGCCCCTGCGACAGCGCTGTCAAACCATTGGAAAACTGAGGCGACAGAGAAAGATTAAATTGTTGGAGAATACAAACTGGAAGAATATTTAAGCGTCAACCAATATCGACTATGGTGCAATAGCGCTGGTCGCCGCCGAGGATACTACGCGATCGGAAACATTAGCCGCTTCAACACGGCCATCTAGCAAAATTTTTAGGTGTAGTATTTTTGTCTGTGACGGATTTTCCACCCTTACCAAATAATAGCCCCGTCCGTTTTCGACAATCTGCGCGGCGCCTACTGGCAAATCGCGCCAACTCTGCTCCAGCTGCGGCAAACTCAGGGCTGGCTGGGCAGCAAAGCTGGCATCCCGCGCGGTAGCCAATGCAATCTCCACCGCCTTTTTCATCGTCACCGGCATATGGTCATGCCCTTCATGCGCAGCAGCAATTGACAGAAAAAACAATGTCAGGAGCGGGCTAAAGACTCGCAGTAACTTACGCATAAGAACCTCACTGTTATTCAATATTTGCTAAACTGCGGCACTCTCTTTTTCAGGCAGTGCGCTGCCTATGCAGGAATTATAAAAATACATGAATGACAAACTTTTCATCCGCTTGCAACATTTGATACCCCAACACGGCCTTTCACGCGCCGCCGGTTGGCTAGCCAGCACAGAAAGCTCGCTACTAAAAAACACCTTTATCAAGTGGTTTGTAAAACGTTACAAAGTGGATATGAGTCTAGCAGCGGAAGAAAACCCGCTTGCCTATTCCTGTTTCAATGATTTTTTTACTCGCGCGTTAAAACCAGATGCTCGCCCCATCGATATCAATGCCGATTCAATCGTCTGCCCCGCCGATGGTGCCATCAGTCAACTGGGTAAAATTATTGATGGTCGCATCTTTCAAGCAAAAGGTCAGAGTTACACCGCTTTGGAATTGCTCGGCGGCGATGAGGCTCTGGCCGCTGAATTTGCCGATGGTAATTTTGCCACCGTGTATTTATCGCCGCGCGATTACCACCGTGTACATATGCCCTACGGTGGCAAACTGCGCGCGATGGTGAGCATCCCCGGCGAATTATTTTCGGTCAACACTGTCACCGCTGAAAACGTCCCGCGCTTGTTTTCCCGCAATGAACGCGCGGTCGCCATTTTTGATACCGATATAGGCCCCATGGCCGTGGTGCTGGTAGGCGCCATGATTGTGGCTGGTATTGAAACCGTGTGGGATGGCCAAATCGCCCCTTTTGCCAGCCGCGAAATTGCCACTTCGCTTTACCCCTACCAAAACATCACTCTGAACAAAGGCGATGAAATGGGGCGATTTAAATTGGGCTCGACGGCAGTGGTATTGTTTGCTAAAGATAAAATGCAATGGGATACACAATATAGCGCAGGCAGCCCAACCAAAATGGGTGAGCGCATGGGCAATAAAATCTAAGCTACCGCACTAAGAGAAATAAAAAAGGCCAATCGCGAGATTGGCCTTTTTGTTTGTAGTGCGCGGCGATACTTATTTCTGCTCACCTGGATAATCTTTGCGTAACTCCACCGGTTTATCCTGATGTTTGCGCAACTTAATATTAATCATCTCTACCCCGAGTGAAAACGCCATCGCAAAGTAGATGTAACCCTTGGGCACATGCACATCAAAACCTTCAACTAGCAATGTGAATCCAACAATCACCAAAAATGACAAGGCAAGAATTTTAATGGTGGGGTGGGCATCGACAAAATCGCCAATCGGCTTTGCGGCAAATAACATCACTCCCACAGCGATAATAATTGCAGTAGCCATGATCGGCACCTGACTCACCAAACCGACTGCAGTGATCACTGAATCGAGTGAAAACACTATGTCCAAAATTGCAATTTGCACCAACACAATCATCAATCCATGAGCAGCGACATTGCGCTCCGCTTCAATCGCACCTTCAAGACTACTGTGAATTTCATGGGTTGCTTTGGCGATCAGGAACAAACCGCCGCCGATGAGAATAATATCGCGCCCAGAGATTTCCTCCCCCAGCACACTAAACAGCGGATCCACCAGCCCCATTATCCATGCCAGCGAAAAGAGCAATGCCAAGCGTGTAATCATCGCCAAACCCAAGCCGACGTTGCGCGCAAACTTGCGCTGACTTTCGGGTAAACGCCCCACTAGAATCGAAATAAAAATAATATTGTCGATTCCCAATACAATTTCCAGCGCGGTGAGTGTTGCCAATGCAACCCAGGCCTCCGGACTTGCCAACCATTCAAACATCATTAACTCCAGTGATAGTGACTACGAATAAAACGCCCATTAAAAAACCGCAGACAATTCTGCCTGCGGTTTTCAAAAAAAATACCTTAACGCTAAGATCAGGTACGGGTTGTCAGCCGGCTCAGCAGTGCCATCAAACCTTTCTTCTCATTTTTCATTAAATAGTGATCGCGAATACTGGCGATATCCACATCGTAACTGCCGGGCTCAAGATCCCGCGCAATTTCAATTTTTTCAATTTCATAACGCGTTTTTTTACCGGAATCGAGCAATTCTTGTTTGCGTTTGTCATCTTCCGACAAATCCAGCAGCAAGTATTCACCTAGCGGCTGCTTATATGCATCCAGTACAACAATGACTCGTGGCTTTAACCGGCGTTCAAAATTTTGCTCAACCACAACGGCCACTTCACCCGTGCTTAACTCTACCAGTGTGCCGGTAGGATAAAGCCCAATAGCGCGAATAAACTCCACTACCAGCTCTTCTTGAAATTGAATATTGCGCAACTCATAAAGCTTGGCCACAGCTTTGGAGGGCGCAATGGGGTGACGCGAACCACGCGGGTTAGTAACAAAATCGTAATAGGTTACTATGCCTGCAATCTTGCCCAGCAAGGGAATTTTATCGCCCGACAAGCCCTGTGGAAAACCGCTACCATTCAATCGCTCACAGTGGGTTTTTACCACGCTAATCACGCGCGGCTCGACTCCCGGCGTCTTTCGCAGGATTTCACAGCCGAGCTCAATAAACGTTTCGTAGAGATGCTCTTCGTCAGCGTTGCGATCCATTTTGGACAGCAAGGCTACATCCAACATGACCTTGCCCACATCTTTTAACAAGACGCCCATCGCCAGCACATCCAGGTCGCGCTTGGGCAGGCCAATGTGGCGACCAAATAAAATCGCCCATACGGATGAACGTACCGCATGGCTGTAGGTATATTCGTCTTTTTCCTGCACCCGCGACAGCCAGGTAAAGGCATCCGGATTGCGCAGTACGCTGTCTACCATTTCGCTGGCAACACGCTTGGTTTCGCCCAATGATAGGGAGTCAAACTGATTTTTTTCGAGCTGCTCCATCACCTCTTCCACCGCACCGTATACTTTCTGATGCAATTGACGGGCTTTTTTCACCTCGCGCTGCAAGGGTTCAACTTCGCGATAAAGTCCACGTTGGATTTTAAGTGGCGCTACAGTTTCATTAAAAGAACTCGCTCGCTCGCGAATAGGGGCCTTTTTACCAGAGGGGGCAACGGTTTTCAGATTGGCTGCTATCGGACCGCGACCTTTTTCGATATCGATAAAAACATAATTACAGAGCGCTTTGAGCTGATTAACTTCGCCCAGATCACGCAAATAAAACCCCTGCAGGGGAAAAGGCGTTTGTGACCAAGGGCGATCCAGCCCCGACACAAACATGCCTATGGTTAACTCATTGACGTCAACTTTGACTTGCTTGATTCCCACGCCTGTTCCCCACAGCACCCTCAGGTGCGCATTATCAGCCTTATTTAGTTCGGGACTTAGATAAATATTCCTGAGTTGCACGGCGGCGCTCACAAATCTCATCCGTCTGCGCAACCTGACTCAGGCTCTAAATTATCCTAAAAAAACCTCAATAGTGCGTGGAGTGTAATCAAGAAAGGCGCGCCATGCCATAGCCGACGGATTAAAGGCGCAATCTCTACCCTACAAGGCAATAACTATGGATGATACTGCGCAGACAACTCATGAACTGCATCAATAAACGCACCGGCATGAGCGGGATCAACTTCTGGCGTAATGCCGTGCCCCAGATTAAACACGTGACCAGAGCCATTACCGTAAGCAGCCAAAATACTGCCCACTTCAGCGCGAATACGTTCGGGCGAGGCATACAAAATCGTCGGATCCATATTGCCTTGCAATGCGACTTGATTACCCACGCGCGCGCGCGCGGCGGCGATATCGGTTGTCCAATCCAAACCTAGTGCCGTTGCACCAGTTGCCGCCATAGACTCCAACCACTGGCCACCACCCTTGGTAAACAGAATCACAGGCACTTGGCGCCCCTCGTGCTCACGGATCAAACCGCTGACAATTTTTTGCATGTACTTGAGCGAAAATTCTTGGTAGGCCGCATGGGACAAAGCGCCGCCCCAGGTATCAAAAATCTGTACCGCTTGTGCGCCGGCAGTAATTTGCGCATTGAGATAAACGGTCACTGAGTCAGCCAATACATCCAATAAGCGATGCATCACCTGCGGCTGGTTGTATAGCATTTCTTTGGCGCGGCGAAAATCGCGGCTGGAGCCACCTTCGATCATGTAGGTTGCCAGCGTCCAAGGGCTACCCGAGAAGCCAATCAAGGGCACGCGGCCATTAAGCTCACGACGAATGGTTTTGACCGCGTTAACTACGTAGGGTAAATCCTGCTCCGGGTTAATCACTTTAAGCGCATTCACATCGGCTTCTGTGCGTACGGCTTTTTTAAACTTGGGTCCTTCACCTGTCTCAAAATAGAGGCCTAAACCCATGGCGTCGGGGATTGTGAGAATATCGGAGAAGAGAATGGCCGCATCCAGACCTGGGTAGCGATCCAGCGGCTGCAGAGTCACCTCACAAGCCGCGTCAGGATTAGTGCAGAGCCCCATAAAATCGCCTGCTTTAGCGCGACTGGCGCGATACTCTGGCAAGTAGCGGCCAGCCTGACGCATCATCCAGACTGGCGTTACATCAACAGGTTGCTTCAGCAATGCACGCAGAAAACGGTCGTTTTTGAGCTCTGTCATTCTCTTATCCTCAGGCCATTAGCCTTGCTTGTGTTATGGATAAAACAAACCCCGCAAAGGCGGGGTTGTAGGGTGGGTGGAGCGCTAAGCGATACCCACCAGATATCTCGGCGCAGATGATGGGTATTGCTCGCGCTCCACCCATCCTACGATGTCAGATTTGCCTGTTATACCTGCAGGTAATCGAGAATACCATCAGCGGCTTCGCGGCCTTCCCAAATAGCGGTAACCACCAGATCAGAACCGCGCACCATATCGCCACCGGCAAACACTTTCGGGTTGCTGGTTTGGAACTTGTACTGCTGTTTCTCAGGCGCGATCACACCACCCCAATCATTGGTTTTAACACCGTTTGTTTCGAACCAAGGCTGTGGACTTGGGCGGAAACCAAAGGCGATCAAGACCACATCGGCAGGCAGAATTTCTTCTGAACCAGGAACCACCACCGGACTGCGACGACCGTTGGCATCTGGCTCACCCATCTTGGTAGTGACTACTTTAACGCCCTCTACCTTACCATTACCAACCACTTCAACTGGCTGACGGTTGTAGAGGAATTGCACGCCTTCTTCTTTGGCATTGGCAACTTCGCGCTTGGAGCCGGGCATGTTTTCTTCGTCGCGACGGTAAGCACAGCTCACGCTCAGCGCGCCCTGACGAATAGAAGTGCGGTTACAGTCCATGGCGGTATCACCACCACCGAGCACCACAACTTTTTTGCCTTTTACGCTGATGAAGTCTTCCGGGCTCTTTTCAAAGCCGAGATTGCGGTTCACGTTGGCAACCAAAAATGGCAGTGCATCGTAAACACCGGGCAGGTCTTCACCGGGGAAGCCGCCTTTCATGTAGGTGTAAGTCCCCATGCCCATGAATACTGCATCGTAATCGCGCAGCAATTCTTCCATGGTGATGTCTTTGCCCACTTCGGTATTCAAACGGAATTCGATACCCATTTCGGTAAAGATTTCGCGACGACGGCTCATCACTGATTTTTCCAGCTTGAACTCGGGAATACCAAAGGTCAGCAGGCCGCCGATTTCGGGATACTTGTCGAACACAACTGGTTTAACGCCGTTGCGCACCAGTACGTCGGCACAGCCAATACCTGCAGGGCCAGCGCCGATAATAGCGACTTTTTTGTCAGTCCAAACCACTTTGGACATATCCGGCTTCCAACCCATGGCAAAAGCGGTATCGGTAATGTACTTCTCGGCGTTGCCGATAGTCACCGCACCAAAGCCGTCGTTCAGGGTGCAGGCGCCCTCACACAGACGATCCTGCGGGCAAACGCGGCCGCAAACTTCAGGCAGGGAGTTAGTCTGATGACTCAACTCCGCCGCTTCAAAAATATTGCCTTCAGAGATCAGCTTCAACCAGTTGGGGATGAAGTTGTGCACCGGGCACTTCCACTCACAATAGGGGTTACCACATTCGAGGCAGCGATGTGCCTGCCCCTCTACCTCTTCTTTGGCAAAAGGTTGGTAGATCTCCACAAAGTTGCGTCTGCGGGTTTCTATATCTTTCTTGGTGGGGTCTTGACGACCCACATCGAGAAACTGAAAGTCATTGTTTAAACGTGCTGACATAATCTTGACCTCACTCGTCACCAAGAGTTATTCGCCGCGCTGGCGGAAACTAACCAACAAACTGCCCAAAGACGCTGCTTTAGGTTTAACCAGCCAGAACTTGCCGATGTAGTCATCGAAGTTGTCCAGCAGGTGTTGGCCCCAGGCACTTTCAGTCTCTTGCACAAATTCTTCAATCACGGTGCGCAGATGATGGCGATGCGCTTCCAGTGCTTCGGTATTGATACGATGGATATCCACCAACTCGTGGTTGTAGCGATCCACAAAGTCATTGGCTTCATCCAATACATAGGCAAAACCACCGGTCATACCGGCACCGAAGTTAACCCCGGTTTGCCCCAGTACGGTCACTACACCACCGGTCATGTATTCACAGCAGTGGTCGCCCGCACCTTCCACTACCACATGGGCACCGGAGTTACGCACACCACAGCGCTCACCTGCAGTACCGGCTGCAAACAGCTTACCGCCGGTTGCACCATACAAACAGGTATTACCCATAATGCTGGTTTTGTTCGATTGGAAACCCGAGCTGCGCGGTGGGCGAATGACCAGCTTACCGCCTGCCATGCCTTTACCTACGTAGTCGTTGGCATCACCCTCGAGATACATCTCCAAACCACCGGCGTTCCACACACCAAAGCTTTGACCTGCGATACCGGTCAGCTTCAGCTTCAGTGGCTTGTCGGCCATGCCTTGGTTGCCGTAGCGCTTGGCGATTTCACCACTGATACGCGCACCGATGGAGCGGTCGCAGTTGGTGATATGAAATTCAAACTCACCGCCGGTTTTGGCTTCGATGGTTGGCAGCAATACCTTGATCATCGCCTCGGCGGTTTCGCCTTTATCAAACGGCTCATTTTTGCTCACTGCACACAGCTGCGGCTTGGTTTCAAGGAACGCATCGGTATGGATGATTGGTTTTAAATCCAATTGTTGTTGTTTAACCGTTTCACCTTCAAGAATCTGCAACAGATCCACACGGCCAACCAATTCACCCAAACTGCGCACACCGAGACGTGCCATCCACTCACGGGTTTCTTCTGCGACGAATTTGAAGAAGTTCATCGCCATTTCAACCGTGCCTATGTAGTGGTCTTTACGCAGCTTATCTTGCTGGGTAGCAACACCGGTCGCACAGTTGTTCAAATGGCAAATACGCAGGTATTTACAGCCGAGCGCCACCATAGGGCCAGTACCAAAACCGAAGCTTTCCGCACCCAACATGGCCGCCTTCACTACGTCCAGACCGGTTTTCAAACCGCCGTCGGTTTGCACGCGAACTTTATCGCGCAAGTCGTTAGCACGCAGGGTTTGGTGAGTTTCAGACAGACCCAACTCCCACGGTGAACCGGCATACTTAATAGAAGTCATCGGACTGGCCGCAGTACCACCATCGTAACCAGAGATAGTGATCAAATCGGCGTAGGCCTTGGCCACACCGGCAGCGATAGTACCTACACCAGGACGCGACACCAGCTTAACCGATACCAGCGCATCGGGATTGACTTGTTTCAGGTCATAAATCAGCTGCGCCAAATCTTCGATCGAGTAGATATCGTGGTGCGGCGGTGGCGAAATCAGGGTCACACCGGGAACCGAGTGACGCAGACGCGCAATCAACGCATTCACTTTACCGCCGGGCAGCTGACCGCCTTCACCGGGTTTTGCACCCTGGGCAACTTTAATTTGCAGTACTTCAGCGTTAACCAAATAGGCTGGTGTAACACCAAAGCGGCCAGAGGCAACTTGTTTGATTTTGGAGGTTTTGATGGTGCCGTAACGCGCCGGATCTTCACCACCTTCACCTGAGTTAGAGCGACCGCCCAAGCGGTTCATCGCTTCAGCCAAGGCTTCGTGCGCTTCTGGCGATAAGGCACCGAGCGACATACCGGCCGAGTCAAAACGCTTGATCACACTTTCGATCGGCTCAACTTCAGACAGTGGTACAGGCTTGCAAGCATCTTCACGGATGGCCAACAAATCGCGCAGCATAGATACCGGGCGCTTATTTACCAAATCCGCGTAATTGCGCCAGAGCGCATAGTTACCGCTCTGCACTGCCTTTTGCAGGCTTTGCACAACATCCGGGTTGTAGGCGTGATACTCAGAGCCGTGTACATACTTGAGCAAACCGCCCTGTACAATCGGCTTACGCTCCACCCATGCACTCTGTGCAAGAATTTTTTGATCCGCTTCCAAGTCTTCAAAACGCGCGCCCGCCACACGGGACGGCGTGCTCTCAAAACACATAGAAACCACTTCTTCCGACAGACCAATCGCTTCAAACAATTGCGCACTGCGGTAGGAGGTAATAGTGGAAATACCCATTTTCGACAGGATTTTCAGCAAACCCTTGTCGATACCTTTACGGTAGTTTTTGTAGGCTGTATCAACATCACTCAGCAATTCACCGGTTTCGATCAGATCGTTGAGCACGTAGTAGCTCAGGAATGGATACACAGCGGTGGCGCCGTAACCAATCAACGCAGCGATTTGATGTGGATCGCGAGCACTGCCGGTCTCCACAATGAGGTTGGCGTCACAGCGCAGACCAACGTTAGTCAAATGCTGGTTGACCGCCCCCACTGCAAGCAGCGCAGCAATCGGCAATTGGCCCTTCGCAAAACCTGCATCGCTCAATACGATCAACACTTTGCCCGACTTAACCGCAGCAGCTACGTCGTCGCACAACTTGGTTAATGCCGCCTTCAAGCTGGTCTCGTCAGCATTGTAATAAAGCGAGAATGTTGCCTGCTCATAACCAGGGCGGTTCAGACTCATCAAACCACGGAACTTCTCTGGCGAGAGTACGGGCGAAGTCAGAATCACGCGGTCAGCATGTTCAGGCAACTCATCATAAACAGGCAATTCACGGCCGAGACAGGTTTCCAGCGACATCACAATCGCTTCGCGCAATGGGTCGATTGGCGGGTTGGTAACCTGAGCAAACTGCTGGCGGAAATAGTCGTACAGCGAGCGCTGTTGGCGTGACAACACAGCCATTGGGGTATCGTCACCCATGGAGCCAACGGCCTCCTGACCACCTTCCGCGAGTGGGCGCAACAACTGGTCGCGCTCTTCAAAGCTGACCTGGAACATTTTCATATTGGCTTTCAGCGCAATACCGTCCAGACCGTTTTCTTTGGCGTCGGTGTTGAGGGTAGATTCAATGCGCAGCGCGCGCTCTTTCAGCCACTTTTTGTAGGGCTGGGTAGATTTCAACTGGTTGTCTATATCTTTGGTGTTATGCAAGGTGCCGGTCAAGGTATCGATCGACATGATCTGGCCTGGGCCAAGGCGACCTTTTGCTACTACGTCAGCCGGATCGTAAGCGTACACGCCCACTTCCGAAGCCACGGTGATCATATCGTCTTTGGTGATAACCCAGCGCGATGGACGCAGACCGTTGCGGTCGAGCGTACAAACCGCGTAGCGACCATCGGTAATTACCAAGCCAGCGGGGCCATCCCAGGGCTCGATATGCATAGAGTTGTATTCGTAGAAGGCGCGCAGATCCGGGTCCATGTTCTCCACGTTCTGCCAGGCCGGCGGCACCAGCATACGAATGGCGCGGTGCAGCTCCATACCACCGAGGGTCAGGATTTCCAGCATGTTATCCAGGCTGGAAGAGTCAGAACCGGTGCGGTTTACCAGCGGGGTAACGCTATTCAAGTCAGGCAGGAGCGGCGTGACGAACTTGGGGGTACGTGCAACCGCCCAGTTGCGGTTGCCCACAATAGTATTGATCTCGCCGTTGTGCGCCAACATACGGAACGGCTGCGCCAGCGGCCAGCGCGGCGACGTGTTGGTAGAGAAGCGCTGGTGGAATACACAGATCGCGGTCTCCAAACGCTCATCGGCCAGATCAGAAAAGAAACGCGGCAAGTCTACCGGCATCATCAATCCTTTATAGGAGAGAATCCCGGTGCTCAGGCTGCACACGTAAAAGGATTTGTCGTCGGCAAGACGAATTTCCGCTTTGCGACGCGCCATAAACAACTTTGAATTGACCTGCTCAATGGTCAGATCAGGGTTGTTTACAAACAGGTGATTAAAGGTCGGCAGCGATTTCAACGCGATTGGACCGAGGCACGTCGGATCAACCGGCACTTCGCGCCAGCCCGCCACAATCAGCCCTTGAGCGGTCAGCTCTTCCGCCATAATTGCGCGCGCCTTGTCGGCAACGGCAACCTCTGGGCTGAGCATAATCGCGCCCACACCATAGATAGGAGTCAGCTCTGCACCGCAGGCTTCTTTCGCCACAGCGCGCAGAAAGCTGTCTGGTTTTTGGATTAACAAACCACAACCGTCACCGGTTTTGCCGTCCGCATTGATACCACCGCGGTGGGTCATGCAAGTCAGGGCTTCGATAGCAGTGGTAAGCAGGCGATGGCTGGTCTTGCCCTTTAAATGGGCAATCAAACCAAAACCGCAGTTATCTTTGAACTCGTCTATCTGGTAGAGGCCAGTGGTCATAGGCTGATTCTCAACAAAAAACTCTATCAAGGGATACGTGGGCTAAAAGCCAAAAGCACATGCGAAAGCCGCGCCAAATCACATCCCAGACAAAAAAGCCCCTGATGTGTAGGGGCTAGGCAAATGGGCGCAGGATATTACCCGCTTAGCAGGCTATTAGCAAGACAAGCACCGAAGTGGCAGAGGATGAAAAGCGAACCAAATTGACGCAAAAACACGCCAACCTGACGATTACCCTGCCCCCTAATCTACCATTGGCAAAACTAGGAGGATTTTTGCCAGCGCTCGGGAGTCAGGGTTTGTTTGGCGCCAAAAGCCTGCCGATCAGCCTCAGTAGCACCATCTTTACACTCGCCGCGCACCCAGAGGTGATAGCGCGAAATACTGCGATCCAGCTCAAAAAAACCATCGCGACAATAGCCCGCCTGCTTGACGGCGTAAGCGGTATTCGTCAGCAGGCGATCGTAGGTATTGCGCCCCAGATCAACACCGCCTTGAGCAAACTCCCGGCCGGGGTCACTCCCTCTGCGCGCGACATTGATATGACTGGGAATTAACTCTTCCGGCCAGCGCAAACGATACGTGAACATTTTGCTGGTGTTGGGCAATATTTCCACCTCCAGCGTCTCGGCCATTTCGGTTTCGACGTAGCTGCGCCCGTTGTTCGTACTACAGCCCATCAGCAACAGTGCTGCCAAAATCAAAATTCCCCACTTAGTCATGCACACACCCTATTATCAATAATGGATTTCATACCGCTTTGGCACTCAAGTAGTTGTGACCTGCATCAGTCACCCGAGTTCAGCGGCAAGGCTGTTGGCGACTCCGCAGCTGCACCATAATGCTCCTCTAAATAGGTATCGTGCAAAGGTAAGGTTTTTACCATATTGAAAATGGCCGAGCGCGCCAATTTCAAGGTTTTGCTAATTCGACCATAATCGAGATTATCTACATGCGGACTGTATTTTAATGGGCGAATCCCCATCCCCTCAAACACCGACTGCCAGCTGCTCGCGCGAAACAACTCATCATTATCTTCGCGCAAAATTCCGTGCCCCTTAAATAATTCAATACGCTCACGCAGGGATTCGGGCAGCACCAGAGTTTTACACCAGCGCCAAAACTCGCTGTCATCGCGCTCACTGGTGCAATAATGCAGCAGAATAAAATCGCGCACCTCTTCGTAGTCTGCGTGCATGCGGCGATTGTACTCGCGCCGCAAGCTGGGCTCGCATTCTACATCCGGAAAAAAACGCAAAAAGAAATCCATGCCGCGCGCGATCAAGTGAATCGCGGTGGACTCAAGCGGCTCGATAAATCCACCTGACAAACCCAGCGCCAGACAATTATCTTTCCACAATTCCGCCCGCCGCCCGGTAGCAAACTGGATCACTCGCGGCTCACTTATACGCGGGGCATCCAAATGTTTTAGCAATGTATTTTTAGCTTCAGCATCGGTGCAAAATTGACTCGAATAAACATAGCCATGCCCCGTGCCATTGCGCAACGGGATACGCCAAGCCCAACCGGATTTACGCGCCGTCGCCGTGGTATAGGGCATGCGCGAACCCGCCACCTGGGTTTTAACCACTATGGCGCGATCGCAGGGCAAATAGCTCGACCAATCTTCAAACTCAACACCAAGTGCCTTTTCGACCAGCTGCGCACTAAAACCCGAGCAGTCAATAAAAAAGTCGCCGTGAATGCTGCGCCCATCCGACAATTCAAGCGCATCGATAAAACCATTATCCTTGCGCAGCACCTGCACACAATTGCCCTCGCTGCGCACCACACCGCGCGCCTCAGCGTAGCGGCGCAGATAAGCAGCGACCAGCTTGGCATCCAGATGCACTGCATAACTGGCGCCGCCTATCGGCGTATTCATCGCTTGCATGGGAGGAAAAAAACGCTCCTGCGCCGCCATCACCGCACATGGCGAAAAATCCTGCAAATCATACTGCTCCCCGGCCATAGTCGCCTTGAGCCAGCACTGATAAAAATCTTGCGCGTCGATGCGCTTACCCAGTGCGCCATAGGGGTGAAAATAAGATTGATTTTTGGTGCGCCAATCGACGAACTTAATCCCCAGCTTATAACAGGCCTGAGTCTCACGGATAAACTCGGCTTCATCGATACCCAAGCGGTTAATCAGGCGCACCACCGGTGGAATAGTGGATTCACCAACGCCAACCGAGCTTATTTCATCTGACTCGATCAACTCGATCTCGCACCGCTCGCGCTTGAAATGAGCTGCCAGCATCGAGGCTGCAATCCAGCCGGATGTGCCGCCACCGAGGATGACAATTTTTTTAAGGGGGTTCATACCTGTACCCATCGCCACATGGCATTCAATTATTACCAACCTTGCAGCGGCAGCATGGTCTGCTCAACCGCTTCCTGCTCAGTAGTGAAATTCCAGTAGTCGCCACTACAAGTCTGGATTGCCTTGCGCAGCACATCAATCGCCTTGTGGCGCGGAAAACTTGCACGCCATGCCAACCCCAACTTGCGCTGTCCACCCACCAGCGGACGAGCGACCAATCGATTAGCCGCACACAAGCCCGATTCTGCCGCTGAACGCGGCAACACACTCACCCCCAACCCTGCCGCCACCATACAGCGCAGGGTTTCAAGGCTATTTCCTTCAGCCCTGTGGCGCGCCGACTGTTCATCGCGCCATTCAGGATGCAATGCCAAGATTTGCTCGCGCAGGCAATGCCCCGCTCCCGGCAACAGTAAATTGGCGCTTGCGATATCCGCAGGGGCAACTTCCTGCTTGCGCGCCAGCGGATGCGACTGCGGCATAACTACCACTAGCGGCTCATCAAATAATTCTTGGGTCACTACATCCGGCTCACTAAACGGCAGCGACACCACAATCGCATCCAGCACGCCATCGCGAAGTTTTTTGCGCAAACTCTCGGCGTAATCTTCCTGCACATAGAGCGGCATATTGGGCGCTTGCTGCCTCAGGCGCGGAATAAGCTGTGGCAGCAAATAGGGCCCCAGAGTAAAAATTGCGCCCACCACCAAAGGACCAGTCAACTGATCTCTTCCCGCCTCAGCCAAGGATTTAATCACTGCCGCATTCGCCAGTAACAGTCTCGCTTGGGCGACAATTTTGTTGCCCAAAAGGGTGGTGCGGACGCTGGTTTTGCTGCGCTCAAATAGCACCACTCCCAACTCCTCCTCTAGCTTGCGCACAGCAATACTGAGGGTGGGCTGACTTACATGGCAGCGCTCAGCGGTTCGGCCAAAATGCTGCTCTTCAGCAAGCACAACGATATAGCGCAATTCAGTCAGGGTCATGGAAAACTCAGTCCAATGTGATGACACCTAGTGTGCCCGCCTACCCCATCCTGGGTAAAGCCAGCCCCCAACAACATACCCCTCTGTCGACAAACCTTACACAAATCCCCAGCACAATCTAAGATGCGAACCGGATCACAATGAAAATCAAATGGTTACAATCATGGCGCAAAAATTGCCTTAGATGCCGCTGCAGTACCCATCACCACTCACTAATGGACTCTACTATCATGCTATCTATCAAATCGCTTATTGCAGGACTCGCATTGAGCACCGGTTTCGCTATGAATGCGTTTGCCGTACCGGTCACCATCAACCTGGCGCCCAACACCGCCGGTTATACTAATTCGTTTAGCTACACATCAACAGAAGCCAATGTCGTTGTCACGGGATGGTCCAACAAATCCACAGGTGATAAAGCCATCGCACAAGATCAAATTGCACGATGGTCTGGTTCAGGCATTGGTGTTGAGAACCAAAACAGCCCGCAACACTCAGTCGATAACTCCAATGGCGACTACGACGCACTCCTGTTCTCCTTCAACAAAGTTGTTGATGTGAGCGGCCTGGGCATTGGCTGGTACAAAACCGATGCCGATGTATCTGTATTAGCTTACACAGGCGCAGCCCCTTTCTCTGGCGGCCTCACCGGCTTTGGCAGCAACTGGGCAGCACTGCTCAGCAGTGGCTGGAGCGTGGTTGGCAACTACAATCGCAACGGCGTAGGTACTTTTGCAGTTAACCCTGCCGATGTGAAAGCGCAATATTGGCTGGTTGGCGCATACAACCGTGCTTTTGGTGGAACACTTTCGCAAAACAATGATTATTTCAAACTTAAGTCCATCACCTTTGAAGCCGTTAAGGTTCCAGAGTCAGGCTCTGTGATGCTGTTTGCGCTGGGCTTACTTGGCTTGATCGCTACACGCCGTCGCACTGTCTAGTTCTCACTGTGAATTAGACCACCCCAAAAAGGGCGCTCTCAGCGCCCTTTTTTATTGCCTATAAATTTGTATCGCTTATGATGGCGCCGGTTTAAAAAAAGATAAGAAGAAACCGGGACAACAATAACTCCCCTATCAGCGAGGCAAAATATGTATAAACGAATCGCTTTATCCTTTGCTCTGGTCTGCGCATCCCTCTGCACCACCCTTAGCGCCCAGGCACAACAATTTAACGTTTTACTCTTCACCAAAACCAGTGGCTGGCATCATGAGTCGGTTAATGAAGGGGTTACCGCCATGCGCGCTATGGCCCTGCGCCACCACTTCAATATCGATTGGCATGAAGACGCGAGTATTTTCAACGATGAAAAACTCAAAAATTACCAAGCCGTCATTTTTCTGTTAACCACCGGCGATATCCTCAACGATGAACAACAAGCCGCGATGGAGCGTTTTATCCGTTCCGGCAAAGGTTTTGTTGGCATTCACAGCGCATCGGATACCGAATACGACTGGGACTGGTACACCAAAATGGTGGGGCGCACCTTTCATATTCATCCTGTTATTCAAACTGCCGAACTCACCGTCACCAATCGCAAATTTCCCGGTGTAGAACGCATGCCAGAGCGGTTTTTGTGGACAGATGAGTGGTACGAATTTGGTGCCGAGCGCATCAAAGGTTTGAATTATATTTTGACAGTCGATGAACAAACCTACGACCCAAAAGTCAGCTGGGGCGATAAAAAAGGTGAAGGCATGGGCAAATTTCACCCCATCGCTTGGTACCACGACTACGATGGCGGCCGCGCATTTTACACTGCGCTTGGGCACCTGCCAGCGACCTACAGCGACTCACTGTTTCTTGAGCACATCTACGGTGGACTTTATTGGGCAGCAACCGGTAAAGGTTTGCGCAAAAAATAATTCCTGACAACAACTTCAAATATAACAACAGACATCATGAACAATTCCTTAAAGAACGTCTTAAAGACCTACGCACGATTTATTTATCCCGCCGTTATTTTGCTTATTTCACTGGGGGTTTATTTTCCCTATTACGGCACACCGCAAGCCATGTTTTGGGATGAAAACTATCACGTTGCCTCCGCACAGAAACACATTGACGGTGTGATGTATATGGAGCCACATCCGCCGCTGGGCAAACAGCTCATGGCCATCGGCGAAGTTCTATTTGGCGGCAATGAAAAAGTTAACAAAAGCAAATTGCTGGAGACCGATTACCTCACGGGTGATAACGCACCGCCAGAGATGACCTACAAAGGTTTTCGCTGGCCGTCAGTGGTGATGATGGCGTTCTCGGTATTATTTTTTTACGGCATTATCAATTGCATCACCCAGCGCGCATGGCTCGCTGCCGCGTTCACCAGCATGGTGATTTTTGACAACGCTTTGGTCATTCACTCACGCGCAGCCATGCTAGAAGGCATTCAACTCTTTTTTGTGCTCGGTGCACTGTATTATTTTGTGCGCACCGCTACGCAATTTACCCTGCATCAAAAAGCAATCCAGCTGAAACACTATGTCATTCTCGGCGTGCTGATCGGTTTGGCGATTGCTGTAAAAGTGAATGCTTTTATTTTGCTGCTGCTGTTTGCAATGCTGTTTGGCATAGATCAATGGAGCGCAATTAAACAATGGGATTGGAAAGCATTACTTAAACGTCTCGCCACCACCGTACCCTCAGGTGTAATTCCGGTTGCCGCGGTATTTTTTGCCGTCTTTTATGTTCATATCGGCATGGGCACACAGGTGTATCAAGATCGCACCTACAAAGCCTCGCCCGAATACCTCAATCAAATTCGCATGGGCAACACTTGGTCACTCAAAACATTTTCACTCGGCATGCGCGACAACTGGAAATACATGTCTGAATACGCCGATGGCGTACCGCGCTTGGATGTGTGCAAAGCCGATGAAAACGGCAGCTACGCCATGAACTGGCCACTGAGCAGTAAAACTATCAGTTACCGCTGGGATAGAGACACAGTTGATGGCAAAACCATTACCAAATACAAATATCTGATCGGCAACCCGATTGTGTGGTTCTCAGTGGTCGCGGGTATCATTTTATCTTCCGGTTTAATTATTGGCCGCTTTATTTACAACAACCCGATTAAAGATGAAAAACTCTTCTATTGGATTTGCGCATTCACCGGCTTATATATCAGCTACATGATTGCGATATTGCAAATCGAGCGGGTGATGTATCTCTACCACTACCTGGTGCCACTCCTGTTCGGCGCAGTCAATCTCGCACTTATTTTTAATTATATTTATCGCGATGAAGTGCTCGCCAATAATAAACACACCATTATCAACGCCGGCCTGTTTGCGCTGTTGGTCATCGCCGTATTTGCGTTCTTCTCACCCTTCACATATGGCCTGGGGTTAACCGAGGATCAATTTGAGTTACGCAATTGGTTTAGCTTCTGGAAATTACAGGTGGTGAGATAATCATGAACATGCAGAACTTTTTAAATAAAAACAGTATTTTCACTGCGCTTATCGCACTAACTGTGATTCTCATCTTAGTGCGCATCACGCCAGTCACTGTCGATCCGGTAGTAAAACTGGTGATCAGTAAAAACCGCGTCAGTATTGGCAACATCTATCAGCAGCGTGATATTGAATTCACCCGCGAAGTGATGGTCGACAACCTAAACCTGCTCGACAAAAGTCGTTTCAGCCATCCAAAACTCGGCAATATCGCAACCTATAGCGATGATTTTTTTGTCGATGTCGATCATAAAATCTCAGTCAAACAAGCAGACACCTATCGCTTTTTGATGGGCAGTGATGACGGTTTTTCGTTAAGTATCGACGGCAAACTAGTGTGCGAACATCTGGGCGACCGCCCATACACAGTGCAACCCTGTTTAATCTTTTTAAACGAAGGCGATCACCAAGTACACATCTCCTACTTCCAAGGCTTCGGCAACTCCGGCTTCACCGTTGAATTCGCACGTGGCGATGAAAAACCCCGCTATTTTGGTGAAGATTCCAAGAGTGTAAAGTTTTAAATTTTCCAAGCATGTCGCCTGATGATTAACGCCCGCCGATGCGGGCGTTTTTTATTCCAGCCGAAGCGACAGCGCAGATTTATTGCAACAGGTACGGTCGCAACACCCCAATGGTTATGTCGTGTAATTGACACATACAAACAGCTATCGTAGTGTCCATTGAATCCAGCAACAAGACCGCCAGGTTTTGTAGGGCGAGTTTAGCGAAGCAAGCCGCCGGAAGTCGTAGTTATGCCCAAAGCGTAAGTTGAATTTAGCATTGAAGATAATTTATTTTTTTATGGGGTGGTTATAAGTGATGCGAGAAGCTTCTTTTTTTGGCTGCAACAAAATAGCAGACACAACTGTTGCTAAATACAATCACTTAACCCAAACCATCCATTTAGATAGCGTAACTGCCGACCAAGTTGTCAGGTTTGACAAGGCGCTAAAAGATCCCACAAATTTTGACTACCAAATTTTTCAAGGCATTGAAGAAATAGTTAGACCTTTGGTGCACGAATTACGTCACTGGACTGACATGAACTGTTCAATTAAGGGAATAATGACAATTAGCAAAATTTTTGAATTGCAGAAATCTCTGAGGATGGATATGCCTTATGTCTGGCAGCTAAAAAAAGATTTGAGTCTTGGTATGTTTATTGAAAAAGGAGAATATTTGAAGCAACCATGGACGCATAGCTTTTCGATAAGCAGACCTTTGCATCATGATTTTGATGAGCATCTATCTGTTTGCTTTCACCATCCAAGTGACGAGACTAAAATTCATTTTAAAACACCTATATATTTAGGCTCAATACTAGAATGTTGTGCTGTTTTTCAGGAGCTGCGAGATGTAGTCCCTATGCTCACAAATACGGAGATTTGGCCATTAGAAAAGCATTCTCTTAAAAAGAAGACTATTGATTTTGTATATAACCCCGATTTCCCTGAATACCATGCTATTGCTCATGCGTATGCGTCAGCTTCACAAATAACCGACGTGGCGGAGGCATACGAGCTTGCCGCTTCGATTTGTTTTCTACTTCTTCATATGCCAAACGACATGTTGAGAGAAAGTATCGATAGCGCGGTATATTTGACTCGTAAGCAAGGGCATTTACTTCCGCCAACTTCGCTTGCGAGCAGTTGGCCAAGAGAGTTTCTATTGCTTTATGCAATGCAAAAAATTAGGTTTCTTGCAAGACGAAATGAGTTAGACCTTAGTTCTGATTTTATATTTGATTTACTTCCTACATGGAAGAAGTCAAAAAGTCATTTCTTTGCTCGAAGTCATGAGGAGTATTGCAAAATTGCATGTAGCGCAAAGAATTGTGGCGTTGCTTACTTTGAGATGGCTCTACCTGCCTTAATTGAAAATAATGAAAAAATGCTGGGCAAAAGAGAATTGACTCCAACCATTTTAGACCTGAAGCGCCCCCCTATGTTTTGTGGTGACTTTATCGTTCAGGGAGCATCAGAGTTCAACGGTTTAGAGGATCATTTTTATGATGTCCCTGAGCTTGAAATGACAAAAATTCTAGAGATTCAAAGAAATCCAATAGGGCTATATCCATAGCCTATGATCTTTGTACCAGGGGCAGACCATCACGACCCACATCAAATGCCAGCGTCTGAAAATGGCCGAACTGCGAAGTTCGGCGGCCTGACTCTAAAACGTCAGCGGATTTAATCGTGAAGCGAGCCCATCTCGGAGCCGTGTAATTTTGCTGCCGGACATACCCAATCCTCATATCCTGTACTTGCAGCAGCGTCTTTATACAAAAAATATCGCTCTGATGGCGAGCCATTGCGAATAGCAGTCCAGGCGATATAAGCATTGCTGGAGGGTTCGAGCTTTTCAGTCAACATAGCATCCAGTTTTTGACGCTCAATCTTCACTTGTCAAAGACGAAAAATCTGCGGATTCTGTCACCATTGTCAACTGCTCGCAAAACAAATCGAAATCCGTTTTTGCGGCGACAATCTGTTTATTTTCGTCTGCTGAGCAAGCGGACAACACCAGTAAAAGAAGTACGCTCTGGCACAGATACCTCATCATTCCCTTATAGCCTCTCAATCAAATTCACAGCTAAACTCTTAAACAGATGCAGGTAAGAAAAACTAATATTTATAATAATTCAATAATCGAAACTAACTTCACCTCATTTTCTTCTCGCTTAAAAACAGCAAATCCGCCCACTAAAATATCATCTATTACTTGAGCTTCCACATAGATCCAACACCCAGACACTGCGTTTAAAATAATTGAACTACCCTCAACTGCCTCAGGCAATGGCGCAATTGTTTCTTTCAACAACGCCATCCATTGACCAAAATGTAAATCACAAGCTGCAACAGGAAATGTGTAGCGAGACAAGCCTTTAACATTTTTTATTGGCAAGCCAGGAAACAACACTTTCACGCTAAACGGGGTCTGCCCTTTAATTGGAAACGCCATGTCACTTGTCACAACGGATGCAGAAAACTTTTCGTTCAACTCAGCTCCTCGCCCACCAAGATTTCCTGATGTGAATTTTCTAATAAGCAGCACCCCCCCCGAATCCACAATATTTTTAAATCCCGAAACATCATCACTAGATACTGAGCCAGAGAAAGATATAACAGCACGCTCAAGTGAAACCTCCACTTCGGCGTTACTCACTTCTGCACTACAAGCACCACAGTGCATGGAAAACAAGATCAAAAAAAACAAACGAATAATCATATTAACTTCCATGAATCCATAATTGATATTAATGTTTTGGCATAATTAGGATCTGTCGCATAGCCTGCTTTTTGCAACCCCTCCGCCCATACTCTCGAATCCGTGCTATTAAAAAGAGATTTGTATCTTATATTTCGCTTAAGGAACGTCGTCCTCCCTGCAATAGACTCAGAAAAACTATTGTAAGCCTGAAATTTATCAATAATTTTTATTCTCTCACCGCCAATTACCTCATGCGTATAAACACTTACTGAACCAGCAGTTCCAACCCCCTTAATTCCAAATAAATTATAACTATATTTTTTTGTCTTAATATCTGTAGGCACAGACTTTCCGTAACCTGTCTCTAAAATAGCTTGCGCTGCAGTTACTGCAGCAGGAACGCCCGAAATCGAAGACTCTTTTTGTGCAGCCTCATATACCTTCCGAACAAAATCCTCTTTAGAAAGCGATCTAAAATCAACATTTTCAGATGATTCACTTTTTACAAAAAGGTCAAATTTTTTATTATCCGACTGACGAACCGAGCCAGATAACAAGCTATTCGGCACAGCCATTAAATCAACCTTACTTTCTAATGAGGAAGCTCTTTGCTTAACCGATAAAATTATTGAATTTAATTTTGCGAGGGTTTTACCGCCAGGATCAATGCGACCATCCGGCACTAACAACCGCACCGAAACTTGTTGAAATCGACGAATCGCTGCTTTGGTATTTTTCCCTGCAACACCATCTTCTTTGAGCGAAATAAGCGGAGATAATAAATTACATCGAATAACACAATTAAGTGATTTTTGAATAGCTAAAACATCTGACCTTTGATTTTTCCCACCTTCCCCAACCGAACACACTATACGCACAGCACTCATTTCCACCCCTTATGATTACTACCATGTTGACGTTATTAATCCTTTTAGCCAATCCTATATGGCCAAATCTAAAAACAAAAATACAGAACCACAACTATACACAAATAAAACTCATATTTTCTTGCATTCAGTTCACAACAAACGAACATGGCACTTAATTCTTAAACCAAAAAAGCAATGGCTATCACCCCAAACAGTAATAGCCAGTCGCCAAAAAAAACTAAGGCAACAAATCAATCTCCCGTTGCGCAGCTTCTGCACTTGCATGCAGTTGTGATTTTCCTTTGCGCAACCGCCGCTCACCCAGCAGCAACACAATCGGCGCAGCAATTAAAATTGATGAGCTGGTGCCGATGACTATGCCGAACAACATGGGCAATGAAAAACTCGATACAGCGCTGCCGCCTGCAATTGCCATGGGTAAGAGGGCGAGGAATGTGGTGACGGAAGTAAACACCGTGCGTGTTAAGGTGGAGGTGATGCTTTCATTGAGCAATTGCACGAAGGGTTTATCGGGCGATAGGCGTAAGTTTTCGCGGATGCGATCAAACACCACCACTTTGTCATTCACCGAATAACCAATTAACGCGAGCAATGCAGCTACGGCAGTGAGATTAAACTCCACGCCGGCGAGCGCAAAAAAACCGATAGTTTTAGTTAAATCCAGCGCGAGCGTGATTGTGGCGGCAAGTGCAAAATGGGATTCAAACCTCAGCCACAAATAACCCAACATGCCCAAGCCTGCCAAAATAATTGCAAGAATTGTGGCATCGCCAAAATCGCCACTCACTCTTGGCCCAACCATTTCTATCCGTGGGAATTCTGCATCGGGCGAGATGGCTAGCACCGCGCTTTTAACCGCTTGTACACTCGCGCCGTTGGCGACATCTTCGGCTGATTGCATCGGCATGCGCATTAGGTAATGTCCTTGCGCGCCAAATTCCTGAATCGCCATAGGCACAGTATTTTGCTCGGTAAATACGTTGCGTAACTGCGCGATGTTAGTCGCGGGTGCGTTGACTTCAATCACCGTACCGCCGCTAAAATCGACACCGTAATCCAAACCTGGACTGAGAAACAAAAATACTGAAGCGAGCGACAATACAGCAGATGCGATCAAACCAAAAAAGCGCGCGCGCAAAAACGGAATGGTATTTTCACTGATGCGATCCAGCAATTTAATACCGGAAATATTGAGCGACTGTTTACCCAATTTTTCTACACGCCACTCCATCACCAAGCGGGTAAAGGATATCGCAGTAAACATAGAAATTAATAAACCCACCGCCATAGTCACCGCAAAACCGCGCACTGGGCCGCTACCAAATAAAAACAATAAGCTGATGGCGATTAGCGAGGTGATATTGGAATCGAGAATGGTGCTGTAGGCGCGTTGGAATCCGGCGTGCAGTGCAGCATTTGCGTTTTCTCCGCGCCGCGTTTCTTCGCGAATACGTTCATTAATTAAAATATTCGCATCCACCGCCATGCCGATACTTAAAATAAAACCGGCGATACCCGGCAGTGTCAGTGTCGCGCCCAATAAACTCAACACACCAAAACTCAAACCTATATTGATCGCTAACCCCGTACAGGCAATTAAGCCCCAGCGACCATAAATTCCCACCATAAATGCGAGTACTAATAATGCGCCGACAATGCCGGTGCTAATGCCCATTGCAATCGCATCGCTACCCAAATCCGGCCCCACCGTTCGCTCTTCAATCACATTTAAGGGTGCAGGCAAGGCACCCGCGCGCAACAGTAACGCCAAATCATTTGCGCTCGCACTGGTAAACGAGCCACTGATTTCGCCGCTGCCGCCTTGAATGGCACTGCGAATTACTGGCGCGGTGACGACTTTGTCATCCAACACAATAGCAAGCACGCGGCCAACATTGCGTTTGGTCATATCGCCAAAACGGCGCGCGCCTTCGTTGTCTAATTTAAAATTAACAACCGGTTCGCCGGTTTCCTAATTAAATGCCAAACGCGCATCGCTAATATGTTTTCCCTCTAACGCGATTCGCTCTTCCAATTGATAGCGCGCGCCGGGCGTATCACCCTGCACAGAAATGATTTTCCCCAACAGCGCCGACTTATCATTCGCTGCCCAATGAAACGTCATGCGCGCGGTAGTACCCAATAACTCGCGGATATGTTGCGGATCACTCACACCGGGCAGCTGCACTAAAATGCTGTCGCTGCCCTGCCGCGTGATCATCGGCTCCACCATGCCGGTTTCATCCAAGCGGCGGCGCACCACTTCCAAACTTTGCTCCACCGCATCGCGCACGATTTGTTCATGCAGCGCCGGGTTTTTATTCGCGGTTAGCTCGCTGGTATCTACTTCCAACAATAGATGCGAGCCGCCGCGCAAATCCAACCCGAGCGTTAATTGGTTTTGTGCATACCAATCGGGTATTTTTTTTGAAACTGAATCAGGTAATACATTGGGCAGTGCACAGAGCAGCCCAAATAAAATAATCAGGCCATAGACAATCGCCCGCGAAAAAAGTGTTTTCATCGCTAATACTCCACCATGCTTTCTTTTTTACTCACATGAACGAGCAAAAAGGAAAGCAAAAATTAATTGAATTGTGTTTTTTAAAACGGGAGTGATTAAACGATTGGCGGAGCGCGGGAGATATTGAGCGTCTGCAATTGCAGCAAACTGAAATACGGGGAATGAATGATTGGCTTGTGCGTATTCGCCGCTACTAACGGCAGCACAACGATAATTTCACTTGCACCTAATACCCATATTGGCTCGATGGGTTCAGCAGACTTGGGCTGATCTTTATAACGATTAAAAAAGCGTTAGAGCGATAACGAATGTTCGCTGCTAGCATGCAGCGGCATATCCACCGACGCCACACGACCATCGCGTTCGACATCACTGCCGCTATGCTGGAATTGATCGCCAACACTACCCAGCGCCAATAGCCACAAAAACCCAACAGCCAGAATCCCGCTCCATAAGAGCCGGTTAAAGGTTTGCTGTTGCATGGGAGAGTGGATAGGCATAGGTGCCGCCAAGGCTTGAGTTAGGTAAGAGATGGGGCGAGGCTTAGGTGATTCAAGGGAGAGTCGAAAATATACATCCACGCCCCTGACGACTGTCGCAACTGTCACCTGCCATTAATGAGTGCTAGCATATAACCATTACCAACGCATGAGGAACTGACATGCTCGCTCATACACTCAAACAAGACGCGCTGGAAACCCTGCAGAACCTTCCAGACAATGCCGACATTGAAGAGATAATGTATCGCCTTTATGTACTGGAAAATATTCGTCGAGGCCAACAGGATGCCGAGCAGGGTAAAACCACTGATGCCGACCAATTACTACGCGATATTCAAACATGGTGAAGTGGACTGATCACTTAGGAGTGCTGGCTGTTATTCACAAACGCCGAAATTTACAACCCGATGAAATTTCTCGCGAGCAATAGATAATTTTCAACAAGCCAAAGTTTCAGACTCCGTTCGTTGATCATTTAGCTGTCGGCCACTGCTGGGCTTCATGGAGAACACGTAAAATTTCTAAGCAGCTCTCAGCCACATGCTCTCGGTAGATCACAATAAAGGGTAAGCCGTCAATCACCACCTCTCGCGTATTTTTAACGCGGCCTTGACGTCCCGCGCGGGGGTGTTCAGGTAGGACTAAGTGTGTGCGATCGATAATGTTCATCACCACATCGATAGCGATAAGGGGGCTGTTATCTTTAGCAATATGGGCTTCGATCTTTTCCAGATCCATGTCAGCAAGGTCAGTCCATTTGAGCTGCACGTTTGGCCTCCCACTTGGCCTTAATGTCTTTATGGTCGATCAAGCGGCCTTCATCAGCGGCTATTACTCCCTTTTCCACTTCATGGATAAACCATTCCTCACGCGCCACATATTGCTTGATGGCTTCCGCCATAAGCCATGCACGAGGTCTGTTCATCGCTTCAGCCATCTGACCTACGCGGGCTAAGGTTTCGTCATCCAGTCTCACCGAGGTAGCTTTTAAAGACATTGCGGTTCTCCAAGGTTCTCATAGAACCTCAAGTATAGATGATCTGGTTTTCAATGTCTTTCTCATCAAAAAAACACGCATCACGGTACATACAACCCCGGCAGCCTTGCCATATACCCCCCCTCGGAATTTCCGTTTTAACTCTATTTTTGTGCAATCAAAGGGTCACACAATCAAAGCAAATCAAAGGGTCAGACTCCTTGATCTTTTACCCGCTTCGATTTTCGATCACCACCCCGCCCTAATGATTCAATCCTACGATTGGCGGCAGCTTCTATCTGCGCTTTAAATTTAGAACTGCCCAATACCCAAGATTTATTGGTGCACTCCCTTATTTGGTCAAGCGCATCCGCAGGAATAACATCGGCGAACAATTTACGGTATCGAATTATTCTCTGCGCGGTTGTTTCGCCTAATGCCAAGTAGATAGGGTGTGACGTTAATAATCCAATATCCTTACCCATTGCATTTCCTCGGTAGCTCGACCAAACATATTTGCCTGGACTTGCAACCATCTTGGCGCGCACGGGATTCAGTTCGATGTAACGGCTGACGGTAAGGAAATAGGAGTCGCTATCAACCAATGTGGATTTATAACGCCCCTCCCACAAGGTTCCGGTTCTGCGATACGTTAAGTTGATGTATTGGACGTATTTTCTACCCAGCGACTGCATCATGCTTGCACAAGAAGCTGCAGCAGCAGGTGTTACCAGCAAATGCACGTGATTGGTCATTAAAACAAAAGCATGAACCGCCACGCCAAATCGCTCCGCTGATATTTGCAATTGCTGCAAATAAAATGCGTAGTCTTTCTCATCAAAAAAACACGCATCACGGTTGTTACCTCGCTGAATGATGTGATGCGAACAACCCGGCACATATAATCTCGGCAGCCTTGCCATATACATCTCCTTGAAATTAATTTTCACAATATTTTTTACTTTATTACTTTTTGATCAGATTGATCAAGAACAAAAACAGATCAAGGAGTCTGACCCCTTGATCAAAAACAAAACCCAGCAAACGCTGGGTTGGGTTGTACTTTACTACTAAAAACGAACGACTTATTTTTTCAAGGTGTCTGAACTACTTATGATTTCTCCTTCAAATGCTTGTTTAATTTGGTCTTTAGTTAATCTAGCCGTGTTCGATAAATACGAAACCATCATGCCAGCATTCCCAATTTCAAAACATATATCTTCTGGTTGCTTACGAAGATCAAATTTTTCATAATTTTTTTGCCGTTTGTCCATTATTTGTTCTTCGTACAAGGGAATATCCTGATCAAATCTCGTAAAAAAAACAACGTTATACTTATACCAGCCGCTTTCTTTTTGGCTATTTTTGACATCATGGAGCGACGATGATGCCCACAAATACTTGATTACCTCCTTACCTTTTAAATAAACGCCACCAATAACTAATGGAGAAACAATCATTGGTTGTTGGCAAAAATGCGCTTGATGAAACATCCCAGCAGTATGTTGTTTTTGAAAAAGCACCAGGTCTTGTTTTGTGCTAATGTCAACCACCAGAAAATCACCATCAATTCTTTTTTTCACCCAATCACCATCAATATCATCACCGACATACGCGCGTATGTCGCTTTTTTTAACAATATACGCATCGTCAATTTTCATATCAATACTTTTGAATCTGCATCCAAACAGAACGAAAAAGCTACCCCAGAATACTATCTTTAACATTGATCTAATCATTCATTAACTCCTCAATATTTTCCTGCTTGCTGTCGGCACAAATACGAACAAATATCTGCATGTGGCTGGGTTGTAATATCATAATGAAAATCAGCGTATCCTTTCGGCGCGTCATTATAAGAACCTCCAATCCAAGACCAGAAATTTCCACCTCTAAACGAAATGCCAGGATAATCCGAATCGTAATTTATCCACATGCGGGTATTACTCTTAACATTTGCCAAGTTTGGCCGAAACCAACCAACCGGATCCACCGTGATGAGCGTATCCACTGTATGTTTTTTCGCAATAACTCCCATTGCGGTATCCGCACCCCAACTATGTGAAATTACCCTTACCTTTAAGCCTAAGGCATTTTGTGCATCTATCCACTTAGCGAGTTTTCCACCTTGATAGTGTTTGAAAAATTTAAAACCAAACCGGTCAGATATATCTCCCATAAGTGTGTTTTTAGAGTAGTCTCCCGCCCCGCCAACGCCGGCAGTTACCGTTCCGGGATCTGTCACAGAGACTAAATATTTATTACCGTCGAGCTCAACAACACCAAAGTCCTTTCCTCCCAATAAGGTTTCTCGAATATAATCTCTATTCTGCTGATCGCGTGAGATGTTGTTGCCTTTTTCTTGATTTTGTAAGCGCGTTTGCTCGCCCTTGTTACCAGTAACATCAACCTTTTCAACTTCATCTTCATCCTTTTTCTTATCTTTTTTGCAAACTGCAGTATTGTTCCCTGGGCAATAATCGCTCGTGAGGTACCCACTCGGATCCGTAAAACTCAGCGGGTTGTTGAACACATACGAATAGCGGTTATAACTCTGCGAATTATAGGGCGCCTGCACAAACGGGTCGGCGCTCATAAAGCGGCCTAGTTCTGGATCGTACACACGGCCGCTACTCGTCTCATCCATGAGACTCGCCCTGCGGGCCGCCTGCGGCGTTCAAAAATGTTCCTTGCATTTTTGTCATATGGATCAATCCCACCGCATCCAAATGTTCGTGGTCGGTAAACCCTTTTGCGGTAGAGGTTGGGATTAATAAATTATCCAGCGGGCCACTCCATTGGTTGAAGCGGCGCAGCCTCTTCGTGCTACTATTGTGAGCACTGAAACAGAATAAGCCCGCAACAAACCAACCCATCTTTCGAGGTGCAATATGAATGCGAAAGAATCAGCACAACAAGTTATCAGCCAGCTGCCCGAGCAGGCCTCGTGGGGCGACATCATGTACGAGCTTTACGTAAAACAAAAAATTGAGGCTGGCCTGAAGGCCATTGAGGAAGGCCGAACCATACCGCACGACCAAGTCAAAGCACGCATACTTGCAAGACATCAGAAACAGGTATGAAGATTGAATGGGCGGAGCCCGCCGAACTGGATTTGGGCGATATCTATGCATACATTGCCCGCGATGTACCCTTTATGCCGAGCAGTTTGTTGACCGGATTGTTGAAACAGTAGATCTGCTACGCGAGCAACCGTTGATGGGGCGCGAAGTGCCAGAAGCTACGTACAACCCCGGCAGCCTTGCCATATACCTCTCCTTGGAATTTAGATTTTAGGCTTTAAATGCTAGCTCTATTATTGCTGATTATCTATCAACCTACCTTCTTTGATATTTGTTCTAAAAAAAGCCCGAACAGCTTTCACCGCTTGGACTTTGTAACACAAACAAATACTGAGGTTTGTTGTTTTTAGTTAAATATCCAGAAACCTGACCATTTAATCGTGAAAATTTAGGGGATCTCACTACAAGAAAGATAAGCATCAACCGGAAACCACCAACATGTACCAAGAAAAAAAACAAATATAAAATAAAAACATCCCCACGAAATTCTGTGCCCTACTGTTTTGCTTTTTAATGGTAAATTATCAAACTTAGCCTCTATTTGTTGGTACCTTTTACCCCACTTAAAATACAAAACATTCAAAGCAATACTTAATATCAAATAAGACCGACCATTCAACCAGTCGTAACCTTCAGGGAATAACGAAACAACTAAGTAGTTAGGATAACAATTTCCCATTTGTATCAGCATCACAATTAAATAAATTATGCCAATCATAAATGACACAGCGCATGCAGCTGCAAAAGGTGCTATATCACCGAGAGTACCTTCTTTTCTAAAATGTTTTACCCAAGTGTAAAAAAAGAAGTCATATGACCAAATAAAACTATTTTTTTCCATATCACTGCCTCACAGCTTTATAGCCAACAAAGGAAGCTTCAAATGCTTTTTCTAAATCATTGTTGGGAGCCCGGATATACGCGTTAGAATCTTTCTGAGCACCTATAAGTAACTGCATCGCTCCACCCATAATTTGCGGACCGTATTCATCAGTGATGCCCTTTGCGAGCCCAGGCAATCCTAACTTTGGAAACTTCATAGCAGCAACACCTAATGTTGTATTTAAAACAAGTGATACCTTAGCATCATGAACCTGCTTTGATGTACGCGCGTTAGCCAATTTGTTAGTGTCAGCTGCAATCCCTATTAAAGTCCCAGCAACACTTGCCGCTCTTCCCGCATTAGCAAGCCGCTGAGTATTAACGTACCCATTCCCAGTCCAGCCATTTTTGTAAAACCGCCAGTCAAAAGAATTAGTTCTGTGAATACCAATATAACCTCTAGATTTTTCTAATGCGCCACCCCCGGCTCCGACCCACAATCCAACTTGCGACAATAGGTTTCCGTTGGTGCTGGTCGAGTCAGCTTGACTCATCGCATTCTTCAAATCCGCAGCGGGTTATTAAACACATAGGAATAACGGTTATAACTCTGCGAATTATAGGGCGCCTGCACAAACGGATTTCGCCGAAAGTACGCGCAATAATAAACAAGCGCGCAAAAAAAGCGCAGCTAATGCTGCGCCAAGGGTTTTACGCTGACGATGGAGAAAACTTAGAAGGTGTAATTCACCCCCAAATACGCGGTGCGGCCGAACCATTGCAGGGTGCGGGTTAATTGTTCGTCGAACATATAACTTCTGTTGGGTTCGTTGGTGAGGTTGCTGATGGAGAACACCACATCTAAACCGCTATCAAATTTATACGCGGCTTGATAATCCAGCAGGGTTTCCGGGGCATAGATAATCGGTTGCAAATTGATGTTGCGTGTCTCGCCGACAAACGAATCCTGGAAGGTGGTGGATAGGCGGGTTTCAAAACCACCCAAGCTATAAAACAGGGTGAAGTTTGCCGATTTTTCTACCAAACCGGGGAACGGCAGATTGTTGTCGCCTTCAAAACTTTCGACCGGATTTACCACACTGATTTTACTGTCGGTGAGTGAGTAACTCGCACTTACACCTAAACCTTGCCAAATTTCGGGTAGGAAATTAAAGGTTTGGGTATAGGACACTTCCAGCCCGCGAATGAAGCCGCCTTCTTGGTTGTTGATGGAGGTGGCGTAGTTGCCGTTTTGCACTTCTGCTTCAACAAAGTTGCCGCCACCGTCGTTAACAATCCAGGTGTCGGGCATATCAAAACCGGCTGCGCGGAAATCAAAATTTTCGTAGGTGATATCTTGAATAAACGATTTGATTTCACGGTGATAAACCGCCACGACAAATGCACCGTTGTAGTCGGGCATGTAGTGCTCGTACGATAGGTCAACTTGGTCGGCAATAAACGGCGTTAAGAACGGCGAGGTATTGCTACCGTAGTTGAAATACGGGGTGTCACCACGCAGCGAAACCGAACCTTCAGAGTCGGGCGCAGCCAAGCGATTAATAGGCGGGCGCGACAAGACACGCGCCAAGGCCAAACGCAAATAATCATCTTCTGCGAGGCTGTAATTTAAATTAAGCGAGGGCAAGTTGTAGCTGTAAGTTGCGCCTAAATCTTGATAAGAAAAATCGGTTTTGCATTCGCCGACTTCGTCGCAAATTTCGCGCGCGCCTTTTTCTAAATTGCCATTGACGTTAATTAATGCAGTACTCGCCTGTTCGGTTTTTACATGGCGCACACCAATGTTGCCCACCAAATCGCGATTAAATAATGTGGTGGCCAAATTCGCTTGTAAATAAAACGAGGTGACGTTTTCATCGATTTCCGAGCGCTGTTTCATCGACCAATCGCGCCCTTCGCCCCAGCGTGCAGCCGGTTCGATTGAACGCGGTGATGCAACCGGATTTAAATTGCCAGCGGTTACCGCAGGCACTGGGCCTAACACCAAACCATTCTCATAGGCTTGCTGAATAATTTTGTCGCCATCGATCGCGAGGAACGACGGGAAATTAGCAAACTCGCCTTTCCAATTCACTACGTCCGAGGTCGCAGTGGTGATTGGCAACGAGAAATCGGTTTGAATAGTGCCGTTGGCGCCGTCGCCATACACAAATACTTGGCGGCGATCTTTATGATTGCGCTCGGAATAACGCGCGCCCGCTTCTACCGAACTGATCAGCGGCAATTCCAATTCGTATTTCAAATCAAAACGCGCGGCGCTGATCACATCGTCATTAATGCGCGGATAGCGTTCGTAGTTGGTCATGCGCAAATTGCTGACGCCTGCAGCATCGTACTGGGTGTAATCGCGGCTCAGGCTGATGCTGGGGCGATTAATGCCATCGAGCAAATAAGTCATGGATTGATCCGGGTCGCGCTCATAGGCGTCAAACCCGGCAACAGGCGTTGCTTTGGGGCGATACAAATGCGCCCGCACTACGCCATCCGCCTGCACACCCGATGCGTCGGAGTGGGACAAATCGAGCGCGGCGGTCAGTGCATCTTGTTTCCATTTCAGATTCAAACCACCGGATAACAATTCGTTAGTTTGCGTTACATCGTTGCTGTTGATTTGCAAATTAAACGCGGTGGGGTTGGTATCGCCCACTTTGAATTCACCACCGACTACGGCGATATTTTCAAACAACACCAAGTTGCTAATTTCAGCATTTTTTAACGGTTGGATACGGAAGCCGCGCGAGTAACTGTCGGATTCGAACTTGGAGTAAAACAAATCCGATTGCACCGCGAGGTGTTCATTGGGTTCAAACTGAATCGCCGCCATGTAGCCATCGCGCGTCTCTTCACCACCGGTTTGAAACAGTTCAAAGCCATCACTCATAAACACGGCGGCTGGGCGGTTGTCGGTAGGCACGGCGTTGAAATCGCGATCCACTATAGTGGTGTTCAATCGGCTGTTTGGCTCCAGCAAACTATAGGCTTCACCTTCGTAATTATATTGCTCAAAGCGCGTGGCCGAACGCGGTTGCAGCAAGTGGGCATAACCCAGCGCTACACCTAATGTGTCATCGAACAATTTCTTCTGGAAGGATACGGAAAAGCGCTGCCCGATTGGCTCAGCACCGTAAATATCACCGGCTTGATCGTTGTAGCTGCCGCGCACGCCAATAGACACTTTTTGGTCTTCAGTCATTTCCAGCGGGTTGGCGGTTTTCAGCTCTACCGTACCCGCCACACCACCTTCAATCAGCGATGCCTTGGGCGACATATAGACTTCAACCGATTGGATCAGCTCCGAGGGGAATTGGCTGAATTCCATAGCGCGGGTGCCGTTAGGCGATACCTGCTCGCGACCATTCAGGGTGGAAAATACAAACCCTTCACCCATACCGCGCACTTGAATTGTGCCCGCCTGCCCGCCGGAGCGGGTGACGGTGATGCCCGGCACACGGCCCAGGGCATCGGCGATGGATACATCGGGCAAACCGCCGATATCGGCAGCGGAAATTGCCTGCACCACGGTATCGGCATTGCGTTTGGTATCCAGACTATTTTGAATGGAGCGAGCGTAACCCGTCACCATCACTTCTTCGATTTGTACCTCTTTATCCACCTCTGGCGCAGCATCTTGCGCCAGCAGGGCGTGGGACATTGAGGTCATGGCCAGAGCAGACACTACAGCGGCCAGCGGCTTTACAGTAAATGTTTTCATATGCTTTATCTCAGCGTGTTATCTGTTTGCTATCGCTTCAAGCGCCCTCACAGGGAGGGCGCGACCGGTTAATTCAGCGCATCAACGGTGATGGTGATGGCGTTTTGGCTGCTGGTATCCAGCGTGAAGCGGTAGTCACCGGCAGTGGTAATGCTCAGGCCGATATTGTCGTTGGAGCCTTGGGTCAGCTCGGTGGGTTGCCCCAACACCGCCGCGGAACCACCCAGGTTGGGGTTGCTCCAATTAGCCTCTGCCACTTTGAACATGTAATCGCCCGCGGCCATGGTCAGGGTTTGGGTATAAAGCCCTTTACCCACGTAGTTGAGGCGGTTGACGCTGTTGGTATCGCCCCAGCCAGACGAGGACACAGTGCCGCGCAGGTAGACGGGGGTAGCGGCAAACAAGTCTTCGCGATACACCTTGATCGCAGGCGCGGCTGGGTTTCTGGCATCCACTTCAAAGCGATAGTTACCCGCTGTGGCAACGGTCAGCAGCAAGTTGTCGTTGCTGCCTTGCGTCAGGCCGACGTAATCACCCAGTGTCACCGCCGTAGCCGAGCCCAAGTTGACTGTGCTCCAGTCACTCGATGCGACCTTGAACATATAGTCGCCCGGGGTCATGGCCACGCTGATGGCGTAGATACTCTTACCTTCATGGACCAACTTGTTACCGGAATTGGTATCGCCCCAGCCGGACGCCGTGACGGTGCCGCGCAGGTAGACCGAAGTCGCCTTGTAGGTGTCTGGGTCAATCACTTTCAAGGTCGGTGCGCTGGTGCTGGATGACGCATCCAACTCGAAGCGATAAGTGCCAGAGGTGGCAACGTTAATCGCGATATTGTCGTTGCTGCCCTGCGCCAGAGTGATGCTGCCACCCACTTCGATTGGCTGATTGGAGCCCAGGTTTGGGTTGCTCCAATTGGCTTCAGCCACTTTAAAGTTATGGGCGCCAGCAGTGACATTGAGGTACACCGCGTAGATGCCATCACCTTCGTAGGTCATACGGTTGGCTGCGGTGGCATCCCAACCGGCGGCAGACACATCGCCACGCACATAGAGCGCGGTATCGCCATAGGGCACGGCCACACTGGAACCTATAGTCACGTTCGCCGCCAAGCCCATACCCTGTGCACCCGCTTGCGGTTTCACAAAGACAGCGGTGGTGTAGGCAGGCACTGTAAACACACCGTTTTCACCATCGACGGCAAAGCTGGCGTTGCGCACTGTGGCGTCAGCCGAGTTTTGCTGCACTTGATGCAATACAAAACCACTGGCAGTTTTAACCTTGGGCGATTGCGCCGTTGCGGTCGCGTTGACGACCACCACAATGGCATTTACCGCGGCATCCAAATCGGCACGGGCGGTTGCGCTGGTACCGGAAACCGTGCCAACACCGTCATCGATACTCATCACAATCAGACCGGCAACCTGAGTTTTGCCGCCGTCGTGGAAGCCGACGCGATCCATGACCTGCTCAGCGGTTTGCAAGCTGAACAACGGGCTGCCCGAGGCGATTTTGAGGAACTCGTTGAACACTGCAGACGACTTGGCAATATCGGTGGCCATCGGCTTGGTATTGGGGTTGGCAAACAGGGTTTTGACATGCGCATCAGTCACGCCATCGCGCAATTCTGGCGGCAGGCCGACGGCCCAGTTGTTGTTTTGTTTGGTGAAATCCACCGCGTTAAACCAATCGCCCGCGTTGTAGCTATTAGGCGACATGGATTTAGAGCGCAGCAGGTCGCTACCCATTTGGATAAACGGCACACCTTGGCTCAACAGCGGCACTGACAGGGTCAGGCTATCGACCCGCACACGATTGGCGAGCGACATATCGCTAGGCAATGCGCCCGGGCGATGCATCCAGTCCCACAGGGTTTCGTTATCGTGCTTTTCAACGTAGTTGATGGCTTCTTGCGGATCCAAGTTGTAAGCACCCACAGTTGCCGCCTTGATTACCGCACCGGATTTGGTTTTGAGCATAAAGTCTTTCAGGTTGCCCGCCAGACCGGCGCGCACTGCATCCAAACTATCGCCTTTGACCAATGCCATCTGCTGCAGCGGATTGCGCAGGCGGTCATTGAAAGTGCCTATACCCGTACCGGCTAATGCCTCCTGCACTGAGCGCTCAGCAATGCGATCGCCCGAGGAACCACCACCGGGTGTCCAGGCTTCGGCGTAGAAGTAGTTATCTGGGTCAACCGCTTTCACCGCGTTGTAGGCATCGACCAAAACGGATTTCGGCATATAACCAGACTGGTCAAAACGGAAGCCGTCTACTTTGTAGGCCTGTGCCCATTGCACCACAGAGTCAGCCACAAACTTGCCCATCATGCGATGCTCAGTGGCGGTATCTGGACCGGCACCGGTGCCGGTTTCCGGCTCGCCAGTTGCGGGATTGGTGCGATAGTAATAACCGGGCACGACTTTATCGAAGACCGAGTTGGCCGCCTGATTGCCCGATGACACTGTGTGCGGATACACCACATCCATCACCACGCGCAAACCGAGTTGATGCAGCGCCATATTCATTGCGCGCATTTCTTTCACGCGGGTAATGCCGTTAGGATTAGTGGCATAGCTGCCTTCTGGAGCATTGAAATGCTGCGGGTCATAACCCCAGTTGAAACCATCCAAATTGGCGATGGCAGCGATCAAGTTGCGAGCTTTGTCAGATTGCGGATCAAAACTTTCCAACACACTGCGCACAGTGGCACCGTTGCTAACCGAACCGTCGCACACACTGACCGAGGCTTTGTTCGGCACTTTTTGGCAGAGCTCAAAAATGTAGCTGTCCAGATTGACCTGCGCGTTCACATCTTCTTCGATGTTGGAACTGTCGTTGCTCGGCAGCAAATGCATATGAGTTAAACCCGCACCCACTAACTCGCGCAAATGCGCAACCGGCGCGCTATTGGCTTCAGTAAATGCCATGTATTTGCCGCGATACGCCGCCGGCGTGCTTTGGTCATTGATACTAAAATCGCGAATATGGCCTTCATAAATAGTCATGGCTTCTGGCGCGACTACCGTCGGTACGGCGTGGCCATCCCAACCGGCGGGTTTTGCATCTGCATCATCCAAATTCACAAATTGTGAATAGCGGCCATTGCTGGCGAGCGATACGGAATAGGGATCGGTCACTTCCAAACGCTGTACTTTTTTCGCTTGCGCGTTGTAAGTGGTTACACGGAAACGATAAAACTTGCGATCCAATTCCGCGGCAGAACCGGTGTAACTCCAAATACCGGTATTGGCATTCCACTGCATGGCTTTGGAATCCGCCAAGCGCAATGGCTCGCCCGAATAAATACGCAACTCTACATTTTGTGCGGCCGGTGCCCACACCGAAACGCCCACACCATTGGCATAATTCACGCCGAGTTTTGCTTCGTCTGCATCATTAACACCGGCGGTGTACAGTGCATCCAATACCCGTGGCAATTGAATACGGGTTGCGCGACCACGCTCTACACTGACCATCGCCCCACTGCTGTTTTCTTCAAGTGAATCGTAACGGCCAAGAATTAACAGCTCATCTTTTAATGCCGCTTTGATGGTGTCGAGGGAGATGCTCGCCGGTAAATCGTACGCGGTGTAAGAAGCCAAGTGCGGCACCAAGGCCTTCTCTTCATTGGTCATTGGGCGGCCAGCATTGAGCGTCGCCAACAATTGACCACCGGCGATGCTGCCGTTGTCTGCTGCCGTCATACCACCTTCGGTAGAGCGATAAATTTCAACTTTTTTATTTGCCGCAAATTCGCGATTCCAAATGATAGTGCGCGGGCTAATCCAATGGGCTTCCACATCGGTAATGCTCAACAATGGGCGCTTCAAACTGCACACATCGTTAATACAAATCGGCAACGCACTCACGCGGCTGTTGCGCATATTGTCTGAGTTGATAATCACCCAGGCCATGCGCGCGTAATCGCTGTCATCACGTTTAATATTGATTTGTAAATCGTTGGTCTGCGCTGCACCACCGGGCGTTTTAATAATGTAATTGCCGCAAGTGCCTGTAGCGCTAATCGGAATCACAAAATAAGCGCCGTAGTAGGGGTCGTGTCTTACGCCGATGGGGCCATCATCTTTACTCGCCACACCCGGGCCATTGGGCCAAGTGGTCGGAATCGCATAACTGGCACCTTTGCCATCCACCACTGTGCTACCCCAGCCGTTGCCGCAGTCTTGCCACAAATGCAGGTTGTAGCTGGCAAAACTATCCAACTTGGTGTCGCTATCGACATTGACATAAATAACCGCTTCATTGGGGCCAGCAATTTTTTCCGGCACGGGAAAATCTGGCACTACACAAACTGCGCCATTGCGCACTTGGCCTTCGGGGCATGGCGGCGGCACATAGGGCTCGCGCGGCTCACCGCAGGTGCCGTTATCCAACAACACCAAAGGATCGCGGCAGCTGGGAAAATTAGTTTGTTTATTGTCAGTACCGCTGCCACCGCCACAAGCGCTGAGCAGCAACGCGCCAAATGTTAGAGCCAATAGCCCCAACCTCTGCCGTGTTAAAAGATCGCGTGAAATGATCATTGGATTTATCCCCCGGTTAATTATTTTTGAAATGAAAATTGCGCTAAAAAGATGAGATTGGAAAACCAATAAAAAATAAATGGACACCTGTGAGTCTAGTCTATGAGTGCAAAAAATCATCCGCAATTTACATACGTATGCAAAAACTCAGGTTAAAAAAAAGCCCCTTTGCATACGTATGCAAAGGGACGAAAGTGGAATAAAAGTAACACTTTTACAAAAATTCAGAAGAACCAAAAATCACAAAGATATCCGAGTAGTGCAGAAGGATGATGATACAGGTAATGAAGCCATTACCTGTATGGAGAACATTTACTTAAATGAAATCGCAATCGACTGAAGAGGGGAAAGAATCAATGACTCATCCAAGGTTATTCTTTTACCCGAAATAATATCAACACCTGAAGTCCTGTGATTTAACATAGATTTAAAGCGTGACAGAGCCAAATGCGAAGGTTGTTTGTTTTTGTTCAACACTACCATCAACATCTCATCCTTATGTTGGCGAAAGTAGACATAATGACCTCCGGCTGGAATGTAATGAACCAGCTTTCCTTTTTCGACGGCCAGACTCGTCTTTCGCCACTGCAATAGTTTCTTTAAATATGATTGCGCCTCCCGTTGCTGCATAGTTAATCCTTTTCCTGTGAACGCATTTACTTTATCACCACCCCAACCACCAGGAAAATCTGACCGCAATAAACCGTCATCGCGCACAATTGGGCTGGTAGCAAGCACTTCAGTACCATAATAAATTTGGGGAATGCCACGTGTTGTAGCAGTAAATAATATGGAGGTTTTCCACAAATTCAGATTTTCATGTAATAACGAATAGATTCTGGACATATCATGATTATCAGGAAACACCATCAAACTCATGGCATCAGCATAGACAAAATCGTTGGCAATCATTTCATAGAGTTTGATTAAACCACTGGAGCTGCTTTCTTCCGCGTTTAGCACTTCAGGCATCAAAAACACAACCGGAAAGTCCATCAAGCTGGGCAAATTGGATTTATACCCGTCGCGATTAGAAGCACCTCTTTGCCAATAAGCAAGAATATGCGGATTGGAATTCATTTCTTCCCCAACGATGTTGAAATTCGGATACTCATCCAAAACTGCTTTAACCCAACGAGAAAGGAACGCTTTATCCGAATACGCATAAGTATCTTCACGGATGCCAGACAAATTAGCGTATTCAATCCACCAAATCGTATTTTGAACCAGATAATTTGCCAGCAGAGGATTGCGCTGATTCATATCGGGCATGGATTCTACAAACCAACCGTCAGTAAACATTTTTAGGTCTTCGGGGGCAGCATGGATATCCAGCACTGTGGTGTGTTGGTTATTTGTTGGCACAAAACCCGTCTGATGATTCAACCAATCATTCGCGGGTAAATCCTTCATCCACCAGTGCCCATCACCGATGTGATTAAGCACTATATCCTGGATAACACCTATACCCTGTTTATTCGCAGCGGCAACCAATTTTCTATAATCCTCATTACTGCCAAAGCGAGGATCAATCCGGTATAAGTTTGTTGGGGAATAACCATGATAAGAATATTCAGACTGATTATTTTCAATGAGCGGTGTAGGCCAAAGCATGGTAAAACCCATATCAGCAATGTATTTCAACGCGGTTGTCACTCCTTTTATATCACCGCCGTGGCGCCCAACCGGGTTCATCCTATTTGCGTGCTCAAGCATTTCCGCGTGTGAGTCGTTGCGAATATCACCATTGACAAAGCGATCCGGCGTAATCAAATACACCGCATCTTTCGCCGAAAAACTACTGCGCAATGCGGAACCAGCCAAACGACTTTCCAACCGATAAGGCAACGTCAATTCTGGAGTACCGTTTTTCATCAACCGAATTGATAGCTCTCCAGCTTTCGCAGCCGGTGAAATTTGTAAATTAACAAATAGATAATTGGAATTAGAGGTGCGCTCTACCCCCAGCAAGGATACGCCGTCATAATTTACTTCTGGTTCAAGTTCGGCGATATTTTTCCCGTGCAGCAATAATTGCAACTGAGGGTTATTCATGCCCACCCACCAATGCATAGGCTCAAGATGATCAACTTTATAATTGGCAGCCACCGATCCCACAGAACAAAACAACATGAATAATGTTATTGCCAGTTTCATACACTCTCCCATAGATAATACTTATTGATTTTTAAAAATTCCGTGTAACTTATACAGAAGTAAAGGATTGAGGCCTAAACCAACGCCGGCCAGGAACCTCTATATAACGATAAGAAAAATGAGCAGAAACCAGAGTGGCAGCAACAAAAACCAACACATAGCCACACTTTGCTAATAGTGGCAATTGCGCCAATTCATAGGACTCTTTAATAAAGGGGAAGCTAAACCAGAAAACAAAAAACCACAGTCCGTGAATTAAATAGATTGAATAAGAAATAGTGCCGAGATACTGCAAAAAGGGTTTTTGCAGTATCGTAAAAAAAACGCCTTGATTATAAGCAGCAGACAATATCAAGAGTGAAAATATCGGAATAACAATCAAGTCAGCCCATTTAAAATGAAATATTGCCGCAATTCCCACCAATAGTACCGCAAAAATACTGTCTCGCTTTAGCCAAAACCGACCGTAATGGCGCAGATAAAACTGGTAAATTCCTAACCCAACAATAAATTCAAACAAGCAGCGCCAAAAACCATAATTAAACGTAATGTCTAATTTTTTCTCTGGCAACCAATACACCAATCCGGTCAAACAAATAAAAGACAACAACATGCCGATTACAACAATCAGCAGTGACTTTCGCCACAAACCGATTATCGCCCCAAGCGCAGCAAGATATGTCCACCACTCTGCACCAATCGACCAAGACACAATGTTCCAGGAAAGATACTCATGCTGGTTCATTGCATTCGTAAATAGCAAATGGGAGGGAATTGCACTCCAGGCAAAATACGTTTTCCAACTACCATCTATGACTGCAGGAAAAAAATAGGCCACCAATGGCGCAACAACAACCAACAACGCAAGCGTAAACACATGCAGGGGATAAATACGTGCAAACCTTGCCCATAAATATTCTTTAATAGCATGAGACTTATTACTGGACTGAAGCCGTTCGCCGTAGACGTGTGCAATAATAAAACCGCTGAGCAAAAAGAAAAAATCAACCCACAGGTAACCCTGTGAAAATATACCCGTGCTGGCGCGAGGCAATAATGCACCAAGGTCACGATAATAAAGACTGACATCAATATGAAAGAGAACAACCCAAAGTGCTGCAAGACCGCGCAACGGGGTTAATGAATGAATATAGCGGGCAGGATCAAGATTGATCGCTGAAAAGTGAGCCGGTTGCATACAACATCCTAATTAAGTTATTCACTGTTATGCACACAGAATAACCATGAAATTTTCCGCAACCAACTCACTACATACGTATTCAGCAATCCTCTTTACAATTATTAATGTATTGAATAATTACTTGCCGTGACGGTATTTACTTTTGTAATAGCAACACCACTGATTCCAACGGAGCCAACTGTATTGCAACATGAGCATGCTTATCATTCACACTCAATTCGTAGGTCTTGTCCTTATCCAATCGCGAATGTAATCGCGACTTACCAGAAAGATTCCACACATTCACCAACTCTGGTGTTAGTTGCAAATTAAACTTTCTTGCTTCTGTTGCACTGAAATTGCTCACCACCAACCATTTCTGTTCTGAATCCCAACGGGCAAAAGAAAATACTTTTTCATCGTAGCCTTTCGCTTGCGCAAGATTGAATGAATGCAGTTCGCGATATTCACCGTTAAAACCCGATTCAGTAGCAGAGAGCGTTAACAGCTGACGATAAAATGCCAATAGGGATTTTTCTTCTGCTGTTGATTGGCCCGCATCAAATTTTCCGGCATTCATAAAGCGTTGGTGTGCAGGTACACCGGCATAATCAAAAATGGTGGTGCGCGATGCACTGCCAAAACCGGAATTCAACGCCCCCGCTTCACCCACCTCCTGACCGAAATACAACATGGTAGGTGAGCGACTGATTAACGCAGAGACCACCATCGCCGGTTTGGCTTTTTCCGCACTGCCTGCAAACTCCGGGCTGGCGATGCGCTGTTCGTCGTGGTTTTCCAAAAAATGCAACATATGCTCTTCAATATCGCTCATGCCCGCTTGCACCTTAGCGATCACATCGGTACCGGCTTTACCTTGCATAATCGCTTTTAAGCTATCGTACATTTCTACTTTATCGTACAGATAATCCATTTTTCCCAGACGAATATAATTGCGGTATTCCTGCGGGTTGTAGACCTCTGCCAACAAAAACGCATCGGGATTTTGTTGTTTGATCGCTGAGTTTAAATAACTCCAGAATTCCACCGGCACCATTTCCGCCATATCGTAACGGAAACCATCAACGCCTTTACTTAACCAATACTCGGCGATCTGGCGGAATTTAATCCAGGAATTTGGAACGGATTTCCCTTTCCAGAACCGATAATGTTCCTGCACGCTTTTTTGTGCGTAGCCTGCAGGTAATTCAGGAAAATCTTTACTGCCATCCGGGCGTACGCCGTAATTAATTTTTACTGTTTCATACCAGTCATCAAATTTCGGCTGAGCAAGGCGTGAACCATTGCCAGTCCACTTGGCAGGGTTTTCTGCAAATTTCCCATCGCTAAGTGGATGCGATTCACCGCCTAATGGACGATAGTTGTTTTGTGCTTCCGGGACTTTAAAGTTTTCACCGACCACATAATAGAAATTATTATCGCGCGCATATTCAACTGTTGTGTCATCAAGCGCACCGAAATCTGTAACGCCGGCAGGTTTACTCAATGAGTGGTACGCACGCGCGATATGATTGGGCACTATATCGATAATAACTTTCATGCCCTGCGCATGAGTGCGCGCAATTAAGTCTTCAAATTCTTGCAGGCGTTTGGCGGGGTCAACCGCAAGGTCGGGATTTACGTTGTAATAATCTTTCACCGCATAGGGCGAACCAGCGCGACCTTTTACAACATCCGGGTCGTCATTGCTGATGCCATAGGCAGTGTAATCACGAATCACCGCATGGTGTGGCACACCGGTATACCACACATGGGTCACACCCAAGGCTTTAATCGATTTGAGTGCAGTTTCATTAATATCATTAAATTTCCCCACACCATTTTCTTCAATCGTACCCCAGGGTTTATTGGTCTTATTGGTGTTGCCGTAAAGGCGCGTAAAAATTTGGTAGACGACAGGCTTACCTTGTTGTGGCAGTGCTTTAAACCGAATCGCAACACCGCCGCTGGTGCCCAACTTAAAATTCAGCACGTCTTTGGCCGTAACAATTTTCTTTTCAATGACCATATCGTAAGGATTAGTTTTCCATTCGGCTTTGGCGCCATCGCGATAAATTTGCGCTTCGTATTGTTTATTTTCATCGAGAAAATCGAGTGAAACTGAAATATCACGCGCATGTTCATCGGTAATTGCCCCTAGATACCAATCCTGCCCATTACGCTCTTTGCGCGCGATTACCGTGTAGTCCCCTACCTCACCGGCAAGCGCCTTTGACGTTTCCCAATCGGTAGGTACATCGAGAATAAATTGAAAGGCGGGCTTAATTGTTTTGCCATCGGGCTGCAGATAATTTTCAATTAAATCCGCCGCCATTTGGATGGGACTGTAAATAATCACGTAGAGCGCCAGCTCTTTTGCAAGGGTAGATTGCACACGGTTTTCTGCATCCAGCCCATAGGGTGCGAGATTAAAAATACCCGGCGTGTAATCCATAGGGCCAGCCAACAAACGGGTGTAGGGCAACATCACCGTATGCTCAGGCGAATTGGGCGGCGAGCCCCACGCGTTATATTCCTGACCGCGTGCACCTTCGCGCGCAATCCAGTTGGGATAAGTGCGGCGCAAACCTGTGTCTTTAATCGGCTCGTGAGTATTAATGCTGATGTGTCGTTTTGCTGCCTCGGTGACCGAGCGCAAATACTCGCCCACCATAAATTGGCCATCGTGCCATTCGTTGCGTGCTATGCCGTTTTCGTCGATACGCTTTGCTTTACCGCCATCGGCGACATAACCGGTTTTGATTTGTGTGACGCCGTATTTTTTATACAAGTCATAGGCATCACTCATTTGGTTTTTATAGTTGGTCACTGCGCCGGAAGTTTCGTGATGCCCGATCAAGCGCACACCTTTACTCAACCCATAACGAGTGATGTCGGCTATATCAAAATCCTTATAGGGTTTGGTAAAGCTAAATACATCGCCGTTATAAAACCAGTCGCCATCCCAACCTTCATTCCAGCCTTCGACTAATACACCATCAAATCCGTATTGCGCAGCAAAATCTATATAGGCTTTGGTATTTTCGGTAGTGGCACCGTGTTTTGGCCCCGAACCCCAGGTATTTTTATTCAGGTGCATGCCCCACCAGATGCCAATATATTTACCCGGTTTTACCCAACTGACATCGCCCAGTTTATTCGGCTCATTTAAATTTAAAATTAAACTGGAATTAATTAAGCCCGCTGCATTATCGGCAATTTGAATGGTGCGCCATGATGATGTAAACCCAAGTTGGGTTTTGACTTTAATGCCATCTGACCAAGGCGTGAGATCGGCCTTTAATACACCGTCGCGCTGTTGATCCAATACCATTGCGGCATAATCCGTCAGTGCCGCCTCGTGAATACTGACATGCACACCCGAGGGCAATTTAAACGTGAAGGGCGTGTGTGCGCGGTCAACCTTCGTTAGCGCGGCTGTATTATATAAATACTCATAGCGATTCCAGCCGCGGCCGGGAATCCACCACGCCGTAGTTTGCGTGGGCTCAGGAATAACAAATTCGGTTTTCTCGTCGATGATTTCAATCGCGCTATTTGACTTTTTAGTCAGACCTTTTTGCTCGGGCACCTCATAGCGAAAACCTACACCATCATCAAACACCCGCACGCGCAGATTCATTATTTTTTTAGTGTTGTGAATTCCGCTAAACGTGAGCAGGAGTTCATTGTGATGATCGCGCATCAGCCGCTGCTCGCCCCAGGGTTGCTCCCAGGTTGAATCAGCCGATGCGCTGGTGTGCGATGCAATTTTCAAATCGCGTACAAAGCCATCAATATTGTTAAATTCCAAACCCAAATGCGACGGTTTGATAATGTCATTACCGCGATACTTCACCGAATAAACGGGTGTTCCAGTGTCATCATTCACAGAAAAGATAATATTGCCGCTGGGTGATGCCTGGCTCAGGGTTTTAGCGTTGAGCGGCGCGCACACCAGTGCAACAAAAAAAATCCATATGCCAGCGTATATATTTTTTGTTTTCATAACTCTCTCATTTAAAGCGATAACCGACTAGCCATGACCATTCAGTTTTATTTTTCCAGCTCAATAATTAGCGCTGACCTTGCGTTAAGCTGCAGTGGCTTACTGATATCTACCGCACGTTTAGCGAGCACATCCACTGCTTTTTGTTTGCCCGTTAAAAAGTCCTGATAGGCAAGCAGATTATGCGTTACATCCTGGCTGTTTTTATTGAGCAAGACCATTACCGCCTTATCATCCAGATAGCGGACATAGACATAAACACCGTTGCTCGGCACATAGTGACGCAGCTTTCCGTTGTGAATGACATCGGCATGTTTGCGCCAATTTAGCAGCGTTTTCATAAACTGTTGTGCGTCTTTTTCTTTGGCCGTTAAACCTTTTCCGGTAAACGCATTTTTAGCATCACCTTTCCAGCCACCGGGCATATCAGCTCGCACCGCACCGTCGTCACGCTCACGGGGGCTGGTCAATAGAATTTCCGAACCATAATAAAATTGTGGAATGCCGCGCATGGTGGCCATATACACCATCGCCATTTTGAACAAATCTATATCTTCATTGAGCGAGGAATAAATTCGCGATACGTCGTGGTTATCGGGGAAAATAACCAGATTAAATGGATCGGCGTAGAGAAAATCATTGGCCAACATTTCGTACAGGCGAATAAAACCTGTGTCCCAGCCTTCTGCTTCATTAAGCGCAGTACGCAGAGTTTCATGAATGGGAAAATCCATCACACTAGGCATATATGAAACATGGCCACTTTTATTTTCTTTGCCGCGCTGCCAATGAGCCACAACAGCAGGATTGGAACTCCACTCTTCGCCCACAATATTAAAATTGGGGTATTCGTCCATAATGGCTTTTGCCCAGCGCGATAAAAATTGTTCATCAGCATAACCATAGGTATCCTCCCGAATACCACTTAATCCGGCGTATTCAATCCACCACAAACTGTTTTGAATTAAATAGTTGGCAAGCTGCGGATTGCGCTGATTTAAATCCGGCATGGACTTAACAAACCAACCGCCAACAAAACGAGCCTTATCTGTAGGCGCGGCATAGGGATCTTGAATCACAGTGCGGCGATGATTAGTGCCAGTAAATACCTCGGGGAAATTTAACCAATCTTTGGCGGGCATATCCGCCATCCACCAGTGTTTTGAACCTATATGGTTGAGCACTATGTCTTGAATAACACCTATGTCTTTTTGTTTGGCTTTTTGTGCAAAATTTTTAAAGTCCCGATTAGTGCCGTAACGAGCATCGATTAAATACAAATCCGTTGCGGCATAACCATGGTAGGAATATTCCGGCTGATTATTTTCGGCAAGCGGATTGGGCCAGACTTGGGTAAAGCCCATCTTGGCGATGTAATCCAAGTGCTGCGTCATGCCTGCAATATCCCCGCCGTGACGACCACCTTTGTACGCGCGATTAGGCTGTTCAGTTAAACCAACTACTGCATCATTACTGGTATCACCATTGGCAAAGCGGTCGGGAGTGATTAAATAAATGGCATCTTTAGCGGAAAAACCTTGTCGCTGGGCAGAATTTTTCTCCCGCGTCAGTAATTCATAATCAAACCGACTTTGGGTTTTACCATCCACTTGGAATTGAATGGGGAATTTTCCAGGCTTGGCATTTGCGGCAATATCGATTGTGACAAATAAATAATTGGGGTTATCGGTTTTTGTCACCGCAACAATTTGCACACCAGGGTAATCAAGCTGTGGTTTGGTCGCGCTGATATTGTCACCGTGCACCATCAACTCAACTTGATGGTAATTCATGCCCACCCACCAATTGGCAGGTTCGAGGTGTTTTATGTTATAGGAAGTGTCGGCAAACACACTGATCGGAAAAAGCAGTGCAGAGACCAGCACCAGTAAGCTGGATCGAGAAGAGTTCTTCATCTAAGAGGATTCCTTATTATTGTCGCTGCGCGATAAATCTAACCCGGTTAAATCGCTGCCGATTTAGCCAACAAGGCTAGCTGCTCAACATGGGGTTTAAAATTCAGCGCACAGCCGCGCACATAACGCTTGATATGATTGAGGTCATATTGGTGCGCAAGTTCGTTACCGGGTTTTAATTGTGCTTGTGTAGGGTAAATCCCTTTGCCTGCCAACAGACAACTCCAGGAGACATTGGGGAAATAGGCGTCGAGTTTTTGCCGCTCCAATTCATCGGTGATACTTTTACCCTGTATCCAGCTCAGCAAAATGGCGCGAAGGGAATTGGAAATTTTTTCATTGCGGCCATTTTCAATCCAATAATCTGTGTCTGTGCGCGATGAAATTCGATAGTGGCACACAATATAATCGCGCACCGCGTCAAAGCGAGCGTTGATGCGATCATTAAAATCTTGGCGATACTGATCGCTGTAGTTGCCGTTGTTGTAAGCTTCAATAAAACGCGCGACGGTTTCCTGCACCATATCCAATGCGGTTGCTTCTAGCGGTTCAATAAAGCCCTGCGCCAAACCAACGGCTAAACAGTTTTTATGCCACTGCTCTGCCACACGTCCCACTTTGAATTTTAAATGTCGCGCTTCCACATCGGTATCCAACAAATTCAAATTCGCGCGAAATTCAGTTTCTGCTTTATCTTTGTCGCAAAAACTTGAGCTAAATACATAGCCATTACCGTTACGATGCGTAAGCGGAATTTTCCACGCCCAGCCATATTGCAATGCAGTCGCGATGGTTTGTACTTCAATTTGCTCTTCTTGCTCAGTGGGAAATACCACGGCAGAATCGTTAAATAAAGTATCCGCGCAACTGATAAACGGCACTTTCAAGGCTTTTTGTAACAGCTCACTGTTGAAACCTGTGCAATCAACAAAAATATCTGCCTCTAGCTGCTGACCGTCGCGCATGTTGAGCGAACGAATATTGCCATCCTCCGCCAGCAGCACTTCCTGCAAGGTTGCTTGAATATACTTAACGCCTTTGCGCGCCGCGACTCTGGCTAGAAATTTGCCCAAGAGCGATGAGTCAAAGTGATAGCCATAATTAATTTCAAACGGAAAATTTTCCGGCGCGATAGGTGCCAACTTTTGCCGCGCTAATTCGGCGGCTAAAAAAAAGTGATTGGGGTGACCTTCCAAATCCACGCCATTGCGGCGCAAATGGCTATTGTGAAAAAAGGCCGGCGCACTGAAATCATCTGGCTGGGATAAAAAGGGATGAAAATACTCGGTAAAGCCAGGTTTTACTGACCAATCTTTAAAAGTGATTCCGGTTTTGTAAGTCGCCTTACACTCGGCCATCCACTCCTGCTCTGTTACTCCGATTACATCCATGAAGCCTCTTAATGGCGGTGTTGAACCTTCACCTACACCGATAATGCCGATATCAGGCGACTCCACTAGCGTGATGTCGAAACCCTTTCCTTGCCAGTGGGTCGCCATCAAATTAGCGGTAATCCAACCGGCAGTACCACCACCCAAAATCAGTACACGTTTGCCATTCATAACAACACCTTTTATCGCCGCCATTTAGTAAAAAACCGCCCGTCAAATCGGCTCGACGGGCGGTTCCTGATTGTCGCTGGAGTTTCCCAGTGTTACTTCAAGCGGTTAAAACTTGTAGTTCACACCTACATAAAACTGACGACCAAAGGTTTTGTACTCGCCTAAACGATTGTCTTCACCGTAAGACAGCACCACTGGTTCATCGGTCAAGTTAGTAACTTCAAACACTACATCTACGCCATTATCAAACGCATAAGACGCTTGATAATCCACAGTGGTATAAGCCTGACCAAGCACCGGTGTTGAACTACCTGGTACCGGCATATTCAACACATATTCATCGCGGTAGCGCATGTTCAGGTTAGTGCTGAACTGGCCAATATCCCAGAACGCAGTTACCGACCAGACATTTTCCGACAGACCCGGCAATGAAAGTTTTTCCGAGAACAGTGAGCCACCGGTAATTTCCATTTCACTCTGCGTGAAAGAATAGCTTGCAGTAGTACCTAAGCCAGAAAAAATACCGGGCAATGAGTCAAACGTATAAGTACCGGCCAATTCAAGACCGCGAATGTAACCGCCCTTCTCATTGTTTACTGCAGTATTGTAGGTACCGGCAACCATGCCTGCTGGAATAATTAAACCATTGGCTTGGAAGATTGGTAGCGTGTCTTCAACCACCACAACCTGGCCACTGCTATCCAACACTGGATTGCCATTGCCATCGCGCTGAATAACCGGGTTATAGGAAATATTTTCCACCAAGCTTTCAATATCTTTCCAGAAGCCTGCAACGGTAATCGCGCCGCCATTGTCAAAATAATGCTCGTAAGACAAATCAAGTTGGTTCGCACGGAATGGATCCAGATAAGGAGAGCCTTTAGTCCACACGTTGTATTGGTTACCGCCGCGATCACCGCCATTCCAAGAACCTGCACCACCTTTTAACTGACCTGCCGGTGGACGACCCATTACTTTTGCTGCTGCAAAGCGCAATACATCGTTATCGCTCAACTCAAAGTTCAAGTTCAAGCTGGGCAAGGTATCGCTAAATTCCGGGCCGTACTCAACGTATTTGTAATTGGTTTGGGTTACACCAACATCATCGGTAATTGATTCGCCGTTACCAGCACCAACGTTTTGTACACCTTTGGATTTCACATCAGATTTTACGTAACGTACACCGATATTACCGGTCACAGGAACGCTGCCCAATGTGGTTTCCAAGTTAGCCATTAAATAAAATGCATCGGTTTTTTCTTCCAATGCACCCGACTCAACAAAAGTCCAATCGCGACTGAATACTTGCTTACCTTGATAATTACCTGCGCCAAAGATTTGATCGGCAAGGCCTTGCATATTCACCACTAAATGATCTGGTGCACCAGTAACTGAGCCCACGGATACAAAACCATCAATTGCTTGTGGCTTACAAGCGATAAATGGATCAGTGAGGTTATCAGCACAATAAGACTGCCAATTACCGCTGCCATCTACATAGTTGAATTGACCATCGCGCGCACCGTAGAGGAAGGTACCACGGCGAGAATCGAATACACGCTCTGACATACGCGCACCCGCTTCAACCGATTTTATCAATGGCATTTCCAATTCTTGTTTTACATCGAGCTTGAAGCTTTCTACTTCATCGGTATAAACGTGTGGATATTCCTCGTAGCGCGACAAACGCATATTGGAACTGGTCAGCAAATCAGGATTGTTAAATGAAATCGTTGGTGTTTTTTCGCCATTTTCGATAATGGAAATGGTTTGGCCAGCCAACTCTTCCCAAGTTGCGCCAGTTACGCTGCTGCCATTCAGGTTGCCAGTTGCGGTACCAAACTGGTACGCATGCATAGAAACCAAACGGTCTTTACGGGTTTTATCACCTTTACTATTGGTGTAATCCAGCGTGAGCGTGGTAGTGTCGGTCAGATTAAATTCCAGATTTAAACCAACGCTATCTGAGTCGGCATTAGTAGACTGATCTTCAGTGCGCGCCTCAATCCAGGGCGATGAATCGCCAGTCGTTTTAGGATTGCCAATGTTGATTACACCATTAGTCGCAGTCGCATTTGACAAGCCGCCCACAGTTACACCATGACGCTTGTCTTCTGATTCAAACTCAGATTTAAAATAATCTATTTGCGCTTTGAAAAAATCATTCGGCTGAAACACAGTGGTCAGCATAAATGCATCGCGCTGATCATCGCCGTAACCGGTTTGAAATTGATAGGCGCGGGCAAAATCAGAGTTGGCAGAGGCATAACCAATTTGGCCGTCGGCACCGGCACGCGACCCTTCAAAATTATTAGGCTGGGTAAGGCTGGAATAACCCAGGGCAACCCCCAATGTGTCATCTAAAAACTTGCCTTGATAAGAGAGGCTGTAGCGCTCGCCTTGATCATCGCCAGTCGCGTCATTGTTTTTCGACAAACGCACACCGGCGTTAAAATTGTGCTCTTTCGCCGCCAACAATGGGTTAACAGTTTTGAGTTCAACAACCGCTGCAACACCACCTTCTATGTGCGAAGCCTTTGGTGATTTGTACACCGCCGCCTGACTAATCAACTCAGCGGGGTATTGGTCGAATGACATCCAGCGCAGACTTTCAGTGTAAGAACTGGTAGTCGCTTGCTCGCGGCCATTCAAAGTGGTTTGAATAAAGTCGCCATTCATACCGCGAATATTTAATTGCGATGACTGGCCAGAATCGCGCACAGTAGTGACGCCTGGAATGCGACCCAACGCATCGGCAATCGATACTTGAGGTAAGGATCCAACTGCGCTTGCATCGACAACATCGGCGACCACATCAGATTGGCGCTTGGTTTCAATTGAGTTAAGCACCGTAGCGCGATAACCAGTAACAGTCACTTCTTCTACTTGCTCAGCAGCTTGCTGTGCATAAACAGCTTGTGAACCCGACACGAGTGCCATTGTTGCGGCCAGTGCGAGCATATGGTTGAACGATTGCTTTTTCATGAGGTTTCTCTCCGCAGAGGTATATCTTTTATTGTTAACGTTTTCCGTAAACGACTCTTGTTTTAGGCGACAAGCACAAAACAGAATGGTTCTGTCGTTGAAATGATAGTAGGCCTTACTCAGCCCTAGTCACAATAGAATGCATACGTATTCAACACGCCGCATACGTATGCATTCCTAAAAAAAAATCAACAAACGCGTGTGTTTTACAGGCTTAAGCCTAGCTGATGTTTTTTTACCAGCCAGAATTTTAACGATAAAAAGCAAATAAGCAGCGGTGTTTACAGCGCAGATAGCAATAACAGAAGGAGAGAAAAACTGAAGACGGGGGACAAAAGAAAAAAGAGAGAGCGCAAGCCCTCTCAAAGCGAGACCAACAATAAAACAACCAGGGGAACTACTACAAAAAACGAACAATAAAAATCAGATAATTCGCGAGATCAACGCGCCATAAGCAGGTAATTCAAGTGTGTCAGTATTGACTTCTATCGATGCCAAACCATGACCACTAATTGCCGCCAAACTATAAGGCCGATCGAGCGAGACGCGCTGTGATGTATTGGCAAAATTAAACGCACACAAAAGCGCTTGATTTTCATAGCGACGAATAAACACCAGATAATCCTGCGCATCGGCAACAAATGCTATCTCGCCTAAACGCAACGCTGGCTGCTGTTTACGCCACTGCATAAAGGTGCGATATGCATTGAGTATTGACGCACTATCATCATCTTGCAAGCTGACCGCGCGCTCTTTGTGAGCAGCGGGGATAGGCAACCAGGTTTTTGCTTGCGCAAAGCCTGCGTGAGTTTCCGTGTGGTGCCAAGGCATAGGCGTACGGCAGCCATCGCGGCCTTTAAAACGCGGCCAAAAGGTAATGCCATAGGGGTCTTGCAATTCGTGCTGTTGAATTTCCGCTTCCGGCAAACCCAACTCTTCACCTTGATAACTGCACACACTGCCGCGCAATGATAATAAGAGTGCATTGAGTGTTTTTGCTAATTGAGGCGACTGCTCGGCGCCACCCCAGCGCGACATTACCCGCACCACATCGTGATTACCGATTGACCAACAAGGCCAACCTTCCGTTAAATTTTTCTCCAGGGTTTCTACGGTTTCGCGAATATAAGAACCCGACAGTTGATCAACCAATAACTCAAAACTGTAGGCCATGTGCAGGCGCGAATTACCAGCGGTATATTCGGCCATGGTTTTCAGTGAATCTTCCGAGGCGATTTCACCGAGTGTAACGGCACCAGGGTAGCGATCCATCAACTTGCGTAGCGATTCCAAAAACTGCAAGTTTTCCGGGCGATCACAATCGTACACATGACGCTGGAAAGCATAGGGATTGTCTTCGCGGAAGCCGCGCCCTCTGCGCTCCTCAATCGGTTTGGCCGGATTGTCGCGCAGCAATTTATCGTGGAAGCAAAAAATAATCGCATCCAAGCGCAACCCATCAACGCCGCGTTTTAACCAGAACTCCACCTCTTCCAAAATTTGGGCGCGCACCGCATCGCAGTGGTAATTCAAGTCTGGCTGGGATTTTAAAAAATTATGCAAATAGTATTGGCAGCGGCGCGGCTCCCACTCCCATGCAGAGCCACCAAAAATCGCTAGCCAGTTATTGGGCGGCGTGCCATCGGGCTTGGGGTCGGCCCATACATACCAATCAGCTTTGGCGTTATCGCGCGACTCGCGGCTCTCCAAAAACCAGGCGTGCTGGTCCGATGTATGGCTCAATACCTGGTCGATAATAATTTTAATGCCGCGCGCATGAGCCTCAGCAATCAACCTGTCAAAATCAGCCAGACTGCCAAACAGAGGATCTATATCGCGGTAATCGCTAATGTCGTAACCAAAATCTTTCATTGGCGATTTGAAAAAAGGTGACACCCAAATCGCATCTACACCGAGGCTGGCGATATAGTCGAGCTTGCTAATAATGCCGGGAATATCGCCAATACCGTCATTGTTGGCGTCCATTAAACTGCGTGGGTATACCTGATACACCACTGCACCGCGCCACCAGGGATTTGTTGTCATTGCAGAAATCTCTACTTTTTATTGATTTGCGAACTGATTGATGACGAACTGAATTGCGGTATCGCCATCAACCCAACATCGATTCTGTTTCCGATGTACACACCATACGCGAGCGCTATTTTTTCGCCAAGCGACTACATACGTATGCAAGCAGACGAACAGTAAATTCCGCGCAAAAAACACATAGAATACGTATTCATAAATACATAGAATTTTCCCTTGCATTAAAAATTTTGGACTAGTCTTGAATGCATACGTATGCAGGCTGAATACGTATGCACGCACTTGAGTTGATTCTAGCCAAAGCCTAATGTGATGAAAGAGTCATTTCTGCTATGACTGCCAGCGCTTATATCCAAGCGCTACATAACCTTTATTAGCCGTAGATGGCCAGGAATGCAAAACAGCAATAACATCTTTTAATACAGTCAATTTAAAACACGAGAGTCTTGTCATGACAAAAAATATTTTAGCGCTGGTTATCAGCAGCAGCCTGTTGTTATCTGCCTGCTCGGATCATTCATCGACAAGCTCTGGCGCCGCTAGCGATGCAATCGCACCCGGCGCACCCGGCAGTCCATCGGTATGGGCTTATGCGGGGAAAACCGGCATAGGCACATCGTACGAACAATACACCAATGGCGCTTACCGCGATTCGGGAGCAACGGGCACCATTTCTAAAGTCTGGTTTTCGATTGCACAGGGCGTACTCACCGAAACCATGTACGGTTTGATTCATCAAGCGCAACTGCAAGAGCTGCAATTTTTTATTAAAGGCCAAGACTTTCTCGATGAAGAAAAGAAAGACACAGTTTCCACCACCGACTATTTAGCTACTGATGCGCAAGGGCGCCCGCTATCCCTTGCCTACAAAATTATTAACAAAGATAAAAACCAGCAATATGAAATTGAAAAACATTTTTTTACTGACCCGGATTCGCAAAGTTTAATGATGCGTGTGCAATTTCGCGCACTGGCCGATGACATAACTCCTTACGTTTATGTAAACCCTGCAATCGCCAATACCGGTAGCAACGATAGCGCAGCTTTTAGCAATAACAGCTGGACCGCTACCGATGGCGACAACAGCATGACCTTAAAAACCAGTGCGCGAGTTGTGCAAAGCACCGTGGGTTTTGAGGGAACGTCCGATGGTATAACCGAATTAAAAAAATCCGGCACGCTCGGCAAGACTTATGCAACAACCGGCGCAGAAAAAGGTAATGTCGCATTCACTTTGCAACTACCAGCAATGAAAAAAGGTGAAACTGCGCAGTGGGACTTTGTCTTGGGCTTTGGTAAGAATTCAACTGAGAGCCTGGCTGCAGCCGACAAAACCCTAGCCCGCGGTTATGACAAGGTACTCGCACATTACAACGGTGATGGCGATGCGATTGGCTGGCAGGATTTTTTACAAACGCTACCCGCGCTAGAAAAATTATCTGCAACCGCAACCGACGGTGGGAAACTACTCTATACCAGCGCGATGGTATTAAAAGCGCAGGAAGATAAAACTCACGCAGGTGCTTTTATCGCCTCGCTCTCCAACCCCTGGGGCGATACCAAACCCGCCGAGCAATCGGCCACGGGATACAAAGCAGTATGGCCGCGGGATTTTTATCAGGTAGCCATGGCCATGCTAGCGCTGGGCGATACTGAATCGCCACGCATTGCATTTGAATATTTACAGCAAGTGCAAGCGAGCGAAAAAATTGCTGGCTACAGCGGTACACCCGGTTGGTTTTTACAAAAAACGCACGTTGATGGCGAACCCGAGTGGGTAGGTGTGCAGCTCGATCAAACCGGCATGCCGATTATGCTTGGCTGGCGCCTGTGGAAAGAAGGCATATTGAGCGATGCAGAAATTACGCGCTGGTATCACAGTATGCTCAAACCGGCTGCGGATTTTTTAGCGGACGGCGGCAAAGTTAAAATCATGTGGAACGATACTGAAATCAAACCTCCCTATACCCAACAAGAACGCTGGGAAGAACAAAAAGGATATTCACCGTCTACTACCGCCGCTATCATCGCCGGTTTGGTTTCTGCCGGTGATATAGCCACACAAGCGGGCGACACAGCCGGTGCTGAAAAGTATTTTGCCGCAGCCGATAAATATTCCGGTGAATTGGAATCACTCACCTTCACCACCAACGGTTCATTAACTGGCGAGATGGGCAATGGCAATTATTATTTGCGCATTAATGCCAATGATAACCCCAATGATCGCTCCGCACTTGGCACCAGCAACGCGCAAGTGATTAACGATGAATCACAAGTTGTCGATGGCGGATTTTTGGAATTGGTGCGCTACGGTGTACGCGCCGCGAATGATAAACATATCCTTGAAACCATTCCTGAATACGACAATCAACAACTGCCCGATTTGTTGCGCATCAAATACGAATTTACCTTCCCCGGTGTTGAGGGCACATTCCCCGGCTGGCGCCGTTATGGTATCGACGGCTATGGTGAAGACCTGCAAACCGGTTTTGGTTATGTTGAAGCGAATAACTCCAGCGAAGGGCGCGGGCGCGTGTGGCCATTTTTTACCGGCGAACGCGGCCACTATGAATTGCAACTGGCTAAAACAAATAGCGCTATCGACATGGACAAACTGCGCAATACCTATGTAAAAGCGATGGAATTATTTGCCAACGAAGGCATGATGCTGCCCGAGCAAGTGTGGGATGGCATCGGCAGTAATGCCGCTTACCATTATCAAATCGGCGAAGGGACTAACGGCGCAACGCCATTGGCCTGGACCCACGCGGAGTATGTGAAATTATTGCGCAGTTACAGCGACGGCAAAGTATGGGATCGTAACGCGAGCACCGAAGCGCGCTACGTGAAATAGAACCATTTTACAGCTGGACTCCCGCACGCGGGAGTGACGACGGACATCTAAAAATTTAATTTGTATGGGAATCGTCATCCTCGCGTAGCGGGGATCCATTTTTTTAATTTAAAAAATAAATTTATAACAAAGGCAGTACACGATGACGACGAAACAACCCACCCTCCCCTTCTGGCAAGTCTGGAACGTCAGTTTCGGCTTCTTAGGGGTGCAACTTGGCTTTGCATTACAAAATGCTAACGTCAGCCGCGTACTCTCCGATCTCGGTGCCGATCTACACTCACTCTCACTCTTTTGGCTCGCCGCACCGATTATGGGTTTGTTAGTACAGCCGATTGTCGGCGCCGCCTCTGATCGCACCTGGAACCGTGTTGGTCGCCGCCGCCCTTATATTCTCGGCGGTGCGATTGCTGCAGCCACCGGCATGCTATTAATGCCCAATGCATCGCTGTTTGTTGCATTCATCACCCCCATGTTATTTGGCGGTTTGATGTTAGCGTTAATGGACGGCGCCTTTAACGTGACCATGCAGCCATTCCGCGCACTGGTTGCCGATATGGTGCCCAATGAACAGCGCACGCTCGGCTACTCCATTCAAGCACTGCTCATTAATATAGGCGCCGTCATTGGCTCCATACTGCCGTTTGTGCTCACTAATGTTATCGGGCTGGAAAACACTGCCGCCAAAGGCGAAGTTGCACCAACGGTCACCTGGGCGTTTTATATCGGCGCTAGCGCACTGCTCCTCACTGTACTCTGGACAGTCATTCGCACTAAAGAATATGCACCGGCTGATTACAATCGCTACAAAGGCCTAACTGCCGCCGTAGCGCCAGCAATTAAACCATCGCTCGCTATACGCCTCGGTAATTTCTGGCAATTATTTATCAACATGCCGAAAACCATGCGCCAACTCGCAGTGGTGCAATTCTTCTCTTGGTTTTCATTATTTATTATGTGGGTCTACACCACCCCGGCGATCACCCAATATATTTGGGGCATAGAAGCCAAATGGTTTGATGCAGATTATTTACATTCGCTCGAAGTCATCCCGCCAGAAGTCGCCGCCGCAAAAGGTGCAGCGGGAGATTGGGTCGGTATTATTTTCGCCGCCTATTCATTATTTGCTGCGCTATTTTCGATTGTACTTACCCGCATCGCGAATCGCTTTGGCCGCAAGCTCACCTACTCCCTTTCGCTACTTGCCGGTGGGTTGGGTTATATGAGTTTTTTATTATTTCAAAACGCAGACGTTGTACATGTGAATTTATGGTTAACGCAGGTGGATGTACCACAAGGCGCGCTGAATTTATTAATCCCCATGATCGGCGTCGGCATCGCCTGGGCCGCAATACTTGCCATGCCCTACGCCATTCTCGCTGGCTCACTCCCTGCGGATAAAACCGGTGTGTACATGGGAATATTTAACTTCACCATCGCCGCACCACAAATTGTTTCCGGTCTAGTCGCAGGGCAAATTTTGAAATATGTCTTTAATAACGAGGCGATTTATATTTTGGTACTCGCGGGCGTGTGTATGATTCTCGGCGCGATTTCGGTTTATTTTGTGAAGGATGCGGGAGAGAAAAGCGATTTGGTTGTGCAGGGGCATTGATACAAAATCGAAACATAAAACCCCTGCCGTTTATTAAACAACAGGGATTTTGATTTTTTATCGTGTTAGATATGCAAGTCTATATCCATGTTCTTGAGCAGAACTCTTACGATTAAGATTCCATTTACGGTTTTTCTTCATCCAATTCAGCAAGGAAATCCTTGTAGTTATAATCTGCAACGCCGCTCTCCTCACCTTGAATAAGCATTTGTCGCAAAACATGGAGTTTATTCTCTGAATCTTCCAATAAACGCAGACCAGCCCTCACAATTTCACTGGCAGAGCCGTACCGCCCAGACTCCAATTGGGCACTAATAAACCCGTCAAAGTGATCACCTAAGGTAATACTTGTGTTTTTGACCATACAGCCCCCATTAAGTACCTATTTTGGGTATTTAATGGTACTCACTGACCAATATTCAAGCAAGTATTATCTATAGCTGCTCTCAAGCATGATTTTATTTTTTAACCGGATTTGCCCCACAGGAACCGCGCACAATTAATTTCGCGGGTAATAACATCGACTCGGGTCTTTCGCCATCTACCAACAGCAATAAATTCTCTACCAATAGTTCACCCGCGAGCAGAGTATCTTGCTGCACTGTAGACAGTGGTGGATAGGTGTAGGAGGCCATGGGAATATCGTCAAAGCCCATCACTGCAACATCTTTTGGGATATGCATGCCCGCTTCTTCCAATGCTTTCATTGCACCTATGGCGATCAAATCACTTGCGCCGAAAATGGCATCAAATGGCAGGCGGCGCTGCAGCAGACTTAGGGTCGCTTTGTAGCCTTCTTCTTCCGAAGTTTCGGCGGCAACTTGTAACTTGGGGTTCACTTCAATTCCGGCCTCTTGCAATGCTTTGCAGAAGCCGCGATAGCGATCAGAGAATTCAGGGCTGTGTTCAGAGACATCACCAAGGAACGCGATGTTTTTGCGCCCGAGCGACAGCAAGTGTTGTGCGGCGCTGTAAGCACTATTGAAATTATCGCAGCCGATAGAAACACCGGGCTGACCTTCAAGTACTGGCCCCCAGGTAATAAAGTGTGCACCGACTTCCGTCAGATAGGTGAGTTTTTTTACAAAGGTTTCGTAGTCACCATAGCCTAAAAAGATAATGCCATCGGCGCGATTAGCATCTTCATAATCCGCATGCCAGTCCTCACTGAATTGCTGAAAGGAAATCAACAAATCGAACCCGCGACTCGCCGTTGCGCGAGTGATACTACCGAGCATGGATAGAAAAAAGGGATTGATTAAGGAGTTGCCGGTGCCGTGATCTTCGCACAATAAAAGTGCAATCGTTTTAGTCTGCTGGGAACGCAGGCTGCTCGCGTTTTTATCGACTTTGTAATTCAATTCGCGGGCAATTTGCTGAACTTTGAGGCGTGTTTCCAAGTTAACCAAGGGGCTGTTACGCAACGCGCGGGAAACGGTGGACTGGGACACCCCGGCGCGAAAGGCAATATCAAAGGATGTGGGTTTATCGTCTTTCAACTTGTTTACCCTCGCTGTGATTCCATTTTTGTTGTAATTGTTGTTTTGCATATTTATGCAATAAGGGAGCGATACTACATCAACCCCCTTTTTACGTACAGCATGCAAGAATAGCCCAGTACTGACCAAATATTGACCTGCAGCGCAAAACTGCCAGCCATAAAAAAGCCGCTGACAGGCAGCGGCTTTTACCGGAAAACCCCTAAAGATTATCTATACTTCGCGCAATGCCGTCGCCACCGGCAAGCGGGCGGCGCGAATGGCGGGGAAGAAGCCGCCGATAAAACCGATTACTATTGCAAATACAACACCTTGAATTAACAGGTCCGGGGTGACGGCAAAATCAAATACCACTTGGCTGAAGCTGGCAAAATTTAAGGTGGAAACGGTGTAACCATTAAATACCAGATACGCAATCAGCGCGCCGATTAGGCCGCCGATCACCGCTAGCACCAGCGATTCAACGAGTGTGGATATAGCCACCGGTGTTGAACCAAAACCAATTGCGCGCAACGTAGCAATTTCACGGGTGCGGTTGGAGACTGAGGTATACATAGTATTGACTGCGCCAAAAATTGCGCCGAGCGCCATTAAAAATGCGAGCGGGTAGCCCACCATTTTAATAAATTTACTCAGCGGTTCTGATTGCTCGGCGAGGTAATCCGCCTCGCGTTTTACATCCAGATTAAATTTTGGGTCTGCTGCGATGGCATCTTTCACTGCAGCGAAGCCATTTTTATCGTCCAACTTCGCACGCACGATTTGATAACTGTTGCCGCGGCGATAGGCATTTTGCAAAATTTTTGCATCACACCAGAGTTCAGATTCGGCCAAACCGCCGCCAGCCTCAAATGCACCGACCACTGTCCATTGATTTTGGCCAAACTTCACCACTGAACCCACGGCTAAATTGGCAAATTGTGTTTGCGCGGCCCGCCCGACAATCAATTCATTTTTGCCCGGTTCAAAATTGCGCCCTTCAATAATCTTGAACGATTCGCGCACTTCAAATGCCATAGGCTCCACACCGCGCAGAGGAGCATTGGCATTAGTGTCTTTGGTGCGCATGGGCACATCCACTATCACAAATAATTCCGGTGAGCTAAGCGGTTTGCCTTCGAGTTTGGCAATGCCGGGCAAGTTAGCGATCAGTTGGGTTTGATCATAACCCATGCCGCTACTCATCTCCGAGGTTGCGCCCGCGCGCATGAGAATTAATACATCTTCGGCACCGGCGCTCACCATAGTGCGCTGAAAACCACTGGCCATTGAGAGCACCGCAATAAACACCCCCACCACACAGGCCACACCAAAAACAGCAACAGCAGAAGTGCCCAGGCGCTGCGGTAAGTTGCGCAAATTCATTAGGGTAACAACAATAATTTGAGTAATTGCATTAAACATAATTAACGCCTCCGCAATGCTGCAACAATATTAAGCTGCAAACCTTGCAGCGCGGGAATAATGCCGGTGAGCAGGCCAAACAAAAACATCAGGCCTACACCGAACAACAGCATGGTATTGGATAGGGTTAAACCCGGCAGTGTAGCGGCCATGGATTCTGCCGCGCCGGTAATAAAAAATTTCGCCAGCATTAAGCCTGCAAGGCCGCCGATAAGCGAAATTAAAATCGCTTCTGACAACACCATAAGCATCACCGCAAAATCGGAAAAACCCAGGGTTTTTAAAATCGCCAACTCTGGAATTCGCTCGCGAAACGATTGCGCCATGGTATTGCCGGCAACCAGCAACATAGTAAAAAACACTGCACCGAGAATTAACGTAGTGATTAAACCTATATCGCCAAATTGTTTGGCAAAAGATTTAGCGAATTCTTTTTCGCTGCTGGTTTTGGTTTCGGCGGGAGAGTTGGCAAACAGCGCATCGATAGCGGCAGCCACTTGGGCAGATTGTTTTGGGTCGTTTACGCGAACAATCAACCAGCCCAAATCACCCTTGCCGTACTGACGCGCCTCATCAAAATAATCGTAATGCATGAGCATGGCACTGGTATCGGCACTTTTGCTTTTCGCCTCATAAATACCTGAAATTTCAAATTCCCATGTGGTGCTGCCCCCCTCGCGCGGAAACATACCTTTTAACGAAACCCGATCGCCAATGCTCCATTTAAAGCGATCCACCAAGGCTTTTCCGATTACCACACCAATGCGATTCTTTTTCCACGCCTGCATTTGTTCATCGGGCAAGCTGATCATTTCTTTATAAATTTCAAAATAATCTTCCGCGATAATCGGAAATTGCGGAAATTGATTTTTAGGTTCTTGATAATAACCGCCAAACCAATTGGCAGAGGTCGCTTTATCGACGCCCGCAAGTGCTTGCACCTTGGGCAGATAGGATTCAGGCAAGGGCTGGATTAAACTGATTTTATTAATGCTGACCAAGCGGTCTTCACCGGCGATTTCTGCGCCCTGATCAAATGCTGCGGCCAAACTGCGCAGTAAACCAAATAATAAAAACGCGATCATGATGGAGAGCAGGGTCAGTGTGGTGCGCATTTTTTTGCGCCCCAAATTGCTCAATAGAAATTGCAAGTAGTACATGATTAGCGTCCTCCTGCATTGCCATTGTTACTACTGCTGTTAGTAACCAGCGAGCCCTTATCCATATGCCAGGTGTGACGCGCGTGCTCAGCCGCACGCGGATCATGGGTAACCATGATGATGGTTTTTTGCTGTTGCTGATTGAGTGTTTGCAAGAGCGAGAGAATTTCATCCGCAGTCGCACGATCCAAATCACCGGTTGGTTCGTCGCATAACAACAAATCCGGGTCGCTCACCAGTGCACGCGCAATCGCGACACGCTGCTCCTGCCCGCCAGACAATTCACTGGGGTAGTGTTTGGCGCGATTGGACAAACCCACCAATTCCAATGCGGCTGCCACATGCTGCTTGCGCTGCTTGCTGGACAAATTGGTCAACAAGAGCGGCAGTTCGACATTCTTCTCGGCGGTTAATACCGGCATTAAATTGTAAAACTGGAAAATAAAACCCACGTGGCGCGCACGCCATTTGGTTAACTGCGCGGAGGACATTTGATCCAAGCGCTGGCCGCCAATCATTAATTCACCAGCACTGGGTTTATCCAAACCACCCAGTAAATTTAATAGCGTGGTTTTACCTGAACCCGAAGGTCCCATCAGCGCCAAAAAATCACCGCGATGAATATCTAAATTGAGATTCTCTAATACGCTGACTTGCTCTTTACCTTTTTTATAACGTTTACCTACTCCTTTTAATTGAACCAGCAATTCATCGGCAACCAATGTTTGGGATTCGAGCGCAGTCATAGATCCTCCAGGAAGTTAGACCAGAATTAACAGACAGTTTTAGTCGAGCAATTTTCAGCAAAAAAGTCGGCGTTATTGCAGCTCCACTTTCACGCCGTCTTTTACTTCCGGGGTGATATTGACAATAAAATCCTCACCCGGGCGCAGGCCAGTTGCGATATAAACATCGGTGCCGTAGCTTGCTTTGAGTGTCACTTTACGCAACTCGGCTACGCCATCTTTCACCACAAAAATAAATTTATCTTCCTCTTCAGAGCGCATGGCGGTAATCGGCACACGCACCCCCAGCGGCTCTTTGGCTTGTTCTTCGGCCACAGGTTCGGCATTCATAAATGCAACCTTCACCCCCATATCGGGAAGAATTCGCGCATCGCTAATTTGAAAACCAATACGCACTTTTACCGTTGCCTTTTGGCGATCTGCCGCAGGAATAATGGCGATAACTTTGGCTGGAATTTTCCAATCGGGATAAGCCTCTAACACCGCTTGCACAAATTGATCGACACGTACACGCTGGATGTAAGACTCATTAACATCGACTTCAATTTCCAGCGAGCTCATATCGACAATGGTACAAATACCGGTGCGAGTAAAACCGCCGCCCGCTGAAATGGGGGAAATCATTTCGCCCGGCTGTGAATCTTTACTGATTACTACACCGGTAAACGGTGCACGCAAGGTTAAGTCATCCAAATTTTGTTGCTGCAAGGCCAAGCGTTTTTCACTCACGGTAATATCGGCCTGCCGCGATTTTAATTGCGCACTGAGCGATTCAAAATCCGCCCGTGCTTTATCTAATACCGCTGCACTCACCAACTGGCGGCGCGCCATTTCGGTATTGCGCTCCAAATTTAATTTCGCTTCGGTTAAACGCGCTTGGGTTTCCGCCACATAGGTTTTGGCTGAATGCAATTCGGCTTTACTCAGCTCCCAGGACCTGCGCGTATTGGAATCATCTAACAGCGCAACCACCTGATCTTTTTCAACCTGCTGCCCCTCTTCAATATAAATCTCGGCAACTTTGCCCGTCACTTTTGAAGACACTGTGGCAGTGCGGCGCGCGACTACATAACCGGTGGCATCCAATACTGTGGCAGAAGAAGAATCGGGCACCGCCATGCGCGCCATTTCGACTTGTACTTTGATCGGTGCTGGGTCACTCAATAAGCTGATGCCCACTACTACAGCAGCAACAGCTGCTGCTATGCCAATCCACAGGCGAGCCTTGTGGTTGGATTCAGCTGGATGGTCGCGATTAATACGCAGTTGCGATAGGAGTTCGTCTTTATTCGTCACAATATGTCCTGTTCGTTGGCGGCTGAAGGAAAACCGATAAAGGTGTCGCGCGGCATTATCAATCAATATCCGCACCTGAGCCTAGAGGTTTTCCCAATGCCGTAATGATCCTTAGGCTGGGATATTTTTATGGCCTCAGAATAGCCCTGCAGATAGCGATATCACAGCAGCCAATGTCATGGAATCGTGGTGACATTTATCATCGGCACAATACTTACCCCCCCCTGCCCCAGCAATAACACCACAGGTGTGCTACCGCTCGTAACACCAAAACCTCAAGGAGTGTAAATGGTACACCCGCACCACCCAGGCTTATAGTTGCTTTGACTTTTTGATTTCAGCTGAGTAATCTGACGCCAACTTGATGCACTAGCATACAAGAACACAAGTCAATCACTGCACGCCTGAACGTGTCAGGGTTGACCGGTGATGCCATGCGCAACAAGTGCCCAATCATAAATTTAACAAGGTGTTGGCTATGTACAAAAAACAATCGACTGGTTACCAAGCGCCGCAGAGTCTGTTTAAAAAGTCACTGCTGGCAATGTGCATCATTGCACTGCAATCTCCCGCTTACGCGCAACAAGAAGCAACTAAAAAAGACGATACTGTTGAAGAGGTCGTCGTGACCGGTATGCGCCAGAATTTGCAAAATGCGCAGGCGTTAAAGCGCAATGCCGATACGTTTGTCGACTCGATTACCGCCAAAGACATAGGCTCCCTACCCGACCGCAGTGTATTGGAAGCTATGCAGCGCTTACCCGGCGTATCGATTGAGCGTTTTGCGGCAGCTAATGACCCAGACCATTTTTCGGTAGAAGGCTCAGGTGCCGTAATTCGCGGCATGAGCGCTACCCGCTCTGAATTCAACGGGCGCGATTCTTTTACCGCCGACTCTGGCCGCGGCCTGTCCTTTCAGGACGTACCGCCGGAGTTGATGTCCGGCGTGGACATTTACAAGAACCAGTCTGCCGATATGATCGAAGGTGGTATTGGCGGCACGGTAAGCTTGCGTACACGCAAGCCTTTTGATCAAGCTGACCGCATGCTCGCATTTACCGCTGACGGCACCTGGGGTGACATAGCCCAAGAGTGGAAACCATCGTTCTCTGGCATGTTCAGCGACCGCTGGGACACCAGTGCCGGTGAGTTTGGCTTTCTGATTAATATGGCAAGCTCTGAATTAGTCGGTGTATCTCACGGCATTCAATCTGACGTGTACAAGAAATACGATGCTGCCAATATCAAGGGGGCAGAAGCCTTTGCAGGCAGCGATGGCAAGGGCACAGTGTGGATGCCGCAAGGCGCCAATCTGATGATGAAAGAAGACCAGCGCGACCGCGAAGGGCTCGCGACCTCTTTCCAATGGAAAGATAACGACGACACCTACCTGCTTACTGCAGAGTACATTCGCTCTGATGCCTCGCTCAACTGGTGGGAAAACGCGCTGAAATATCAAGGCGGCTACAAAAATTCGGACCGCAACACTCGCCCCTACGGCGATACCAGCTTCTCATTCAATGAGGATGGGCTGTTCCAATCTGGTTTTATGTCCCACGGCAACGGCGCCTGGCGCGCAACCAGCCAATTGGGCTTCCCCCGCGCCGATGGCAGCTATGAAGCTAACACGCGCTACCCCAACCCCTACAGTGGTATGCCTACCTCTCCCGGCGGTATTGGTGGCGCAGCAAAATTTGGCCATAAATTCCAGTTGGATACCCGCGGCCAATCCACCAACACCTTGGTAGAAGATTTCAATATCAACTTCAAGTGGACGCCAGATGACGCATGGACTATCGATTTCGACCTGCAACACATTCAGGCTGAAACCAAAGTGGACGACCTGGTCTTACACTTGGGGGTAGCCGCACTGCAGAAGTATGACTTGAGCGGTGGCACTCCACACTTGACGCTGATCAACCCCTGGAATGGCATCCGCGATGCCAACCCAACCAATTACAACAATGGTGTTGTCCGCCCCGGCTGGACCGGTGACCCGGCGGGCGACAGCAACTACTTTAGCGATATCACCAGCTATTGGTACCGCTCCGCGATGGATCACTATGAGCGCTCAGACGGCGACTCAGATGCAATCCGGATTGATGTAAAACACGAGTTTGACGATGCCGGACTGCTCAAAAGCGTCAAAGGGGGCTACCGTTTTGCCAAACGCGACCAAACCGTACGCTCTACCAGCTATGGCTGGGGTTCTATCGCCCCGGAATGGAGCGCAGGCACCCTCTACCTCGACCACGTACCGGAGCAATCCAACTACTACAGTCAGGTTGACTGGTCCAACTTCCATCGCGGTGGTGCACTGGATATCGAAGGCGGCAATTCACTCTACTTCATCAACCGCGATGTAGTGGCAAGATTGCGCAGCAATCCTGACTGCGCCGCTACCAGCTACCGCGAATCCCCCGGCGGCAGTTTCAGACCCTATAGCTGCCGCGACGGCGTGGACAGCCAATACGGCATATTCCTGCCCAATGAAATCACCAATACCGTCGAGACTAACAATGCGGCTTATGTCCGTGTCGATTTCGGCTCGGATGACACCCAATACCGCTACAGCGGCAATCTGGGCGTGCGCTACGTAGAGTTGGAGCGTGAATCTACTGGCTTTATCCGCTCAGCCGAACTGGATAAAAACCTGACCGCAGCGGAAGCTATCCCTGCCGGTTTACCGAGTGTGCTCAATGGTGCGGCAGTGCTGGCTTATGCCGACCAAAAGATCGCCGCTGGCCAGTATGTGGATTACATCGACTTCTACGCCAAAAACAGATGGGCCAACGCCGAGTGGAATTATCTGCCAGAAGCTGATCGTCGCTACGGTATGACCGGGGCAGACTGGAGCACCGCTACCGATACTTATGACGCCTTCCTACCCAGCTTTAACATTAAAGTTGAGCTGACCGATGACCTGATCAGCCGTTTCGCGGTATCAAAAGCCATTGCCCTGCCGGACATGAGCTTGGTGCGCAACAACATTAGTATGTCCACCAATGGCTACGAAAGCGTTAAAAAAGAGCTGATTTTGAACGAGCGCAATCCGGACGGCAGTATTGTAATTGACCCCGCCACCGGCGAAGCCGCCAAAACCAAGCTGAGCTATGTTGACTCAACACGCATCAACGATTGGACAGGCTCAGGTGGCAACACCTACCTCAAGCCGATGGAGTCAACGCAATACGACTTGTCGCTGGAGTGGTACTTCAACAATGCCGGCTCGCTGACCACCACCCTGTTTTACAAAGATCTGTCTAACTTCTTTGTTCACGGTGCCAGCCGCCAAGCAATTGCACATCCGGTTAACACCAGCGAAATCCGCGCAGTTGATGTGGTATCTACCCGCAACGGCGGCGACGGCACCATGCAGGGCATCGAATTCGCCTACCAGCAATTCTTCGACTTTCTGCCTGCGCCGTTCGATGGCTTAGGCATTCAGGCCAACTACTCTTTCATCGATGCATCCGGTGTACCGAATAACGAAGAAGACTACGAGAACGCCTCCTGGGCTCAAGCAGGCAGCGAAACCGATACAGGTGCTCGGGTAAACCTGACATCAGTGCCCCTGCAAGGCCAATCCAAGCACACAGCTAACCTTGTGTTGATGTATGAAAAAGATGGCTGGTCAACCCGCCTCGCATACAACTGGCGCTCCAAGTACTTGTTGACCACACGCGATGTGATCTCCAAGTACCCGCTTTGGAACGACGATGCAGGCTTCCTTGACGGCTCGGTATTCTACAAGTTTAACGACAACATCAGTGTAGGCCTGCAAGCAACCAACCTGCTGGATACCGAATCCAAAACCATCATGATTTTGGATGACAACAACACCCAAGCAGGTCGCAGCTGGTTTATCCAGGATCGCCGTGTCTCAGCGGTAGTGCGCGCAACCTTCTAAAATAAACACCCACTGTCAAAGGTGGGTTAACAAGCATAAAGCCCCGCCCTTTTGTGTGAAAGAGCGGGGCTATTTATTAACGCTCAATTAAAACGTTTTTTTAGCGGCGCCAAAGCATAAAATAGAATCCAACAAAACCAGGAAAGAGCCAGACAGGCAAAAATCCAAATCAGTTTTTCATCTTTATCTACTTTGGATGATCTGGCTATATCAATAATTGGCAGCAACCAAACCAACACCGCCACCAGTAAGATACCCAATTGTAAGCTACTCATCGTTTCTTGCTCCTTGAGAAGTAATTAAAACTCTATTTTAACGATAACTTAAAAATAGTACGGGTTTTATATTCCTCACCCGGGCGCAATACTATCGACGGAAATTGCGCTTGGTTGATGGAATCGGGCGCGTGTTGTGGCTCCAAACAAAACCCGCTGCGTCTTTGATAGGTAATACCTTTACCGGTTAAGGTGCCATCTAAAAAGTTACCGCAATAAAATTGTACGCCCGGTTCTTCAGTAAACACTTCCAGTACACGGCCAGTCGTATTTTCTTCAACACGCGCGGCAAGCGTTATCGCTTTGTACGCTTTTTGATTGATTAAAAAATTGTGGTCGTAACCAAAACCGTTGTTAATCTGCTCGTGCTCGGTATTAATTAATTCACCTATGGCGCGCGGACTGCGGAAATCAAACGGTGTACTGGCGACGGGCATGGGTTCGCCCACCGGAATTTGAGCCTCGTTAACTGCATTGATGTGATCCGCAAAAATGTGCATCTGGTGATTAAGAATATCGCCATTGCCAATTCCAGCAAGATTAAAATAAGTGTGTTGGGTCAAATTAACCGGGGTGGCTTTGTCGGTAGTGGCGAAATAATCCACGACGATTTCATCATCATGAGTGAATTGATAGGTGACTGTCACATCCAGATTACCAGGAAAACCTTGGTCGCCATCTTCGCTCAATAAATGCAATGTCAAAATGGGGCCATTTGTATCTTCTGCTGTAGTTGCGCTCCAGATTTTTTTATCAAAACCGATGGGGCCGCCGTGTAAATTGTTGCTGCCGTTGTTTGCGGCAAGCGAATAGGTTTCACCATCCAGAGTAAATTGTGCGTTGGCGATGCGGTTGCCCACCCGGCCAATCAGCGCACCAAAATAAGGGCCGACCTCCAGATAAGGTTCGAGGGTATCAAAACCTAATACCACATCGGCAAGCACACCGTTTTTATCGCGCATGTGCCACTCGGTGATGATGCCACCGAGGGTAATAATTTTTATGCTGCTGCCCTGCTTGTTGGTCAAGGTGAATTCGGTTACCGCTTCACCTGCTGGCGTGGTACCGAATAATTTTTGGGTAATTGCCGTGGTAGTTGTCATTAAAAATATGCTCTTAGATTCTGTTTACTTTGGTAAAAATTGGATCATTGCGCGTCCGATTTATTCTGCCCAAAATCCGGAAAACCTTCGCTGCTCCAATTGAGGCGGCGAATATAGGTGTGACGATTCGGATCGGTAAGCGGCGTGCCCTGTAATGCTAAATAGTCGCGCGCATGATATACCATAATGTCGCTGTGACCATCATCTGCCAGCGTGAAACTATTGTGGCCCGGGCCGTAGCGCTGTAGCGTTTCATTGCTGGCAAATACCGGCTCAGGCAATTTGTGCCATGAGGATGCAGCGAGTAAATCGCTATCGGCGTCGGCCCATAACAAGCCCATCGCGTAACGATGATCGGTCGCGCTCGCGGAATAGCTGATAAAAATTTTACCGTTGCGCACAATCACCGCCGCACCTTCATTGACTTTGTATCCCTGAATTTCCCAATCCAATTGCGGGCGGGAAATCTCCACTTCTACTTCACCTAGTTGCGTGGGTGAAATTAATTTGGCGATATATAACGCAGAATTTAATTTCTCTTCGGGATCTTTTTGCGCCCACACCAAATAGCGCTGGCCATTGTGTTCAAAACTGGTGGCGTCAAGCGCAAAGGAATCGCGCGCGGTTTTAACTCGCCCCAATTCTTGCCATTCACCGGTTAATGGATCGGCCGACTCATTAGCCAACACATACATACGAATCAACCAGGGTTGTTCTGCATCGCCCGCGGCAAAATAGATGTACCAGGTATTGTTGAAATAATGTAATTCAGGTGCCCAGATATTAGCGCCCATCGCACCACTGTTGTGTTTACGCCAAACCGTTGTTGCGTCTGCGGATTTTAATTCGGCCAGTGAATTGGCCGCACGCATTTCAATGCGATCAAACTCCGGTGCTGTGGCGATAAAGTAATAACGGCCTGCAGGCGTGCGATGAATAAAAGGGTCGGCGCGCTGCGGGATAAATATTTCAGGCGCTGCTGCTGCAACACGGTCGCGCTCATCGGGCATATCGCGGCAAGTTGCCACACAGGCCGATAAGTTGCACAGGACCAAGGCAATCGCTAACACCAACCCAGATCTTACAACACACTTCATGGCACACTCCTCAGCCTAAATCCGCACCGGCGAACTTAACCCTAGTTAACTATTATTCTCGATGAATTAATATTATATTACATATTCTAAGAATTAGACCAAGAGAACTTACCATGTCTTTACACAACCTCATCAACACTAGCCTGCGCTTGATCAGCTTGAGCGCCCTGCTCTGCCTCACCAGTTTTTCCCAAGCCAAACAAGTGGATGTACACGACCCGGTCATGGCGCGCGAAGGCGACACCTGGTACTTATTTAGCACCGGCCCCGGCATCACCATTTATAGTTCCAAAGATCGGGTGAATTGGACTTTCTCTGATCGCGCCTTTGCCACCGAACCAACCTGGGCAAAATCAGTCGCACCCGGTTTTAACGGTCACCTCTGGGCGCCAGATATTATCCAGCACAACAACCAATTTTATTTGTATTACTCCGTTTCCACGTTTGGTAAAAACACCTCGGCGATTGGCGTGACAGTGAATAAAACCTTGAACCCTAAATCACCGGATTATCGCTGGGAAGATAAAGGCATAGTGATTCAATCGGTATCCCAGCGCGATATGTGGAACGCGATTGATCCGGCAATTGTTGTGGATGACCAGAATCAAGCCTGGATGAGTTTTGGCTCTTTCTGGAGCGGACTAAAAATAGTCAAACTCAATGATGACTTAACCCGCCCCGCTGAACCGCAAGAATGGCACAGCATTGCCGCACGCGATCAAGTACCGGCAAACACCGGCAGCGATGCGGGCGCCGGTGAAATTGAAGCGCCGTTTATTTTCAAAAAAGGCGCCTACTATTATTTATTTGCCTCTTGGGGATTGTGCTGTAAGGGCGCTAACTCGACTTATCATTTGGTCGTCGGCCGCTCCAAAAACGCAACTGGCCCTTACCTCGATAAAACCGGCAAAGATATGAATGAAGGCGGCGGCAGCTTGTTGCTCAAAGGCAATAAAAACTGGGTCGGCCTCGGCCACAACAGCGCATACACCTGGAATGACAAAGACTATTTAGTGCTGCACGCCTATGAAACTGCCGACAAATATTTGCAGAAGTTGAAAATACTCAATATCACATGGGATAAAGAAGGCTGGCCGATAGTAGACGAAAAGGAACTTGATACCTATAAAAGTAAGCGATTGAAATAAATGGGGCACGGAGAATAAAGAATCGCGCGAGCGATTCTTTATTCGCGCAATAGCCTCACACCATAAATTCCGCCCGCAATCGAACCTGGCGCCGCGACAAACTTCAGTGTGTATTTTCCCTTGGCTTTTTCAACCAGTGCTGCCGGAATGGCATAATCCACCGCAAAAAACTCTTGTGCATTGCCAGTAGATTCGACTTTGGCAATCACTTCGCCATTTAATTGAATTTCAAATGCTCTACCAGCATCGATACCGGCATATGTAATTTGTAAAATTTTTGTTTCCCTCAGCTTGTCATTCAACTCATAACTAAACCACGCGCGAGTGTGACGCCAGTGACGGCCATTGTATAAACCCGCTTCACTTTGTTCACCTTGGTAAAAATGATCTGACTCCGGTTGTTGTTCACCGGGGGCAACTTGATCGATAGTTTTTACTTGCAAATCCAAACGCGCCTTTTCATCTGCCGCCGCTTTTGCTCGCGCTTTTTCTACATCGGCAGCGGTGGTGTACGGCCAATAAATACTGTAGCGCGACTCGTGCAAACGGAAGAAAGGGATCAGTTCGACATGCGCCATTTGTTTACCGTTGATTAAACCCGAGGCATCAAAGGTCAAAGGTTTGCCTGCAACTGGTTTTAATTTTTGGATAAAGTCTTGTGAGTTGCCCAATAAAAACGGCGCTGCTTCTAGCGGGCACATTTGGCCGCTGGCGATATGCCCCATGCGTGAACCATCCGCAAAGTAATTAATCTTTTCCGCCGCAAACGGCTGGGTTTTGGCAGCAAGCACAATCGGCCCATGCAAAATGGCATAGTAATTGGACCCGTCCGGCATTTCTTCCAGGGTCGAACGCATCGGCAAGGTCAGCTCAACCTTGTCGCCTTTTTTCCAGTGGCGTTCAAGCGCGATAAATTCGCCCGGTTGTTGGGTAACGCCTTCTTTCTTACCATTAATGCTAAGCGATAGTTTTCCTGCTTCTACCCACCCAGGGTAACGCAACTGCAAACGGAAACGCGCGGATTTATCGATAGTGATCGACGTAGTTTCTGCATCCGGAAAAAGTGTATTTTGGGTAATCTTAATGCCCTGCTCTTTCCACTCCATGTGCGATGGAATAAATAAATTGATAAAAACTTTCGGCAACTTTTTTGATTTTTTATCGCGCGCGTAAATAAATTCAGCGTATTTGGAATGGCTTTCCAAACCTGAGCCAACACAGCACCACATGCCGTCGTGCACTTGCGAGTACACACGGTAGTGATTGGGGCGCATGGGCGTGAAATAAACAAAGCCGCCCGTGGTAGGATTTTGCGAAGCGAGAATATGGTTGTAGAGCGCGCGCTCGTAGTAATCCACGTACTTCATTGCTGGATTAGATTTCTCTCCCGCTGAGAGATACAACATCTCAGTCAGCTTGAGCATATTGTAAGTGTTGCAGGTTTCCGGTCCCTCCACTTCATTGATCATGGGCGTGAAATCAGCGGTATCGTGAAAGTGTTCTTTTACACTGTTGCCGCCAATTGCCACTGTGCGTTTATCTATAACAGTTTGCCAAAAAAACTCAGCGGCGTTCTTCCACTCTTTATTGTTAGTTGCATCACCGTAGTGTTTAAAACCAATCACTTTGGGAATCTGGGTATTGGCGTGTAAACCAGTAAGCTGATCTTGAGATTTTTCCAAGGGCTGCAAAATGGCCTGCTGGGAAAAGGATTCCGCAAGTTTAAGATATTTTTTATCGCCAGTAATTTTTGCTACATCGACAAACACTTCGTTCATGCCGCCATGCTCAGTGCGCAGCATGGTTTGCATTTGTTCAGGTGACAGATTCTTGGTTAAATCGATTGCCCAGTCGGACAATTTGACCAGCATTTTTTTTGCGTCTTTATTGTCTGCATACCAATAGGCATCGCGCAGACCAGCGTAAATCTTGTGGATATTGTACCAAGGCACCCAGCGCTCGTTGGTGGAAAAGTTGTCTGCACGAATATCGCCCTTAGCAATTTCGTCCCACATCTTTTTACTGTCAGGAATGCCGCCGATATAACCTGTGCCTATTTTTTCCTGACATTTTTTTAATTCGCCTACAACGTAATTCAACCGCTGCAATACCGCTTTATCGCCTGTTGAGGCATACATCAATGCGAGGGCCGACACATAGTGGCCGCCCATATGGCCATCCAACCCGGTGGATTCCCAATTGCCGTAAGTCTCTTTAAACGGCAAACCGGCTTCGCGGCGAAAGGGCGCGAGAAGTTTTTCAACGTCCAGCGCCATTAAATACACTTTATTGGTATTTTGCGCGTGTAAAAAAGGGCTATCGAGTAATTGCACATTGCGCAGAGGAACCAACTCCAGAGCAGTCAAGCCATTACCAAACCCCAAACTCAGGATGAGAAATATGTATTTGATTAATCGATTCATGACTACTCCTTAACAGTTTTTTGCATGCACAGCACTAAAAAAGGCAGCTGTTTTAAGCTGCCTTTTTCTGTGAATCAACCCAATTCAGCTTAATTAAAAGGTCAAACGTGCTCCAATAGCGAAAGTACGGCTGTAAAGCGATGAACCAAAGTTATTGGTCGTTTCTCCATTTTCACCGTAGTAACTTTGATAAATCTCTTCAGTCAGATTGGTGCCGTCAAAGGTTAATGAAAGATTGTCATTCACCGCGTAGCTAATTTGCAGATCCATACTGGCTTCTGGTTTTCTCCACATTTCTAACGGATTTGCAAACAACGCAGCTTCGTAGTTATTCAGGAATTCACTGCGCCAGGCATAGGACAAGCGCATCCCCAAATCACCTTTATCATAGGCTAGAACGACGCTGTAAGATTCATCTGACACACCAAATAAATCCGTTTCTTTTACTTCGGTAATCACACCAGTAGAATCGGTAATGGGTGTTGATTGCGATGAATTCAATGCGGTATAGCTCGCTTGAATACCAAAGCCATCTAACACACCTGGCAGATTTTCCGGGAACCAAACTGCGCCCAACTCCAAGCCGGTCAACTCACCATTGGATGCATTAAAGGGTTGGCTAAGGACATAGGTTCCCACTTCGCCTGTTGGGGTTTCGTGCTGAACTTGACGGCGAAAATCAATCACAAAACCTTCAATTTCGCGTTTGAATAATGTTCCGTACAAAGAACTTGCGTCGGCAAAATACCACTCCAACGAGAAGTCATAGTTTTGCGACTCGGTAGGCTTTAAATCCGGGTTTCCACCACCGGCAGTACCATAGCCAATACCGGTAACATCTTCGTTATACACAATGCGCGAGTTTAATGAAGCAAAGCCCGGGCGACGTAAAGTTTCGGTGTAAGCCAAACGAGCATACAGGTCATCTGTCAACGCGTAGCGAAGCGATAGGCTGGGCAATACTTTAGTGGTGCTCGCCGAATCTTTGTAAACATCTTTATTTGCAGAGGCAGTATCGGTGAACTCCATATCGGTATCTGAACTGGTGTAACGCAGACCAATTTCACCATCCAATTTTCTGCCAGCTATTTCAGTCTCATATTGTGTAGTCATGTAGGCAGATGCCGTTAACTCATCAATATTAAAACTTTCAACCAGCGCTAATTTTTGTAAGTTATACACTGCGCGCATATCATCGGCATTTGCACGCAAGTAATGGCCGTCGGCCACTGCCCATGTCGTTGGCACATTGGCATTACCGTCAAAAAAACCATTGTTAATGTAAGTTAACTCTTCAGTAATAGTCACATTAGGATTAAAGCCGTCCTGACGACTGAAAGATTCCGCTGCAGTGCGCTGATCGATACGCACACCGACATTAAACTGTTTGAAAAAACCTGAATCGGTGTCATAGGTAGCATCGGTGGTAAAAGTAACTGCATCACCGGTATTTTTATTGGCGTTGTCATACAGCTGTGCGGTTCTCCAATTGGCCACATCCGCAACGTCCGCCTCGTTAAGCTCCACCGTTTCTGGATTATCGATAAAGCTAAATGCTGGAATTCCGCCGCCCGCATTGAAATCAACATTCAAACCATAGCGAGCATTTTCAAAACGCGCGGCGATAAAATCGGATTCAAAGGTGCTGTCTTGATAAACAACTTCTGATTTCACTTTGAAGTTATCGGTCAACTCCCAATCACCACCCAGCGCATAGACAAAGCTATCGGTCTTGCCGGTAGCCAAATCGCCACTGGTGAATGACCAGTTATTTTTTACGCTGCGCGATTTAACAATATTGGTGCCTGGAAACAACTTGACGTTTGCATCGGCCGCTGCTGTCGGACTGTCAGCATAAGATCCCCACCAATCAGCAAAGGAAAATAGCAGTGAGTTGAAGGATTCATTGCGATAGCCATTATAGAAAGCTTCAAAGGTATATTCGGAGGTATCGTTGGGTGCAAATTGCAAAGACACATTGGCGGCCGAACGCTCACGCTTGCCGGTAAAATCGCTCGCGAAAATAGCATCGCGACCGAGGATATATTCCATTGGTTGGCCGTTAACATTTAATGTGGAACCAGAGGCAGTTGGCAAACCGTTGAGCAAACCGGGAGTCCAGATCGGATTCTCAGCAACACCACCTTTGTCGAGAAAAACACGTTCGTAATTACCAAAAGGAGCGACTGGGTTGTCTGTGGCAAATGGAACCATCGCACCGGCAGTAATACTTTGATCGCGATAATTAGTTTCTGCGTAAGACAAATTTACCAACGCACCAAATTCGCCTGAGCCTGTTTCCCAACGGTTGCTCGCAAGGCCACTGATATTAGGATCAATTTCGTCAGCCTGTTCTTGATTGATCGCGCGCGCCGCTACTACAACTTTTGCCCCGGAAAAATCAAAGGGGCGCTGGGTTTTAATATCTACCGAACCGGCAATACCATTTTCAATTTGCGACGCTGAACGGGTTTTATAAACATCAACTTGTTTGATTAAACTGGCGGGCACATCTTGCAATGCAACCGCCAAACCTGAAGCGGTAAAAATATTACGACCATTGATTGTTGTGTTTATATCGGTCAACCCGCGAATGGAAATGCCGGTGACTTCACCTGATCCACGGTTGGTAACTTGCACACCGGTGATACGCTGCATAGATTCAATAACGTTGTTGTCGGGGAACTTGCCGATATCTTCCGCAACGATCGCATCGACGATTTGAGAATTGTTGCGCTTCACGTCCAAGGCTTTGGTCAAACTACTGCGAATACCCGTTACTACAACTTCTTCGATTTGTTCGCCTTCCGGCGCGGCGGCAACATAGGCACTGCCCAATGCAGCGACCATTGCGATGGAAAGACTGAGTGTTTTTTTCTGGAACATGTGTGATCTCCCGTGTGCGACCGACTCCTGAATGCGATTCAATTCGCGGAGGCAATCGTTATTATTAAATTGCACATTTATTGATTTTCTTGGTTACCGGGCGCAGCTACCGCCTCAGCGAGCGACTTACTACTGCAACTTGACGCATTCAGCGCACCAATTGAGCATATTGTAAGACAATATGATGCTAATCTGCTTAGACTTGTGCGTCAACAGATAAAACTCATTTACTATGTGAAAAATTTATCGCGCGGGAGCGGCTGCCAACTGAAGTAGCAACCAAAAAAAGCCGCTACAGAAACCTGTAACGGCTGAAAAAGTGGTGTAGCCAAACAACTCCACACCATCCAACGACAAAGGGGTCGGGGCTTCATACAAAACACAAAAGAGTACAGCAATAAGCCGCGCTCAATTTGTAATATAATATCTTTATTTATGGCGAATGCAAGTGAATTTTTGGACTGAAGTGGCGGCTACAGCATCCACCCACAAAAACATTGAGTTTAAATTGCCCATAGCTTGTGAATCGCACAGAGCTAAAAGTAAAAAGCCGGGCAAAAGCCCGGCGTTTTACCAAAAGGTGGCTGAAACAACCAACCGGTGAATAGCGCCTTAAAACGAGTAGCGCACACCCACTGCATAGGTTTTGGAGTAGATACCATTGCCGAAGTTGAACAGGTTTTGGTTACCTTCACCGTAGTAGTTTTGGTAAACATCATCCAACAGGTTGGTGCCGTCGAAGGTGATCGCCAAATCATCGGTCACGTCGTAGCTCAGCTGAAATGACAGATCCTGCTCTGGACGGCTCCAGAATTGGATCGGGTTGGCGAAGATTGAGGCTTCGTTACCTTGGAAAAACTTCTCGCGCCATACGTAGGATAAGCGCGCACCAAAGCCCGCTTTCTCGTAGGCCAATACCAGGCTGTAGGATGAGTCAGACACACCGCTCATTTTGGATTTGTTGTAACCGCTGATACTGCCGTCTACCCCAAACTCGGGGTTCAGCTGCTCTGAGTCCAACAGGGTGTAGCTGGCTTGCACCCCCAAACCATCCAGCATGTCAGGCAAGTTGTCCGGGAAATACACCAGGCCAATCTCCACCCCGTTCAACTCACCGTCAGCGGCATTCACCGGTGCATTAAGCACGTAAGGACGGGTGACGCCATCGTCGCCTTCGCGCACAACCGTTTTCTTACCGTTGATCACCAAACCGTCGATTTCACGCTTGAATACCGCACCATAGAGCGAACTGCCTTCGGCGAAATACCACTCCAGGGACATGTCCATGTTTTTGGAGTAAGTCGGTTTGAGCTCTGGGTTGCCGCCACTACCCGTACCGTAAGGAGTACTGGTTAAAGGATCTTGCCAGGTTTGGTAAGGGTTCAAAGAACCGTATTCAGGCATACGCAGGGTTTCGGTGTAGGCCACGCGACCTACGACGTCATCGGTAATGTCCCAGTTGAGTACCAAACTTGGCAATACTTCGCTGGCCGAGGATTCACCCGGAACCAGCACTCCGTCTTGCCAGAATTCCAGATCCTGTTGGTAATCCACTGCGCGCACACCAAACTCACCGCTCAAGCGATCGCCCAGATGGAATTTGGTAGTGGCGTAAAGCGCCGCCGAGTCCTCATCCACACTGAAGTTTTTCTCCAGCGCCGGGTTGATCTCCAAGCTGTAAACCGTGCGTACCGCCTCTTTGTTGTTCAGCATGTAGTAGCCGTTAGCGGTGATAAAACTGTCAAAAATATTGGCGCGGCCATCGAAGTAATCGGTTGCGGTGTAGACGATACCTGAACCATCGCCAGAGGCACCTGCTGCACTCAAGAGACCCATTAACTGGGTGACACTAGTGCCGCCTATACCTGCGCTTTGATCGCGCGACATGGTTTCTGCACCGCGAACCTGATAGCGCCCACCGACTTTCACGCTGTCGAATATATTGCCGTCGAGCTGCCAATCCAGGTCCAGCGTGTAAGCCGCCGAATCACCGGTGCTGCTGCCGCCATTGTCGTAGACCGTATCGGCATTCCAGTTGGCTACCGCCGCTATATCTGACTCATCCACGGCGGTGGCCGGGTTGTCCCAGAAGACTACCGAGGGCACGCCGTCGCGGTTGTTGTAGTCCACATCCAACCCGTAAGCAGTGCGATCAAAACGCATCGCAAAGAAGTTGTTGGTGTATTCGCTGTCTTGCAATACCAGTTCGGAGTTCACGGTCAGCTTGTCGCTAGGCATCCACTTAGCGCCCAGCGCCCAGAGGTAGCTGTCGGTTTTGCCATCGGCATAGTCACCGCTTTGAAAACCGCCATTGCCGCGCCCCTGATGTTCTTTGACGACATTAGTCCCTTCGTACACCAGTGGGATATCGATATTGCCATTTTGATGTTCAAGGGTATTGGTGAACCACATGGCATTTTGTTGGGTGTTGCGATAGCCGGTATAGAAACCTTCGGCGAGGAACTCCCAGGCATCATTGGGCGCCCACTGGAGCGAGAAGCTGGCCGCAGGACGCTTGCGGAAACCGGAGAAAGAGGTGCCGAATACCGCATCGCGCATCATCAAATAGTCAACAGTTTCACCATCCACATTCAGGGTAGAACCCGCCGTGTAGGGAATACCGTTTTCCAAACCTGCCTGCCATACCGCGCTACCGCTCGAGCTGTTGGGGATCATTTGATACGGCGAGTAATTCAATGCAGGCTCTGCTGAGAAATAGGGGAATACCGCACCCGCAGTCATAGTGTCATCGCGGTAATGCGTCTCGGCGTAACCGATATTGACTAGCGCACCAAATTCGCCGCCACTTTCCAGCTCCCAGCGATTGCTGTAAAGCGCGCTGACATTGGGATCAATTTCGTCTGGCTGATCGGAATAAATACCGCGCGCCGCTAACACCACTTTTTCACCGTCAAACATAAACGGGCGGTTGGTTTTTACATCGATAGAACCGGCAATACCGCGTTCAGTGCGATCTGCCGAGCGAGTTTTGTAGACGTTAACGCTACTGAGCAAACTGGCGGGAATATCCCAAATTGCCACATCGCGGCCGGCGCCGGTAAATACATCGCGACCGTTAACCGAAGTATGTACGTCGGTGAGACCGCGAATCGATATGCCGGTCACTTCACCACCGCCACGGCCAGTGGTTTGCACACCGGTAACGCGCTGCAGTGCTTCTACTACGTTGTTATCGGGAAACTTGCCGATGTCTTCAGCAACAATCGCGTCGACGATTTGGGTGTTGTCGCGTTTGATATCCAACGCCTTGGTCAAACTGCTGCGAATCCCCTGCACTACAACTTCTTCAACTTGTTCGTCTTGCGTTTGCGCGAAACTGACTTGGGCCATGATTGCGGCGAGTACCGCTGTGGCTAATGCTGTCTTTTTATACATTTTTCAAACTCCAAAATTTTTATTAAATTTTGAGTTAATGATTTCTGCATTAACTCCATCAAAAAGAATTCATGGCGCGGGAGAGTTATTGTTCTCCCGCGCTACTGCGAATTAGTTGGCAGTGGAACCTTCTTGATACAGCGAGTTAATGCGTTCGTTGCTGATGGTGCCGGTGAACACTTTGAGTTCATCGATAGCGCCATTGAATGGGGTATCCCAATAGTTCACACCCAGTGCAAACTCATTGGTATCACCCGCCACGGTCATCACCCGTGGGAAACCGGTGGATTCGAGTTGCTGCACGCCATTCATGTAAATCTTGATGGTGTTGTTATTCTCGCCATCGACCATGATCACCAAATGCGTCCACTTTCCGGCCGGAATACGGCTGCTTAATTCCGCGTTGTCGTAAAACGCCGGGCCATTGGCCCAAACACGGGTTTTTTCCGTGCCGTTCATGGAGGGAACCAAACTCAACCAATAGTTGGCATTGGCGCCACCAAAAAATGCCGTGGTGTAATTGGTAAACGCGGAAGGTTTTAACCAGAGCGAAATACTGTAGCTAGCCGTGGTAATTAAGTTGTCGGGCAGACGCACACCGGAGGTGCCATCCAAGTTCACTGCCGAACCTTTTACCCCTTGCACATAGCTCACTGCGCCACCGGTATTGTGGATAAAGTTGCCGGTCACTTTGCCCGGTGCAGCAACATCGTTCAGTGCATTGAGGCTGTTTTCAAAACTGTATTCGGCCGGCGCCAAGGATTTAATGGTGACCTGGAAATTTTTGGTGTCGGTGAAACCTTGATAGGTAATGTGCGCGGTCAAGGTGATAGTTTTATCGCCTTCATCCGCTGTCGGCTGAGTGACAACTGCAACACCATTGGTTGGCTTGAGGTATTTCTCATCGCTTGAGGTCCAGCGAATGCCCGATACAAATGGACCAACGCGCAATAAATTAAAGTTTTCACGCACTGCGGACATATCGCCCAAATCCAAGGCGTTTTTGACAAAGCCCGCAAATTTGGATGGGTCGGTCAAATTGTTAATGGCAGCGCCGTTAATATCCAATTTGCTCAACGCGTAGTCGTACACAATAAAATCATCGATTTGACCAACGAATGGCAGATCCCACCCGAAGTTAACACCCAGTGCGTAGAGGCCGCCGTTTTTGAAAATATCATCGCGCGGCATAGCACCAACAAACGCACCATCGATGTACAAATTCATCATGCCGTTGGCATAAGTGATGGCAACGTGTTGCCACTGATTGACTGGCGCCGTCGCTGAATGAACAACCTGATTCCAATTACCCAGGTAGTTACTCCAAATTAATGAACTAGACGTAAACCAGGCATTACCGGGAATGTAGCTGGACCAGTGATCAAAATCCGTTGCCATAAAAAAGGCTGGCGTATGGGTAGTGAGATTTTTTGCTTTCATCCAGAACGACAAGGTGTACTCGCTGGATTTGATAATGTCATCCGGTAAGCGCACACCATTAGCGCCGGTAAAATCGTATGCCTGACCACCCGCGTAACCTGCGGTAAACGTTGGCGCGGTTGCATCGACATTAAATAAATTATTGTCGGTGGTTTTTGCCGCTGCATATTTGCCCATGGAGTCGGTCAAGGCATTTTCAAAGCGATAGTGAGCTACTGCATTTTTAAATGCCGGACGCGCTCTGACAGTCACATTGAAAGTTTTGCTCGTGGTTTGACCGCCCAGCGATAAGTTCGCCGTGAGCGTAACGGTGCGATCACCCAAATCGGGGGTCGGAATAAACACATTACCCGCAGCATCTATATAGTATTCGTCGCTACTCACCCACTTAATCTGAGTGCCGCTTTTGCCAATAGTTGGCAGCGAATAACCTTCGTCGGCAATGGTCAATTCGGTTTTGATCTTCAGCGCATCTTTTACTGTATTTAACGCCGCTGTGGTGGTGGCAATTGCATCGGTACGTGTGCCAAATACCGAGGCACCATCGCGCGCCATAGCGGTAAACACTGGCACCAACTCTTTGCTGTTGTTATCCCACTGCCATTTGATCACGCCAAAATAGGTGCCGGAATCCAATACCAGTTTGATCGAATCATCGCCCTGCGACATCCAGGAACCTTTTTCGCTACCGCTTACGCTGCGGTCTTCATGCAGGGTGATATAGCCAGATTTAATCGCGGTTTTATTTACCGCCTTACCCTGATTCACAAATTTATAGTGACCGGGCACCTGAGCAAGATCGACGAGATTGTCGCCATTGAGCGGCACATAGCGCTGGGGCGATACCACTAACCAACCGTCTTTACTGACAAACATTTCATGGGTGCGCACCGCATGAGCTTCGATGTTGCCGGGGTATGCAGTAGATGACGCAGGGAAGCGGGTGTGTGTTACCAGCAAATGACGTTTGGTTGCTTCGTCGTAATAAGCCGAGTTATGGCCGGGCGATTGATAACCCCAAGATGAACCCACCTCGCCCAATGCCTGGGTAAATTCAAATCCACCCAGCAACTTACCGCCAATCTCCAAACCAGCGCTGTTGGCAACATCGTTGCCCGCTGGATCAAGGTAGGGGCCTTTCGGGGTTTTGGCGCGGGCGATGCGAATGTTGTAGCCATCGTTAGCGGCAAAACCGGCTACCGAGTAGAACAAGTAGTAATAGTCAGCGACCGGACTGTAAGTGACAAATGCCCCCTCCACTGCACGGAAATCACCACCTAATAAGCGCTTGCCATAGCCTTGACCAGCTTTGGGTTTACCGGTGGCGCTGTCCATTTCCAGAATAAAGATGCCGCCAGAATAAGAGCCGTACACCATCCACAGCTGGTTGTTTTTATCGTAAAACGCCGCTGGGTCAATCGCATTGGGGTCAACTGCACCATTCCAGCTGGTTTGGCCATTATCTAAAGGATAAGCGGCGAACTCACTCGCATTGCGATAGCCACTGCGCAGGAATACGCCTTTATTAACATAGGGGCCAGCGACCGAATCCGCCTCTGCCAAGCCTAAGTATGAGCGATTCCAACAGCCGCCATTGTCCGCTTCCACTTGCGCACAGTGGTTGTAGTAGAACCAATATTTACCATTGGGCGCCTTGATAACATCGGCTGCCCAGTTGCCTTTAAAACCATCCGTCCAGGCAATGCCATCGGCGATTTGGGTGGAGTAGGTATTAAACAGGGGGCTTTCATCAACCGAGCCATTACCCGACAGTACCGAGATATAGTCCCAGTTGATCAAATCGGTAGATTTAGCCGCGGCCAGATGGGAGCCAAAAATGTAGTAGTCGCTTCCGGCTTTCACTATGGATGGATCGTGAACACCTATATCCAGCCAATTGACCGAACCCTCTGGGGTGCGGGGAACAGTGCTAGCCATAGTAGGCTTTGAGTAAACCGGCGCAGGGGATGCAGGAACCGTATTAGTCGAGGATTTGTTGTCGCCACCACCACCGCAACCGCCCAATAACAGCAGGCTGCCAATGACAAGCGAAAGGCTTGCTAGCTTCATGTGTTCACCTTCTCTCGTGTAGTTATTACTTGTATTTATTAATTCTAGATAGCTCCCGGCAATGCTTTGTGGAACTCGAACAGGGAAATCACGCCGGGCTAGTAGTCGCATGAACCATATGTCATACAATATTACTATAAATTAATATTGTCATACAATTGAAGGCAAGTAAAGCCCGGTGAAAACAATAAATAGCTGGGAATAATCAGAGCAGCGCTTTGACTTTGGCAACGACACTGGCAACCCTGTTAGGCTGAGTATGATGGCGGCGCAAGCCGAGATAGAGTGTCTCGCAGACGGGGTAGGGAAGTGCATGCACCCGGATTAGCGACGATTTTACAAAGGCTTCAACCGCATGAGCAGGCAATACAGTAAAACCCAACCCCAAGCTTACCGGCTCCAGAATCAAGCTGATCTGATTGGAGAAGCCGCGTTTGGCAAAATGATCGCTGTGCTGAAACTCGGGGTAGTTGGCAGCCAATAACAATCCGGCATGATGGGCGCCATCTGGATGATCGATAAACCCCAAACGGTTTAACTCAAGCCAATCAGGCGTGTCGACTGACGCCGGTGTTACCAACAATAGCGCCTCTTGGGAAATTGCCTCGCAACTCACCTCTTCCTGCATCGACATGCGTGTCATAAATCCAATATCCACTGCACCAGTGGCAATCGCATTTTCCACCGCGCCATTGGATGCGAAGCGGTAATCAATCGCCAGTGCCGGGTACTCTTGCTGCATCGCCAGTAGCTGCGGATAAAGTTTGAGCCCTACACTGCCGGGCGACATCAAACGCACTTGCCCTGCATAGGGTGGGTCATCAGCAAGGCGCTGGCCCAACCCCTCCAGGGCCGCCAGAATCACCTGCGCCTCGGCGTACAACCGATCACCCGCCTCAGTCAAAGAAAACTGCCTGCTCTGACGCTGCAATAGCGCCACCCCTAATTGTTGCTCCAATTTACTCACTTGTTGGCTAACGCCAGACTGAGTCATATGGAGGCGCTCAGCGGTGCGAGTAAAATGCCCCAACTCCACCAGAGTACAAAAACTACGCAACCAAAGAGGATTTATCATTACAAAAAATACTCAAAACAATAAGAAATGATAATTTTACGTAATCATTATAGCTTTGTAACCTGCCCCTACTCGCAAAACGACAGGAGCACACCATGAACAACAACTACCCGCGTAATTTTTCCCACATCGGCATATCGGTTCCCGACCTGGAAAAAGCTGTTGAGTTTTATACCCAGGTCATGGGGTGGTATTTGATTATGAAGCCAACCGAAATCATTGAAGATCAGAGCCCCATTGGCGATATGTGCACCGATGTATTTGGCGCTGGCTGGGGCAGTTTTCGCATTGCTCATTTGTCCACCGGCGACCGCATTGGCGTTGAATTATTTCAATTCAACAATCAGGTCAACCCCGAGAATAACTTTGAATACTGGAAAACCGGGATCTTTCACTTTTGTGTGCAAGACCCCAATGTAGAAGCGCTAGCCGAGAAAATTGTGGCCGCAGGCGGCAAAAAACGTATGGAAAAACCACGTTACTACTACCCGGGAGAAAAACCCTATCGGATGATTTATATGGAAGATCCGTTTGGCAATATCCTGGAGATTTACAGCCACAGCTATGAGCTGATTTACAGCCAGGGCGCCTATTAAACCAGACCGCCCCAGCGGAAAATCTGCAGCGCCAGACTATTCGATCATCGATGGCTTGCCAAATACCGGCATGCCCTGCTCGTTCCAACGCAGAGGTTTTACAAAGGTATGGCGATCAGGATTCCACAGCGGGTCGCCTTCAATTTCAGTGTAGGTGCGCGCGTGATAAACCAGCATTACGGTATCGCCATCTTCCGCGTAGGTGAAACTGTTGTGCCCCGGGCCAAAAATTTTATTAGGGATATCGGAGCAAAGCACAGGCTCTTTGGATTTGGTCCAGCTGGCAGGATCTAACAAATCGGCATTTTCATCCGCCCACAATAAACCCATCGCATAATTTTCATCGGTTGCGCTTGCGGAATAACTCAAAAAGATTTTGCCGTTGCGTTTTACAATCGAAGGGCCTTCGTTAACCCAGAAACCGCGAATTTCCCACTCGAATTCCGGCTTGGTGAGCATCACTGGTTCACTCGCCAATTCCCACGGGGTTTTCATCGGCGCGATATAAATATTGGAGTTACCGCGAATACCTACATCTTTTTGCGCCCACACATAATAAAGAACATCTTTGTGAGTAAAGGTAGTGGCATCCAAACAGAAAGTATCAATACCTGAATCCACCTGCCCCATAAGTTCCCACTCGCCTTCGAGTGGATTCGCGTTTTTATTGCGAATCGCATACATGCGGTGCTGGAACAAATCGAATTTAATTTCGCGGCTGGGCGCTGCGGCAAAATAAACGTACCACGCGTATTCGCCTGATGACGGATCTTTGTTGAAATGAATTTCCGGTGCCCACACCAACTCACTGTAAGGGCCAGTGTCCGGCTTGTGCCATGCATCTACGGTCTGTGCAGTCGCCAACTCAGCAATAGTTTTTGCGCGGCGCAATTCAATGCGGTCATACTGGGGTACCGACGCGGTGAAATAATAATAGCCATCCGTATGTTTATAAATAAACGGATCGGCGCGCTGGGGGATTAATGGGGTTAATAATTCGCTCACAATTTCTCTCCATACTTTCTATTTAATTCTTAATGTAGGTTGGTGGTGAGGAACGAACCCCAACATGACCATGCACCCGCACAAACCAAAACCCGATTAAATATATATTCCGGCTTACGGCAGGCGCTGCAAGATGGACATGTTGGGGTTCGCAAGCTCACCGCCAACCTACAAATCAATGCTCTGCGATATAACCTTTCGCACGCATGGTATTTTTCAGCTCTGCGTAATAGCCGTCATTGATGCGATACTTAAACATAAACAAACCCATCAGCGCATGAAAGAAGCCGGGAATAATCGACAGCATTAAGGCTATGCCCATCAATGAAAAATCGGTTTGCGCTTGATTGGGAACGTATTGGAAATAGGTTAACAGCCAGCCCACCATCAAACCGGCGATCCCCATTCCCGCTTTTTGGCCGACTGAAATGCCGCCGTAAGCAAAACCGGATACACGCTTGCCATTTTTGACTTGACCGTAATCAATGGTTTCAGAAATGATTGACCAGAACACAGGGGCATGCAAATCCACCACAAATGACAACAGGAAATACAATACAAAGGCGAGCACCACATCTTCACGGCCTACAAAAAGATAAATCGCCACACTGAGTCCGGCCACCAATAATTGGGTGTAGCGAAACAAATTAATTTTGCAGTAAATTTTGGTGATCCAGGTGGACGCCACCATCGCCAAAATAGCAGCGGCAACACCAGTCGATAAAAATGCCGACACCAGCGTTTCATCGCCCCCCAAATAATATTTGGCGTAATAGATAGCCACAGAGCCGCGAATTACATAACCGATGGTTCCTGTTACACACACGGCGACAAGAATTAACCACTGGTCATTTTTTAGCAGCTGCAAAAATTGCGTCCACAATGGCTGATGTTCAACCACGTGAGTCACTCGCTCGGTGGTTTTGAAATAACAGAACAAAAACATCACGGCACCTACTGCTGACATAATTGCCATTGCAACTTGATAGCCGACAGATTTGTCTTCCCACATACCGGCAACCACAGGCACTACAATCGCCACCATAAAGGCGCCGATTTTGGCGAGAAACAAGCGGTAGCCATTAGCCGATAATTTTTCTTTAGGGTCGCTGGTTAAAGCGCTAGGCAAAGAGATATAGGGAATGCCAACACCGGAGGTAATCAGCGTCATCATGATGTAAGTGGAGTAAGCCCAAATTAATTTGGCATCGTAATCCCAGTTAGGGGTAGTAAATACAAAAAACACGCTTACCGCATAGGGGATAGCCAGCCACAACAACCAGGGGCGATAGCGACCCTGTAAAAAAGTAAAGCGATCTGTTAACTGCCCCATGACCAAATCGGAAACCGCACCAATGACTTTAACCGTGAAAAAGAGTACGCCCATATCCATGGGTGACAAACCAAAAATATCCGTGTAATAAAAAGTGATGATTAACATCATGGAGGAGATAACCACATTGAGCGCCATATCACCCGCGCCAAATCCCACCTTCTCCATAACCGATAATTTTTGTGTTTGCATTATTATTCTTACCTCATAAATTCTGGTTAAAACGCATAGTTAAAAAAAGCGGCATTACGCTATGAGTAAATGCCGCTTCCTTTATCTCTCACCGTTTTCGGTTTGTTGTTTCTAACTGGTCTTTCTAACTGTTCTATCTTGCTGATTCTGTTTGTTGTTTTTGCTAACTGCGATTAATAGAGCTTATAAAAAATAATCGTTTTCTACTGCGTGGACTAATAGCACATCAATTCCCGCCATGCCTGCGCTTGCCGCAGCCTGCAAACCCAGTTTTGAATCTTCAAATACCACACATTGTTTTGGATCAACGCCCAACAATTCTGCACAGCGTAAAAATGTGTCCGGCGCGGGTTTTGGATTTTCTACTTGATCTGCACCAACCACAGCGCTGACGTATTTATCCAAACCGCAAAGTTTCAAAATAGTTTCTGCTTCCTGCGTGTAAGCGCCGGTACCAACCGCCATAGGTTTTATGCCGTGGTATTTCTGCGCAACTTCAAGCAGTGCAGTTGGTTTTACATACTTGTGCATATTGTCGTGCACAACCTGCTCTTTAAAATCATTCATTTCATCAAGGCTGGCATCGACCTTGAGGTTGAATTTTTGCAGCAGTATTTCAATAGTGCCTTTAGTGGGTACACCCGCCAGTGAACGCATTAAAGGGCGATCAATGGGGATACCGTATTTATTCAACATGGTGCTCCATGCAAACTCATGTAATTGGCCGCTATCTACCAGCGTGCCGTCCATATCAAATATCAGTGCTTCATAGTGGTCGTACATCGTTTGCTCTCTTGTTTGCCATTTAAGGCAGAAATTAGAGCACAGATTCCGTTAAACCACACCCTGATTATGGGCGTGATAAATCACGCCCCTACAAACCGCGCAACCGTAGGGGCGCAATTTATTGCGCCCTGATTCATTACAGATGCAAACAGATTTAAGTCAAACGCCATCTTTCAAATGATAGTAAGCCGCGTTGTGGCGCAGTTCGGTTTTGAATGCACGCACAGTGGTGTCTTCACCGATTACAACCGCTTCAATACCGGCCATTTCAGCGTAGTCAACAATTTCATCTGCAGTTACACCTTGAGTGTAAGCACTGTGGTGTGCACCACCGGCTTGAATCCAGGCAGCAGCAGAAATTTCCAGATTAGGGCGCGGCTCCCACAGGGCTTTAGCTACTGGCAACTTCGGCAATTCTTGCGGAGGATTTACTGTGTCAACTTCATTGATAATCACACGGAAACGGGTGCCTATATCGATCAAAGAAATACACAGCGCAGGGCCCGCTTTGCCGGTGAAAATCAAACGCGCGATGTCATTGCGGCAACCGATGGTGTGCAGGTGCACTTCCAATTTTGGTTTTGCAGCAGCAATAGAAGGACAAACTTCCAGCATGTGCGCGCCCAATACTTGGTCCACTCCACCCACATTAACGCCACCAAAGTGATAGGTGTAGTCTTCCATAAAGGATGAACCACCCTGGCGACCTTTGGACATGACTTTACAGATGTGTACCATGGCAGCGGTTTTCCAATCGCCTTCACCACCGTAACCAAAACCAGCTGCCATCAAACGCTGGGTTGCAAGGCCTGGCAAGTTGGTCAAACCGGTCAGGTTTTCAAAGCAGTTGGTGAATGCACCAAACTCGCCGTCGGTCAAAAACTTCAGCATACCCAATTCCAAACGGGCTTCGTTTTTCAGCATTTGGTATTGATGCTCATCATCAAAAATACCCGGGTTTACATCGTATTCTTTTTTGTAAATTTCGATTTGCGCCGCAACTTGCTCGTCGGTGACTGCATCAACCACTTTTTGCAGATCGCCCAAACCGTAAGCGTGAACTTCGTAGCCAAATTTAATTTGCGCCGCTACTTTATCGCCATCAGTCACCGCCACTTGACGCATGTTGTCGCCAAAGCGCGCCACTTTCAGGTTTTGGCTTGCATACCAACCCATAGCAACACGGCACCAGCTGTCGATTTGTTTTTGTACCGATTCAGTTGCCCAGTGACCCACAACCACTTTGCGCTCTTGACGTAAACGCGTGCTCACGTGGCCGAATTCGCGGTCGCCGTGGGCAGACTGGTTGAGGTTCATAAAGTGCATGTTAATTTCTGCAAACGGCAGCTCTGCATTGAACTGGGTGTGCAAATGCATATAAGGCTTGCTCAGTGCGCTTAACCCGGCAATCCACATTTTTGCTGGAGAGAAAGTATGCATCCACAGAATCAAACCCACACAGTTGGGGTTGCTGTTAGCCGCTTGGCAGACCGCCAAAATTTCTTTGGGTGATTTAACGGTAGGTTGCGCAACAATCTTGATAGAAATGTTGGCAGATTCAGTTAAACCCGCTGCAATTTTTTGGCTGTTTTCGGCGACTTGTTTCAATACGCCTGGACCATACAAATCTTGTGAGCCGGTGACCAACCAGACTTCTTTATCGCCGTAGATTTTCATTTTGTTTTCCTCAGGAAATAATTTTTCAATTTTTGTGTCGGGTATCGCTGCGCTCCACCCAACCTACAAAATTATCTGTGTATATCCGTCGTCATCCTCGCGCAGCGGGGATCCAGCTTTTGATTTACCCCCATGGATCCCCGCTACGCGAGGATGACGATTACCTACTTAATTAAAATTTCACTTTTGCCCGTAATAGGCATTTTTTCCGTGCTTGCGCAAATAATGTTTATCTACAATGCCCTGTTTTAACGGCGCGGTTTGTTGCTGTAAGGTTTTGGTTAAGTACGCCATGCGTGCGATCTCTTCCAAAATTACCGCGTGATAAACCGCATCCGCAGCGTTTTTACCCCAGGTAAAAGGCGCGTGACCGGCAACAATTACCATGGGTACTTCTTTCGGGCTGCGCGTTTTAAAACAATCGGTAATCTGCACACCGGTTTCTTCTTCATAATCGCGCTCGATTTGTTCGTCGGTCATCACTGCTGTGCAGGGAATTTCGCCATAGGCGTAATCTGCATGAGTGGTGCCATAGCACGGAATTGCCTGTTGGGTTTGCGCCCAAGCAGTCGCATAAGTCGAATGAGTGTGAGTCACGCCACCGATGCTTTCAAAATGACGATACAAATGCGTATGGGTTTTGGTGTCGGAGGAAGGGCGCATCTTCCCTTCTACAATTTGGTTTTCCAAATCTACGATCACAATATCGTCCGGCGTCATCACTTCATAAGCAACGCCGCTCGGCTTGATTGCGATCACGCCTTTTGTGCGATCAATTTGCGATACATTGCCCCAGGTATACACCACCAAATTGCGGCGGTTTAGTTCCATATTGGCTTCGAAGACTTCGCGTTTTAATTCGGTGTAGCTCATTAAGCCTTACCTCCTGCACGCTGGTCTTCGAATGATGCCAAGGTTAAATACTGTTGATACAAGCCGTCATAGATGGCAGCAGCACTGGCGTCAGGCGTGTAGGTTTTGCAGACGCTGGAAGCCATGACTTTTTGTGCAGCTTCCACTGTGGGATAAACGCCACCGGCAACCGCAGCAAAAATTGCCGCGCCCAGTGCACAACTTTGTTCGCTCTCTAAAACTTCGATGGGGCAGTTCCACACATCGGCACAGGTTTGCATAACAAAATCAGATTTTTTTGAGATGCCACCAATCGCAACTACCGAATTAATTGCCACACCTTCCTGCTTAAAGCGTTCGATAATTGCGCGCGCGCCATAGGCAGTTGCTTCAACCAACGCGCGGAAAATATGCGGTGCATCGCTGCCCATTTTCAAACCGGTAATCGCCATGGCAACGGATTGATCGGCATCAGGAGTGCGGCGGCCATTAACCCAATCCAGCGCGGTAATACCCGTCTCACCAATCGCCAATTTGCTTGCCGCATTACTCAATGCAACCAGCGTTTGATCTTCAATTTCTTGCGTGAGTTTTTGTTTGGTTTCTTCATCAAGCAGTGAAGAGTTTTGCAAAATATTGGCAACCGGCCAGTTCACCAGATTGCGGAACCAGGCATACAAATCGCCAAATGCGGATTGCCCTGCCTCCAAACCAACCAAGCCCGGTGTTACTGAACCATCAACCTGGCCGCAAATTCCCGCGATGCATTTATCGCCAATATCCGCGTAAGTGGCGACGGTAATATCGCACGTGGAAGTACCCATAATTTTGGTGAGCACACCCGGTTTTACTTTTGCTGCAACAGCGCCCATATGGCAATCAAACGCAGAAAAACCGACTGGAGTATTGATTGGCAGACCAAGTTTGTCGGCCCATTTGGCAGTGAGGCCGCCACACACTTGATCTGAGGTAAAGGTCTCAGCCGGTAGACGATCGCGCAAACCATTTAATAGAGGGTCAATGCCCACGAAGAAATCATTGGGCGGATAACCACCCCAGCTTTCATGCCACATTAATTTGTGGCCGGTAGCGCAGCGCCCCATGCGCAATTGGCTCGGGTGGGTGGTGTCAGTCAAAACGGCTGACATCCAATCGCAATGCTCAACCCAGAGGTAGGCAGCTTTAGCAACGGCAGCATCTTCACGCAATACGTGCAGGGTTTTTGCCCAGAACCACTCGGACGAATAAATTCCACCCTCGTATTTCAAATAGTTCGTTGCTGATTTGTTAGCAGCCGCAGTAATTTCTTGTGCTTCTTTGATGGCTGTGTGGTCTTTCCACAAGACAAACATTGCATTGGGGTTTTCGGCGAATTCAGGTTTCAGCGAGAGCGCAACACCTTCGCTGTCTACCGCAACCGGGGTTGAGCCAGTGGTATCAAAACTGATACCGACTACTTTGTCGGCAGCGCCCGCAGGAGCCAGCTTCCACAGACCTTGAACCACTTGTTCAAGACTTTCCAGATAGTCGAGCGGGTGCTGACGAAATTGGTCTTTTGCGGGAACGCAGAACAGCCCTTTTTTCCAACGCGGGTAATGAACCACATTACTTGCCACTTCCTGACCAGTCAGGGCATCTACCAACAGGGCTCTGACCGAGTCAGAACCATAATCCAGCCCCAAGGCATAAGAGGTCATATGATTACCCATTTTTATACTATTGCCTCATTAGAGGATGTTAATATTGTATGACAATATTATTCAGATTAGAGAACCCCATGTCAATTGCTTTCACGGGGTTAAAGAGCGCCTGAACGTCTATTTCTTAGCGGGTTTTACAGCCTTGTTGGCCGTCACACCTTCGCTGGTCATGATGATGCGTTTGATGGTGCCATCGGGGTTGTAGAACAACTCATCAATACTCACCGAACGGCGATATTGCCCGCCATCCGGACGCCCGGCTCCGGTGTGATAAATGAAGTAGTGTTTGTTGTTGAATTCGATAATCGCCTGATGATTGGTCGGCGTATTGCCCGCCACTTCATTCAAAATGCCCTTGTACTGCCAGGGCCCATTGATGTTCTTACTCATGGCGTAACCGATTTTTTCGGGGAAACCCATGGCATAAGACAGGTAGAAGTTGTCTTTATGCTTATGGATCCAGATAGCTTCAGTGAAGTCGGGCAAACCTTTAATTTCCATAATCGGGCCGTCTAGCTCGATCATATTTTTCTTGAGCTTGGCGTAATAGGCCTTGCTATTACCCCAGAACAGATAAGCTTGGCCGTCAGTGTCGATAAAAACGGAAGGATCTATATCGTCCCAATCGTTGGGGGTATCGGTAGTCATATCGTTGGTAATCAAGGCCTTGCCCAGTGCATCTTTAAACGGCCCAAGCGGGCTATCACCCACCGCAACACCAATTGCAAAACCGGGTTTGGTGTCATTGTGACGCGCAGTGATATACCAATAGAACTTGCCGTCGCGCTCAATAATCTGGCTCGCCCAGGCATCGCCTTTAGCCCATTTGAAATCTTTTACCCGCAGACGCGGGCCATGGGATTCCCAATTGACCATGTCATCTGAGGAGTAGACCAACCAATCGTGCATCTCAAAAAATTTAGTGTTGTCTTTCGCTTCGTCATGCCCTGCATAGAGGTAGACCTTGCCGTTATGCACCATGGCCGCTGGGTCAGCGGTGAACACATCGGTAAAAATCGGATTTGCGGCCTGCGCAGCACCCGCAACAGCAGCTAAAGTCAGGACTAGGGGTTTGATTAAGCTTCGCATCTACACCTCTCTTATTCTCATCAACCAGCATATGCGCTGGGGTTGATTTATATTGATATTATATTACAATTAAATCAAGTCTTCGACGCGAAAAGTTTTGTCAGCAAGCGCCAGCGTGACGGTTTTATCGGTAAACCTGCGTAATTTGCATTGCTTCGGCCTAACGACACTCTTTATATTGTATGACTTTAATAATAATCAGCAGGTATGATTCACCTTATACCAATAACACGAGGACACCTCATGAGAACCCTGTTTAAAACTCTCACGCTCGCCGCCGCAATCGGAATCACCGCCACCGCCAATGCTCTCACTGTCGGTTTTGCCCAAGTGGGTTCCGAGTCCGGCTGGCGCACCAGCTTTTCCGAATCGGTAAAAGCAGAAGCGGAAAAACGCAGCATCACCTTGAAATTTTCCGATGCCCAACAAAAACAGGAAAATCAGATTAAAGCAGTGCGCAGTTTTATCGCGCAGCGTGTGGATGCCATTTTAATTGCACCAGTCGTTGAGACCGGTTGGCAGCCAGTGTTGATGGAGGCTAAACGCGCACGCATTCCAGTAGTGATTCTGGATCGCAACGTATCCGTTACCGATCAATCCCTCTACCTCACCCGTATCGCCCCGGATTTTGAATTGGAGGGTCAACGCGCAGCAAATTGGCTTACCGAAAAAACCGAAGGCAAATGCTCGATTCTGGAACTGCAAGGCACTGTTGGATCAAGTGCTGCCATCGGCCGCATGAAGGGTTTTAACGAGACCATCGCAAAGTTTCCGGAAACCAAAATTGTGCGCAGCCAAACCGCTGAATTTACCCGTTCTAAAGGTAAAGAGGTGATGGAAACCATGCTTAAGGCGGCTGGTGGCGGCAAAGATATTTGCGCAGTTTGGGCGCATAACGATGAAATGGCGCTGGGTGCAATTCAAGCTGTGCGCGAAGCGGGTTTGCAGCCGGGTAAAGATATTTTAATTGTATCGGTTGATGCAGTTGACGATGCGCTGAAAGCGATTGTCGCAGGCGATATTAATGTCTCGGTGGAATTAAGCCCGCATCTGGGTGGCCCTGCGTTTGATGTGATCAATGAATTCCGCGGTGGCAAAAAAGATTTTGATAAATGGATCAAGATGGGCGGAGCTGTTTTTACGCAAGAAAATGCTGCAGAAGAATTGGCGAAGCGTGAGGCTAAGTAATTTAGTAGGGAGTCGTCATCCTCGCGTAGCGGGGATCCATTAATCATTAACAGATAAAAACTGGATTCCCGCAAGCGGGAATGACGACTTATAGATTTAATGAGAATATCGCTATGCAAAACCAATCTGCACAACCCGTTTTACAACTCAAGGGAATCCACAAAATATTTCCCAGCGTCCACGCCTTAAAGGGTGTTGATTTCAATTTATACGCGGGAGAAATTCACGCATTACTTGGTGAAAATGGCGCGGGAAAATCCACACTGATCAAAGTGATGACTGGTGTTTACCAGCGCGATGGCGGTGAGATTTTATTAGAAGGCAAACCGATCTTTCCTAACAACACTGGCGATGCGCAAGATTTGGGTATCAGCACTGTGTATCAGGAAGTGAATTTATTGCCCAATCTTACCGTTGCACAGAATATTTATCTCGGTCGCGAGCCGCGCCGACTCGGTTTAATCAACTGGAATAAAGTTAATCGCGACGCGCAGGAATTATTAACAGGTTACGATCTGGATATAGACGTCACACTGCCTCTCTCAGGTTACTCGATTGCGGTGCAGCAATTAATCGCCATCGCACGCGGCGTGGATATGTCTGCAAAAGTGTTGATTCTCGATGAACCCACTGCCAGCCTCGACGCCGATGAGGTGCAATCGCTGTTTCGCATTATGCGCGAATTAAAAGCGCGCGGCATCGGCATCGCCTTTGTGACGCACTTTCTCGATCAAGTCTACGCTGTGTGCGATCGCATTACCGTATTGCGCAGCGCGCAATTAGTCGGTGAATTTGAAGCCGCCACCTTGTCGCGCAGCGAATTGATTGGCCACATGCTCGGTAAAGAGTTGGCAGAGCTGGGCGAGCACAAACCGCAGGTCAAAACTGAAAACGCAGACGCACTGCTGGATGTGAGCGGAATTACCCGCACTGCTACCTTGTCGCCTATCGATATTAAAGTAGGTAAAGGTGAAGTCGTTGGCCTTGCCGGTTTACTCGGTTCTGGACGCACTGAATTGTGCCGTTTGATTTTTGGTGTAGATAAAAAACTCGGCGGCACAGTGATATTTAATGGCAAAGCCGTCAACTTTTCATCCCCGCGCGACGCAATTGATGCAGGCATAGGGCTGTGCCCGGAAGACCGCAAACACGATGGCATTCTCGGCCAACTTTCCATTCGCGAAAATATGATTCTCGCCCGCCAAATCAAACAGGGCTGGTGGAAATTTATTTCGCGCAAAGAGCAGGAAGCTATCGCTAATCAATACGTAAAAGAATTGAGTATTGCGACTTCCGATATTGAAAAGCCCATCGAACAATTGAGTGGCGGCAATCAACAGAAGGTGATTCTCGCCCGCTGGCTCGCCGCTAATCCGTCGCTGTTAATTCTCGATGAACCGACTCGCGGTATCGATATTGGTGCTCACGCCGAAATTATTCGTTTGATCCGCAAACTGTGCGATCAGGGTCTAGCACTGATAGTTGCATCATCGGAGCTGGAAGAATTGGTAGCATTTAGCAGCAAGGTGATTGTGCTGCGCGACCGCAACAAGGTTGCTGAGCTGGATGGCAGCGATATTAACCCGCAACGCATTATGCAGGCGATTGCAGCGAGCTAAGCAATAGTCAAATGGGAATCGTCATCCTCGCGCAGTGGGGATCCATAAAAACAAAGAGAAGTTTATGAACCTAAGCAAAAATCCAAACCTGCGCCGCTATTTGTGGCCCTGCGCCGGTTTGTTGTTGTTATTGTTAATCAACGCCATCATCGCGCCGGAATTTTTTCATATTGAATTTAAAGACGGTCGTTTTTACGGCAGTGTCATTGATGTATTAAATCGCGCGGCACCAGTAGCGCTACTCGCCATCGGCATGGCGCTAGTGATTGCAACGGGCGGAGTAGATTTATCAGTCGGCTCAATTATGGCCATTGCCGGTGCAGCCAGCGCTTACTACATCACCAAGGGTGTAGATAATCTCGCAATCATCATTGGCGCAGGTTTACTGGCCGGATTAATTGCCGGTGCGATCAATGGTTTTCTCGTCGGTTATATGAGTATTCAACCCATTGTTGCCACGTTAATTTTAATGGTTGCCGGGCGCGGCATTGCGCAGTTAATGAATGAAGGACAGATAGTCACCTTTGATCACGCGGGCTTTGCATTTTTAGGTACCGGCGATTTTCTCGGCCTGCCCTTCCCTGTCGTGCTGGTGATCATCACGTTTGTTATTGTGCAGTTATTAACGCGCAAAACCGCACTGGGTTTATATATTGAAGCAGTGGGAGCCAATCCATCCGCGAGTCATTACATGGGCTTGAACGCCAAAGCGATTAAAATGAGTGTGTATTGTGTTGCGGGTTTATGTGCGGCACTCGCCGGTATGATTGCCGCAGCTGATATTAAAGGTTCCGATGCAAACAATGCAGGCTTGTGGTTAGAGCTGGATGCGATTCTCGCGGTAGTCATTGGTGGTGCATCGCTCATGGGCGGACGCTTTTCTATTTTCCTCGCGGTGATCGGTGCATTGATTATTCAAACGCTCAGCGTCACCATCATCCTCAGTGGCATTCCACCGAAATTTAATTTACTGATTAAAGCCAGCGCGATTATTATCGTATTGTTAATGCAATCTCCACTATTCCAAAAGCAATTAAGCCAGCTGAATATTTGGAAGAAGAAGGAGGCCAACCATGCTTAAATTGAATCCAAAATTTATTCCACTCGCCGTCACCTGCTGTTTATTCTTTTTATTGTTCGGTATTGGCGCCGTACAATTTGAAGGCTTCGGTAGCTCGCGTGTATTGTTTAATTTACTCAGCGATAATGCCTTTTTAATTATTGCCGCCGTCGGCATGACTTTTGTGATTTTATCGGGCGGTATCGATTTATCAGTCGGTGCGGTGATCGCCTTAACTGGCGTAGTGTGCAGCGTATTAATCAGCCAATACCAATGGCATCCGCTGGTGGTGTTTCCCGTGGTATTAATTGGCGGCACAGCGTTTGGCGCAATCATGGGCGCGATTATTCACTACTACAAAATGCAACCGTTTATTGTGACGCTAGCAGGAATGTTTTTTGCGCGCGGTTTGGCGAGTGTGATCAGCGAAGAGTCGATTCCCATCGAACACGAGTTTTACAATCAAGTCGCCGCATTTGGTTTTATGCTCCCCGGCGATGCCTGGGTCGGCACATCAACGATCATTTGTTTGTTGGTATTAGTCGCCGCCATTATCGTCGCTCACTACACCCGCTTCGGCGGCCGCGTTTACGCCGTGGGTGGCGATGCAAATTCCGCTGCACTCATGGGCATCCCACTCGCACAAACCACCATTCGCATCTACGCTATCAGCGCCTTCCTCGCCACGCTTGCAGGCATCGTCTACTCTTTCTACACCTTCTCCGGCTATTCCCTCGCCGCCGTCGGCGTAGAACTGGATGCAATCGCCGCAGTTGTTATAGGCGGCACACTATTAACCGGCGGCTACGGCTATATGTTCGGCACCCTCATGGGAGTGCTGATTATGGGTGTAGTACAAACCTATATTTCATTTGACGGAACGCTAAGCAGCTGGTGGACAAAAATTGTGATTGGATTATTACTCTTTTGTTTTATTGCATTGCAGCAGTTGTTGGTAAGGGGTAAGCCGAGATAGATGTAAACTTATCCTAGAAAAACGAAAGCCCAAGGTGAGAGCCTTGGGCTTTTTTGTTTGGCAAAAATGTTAGGATTATTAAATAATATCCAGACAAGTTACCTCTTAAATTAGCGATTCATAAAATGGAGCGTTTATGTACCAACTATTCTACTACCCCCGCAACGCCAGTTTCGCACCGCATATGCTGCTAGCTGAAATGCAATTGGATTATGAGTTAGTTCTGGTTGATAGGAAAACTGAAGCGCAAAAGAATCCTGAGTATTTAAAATTAAATCCCACCGGCAGAATTCCCACCTTGGTTTTTGAGGGTGAAGCGATTTATGAAAGTGCGGCTATTTGTTTATTTTTATGTGAACAGCACCCTGAAAAAAACATGATGCCCGCGCAAGGTACAATTGCGCGGGCAAAATTTTACCAGTGGTTATTTTATTTGAACGCATCATTGCAACCGGAACTGATGGTTTATTTTTATCCGCAAAAACATACCTGCGATGAATCTGGTAAAGCAGCGATAAAACAAGCGCAGCAACAGCGCATTGAAGAGATGCTTTCGCTGCTCGATAACGAGCTGGAAAATAAAAAATATTTGTTGGGCGACAACATTAGCGCCTGCGATTTTGTACTGTTTATGTTGTTGCATTGGGGCAGCGGCTTGAATCGGCCACCGCTATCATTCCCAAATTTAGAGCGATTTTTACGCGACATGGCCACGCGAAAATCGGTAAGACAAGTTTGTGTAACAGAAGAAACCTCGCTTGCACTTTATGTTTAAGCCCCGCCAATCCTACCCCGTCATAGATAAATTTGATGCCCTTGAGGTGTCGTGTCACACTAATACGTAATACTCCTTAAGAGAGTTGCTGGCATAAATGCCATTAAAAACAAAATTTAATATAACCACCCACTATAGCTGCACCCATTGGATGTTATTTGCAAGGAGCTAGAGACTTTTCCACAAAGGAGAGCTGGTTGAAACTTTTTGCACACTTATGTTGCGTTATTGGTGGTTTACTAATAACGCTCCTTAGCCATACCGGTAATACCATTACCGCCGCAGTGGACGAGGACATTATTGCGGACTACCAATTATTTGTCGGCGAGCGCGACCCACTATCCATTAATTATTATGGCGGTCCGGGTGCGCGCCGCGATGTGATTGAAATTGTGCTGCTGCAACAAGCGTTACACCTGGGTGGATTTGAAGGGAAAGTGGTGCTGCGCCCGGAAAATAGTTATTTGCGGGTTTTAAAATTAATACAAGACGGCCAAGTGCCCATCTCCGGCGCACTGATGTGGCGCAATGATATAAAACCCTATGCCAAAGCCTTATTTAAAACCCAAGCGCTAGTGCATGAAGGTGAATTTATTGCCGGACTTTATACTCGCGCAAGCAATACTCGCGCGCTTGCTGCTACAACACTTGAACAAATTCGCCAATTGAGCGCCGCATCTAATGACCACTGGCAAGCAGATATTGCTACGCTTAAATCGCTGGGAATTAAAAAAATTTATTATGCAACTTATTGGGTGCAGATAGTGCGCATGGTAGTGGCTGGCCGAGCCGATATAACGCTAGCGCCGTTTCAAAGTAATCCTGAAATGAAAGTGCAGGTCGAAAACCTGGAGTTAATTCCAATTCCCGGAGTGAAAGTTACCCTGCCAGGTAGCCGCCACTGGCCAGTTAGTAAAAAACATCCGCGCGGGCAGGAAATATTTACCGCATTGAAAAAAGGCATAGCGCTACTGGAACAACAAAATACTATCCAGCGCGCCTATGAAGAATGCGGGTTTTTTCATCCGCGTGTAAAAGAGTGGACATTATTAAATGCTCCTGACAATTCAGCTCAACCTCGATCTATTTCCACCTCCAGCAAATCCTTACACCTTAAGCCTTAACAGGATCACTCTGGCTGGTTATTCTAGTTGCGTCTATTTTCCCGATAAGAAAACCTATGCCAGCCAGTATCGAAGCCTTAATCAATGGAATTTACCGCAGCGAATCGCGCCGTGTACTGGCGACATTAATTCGTCTGTTAAAAGATTTTGATCTCGCTGAAGAAGCCATGCACGATGCCTTTGCCGCCGCATTACAGCAGTGGCCGCAAGAGGGGGTGCCGCATAATCCGCGTGCATGGTTAGTCTCTACTGGCCGCTTTAAAGCGATCGATCAGATTCGGCGCCGCGCCAAATTTCATGTCTCGCTGGAAGATGTGGCAGAGCAATTGGAAGAAGAAATTCAGGAACAGGAGGAGGATGCCACAAGCCATCTTGAAGATGACCAGTTGCGCCTTATCTTTACCTGCTGCCACCCGAGCCTTGCACCGGAAGCGCAAATGGCACTCACCCTGCGCGAAATTTGCGGGCTAACAACCGAAGCAATTGCGCGCGCCTTTTTAACCTCACCCAGCACACTTGCGCAGCGCATAGTGCGCGCCAAAAATAAAATTCGCACTGCAAGCATCCCCTACGAAATTCCCGCACGCAATGAATTGCCGGAGCGATTAGACGCTGTCTTACACGTAATTTATTTGGTCTTCAACGAGGGCTATTCCGCATCATCCGGCGCGGTATTGATCCGCCAGGAATTAACGCAAGAGGCAATTCGTTTGGGGCGTCTGCTGGCCGATTTATTGCCCGAGCCGGAAGTGCTTGGCCTGCTTGCCTTAATGTTAATTCAAGATTCACGGCGCCATGCACGCAGTGATAACAACGGCGATTTAATTCGCCTGGAAGATCAAGACCGGCGCCAATGGGATCACGCACAAATTGCGGAAGGCAGCGCATTAATTCACCGTGCACTGAGCGCTGGGCAAGTAGATATTTACTGCTTGCAAGCGGCAATTGCTGCACTGCACGCCACTGCGCCCAGCTTTGCCGAAACCGATTGGGCGGAAATTTGCGGTTTTTACGAGTTATTATTGTTGCGCACCCCCTCACCTATTATTCAACTCAACCGCGCAGTGGCCATCGCTATGCGCGATGGCCCAGCAGCCGGTTTAACCCTGCTCGAGCAACTGATTACACAGCAACAACTGACCGATTATTACCTACTCCATGCCGCGCGCGCGGATTTGTTTGCCCAGTTAGGGGAACTTGAGTGCGCAACCGCTGCCTACACTATGGCGCTGGAGTTAACCGAACAGGAACCAGAGCGTCGGTTTTTGCAGAAACAAATCACTCGCTTGCGCCACTAGTGCGCTTACACTATTTTAAAAAAACAAACCTAACCAATATTTTTTAAGCTTCAACTAAGTATTGGTCGATATCATCCAGAGCAATGCCTGTTACAGACATCGCACCTTATTGCTATGGGTAATCGCTTGTGTATAACGCCTCTACGCTACTGCTTGACATAGCCCCCTACGCAAGCTGCGGGATTTTATTGCTCATCATTGTGGCTACGGTTTATTTACGCAGTGCAATTCTTCGCTATAGCGAAAAAAATCTACCGCACAGTTTTCAGCAATTTAAGCTCCGCGAAGAGCGTCAAGACGACACCACCAGCCTAGCGCTCTACCACTTCATCATGTCCAATGCCTTTGAGCAAACCCATGATCCGGTTTTTATTGCGCTGTGCCGGCGCTATATTCGCTGGAGCCAATTATTTATTGTATTTTTTGTTATCGCCATTATCGATATGCGTGGTATCTGCCACCTGCTCTCGTTAAGCTAGAACAATTGCCTGGCACAGCAAACCAGTGGTTTATCTCGGAGTTACTTCATGCGGGTGTTATTGATCGAAGATGATCAAATGATTGGCGAATCCGTTGCTGAAAGCCTGAAAGATTCAGGTTACGCGGTTGACTGGGTAAAAGATGGCGATGCCGGATTACATGCAATTGCCAGCCAACAATACGATCTTTTGTTATTGGACTTGGGGCTGCCGCGCAAAGATGGCATTAGCGTATTGCGCAGTATCCGCCAGCAACAATATTCCCTGCCGGTCATAGTATTAACCGCGCGCGATGCGCTGGAAGATCGCATTGCCGGATTGGATGCAGGCGCCGATGACTATCTGGTGAAACCCTTTGCCCTTGGCGAATTAAATGCACGTATGCGCGCCGTTTTGCGTCGCCAAGCCAACAACGCCAATCCATTATTGGGCAATGGCATCATTTCATTAGACCCGGTTACACGCGAAGCATGCCTCACCGATGCAACACCGCTGCGTTTATCTGCCCGAGAATTTGCTCTGCTGCAAGCACTGCTGGTGCGCCCCGGTGCGATTTTATCGCGCGCCGAGCTGGAAGAAAAAATATATGCTTGGGGCGATGAAGTAGAAAGTAATGCAATCGAATTTTTTATTCATTCATTACGCAAAAAATTTGGCAGTGACATCATAAAAAATGTGCGGGGGTTAGGGTGGATGGTCGCAAAAGCAAACTGAGTGATTCGCTGCAATTTCGCTTATCGATCGGCATGACCAGCGCCATATTAGCCATGGCGTTAGTGGCGGGATTATTTTCCTACTGGTGGGCATTTGAAGAGGCGATTGAACTGCAAGACGAGCAACTGATTCGGCTGTCGGCATTAGTTAATCATCAGCGTATTGTGCAGCCAGCGGCGAATACGACCATTGAAGTTTCAAGCGCTGACCCTGAATCTCATTTTGTGGTGCAGTGGTTAGACAGCACACTAGAACAAGGCACCGTTGAATTAACTGATCTTCCGGCAGACTTACCCGAGGGATTACAAACACGATTAGTAGAAAATACCAGCTGGCGCTTGCTGGTAAAAACATTTCCAAATGGTGCGCGTATTGTGGTGGGGCAGCAAACGGAAGTGCGCGATGAGCTCGCACGCAATAGTGCGCTCAACACGCTGATCCCGCTGATTATATTGATCCCACTCTTATTGCTCTGGGTTGGTTATCTTATTCGCCAAGTATTTGCACCCTTAAAAAAAATGGCACTGCAACTCGATCAGAGCACAGACAACAATTTAACCTCACTGCCCGAAACCGATCTCGCAGCAGAAATTTCACCCTTTGTCGGCGCGATTAATCATCTATTAACACGCGTGCGCGATTCCATCGCCCAGCAGCGACAATTTGTTCGCGATGCAGCCCACGAACTCCGCTCGCCACTCACCGCTATTTCGCTGCAAGCCGAGCGCTTGGTTGAGCTCAGCTCAGGGCAAGAGAATATTCACCACCGCTTAATTAATTTGCACCGCGCCACCGAGCGCACCCGCATTCTGATCGAACAACTCTTAACTATGGCGCGTGCGCAAGATAAACACATCAGCGTCTACAGTCAGCTATCGGTAAAAGCTTTATTGCGCGAGCTGCTGGAAGATTTATTGCCCTTGGCCGCGGTGAAAAAAATTGATGTCGCGGTGATTGGCAATGATGTTCAGGTATATAGCCAAACGATTGATTTACAAATCCTGCTTAAAAATTTAATTGAAAATGCCATTCACTACACGCCACCACAGGGGAACATCGAAATTGTATTAAGCGAGAACAATCATTGCGCCGAAGTACTGGTGCGCGACTCAGGGCCAGGTATTGCAATTGCCGAGCAAATACGGGTGTTTGATCCTTTTTATCGTGTGTTAGGCAATGACCAACCCGGCTCAGGTCTTGGCCTTTCTATTGTGCGCACCATTGCCAATCGCTTAAATTTAAAGGTAAGTCTGTACAACAATGATGCCGCAGAACAAACCGGCCTGTGTGTGCAAGTCACCTTTCCCGCGCAGGTGTTAAAGCCTTAATAACCCGCCAAGGTTACAAGGCTTTTTTACAGCTGCGCACTATATCCAAATCCGCAGCGTATACCTGGGTTTGCACATTCAACATGCCCAGCACAGTATGAAATAAATTGTCATGGGAGTAGTCCTTGCTGGTGAGATTGGCCAAACACTGCTGGTCGATATGATTGGCCGTTTTATAACCCGCGGATAACCACATAAAAAAAGGAACCTGTTTTTGTTCTTTTGGTGCGATTGAATAGGGCATACCATGCAGATACAAATGATTTTCCCCCAGCGACTCCCCGTGATCCGATAGATAAATCAACGCCGTGTTGTAGTCTTCACTGTTGCGTTTTAACCACTCAATAGTTTGATTGAGAAAATAATCGGTATAACGAATCGTATTATCAAACGCATTCACCACTTCTGCTTGACTACAGTGCTGCAACTGATTCGTTTTACACACAGGCGTGAAATAGGTTTTGTCTTGCGGATAGCGGTTATAGTAGTCCGGCCCATGACTGCCCTTTTGATGCAGCACAATGACTTTACTGCCGTTAGTAGTAGCAATTTTTTCACTCAATTGCTGCAATAAAATCTCATCAAAACATTCACGTTCGTTGCACAAATCCGGCACTTGCAAGTGTTGCATGTCTTCATAGGCAACACGATCGCACGCTCCTTTACAGCTGGAATTATTATCCCGCCACAATACCCACAGCCCCGCATGTTTTAGCACATCTAACAGCCCTTCTTGTGCCTTGGCCTTTGCATCGGAATAGTTGCTGCGTTCAAGCGCGGAGAACATACAGGGAACGGATACAGCAGTCTCTGTGCCGCAAGAGCCAACTCGTTTGAAATTAATAATATCCTGCTGCGCAATCAGCGGTGTGGTATCGCGGTTATAACCATTGATAGCAAAATGATCGGCACGCGCCGTTTCGCCCACCACTAAAATAAATAATGTAGGTTTTGCTTGTGCTTTTCCAAAAGGGCTCAGCGCTGCGTCCTGTCCAATCGGTTTCACCACGATGGGATGATTGCTAGTGGTTGCGTAAGATAAACCCGCATAAATAACATTGAGCGGATTGGCCATTTGGCGGATATTTTTATGGTTGCGAAAAAACGAGGCATAGTCCATCGACATACTCATGATCAATGCCAAGCAACCGATAAAAGTGAGCAGAATAAATTTAACCTTACGCCAAAGTTCCAACTTCACACTGCCAAACTTCACCTTTACTTTTAACAGCAATAACGATGGCAACACTCCCAAAGCAAACCAATAGAGCAAGAGCCTGCCGCTCAATAGCGCCATGGATTCAGCCATATCGGTTTCCATCACATTCTGAATCATCATGCGATGGATCACTACGCCATAGGCATCCATAAAATAGGCAACACTGGCGGCAACAAAAAACAACAGCGACAACACCGGCTTAAAAACATAGGGCAGTGCAATAAATGACAGCACCAACGAGGTAAACAGCCAGAGCACCAAACTCACATTGGCGACAAACAGAATACCTTTCAAGCTGGCGACACTCACCAAACCGAAGATTGCTTCAAAAAATGTTACGTTATAAAACACAACAAACAAGAGTGCCGACAAGAGCGCAATGGTGTTTGCACTAAACTCTACTTCATTGTGTTCAACACGAGCAGCGGCAGAAGCAGTTATAGACATATCAAGGCCTCCTCAATTTTAGTTTTCGCGGATGCCTTGAAAAAAATAAGATAGAGCAAGAGTGAGTAGAACCAACAGATTGCCAGCGCCCAGAGATCGTGTGAGAGAAAATGTGCGCCGCGCAATTGTTGCGCCAGACCAAAGATAAAACCCACCAACAATGGCAGGATCAAGCCAAAGCGGCGTAAAGGCGATTGATAATGTAAACCAAAAAAATAAGCGGCAATCCAGGCGTATCCCGCACTCGCATGCCCGGCGGGAAAACAGCCCTCACCATTGCGCAACAACAACTGATCGATCACATTGCTATAAAGAAGATCGCCACCATAGCGCGAAAATTCCCAAGGGCATGACACTGCAAGTAGCGACTTCAAAGCACTGATTAACAAACTTCCGCCCGCAGCCGCCAACAATAAATAGAGCAAGGGTTTTTGATGGGGGCGCAAAAAACGATTGAAGTGCGAGGCGATAACGAGAGACAACAAGATTAAAGCAAGCAATAGTGAGAGCGCGCGACCACCCTTATGAAAAAAAGTTTCAGCCAGCCAAGCATTTTTTATCGCCCAGCTATTGCCCTGAATAGAGTAAAAAAAATCTGCCAAGCGACGATCCACATCCCCCACAACAATGATAATCGAGGCGATCGCCAATGCCGCCAAGGGATAAAGAAGATGCGTGACTAGCAGTTTGTTGCGAAAGAGTGGCATAGAAGAGATCATCAATAATGAAAGCGATGATCTTAAAATAGAAAACTTAGCTCTCCCTTAAATGCCCGCTAATCCATGCCGATAAATACAATCTGAAATTACAACTGCACATCCTTACTGAACAGATCCTGTAATTCTTTACGGCTTTGTTTCACCATAACTGCTAACTCTTCCGGATTTTTACTCATCGCAATCGCGGCGTGCAGCAAACCCATATCGTGTTCGCGGAATATATCAATAGCATGCTGGGATTGCCCCTCGGTATAACCCACTTCGATGAGCGCCCGCGCAGCAGCACTAAGACTGGATTCGTAAATCTCGCGAATCGGATTCTCTACTCCTAACTCGGCCAATTGATAGGCGTGGGCGCGGTCGCGGGCACGCACAATCAGGGTAATGTGCGGAAAGTGCATTTTAACTAACTTGGTAATGGCGAGTGAGGCTTCTATATTAATCAAGGCAATCACCAACACTTTGGCATCGCGAATGCCCGCTGCCTCTAATAATTCAAGGCGAGTCGCATCGCCGTAATAACTTTGTACGCCGTAATTTTTTAGAAATTCGATATGATCAGGATTTTTATCCAAGGCGTTAAAGGGGATATCACCAGCGGTAAGAATACGGCCAATAATTTGGCCAAAGCGCCCGAAACCCGCAATGATTACTTCCGCCTTTTGAGCTTCTGGCTGCTCCAGCTCCTTGAGTGCATTGGCGATTTGGGTTGCTTCTGCGCGCGCTTTTTTCTTGAGCGAGCGCTTATGGGTAATCTGCTCATGCAACATCACCAATGGGCTGGTCAGCGCCATAGAAATACCCACCACCAACACCACATAACTGGCAATATCATCGGGAATAAAGTGCGATTGCCCGGCAGTCGCCATCACCACAAACGCAAATTCACCACCCTGCGCCAACATAATTCCCACTAACATACCGTCTTTTATCGGATGCTGGCGCAAGCGCAATATCAACGCAATTACGGCTATTTTTATCAACATTAATACCAATGCCAGCGCGACAATTAACAGCGGCTCGGCAAACAATAAACGTAAATTTAATGACATGCCCACGGCGATAAAAAATAGACCGAGCAACAAGCCTTTGAAGGGTTCAATATCCGCCGCCAACTGATGGCGAAAGCTGGATTGCGCCAACAGCATGCCGGCTAAAAATGCACCCATACTCATGGAGTAACCCACCATTTGCATTAAGTAGGCAACACTCAACACAATTAATAAACCGGCTGCAGTAAGAATTTCACGGCTGCCATATTTGGCCACAATTTGTAAAAGCGGATTAAAAATTCGCGCACCAGCTAACAACAAAAATGCCACAGTGCACAGCCCCACCCACCAAGGCACCGGGTGCGCAGCATTCGCCGAGGGCGACCAAGTGGCCAACAGTAATAAAATAGGAATGACCGCAAGATCTTGCAGTAAAAGAATTGAAAAACCTTTGCGCCCAATACGCGAGCCCATCACCTTGTGCTCTTCCATTAATGGCACTGCAAACGCAGTAGATGAAAGTGCAAGCGCAAGGCCAATCATAAAACCCTGCTGCCAGGTTAATTCGACCAATAACGCGAGCAGCCCGCTAATCATCGCGGCGGTTAATAACATTTGGGCGCCGCCGAGCAGCCCCACATCAAAACGCATTTTCCACAATTGCTGCGGGTTTAATTCCAAACCAATTACAAACAGCAATAACACCACACCCAATTCAGAAAATTGAAATGCCGCTTCCGGTTGATAAATCAGCCCCAGCTCGTAGGGCCCAATAATTGCCCCCGCCACCAGATACCCCAAAATCGCCCCCAACCCCAAGCGCCGAAACAGCGGCACGGCGATGGTAGCCGCCAGTAAATAATAAATCGCGTGCAGCAGTGTTTCGTGATGTTCCATGGTTCGACCTTTTATCCGGTTACAACTATTTGGCGCTATAGCAACTAAGTGACTGACTATAAAGTAGTTTTAGCGAGCACCCAAGAAAATGAAAGTATAATTTTATCGGCATGTCGATTTCCCCTCTCCCCGTTCGACTAGATTGTGAAAACAACTTGCCCGTTAAAATCTATCCTCGTAAATAAGGAGACTGTTATGACTCATTACATCGATGGTTTTTTATTACCTATCACTCCAGAAAAATTGCCGGAATATCAGAAAATGGCTGATTTATCCGGTTCAGTTTGGAAAGAACACGGTGCTATCGCCTATTGGGAATGCGTGGGCGATGATTTGGACATTCAGGATATGACCTCTTTTCGCACTATGGCAGACTGTAAAGACAATGAAACCGTGGTGCTCGCTTGGATTGTTTACCCTTCGAGAGAAGAGCGCGACCGCATTAATGCTCTGGTGATGGCTGACCCGCGCTTGGCCGATATGTGCAACAAAGACAATCCACCATTCGATTTCAAACGCATGGCCTATGGCGGTTTTAAAGAACTTGTGCGCTACGAATAGTTAATCGCCGTCACAAGCTACAATTTTTAAGGGGGATATTTGACATCCGCCTTAAATAATAATTTGCACAGGAATTTTTATGAAATATCTCTGTTTGGTTTTTTACGATGAAAACATTATTAACAGTATGACTTCCAGCGAATGGCAAGCGCTGAATCATGAGTGTGTGGCCTGCGGTGAAGGATTGCGTGCGAGCGGAAAAATGATTGGCGGCAATGCGCTGCACCCTTCAGCAACCGCGACCAGCTTACGTATTCGCGAGGGCAAGCCGCTGATTACCGATGGCCCGTTTGCCGAAACCAAAGAGCAATTGGCCGGTTACTACATGTTGGACGCACGGGATTTAAATGAAGCCATTCAACTCGCGAGTAAAATTCCACCCGCGCGTTTTGGCACAATTGAGATTCGACCCATCCGCGAATTGGACCCTGAAAAAGATGAACGATTCCAACAGCACTTTGCTTGAACCCGATGCCAGCGCCATTTTGTCACCGCGTTTTGTAACAGCAGGCCCATTATTGATTGCCGGTTTACGCGAGCCACTCGATGCAAATGCCGCGCAAAAAATCCCGCAACTTTGGCAGGAACTAATCGCCTGTTGGGATGACATTCCACAGCGTGTTGGCGCTGCCGATTATGGTTTGTGCATTCGGCTTAACGATCATGAGTACTATTATATGGCCGGCTGCTCCGTGTGGGATTTCACTGGGCTACCAGATAAATTCAGTCCATTTATTATTCCCTCGCAAACCTACGCGGTGTTTAACCATGTAGGTTCGGTACAGTTTATTTGCAAGACTGTTGAGGCTATTTTTGACCAGTGGCTGCCACGATCAGCTTATCTACATCAGGCACCGAGAGAAAATGCGCTGCATTTTTTTGAGCGCTATGGCGAACAATTTGACCCAATCACTGGCGAGGGAGATATTGAAATATGGCTACCCGTTATTCCTAATCGACTAATTTAATTAAAAAAACGGAGAGCCTAAACTCTCCGTTTTCACTACCAAGCTAACCGCATTATTGCAACCGGGTTTTAGACTTGTCAGTTTCCGGGCTTGAATTAAGAGACACGATACGTGTTTTACTAATTTTATGGCGATAAATTTCACGCAGGTATTTGATCGCTTTTTTCACGCTGTCGCGCGACAGGCGAATATCGTTGATCGAGCAAAACTTGTCGGCATCATTGATTAACTCGCGGTACTTTTTCTCGTACATGGGTTTAATCGCATACCAGTTAGTATCGAGAATTTTTGCCGGGTTCTCATACTCGTTGAGCATTTTATCTACTAGCTTTTCGTCGAACTCTTCAGCGCGAATAAAATCCAACATAGCAGCATCTAACTGCTCATCAAAGCGGTAGGGGTCTTTGGCAAAACAGCGCTTGATAAAGGCGACAATCAAGGTAAGAAAGTCATCGCTCAAACAGGGGCTTTTTACAATCAGCGTGGTCAGCGAGATATTAGCCGAGGCGCCGATCACCAGAGCGTAGCGCTTCAGCGTAGTATTGGGGAACAATGCATTCAAATGAGACTTGAGTTTATTCAAGTCCATGTAGCTTAGTTTGTAATCTTTTGGCAGCGAAATAATCGACACAACCGATGAACAATTCTTAAAGAAATGCAGATCTTTTAATTCATTGGCGTCGTAGCCTTTTTGCAAATAGTTTGCCAGCGATTCGCGGTAGCGCGCCGACTCAATTGGCAGCAAACTAATACCTTCAATCGCCTGGGTTATTTTATTAAAGTGTGGCAAATCTATCGAGCGATAAAACAAATCATCAATGTTCAGCTCACCAATTTTTTTGGTGTCTATCCCGCGCAGCTTATCCACCCCTTGCGGCAAACTGCTGGGAATAACCGATTCGGCATAGGCAACGGCCACAGGGCCTGCGAGGCTCATAAACAAGTCGTTGGCATCGAGGCGAATAGTTTCGCCTATATCGATACCGGCGCGACGGAAATAATTTTCGTCGTAGTCAGTGGTAACCGCTTGTGCGGTGAGAATATTAAAAATCTGCTGGGAGATATACTGGTTGGCGTACTTCTCCATGGCGTTAACATCGATATGCTGAATTGCACCTTCGTCGGTTTCTTCGGCGTAACGCATGATGTCGTTGGAGATCAGCATCATCGCATTCCAGGGGCGAATACGATGCATCACACTGGCTTCACTGCTGTCTTCATTGTCGAAGTTGTACGAGAAATCCCACTCCTCTGACAAGTATTTACACAGTAAACGCCCGGCGTTGATATGCAGAGCTTCCGACATTTCTACACCGTGGTCAGAAATATTCGGCAGAATACAAATACCGCTAGTGAAGATCGGTTCAAACACAAAAGAGTGGCCGTGATTTTCTGCGCTTTCAGGTTGTGCGCGGGAATCAAAGGTTTTGCTCATATAGGCATATTGCTGCGCAAGACCAAACTCGCTCGCCATGCCCGAACCGGTGCCGCCCCCTGCGCTGAAAATATAAAAATACAACCGCGACTGATTGGCTTTAATGCCACAGGAATCAATTAGATAAGAGTGCACGAATTTCCAATCGGGGTTGGAAAACCGCTGAGTATCTTTGTTTAAAATGATTTTAGCCAGATATTGGCCGAGAATCGGTGCATTACCCGAACCACCGGCATGGACTTCTGACAAGTCCATGATTTTCATTTTGGTGTAATCTTTAAGAAAACCCGAGCGCTCACCTTTGTGAGAGAAACGAATACGCCCCTCGATGTCTTTATCCAAATCGCCCAACATCACCAGCGGCTCAATCAAAAATACCGGTTTAACTTGATGACTACCCTTTAAGTGCAGGCTGCGTTTAATCCAGCGCATGGGCTTGTCCTGCTCACGCACTTCTTTTTCTTCACTATTGAATTCGTGGAGATAAAAATTGCGCGCGTTATACACCAGCGAGGCCACATCCAATGCGATATTGGAACCGCAGCGCCCCAGACCGATCAGACAGACCGATGGAAACTGCGGCTGCTTGTAACTCTCGGAATCCTGCTGATTGGCGGTGTGTGGATAAACGCTGGTGCGCAGCGTGTCCAAGTTATGCAAGATTTTATTGAGATCGCGCTCGGTGAAATACATATAACCATTGCTCGGCACTGGTGTGAGCAAATTAATGACTTGCTCATCCGGCGGCGAATCCAGAGTGATTAGGTCATCTTGGTCTGTGGGCTCTGTGGTGCGAGTGGTTTTTCTGGTGGCCATGGGTGTAGATCCTTGGTGAGCTGCGCTGGGCGTTTTTTAAACCAATTCCTGCAAACCAAACCTAAAAAACAATTTGGCTTATGGTCTAAATTCCTATTAACGCTAGCCGCGACTTGGCATAAATACAAATTTGCATGCCGCAATCACACAATAAGTCGCCAAAATCTACTCTTTTACCCCTTTGCTGGTTTAGCGCCGCTCATTTAAGGCGGCTAGCACCTTGGCATCCCGGGCATAAATATCCGGTTTGAATGCAATGCGAGTTTCATCCAAAGCATCCACTGTCCAGTAGGCGAGCAATATGGGCACACGCTTGGCCAGCGTGACGTTACGGGTTTTGCCTGTCGCCAGCGCTTTATTGATCGCCGCAGAATCCCATGCAGGCGTTTCGGCTAACAGCAGGTCAACCAATTCCAATACGCGCTCCACCCGGATGCAACCAGAGCTAAACGCCCGCTGGCTCTTATTAAATAATTTTTGGTGCGGTGTATCGTGTAGGTAAACAGAATGACTATTGGGGAAGCGAATCACCACCTTACCCAGCGCCGCGTCGTCACCCGCGTCCTGCCGCAAGGTGATATTGCCGGGTCTCTGCCAATCGACAGTCGCCGGATCTACTTCTTTGCCACTGCTATCCAGTACGCGGATATTGCGCTCGCGCAAGTAATTCAGGTTTTGTCGCACCTTGGGCAATACATCCTTGCGCAGTATGGTGGGCGGCACAGTCCAGGTGGGGTTGAGGGTGATGTAATTGACCTCCGATTTAAAAATCGGCGTAGTGCGATAAGCCATGCCCACCTGCACCCGCGAGCGCCAAATGGGCTGGCTCGCTTTAAAATAAGTGACTTTAAACCCGGCCACATCGACCAATAACATCTCTGGCGGGATGCTGTGCAACAGCCAGCGCGCGCGGTCAAGGTTGACGCGGATCTGATCGATTCGCGCTTGCACCGAGATATTTAACGCGGCGCGGGTCGCCGGGCCGATTGCGCCATCCACCTCCAGATATTGTTCAGCTTGAAACTTCTTAACCGCTTCCACTAAGTATTCATCGAAAACCTCATCGGGATTAACCGGTGCCTTGCTGGAAGATTGCGCGGATGACACCGCAGCAAACGCAGTAGGCTCAAGGCTTGCAGCGATCGAACTGGATTCGCTAGCCGCCGCCAGTGATGACTCATCACCTATTGCGCTGGCAGCCGCACTGGAGCTGGATGCAACTAACAACGCCGCTTGGGCTTTTGCCTTGGCCTCGGCATTCGCGATCAAACACTTTTCCGCAGGCGTTGGCTCAGTGTCATCAACCGGTAAGCCCGGATCGACATACTCACCGGTGACGCGCAAGCGCTGGCGCAGGATAGCGACCGATGGATCCACCATGCAGGGCTTGAGCGTCTCCCCCACCGGCAGCGACGGCCAGCCACCCTGTTCAGCCAATTGACGATACTGCTGTAAACCCGCTTTAAAGCTGCGATAGGTAGGGTGCTGCGGCCGGGTTTGTTCAAATAAGCGGGCAATTTGGCCAGCCTCTACGCTCTCAATCAACCGCGTAACATCCGCAATAGGTGCCATATCCTGCAGTTCAAAATCCCACTGCGGCGCAAGGCCGGCGGAATCTACCTTGCCGTGATACAAATGGTAGAGCGCCCGCAGATAGGCATTGGTTGCACGCAATTCATCGGCAACCCGCATAGGAACGGCTTCCGGGGAATCATCGCCCAGCAGCGGCAGGGCGTGGCGCAATTGCTGGAACTGATAATCCGCCGGTGTAAGCCCATCGGCCTCCAGCTCTTGCAGTGCGCCAATCAACTGTTCCAGGCGACCGGCCTGATCCCATATTGGGCGATACTGGCGCTGCTCGTAAAAATCGACCAACGCTTGAGTCAAATTATAGGAGGCAGGTGTACGGCGCCCCTCCAGCACATCCAGCTGTAAAGCAACCATTTGCACTTCAATTTCGCGGGCAATCAAGCTTGCGGCACTAAGCGCCTGCCCCATACTGGCAGCGGACGGATTGCCCCCTTCGGCCACGGCAAAGGTAGTACCAACGCCGAGTAACACCAGTAACAATCCTTTCGCCAAGGCAAGACGAGAACACCTAACAGATCCCATTAAACGCGATAACAACATAAACGAGCGCTCCTGCGCGCTTAAAACAACGTGAATTTATTCCCTAAAAAGCGACCCCAAATACAATATGGCGATTATTTTTTGAACTTTTGTTATTTGCCGCATTCCCATATGGATGCTAGCATTTCAACACTATTGAATTAACTGACTACGCATAAATTTTCATAGCAAGGCTGCTACAACTTTAATTACCCAGCGCATTCGGGGCTATCCATGTTGTACAAAACCCTTAAGGGCCGCTTTTTTTTGGCCTGTTGCAGCCTTCTATTCACGCTAAATACGGCAATAGCACAAGATCGCCCAACGAATCCGTTTAATTACACTCCTTTTAGCAAAGACCAAACCTCCGCTGACCTGCTTAACAAACTTAGCCGCGCAGCGCCTGCTGCTAACCCCAAAGTGATTGGACTGGCACTATCCGCCTTGAACTGTGCGCTCACACAAGGCATGTCGCCTGCACGCAACCTGACGGTAATCGATTACTCGCTAGTCTCGACCAAACCGCGCCTGTGGGTGTTTGATCTGGTCACCGGCAAACTCCTGTTTCAAGAGCTGGTCGCCCACGGCATGAAAACCGGCAAAAATTTTGCCCGCAATTTTTCCAATACTACTGGCAGTCATCAAACCAGTCTTGGCCTGTTCCTCACCAAAGAAACCTATATGGGCGCCAATGGCTATTCACTGCGAATGGAAGGCTTGGAGGACGGCTTCAACGACAAAGCCATGGAGCGCGCAATTGTGTTTCATGGTGCCGATTATGTGGATTTAAAGCTCGCCAAAAAACTCGGCCATCTTGGCCGCAGCCATGGCTGCCCTGCGGTACGCAGAGGTATAGCGCGCAAAGTGATTGACACCATCAAGGGCGAACAATTTTTATTTTCTTATTATCCCGACCGGCAATGGCTTGCCAATTCACAATTTTTAAACTGCCCGGACAATGGTCACTTGGCGCAAAAGTAATTCTCCTCTCCCCATACGACCCTCCCGGCCTCCTGAGCGCCCCCATGCGTCGAACAGACTCTGTAAAGCTATGTTAACAATCTTTTGATTTATCTGATAATTTTATCAAGCTATGTAAAAGCAGTCGCCGCACTTCACTTTACCCGCTATAACTACACTCAAAAGCACAATCAAAAAAATACAACCATAACAATCAAGACAAAAATTCCACTACAAAAGCTCAGGGTCAAACTCCATGAATAATCGTTTGTTAACACGCGGCTTACTGCCCGCCATCGGCCTGCTCAGCACTGCATTTATCTATTCGGCAACCTGCGTAGCGGCTGAAAAAAAAGAACCCTGGCAACTCGCCGAAGAAACCGAAGTATGGGAACCAGTTCCCGCTATTATCAGTGTTCCAGCAAGCGGCATACCTTCAGATGCAATGCAACTATTTGATGGGAAAAATTTAAACCAATGGCAAGGCGCCGAAGGCGGCGAAGCGAAATGGAAAGTTGTCGATGGCGCACTGGTGGTAGTTCCCAAAACCGGCGACATCAAAACAAAAGAAGCTTTTTGCGATGTGCAACTGCATGTTGAATGGAAAACCCCCACCTTAATTACCGATGAAAACGGCAAATTACTGGAAGGCCAAGGGCGCAACAACAGTGGTGTTTTTTTGCAGGAGCGCTACGAAGTGCAGGTATTGGATTCCTACAACAATAAAACCTATCCCAATGGCCAAGCGGGATCGATTTACAAACAATCTATCCCGCTGGTAAATGCATCGCGCGCACCGGGCGAATGGCAAACTTACGATATTATTTTCACCGCGCCAAAATTTGATGCCGCGCAAAAACTGACATCACCCGGTTACGTGACCGTGTTGCACAACGGCGTTTTAGTACAAAACCATTTCGAAATTCAGGGCGCCACCGAATGGATTGGCAAACCCGTCTACAAAGCCCACGGCTGCGCGCCGATTCGCTTGCAGGATCACGGCAATGCAATGAACTTCCGCAACATTTGGGTGCGCAAACTTTAATTTCCTGTTCTTTCCGCTGACAGTTGCTTATTGCTCACACTGTCGATTGTTTGCGCCGCAGTTATTCACTGCGGCGCTTTTTTAGTGCAATGACATAGGTAAAGATTATGTCTCTCCTGAATAACCTTGGATTATTTTCAAAAGTCGCGCTACTGGGTTCGCTCATCGCCAGTGCTATGCCGCTCTACGCACAAAACCCAGCTGATTTTTTTAAAGCGAACAACGCTTGGGTTAACGCCAGCAAAGTAAGTGCAGTCGGCAACAAATTACAAGCGACTATCGCCAGCGATGGCGAGATTCTCCTACTCACCACTAACGGCAGCGCTGAACACCTGAACACAACTGCATACCTCGGTGACTCTGTACTCGAAACAGAATTTTTAGCTCCAGAAGGCAGCGATGCAAAACTCTATGTGCAAGGTCGTTATGCAATAGACCTCAACAATGTTAACAACGAATGGCAAAAGTTATACGTCACCTTCCGTGCGCCGCGCTATAACGAAGCCAGTGCAAAAGTAGACCCGGCATTAATTGTGGAAGTGCGTATCAATGGTGAGACTGTATCGATAAATGATATCCGCACCGGCATGAGCGAAAATGCCAATGTCGGCTGGGAAAATCCGGCGGGCAACACCAGCTTTTTGGTTAAAAAAGGCCAACTGGCACTGCGCAATTTCACCATCGCGCCTGCAGATTTTTCATTAATCACCATGCCAAAAAAATCCGGCGAAGCCACCAATCAAAAAGAGTTGGTGGATTTTGTTGCACTCGGCAAAGAAACCTTTGAATCGGTTGGCTGTAATGCTTGCCACTCGGTAATTAAGAATGATTCCGGCGTTAGCTCTGGTCCGAATTTATTTGGCTTATTTAAACGCGAGCCGCGTGACCGCGAAATCGTAGAAGGTGGTGAAGGCCATCGCTTCACCATAAAGGCAGATCGCCAATATTTACACCGCAGCATTCGCGCCGCCACCGATCAATTAGCCGTTGCTGAAAGCGGCGCTAAAAAAGGTGAAGCCTTTCTGCCCATCATGCCGGCATTTTCTCCGCAGGTATTAAGCGACTTACAGATCAACGCAATTGGCGATTATCTCGCAACACTAAACGATGTGCACGACCAAGGCCCAACCATTAAATTGCTCGCGCAAACCGGCGCCGAAGAATACGACCCCATCGCCGACCGTTTGCAATTATTAGTTGACGATGAAGTGCGCATTCAGCGCGGGCCTATGACTGGTGCGTCCGGCCGGGCAATTCACGTAGGCTCGCCTTGGGGTGTTAACTATTCATTTGATCCACGCTTGCTGGCGATTACCAAGATTTGGCAAGGCGGATTTTTGGATATGACTGGCGAGTTTACTAATCGCGGTGGCAAGGGTTTAAAAATGGGCTTTGAGAGCCGCGAAATTAATTTTGGCAATCAGGAATTTTTATTTGTCCCACTCAATGCGCAGGGCAAGATAATCGACTTCTCCTTTAAAGAGGCAAAATTTGGCGATGTGGAAACGATTAAGGCATCACTCAACAGCAAAGAAGATCACCTGCCCCGCGTCGCGGCAATGAATGCACAATTTTTAGGTTACACGCGCAATTCAAAACAAAAAAGTGAATTGCCAACCTTTAATTATCGCGTTGGCAACAACACGATAAAAGTCCAAACTTCGATTGCCGCAAACGGCGATGTGAATATCACCGTAAACGGCGAACTAAAAACTGCACAACAATTCTCGCTCAATACACAACTACTGCAAAACGCAGCAGTGAACAAAGGTAAAATTAGCAACGGCCAATGGACCGTGCCTGCAGACAGTAAAAGCGCCACGCTCACCGCAAAAATGCAAGTTGCCAATAATGTCTGGCATGCAAGAAAATCAGACTTCGATTATCGCAAACAACCGATCAGAATTACCCAAGCGAAAGCTGATCTGCCGGCGGGTTACAGCATCGAAAGTTATTATCCACCCAAAGATAATTTTGGCCGCGAGCAATTGTTTGAAGCGCTTGGCTTAGCTTTAACCCAAGACAACACTACAGTAGTTGCAACGCGCACTGCGGGAATCTGGCGTATGGTAAAAGGCCAATGGCATTTGTTTGCTGAAGGCACTTTTGACAGCCTTGGTGTATTAGTTGAAGACAAAAAAGGACTCAGCGTAATCGCCGGGCAAAAAGCCGAACTCACGCGTATTAGCGATACCAACGGCGACGGCATCGCCGACAGTTATGAAACTTTATTTGATGCCCACTCCTATCACGGCAACTATCACTCCTACATGCACGGCCCGGTACGCGGCAAAGATGGGGCTTACTACATCAGCATCAATCTAGCCGACGGCGGCGATGGCTCCACTTACAAAGCCAATGGTAAATACATGGGCTCACAAGGTGGATTATCGGGCTGGAATATTCGCATTGAACCCAACGGAAAATTTTCGCTCTGGGCAAATGGTTTGCGCAGCCCTGCCGGTTTAGGAACGGCGCCAGATGGTCGCCTGTGGTATTCCGATAATCAGGGTGAATTTATGGGCACCTCGAAAATTTTTATCATCGAAAAAGATAAATTTTACGGTCATCCATCAGGCCTTGTGGATTTGCCCGGCATGACACCCGACTCGCCAGAAATTGCGTGGGACAAAGTACAAAACAAACGCACTAACGCAATTGTTTTGTTGCCACACAATCGTGTTGCCAATTCGCCCGGCAATCCGGCATGGGATACCACCAAAGGAAAATTCGGTGCATTTGCAGGTCAAATGTTAATGGGCGATCAAACCCAATCGAATTTATTGCGCATCGCGTTTCAAACGGTTGATGGTGTTGAGCAAGGCAGTGTGATGCCGTTTATTGATGGCCTCGAATCTGGCGTAATGCGCCCACTCTTTTTGAAAGATGGCAGTTTATTACTCGGTCAAACGGGTCGCGGCTGGCAAGCAAAAGGTGGCCATATTGCGAGCTTACAGCGTATTGTGTGGGACGGAAAAACCATTGCACCAGCAATTAAAGAAATGCTCGCTACCACAACCGGTTTTAGCCTGGAATTAACGCAAGCAATTGACAATAAAATAACGGCAGACGAATTAAAATCGCTGTTAACCTTGGAGTCTTGGGTGTACCGCGATGCGCCGGATTACGGCTCGGATGAACTGGGTTTACAACAAGAAGCAATCAAATCGATTTCACTGAGTGATGACCGTAAATCTATTCGGATTGATGTGGCATCGCTGGAGCAAGCAAAAATTCACCCGCAACAAACTGCGCGGGTTTATCACGCACAGTTAAAAACTCAATCATTGTTTAGCAAAAACGCCCCAGAAAAAATGGATGCTTATTACACGCTGTATAAGTTTCCCGCAGTTAAAAATTAAGCAGATAAATTACCCAAGTGCGATAAAAATGGATTCCGGCATTTGCTCTGAGACCGTGCGCAGCAAGGATGCTGTGCCCGAGCCTACATGGATGTATTCACGGCGTGTCTCAGAGTGAGTGACGGAGTCCATTTATCCCCCAGTTAAAAACCAAATTACCATACAGATAAACTAAGGCTTTAAATGAAAACTTTCCGCCTCTCCCCATTATTTCTTGCAGTAATTACACTACCCACACTGGCCTCTACCGAAGAACTTATTGTTACCGGAAGCTATAGCCCAGTCACTAATGAACAATTATCGTCTTCTGTTTCGATAATCAACAAAGAACAATTGTTGCAACTCAGCAATCACAGTTTGATTGATGCCTTGCGCCAAGTGCCCAGCCTCTGGGTAGAAGAACAAGGTGGCCCAGGCGGGATTACCTCAATAGCTTTGCGCGGCGCTGAAGCAAACCACACGCTTGTCCTGCTCGATGGTGTACAACTTAACGACCCCACCAACACTCGCGGCGGCGGGTTTGATTTAAATGGCATCAACATCGAATCCATCGAGCGCATTGAAATAATTCGCGGCGCACAATCAGCAGTCTATGGTTCAGATGCACTCGCTGGTGTGATTCACATCATCACCCAAACACCGGGAAAAAAATCCACTACCTTAAATGCAAGCTTGGGCAGCGATGATTACAGCAGCGTTGGTGTATCTACCAGCGGCAGCATCAACAAGCTCAGTTATGCATTTAGTTTGCAAGGTAAAGATGCTGGCGAACCCGTTGTTGGTAGCACTGCAAAAAATACTGAATTCACCAGTCGCTTGAATTGGCAACACGATGCACACGCCGTGAATTTTAGTTATCGTTATTTTGATGGTGAACGCACCAGTTTCCCCGAGCAAAGTGGCGGGCCGGAATTTTCTGTTGGTCGGGACTTGGACATGAGCGATTATAAAGACCAAAGCGCCGCAATGAGTTGGGTGTCGCAGGTTAATCACATTTGGAAAAGCAAAGTAAGTGCAAGCTGGTATGAACGCGACGAAGATCTGACATCACCCGGCATTATTCCTTTCGATGCAGTTCCACCCAATGGTTCGGTAGTTGACTTTAATCGCACCCAATTTAGTTGGATCAACACCCTCGGCGATCAGCAAAAATTCTGGGCGAATATTGGTGTAGAGACTAAAAAAGAAGATGGAGCCAGCGCAGGCTATTTATATTCACCGGATGTATACCCGATTAATTTTGCACTGGATCGCCAAATTGACAGCGCCTTTATCAATTTGAATACCTATGCCACTGAGGCGTGGTTAGTGCAAGCCAGCATTCGCCGCGATGATGCAGAAGGTTTTGATGCGAATGACAGCGGCCAAATCGGCACTAAGTTTACCGTCAATGACAATTGGACACTGTTCGCCAATTGGGGCGAAGGATTTAAACTTCCGAGCTTTTTTGCGCTGGGCCATCCACTAGTGGGCAACGCCGATTTGCAACCCGAAACAGTCACCACCCGCGATGCCGGTTTTGAATTTAATCAAAACACATTCAATGCACGGGTCAGCTATTTTGACCATCACTATCGCAACCTGATCGATTTTGATTCCGCAACATTCAAAAATGTTAACCGGTCACGGGTAGAAACCAGCGGAGTTGAATCTGAATTTAATTGGCAAGTACAAGAAAATCTCAGCTTACGGGCGCATGCAACCTATACCGATATCGACATGATATCGTCCGACAATCATTTACTCGGCCGTCCACAAGTTACCTATGGCACATCTATTAATTACGCGTTAAACGATGCGTGGAGCTTTAACGCACAATATATGCGGGTAGATGAACGCTTTGCCGTCAGCCGCTACACTGGCACTGATGTAGAACAAACACTCAACGCCTACAACCGTTTTGATGCGAGCGCACACTGGACACTCAATGCTCAACTTCAATTGGGCCTGAGTTTGGAAAATCTTGCCGATGAAGACTACTACACCGATATAGGTTTCCCAGCGGCAGGGCGCAGTGCAAAAATCAATGTGAAATTAAATTTCTAAACTTTTAGTGAACTTCATAAAAACCGCTCATGCGCAAGCTGGGCGGTTGACCGTTAGATTTATTCGTGATCCGCACGTTGGTTGATTTTTACCCTAGGCAGGTTGGGAGCATTCGCTACTCCCGCTAAGATTTAAACAAAAAATAACTTACATACCATAAACGAAATCTCTATTCTTGGCATCCGCTAGATGAGTTGAGAGTTTAATGATGAATCCGCAGTTGATGGTATGGTTGATGGTGATTGCAAGCACCTTCTTTTGGGGCAGTAATTTTAATGCAGGCCATGCAATCGCAGATGATGTAGCACCGCTTACCGCAGCCGCTGAACGCTTTGGTATAGCACTCATACTGTTTTTATTATTGCGCCTTGTGCAGGGTAAAGCCGAATCCCGGTTGCAATGGAAAGATGCGCGCGTACTGATTCCGCTTGGCATTATTGGTGTGTTCGGATTTAACTACGCTTTTTTTACTGCACTGCACACTACATCGGCATTAAATGCAGCGTTAATTATGGCGCTATCGCCCATGTTGTCACTGGTGTTTTCTGTCTGGCTACTCAAAACCCGCATACAAACTTATCAATACATAGGTATTGTGTTGGCTTTTATGGGCGTCAGTTTGGTGATTACCGGCGGGAATTTTGCTTTATTACATATCGCCCTTGGCGATGCGTGGATGCTGGGCGCCTGTATTGTTTGGAGCCTTTATAGTGTGGGCACAAAAAAATTTGCTGGCCACATTCCATCATTACAACTGGCGCGCTGGACGGTCAGCATAGGTGCAATTGCATTAATGATTAGCGCCAGTGTCATTGAACAACCTTTTGCGACCATTCCGAATTTATCCTTAACAACCCATGGAATTTTATTTTATATGTCGATCTGCGGAACTGTATTGGCATATATTTTTTGGTTGCGCGGCGTGCATTTTCTGGGGCCAGACAAATCTGCAATTGCGTTTAATCTAGTTCCCGTTTCTACGCTTTTGGTAAGCCTCGCACTGGGCACCCTGCCCAATATCATTCAGCTATTAGGTATGTTGTTAGTGTTATTTGGAGTAGTAATTTCCAGCGGTTGGCGGCCAGAGTTTAAACGCGCAGTTGTGTACAAGGCTAAATAGAAGGGTGTCGTCATCCCCGCTTGCGGGGATCCATAGATATAGAAT
>NZ_BBUL01000092.1 GCF_000953825.1 Cellvibrio sp. OA-2007 | reverse complement strand
CGCGAAGCAAAAAAACTCACTAAAACCCTACTTGATGATGTGCGTCTGGGGGGGGGGGTGAACACTGAGCAGGCAAAGGCGACAGTTAAAGATTGCGTCGGTAGTATTTTGCGCAATGCCGATGCACTTATCTGGATGTCGCGCATGCGCAACGAGGATGAATACACCGCAGAGCACTGTTTGAATGTTTGTATTCTGGCGATTGCGTTTGGCCGCCATTTGGGCATGAGCGAGCCGGAGCTGGAAAAACTAGGTTTATGTGGTTTGTTGCATGATGTAGGCAAAATGCGTGTGCCGCAAAATGTGCTGAATAAATCCGATCCGTTGAGCGATAAAGAATTTAGCATGATTAAAGCCCACACTGTGCACGGGCGTAATTTGTTAATGTCATCGCCCGGTGTGCCAAACTCTACCGTCGATGTCGCCTACAGCCATCATGAGCGTGTTGATGGCACAGGCTATCCGCGCAAATTAAAGGCGGCTGGTATTTCTGATTTTGCGCGAATTGTTAGTATTGTTGATGCCTACGATGCAATGACTGGCGATCGCTGCTACTCCCGCGCAATTCCCAGTACCGATGCGCTTAAGCGTATCTTTCAAGATCGCGGCACTCATTTTGACGAGCGTCTTGCGCTTGAATTTATCAAGTGCGTTGGTTTATATCCACCGGGCAGTATTGTCGAATTGGTGAATGGCTTGGTGGGCATAGTGTTGGAGTCTAATCACCGCTATCGCCATCTACCCAAAATCATTGTGGTAAAAGATTTAAACCGACCGCTTGAAAAAGAACAAATTGTCAATTTGAACGAAATCGAACAAAAGACTTTGGATAAGAGCTTTTTGATTAAACGTGCGCTCTGTGATGGCAGTTATGGCATTCGCATACGTGAATATCGCGAGAAGGGCTTGGCATTTTCATACGGTTGATTTTTTGTTATCAACAGATAAGGCGCTCTAGGGCGCCTTATTTTTTTCAGGTAAAACAATTAGTCAGGATTAATGATTCGTTTGGGCTTTGATTTTTGAATCACCAGTGTTTTGGTAGCGGGTTTTGTTGTCGGTCTGGGTTTGTTCGCTGTCGTCGGCCGCGCATTGGGTTGCGTGCTTTTGCTTTTCGCAGCGCCAGTTTTATTGCTATCGGCCGAGTTGGCTTTCGCTGGATTAGTCTTTGCCGTTTTGCTTGCAGGCTTGTGCTGTGAACGGCTGTTTTTATTGCGCGCACTGCCAGTATTTGATTTAGGTGGTTGCACCGTTTCGGTTTTGTATTTCCCCTGTTCTATTCCCTCCAGGGTCCAATTGCCAATCTTTACGCGCACCAAGCGCAGGGTCGGGTGACCAACAGCGGCAGTCATGCGGCGCACCTGACGGTTGCGCCCCTCAGTAATAATTATCTCCATCCATTGCGTAGGAATATTGGCGCGTTCGCGAATAGGCGGTACGCGTTCCCAGAGCTTGGGAGTTGGAATCAGGCGTACTTCCGCCGGTTGGGTCATGCCATCGTTCAGCTCAACACCCTGGCGTAATTTGGTTAGGGCGTAGCTGTTCGGCGCTCCTTCAACTTGTACCCAATAGGTTTTTGGTTGTTTGTGTGCTGGATGGCTTATGTGATGTTGTAGGTCGCCATCATCGGTGAGCAGTAATAAGCCCTCTGAATCGTGATCCAGACGCCCGGCAGGGTACACATGGGGAACCTTGATATAGTCTTTTAAAGTCGGGCGACCTTCGCCATCGGTAAACTGGGAAAGTACGCCAAATGGTTTGTTAAAAAGAATCAGAGAAGCCATAAATATCGCTAGAGCCAAGTGATGATGCAGGGAAAAAGCGGATTCTAGCTGAGATTGATGCGGATGCCATAGCAACTAAACCATGCATAAACCTGTGTAGAGGTGTAGAATCGCCCGCGCTCTGGCAAGGGGCAGTTCCCTGTGGCGGGGCTCTTTTTCTAAATTTTCATATCGTTAATGGTAGAGCTCACAAGGCCGAGCCGCATGAATTGATGGAGCCATCTTTAAATGACAGATTCAAAAATTATTTATACCCAAACTGACGAAGCGCCAGCCCTGGCAACTTACTCCCTACTTCCCATCGTTCAGTCCTTCACCAAATCCTCCGGCATAGCCATTGAAACCCGCGATATCTCCCTCTCCGGACGTATTATTTCGGCATTTCCCGAGCTGTTGACCGACGCACAACGTATTGGCGACCATTTGGCTGAGTTGGGTAAATTGGCGACTACGCCAGAAGCCAATATCATTAAGTTGCCAAACATCAGTGCTTCAATTCCACAATTGAAAGCGGCGATCAAAGAATTGCAGTCGCAAGGCTATAGTCTGCCTGATTACCCTGAGAACCCAGCTAACGATGCAGAAAAAGACGCTAAAGCCCGTTACGACAAAATCAAAGGTTCTGCAGTAAACCCGGTTTTACGTGAAGGCAACTCAGACCGTCGCGCACCCTTGTCAGTCAAAAATTACGCGCGCAAGAATCCGCACAAAATGGGTGCTTGGGCTGCTGACTCTAAATCTCATGTGGCACACATGACCGCCGGTGATTTCTACGGCAGCGAAAAATCGGCGCTGATTGCTGATGCCGGCAACCTGAAAATCGAATTGGTTGGCAAAGATGGCAGCACTAAAGTATTAAAAGAAACCGTAAAAGTATTGGCTGGCGAAATTATCGATGCCTCAGTATTGAGTAAAAATGCACTGCGCACCTATATTGCTGCGCAAATTGACGATGCTAAAAAATCAGGTGTATTGCTGTCTGTGCACTTGAAAGCGACCATGATGAAAGTGTCTGACCCGATCATTTTCGGTCACTTTGTATCTGTGTTCTACGCGCCAGTATTGGAAAAACACGCCGCTGTATTGAGCGAATTGAAAGTTGATTTGAACAACGGTATCGGCGATCTGTATGCCAAAATCAAATCCCTGCCGGCAGACAAACAAGCTGAAATCGAAGCGGATATCAAAGCGTTGTACGCTGATCGCCCTGAATTGGCGATGGTGAACTCTGACAAGGGTATTACCAACCTGCACGTGCCAAGCGATGTGATTGTTGATGCTTCTATGCCTGCGATGATCCGTGACTCAGGCAAAATGTGGAACACCGCTGGCAAACTGCAAGACACCAAAGCCTGCATTCCAGATCGCTGCTACGCCGGTATTTACCAGGTTGTTATCGACGACTGCAAAAAGCACGGCGCATTTGATCCAAAAACCATGGGCAGTGTGCCTAACGTTGGTTTGATGGCGCAAGCGGCTGAAGAATACGGTTCACACGACAAAACTTTCCAAATCCCAACCGATGGCGTTGTGCGCGTGGTGGATGCGGCAGGTAAAGTGCTGATCGAACAAGCCGTCGAGCAAGGCGATATCTTCCGCGCCTGCCAGGTTAAAGATGCACCAATCCAGGATTGGGTAAAGCTGGCTGTTAATCGCGCACGCGCTTCCAGTACTCCAGCGGTGTTTTGGCTGGATCCAAAACGCGCTCACGATGCGCAACTGATCACCAAGGTAAATACTTACCTGAAAGATCACGACACTTCTGGTCTGGAGATTTACATCAAGACTCCAGAAGAGGCGATTCAATACTCGCTCGATCGTATCCGTGTAGGTAAAGACACTATCTCTGTGACTGGTAACGTACTGCGCGACTACCTCACTGACTTATTCCCCATTATGGAATTAGGTACTTCAGCCAAAATGCTGTCGATCGTTCCTTTGATGAATGGTGGTGGTTTGTTTGAGACGGGCGCTGGTGGCTCCGCTCCGAAGCACGTACAGCAGTTTGTGGAAGAAGGGCATCTGCGTTGGGATTCATTGGGTGAGTTTTTGGCACTGGCAGAATCCTTGGATCATTTTGGCAGCGTGACTAACAACGCCAAAGCCAAAGTGTTTGCCAAAACCCTGGATCAAGCGAACGGCAAGTTCCTCGACGAGAACAAATCGCCAGGCCGTGCTGCAGGTGAGTTGGATAACCGTGGCAGCCATTTTTATCTGGCGCTGTACTGGGCCCAAGCGCTCGCTGCGCAAACAGAAGACGCTGCGTTGCAAGCAGAGTTTGCCCCTGTTGCAAAAGCCTTGGCTGACAGCGAAGCCACCATTGTGGCTGAATTGAAAGCTGCAGCAGGCAAGCCGGTTGATTTGGGTGGTTATTATCGCCCGGATGTTGCCAAAGCCTCTGCTGCCCTGCGCCCAAGTGCCACCTTTAATGCAGTATTGGCTAGCTTGAGCTAAGGCTTCCTCGATACCGAAAGCACTAAAAGCCCCTCGTAGTAATACGAGGGGCTTTTTTATTGGGGGCTTTTTGCGCCAAACCTAGGCTGGAACTGCGCTCTTTCGGTTGCTGTGATCCACATTGCCTTCATTGGCGGGGGCAGCGATATTCACCGCGTGTAGCCCTTTATCGCCCTTGGTAACATCAAATGTTACCTGTTGGCCAGCCTTGAGGGTTTTATAGCCCTCCATTGTGATGGCGGAATAGTGTGCAAATAGATCTTCACCGCCTTCATCCGCAAGGATAAAGCCGTAACCTTTTGCATTATTGAACCATTTAACTGTGCCTGTTGGCATGATTGGAGTCCTTCTGCCCAAGTGATGCCCTTGAAAAACATCACTGTCGTTATTATTGTCCCAAGTACAGCACTTGCTTGGGGTTGGACGAGATATCAGTTTCGTAACAATGAGCGTCGTTATTTGAGTTTTGGTGCTTTTATTTGAACTATGTGCCGCATTTGTGTGCAGCTGTGCTCTTTTTTTATCCAACAATTGACCCAAAGTCAAGCATTTATCCGTATTAGACTCCATTAGGGCTTGTTATGCCGATGAGTTACAATACTTTCGAACGACTAATCATTTTTAATTTGTATTGAATCTCTATGGGCAATCTCCAAAACCTTCAACTAACCTTAGCTAAAGACGACGATAAGTTTGCCGATGACTCAGATGGTGGCCTTGCCGTTTTAACGTCCAAGCCAAAGCTAAAGCGGCCACCTATGTACAAGGTGATGTTGTTGAATGACGACTACACACCGATGGATTTTGTGGTGGAAATACTGGAAGTGTTTTTTTCCATGTCGCGCGAAAAAGCTACCCAAATCATGTTAACGGTACATGTTCAAGGCAAAGCTGTTTGTGGCATCTATACTCGTGATATAGCTGAAACAAAAGCGGCGCAAGTGAATCAATATGCAAGAGAGAATCAGCATCCGCTGCTGTGCGAAATCGAAGCGGTTGACGATGGAGAATGAGTGACTTTGCCAAAGCATTCAGATCTGGTTCAGTTAGCTACGGTTTAGATAAGGCTGAGCAGTAAAAGTAGATTTTAAATTTGTTGGTTAGATGAGGGTAAGCGCGATGTTAAGTAAAGATCTTGAAGTAACTTTAAATCTTGCTTTCAAAGGTGCGCGTTCCAAGCGCCATGAATTTATGACGGTAGAGCATTTATTGTTGGCGCTCATCGACAATGATTCTGCTGCGAATGTATTGCGCGCTTGCGGTGCCGATTTAATGAGTTTGCGAAAAGAGTTGATCGAGTTTGTCGATTCTACAACCCCACTTATCCCCGAAAACGATTCCGAGCGCGAGACTCAGCCAACACTGGGATTCCAGCGTGTATTACAGCGCGCTGTGTTCCATGTGCAATCTTCCGGTAAACAAGAAGTCACTGGCGCCAATGTATTAGTTGCTATTTTTAGCGAACAGGAAAGCCAAGCAGTTTATTATCTTAAACAACAAAGTATTGCGCGAATCGATGTGGTGAATTACATCACCCACGGTATTCACAAAGTGTCTGGTCAAACTGATCACGGTCACGATCATCACTCTGCGCCGGAAAATCAGGACGAAGATGCAGCGACAGGCGAATCCGCTTCACAAAGTCCGTTGGAAAATTTTGCCGCAAACTTGAATGAAGCGGCGATGCAAGGGCGCATTGATCCGCTTGTTGGGCGCGAGTTTGAAGTGGAGCGCGTCTGTCAAATTTTGTCGCGCCGCCGTAAAAATAATCCGCTGTTGGTGGGTGAGTCAGGCGTTGGTAAAACGGCGATTGCAGAGGGGCTTGCTAAACGTATTGTGGATGGTGATGTGCCTGAAACTTTGGCGGATAGTGTGGTCTACTCCTTGGATATGGGGGCGTTGTTAGCGGGCACCAAATATCGCGGTGACTTTGAAAAACGCTTCAAAAGTTTGCTCAACGAATTAAAGAAACAAAAAAATTCCATTCTATTTATCGATGAGATTCACACCATCATTGGTGCCGGTGCAGCGTCCGGTGGTGTGATGGATGCATCTAATCTATTAAAGCCATTGTTGTCATCTGGCGAAATTCGCTGCATGGGTTCAACAACCTATCAAGAGTATCGCGGTATTTTTGATAAAGACCGCGCGTTGTCTCGTCGCTTCCAAAAAGTGGATGTTAATGAGCCAACGGTGGAAGAGACTTATCAAATCTTAAAAGGGCTCAAGAGTCGTTTTGAGAAGCATCACAATTTGCGTTACACCGATGCTGCTTTGCGGGCGGCCGCGGAATTGGCCGAACGCTATATCAATGATCGCTTCTTGCCCGATAAAGCGATTGATGTGATTGATGAGGCGGGTGCTTATCAACAGTTACAAACACCGAGCAAACGCAAGAAAACCATTGGTGTGACAGATGTAGAAAATGTCGTCGCCAAAATTGCGCGCATTCCACCAAAAAGTGTCTCGTCTTCTGATAAAGAGCAATTGCGCAAGCTGGATCAGAATTTGAAAATGACCGTGTTTGGTCAAGACGAAGCGATAGATACCCTTGCCACTGCGATCAAGTTGTCGCGCGCTGGTTTGGGGTCGGCCGAAAAACCAATTGGCTCTTTCTTGTTTGCAGGCCCGACTGGTGTTGGTAAAACCGAAGTTTGTCGCCAGCTTGCGTCTTGCATGGGCATGGAGTTAATTCGTTTTGATATGTCCGAATACATGGAGCGTCATACCGTATCCCGTTTAATTGGTGCACCACCGGGTTATGTAGGTTTTGATCAGGGTGGTTTGTTGACCGATGCCATCACTAAACAACCGCATTGTGTGCTATTGCTGGATGAAATTGAAAAGGCGCATCCCGAGGTATTCAACTTGCTGTTGCAAGTAATGGATCACGGTAGCTTGACGGATAATAACGGCCGCAAAGCCGACTTCCGCAATGTGATCTTGATTATGACCACCAACGCAGGTGCGGAAGTGATGAGTCGTGCCTCTATCGGCTTTACCCATCAGGATCACACCACCGATGGTATGGAAGCAATCAAGAAGATGTTCACGCCTGAGTTCCGCAATCGCTTGGATGCAATTGTTCAATTTGCTTCGCTGACACTCAACACCATCAAAACTGTGGTTGATAAATTCCTGATGGAGTTACAAACCCAGTTGGATGATAAACACGTCACCTTGGAGATTAGTGATGAAGCGCGCGAATGGCTCGCTATTCATGGTTACGATGTGAAAATGGGGGCTCGCCCGATGGCGCGCTTAATTCAGGACAAACTGAAAAAACCATTAGCTGAGGAAATCCTGTTTGGATCACTTTCTCATGGTGGCGGTACTGTTGATGTGGATGTGGATGCGGCAGAAGATAAGTTGATTATCGATGTAAAGGCCAAACCCAAGCATGCGCAACCTGCCTAGGGTTTCAATGTGAATAGGTGAATAATCACCCGAAAAACAAAAAGCCGCACATGTGCGGCTTTTTGTTTTTATGCAAAACGTTAATTGATGCGATTAACGTGCGCGATAAGTGATACGGCCTTTGCTCAGGTCATAGGGAGTCATCTCAACCTTAACCTTGTCGCCTGTCAAAATGCGGATGTAGTTTTTACGCATCTTGCCGGAAATGTGGGCAATCACCACATGTCCATTCTCCAGTTTTACGCGGAAGGTGGTGTTGGGCAGGGTATCAACCACTTCGCCATCAAATTCAATGCAATCGTCTTTTGCCATGCGGCAGTTTCCTCAGGTTTTCAACAAGTCTGATCCAGCGCGCGGGGCGGTAGGATGGGGGTAAAAAAATAGGCGTGAATTGTGCCTTAATTAACCAGCGGCGCCAAGGGGAAAGGGAGGAAAAGCGACGTTTGCTGCAATTTATCCCTTTGATTCGCTGTAAATCTGCGCAAGTTGGGGGTGGTCTATTCAGTTGACTCGCATCCAGCGACGGTTCACCAGCAACTCTAGTGGGCGATACTGGATTTTATAGTTCATCTTTTCACATTCTTTAATCCAATAGCCAAGATACAAGTAATCAAGCCCCAGGCTCCGCGCTTTTTCAATTTGAGCGAGTATGGCGAATTTACCCAGGCTGCGGCTTTCTTCGGTGGCATCATAAAAGGTGTATACCGCCGAAAGTCCATCACCTAACTGGTCGCAGACCGATACTCCAATCAGGCGCCCGTCGAGACGAAATTCAATAAATTGGGTGATACCCCACTCGCTAGTGAGAAATGCCTTGTACTGATCTTCAGATGGGGGGTACATATCGCCATCTTGGTGGCGGCTTTCGATATAGCGAGAGTAAAGGTTGTAGTGTTCGAGAGTGTTGATAGTGTGATTAACATGCAGTGATAAGTCGCGATTACGCTGCAAACAGCGGCGTTGGGTGCGATTAGGTTTAAACAGATTGACAGGGATTCGGCAGGACACGCAAGCTTGGCAGCGCAGGCACTGTGGGCGATACAAGTGCGCGCCGCTGCGCCGAAAGCCCAATTGCGACAACTGGGTATAGAGTGTTGGATCTATTTTGGCTTCTGGATCGACAAAAACGGTAGTTGCCTCCTGACCATCAAGATAGCTGCAGGGATGAGGTTGGGTCGCAAACAGCTTGAGAGTGGAGAGGTCAGACATGATTGCCTCGCGTAATTCCAGTTATTCCCAAGCAGCGACAGCCAGTGTTGACCAAGGCAACACATTCGCACTGGGCCTATCGGTAAAGTCTATCAGCATTTGCTGGAATTCTTCACGGGGGATTTCAACAGCTCCCAAACTAAACAAATGATCGTTTGCGACTTGGCAGTCGATCAGTTGGAACTCCCACTCGCGCAGTTGTCGCACTAAATGGGCAAAACCGACTTTAGAGGCATTGTCAGCGCGGCTGAACATGGATTCACCAAAAAATATTTTACCCAGTGCTATACCGTAAAGTCCGCCCACCAGTTCATCACCACGCCAGACCTCAACCGAGTGCGCAAAACCGCGTTCATGCAGGGCAGAGTAACCGGCAATTATGTCTTCACTGATCCATGTTTCGTTGGCATAGGTGCGCGGCGCAGCGCAAGATCTCATTACTGCGCTGAAACACTGGTCAAAGGTCACGCGATAAATACCTTGGCGCAGGGCTTTGCGCAGGCTTTTGGAAATATGAAGTTGATCAGGAAATATCACGGTGCGCGGGCTGGGGCTCCACCACAAAATGGGGTCGCCTTTATTAAACCAGGGGAATATTCCGCGATGATAAGCTGCCAGAATTCGCTCTGGCGATAAATCTCCCCCTACGGCCAATAACCCTTCTGGGTCATCCAGCGCATTGGCTGGATCGGGAAAATCATAGCTGTCAGGGTTTAACCAAGGGATTGAAATCATAGAGTCCAGATCAATAATTTATACGTATAAAAATAGAATTTATCGAGTTTGTTATAGCGGGCTTCATACGGTCGCTTCTATAAGCTTGAATTACTTGGCGCGTTTTTTGAGTGTAAAAGTGTAGCGAGAAATCAGTCAATAATTTGTTATTCCCTTTAATGCTTGAGAATTTTAGGGCTATGCTTAGAAGTATGAGTTGATGGAGAATTTCTTATAGCTTGTTGCAGTAAAAATCGTTTACTGTTTTACCAGTCTGTTGTTTGCCGCTTTAGTCGCTAACCCGAGGTAGATTATGAGTATTTTCAGCCATTACCGCGAGCGTTTTGAAACTACCCAGCAGGAAGAATTGACGATTCAGGAGTATCTCGAACTCTGTAAAAAAGATCCCAGCGTTTATGCCTCCGCCGCTGAGCGTATGCTCATGGCGATTGGTGAGCCGGAAATGATTGATACATCGCAAGATGCACGCCTAAGCCGAATTTTTTCCAACAAAATTATGAAGCGCTATAAAGTCTTTAATGAATTTTATGGCATGGAAGAGTGCATCCAGCAGATAGTGTCATTTTTCAAGCATGCAGCACAAGGGCTGGAGGAGAAGAAGCAAATTCTGTATCTGCTCGGCCCAGTGGGTGGTGGTAAATCGTCACTGGCGGAAATGTTGAAATCCTTAATGGAAAAAATGCCTATCTATTGCATTAAAGGATCACCTGTTTTTGAATCGCCCTTAGGCTTATTTAATCCCGATGAAGACGGAAAAATCCTGGAGGAAGATTACGGCATTCCTCGTCGTTATATTAAAACGATCATGTCACCTTGGGCAGCCAAACGCCTGCACGAATTTCACGGTGATATTACCCAGTTCAAAGTAGTTAAAGTGTACCCGTCAATTCTCAACCAAATCGCGATTACTAAAACCGAGCCGGGTGATGAAAACAATCAGGATATTTCCTCGCTGGTCGGGAAGGTCGATATTCGCCAGTTGGAAGAGTTCCCGCAAAATGACCCCGATGCTTATAGTTTTAGCGGCGGCTTGTGCCGCGCTAACCAAGGTTTGATGGAATTTGTGGAGATGTTTAAAGCTCCCATTAAAGTTTTGCATCCACTGTTAACTGCAACCCAAGAGGGCAACTTCAACAGTACAGAAGGGCTGGGTGCTATTCCATTCGATGGTGTTATCCTTGCGCATTCCAATGAATCTGAATGGCAAAACTTCCGCAACAACAAAAATAATGAGGCTTTTATTGACCGTGTTTATATAGTCAAAGTGCCTTATTGTTTGCGTGTGACTGAGGAGATGAAAATTTACGAGAAGCTGTTGCAAAACTCGTCGCTCTCCAAGGCGCCCTGCGCGCCAGATACTTTACGCATGCTGGCACAGTTTTCGGTGTTGTCGCGCATTAAAGAACCGGAGAACTCTAACATCTTTTCTAAAATGCGCGTTTACGATGGTGAAAATTTAAAAGATACAGATCCGCGCGCAAAATCCTTGCAAGAGTACCGCGATGCGGCCGGTGTCGATGAAGGCATGAATGGCTTGTCTACCCGTTTTGCCTTTAAGATTTTATCCAAGGTGTTTAATTTTGATCCCACCGAAATTGCGGCTAACCCGGTGCATTTAATGTACGTGCTGGAGCAGCAAATCGAGCAGGAGCAATTCCCCAAAGAAGTGCAAGAGAAGTATTTGAATGCCTTAAAAGAATTCATTTCACCCAAGTATGTCGATTTTATCGGCAAGGAAATCCAAACCGCTTATTTGGAATCCTATGCCGAATACGGGCAAAATATTTTCGATCGCTATGTGACTTATGCCGACTTCTGGATTCAGGATCAAGAGTATCGCGACCCTGAAACCGGTGAAATTCTCAACCGCTCATCACTTAATGATGAGCTTGAGAAAATCGAAAAACCGGCAGGCATCAGCAATCCTAAAGATTTCCGCAACGAAATTGTCAATTTTGTATTGCGTGCCAAAGCAAACAATGCAGGGAAAAATCCGGATTGGCGCAGCTATGAAAAGCTGCGCATTGTGATCGAGAAAAAAATGTTCTCCAATACCGAAGATCTGCTGCCGGTTATTTCGTTCAATGCCAAAGCCTCTGTGCAAGACAAGAAAAAGCATCACGATTTTGTACAGCGCATGGTGGAGCGTGGCTATACGGAAAAACAAGTGCGGCTATTGTCTGAGTGGTATTTGCGGGTAAGAAAGTCGCAATAATTTAACTGGATAACCTGAAAGTGTTTTACCTTCATCATGTTAAGGTTGGGTTATGAGCTACATTATTGATCGACGTCTCAATGCTAAAAACAAAAGCGCCGTAAATCGCCAACGCTTTTTGCGGCGCTATCGTCAACAAATCCAAAAGGCCGTTTCTGATGTGGTCAGTGAAAGGTCAATTACCGATATTGATAAGGGCGGTAAAGTCAGTATTCCCGCGCGGGATATCAGTGAGCCTGTTATTTATCATGGCCAAGGCGGTTACAACGAACGTGTGCTGCCTGGCAATAAACACTTTTCGGAAGGCGATAAAATCGCGCGGCCGGAAGGTGGCGGTGGGCAGGGCAGTGGGGGTAAAGCGAGTGATTCCGGTGAGGGAATGGATGATTTTTCGTTCACCCTGTCGCAGGAAGAGTTTTTGGATTTTATGTTTGATGGCCTGGAGTTGCCCAATCTAATTAAACGGCAACTGTCTGGCTTGGAAGAATTTAAAACTGTGCGCGCTGGCATCGCCAATGAAGGTCAGCCGGGGCGCATTAACATTGTGCGCTCACTGCGCTCTGCCAATATGCGCCGCATTGCGTTGGCGTCGGGCAAGCGGCGTCAATTGGCCGAGCTGCAAGAAGAGTTACTGGCGTTGAATGCAGTGCCGGAAGAGCTGCGCAATAAAGCGCGCTTGGACGCTGTGATAGAAGCAATTGCCAAATTGGAAAAAGCGATTGGGCGCATTCCTTGGTTAGACACCTTTGACCTTAAATACAACCTGCATATCAAGCAGCCGATTCCACGTTCCAAGGCGGTGATGTTTTGTATTATGGATGTGTCTGGCTCTATGGATCAGGCCACCAAAGATATCGCCAAACGATTTTTTATTTTGCTGTATTTATTTTTGCAGCGAAATTATGAAAAAACAGAAATCGTATTTATTCGACATCACACCAGCGCTAAAGAAGTGGATGAAAATGAATTTTTTCACTCGCGCGAAACGGGTGGGACAGTTGTATCCAGTGCGCTAAAACTGATGCAAGAAATTATTCAGAACCGCTACTCACCGGAAGTGTGGAATATTTACGGTGCTCAGGCATCTGATGGCGATAACTGGGGTGAAGACTCCGATGTGTGCCGCGATATATTGGTCGATGATCTGCTGCCTAGTTGCCAATACTTTTCCTATATTGAAATTACCAACAACGAGCATCAAGCGCTCTGGACTACTTACGAATCGATTCGCGATGAGTATCCGGAATGTTTTGCGCTGCAACATATCCGCGAAGTGGGTGATATCTACCCTGTGTTTCGTGAACTTTTTCATAAGAAGGTTGCATGAATAAGCCCTTGTTTGTGACATCCGAATGGAATTTTGATTTGATCCGGGAGTGCGACCAAATTCTCGGCGAGTTGGCCAAAGAATTTGGTTTGGATACTTACCCCAATCAAATTGAAGTGATTAGTTCAGAGCAGATGATGGACGCCTATTCATCTGTGGGTATGCCGATTGGCTACAGCCATTGGTCCTATGGTAAACAATTGCTCAGCACGGAACATTCCTATAAGCGCGGGCAAATGGGCTTGGCCTATGAAATTGTGATTAACTCCAACCCCTGCATTGCCTATTTAATGGAAGAGAATACCATGACCATGCAGGCATTGGTGATCGCACATGCTTGTTATGGACACAATTCTTTTTTTAAAGGCAATTATTTATTCCGCACCTGGACTGATGCCAGTTCAATTATTGATTATTTGGTTTTTGCCAAAAACTATATCAGTAAATGTGAAGAGCGACACGGCATAGCTGCGGTAGAAGATATTTTAGATTCTTGCCATGCGTTAATGAATTATGGTGTGGATCGCTACAAGCGTCCCTATCCAATCTCTGCGCATGAAGAAGAGCGCCGTCAAAGTGAGCGCGAAGAGTATTTGCAAAAACATGTAAACGATCTGTGGCGCACTATCCCTAAGTCAGCATCAAGTGGGCCGCAAGATAATGCGCCCCATTTCCCCTCTGAACCGCAAGAAAATATTTTGTATTTTTTGGAAAAGAACGCGCCCTTGTTAGAGTCTTGGCAGCGCGAAGTGATTCGTATTGTGCGTAAAATTGCCCAGTATTTTTATCCGCAGCGTCAAACCCAAGTAATGAACGAAGGCTGGGCGACTTTTTGGCATTACACCTTGTTAAATGAATTACATGCACGTGGCTATGTAAACGATGGTTTTATGCTGGAGTTTTTGCAGTCGCACACCAGTGTAGTGGCGCAGCCGGCTTACGATAGCCCTTATTTCAGCGGTATTAATCCTTATACGCTGGGCTTTTCAATGATGTCTGATATTCGTCGGATGTGTGAAAACCCAACAGCGGAAGACCGCCACTGGTTTCCGGAAATTGCCGGTTCAGATTGGAAGGAGACCCTACAATTTGCAATGAAAAACTTTAAAGATGAAAGTTTTATTCTGCAGTTTTTATCACCTAAAGTTATGCGCGATTTAAAATTGTTCAGCATTGTTGATGACGATCAGCAAGATAAAATTAATGTCGATGCTATTCACAATGAAACCGGCTTTAAACGGCTGCGAGAGACTTTGGCGGGCCAGTATAACTTGGGTAATCGCGAACCGAATATTCAGGTGTACAACGTTGAAGTGCGCGGTGACAGATCGTTAACTCTGCATCACTTTATGCACAACCGCCGCCCGTTGGGCGATTCAACACCGGAAGTGTTAAAACATCTGCATCGCCTTTGGGGTTTTGATGTGCACTTACACTCGGTGGATGGCGGTGAGATAAAAAATAGTTTTCACTGCACCCAAGAAAAATTGGCCTAATTCTTTGCTTATGTTAGCGGCTGTAAGTGAGAATCTGGCCGGTAAATATTTTGCTGGTTTTTATGGCAATATCAGGTTTTTGTTGGCTGTGGCTATAACCAAGCGCAATCATTTTTTTACTAAATTTAGCGTGATGTCCACGGCCTGGATCGACCAAAATAATATCGCACTGCGGCGCGGCATGTTGGTTGATAAATTCCGATAGTAATCCCACATGTTCGCTTTCATACAATAAATCACTGCCGATAATAATATCGAACAAACCCAATCCACTGAGTGGGTCATTCCAGCCGGTGCGAATAAACGGGATGATTTTGTCTCGATTAAGTGTGGCGTTTTCAATTAAAAAACCTTCCACTTCCGGGTGATAATCTGTCGCAGTAATATTCGCTTGGCGATGGTTCAATACCAAACTGGCCAATGCTATGCCGCAACCCACTTCTAAAATGCGTTTTTCGCCCACTGCATAATCCACCATCAATTGCGCAAGCACCTCTCCCGATGGCCACACAATACCAAACAGCGGCCACGAAGCAGACGAAATACCTAAAGCCTCTGCTTCGCCTTTGTCATCAGAAAATTCTTGATTGTCGCGCAGACTGCGCACGTGAATATCAGTAGTGCCAAACTCAATGGTTTGGTAGCGAACACGTAGCGTTGCCATAAAAGGCCTTTAGGTGATGGGGTGATACGAAGCTCGTATTCGTCAAGACTGCGCTGCTGCGTGTGTGCGGCTATTGTACGCTGTTAGAGATGAATAACATTGTATAATTTTATGCAGTTGAACTATCTGATATTAATAGGGTCTGTGAACTCTCGTATTCTTTAAATATTGAAAATAAAAGGTGCGCAGTTTTTTCGAAATTGGCCGAGTTGCTGCTATCACCAATAGCTAAGGAAGTTAAATGTCATTCAAGAAAATGTATTTGTTGTCGTGCATTATAGGAGCTAATAGTTTTGTAACTAGTGTTTATGCCAGCGAAATACCGCCTTTTGGTTATCCTGCCTATGAAACAAAAAGTATTCATGCGAATAGCAACAATAATGAATATGAGCTTTATATTCAGCTGCCGAAGTCTTATGCGGACACTAAAGCGGCTTACCCACTTATTATCGTTAATGACACTAGTTGGGGCTTTCCGATTACCAATGGTGCTATGGCGCTAATGGGTGGGAATGTGGTGAAAGAGGCTATTGTTGTAGGTGTTTCTTATTCAAAGGGTGATGATCGCACCATCAGTCGTACGCGGGATTATACTCCAACCTATTCCCCTGATGAGTCTAATGGTCATTCATCAGCAGCACGTAAAGCCTCAGGTCATGCGAAAGAGTACACTGCTTTTCTTGCTGATCAGGTTATTCCGTTATTGAAAAATTCTTATCGTGTCGATGCGAATAATAAAATTTTCGTTGGTCATTCATTTAGTGGCTTGTTAGGTTGCTATATTTTGGTCAATAGGCCAGAGATATTTGACCATTACATTATTGGCAGTCCTTCATTGTGGTACGACAACAAAGTGATTTTTGAGATGGAAAAGCAATACGCCAAAAATCATAAATCACTAAAAACTCATGCAATGATTTATGCTGATCAAAATGATAGTAGCTTGAATAACAAACAAATGGCTGATGATGTATTTGCTTTTGAAAAAATCTTGCGCTCGCGTAATTATTCCGGACTGGATTTGCGGGTTGAAATTATAAAAGGAGAAAACCACCACAGCGTGTTTCCCGGTTTGTTATCTCGTGGTTTGATGGCGGCTATTCCTCTTAAGAACTAGCTCGATTGTAAGTCATATAACTGGCGCCGTGTTCTATAGCGGCGCCAGATCTTAGTAGGCGGTGTTTTCCAATTGTAGATCGCTATGTAAATAGCGGTTATTACTGGCGCGGCTAACGGAGAGCACCAAGCGCGATTTGGCGCTTATAGTGAATGGCGTTGAATTGCTTAGATTGACACCTGCAAAATCAATGCGTGCCTGATTAAGTTTTACCAAGCCGTTAATTGTACCTCCCGTCATCATTACCACCGATTTGTTAATCGTCAGCGATATTTGCTCCGCCATAAAATGTGAGTGTTGCACTTCAATAACCGAGTCGTTGACGATTAATTCATCGGCCACAACGCCATCCAAAAGCACACCGGTACAGTCTGTTAGTGTGATGCGGGCGTAGAGTCCGCGTAGTGTGTCGCCGGTTGAATGATCGCAAGTGTAATTTTGTTTTGTGCTTGTATTTTGGGGGGCGGGTTTCAGGATGGAATTAGGTAGTGTGTTTAAATTCGCCAGTAACCAGCGCGACACTTCTTGCGGATGGCTTGCCATAGGCACATGACCCGCGTTTTCAATAATAGTTAAGTTGCTGCTGGTTAGGTTAGCGGCAAGTAGTTGCCCGGTGCGGGGCGGCGCGACTAAATCTTTACTGCCCCATAAAATAAACACCGGTTTGGTTTGTTCAAATATGGCAGAAGCAAAACTTTCTTCCGCCAAACTTAGTGCTGCGTTGATATTGGGATAGCCTTGTAGCGTTGTGCCCCATGCCAGTTCACTTTTGCCTAGTACGGAAGTTGGGTCTGGCAGCCGGAGCATTTTTTCAATCAGATTGTTGCTGAAATCTTGCAGGCCAATTGCGTAGGACAAGAGGGCATTGGGTACAGCTTCAGGGTTTACCGGTATGCGATCTGTAGCACTGTGTTTTACAAAAGCGGTGCGCTGTAAAATTCCTGCGGCATCGATAAGCGCAATTTGATTAATGTCTTCAGGAAAGCGCTGCGCATAACGCAGTGTGACTGCGCCACCCATTGAGTGGCCGATAACAGTAATGGGCTTGTGGCTGAAATAGGGTTTAACAAAATGCAATAAGTTGGCGTAATGGGTGGGCGATAATTTTGCTTTGGGGCTAGGTGAATTGGCAAAGCCAGGTAGGTCGATCATGATTACGCGATAGTGTTTTTCTAGTTCGGGCACTATAGGTAACCAATCGCGCAGGCCGTTTTGCCCTAATCCGTGAACTAATAACAGTACCGGTGCGGATATTTTTCCTGTGTCAGCTAAAAAAATACGTGCGCCAAACTCGGGTTCATTTAACCAATAGCTGCGCCAGTGAGTCGGTAATTTATGTTCAGCGGCACTGGTGGCAATTAACTCAGCTTTAGTTTCTGTTGGGTTGGACGCAAAAGCGGTATCAATAATAGTGCCGACTTTATCAAGCCAGTTTGCCTGTGCCGTTTGAGCGCACAGCAGGGTTAATAAGATAAAAGCATAAAATTTCATTAGCGCATCAACTCATACACACACATATTCACCGCCGCTGCCAAATTCAGCGATTCAATTGCGCCGCAACCGGAAATAGTAAAAGGTTGTGCGTTCATGGTTTGCAAATTTTCACGTGGTACGCCGCGCGCTTCGTTGCCAAATACATAACAGTCGTGTTGCTTGAAGCTGCTATCGCTCAGTGTTTTTCCATTCATATCCAAGGTAGCGATAGATTTAAAGCGCGATGCAATCGATTCAAGTGGAACATCCAACTCAAGCGGCACGTGAAAGATAGAGCCCATACTGGAGCGAACAACTTTAGGGTTGAAGGGGTCGACTGAGCCGGGGCTGAGCAGGCAGCGGAAATTGCCAAACCAGGCCAGGCTGCGCAGGATGGTGCCTAAATTGCCTGGGTCTTGTACTTCATGCAAATAAATAGCGCGCTCGTTTTGGCTGCTAGTCTTTGTCGGCGATAAGAGTGGCGCTACCGCAATAATTCCCTGCGGAGTTTTGGTGTCTGACAGCTGCGCCATATTTTTTTCGCTGATCAGATTTTTTTTAAACCGGCTGGCAAAGTTCTGGTAATTTTCAGTGACAAACAGTTCGCAGTTTTGCAGCGCCGCATTTTGTTCGGCAGCTTTTTCCAATTCCAGAATCAGGTGCTCGCCTTCTACCAAAAAATAACCGAATTCACTGCGGTATTTTTTTTGGTGGAGTTTTTTTAGCTCGTCGATTTTTAATTGCATCTTAGTGACCTTGTAAATCAGCGAGCATGGCTTTGGCGACGGCTTCTGCGACTTTAATGCCATCGACACCGGCAGAGAGAATTCCTCCCGCATAACCTGCGCCTTCACCAGCAGGGTAAAGCCCGCGAGTATTTAAACTCTGCAAAGATTCATGCTCGCGGGTAATGCGCACCGGTGATGAAGTGCGTGTTTCGATTCCGGTGAGGATGGCATCTTTGCGGTCAAAGCCGCGAATTTGTTTGCCGAATTCCGGCAGTGCTTCGCGAATCGCTTCAATCACGTAATCCGGCAGGGACGATGCTAAATCGCCCAGTAATACGCCGGGTTTATAAGAGGGTTCTACTTCGCCGAATTGAGTGGAGGCTTTACCGCGAATAAAATCGCCTACCAGCTGGCCGGGTGCGCAGTAATCTTTGCCGCCCAATTCAAACGCATGGGATTCCAATTTTTCTTGCAGTTCAACACCTGCGAGCGGGCCGCCGGGAAAATCTTGTTCCGGGTTAATGCCCACTACAATGCCTGCATTGGCATTGCGCTCATTGCGCGAATATTGGCTCATGCCATTGGTAACAACACGGTTAGGTTCCGATGTGGCTGCAACAACAGTTCCGCCGGGGCACATACAAAAGCTGTAAACCGCGCGACCATTTTTTGCGTGATAAACGACTTTGTAATCTGCCGCGCCGAGTTCTGGATGGCCTGCGTATTTGCCCAGACGAGCGTTGTCGATCAGCGATTGCGGATGTTCGATGCGAAAGCCCACTGCAAACGGTTTTGCTTCAACATACACACCGCGCTCATGCAATTTGCGAAAGGTATCGCGCGAGCTGTGGCCGAGTGCAAGCACCACATAGCGGCTGCGTAGAGTTTCACCATCGGCAAGTGTGACACCTTCGATGCGGCCATGCTCGATAATAAAATCAGTGACTTTACTTTCAATCCGCACTTCACCGCCGAGGCTTTTAATTTCTTCACGCATCGCGGCCACTACACCGGTTAAGCGGAAGGTGCCTATGTGCGGTTTGCTCACGTACATAATTTCTTCTGGTGCACCGGCGCGCACAAATTCGTGCATCACTTTACGGCCATAAAATTTTGGATCTTTAATTTGGCTGTAGAGTTTTCCATCGGAAAATAAACCCGCACCACCTTCACCAAACTGCACGTTGGATTCCGGTGTTAATACTTTGTTGCGCCAGAGTGCCCAGGTGTCTTTGGTGCGTTTACGCACATCTTTACCGCGCTCCAACACAATCGGTTTAAAACCCATTTGCGCGAGTGTGAGCGCAGCAAATAGACCGCAAGGGCCAAAACCAATAACTAACGGGCGCTCGTTTAAATTTGCCGGTGCTTCCGCAACGGGATAGTAATTAGTATCGGGCGCGGGGCGAATATTTTTATCATCGGCAAAACGGGCAAGAATTTTTGCTTCGTTATTCACCTGTAAATCGATGATGTAAACAAACATGATCTCGCTGTTTTTTTTGCGCGCATCGTAACTGCGTTTAAATACGGTGAAATCGAGCAAATCGGCGTCGCTGATTTTTAACCGTTTAACGATGGCAATGCGAAGGGCTTCAGCTGGGTGATCCAACGGCAGTTGGAGTTCGGTAATGCGAATCATAAGAGGTTCCTGGCCGGTGACTCCGGCAAAGGTGGTGGATCGTTGCGTGGCGGGCATTTTACGCTGGTTTGTGGGCGCAGGCCATGAATTCAGAGGCGTTCATGGTGAAATTCCCTGGCTTTTTGTCATTAAAGCTTCATCTAACTGACACGCCTGGGTCATAAAACATTCCCATGCTTGCGGACTCATTGTCTTCTTAATCAACCTTTTTAAGGAACAGCCCATGAATTTTCCGCAAAAATTACTCTCCTTACTGGTAGTTGCATCGCTGCCTATTTTAATGACCGGTTGTGGTGGCGATGATGGTAAAAATGGCACCAATGGAACCAACGGTGCAAATGGCAGCAAGGGGGCAGATGGCGCTAATGGTTTAAAAAGCCTGATTAACCAAACAGTTTTAGCCGCAGGTGACATGCAGTGTTTTAACGGCGGCGTGAAAATTGAAACAGGCTTGGATTCAAATAGTGACAATAGTCTACAAACGTCTGAAGTCACGCAAACCACGTATCAATGCGATAAAAATACCGTCAATACAGCGATGAATTTTAATCGCATCGCTACCTTACATGCGTGTATGCAAATTAATGCTACCTGTAACACGGATGAAGAAACCGTGGCGGAAATTGTTGCTGCCAGTACCGATGGCATGACATTGGTGTATACCGATAGCCCTAAAAAACAAATTGGTTTCGTCGATATTGCTAACCCGAAAATGCCTAAAGCGATTGGCGTTTTGGCCATGGGCGGCGAGCCTACATCAGTTGCTGTTAAAGGTGCTAATGCATTGGTTGCGGTAAATACCTCTGCTAATTATGTGAATGTATCGGGCAAATTGGCGGTGGTTAATATCGCCACAAAAACACTGGTACACAGTATTGATCTTGGCGGCCAACCCGATTCTATTGCGGCAAGTCCGGATGGAAAATATGCGCTGGTAGCGATTGAAAATGAGCGCGATGAAAGTCTTGGCGACGGTGTACCGCCACAATTGCCAGCCGGTAAATTGGTCATTGTCGATATGAGCGCGACAACACCGAGCGCGTGGACTACCCGCAATGTGGATATCACAGGCATCGCCACACTCTATTCTGCTGACCCAGAGCCGGAATATGTGGACATTAATTCCGACAACATCGCCGTGGTTACGCTGCAAGAAAATAATCACATCGTATTAGTGAATATGGTTACTGGCGCAATCGTACGCCATTTCAGTGCGGGCAGTGTGGATTTGGTGAATGTCGATCTCACCGATAATCGCCCCGCAGTGATTAAACCCGATGAAGTGCAAAGCGCGCGCTTGCGTGAACCAGACGGTGTGAGTTGGATTAATAATGATTATTTTGCCACCGCAAATGAAGGGGATTTAAATGGCGGCACCCGCGGCTTTACCGTGTTTAATAAAATGGGTGAAGTGGTGTGGGATTCAGGCACCGAGTTAGATGATTGGGCAATTCGTTTGGGGCATTACCAAGATCGCCGCTCCGATGCCAAAGGCAATGAACCCGAAAATATCGAAATGGGCGTGTTTGGCAATAATCGTTATTTATTTGTCAATTCCGAACGCTCGAGTTTGGTCTTTGTATATGACTTGGCCGACCCTAAAATGCCTGTTTTAAAACAAATATTGCCAGCCAGTGCCGCACCGGAAGGTGGCTTGGCAATTCCCTCGCGCAACTTGTTGGTAGTGGCCTCAGAAAACGATACGCGCTCTGTCGCCATTCGCGCTGGTTTAAATATTTATTCCTACAACTTGCAAGCGCCGCAATATCCAAAAGTACAATCCGCTAATCGTGTTAACGGCAGCCCAATTCCTTGGGGTGCATTATCAGCTTTGTCGGCAGATCCCTACAGCCCGACCACGCTGTATTCCGTCGAGGATAGTTTTTATGGCCAGAACCGTATCTTCACGTTGGATGTCAGTACAACACCCGCGGTGATTGTGGGCGAAACCAAAATTATGGATAGCAATAATGTGTTTGCCAATTCCGGTGTGGATGCGCATTTGGCCAGTTTCTCCAGCGCTGAATTAGCGGCGATGATTAATGCTGACAAATCGGTCAATATCGACCCTGAAGGTTTGGCCAAAGCTGCTGATGGTGGTTTCTGGGTTGCGTCTGAAGGCTCAGGTGCAGCGGCTGATGCAAAATCCAGCAACCTGATTTTTAAAGTCAGTGCGTTTGGCGTAATTGAACAAGTGATTGATTTACCGCCTGCCGTGAATGAATTGCAAACCAACAACGGCTTTGAAGGGATTGCCGAGTACAACAACAGTTTGTACGTTGCCTTCCAGCGCGCGTGGAAAGGTGAAGCCAATCCGCGTATTGGTATTTATGATCTCGCCAGCAAAACCTGGAAATTTGCCTACTATCCGTTGGATGCTTATAGCTCGCAATACGCCGGTGGTTGGGTAGGCCTGTCGGAGATTACTGCCATTGGCAACGGCGAGTTTATGGTGCTTGAACGCGACAACCGTGGCGGCCCGGATGCAGCCATTAAACGCTTGTACAAAATAAATCTGCAAGCAGTGACTGAAGGTCAAACACTCACTAAAACCCTGATTAAAGATATCAAACCCATATTAGGAGCGACGACCGGAACTCTGCTCGAAAAAGTAGAAGGCACCGCGCTAATGGCTAATGGCGATGTGTACATAGTGACCGATAACGACGGCGTTAATGATCACAGCGGTGAAACCCAATTGATTAACTTGGGTAAATTGTTTTAATTAAAATAATTTCTCAGTGACTTGAGGGAGCTTCGGCTCCCTTTTTTTATATTAATTACACGCCATGGCTAATTACACCGGTTATGCCGGGGTTGCTAATGATGTAAATACGCCATCCGTTTGCATGGCGAGCAATGACTCTTTTACCGCATTGATGGTGAAATCAATTTGTGCTTCGGTGTGAACCGCGCAAATAAAATTGACCTCGCGACGCAACAGCACACCGCGCTTGGCCATTTGTGCGAGAAATTTTTCGGCAATTTTGGCGTGCTCCTGCAGATTGTTGGCAAACAAAAACATGGGGATTGGATCATAGCCTACCACTTGTAAAGGCGTGCCCAGATTGGCGGAGATTTGGTTTACGCCATTTTTTAAGCGCAGCCCCAGTGCGGCAATTTTTTCAATGTAATCGCTACGTTGGTATTCTTTTAATACTGCATCGCACACTTCCAGCGATAGCATTTCACCGCCAAAGGTGGTGGATACTTGCAGCTTTTCCATTTCCGCCATGTATTTGGTTGGCCCAGCCACAGCCGATAACGGCATGCCCGCAGCAATGCCTTTAGAGAGCGAAACCAGATCGGCCGCTACGCCAAAAAATTCCTGTGCACCGCCCAATGCCAAACGAAAGCCGGTTACCACTTCATCCATTACCAGCAACACATTATTAGCTGTGCAAGCGGTGCGAATTTTTTCCATAAATTCCGCAGTTAAGGTGCGGTTGTAAGGTACCGATAAAACTACTGCTGCTAATACAGTGTTGTGCGATGCAATTAAATCCAGAATGGGGTGTTCATCTGCCGGCGTAAATAACGGCATACGATGGGTAAGTTGTTGAATGGATTTGGGCACACCGGGTGTATCAAATTGATATTGGTCGTGCCAGCCGTTGTAACCCACGGTGACGATCTGCTCTTTACCGGTAATAAAACGCGCGAGACGCACGGCCGCGGAGTTGGCATCTGCACCGGTTTTAAAAAAGCGGACCATCTCCGCGCCGGGAATCATTTGTGACAGGGTTTCTGCGGTGCGGACTTCTACTGGCGTTGGCAGTGAGTGAATTAATCCTTTGGTCAAATTTTCCGTAATTGCTTTCACCACCACCGGGTGATTGTGCCCCAAGGTGTTGGCCGCCAGGCCGCAAATAAAATCGATATATTGGTTACCGTCGATATCGGTAACCAATGCACCTTCACCCTGTTCGATATAAACCGGGAAGTGGCCAGGGGCAAATTGCTCGGGTTTTTTCATCATTGACTGGGTAAAACCGGCCACCAGTTGTTGGCTTTTGGCGGAGAGCGCAAAGGATTTTTCGAGATTTAATGTTGTGTTAATAATAGGGAGTTCTTTTGCCATGATAAGCCTCGTTAAAAATTATCGATAAAAATAGAGTTTGTTAATCAACTGCTGCTATCAATTACTTCCGGGTAAACGCGCGTGCTACAAACCTAGGGTCGCACCACCATCCACCAAAATATTTTCCAAGGTGATATGAGCTGCTTGATCGGAGAGTAAAAATAAAATGCTGTGCGCTATGGTTTGGGGCGTGGCGATTTTTTGCAGGGGAATGCCTAAGCGATAATTTTCCAGCGAGCCTTTAATCACCTGTGCTGCGCCGGTTTCGTCGCGCCATAATTGGCGTTGCATTTGCGTATCGGTGGAACCGGGTGAAACTAGATTGCAGCGAATATTGTGCTGCGCTAATTCCAGGCCTAAACATTTAATCATTTGCGATAAAGCCGCTTTGGAGGCCGCGTAAGCTCCCATATTGGCGCGCGGTGTACTGGCCGCATTGGAACTCACCGCGACTATGGCACCGCGCTGGCGCATCTGCATATTCCTTGCAACGGCGCGACACAAATTAAATGCGCCGGTGGTGTTTACGGCAAAACACTGTTGCCATTGTTGGTCGCTGGTTTCCAACAGGGAATTCATTTGCAAAACACCGGCAATACTGGCTAGGTAATCAATCGCGCCGAGTTGCTGCTCTATTTGCGCAACCAATTCGTTAACCGCATTGACATTGGTAACATCCAAATGTACGGGAAAATAACTCTCTACCACTTTTTCGGGTGAGTTTTTCGCCGATAGCAGATTGCCGGTAAATTGAATATCGGCAGCAACCACTCGCGCGCCCAGCGGTAATATTGCGTCCACTACCGCCTTGCCAATGCCTTGCGCTGCACCAGTGACCAGTACAATTTTGTTATCAAATTCTGCAAAATAATTCACGAAGTTTTCCTTGGGCGCGCCTTAATGGGGTTAATAGACTTCATCCATAATTCGGTGGCGCTCCTGATGATAGGTTTCTTCATCTTGCCCGCGGCGCCAGTAGGGAATGGCGTAAAGATTTTTTTTGGTTAAGCCATAGCTCGCGCGCAAGTAATCGCGAATGGAAACTACCGCAAGATTTTCTCCGGCAATAAATGCCGAGATTGAACTCACACCACGCGGCGGTGCGACCTGTTTAATTGCCTCTACTAATCGCTCGCGCTGTGGTTCGCGCACTAACCATTGAATATGCATATTGGCCGGATGAATTAATTTCAATTCATTAGCCGCAAGATCCGTTTCAATAAAAACACAGCCTCGTGCATTGGCTGGCAGTGTTTCCAGGAGTGCGGCGATGGCGGGCAGGGCAGTCATATCGCCCGCTAATAAATGCCAATCCGCAGCGGCCAATAGCGGATCGGGTCCGCCGGGACCAGCGATGCCCAGGTAATCACCCACTTGTGCATTAGCGGCCCAGTGTGCGGCGGGGCCAGATTCCTCTCCTTCACCATGCAGCACAAATTCGACATCCAACTCGTTGCTGTCCGGGCGATAGGCGCGCACGGAATAGGTGCGGGTAATGGGGCGCTCTGCCGCTGGCGGCCACTGAATTCCCTGTGCAGTTAATTGCGGCAGCTGCGGTTGTTGTTGATGCGCGCGCGGTAAAAAAATTTTGATGTGGGCGCCCTGACTCTGCAGGGGAAAACCGCGCAGGTTTTCGCCACCCAAGGTAATGCGCTGTAAATGCGGTGCAATAGGTTGGCTGCGTACAACTTGTAACAACCGTGGCGGGGTGCGTGCAGGTTTTTCACTCATAGCACTTGCTCCTTTGTGGTAGGTCTCGCCTGTGTGTTAAGCGCAGGAGATTGTTCAAATATTGCTAAGGGTTTTGTCGCGGCAAACCAGCCGCGCGCTGCAGCATAGGTAAAGTAACGATTAAACAAGGCTTGATTGATAACCGGTAGCTGCAAATTTAATTCGGCCGCAGCCTGATCAAATTTTTGGTGATGGATATAAGGTGTGAGTGGCAGGCCTTGCTGATCCCCTGTGTCTTGGGTAGCCAGGTTTTGCAAAAAAAATTCGGCGATAGGTTGGTGTTGCGCATGACCGATTTTTTTTATTTCTGCACACCAGTGGGCGAGCGGAATAACTGCAAACGCTTGTCCGGCTTGTGCCAACCATTGATAGACTTGGCGAATTGCCACATTGTTAGCCGGAGCCAAATTCAGTACGCCAGTGTTGGGGTGTTGCAAACTGTGCTGCACAATAAATTGTGCGAGTGTGTCTACCGGTGTCCAGGGTTCTTCAAACCCCAACTCCGGCAAGATGCCAAGCGGTAAACCTGCTTGCAAAATACTCCACACCAAATCTTTTTGACTGACATAGGCTGAATCCTGCGCGCCAGTCACTCGCGCCAGGCGATACACATTAATCGCATAACCTTTTTCGCGCGCTATAGCGGCTATTTGTTCGGCCACCCATTTGCTTTGCTGATAGCCATCGCGCAACAAAGGATGTTGCGGGACAAAATCTTCTGGCAGTTGTGGGCGGGTGCTGATGGGGTCTTGATTCGCCAGAGCGACAGTGGAAATTAAATGAAACGGGATTTGTTTAATGCTGGCGAGTTGGATTAACTCACGGGTACACAGGGCATTGGCTGCGCGCAGGGATTGGTAGTCGCGCATAACACTGGTGTTGGCTGCGTTATGAATAATGACATCTACCTCATTGCCCAGCCGTAAAAAATCCGTTTCTGTTAAACCTAAACGTGGCTGTTCCAAATCAACTATTTGAAGATGAATGTTGTCAGCGAGTTCGTCACCCTGTTCATTGAGCACCTGTTGGTGTAATAGTTGGATTTTGCACGCTTCTAGCAAGCGGCGGCGGGCACTGGTTTGGTCTGCTGCGCGCACTAAACAAATAATTTTGTTGCCGGTTTTCACCAGTTGCGCCAGCAACTGCGCGCCTACAAAACCCGTTGCACCGGTCAAGAGTATGCAGCGGCTGGTGCTGGCAAGTTTGCGCAAAGGTGGATTGGTGGCGTGTTGATTTGCAGCGGGTAAATTGCGGGAAAAATCAGCGCAATCTTGCGCCATAAGTTGATGGCTTTGGTTTGATAGCGCATCAGCATCGTAAGTGTTTGTCGACTCATTTAATAAAACATCGAGCGCCTGAATACTGGGATGTTGAAACAACCAAGCCACTGGGATATCGCGCTGCAATTTTGCACTCAAACGATTCGCTACCTGGATACATTGCAGGGATTGTCCACCCAAGGCAAAAAAGTCGTCATCCAACTGAATATTGTGTTGCCCCAGTACCTCCTGCCAGATAGTGCGAATAATGTTTTGCTGGGTAGTAAATACCTGCGCAGTGAGTGCTTCAGTTTGATTTGACCCGGCATTCAGTAGCGCGATGGATTGTTCTTGCAGCGCTGCGCGATTGATTTTGCCGGATGCATTTTTAGCTAGCTGTTGATGGTAGATAACAGCGCTGGGCAGCATCGGGGCAGGTAACAGGTGTTTTAGTTGGCTGCGCAATTGTTTGATCTTGTCTGCATGCTTATTGCTTGCCGTGCAATCACCTTCCAAACAATCACCTTCTGAACAATTACTTACCAAATGATCGCTCACCACATGCGCGACCAGCGTTTTTTCTTGGTGCCCTTTGGCAATTGCCACTACAGCAGCCTCGCGCACGCCGTTCAATTTTATTAACGCGGCTTCAATTTCCAGCGGATCAATACGGTAACCGCTGATTTTTATTTGATCGTCCAAGCGGCCAATAAATTCAACCTGATTGCACGCATTAATTTTTACCCGGTCACCGGTGCGGTAGGCGCGTAATGTTTTTTCTTGCCAGGGCAACGCCAGTTGAATAAAAGCGGACACGTTTTTTTCGGGCAAATGCAAATAGCCATCGGCTAAACCGCCGGTGAGTTCATTTTCCGTTGCGCTCGCAGGCAGACCAGTTAATAGTAGTTCGCCCTCTTCACCTTTAGGTAGTAGCTGTAAGTTTTCATCTACCACTGCGAGTGCGCGGCCACTCAAGGGTGAGCCAATTGTAATGGGCAAGTTTTGGTTAAGCTGTTCTGCGCTGCATAGGTTTACACAGGTGGCGATCACCGTTGCTTCGCTGGGGCCATAGGTATTAAACAGTGCAACACTTTCGCCAAAACAGGTGTGCCACTGGGCTACACGTTCGGGCATAACCGCTTCACCGCCAATAATAATGGCGCGCAGCTGCTCGGGTAGGGCGAGGGCTAAATGTTTGCAGGCAAATGCCAACTCATGCCAAAACGCAGTGGGTAAATCCAGCAGTGTTATTTGCCATTGCGCACATTGTTGTAAAAAAATCGGCATGGATTCCAGCATCGCGCTGTTGCGCAATACCAAGCGCGCGCCTTGGCTGAGGGTGACAAATATTTCTTCAATGCAGGCATCAAAATGCAAGGGCGCAAATTGCAGAACCCGATCTTGCCGCTGGATCTGGTAAGAATCCTGATTGCTGGCGACAAATTCAGCCAAAGCCTGATGACCTATGACAACACCCTTGGGCGTTCCGGTTGAACCCGAGGTGTAAATTAAATAAGCCGGTGCATGTGCCTGCGCGCATTTTTTTTGCGTCGCTCTTTGCCAGAGAGGATGAAACTGTTCGCTTGCCAGCGGCTGTTGGGTTTTGCGCAAATAAGGCAGGCTGACCAGTTTGCTATCGGTGTGGGTGAGCAGTTCACTGAAATCCGGCGTTATTTTGTCTAGGATTACCAGCGCCGGTTGCGCATTGGCAATGATCAGCGCGTTGCGTGTTTGGGGCGCTTCCGGATCGAGAAATACAAAGGTGCAATCCAACAGCCAACACGCAAGAGCTGCGCTAATAGCCTCGGTACTGCGCGGCAATATCAAGGCAATCACACAACGGGGCACAACACCCATATCGGCAATGCTAATTGCCAGGCTAGCGCTGTGTGCGGCGAGTTGCTGATAGGTTAATGTTTCGTCGTCTTGCTGCAGTGCAATTGCCGCTGGCTGCGCACACATTTGCTGATAAATACTGTGCAATACCGAATGGGTGGGGGCGGCGAGACATTTCCCTTCCAGCCAGGACAGTTGTTGTTTATCTACGCTGAGTGGCGCATCTGGATTTTGCAGAATCTGGTGTAATAGCCCGTGAAATTCTTGCTGGATCTGATTCAACTTTGTTTTAGTGTAGCGATTGGGATTTGCATCCAGATCAAAGCGCAGACAACTTTCTGGTGCGCACTTGTTTGCAGTTAATTTGTTTTCCAATACAAACGCAAACGAAATATCTTCCACTGGCCCGGCGGATAGATTGTGTGCATGCGCTTGTAATCCGCTAAAACCCAAGGGGCGATCAAAGGGCATGATATTAACTACTGGGCCAAATAATTTTTGTGTGCTGCCAATGCCTAAATCGTGTTTAAGTTGTTCGTAGCGATAGCGCTGGTGTGGGCGCGATTTTTTGAGTTGCTGGCTAATGGCCTGTGCCAGCGCTGTAGTTGTGGTTATTCCCTGCAGGTTAATCGGCAGGGGAATAATGTTCATTACCATGGCGGGAATACGCAAACTGGCAGAGCCCATGCGGTTCATCACTGGAATGCCCAGCGTTATGGTTGCAGCTGCTGTTTGGCGATAAAGCAATTGTGCAACGCATGCCAAGAGAAAATCTGACCAGGTTAGGCCTAAGGGCGCAGTCAGTCGTTGCAGCTGGGCTAATTGTTCGGCGCTGATATAACTACTATTGCGTAAATGTGTATTAGCCGGTGCTGCGCTAGCGCGAGAAAAACTGGCAGTGCCAAATGATGAGCGCATCTCATCGGCTTTGATATTTTTTCGGTTAAGGGCATCGCGCCAATAAGCTCGATCTTTTGCAAGCGCGGGCGATTGCAGATAGGCACTATTTTCTACTGCGATTAATTCAAAACATTTTAGTTGTTGTTCAATCTTAATTGCAGATTGACTCGTTTTGTTGGCGAGCAATTCCGAATAGCGTTCCGCTAGCTGTTGCGTGAGTAACGCAAAGGCAAAACCATCGCAGGCGATATGGTGAATACGCTGGTACCACAGGTGATGATTTTCTCCGAGCTTTAACAACGCCTGCTTAAATAACGGCCCCTGTTGTAGGTCTACTGGCACTGCTAAATCCTGCTGCATCCAGGCCTGCGCTGCATCCATGGCCGATTCATCGCGACCATCTACTCCATGTTGACTGAAATCCAGTTGTTCCAGCTGTGCGATATTGTCTACGTGACTGAATTGATTAAACGTCTGTTGTGGTCCGTTTTCGGTTTGTTTAAATCTCAGTTGCAAACTGATACTGTTAGCTACCACTTCATTCAACGCTTGTTGAAAACAGCTTGTGTTTAACACGCCGCGCAATTCAATCGCTTCAGCGGCGTTGTAGCGCGGGCTGGCAATATCCATTTGCTGCCCGAGCCAAATGCCCAGTTGCGCATCGGTAACTGGCCGCTGCCATTCGCGCGTCATTATGCAGTTTCCTTCAGTGCTGTTTGCGCTCCAGCATTAACTGCTGCGTTGCTTTTTTCTTGTGTCAATTGCCACCACTCATTGAGGGTGGTTTTTTCGGCGAGGTCGATAAACTGTATCTGTGCGCCCATGCTGCGCCATTGCTCCAATAGCGACATAAGGCGAATGGAATCCAGCCCCAGATAACTCAAGTTTTCATCGGGATCTATTTCATCCGGCGTCAGCATTAATATCTGTGCAATATCGGCTTGCATGCGCTCGCGGGTTAAGCCTGTTGTAACTGGGGTGAGCTGGGGCAGAATATTTTCCAGCGAGGTGATATAGCCACAGCGTTGCGCAATATAATTCAGTGCCATCTGGTGATTGGCTAGTGAAAAATCGGCGACTGCATCGGCCACTAGCGTTGGTTTTATATCTTCCATAAAGGCTTCCAGCGCAGTGGATAAAATGCCGATATGTGCGTACACACCACAAATAATTAATTGATCGCGTTTTTCTTCGCGCATAAATTCACGCAGCGGTGTGCGTTTAAATGCGCTGTAGCGCCACTTGGTGTATTGAATGTCATTCGCTGCGGGTGTCAGCTCGGGCGTGATGCTAGTGAGTGCGGGGTTTGCCGTTAAACCAGTGCCCCAGAAATCGGTGAGCAATGCGCGGTCTTGCGCTGTTTGACTGCCGGGTTGTGCGGTATACACCACCGGAATTCCCGCTGCTTTACAGGACTCTATCAATTGCTGGATATTGCCCAGCAGGCTGCGCATTGGCTCTGCATCGCGCTGATAAAAATCGACAAAATAATTTTGCATGTCGTGTACCAGTAAAACTGCCTGTGTGGGATCAATCGGCCAGCTGACATTGTTGAGCGTGATTTTATTTACAGGTAATTGCGCAGCTTGTTGCAGTGAATAGGGGGCTATTTTGGGAATGGCCATGGTTTGCTCCGGGTATTGGGCTCAGGTGGCTTTTAGGTTTAATTGACTTTACGAGGGCGAATTAAATTTTTAATTGGGTAGCGCGCGCCAGCTTTTCCGAAATCCACTCGCGCAAATATTTTTTATCGACCTTGCCTAAACGGGTTTGCGGCAGTGAAGCGATAAATTCAATGCGATCGGGAATTTTGAAAGTAGCCAGATTGCACTCGCGTAAAAAGCGCTGCAGGTCGCTCGCTTTTATTAGCTCGTTACTTTTGAGTGGTTGTTGATTGCAGCCGGTGCGCAAGGTGACAAAGGCGCAGCTGCGCTCGCCCAAAAACGGGTCGGGCATGGCGACGAGTGCGGCGTCTTGCACTTGTGGGTGAGCGAGTAAACAATTTTCAATTTCTTCGGCGGCAATTTTTTCACCGCCGCGATTAATTTGATCTTTTGCGCGGCCTTCAACTATTAAATATCCCCGCTCCGTCATGCGCACCAGATCGCCGGTGCGATAAAAACCATCGGCAGTAAAGGCTTTGGCATTGTGCTCAGCGGCGCGAAAGTATCCGCGAATAGTGTAGGGGCCTCGGGTGAGTAAATGACCGGTTTCGCCATCGGCCACAGGGCGATCTTCATCATTAACAATGCGTATTTCATCATGCGGGGAAATAGGGCGACCTTGAGTGGCCATAGTGGTGTCTTGGTCATCGCTCAAGCGGGTGTAGTTCACCAGGCCTTCCGCCATGCCAAACACTTGCTGCAATTGACAGCCGAGAATAGGTTGAATGCGGCGCGCGGCGGTTTCGCAAAATTTTGCACCGCCCACTTGAATCACTTGCAAACTTTTCAGTTTGGGCGCATCGCCCATTTTTTGGCGATTTTCAGCGGCGCTGAGCCAGGTTAATGCCAAGGGCGGAACCATGGCCGTAACCGTAACCTGATGTTGTTCAATCAAGCTGAAGGCCAGATCCGGTGCGCCATTTTCAGCTAAGACTAAAGTGCCGCCCGCCCACAACACACCCAGCGCACCGGGAGAACTCAGCGGAAAATTATGTACGACGGGCAGCACAGCCAAATAAACGGATGCCTGTGTTAACTCGCAAATTAATGCGCTCGCACGCAGGCTGTAATAATAATCATTGTGGGTGCGCGGAATTAATTTGGGCACACCGGTGGTGCCGCCGGATAATTGATAGAGCGCTACGTCGCTGGCATTTATGTTGGGTAGTGCAATCGGCGTTTGGTAGAGCGAATCCAATGCACAAAATTCTTCAGCATCGCCGGTGCTATCGCCGACAATAATGACGCGCTCAATAATATGATTGTGCTGAAGTTGCCGCGCGAGTTCGCGGTGATCAAAACCATTGTTGTTGGCGCATGTGATGTAAGCATCGGCTTCGGCGAAGCTGCAAAAATAACTGATCTCGGCAAAGCGATGACTCGGCAGTGCCAGTATGGGGGCTACCCCTATGCGAAATAATGCAAACAGAATTTCAAATAATTCGCCGCAGTTGGGTAGGTGCACCACGACTCGTGTGCCCGGTTGCAAGCCGGACGCAAGCAACCCCGCGGCTAATTGATTGGCGCGCTCATCGAGTTGGCTATAGCTCCAGCGTTTGTCACCGGCAATTATGGCGATGTGTTCACCGGCGGCAGCGGCAGTTTGTGCGAGTAATGTGCCGAGTGGTGCATCGCTCCAATAACCTTGTGCGCGATATTGCTGTTGCAATTCTGTTGGCCAGGGCGTGAAGTCTGTAGTTGGATTCATTGTGTGTGCCTCCTACAAATGAATGCCGAGGGCATTGAGCATGGTGTTAAATTTGGCTCCGGTTTCGGCCAATTCTTTTTCGGGGTTGGAACCCGCCACCACACCGGCGCCTGCGTAAAGACGAATCGCTTGCGCTTCTACTTCGGCGCAGCGAATGGTGACCACCCATTCACCATCGCCCGCGCTGTCGCACCAGCCGACCATGCCGGTAAACATGCCCCGGTCATAACCTTCAATTTCGCGAATGGCGGTGCGCGCTTTGTCGGTGGGGTAGCCACAGACAGCGGGTGTTGGGTGCATGGCTAACGCCAATTCCAGTGAGGAGGTTTGCGGATCTTCCAGCACGCCTTCAATCCGCGTGGATAAATGCCAGAGCGTGGGTGTATTGATGAGCGATGGCTCGGCAGGGACCTGCAGCTCTTTGCAAAACGGTTGCAGTGCCGCAACCACAGCTTGAATGACCAGTGCGTGTTCATAGCGATCTTTTGCCGAGGCAAACAATTGTTCCGCGCGCGCTTGATCGATTGCGGGGTCGCTGCTGCGCGGCTCGGTGCCAGCGAGTGGATTGGCAACAATGCGATTGCCCTGCCGTGAAATTAATAATTCCGGGCTGGCGCCAATCAGGGTGCGAAAATGTTTTCCCTCGCCCAGTTTTACCGCAAAAGTGTATGCATTGGGGTTGCGCGCTTCCAAATTGCCGAGCAATTGTTTGATATCCAACGTGTGTTCGCACTGCACTTCCAGCGTGCGCGACAAGACGACTTTTTCCAATTCGCCGCGCACAAAACGCGCGAGTGCATCCTTAACGCCATTGAGATAAATATTGGCCGTTGGCACTTCGCGCAGCTGGTAATTGCCTGGCGATGAATTCAGTTGTGGCGCTTTTGCTGCAATGCGTGGCGTGTTGCGAATTTCGCTGCAGGTGCTCAGGCGCAACCAGCTTTGTGCTTCCGCATCAAAACCTATGGCTCCCACCACACGCGGGTTGCTGTGACCTAGCTCCCGAGCAAAACGCAACGACTCGGTTACCCGCTGCAGCAGACCTTGCATACCGGCATCGAGTAAATTTGCGAAGGGTGGTTTGGCTAGCAGGCTTTGGCGCGGCGAAGAAAAATACAGCGAATTTTCCGGTGCATAGCCATCCAGCAGAGGTGCTTGCAGGCTGGCATCCGATGGGGTCGAGCTGACATCAAAGTGGCTTTTCATAGCAAGCATACCTCCCAGTAAAATATGGTGGATTAGAGTGCGGGAAATACTTCTAGCGTTAGGGCGTAACTGGCCACGCGAATACTGGCGGGCTTTTTGGCTTTGTTATCCTGATACTCAGCACTTAGCCAAAACATGCCAGCGCGCGGCCAGGTGATACTTACCTCGCCATTACTGTCGCTGGTGAGCTGTATTTCACCTTGATCGCTGCGGTAGCGCATGGCATCGGGAATCACGCTGACCTGAATTCCCGCGGCGGCTTTACCATTCATTAAGAAACGAAAACGCGCCGCTTCGCCCACATACAAATCATTGGGATGAGTGACAGGAACCAGTTCCAGGCCAGTCTTGCTTGGCTTGAATACCTGAGTGTCGGGCGCGCCCGAGGTGACATAGGTTTCTACCCGCCGGTAGAACTCTGAAACTTCAAGATTTTTGGCTTGCTTGGGAACGGCTTTATCAAACTCTGCCGGATCTGCTTTTGCGCCGCGATAGGGCCACATTTTGTGTTCGCCGCTGGCGGTTTCCCACGTGGCCATAATGCCGTTAGCGGCCATAGCGACTTTGTAGGTGCCTTTATTCACCAGCGGAAATTCAAAACTGCTGCGAAATTTTCCGCTGTAAATATTGTGCAGGGGAATTGTCTTGTTGTCCGGCCCGACTACCTCCACATAGTTAACCGGCATAGGCGCGTGATCGGCATGGAATATATCGTTCGATGCCGCGGCATCAACACTTATCCACGCATCGGTGCCGCTGGAAATAATGGTTGAGTTGGGCAGTAGCCATACGCGATGAGCCTCGGCACTGAGGGGCAATAACAACATACTCAGGCTAAGGCTTAAAATTTTAAGGCTGTTAGTCATGGTCTGGTCTCTTGGTTGTTCGGGGCGATAGGACGCACTGAAACGGTGAATTAAAAGCGATAGCTCAGCGTAATTTTTGCGTTGCGACCCGGCTCATAATCCATCAAATAGAGTTGACCAAAACGCGGGTGGAAGGAGGTTCCCGTGCGCGATGATTGCGATGCGTAAAACTCATCAAAAATATTATCGACACCGGCGGTAATGCCTAGGCCGCGCGCCGATTCCCAGTGCGCAGAAATATTGGAAACCACAAAACCGTCTTTGGAATTTTCCAGCGTCGCGCCGTCCAAATCTTTTCCGGATGCAACATCGCCCACATAGAGCGTGTCCCAGTGCAGACTTAAATCTGTGCCGATAAAGGTGTAGTCCAGCGACAAGCTGAGAGTATCGCCCTGTTGGCGATCAATACGGGCGCCATCAAATACGGCGTATTCCGGTGCCGCATCCAGCTCGCTGTCGGCGTCGGAATAGGTGAGCAGTGCTTTAAGACCCTGGATGTCGTAACCCACATAGGCTTCAAAACCTTTGATATTCATATCGCCAATATTGTCGGTGATATAAGCGCGCGGGCTGGGTTCGGCGTAGTCGTAAATATGATTTTCAATAGTGGTGTAAAAATACGTGGCGCCCAGTGAAAAATTATCGGCACCGAGCATTTCATCCTGATACGCAAACGATAGCTGTTGGTTATTACCTGTCTCGGCTTGTAAATTTGGGTTGGGGGTTTTGCCTAAACCTGCACCAATAAACACTTCATTTAATTCCGGTGCGCGAAATAATTCGGTGCTGCTGGCGCGGAATAACAGGCTGTCGCTGGCTTGATACTCAACCGCCAGTGCGGAGGTAAATTCGCTAAAGGTATCGCTGACAATGGTGGAGTCAACGTCTACTGATTCATAACGCAGGCCGGGAATAAAACTGAAGCCTGTGTCAGTGGTAATTTTATTTTGCACAAACAGCGCATCGGTATTGGCTTCTTCACCGGCAAGGCGGGCGGCATCGACTATATAGTCAGTGTCGTGCTGAATGTGTTCCCAGCCATAGCTAATGTCATGGCCAACACTGCCTTCCAGTGTGGTATTAAAAAGTAGATTGATGCCGGTGTTATTGGCGTCGCCTTGGTTGATAGTGGCGAATGCAGGGCTCCAGCTCACCAAGCCGCGCTCATCGCGCCAGAAGGTACTTTGGTTGCGATAAAACGCAGCATCCACTTGGGTATTTGCGGTCAATTGGCCTTCATAGCTGAGGGTAGCTGTGTCGCGGCTAAACTCGGTGGGGTAGGTCAATGGGATTTTTAACGAGTTGGCAATTGCCAGATCGGTGGCCAGCCCCATATCCGGGCGATAGCTGTAGTTGCCTTCATCGGTATAGGTTTCATAGCCAAGTTTGATGCGGTGGCCTTCGGTTATATCCCAACCGAATTTGATCAATGCATCTTCTACTTCACCTTCCAGCCCGCGCACTGTGCCATCGGTGCCCGCGACTTGAGTGCCATCGGCACCCAGAATTTTGCCGCCGCCTACTTCATAGTTATCGCGATTCACTTTGTTGAAGTACACCAGCGCATCGAATGAATCGGTCAGTTGGCCGTAACCGGTCAGCGAGGTGCTATCGCCTGAATTGTCAGCATAAGAAGCTTGTAACCGGCCGCCAAACTGCGCGCCTTCATCGAGCAGGCTGCGGGCATTTTTGGTTTTGAAGCGCACCGCGCCACCCAGCCCACCGTTAACCACCGAGTTGTTGCCTACGTCTATTTCGGCGGATTCGAGAATGTCGGCATGAATCTGCAGATTGCCCATGTGGTGATACATGTAGGTGTTTTGGCTGGCGCCATCGATACTGATGCGTAGATCCTTATCGTCCATGCTGCGAATGGTGATGCGCTGGTTGAGGGAGTGAGCGCCGCCCACATCTACCCCGGGAATGGTGCGCAACAGGTCGCTGATGTGATCGGGTTGTCTGATCTCCATCGCCTCCGCATCCATCGACAGCGACGACGCCTTAACCTGAGTACCCCAAACTGCAAGAGTTTCTATTTCCGCCTGCTCACTGGTGCTGGTGTCAGAGGTGGCCTGAGCAGTGCCGTGAACTGCAACTAATCCGAACAAGGCGAGGGCGAGAGGGTGCGGGGTAAAGCGGAGTGTCTTCATGATTCATCCTAGTGAGTGAGCGTGGAAACTATCAGTTCGGATGCATTCTATTATCAAATGATAATTAATATCAAATGAGATGTTGTTTTATATGTCATTTTTTTTTATTTGCGCTGTGCCTTTTGATTGAGGGGTAAAGCAGAATCCACACTTATGTGTTGGTTGTATAAAGTTTGGTATCGCCTATAATACCAAACATGATTCCGTCGATCGTTATAGATACCAATATCCTTGCTTCCGCCCTCAAGTCCAGTAATGGTGCCTCGTTCAGATTGCTCATGGCGTTACAGGCGCAAGCCTACAATCCCTGCTTATCCGTACCTTTATTTGTAGAGTATGAGGCGGTGTTAAAACGGCCGGGGTTGTTGCCTCACATGGGCGCAAATGACATTGATGCGATATTGGATTACCTATTGAGCCGGGCCAGTATCCACGAGGTTTTCTTTTTGTGGCGACCATTTCTGAAAGACCCCAAAGATGATCTGGTATTGGAGGCGGCGGTGGCATCTCAAAGCCGTTATCTCATCACGTTTAATCTGCGTGACTTTGCCGGCGTTGAAAAACAGTTTGGTATTAAAGTAATCACACCCCAAGAGTTTTTACGAGAGTGGAGGTTGTTATGAGTACACTCAGTTTGCGTTTGCCTGATTCGGTGCATGAGCAAATTAAATTGTTGGCGAAAAAAGATGGAATCTCTATTAACCAATTTGCCGCCTCTGCAATTGCAGAAAAAATGGCAGCCTATCTCACGGAAGAGTATTTAAAAAAACGCGCTGCTGCTGGCAATGAGGCTGCATTTTTAGCCGCAATGGCAAAAGTGCCGGATGATGAAACCATAGCCGACGATAAGCTGCCCTAGGGAAATTGACGGATACCCGCGTTGCGGGTAGTACACACATTTTTAACCACCATCACCAAAAACAACACTCTGGTTTTTATATGGCCCGATCCAAAAGCAGTAACCGTTGGTTGGAAGAACACGTCAACGATCCTTATGTCAAAAAAGCGCAGGTGGATGGCTATCGTGCGCGCGCGGCTTATAAGCTGCTTGAGTTGAATGAGAAAGATAAGCTGATTCGCCCGGGCATGATGGTGGTGGATTTGGGTTCGGCACCGGGCAGCTGGTCGCAAATTGCCGGGCGTTTGGTCGGCGTGAAAGGGCGGGTGATAGCGTCTGATATTTTGCCGATGGATTCACTGGAACATGTGGATTTTATTCAGGGCGATTTCACCGAAGAAGCGGTATTTAATCAAATCATGGACAAGCTCGGCGGCAATCGCGCCGATGTGGTGATCTCGGATATGGCGCCCAATATCAGCGGTGTCGATGCGGTAGATCAGGCTTCTTCGATGTATTTGGTAGAGTTGGCACTGGACATGGCGCGCAGCGTGTTAAAACCCAAAGGGGATTTTGTCGCCAAGGTGTTTCACGGCGAAGGCTACGATGACTACGTAAAAGAAGTGCGCACTTCGTTTGATAAGGTGGTCATTCGCAAACCCGATGCCTCACGCCCACGCTCGCGTGAAGTGTATGTGGTGGGCAAGGGATTTAAAGGGTAATTGTTCTAATTTATTTCTTTTGTTGCCGCTACAAACAGTTTGATTGTTTGTTCAACATGCGCGTGCAATTCATTGAGCAAGTTCACGCAGGTTTCGCTCGGTTGAGTGGTGTGCGCTTGCGCGATGATGTATTTGATATTTTCTTCAGCTTCAATTCGTTGCGCTAATAACTCGTGGGTGTAATCCGGTGTGAATGCCGCGCCTACATGATGCATTATCATTTCACTCGTCTCTTTGTCCGGGTCGGGAACCGAAGGCAAATCACCCAACTGACGTATTTCTTCTTCCAGCTTATTAATGAATGGTTTGCGCGCGGCGGCGATCTTGCGGAAGCTGTCGGTAATCACTGGGTTTTCACTCAGGTTTATTGCATCTTCATAATGATCGATGCTCTCGCGGCAAGCGACGAGTAATTCGTTGAGTGCGACTTCGCTATCAGACAATAAGTGAAACATACGAATTCCTTTGTGTTAAGCCAAAATGTATTAAATTAAAGTGTAGCGGGTCTTGGCCGGATGACTTCCAAGGCTTGGGGAATGATTTCGAAAAGCGCGGGCGTATTACACACACCTTCGCCATCGGCGTGAATTTCTTTTGGCCGTTTGGTATTAATTTCGATTCGCTTACCGCTGGCTGTGAAGATATTTTCTATCTCCCGTTGTTTGCCATTGCGCAACAAAAACGCATGGCTTAACAGGTCCCAAAAACGAGTTGGGGGAATACTGTAAACTCGCAACAGCCCATCATTAATTGCTGATCTTTCATCGACAATATTACCGCCGCCGTAATAACGCCCATTGCCTACAGTTAGTTGGATGGAGCGTAAAACCTGTGTCTTGCCATCAATCGTAATGTTAACCCGAAATGATTTGTTATTTTTAAAGGCGGCAAACACGGCGTGAAGATAGCTAAAAATACCCAGTTTCTTTTTGATGTTGGGCGTTAGCTCATGGGAGACTTTTACCCCAAGGCCTATATGTGCTGCATTTAAAAAATAATGTCCATTGAGTACACCAAGATCTATTTTGCTGCGGCGATTGTCGAGAATGGTTTGAAATGCTTCGGTTAAATTGGTGGGGATCTCCAGCGAGCGTGCTAAATCATTCGCTGTACCTAAGGGCAAAATCGCCAGTGGTAACTTATGTTGGTAAAGTGTTTCCGCCGCTGAACTGATTGTGCCATCGCCGCCGCCCAGAATAACTAATTGCACTTGATTCGCGTGCTCGGCGATAATTTTTCGACACTCTTCAGCGCTGCTGGGTGATTTTCGGATAAGTGTAATGTTCGCGTTTTCCAGCAGCGATAACCCTTGTTGAATATCGGCATCGCCACCGTTGCGGCTACTGTTGTTGAGTATGAGCAGTGCAGTGATGTGGCTGGTCACGCGTATTTAAACCTCTGTGTTATCCGTAAACTGTTTGCGCACTTTTACAAAATGATTGTAATTTTTCCCCAGAAAACGAGCCTGCACCTGCCCCTTTTAATGTCAAATGGGAGTGTTCTTTATCACTTAGCAATCCTTGAGCCAGCCTGTTGTTGTTTCACGTATTTCATAATGTTGACAAAAGAATCAGTCCAATAAATATCTTTGTTATCAGCCAAATATTTCACCAATTCATCGTGAGCTTCCTTGGAGGTGACAAGGTGATCGCCGCCTATACCGTGAAAGGTGAAGTTCGCCATAGTGCCTTTGGCTGCCGCTTCTTTTACTACGGCAATTAACTGCGCGCCGGTAACACCACTGGGAAAATCTACACTGACTGCATAGGGGTCGAGTGTATTCATATCGGGTGTGACGCCACCAAAATTGGTTTTAAAGGCGACAAATTCACTTTTTAACCCATCCACATAATTGGCGCCGCCGGCTTTTAAATCGATACAGGGCGGGGTAAAGGTACGTTCGGTTTTGCCGTCGATCGCATGTAAAAAACTATTCGCTACTTTTACTTGGTCCTGCATTTGAATAACGCTGACTTTATCCAAATCGCGATCTTCCGCAACCCATTCGCGTCCAGGTTGGCTTTTGGCGCATTGATGAAAAATACTGTGGTTGCCCAATTCATGGCCTTGTTTAGCTGCTGCGCGCCAGTCTTCTAAGCGAGTGACCAGTGTTGGGCTGACGACGTTTAAATAAAAGGTGCCGCGCAGATGGTATTTGTTGAGGGTGGGGATGACGTTATCCAATTGGCTGTCTAGCGCATCGTCATAGGCGAGGTTAACTGCGGCTTTGGCACCTTTTGGCCAAACGAACGGCTTATCAGCAGCAAAACTGCTTGAAGCTGTGCACAGTAGGCCAAGTAATAGGCTGGCGATTAAATGCGATGGGTGGATTTTTATTGTCATTGCGGTCGTCCTGTAACAGTGAATTCGTCTGTGCAACCTTAGCTGCGAAGTCGCTGAGTCGCCATGGCATTTACATTTCTGCACGGAATATCGGTGTTGTAATTGTGCTTGGAAGCGACAGTAAATGAATACTGAATATAAAAAGTAAGATAAATAATAAAAAGGTATGATCATTTGTTAATCAGGTCGCAGAACTCCCGTGCGATAAAAATGAGAATGACAGCGCTGTTTTGGTGATGTTGAAACCATCAACAACACAGCCATCGCAGTACAGGCACCAGATCCAATAATAAAAATAATGATGTTTGACGTGGCCTCTCCACCTCGTTCATGCAGTAATCATTCAAGCCTGTGTCATGACTACACACTGGGCGTTCAGCCCTTTTCTCATGCAATCAAGGAGACACCTATGATTACACCACCCAAAAACCGCCTGCGCTTGGCCGCAGCGCTGGGTATCTTAGTCGCTACCAGTTACAGCGGCGCAGCCTCAGCCGCCTGTGTTTACAAAATTGATAATGAATGGAATAGCGGCGCCACCGGCACGATTACTATCACTAACTCTACTGCGACTCCGATCAATGGTTGGTCAGTGAATTGGCAGTACAACACCAACCGTTTAACCGGTTCATGGAATGCCAAACTCACCGGCAGCAACCCCTATACCGCAACCGATATGGGTTGGAATGGCACACTGCAACCAGGTCAGGCTACTAGTTTTGGTTTCCAGTTAAATAAAAATGGCGGTGCGCTTGAACAGCCAACCCTGAGTGGCAGTGTATGTGGTGGCGCAGGCAGTTCGGCGTCGGCAATGTCATCGCGTTCATCTACGCCCAGTTCAATTGCGTCTTCCTCGCGCTCGTCAACGGTCAGCTCATCAGCTAGCAGCATTAGTAACTGCGTCCAGCAATGCAATTGGTACGGCACCGTGTACCCCTTGTGTGTGACTACTACCAGCGGTTGGGGTTATGAAAATAATCGTAGCTGTATTTCGCGCAATACTTGTACCAGCCAGCCTTCACCTTACGGTGTTACTGCCTGCGCTAATTCATCTAGTGTGGTGAGTTCTTCGGTTTCCAGCTCCCGTTCCAGTACACCCAGTTCGATCAGTAGTGTGGTCAGCTCATCGCGCTCAAGTACGCCAAGCTCCATCAGCAGTTCGATTAGCTCATCGCGCTCCAGTACACCTAGCTCGATTAGTTCATCGAGCCGCTCCAGTGTGCCTGCAGGCGCTGTCTTCCGCGTGGATACAACGGGTAACATCACCAAAAATGGCACTGTATTTCCGGTGCGGTGCGGCAACTGGTTTGGCCTTGAAGGTCAGCATGAACCCAAAAATGCAGCGAATAATCCCGACGGTGCGCCGATGGAGTTGTATGTGGGCAATATGTGGTGGGCGAATACCGGCCGCACTATTCAGCAGACGATGAATGAAATTAAAGCCCAGGGTATCAACGTGATTCGGCTGCCAATAGCACCGCAAACGTTGGACCCCAATAACCCACAAGGGCGTGGCGATATTCAAGCGGGCGGCGTGCTGAAAAACCATGCTTCTGTGCGCCAAACCAATGCGCGTCAAGCGATGGAGGATTTCATCAAACTGGCGGATCAAAACAATCTGGAAGTGATTGTGGATATCCACTCCTGCTCTAACTATGTCGGTTGGCGCGCAGGCCGGTTGGATGCCAAACCGCCTTACGCAGATGCTAATCGCGAAAGCTATGACTTCAAACGCGAAGGCTATTCCTGTGCGCCAGTGAGTGGTGCGGGCGTGGTGGTACATGAGTACAACGAAGCCAAATGGCTGGCTAACTTGCGTGAAATCGCCGGGCTTTCGGCGCAACTCGGCGTAGACAATATTATTGGTATCGATATTTTCAACGAGCCATGGGACTACACCTGGGCCGAGTGGAAAGCGCTTTCTGATAAAGCCTATCAAGCGATCAGTGCAGTTAACCCCAATGTGTTGATTTTTGTTGAAGGTGTGTCAGCCACCGCAGGCGGGGTAAAAATTCCTCACGGCAGCGAAGACCTGAATCCAAACTGGGGTGAGAACATGTACGGCGCACGTGCTAATCCATTAAATATTCCGAAAGATCGTTTGGTGCTTTCACCGCACACTTACGGACCTTCGGTGTTTGTACAAAAACAATTTATGGACCCTACACAAGTTAACTGTACTGAATTGGAAGGCGATGAAGCGGGTAACTCTGATTGCAATATAGTGATTAACAAAGCCAAGCTCAGCGTGGGTTGGGATGAGCACTTTGGTTATCTGCGCGATCAGGGGTTTGCAATGGTAGTGGGCGAATTTGGCGGCAATATGGATTGGCCGGCAAAAGGTTCAGTTGCAGATCGCAGTCGCTGGAGCCACATCACCACCAATGTTGACCAACAATGGCAGCAGGCATTTGTGAGCTATATGAAAGAGAAAAAGATCCAGGCCTGTTATTGGTCAATCAATCCGGAATCAGGTGATACCGGTGGCTGGTATTTGCATTCTCACGATCCAGACAGCAATCCCTCTGGCTGGGGCACCTGGCTGAATTTTGATGCGCGTAAAACCACCTTGTTGAAGGATCTGTGGGGTAATTAATTTCCTCTTGCTCATCAACACTAAAACCGGAGTCGGCGTCAGTTGGCTCCGTTTTTTTGAACGATAAGATTTATCAATTGGGATTTGATTTTATGGGTGATCTCTATAAGCTGGGCAAAATTTTTCACCCTGGAGTTACCCATGACCTGGTTGTTGTTAGTGGTTGGTTTAGTGCTGTTAGTAATTGGTGCCGATGTATTGGTCAAAGGGGCTGCGCGCCTCGCATCTAATTTTGGCGTACCGGCATTGGTGGTTGGTCTCACGGTGGTTGCGTTTGGCACCAGTGCGCCGGAATTGGCGGTGAGCGTGAAGGCTGCTTACTCTGGGCAAGCGGAATTGGCCATCGCTAATGTGGTGGGCAGCAACATTATGAACATCCTCTTTATTCTCGGCCTTTCTGCGGTTATATCGCCGCTGTTAATTTCCCGTCAGCTGATTCGTCAAGACGTGCCGATTATGGTGGCCTTATCGGCGCTGGCGGTATTTATGGCTTATGACGGCAGCATCAGTCGCGTTGAAGCGGGCATTCTGGCGGCAGGCCTGTTTGGCTACACCTTTTTCCTGTTTTATCAGGGCAAGAAAAAGGGTGTTGATGTAGTGGATGAAGAAGTAGAAGAAATGCTTAAAACCAACGTTCCCATGTGGCAAAACATACTGTTGGTGATTGTTGGCTTGGTGCTCTTGGTACTGGGCGCGCGCTGGTTGGTACAAAGTGCGGTAGAGCTAGCGACTGCTTGGGGTATCAATGAAGCCGTTATAGGTTTAACCATTGTTGCAGTGGGCACCTCCTTACCTGAGCTGGTGACATCGGTAGTGGCCACTATGAAGGGCCAGCGCGATATAGCCGTAGGCAACGTAGTGGGCAGTAATATTTTTAACATCCTCTGTGTATTGGGTATTTCTGGCGTAGTCTCGCCCACCCCTTTATTGGCCGGTGAACAACTGGCGAGCTTCGATATTCCGGTGATGCTCGGTGTAGCGGCACTGTGTTTACCGTTATTTTTTATTGGTGCATCGCTCAACCGTATAGAAGGTTTGTTATTTCTTGCGCTCTATACCGCCTATGTATGGATTTTGATTGCGATGACCTTGTCACTGGGGTATTTGGCGCAATTGCAAACCGCCGTGTTGTTTGGATTGGTTCCGGTGGTGGTGCTCTATGTAGTGGTTGCACTGGTGTTGGATTTGCGCAAGCGTCGTGCACAAGTAAGTACATAAATAATAAAAGCTTAAGTATAGAAAGCAAAAAGCTGGCCGCTTATTGCTTATCAGTTAAATAACTCATTGTCACTCCCGCTCGCGGGAGTCCAGCTTTTGATCGTAAACCTATGGATCCCCGCACGCGGGGATGACGTTTTGGGGAATATTGCTTAGCTTATTGCGCCCAATTTTTTACGTAATCGGGCGTGGTCAGCCCCTCACTGTTTGCATGAATCGGTTCGCCATGAACCACCCGCAAGGGTAAAACACCTGCCCATACCGGCAAATCCAGATCCTCTTCTTTATCCACCGGCAAGGTGTTGCTGATTTTGCTTGCAGCTTCAACGAGGGAAATTCGCAGCACGCTGGTTGCCGCTAATTCTTTATCGTTACCGGGGCGCGCTTCCTGTTTGCGGCCTGCGGCTATCTTGTCCATAAACACATCCATCGCTGCCAGTTTTTGTTCACGCCCTTCAATTAATTCAAACGCGCCATAAATCACTGCGGAGCGGTAATTCATGGTGTGGCTAAACGCCGATTTTGCCAGCACCAACCCATCCACATGGGTAATTGCAATCGACACCTGGCGCCTGCCCAATAACATCTTGGTCAAGCGGCCACCATTAGAACCGTGGATATATAAAAAATCCTCATCGCGCCAACAGGCGGTGGGAATGCAGTGGCTATTTTCGCCATCGTGAAAGGCGATATGGCAGACATAGCTTTCATCGATAATTTGATACAGCGCACTGCGGTCATAACTGGCCAATTCGGGAATGCGGCGAATGCGGGTGCGGGGCGATGGTGCGGTAGTGTGCGAGTTGTTCATGGTGATCCTTGTTAATCGCGTAGAGGGAGATGCTAGGTTAATCTGCCATTGGCTCTATAATAAGATCCATTATTGATAAATTTTTTGGAGCCACTTTTTGGATTACCAACTCTTGTTTGATCAGTATCAGCCTGCCCATAGCGGCTTGAGGTTATCCCAGCAGCGCCGTTTGTATGGCTGCTTGCGCGAGGCAATTTTGAATGGGCATCTTGTCGCCGATGCAAAATTACCCGGTACTCGCTCGCTGGCGGCAGAACTTAACGTCGCACGCAACACGGTGCTGTATGCCTATGAACAATTGGTGACGGAAGGCTTGTTGCAGACCCAAGGTAGCAGCACGCGGGTGGCAAAGGGAGTCTGTGCCGGTCGCCATCTTGTCGATGAGGCAAACAGTGCAACACGCGCGATTTCGACGCGGGCGCAATTGACGCCTTGGCCGGTTGATCCACACGGTGCGTTTACCGCTTTTATGCCGGGTGTTCCCTCCCTTGCGGATTTTCCCCTGCCGTTGTGGCGCCGCTGTGTGGAGCGCAGTTGGCGCAAGCTGAGCCATAAACAACTCGATTACGCCGATGTCGCCGGTGAACCAGAATTGCGCAGCGCCATTGCCGACCATCTCACCACTACACGCGGTGTACGCTGTACCGCAGCGCAAATTTTTATTACCGATGGCACCCAACAAAGTCTGGGTATTTGTGCCCATGCACTGGCCAATGCGGGCAATACAGTTTGGATTGAAAACCCTGGTTACGGCGGTGCGTTTCAATCGCTCAAGGCGGCCGAATTACATGTGCGTGGTATTGCGGTGGACGAGCAGGGCATAGCGCCCAGTGAATCGGATTGGAATAATTTTCCGCCTAAATTTATTTACACCACACCCTCCCATCAATTTCCACTGGGCAGTGTGATGAGTATTGAGCGGCGCATGAGCTTGATCGAATCAGCCCAGCGTGTGGGTGCGTTAATTATTGAAGATGATTACGACAGTGAATTCCGTCGCGATGGCCCACCGCTACCAGCAATGCAAGGTTTGGTAGAAGACGCGCCGGTGATTTATCTCGGTACGTTTAGCAAGACCTTATTTCCTGCATTGCGCATTGGTTTTATGTTGGTGCCCAAGGGCTTGGCCACCGCGTTTTATGGCATGTTGCGCTTGGGGCATCTGCGTGGTCGCAGCGCTGACCAATTGGCGCTGGCAGAATTTTTACGCGCCGGGCATTTTGCCCAGCATCTGAAAAAAATGCGCCGTTTGTATGCAGCGAGGCGCGATGCATTAGTGAGCGCAATTGAAAAATATCTTGGCGACAGTGTCACAATTTATGGCGGATCTTCCGGTATTCACCTCACCATCGCCTTAGCTGAACAGTGTAATGATCTTGTCATTAGCCAAGCGCTATTAGCGCAGGGTGTCTACGCGCAACCGCTCAGCAAATTGGCAACCGATAAAGTCCTGCGCAATGGTTTGATGCTGGGTTACGCGCAGGTTGACGCGATTGAGATGGATAAATACGTGCAGATTTTGGCGCAGGTGATTAAGGCTGGCACTGTATGTGCAACAACTGAAACGTAAGTAAATAATGTGAGTTTTTAGTGTAACAAGCTCAGCGGTTGAGATGCCTGAGCTACTTTCAACTACACTCATAACAGGCTGTAAAAATCCTTAGCGCGCAGCAGATTTTTACATCCTGTTCCTTCTGGCGTACAAGAGGTTGCGGTTATGTCGTTACAAGAACTGGTTGCACAATGGGAAGCGCACGCGCAAGGTAAATTAACCAAAGAGACTTACGCAGTACATTTATTAGTGGAAGATGCGGCGCGGCTGGCTGCGCTGGCGGAGATGTACCCCAAGCGTTCCAAAGAACAATTAATCAGTGAATTACTCTCGGCCGCCTTAGGGCAACTTGAGGCCAGCTTGCCCTATGTGCAGGGCACAAAAGTAGTGGCGACCGATGAAATGGGCGATGCGATTTACGAAGACGTAGGTCCAACTCCACGCTTTATGGCGCTCACCAAAAAATATTTGCAACAGCACCAAGGTTAGATTCACGGCGAGCAAAATTGTGTTGGCGCGATGAGTCTTTTGGTGGTGCTTATACACATCACTTGGGTTTAATTTGTTGTGCAGCTTTGCTGGTCAGGGATAAGATTTTTTTTGCGAGTGTTTCATCCGTGAGGCTGCGCGCCAGTGCCATGCCTCCAATCATCAGTACGGATTGGAGTAGCGCATTGTCTTCTTCATCTGCCCCACCGTTATTGCTGCCGAGGTGTTTGGTAAAACCTTTATAGAGGCGGGTATAGATCTGTTTTACCCGTTCATCATCGTGGGCGACATCGCTTACCAAACAGGGCAGAGGGCAGCGAATGCTGGTAGAAGTAAGGTGACCTTCACTTAAGTAATGATTAATGATGCTATTGGTGTCAGTTACATGCTCACTAAAATGCTGTGCCGCTGCGTTTCCCGCCGCGATGATTGCCTCTTCGTACAGGTCAATTTTGGACTTGAAGTGGGCGTAAAATGCACCGCGTGTCAAACCTGCCTGCGTCATGACCTCATCTATACCGACCTGATTAAAACCTTTACGGGTAAATAATTCAGCCGCCGCATTAACGATCCGCTCGCGCGACTCCTGCTTGTGTGACTCTTTCCATGCCATGGTGTACCTCCGCTTTAAAATATGTTCTTGATCATATTATGGTAGCGATAGAAGATTGCCAAGGAAAAACAGCCGTTCTTAAATCAATACAAAGGAGTTATTTATGAGCCATCAAATTCATATTGTGGGTGTGCAATTCAGTAGTTTTACCCGTGCAGTGCAATTTTGTTGTGAAGAGATAGGGTTAACCTACACCTTGGGCACCGCGGTTAATGGTCAGGAATACAGCTTGCGCAGCCCTGCGTTGAAAACAATTAATCCGTTTAGCAAAGTGCCGGTATTGTTAGATGCTGATCGTCCGCTTTATGAAACACAAAGCATTTGCCGTTATCTGGATAATCAGTACAACCAAGCCCGCTTGCAGCCGCAGGATGCATGGCAAAAAGCAGAAGTGGATCAGTGGTGTGCGGCGATCACTACCTATGCTGATAAGGCCATAGTGCGCAATTATCTGCTGGAATTTTTATTTCCCAAAGGCCCAAATGGCAGTGTGCGCGAAGACGTTGTTGCTGCCGCTATTCCCGACGTGATTCAAGTAGTCGGCATTTTAGAGCAGCAACTAGGTGGGAAAGATTTTTTGGTGGGAAATCAATTTTCCTTAGCGGATATTTTGCTTGCTCCGATGATTACCTATTTAGTGAATGCGCCGCATAATTTGGATTTGGTGAGTAAAGACAGTGTATTGCGTAGTTATGCAATGCGTATTCTTGCGCGACCTGCGGCGAAAAATGTGTTTATTCCAATAGTGAAATAAGGTCGCGGCAAGCTTGAAAATATATCGCTGCATAGCATTTTCAAATTTGTCGCCGCAGCTGCGGTAGGTAATAGCCAAGGCAAATGGCCCGAGCGATTACGTAGATAATAAAAGCAAGCCATAAGCCATGGTTGCCTGCGGTGCGCGTTAATATTTCTGCGGCGCTTAAAAATATCAGCAGTGATACCAGCGCGGCATTGCGCATGGCGCGGCTGGCGGTAGCGCCGATAAAAATGCCATCTAATTGAAACGCGGCAAATGAAACCAGAATGTAAATTGCGGCGTAGGGCAAATAACCCTGCGCCGCATTTTGTATTGTCGCTAGTGGTGTTAGCCAATGGATGAACTGGCTTCCACCTAAACCCACTATCAGCATTAAACCCAAGGCGCTAAACGCTGCAATTTGTGTTGAGGCGATAATCGCGCGATCAAATAATTTACGATTTTTGGCGCCCATGGTTTTGCCAATCAGCGATTCCAACGCAAAGGCAAAACCATCCAGAAAAAACGCCGAGAATGAAATGAATTGCAGCAGTATGTGATTGGCGGCCAGGGTTGTGTCGCCAAATTGTGCGCCTTGATTGGCGAACCAACCAAACCCCGCGAGCATAAATAGGGTGCGCCACATGATATCGCTGTTGGTTTTCAGGGTGCGGACAATGGCGGTGCGTTGAAAAATAGCGGGCCAAGTCGCAAAGGGTGCGCGATGCTCAGGTCGCAAAAGGTTAAACAAAATAATGGCGCCGACAACAAAACCGATCCATTCAGATATTAAGGTTCCCAGCGCAATGCCGCGCACGCCCCAATCAAAACCTGCAACAAAAATAACATCCAGTAATAGGTTCAGGCCATTGAGTAAAAGTTGTAACCAGAGCAGTTTTCGCGTCTGCCCCAAACCGATCAGCGTGCCCACAATCGCATAGGTGCCGAGTGTAGCGGGTGCGCCCCAAATGCGGATTTGCCAATACTCTGCCGCACCTTGCTCGACAGTCTTGCTGCCATGCAGTAACCAGAGGGCAAAATGCTTGAGCGGGTATTGGGCGATGATCAAACTCAGGCCAATGGCTGCGCCGAGCAATAACGCGCGCAAACAGGCAGCGCGCACTTCATTGTGATCGCCTGCGCCGGCAGCTTGTGCGGTAAAACCGCTGGTGCCCATGCGCAGAAAACCAAAGCCCCAATACACAAATGAAAATATCAATGAGCCAAACGCAATCGCACCCAAATCTGCACTGGTGCCGTTATGGCCAATCACGGCAGTATCCACCAAACCCAACAAAGGAACGGCGGCATTAGCCAGAATAATGGGAATCGCTAAGCGAATGATATTGCGGTGACTGGTGCTCTGGTGGATCTCGGCGGGGGATGCCTGCTGCATAGTGTTGTCTCAATCGGTGCGCTGCACTCACCTAAATGCTCGCCCTTTACGTATAAAGCACAGGTCACATCAATCCAGTGAGTTTATTGCGGAGATTCTATGTCACAAAAGCCCAATACTGCAGCAGATAACACCACCCCAGCGCGCTTACCTTGTCGCGGCTGTCAGCCTGGGTGTTCAAGTTATGCCATTTGCGATGGCAAACCCTGGCGGTTGGAGCCTCAGCCCAAATCCATTACCCAGTAACAATTCCCAATAACAATGCCCATTAACAACAAACCCGGCTAATTGCCGGGTTCGGTGACAAATCCTAATTTTAAAATGCCTGATCGCTGTACCGCCGCCATGGTCTTGATCACATGTTCATAGGCGACCGCTTTGTCGCCGCGAATATGCACTTCGGGCTGCGGTTGTTGCGCTGCTGCAGTTAGCAGGCGCACTTCCAGTTCTTCCATATTTATCTGATTTTCATTCCAATAAATTTGTCCTTCAGCATTCACTGAGAGGTTTACCGTTTCCGGTTTTAATTCATTGGGGGTGTTATCCGCTCTGGGTAAATCTACTTTTACCGAGTGCGTTAATACTGGCACTGTGATGATAAAAATAATCAACAATACCAACATCACATCCACTAAGGGCGTCATGTTGATTTCGTTCATTACCTCTGTATCGTCGTCGAGTCCACCGCCGAAGGCCATGGCTTAACCCTCTTTACGTGGAGTGAGTTTGGTGATCGCACCTTTATTTTGCATAGGGCTGCCGGTAATAAAGTAAGCGTGCAGTTGATGTGCAAAACGGTTGAGTTTATTGAGCACACCTTTGTTGGCGCGGGTGAGGGCGTTGTAACCCAGTACCGCAGGAATAGCGACCGCCAAACCAAACGCCGTCATGATCAGCGCTTCGCCCACTGGCCCGGCAACCTTATCGATACTCGCTTGGCCAGAAATACCAATCCCAACCAGTGCGTGATAAATCCCCCACACAGTGCCAAACAAACCCACAAACGGCGCGGTAGAGCCAACCGAGGCAAGAATCGCCAGGCCGCGCTGTAGGCGCTCGGCACTTTCGTCAATCGAGCCGCGTAAACAAGCGGTCAGCCATTCGGCGAGTGGTAAGTGGCCGTGTAAATCGGTTTTGTGATTGCTGTGATGATCAAGTGCAGCTTGACCTTCCTCGGCCAAGTGGCGGAAGGGTGTTGCGCGATCTTCACCAAGGGTGCGTAAACCTTCGGCAAAACTTTGTGCGTGCCAAAAATCATTTAAGCCCTGCGCAGGGCGACGTAAACGCCATAAGCCCCAAGCGCGCACAACAATGACCCACCAACTGGCGATGGACATAATTAACAACATAATCGCAACGCCTTTGATCAGCAGATCGCCCTGCTGCCAAATGGAGGCAATACCATAAGGTGAATCCATAAAAACCTCTGACTACAAGCAATAGAAAATAAAAGATAGAAAAATAAAAAGTTAAAAAGCGAAAGAATTAGCGCAAATTAAATTCAACCGGCTGTTCGTACCAAAAATCGATTTTTTGACCACCTTGTGTTGCCGGCAGGTAGCGCCAGCGGCTCACGGCTTTTACCGCAGTCTCATCCAAGCGTTTAAAGCCGCTAGAGGTTTTGATTTTGATCTCGCCTACTGTGCCGTTAGCTTTAATCAGGATCTCCAATACCACCGTGCCTTGCTCGCGCAACCGGCGCGATAAACTCGGGTACACAGGTGCCGGATTACTCAGCTGCCCGGCTTCTGCACGGGGTGGAACTATAGGTGCCGGGGGCGCAGGCTCTGCCGGTTTTGGTTCCGCTGGCTGTTCTACCGGTGGTGGCTCAGGTTCTGGTGCTTTGACCGCGCGTTCCGAAGGTGGCGCCTTGGGTGGCGGTTTTGGTGTTGGTTTAGGTTCAGGCTTTTTTTCCGGTGGTGGCAGGGGGTCTGGTGGAGGTGGGGGTGCCTGTTCCGGTTCAGCCATAACCAACATGCCTTGAATGGTGGGAATCACGATTTCAACGGGCTTGGGCTCAGACTTGGATAGCATCACTGCCGCAAATACCCCGGCATGAGCACTGATAACGAGCAGCAAAGAGATAAGAGAAGCGTGTTTTGAGTGCATCGGTAACTGCTGTGGAGAGTATTGGAAATGTGAATAATAATATGGCGCTAATGATAATACTTCTCATTGCTAAAGGCAATGCGATCAGCAAAACAGAATGGCTATATCGATAGAGGGGTGGGCTGGCGTTGTGCGTGGCTGCTGGTGTTATACTCGGCCTCCCGCGTGAAGGCGCACTATCAGTAGGGTTCCATGGAAATCTTTGTACTACTCGGCCTGATTGTTTTGAACGGCCTTTTTGCGATGTCTGAAATCGCCATTGTCACTGCAAAAAAATCCCGTTTAATGGCGCTTGCCGCCAAGGGCAATAGCTCGGCGCAGGTTGCGTTGCGCTTGGCGGAAGACCCCACCCAGTTTTTGTCTACGGTGCAAATCGGCATCACTTCAATCGGTATTATGAATGGTATTTTTGGCGAATCGATTCTCGCTGAGCCATTTGCGCTCTGGCTGCAAACCTTCGGTGTGCCGGTTCATTTCAGTGATAATTTCGCCACCATTTTAGTGGTAGTTGTGGTGACGTATTTGTCGATAGTGGTGGGAGAATTGGTGCCCAAACGTATCGGCCAACTTAGCGCTGAACGGATTGCCTGTTTTGTGGCAAAACCGATGCAAATACTCGCCATTATCACCAAGCCGTTTGTGTATTTTTTATCGGGCTCTACCCGCGCATTGATGCGCATGATGGGTTTTCATCACACCCAAAACCAGCAGGTCACCGAAGAGGATATTCACGCAATTCTGGATGAAGGCTCCAGCTCCGGTATTTTGGAGCAGCAAGAACATGCGATGGTAAAAAATGTATTGCGTTTGGAAGCGCGTAGCATTGTGTCATTAATGGTGCCGCGTTCGGATGTGGTGTATTTGGATACCGCCTTGCCACTGGAAGAAAATTATCAGCGAGTAATGAAGTCGCCGCACTCGCGCTTTCCCGTTTGCACCAAACAGAATGACAATTTAATTGGTGTTATCAACGCCAAAGAATTGTTGGCCGAGGCGATACGCGGCAGCACAGTGGATCTGGAATCCATGGCGCAGCCTTGTCATGTAGTGCCGGAATCGCTCACTGCGATGGAATTGCTGGAATTTTTCCGTTCATCGCACAGCCAAATGGTATTTGTGGTGGATGAGTACGGTGACCTAAAAGGCATAGTTACCTTGCAAGATTTATTAGAAGCGCTTACCGGTGAATTTATTTTAGGTGAAGGTGAAGACGCTTTTGTGATTCGTCGCGATGATGGTTCGCTATTGCTGGATGGCATGTTGCCCATTGTGGATTTAAAAGATTGCTTGGCGATTGATGACTTGCCGGAAGAGGGTAATTACCAAACGCTCAATGGTTTGATTATGTTGCTGATGGGGCGTATGCCCGCCACTGGCGATAAAGTGGTAATACAAAACTGGCAGTTGGAAATTGTCGATATGGATGGTCGCCGGATCGATAAAGTGCTCGCCTACTGTATCGCTGAAGAATAATAGAATTCAGTTACTTCCAGCTATAAAAAATCCTCGCTGAAATAAATCTCAGCGAGGATTTTTTTTGACAGAAATTGTGTTAGTCCAGCTTAAGTTCTTTAACCAGGTGCTTGGCCTTATAAACCTGTTTTAAGGCTTCCGTCATTGCGGCGGGGTGAACCGATACGGCCCGATTTACCGATTCATCAAAAAAGTACGAGCCACCCAGTGAATTGATATTGCCATCAAAAATCAGACCGACTAATTCACCCTTTGCATTAATTAACGGGCTGCCTGAATTGCCGCCGACTATGTCATTGGTGGACACCTGATTAAAGCGTGTTTTTTTATCCAATTTTTTCTGCGCTGCAACCCAGCTGTCCGCCAGTTTAAAGGGATCAAAATCGGTGGCGCGATCAAACAGCCCAGCAATGTCGGTGAAGGGCGGAATCGTTTTGCCTTTTTCTTCCCAGCCGCGAATCACCCCGTGGGATAAACGCAGCGAAAAAGTTGCATCTGGGTAAACCCGCGTGCCCTGATAGGCAAAACGCGCTTTGGCTAATTGATTGGCCGCCGCCTTTTGTACTGGCTCAATATTTTGATCGTAATCCGTGCGGAATTTTCGCGCCTGCTCATCAATTAAATAGGCGAGTCTAATCGCTGGATCATCGCTATTTTTTATCGCATCGACGCCACCTTCCCATAATTGTTTGCGCACTGCTGCATCGCCTAACTTGCTGTGAGTGACAATTTCATTGGCCAAGGCTTCTGGTGATTGTTTGCCCAAAATACTTTTCACCACCGGATTATCAACGCCGAGCTTTTCACGCAACTTGCTCAGCGACCAAGCGAGCTTGGTGCGCTCAAAATCCGAATAGAGTGGGACCTCGGCAAACAGACCGGCTTGTACTGCCGGTAAACTGGCATCAGAAAATTCACGCAAGCGGGTATTATCGGGTTTGGCTTTTTCAGTGGTACCGCGCACCAGTGTGCGCGCCCAGTTTATGTGCTGGGACATAGCGCCAAAACCAATTTCCACCATGACATAATCTACGTAGAGATTGCGCCACGCGGTTTGTGTATCGCTTAAGGTTTGCCAAGGGTCGCCATAGGTTCGCGTGCGTGTAGCATCGCTACTGACCCAGGCGCGAAAGGTATTTTCTTGCTCGCGTTTTTTTTGCATCACGCTCGGCGATAGAAGTGCTTGAAACATTCCGGTGCGCGCTTTAATTCCATTTTCCACCATGGTTAATTCCGTTTGTGCAATGCGCGCTTTTTCTTCGCTCTGGGTTGAATATTGCAACAGCAGGCCGCGATATTCAGAGGCGAGCATCAACCGAAAAGGCAATACCAGATCGCGCTGTGTTTCCAATTCCGCCATGGTCAACTGGCGCTGGGTGGAGCCTGGGTGGCCGAGTGTCATCACCAGCTCGCCTTCTTTTGCGCCCTTGGGGTTGATAGGAAACCAATCTGCATTGACGAGTGGTTTCCCCGCGTGATCATAAACACGCAATAAACTCATGTCGAGGTTGTAGCGGGGGAAATTAAAATTATCGGGGTCACCACCAAAAAATCCTGCGGCGTATTCTGGTGAAAATACCAAGCGCACATCTTGATAACGCGAATATTGATACACGTGATATTCGCCGCCGCCATAGAGCTCGACAATATCGCAGCGGCGCTCATCGCCAGCATCGCCGACGCAGGCTTTTTCAATCAGTGACTGCTCGGCTTTTTTTGCTTCGCTAAATGCTTTGCCCGACAAACCTGCGAGCGCTTTTTGCATGCGCGCAGTCACATCTTCAGTTTTCTCCAAACGATTCACTTCCATGCCGGGGCACTGCTTTTCTTCACTCAAAGATTTTGCGAGAAAACCTTTGTTGATCAGATCTTGTTTCTCGCTGGATAAGTCTTCCACGCAGCCGATCACACAGTGATGATTGGTCAGCACCAAGCCCTGCGCAGAGACAAATGAACCAGAGCAACCACCGGCCAGCCGCACCGCACTGCGCATGGATTTATGCAGCCATGTGGCTGTCGGTTTAAAACCGTAGGTTTTTTCCAGTGTTGTATGGGGCAAATTATCCATAGTCCACATGCCTTCGGCGGCAACACTCGGTAATGTCAGCATGCTGTTGGCCGCTAATACACAACCGCTCAGCAATAACGCCCTTGTTATTAGTCGCATAAGTAAACTCCTGCCAGTAAGTGAATAATTGTTGGTGAGTTGCTAGTGATTGGTGAGTTAATAATAGTTAGACGATTCTTGCAATGGTGGGTGGAATGCAGCAATAAATTATTTTTGCAGTGTAGACCAAGGTGGCTAGTCATTTCCATGACGGGATTCTTAACGGTAGCCGAATCCTCTCGCAGGTAATAAACTCCACTTTACTTCACATAAATTTGGTTGTTGTTATGAAAAAGTTAGTTGTCCTATTGCTTGGCGTTTGCGCGTTATTTTCAGTCCTGCCAGTGTTGGCTGACAGTCAACCCAGTCAATATGCGCAAGTCAGTGCCGATGAGCGGGCGGCGGTTGCTACGGTCAATCCTTATGCCACACAAATTGCTATAGACACCATCGCGCGCGGTGGCAATGCGATTGATGCAGCGATTGCCGCTGCGTTTACGCTCGGTGTGGTCGATGGCCACAACTCCGGCATTGGCGGTGGTTGTTTTATTTTAGTGCGCATGGCCGATGGACGAATATTTGCGATTGATGGCCGCGAGATGGCGCCGGCGGCGGCAACACGCGATATGTTTGTGGTGGATGGTAAAGCCAATCCGGAATTGAGTCGCACTGGCGCGTTGGCGGCAGGCATTCCAGGTTCAGTTGCGGCGTTTGATAAATTGCAAAAACTGGGCGGAAAATTAACATTCCGCGAGGTGATTTTACCGGCGGCAGATTTGGCCGAAAAAGGTTTTTCTATTTCACCTGCACTGGCAGAGCGCATAACAGCAACGGCAGATAATTTGGCGAAATTTCCAGCCAGTGCAGCGATTTATCTGGATAAAAATAATAAACCGCTATCCGCCTTTTCACTGCTGCAACAAAAAGATTTGGCGGCAACTTATCGCTCCATTGCCAAACAGGGTTCTAGTTATTTTTACAGCGGTGATTTTGCGAAAAAAACCGGGCGCTGGATGGCCGCTAATGGCGGCATGATCACCAGTAAAGACTTTGCTAATTATCAGGTCAAAATGCGTAAGCCGATTGTGTCGGAATTTGCCGGTTATACACTCTATGGTTTTCCGCCGCCGAGTTCCGGCGGTATGCACGTTGCACAAATTTTAAATATTCTTGAGCAATTTGATTTAAATAAATTAGCCCCAGCGGAGCGCTACCATTTAATGGCCGAGGCGATGAAGTTTGCTTTTGCCGATCGCGCACACTGGTTGGGTGATAGTGATTTTACCAAGGTGCCGTTGAGTATCGCGGATAAACGCTATGCAAAAGCTATAGCACAAAAAATCAGTCTGGAAAAAACCACAGCGGATATCACCGCAGGCAATCCAGATGTGGATATTCAGCATTTGATGCAGAAACACACCACGCATATTGCCGCTGCAGATCTTGATGGCAATTGGGTGGCAATTACATCCACGGTCAATACCAGTTTTGGCAGTAAAGTAGTTATACCCGGCACCGGTGTGGTGTTGAACAATCAAATGGATGATTTTTCTGCACAAGTCGGTGCTGCCAATGCCTTTGGTTTGGTGGGCTCAGATGCCAATGCGATTGCGGCGCGCAAACGGCCACTGTCCAGTATGAGCCCGACACTGGTGTTTAAAAATGGCGAGCCGGTAATGACACTCGGCGCAGCCGGTGGCCCGACGATTATTTCGCAAGTAGTACAAACCTTGTTGTATGCGCTGAATGACTCTATGCCGGTAGAAAAGGCGATGGCGCAAGCGCGTATTCATCAGCAGTGGAACCCGAATTTATTATTTGTAGAGTCTGCTATGCCGGTTGAAATCCAACAGGCACTACAGAAAAAAGGCCATGAATTAAAAATCTGGCCCAGCATGGGCGCATCGCAAGCAATTCAATTGCGCGATGGAAAATTGGTGCCTGTGGCCGAGCCGCGAGTAATTTTGCAGAATTCAACTAAATAATTCCTGCTCTATCATCGCCAATAATTTGCGATAGCCAATGCTCATTTTTTTGCGCAGTTGGCGGATATCCACATAATACGCGGCGCGTTTGCCGTGGTATTCCACCGGTGCGCCAATTTGGGTGAAGTGAATGCCAACAAAATTCAGGCTGCGCGCCAGCCTGGGTTCCATCATCACAAATACATGGTGAATTCTGCTTTTGTGGCACAGGGCAATTGCAGATAAATACAAGCTGACAGCAATGTAAGGAAAAAAGCGCAGCTCTTGTGTGGAAAATATTGTTTCATTGATTGCACCGGTAGCGCCTCCTGAAAATTGGTCTACTTGCCGTTTTCTAAAGCTGAGCGGTACTGCCAGCCGTGAGACTTCACAAATCTGGTGCGCGGGAAAATTTCTGGGGCGCAGATTTTCATCGGTAATCGCTTGTGGGCAAAACTTTTCCATTGGTAAAAGCTCATCTGTATTGCGGGTGGCGATTACCCGCAGTGTTCCGGCGAGCGCGTTTGTATTGATATGGCGAATAAAGCAGTGTATTGAGCGGCTATCAAACTCATCTTGTTCAATATGTGTTGCATTGGTTTCTTCAAAATGTAATTCCTCGCAATAAACTTGATAGCGAAGTTTGTACACTTCTTGTTTTAACGGGTCAGATTTGGCAATTTGTGGTTTTAAATAGTGGGAAAAATGCTGCGCGATGTTTTCCGCTTCATCGCTTGCCAATGCCGCAGCATTTTGTTTTGGGGCGGGTTGGTTGATGTTTTCAATGCTTGCGTGATGGATCGATTTCATGGTGTCCTTATCTCCCTGTTAAATCGTCTCACTAATGATTGTAGCTCTCCTTGTCACGTGAACATCTAATTAAATCAATCTATGCCCAGCTTGGTATATTCAGAATCTTGCAGGTGACTTTTGCGTCACCTGCTTGCACATTAAAAATGACCGCTAGTTGCTACTAACTACTAAAAGCTACCACTGATACCCAAGGCAAATGAGCGAGCAGGCAGCGGCGCTTTGTCTTTCAGGAATGATGCGTGCACACGCGCATATTCGTTGGTGAGGTTGTTGCCCTTGAGGAAGATTTTCAGGTCGCTGCGCATTTGATAGCTGAGTTGTGCATCCATCAATGTGTAACCCGGGGTGCTGGTTTCAAAGGCGGCAGTTTGGTCTTGTTCAAAATAATGTTGGCCGCTAAGTTCTGCGCGCCAGTTGCCGAGCGCGTATTCAGCGCGCGCACCAACACGCAGCGGTGGAATGCGCGGCAAATTGCTATCTTCATCTAATTGCGCGCGGATGTAATCGCTGGTGAGGCTGAGTTTGAACGGTGCGCTTAATTGCCAAATAATTTCGCCTTCAAATCCGTATAGGTTGGCGTCGCGCGCTTGGTAAATAAATACCGGTAACTCGCTGCCGTGATCATGTTCATCGGCTTCACTTTCGTCGCCGTGAGCATGTTCACTTTCGTAGGTCAGGCCGGTTTCGGCGAGGTAGTAATAATTGTCGATGCGGTTGTAAAACGCATTGAAGATAAAACCGAAATCGCCTTCAAATTTGCGCAGTGAAAGGTCGATGTTGTTTGAGGTTTCCAGCTCGCTATCGCCGCTGGCTAAATCAAAATGAAATTCACCCGGTTCATCTTCCACTAGTTGCAGTAGTGCACCGACTTCATATAAACCTGAGCCTATATGTGGGCCGAAGGAAAATAATTCGGCGGCCGATGGCGAGCGTTCGGCATGGGTGTAAGAGAGTGCGATGTTGTAACCGGGAGTGAAATCCCACACCAGTCCGGCTGAGGCACTAAACGGGGTAGATTTTTGGTCGATGGAGAATACGCTTAGGTATTCGTCTTCATGCTCGCCTTCGTCGTGGTCATGGTCATTCAAATCGACTTGAAAATTATCGGCAGAAATTTTCACTTGTTCGATGCGCGCACCTAGTTGCACTAACACATCGCCAAAGTGACGCTCTTCCATCAGGGCGATGGCAAGGGTGTTGGTTGCACTGGGCGGGGTAAAGGCTTCTTCACCGACGGCTGAAAAATCCGAGTGTTTAAAATGCAGGCTTACTGCCCCGCGCCAATCGGCGATGGGGTGGTGAAATAGATCGATGCGCGCTTCCTGACTTTCGTTATTAAACGTGGTGCCGATTTCACCGTTTTCGATTTCACTGTGCTGATAATCGGTAAAACCAAAACGAGTATTGAGTGCGCTGAAAATATCGTGATCCAGTGACAGTTCACTTAGGAATTGCACGCGGTCTTGTTTTAAATCCGCGTAAACATCCACTTCTTCACCCTCGTGACCGTGGCCGGGAATGCCGTATTGACGCTCCAAGTGGCCGTAGGAGACGCCGACAAAACCTTCATCCAATATGTAACTGGTGCCCAGATTAAAACCTTTGGCTTCTGTTGCCGAGTTGGCCAAGCGATCATCATCGTGATCCTCATGGTCTTCCTCTTCGTGTTCTTCATGGGTTTCTACTTCGGCGGCACCGGGGATTTTGTAATCCTCGGCATCGCGCCAAAAACCATCCAAGTGCAATCCGACATTGCCCACACCGGTATTGCCGCTGGCGGAGACGAGTTTGTCGTTGGCGACCGAGTCGCGCTCAAGCCGCCACTCGCCATAGGTATCCAGCCCTTGGGGTACTCGGTCATCAACAATATTCACCACGCCGCCAATTGCACCGCTGCCATAAAACAAGGTGGCAGGACCACGCAAAATTTCGATTTGGCGCGCGGTTGAGGCTTCGGTTGCGACCGCATGATCAGCGCCAACGCGCGAAGCATCACCCGCATCCAAACCATTTTGGGTGATGAGCACACGCGGGCCTTCAAGGCCGCGAATAATCGGGCTGCTAGCCACCGGGCCGTAATAGTTGGAGTGCACACCCACTTCATTTTTGAGGGTTTCACCCAGAGTGGATGCCTGACGGTCGCGCAAGGTATCGCCGCCCAATACCGTCACCGGTTGCGCCGATTCCATATTGGATGCGTGCCAAGGCAGGCCGATCACATTCACCACTTCTATAGCGGTGCTGCTCAATACCAAATCGACGGCTTGATCGCCCTGTTTCAGATGAAAAGTTTTATGCATAAACATGGGCGCCTTTACATGCAACTCCACTTCGCCATTGATCTGCGGCGGCAGGCTGAACTCGCCTTGGGCATTGGCGCGAATCTGCAGGTTGGAACCTACTACATCGAGCTTGGCGTTACTAATTGGCTGGCCTTGCTCATCGCGCACCACGCCTTGATGCTGGGCGAATGCAGAGTGACTGACAGCGGTGATCGCCAAACATAAAAGGGTCTTTTTCATACTGAACATGTGTATCTCCACAGTTACGCGTAAAACGGTTCGCTTGCCCGCCGATTGTAAAAACGGAGGCTGGCGCTTGAAATTGTTGGTGATGTTATACTATAACAATTTAACTGGGCAACCTTTAATAAAGCGAATCCTAAGCAGGGCGAGTCAGCCTAGTGTTTTTGAGGGACGGAACAGGGTGGCTAGTGCTAAGCTTTGAGCACTATTCGTCAGGTGCAATCGCGGAGATTTTTATGTCACTGGTTACCGAACTTGCAGATCGCCCTTTGGCAGAGCGCATTCAGGCTATGGAACAGCTATGGGACTCACTTTGTCGCGAGCCAAACTACAACCCAAGCCCTGCATGGCATGAAGACGTGCTAACGGAGCGTCGCGCAGAGTTGCAGCGCGGCGAGCATAAGCCGTGGCAAGAAGTTAAAGCAGGCTTGCGGAATGGTTCTTAATTCATGGATGAACTACAAGAGCGCACAGCGTATGTGGTTGCTGTGTTGGATTGCCGACAGAATCCTGATTCGATCAAAGTGCGTTTTGATGTTTAGCGCGATCGCGTGGTATTGAGGCCGAACACCAACGCCAACAGGGCAAAGAAGATTAAGCCATTTACCAACAGGCTGGCGCCGATCAACGAATTCGAACCAAAGTGGCTGATGTGAGTGGCTAGCAATAAACCCAGCAACACAGCGAGCAATAGGCGCAAGCCCTGCGAAATCTGGCGGCGTTGAGTGCTTGTAAAAGTGATAACTGCCAGAAGCAGACTGGTAATCCAGAAAATACCCACCGACGCCATTGGCCACCAGAAGTTAGTAATCCCCGTTAACACCAATGCACAAGGGAAACCCCATACCGCGGCTAGCCACAAACGCTCGATGGTGGGACGCGGGGTACCGGCTTGCAGTTGGCGGCGAAACCAGATGTTCATGCCGGTGGCGCAGATAAAACACAAACCCAGACCGAGTAGGGTGTAAACGAGTTTTACCGGCAAGCCCCCAAAATGACCGAAGTGCAGGCGATAGCTGGAAGCATAAATCTGCATACCGACATCGCCATCTGGCCAACCCAAGCGCTTGGTTTCTTCGCCGGCCGCGTTGTATTGGATCGCGTCGTACCACGCCAGGCGATCCGGTACATAGGCACCAATCTCAACCGTTTGGGCGGTGGTAGCGGGGTAGTGAATGGCGAGGAAGTAGGCTTTCAGATCCGGATAATCGCGCTGGAACTTCTCCACAATCGGCGTCACGTCCATTAGCGGGGCAGCCTCTTTGCTGGGTTCCGGGTGCGGCATATAGAGCTGGTTGGTGATCGCGGTGGTATCGCCTTTATGGAAGCCGGTCGCGAAGGTAAACAGTAGCACCTGACCTAAACCGATCAGCGCGCCAGTCAGGGCGATGGCCAAAATAAACGGCGTCGCCCAGACGCCGATGCGATTGTGCAGATCCACTTGTTGCTGGCGTTCACCGCGATTGATGCGCAGGGAGAAAGCATTTTTGAACAAATTAGGGTGCGCCAAAATACCGCTAATGGTCATGGCCACCAGCACCATGCCGATCATACCCACCAAGGTTATACCCCAAATGCCGGGTATAGTCAGGGCGTAGTGCAGCTTGACCACAAAATGTGTCCACTCGTGGCTCACAGTCTCACCCAAACTGCCATCGGCATTCAGGTGAAACTCCATGTGTTCGTGTTCTTCTGCTTCATTTTCCCCGTGAGCGGGCGCGGCACCCACGGTAAAACGCGGCATATCGGCAGTGGGCAGGCTGACCCAAATATCCTCCAGGGATTCGGCTGCATCACCCTTGTGGGCTTCTTGCTGTTGGTGATGTTGATACACATTCACCAGCGCGGCCTGCACCTGCTCCGCAGTAACATTTTCGGTATTGGCGATATGAGCCTGTTCCCATTGTTCGATATCCGGGTAATAAACGCTGACCACCCCAGTCACGCAGACCAAATAGAGTAGGGCGACAATAAATAACCCTAGCCCTGAATGCGCCTTGAGGTTGGCGCGCACGCTGGAGGATGAAAGCTTGAATGATTTGGTCACAGTGAAATCCAATCGAGTATTGAGGAGTGCTAGAAAATTGCTGGGGTCGATAACCAGCCGGCCACACTTAGGCCGATAAACCAGAACGCCGGTTTGACTAGTGAATCGCGGCTGCGGCTCCACACTATTAATACAGGCCAGAGCAGCAGGGCCACAGAGGCAGCGGCCATCATGCGGTTTACCAAGCTGGTATCCAGCAGTGCATACACCACCAAGGCCACACCCAAGGCAGCGCTTAGCGAGAGCAGGCCGGTCACTAGAATCTGCACCAGCAGACCGGGCACCTGGCTGTACCACGGGGGTGATGGCTGAGCGGGGCGCGCACTTTTATCGCTGCGCCGATCAGCCAGTTGGCGCTCATGCCAAGGCGTGCGCAAGGCAATCAACAGCAGGGCGATTAGCCCCGGCAGCATCGCCGCTAGCGCCCAACCGCGATCTACCCCAAAAGCAGCAAACCAAGGCCAGTGCGCCAGTATCAACACACCCCAACCGGCTGCAATCAGCGGCCAATGGCGCTTGGGCTGCAACCATGCGCGGTAGAGCAAGCCCACTCCTGCCGCGATCAGCAGCAGGGCGAGCAAACTAAACCAAGGGTTAACGGTGGATAAAAACAGCGAGTTCATCTTAAAACTTCACCGTCACTGAGCCGCTGATATTGCGTGGTTCAGCGTAATAAGCCTGGGCATATTCAAAGCTGGTCAAATAGCTTTCATTGGTGATGTTGTTGAGATTGAGGCCGAAGGCGACGTGATCGTTCAGTTGATAACGGGCAAAGGTATCGACCAGTGTTAAGGCATCCTGTTTGATTACAGTGCCGCGCAGATAAGTGTCTGAGCGGTATTCCACAAAGCTGCCCAAGGTTAAGGCCGGTTGCCACTCAGGGTTGAAGCTGGCGCTGAGTTTTAGTGATTGTTTCGGAGTAAAAGTGCGCGCGACTTCGCCTTGGTGATCGTCTACCGTGAGGCTGGTGTAACCCAGCGTCATCTTCAGCTGATCGGTGATTTGCCCGGCCAGCTCCAGTTCAAAACCTTGGGATTCATAGTCCGCACCGCCGTAATAAAACTTGCCGGTCTCCTCGTTAAAGCCCAGTTGAATCGCAAAGTCTTGTAATTCAGTGGCAAATACCGCGACCGATGTGTTCAGCAAGCCGTCAAAAAATTCGCCTTTTACACCCAGCTCTTTGTTCACCCCGGTGGTGGGGGCGAGGCGGTCGAGTTGTGCGTCCAATTCGGTTTGCGGGGTGAAGGTTTCGGTGTAACTGGTGTAGGCGGTCAGTTGTTGGCTGATGTCGTAGGTTAAACCGACGTAGGGCACCACCACATCTTCGTTGGTAGCTTGCGCAGCGCCGTAACTGCTGCCGCTGCTGTTATAGCGCGCGGCGCGGGCACCGGCTAAGAGTTTTAAGTCGTCACTCAGGCTAAATTGACCGGCGATATAAGCACCGGTTTGTTTATCGGTAATAGCCGAACCTGGTTCTTCATCATTGAAGGTAGGGTGAGGCGTGTCGCCAGTCCATGTCGCCATATTATCGATCGCCGGGAAGCCATTGCCGGTGGTGTAATCGTAAAGAGCGCGTTCCTGTAAATCACTTTCTGCCTGATTAAAACCCACTACAAACTGATGGCTAAGTGAACCGGTGGTGAAGCTGCCGGTGGTGGCAAGGTCGAATTGCTCCTGATCGGTTTCGCGGTCAAATTTTCCAGCCCAGCCACCTAGGCCCGACATATCCTCATTGAGGGTGCCGTACACATAAAGCAATTCCTGTGCGCCGCGGGTTTTGGTACGGGTATAAGTTGCTTTGGTATTCCAGCCGTTATCCCAAGTGTGATCCAGCTCGACAAAACTCTTGGTGGTTTGCACATCCCAGTAGGCCCAATCCGCTGAGCTATTCATAGATTGGTCAAAGTTGGTCATGTAGGTTTTGCCATCATCACCCAAATAGGTCAGGGTGAGGGCGCCCCACATAGGGCTATCTGCCTCGCTTTTCTGGCGGCTGATACCAGCGGTCAGCAAGGTATTAAGCCCCAAATCCGCTTCAATAACGCCATAGCTGGTGGACAGATCTTTGTGGTAATCCTGCAGGTGGGAATCCTTACTTTGTTCACTCACCACCGCGCGGGCGCGAATGCCGCTGGTCAGTGAGCCTGAGGCATCCAAAACCGCGCGGGTATCGTCCCAGCGCCCGCGAGTCAGGTTGAGACTGGCTTGGGTTTCAGCTGTGGGGCGTTTGCGCACTAGATTAATCGTCGCCGCCGGGCTGCCCAGTCCGCTCATCAAACCTGAAGCACCGCGAATAATCTCCACCCGATCATAGAGCGCCATGTCGATATCGCCCTCCAGCAGATCCCAATGCAATGGGGTGCCCAAACCATCCACTTGAAAGTTATTGATATCAAAACCCCGCGCTTCAAAGTAGGTGCGGTCGGTTTCGGTACGTTTTACGGTGATGCCAGTGGCGGTATCCAGCGCTTCATTGATGGTGCTGATGTTCAGGTCTTCAATCTGGGCGCTGGTAATCACCGCGACCGATTGCGGGGTCTCGCGAACACTCAAGTCCATTTTGGTCGCCGTGTTCATGCTACCAGTGGTATAGGCGCCGGTCTGTTCAGTGGTATTGCCCAGGGCATTGGCTTCAACTTTCACCGTCTTGAGCTTACCGGTTGGCTCCTCGGCAAAGCTGGTAAGAGGAGTAAACAACAGGCTGGTGATGATGCTGGCAAGCAGGGCTTTCGGCTGATTCATGGTGATATGGCTCTCCCGTACTGATGAATAGGGTGCCATTGTATTTATAAATGATAATCAATATCAAATGGTATTTAATTCTAAACGATATTGATTGCTGTATTGATGGGTAAAAAACTCCGGCTTGAATAAGAAACGGGAGCCGAAGCTCCCGTTTAACTGGTCTACTGGTGCCTGTGAATCAGGCGCGGCAGATTTACTCTGGAGTATCGAGTGCCGCCTCAGCTGCGGCAATTTCGCGCTTGTATTCTTCGATCTTGGCGCGAATTTTCTTGGCGTCTTTAAACGATGGGTACAAATGTAAAAAGCGCTCGTAGTAGGGGATTGCATCCTGCTTGCGCCCCAGCTCTACCATAATGTCGCCGAGGTTCCAGTAAACTGCGGTGCGGCGCGCGTCTAACTCCACGGTGCGGTAATACCATTTCAGCGCTTCGTCATTTTCATTCATGGTGTCGAGTACATAGGCGTAATTGTTGACGATGGTTGGGTTGTACGGATTTAACCGAACTGCTTCCGCCCATTCGCTTTTTGCTTGTGCGTATTTCTTTTCTTTAAAAAATTCCATCGCCGATGCGTTTAATCGCCGCGCTTGGTTTTTGCGTTCTTCCGAGGTTTTTGCTGCAGTGCTCGATGTTGCATCACCCGTGGCGCTGCTGCTTGCTGCCGCACTTGTATTAGTCGTTTGCGCTTGCTGTTCTTTTTCCAGGGCGATTTCCAACTCCAAGCGGCGGCGCACATTTTCAGACGTGTCTTTCCGCAGTGAGGTTAATTCGGCTTCGATCCGTTTTGAGTCGGCAATTAATTTTTGATTAATGGCCGCTGCGGCATCGCTATTGATTTTAAATACAAAGTCACCACCCTCGCTGCCGAGCAAATTACCGAAGGAGGGCGTTTGTTCTGCATAACTGGATACCACTGGTGCAACATAAGTACCCAGCTCGGAAGCGGTGACGTATCCGTTGTTGTCGGTATCGGCTAAGCCATCCAATGCTTGTAAAAAAGTCCAGGTAAAAATCGAGTGTCCGCCGGGGCCGCCGTCGGCGACTTGTTGATCGGCGCCGCCTGCGGTGAGAATCTGCCGCGCTTTGCGCTCGGTGATTTGATTGATGTAATTAAGTGATTGACCAATACTGACACCGGCGCGAGTTAATGCCAGACCGCTGTAACAAGAGTCCATCACAAAATACACATGCTTGGCGGGAATAAGCGCAGAGAAGTCGTTAATTTGCGTCATGCTAATGCCGCGGTTTTGGAATCTATTTGTGTCCGCATCGACGGGAATTAAATAACCCAGTGCTTTGCCATTGGGCAGGTCGCGGGTCATACCGTGACCTGCGTAAAAAACAAAAACGCGATCATTTTCTTTAACAAGATTGGGGTCTGCTAGTTGATAGCCGAGCACCTCGGTAATCCGCTCGGAGGTGGCCTCTTCATCATAGAGGGCGATGATATTTTCTTTTTTGAACCCCAATTTAGTTTCAAGCCGCGCAGCAACTGCTTGTGCATCGTTTACCGCGTATTCCAGTTTTGGCCAGGATTGGTATTGATTAATGCCAATCACCACTGCCCAGCTGGTGCCATAAAATTCGGTTTTGGGCGCTTGAACTTTTGGTAAGCCCGTTGAATTTTCGCTGAAGCTGCGACCGTCGAGTGTGACTACGCGGTAGCCTTCATTGGCCAGTGCGGTCAGCAAGGTTGGCAGTGCATTAACGGTTTGTTTGTGGATATCGTGAAATAACAAAATCCCTTTTTTATATTTCTCCAATTCACGCAGGGTGCGGTCGGCAATAGATTCCGGAATCGGGTCGGCCCAGTCCATGGAATCGATATTCCACATCACCGAAATCATGCCCTCTTTGCTGGCAAGTGCGTCCAAGGCTTTGTCGCGCGAGCCATAGGGCGGTCTGAATAGTGTGTTGGCTGAGCCCTGGCTGTTACTGATCAGCAAATTCGTTTTGGTGATTTCGGCTTTGCGCCCTTCATCGGCAAGTTTAGTAAGAATGCTGTGGCTATAACTGTGATTGGCAAGTATATGGCCTTCAGCAATAATGCGTTTGGTAATTGCATCATTGCGTGTGCTAGTAACTGCTTCGCCATCGGCTTCACCCAAATTTCTCCCCACCGTAAAAAAGTAACCGTTCACTTCATACTGTTTGAGAATGTCTAACACCAAACCGGTATTGCGCGCATGGGGGCCGTCATCAAAAGTGAGCACTACGGTTTTTTCGGGCAAGTCGTTGCCCCACATAATTTTGGGGGTTGTCTCGGTCAAGGCATCTTTTTTGGTTTTGCTATCGTTTTCGCCGCGTGTCATATAGCGAAATAATTGTGCTTTTTCCTGCGCGTAGTGACGCAAGAGTTGAGCAGTATCAAATTGGCTGTTGAGAAAACTAATGTAATCAAGCCAACTCTCGTACTGCTGTCCGCGTGTGGTTAATTTATCCAGTGCTTTGCTGTAATCACTGCGGTATTGATCAAATGCTTTTTGATAATCTGTCGCAGCGCGTTCCAATTTAGCGAGTTCCTGCGCGGGCAGTGCACGGGCTTTTTCCAACGCCATTAATTCATCATAAAGATCATTAAACGCGAGCAAATCGGCGGGGTGTGATTGCAGTGTTGTTTGGGTATAGCGAATGAGTGTTTCGCTGGCCTGCGTCAGTTTGGACGATGACTGCTCAGCCTCGGCCTGTGTGATTAATTGTTCTATGCCTTCTTGCTTCACCACATACGCATTGCGCGCGGCAAAAATATAATCAGAGAGCGGGTCATTGGATGGGCTTTTGTCGAGCAGCAATATCATCGCCCGCTGCGCGGTGACAATATCGTCCAGTAATTTTTCAGTTGGGTTTGGATTGCTTGTGGCGCTAGCGTGTAATGAGCTGGTTATCACTACCAGCATTAGCAGAATTTGTTTAAACATCACCCTGTATGTTCCTCGCTATTATTGTTTGCCGCAGTCAGGTGTATGGAGAAAATGACTGCATTCCGTAGAGTCCTTAATTGCTTAGCGGGCGATGCTGAGCCGCGCTTCAACCCAAGGCTGCGCTAGTGTGCCACCATTGCATAAACGAATGCTACCTTTGTGCAGCGCGGCAATTTCTTGTACAAAACTCAGACCGAGGCCAGAACTTTTCCCCGCGCCCTCGGCGCGAGCCAGCGAATAAAAACGCTCGTAAATACGCGGCAGCGCGTAATCTGGTATCCAGGGGCCTTGGTTTTGAATCACTAATACCAGCTGTTCTGCTTGTTGTTCTATATGAATCAAAATGTCGCTCTGGCTATTGGCAAAGTTCAAGGCATTATCGAGCAAATTGCTAATGGCTTGCAGCAGTAAAAAACGATCGCCTTTTATTTCAGCAATGTTGGGTGGTGCGGTAAACACTAATTGAAGTTGTTTTTGTTGTGCACGGCTGCGTTTGGTATCGATTTCAGCACTGACTAGTTGGGCTAAATCCAGCGGCTCAGGGTTATGTAATTGATTGGTGTTTTCCAGTGCGGCCAATGCCAGTAAGCGATCAATTAAATCCTGCATGCGGTGTGCGGAGTGAACAATGTTGTGCAAAAACTTTTGTCGGGCATTGGCCTCCATGCCGCCTTCTTCCAATAACTCGGCCGCACCGCGAATGGCGGCCAGCGGGCTTTTCATTTCGTGGGTCAATGTGTGTACATAGTTTTCAATATAGGCTTTGCCTTCTAATTCGCGGCGCATAGATTCAGTTGCCTCTGCGAGTTCTGCCAGTTCTCGCTCGTGTAATTTCGGCGGTGTTACACGCTCACCTTGCCTGACTTTTTGCACGTAAATTGATAAGAGACGAACAGAGTGAGTGAGCCAATAAGTTAAGAGTGCGCCTATGGCCAGGGCGAAAATTAAAATCAAGCTGCCCTGGGTTAACAGTTGGGTGCGGGCAAATTCAAGAAAGGGCACGCTGCTGGCATTCGGTTGCACCACAGTGAGCACGCCAAATAAATCGCCATTGTTAAAAATAGGTGCGGCCACGTGCATTACACTGGTTAATTCATCATTCGGATCTATACGCGTAGTGCGCGCACCGTACTGACCTTTGAGCGTTTTGCTTACATCCAGCCAGCGCGAATAATCTTTGCCAATTTCATCCGGGTCGGTATGAAAAATCACTCGACCTTGGCGGTCGGTGATGTAGCAGCGCATATCCGATGTAGTTTTTTTAACATCCCAAATAGATGCATTGAGCTGGCGCTGCTGGTAGCGGGCGATGGCCTGGGTAAATTGCTCGCGATTAAATTGATTGTTATGCAGATCGCGCACCACCAGTTCAGCGAGCAGGTTGGCGGTATCGATCAGTGCGTTCTCGGCTGACTGGCGCACAATGGGCCGCAATTGGTTGGCTGCATTGCTAAAAAAAGTAAACAGGCCAATGCCGACCAATAAAAAATACATTAGAAAAATGCGCAGGCTTAATTTCACTCAGGGCAATCCTTATCGCGTTTGGCTAATGAATGCTGATGCTATAGCCCATACCCCGGTGGGTTTTAATGGGGTCGGTATCGCTATTGTCAGTGGCATCGCGCAATTTGGCGCGCAGGCTTTTGATATGGGTGTCCACCGCGCGCTCAAAACTGGATTCGGGTTCATCCCACACTTTATCCATTAATTGGGCGCGACTAAAAATTCGTTCAGGGTGTGCAAGCAGTACACGCAAAATTAAAAATTCATAGCGGGTAAGGTTGATGATTTTATCGCAGTAACTGACTCGCGCTTTATCGATTTCGACACAAAACTTTCCCTTTTGCCAAGGTGCTTGGGTTGTTGGTGCTGGCGCGATCTCCTGGGCGGAGGCTGGCGTTGAATTTTTTTCTGGCGAATTGCTGGGCGTTCTATTCGCTGCGGTGCCAGAGCGCTTGAGAATAGTTTTAACGCGCGCGCTGATTTCCCGTGGGCTAAAGGGTTTGGTGACATAGTCATCGCCGCCGATTTCCAAGCCGATAATACGGTCAACTTCTTCTTTGCGCGCGGTTAAAAACAAAATAGGCACATCTGCATATGGCTCATTGCTGCGGCGAATGGTTTTGCACAATTCAAAGCCATTTTGATCGGGCAGGCCAACATCGAGAATAATAAAATCCACTGGCTGCTGCGCAAGATATTGCAGGGCACTTTGCGCCAGTGATTCCCAAGTGACTGCAAAACCTTCTGTCTCCAATGCGTAAACCAATGTGTCCGCAATAGCGGGTTCATCTTCAATAATTAATACGCGGGCTTTCATTGCAATGATTTATCCAATACCTGATGACAGTTGCGGCTACAAGAGCGCTGCATGTACAACATAACGCAGCGGGCCGCCAGAGTTTAATGCATGGAAAGGATAGCAGGTGATCAGGGTTAATTCTGCGTTTTGTTGCTGCAAATATAATGACCGCTTGCCGCTATCGACAATTTCCATTTGCTCGATTTTATAGCGGTAGCGGTGCCCGTCGCTATTTTGTAATTGGATTACATCGCCTTTTTGTAGATTTTCCAAAAATACAAAGTGTGTATCCCGGTGGCCGGCAATAATCGTAGAGCCCGGTTGACCCGGCGCTGCACTCTGGTCAAGTAAACCCGGCCCAAATGCCAATGCCTGGCCACTGGTGCCTGCGAGCACGTAGAGTGTATCGCCCGCAGGTGTGGTGAGTGCCGCAACGGGCCAAGTGTCTGCCCAGCGCCAGGGTTTGCTGTTTGTGCCGGTAGCCAATGTGTGCTCCCATGCTTGCGCAATTAACAATTGTGCAAGCATGGCTTTAGCGCTAATCCAACTGGCTTTTATTAAACAGGCCAGAGCCACTATTAACAGCAATCCCGCACATAGGTTTAACCAGCGGTTGCGCTGTGCAAATTTGCTCTTACACATAGCATTGACTGCGACGGCAATAAATTGTTAACGCGCCGTATGCCAAGAGCATACACACACCAATCAACCACAATAATTCAATGCCGGTTGCGGTAGAAGGGTAGGCCGCTGTATGGCTAATAGCTGTGCCTTTGGGTAATAGATTGGCGACATTTTGTTTGGCGATATCGGTTTCTGGTGCGCGACTGATCACTTCCTCAACGGCGACAAAACTGGTGAATTGACTGACGAGTTGATGGGTGAATGCGACATCAATTATTTCGCGTTTAAGCGTGTCAGGATTGGCTTCATGCCGCATGCGTTCGCTGAGCGATTCAATTTTGGCGCGCGCCCAGAGGCTTGCGATTCCGGTTGCATTGTTATTGGTGGTGTCGCTGTGATCCTGAGGATAAACATTCCTGCTCCAAGTCGAGTGACCTTCGCCAATAATGCTGATTGTTGCGGGTAAAGCGCTTAGTTTTAGGGCGAGTAAAATTGGCTCACCCACATAGAGATCGGGAATTTTTTGTGGATAAATATCGGCGTGAATAGTATCGGGAAAAGTGACCTGTATATCGCGCAGTAAGGGTTTTTCCAGTTGGGTAAATAAAGTGCTCATCGCCGAATTTACATCGCTTAATTGGCTGATCAGTGTTTGAGTGCCGCGTCCTAGCTCTGCTGCTTTTTTCATAAAATAACCGTTAGGTGCGGAGCCTATGCCCACGGTAAACAAACGGCTGTCACCGAGCAATTGATGAATAATGCCAAACAGCTCATCCTCATTGCCCACTGCACCATCGGTAATAAAAATCACCTGACGCAAATATTCCGGGTCGCTGGGTAATGTCAGTGCGCTGCGCAGAGCGGGTGCCATTTCGGTGCCGCCGGTTGCTTGCAGGCTATTCACAAAGTTGACTGCCTGTTGTTTACCGCTGGCAGTTGCCTGCTCAGACAGTGCAAACAGTTTGCTGTGAATTGAATTAAATTCAATGATGTTAAAACGCTGCTGCTCGGTTAAATGTTCTATTGCAAAAATTAAACTGGCTTTGGCTTGTGCGATAGATTCGCCGCCCATGGAGCCAGAGGTATCGATAATAAAAATAGTTTCGCGCGCTAAAATAGTTTCATTGCTGGGATTCTCCGGCGGCATCAACATTAATAAACCGTAGTAACTGCCATCGACCTGATCGACAAAAAAAGCCGGTGTTGTTTCATTGATGCTGGCAATTTTCCAGCGCAATTTAAAATCTCTGTCCATCGGTACATGACTATCTTTGGTGGTGATTTGCCAGGCATTTTTATCTTCTTGCGTCACTATGGTATGGCTATTACTTTCAATGCTGCTCAGGTGTTTCACATTATTAATCTGCACATGAATACGCGCCGGATTGGCGAGCTCTGCCGGCAAATCTTGCGCAAAAATAAAATCGCTGCCCAACGATTCAGCCAGGTTGTTAGCGGCAGGTGGAAGGTAGCGCGGTGTTAAGGTCATAGGAAAATAAAAACTGAATTCATTGCCGGTGCGGGTCAGGGTTTCGATATAGGTTATCTCTACCAATATGGCTTCTTTGGGGGCGATATTGGCTACTTGTGTGGTGAAGAGATTGGCGCGCTGCTGTTCAATCAACCCCGCGTGTTTACCCTGTTGTAACGCCTGTTGATAAATTTTTTGCGCCTGTTGTTTTTCATGGATTTCGCCGTTGATCACCCGCTCGCCAATGAGCAAGGTCATTGCATTAATCGCGGCATCTTCCGGCAGCGGGAATACATATTTGCCTTCTACAAATGTATCGGACTGGTTGTAGAACTGCTGCCGTACCACCACTCGCGCAACGGGGCCGGTAATTTTCACCTCCACGTCGGTGCCGAGCAGCAGGGCGGGTTGGTAATCCTGATCGGCTGCGCTGCGCACTAAAAAACTGCCGCTTTCCGGCCCGCTGTTATCAGCGGCCTGCAGGCCGCTACTGAATATGAGTAATCCACACAATAGGCTGAGGTAATGGGTAATTTTCATTGACTGCTCCTGTCGCTAATAAAATGGCCTTGGTCTTGGTCAAGTGGGCCGACGAGAGACAGATTAAGTAACCAGTGTGAGGAAACTATGTGATTAATGTGTGGCTCAGGTGAAGATGGCATTAACAACCCTGGCTTGGCGCTTGACTCACCCCGAGTAACCTCGTACCTTGCGCGCCCGAGGTGTCTGATGGGTGTTTACTCTGTAACCAGAGTGCGCCAGGATCAGAGTCAATGGGAAGTCGGTACGTATCGCTCGTATATTAGTGGCGATGCAATCCCGACACTGCCCCCGCAACGGTGTATCACGATTGTTTTGCAATCCTGATGAGTCCGATACCAGCCTCAAACCCGGAGCAATGCTCTTTTAGTTCACGATGTCGCGGAGGGCAACATCGGTGGAAATCTGTATTTTTTGAGTCTTTGGCTCATCGCAGGCTTTTCCGCTTTCCCTCCCTCATCCCATTTAGGATTGAGGAATCTCATGTTTAGCAAATCATTTTCTTTTAAGCATCCATCTCCTTTTACAGTGGCCAGCCTGAGCGCGGCGATTATCGCGCTTACATCCACTCACGCAATCGCTGCCACTAAAAAAGCGGACGATAAAAAACTCGAAACCGTTTACGTCAGTGCCACACGCAGTGAAACCGCGCAGATGCCAGTGGCGACGCAAATTAAAATTATCAGCGCCGAAGACATTCGCGTAAGCGGCGCAAAATTATTATCGGAAGTGTTGCGTACCCAAGCGGGCATTCAATTAACCGATTCCGATGGCAGCGGCGCGCGCAATGTCACTGCTTCTATGCGCGGTTTGTCGGGCGCTAACAATGTGTTGGTGTTGGTAGATGGTCGCAAACTGAATAATCCATCACTCGCTGCACCGGCATTAAATACAGTTGCATTAAAAGATGTAGAGCGTATTGAAATTGTGCAGGGCAGTGCGGGCGTGTTGTATGGCGATCAAGCAGTCGGCGGCGTCATTAATATCATCACCCGTCGCGCCGTTGTAGGTGAGGTGCACGGTTCAGTAAGCGCAACCGGCGGTAGCGATAATCTTGAAGATTACACCGCGAGCATCAACCAGGGTTTTGCCAATGGTTTGAGTTACTCTGCCTCGGCACAAAAACGCAATGCCGATAATTATCGCGATAACAATCAAAATGCATACGAAAATGTGTTGGCTAATGTGCGCTACGATTTTGCGCAGGGTTTTGTGTTTGTTGAAGGGCAGACAATTGATGACGAATTAAATCTTGCGGGTTACCTATTGGACTCTGAAGTGATTGTTAACCCACGCAAGGCTCGCACACCGAGTAATTATGTAAATCAAAATACGGATCTTGCTCGTATTGGCGGTGGATTAAATTTGAGTGAGCATTGGGAGTTACTTGCCGAATTCGCCGATCGCGATGAGAATACAGAATCTTTCTACGGCTATGGTGCTCCGACACTCGGCAATATGCGGGTAAAAAATATTACGCCACGCCTTGTGGGTACTTTGCCTACCACAAAGGGTAATGCCCTTGTAACTTTGGGTTATGATCAGGTTGACTCGGAATATACAGTACTTGATTGGGGTACTGATATTGAGCAAGCGATTGATGCTTATTATGCGCAATTGATTTATCCACTAACACAACAATTAAGTCTTAGTATTGGTGCGCGGACTTCATCAGTAGATGATGCCAATCACGCACTGAGTACACATCACAGTGACGATGTGACTGCCAATGAATTGGGGCTTAGCTATCAATTAGATAATGGTTGGCGTGTATTTGGCCGCTATGCTGATGGTTTTCGTTTTGCAAATGCGGATGAAAATGGTTTTGTGCTGCCGAGTGTAATGTTTTTGGAAGCGCAAACCAGCCATTCTGGTGAGCTGGGTGCAGAGTGGAGCAGCGAGCGTGCGACAGTGCAGTGGTCGTTGTATCGCATGAATCTCGATAATGAATTGATGTACGATGCAGTGATTGTAAATCCTAATTCATGGAATGGATTTGGTGCAAACGTCAATCTGGATTCATCGCGTCGTCAAGGTGTTGCGATTGATGGTCAATTAATACTGAGCGACGAAATTCAATTGCAAGCAAACTACACTTACACCGATGCTGAGTTGAGCAGCGGCAGTTTTGCGGGTAATGCAGTGCCTAATACTGCGGAAAACCGCGCAAACGTTGCTTTGGTATTTACTCCTGTGCAGCAGTTAACTATATATCTGGATTCCAGTTACACTGGTTCACGTTATCGTTCAAGTGATAGTGCAAATGCGGGTGAAACATTGGCTCCGCTAGTGCTATTTAATTTGAATCTTACTTGGCAGTACGAAGCGGTTGAGTTAACTGGCCGCATTAAGAACCTGACTAACGAGCGGTATGCGGGCTTGTATGGCTTATCGCCAACTGCTGGTTACTATCAATACCCACAACCAGAGCGCAATTATCAAGCTAGCATCACCTATCGTTTTTAATTAATTCGCGTAGGGTGGGTGGAGCGAAAGCGATACCCACCGTTTAATTCAATGTACCCATTTTTCAGTATGGAAAACCACTATGAGCGATGAACATAACCAAGGCGATGAAAAAGCCAAGCGCCATCAAGAGCGCATGCAGCAGCGCAAAGAAATTGTCGATGCGGCTATCGCCCGTGCTGACGAAGAGCGCGGTGTGGTGATTGTGTTAACCGGCGACGGCAAAGGTAAAAGTTCATCGGGTTTTGGCACCGCGCTGCGCTGTTTGGGGCACGGTTACAAAGTCGCAATTGTGCAATTTATTAAAGGCACTTGGGAATGCGGCGAAAAAAACTTTTTAACCGAAAGTATTTTTCGTGGTGCTAGCCCGCAATTGGAATATTTTGTAATGGGTACAGGCTTTACTTGGGAAACCCAAAATGCTGAACAGGACAAACAAGCCGCTGAAGCTGTGTGGGCGGAATGCGAACATGTATTTCGCGACCCGAGTATTCACTTGGTATTGCTCGATGAGTTGACCTATATGCTCAATTACAAATATATCGATAAAGATAAAGTGATCGCCGCAATTCAAAATCGCCCGATCACTCAAAATGTGATTATCACCGGGCGCGGCGCAAAAAAATATCTGGAAGATTTAGCGGATACATTCAGTGAAGTGAAATCGGTTAAGCATGCTTTTAATGCTGGGGTTAAAGCGCAAAAAGGCATTGAATGGTAATACCAATTTAGTGTTGTTGATGTTCTATTTATCGCTGTTGTGCGGGTATGTATAGGCTGTGCAAGCGGGTATCTTTTCAGTTAAGCTGATGTGAATAATTATAACTATATCCAAAATTATAACGGTCATCACAATTCAACGACTGAGAGAATCAACATGCACAACAGTTTCAATAATATGTCTTTGGTGGCCTTTTTATTTATCGTTTTGTTGGGTTTACAAGCTTGCGGAGGCGGCGGTGGGGGCTCTTCACCTGCTGCTGCTAGCAGTAAAGCTTTATCGGTAGCACCATCCAGCTCAAGCGCCACAAGTGTATCGGTAATGAGCAGCAGTGTGCCGTCCAGTCTTAGTAGCAGTTCTTCATCTAATATTAGTAGCAATTCTGTTTCCCAATCTTCCATGTCAGTGCCAGCGGGCAATCCGGGTATGCGCAATCCCGATGGCAGTATTCGCCCAGCACATACACCTAATGCCGCTCCCAATATCATCAACGTAGTTACCCGCGCTGCGCAGCTGGGTTATACCATCGATCTCGCCAACACCAACAATGACGATAACCCCGGCATTCAGGCGGTAATTAGCGATGCAGCTACTACTGCGGGCAGCACTGTGTATTTTCCTAACGGTACTTACAATTTGAACAGTGTTTCAGTGTCGAGCACAACAGTACACATTGTGATGGCTAAAAGCGGTGTAAATTTGGAAGGCGAAAGCCGCGATGGCACAGTGTTTTTGTCCAATATAGATGCAGGTACCGGCGCGACAAATTATTACGGTATCCGCATGTTGGGCGTGAACAATATTGTGTTGAAAAATTTCACTTTCACCAACACCTGGAACAAAAACTATTCCACCAATACGAATACAGCTAACCCTGATCGCGGTGGTTTAAGTTATGTGATTGCAACCGGGTATGGCAGTTCTGCTGCGGCCTACAACATTACCATCGATAATGTTGTAGTAGAAAAATATATCAAAATGGGTGTGCGTATCGCCGCCGGTTCCTATGATGTAGTGGTAAAAAATTCTATCGCCCGCAATGCGACCGATGTGGCCGGTGGCGGAGCCGGTTATGGTTTTGTGATTCAGGGCAGTACACATTTAAGTGAAGCAACCAATCCCTATTTGGGTGATGCAGCAAAAGACACTTATTTTGTTACGCTCGATGGCAACAAAACCGAAGGTGAATACATTCGTCACGCAGTGATTGTTCAATACTGGGCGCACAATAATCTCATTACCAATAATCATTTTGTGAATAACCAGCTCGATGCTATTGATCTTCATGGTGAAGATGAATACGCCAACGAAGTGTCTTACAACACCGTGGTGAATTCTTATCGCGCCGGAGTTGCATTGGGTAATTCAGGTGCAGGTCACGATAAAAGTGGTATTGATAACTGGATTCACAATAACGATTTAATCGGCTGTAACTGGGGCATTAGTGTGCAATACGGCACGGCAAAAACCACGATTGAAAACAACACTATTCGCGATAACACATCAAATGCCGCTAGCTCACCCAGAGGCATTTGGCTGGGCAATAGCGACGGTTATATTGTGCGCAACAATGTGATTAGCAATAACACCGTACCAGGCTTTGTTGCGGTGGCGCTGAGAGATGATGCTGCCGAAGGTGAATCACCTGCGGGTGGTCCAATTAATTGGATCATTAGCGGAAATACTGTGATCAACAGCGGCACCGAGTTTGCTAACACGTCTACTTATGCAACAGGCAATAGTATTCAAACGAGTTGGTAAATGAATACAACTTGTTTGTGAATACAGTTAATAATGCTAGTTATTTAAAATAAAAGCGGGTGTTGTGTGGTAACTAGGTCATTAATGATCCAGGGCACAACACCCCAGAAAGGATTAATTCAGTGTAGGTGTATGGTTCAATATTAGCTCTACCAGTTGCGCCACATCGCCATTAAAGTGATGGTCGCCCTCTAAATAAAATAGTTGCTGTTTGACTGTGGCTGGAGGATGTTGTGCAAGGACATCACACAGGCTTTGTTCGCGAGTGGAATAAAAACAGTTGGTAATCCACTGCTGCCAATCCTTAACTTCGGGGTAAAGTTTATAAGGTGCTTCTTTTGCGTTGTTGAGCCAACCACTTAAGTGAAACGTAAAGTCTACATTGGTGGACGGGTTGAGCAGGTTGACGCTTAAGAGTTGTCGCTGGGTGGTCGCGTTTAAACGATTCACCATAAAGGGCATAACATCGGCGCCCATAGAAAACCCAATTAACAAAATTTTGTTTTTATGCCAGCGCGCTGAATAAGTATCCAGCAATAGTTGTAGATCCCGCCCGGCAATCTCGGGTGTCTTTCCCTCCCAAAAATAATCCAATGAATTCCAACCTACTACCGCTATACCTTTGGCCGCTAAACTATTGGCAATGTCTTTATCGATATTGGCCCAGCCGCCATCGCCAGAAATGACAACGGCGAATAAATCGTCCTGTGAGTATTGTTGATTGGCGAGCGGGAGAACTTCGACAAGTGGTAGTGAATCAACTGACACTTGTGCATTTACAGCGCTAGTTTTTGTGGGCTCCATTAAATGCCGTTCAAAATTGTCGCGTTCATTCAACCAGTTGCGTGAGGGGAAAATATTGTAAAACCAAGGCTTTAGCCATTCTGGTTCGGTGAAACTGCGCCAAGGGGTGGCTGGCGCAGAGTAAAAGTTCAGTGTGGCTAAATGGTTTGTTTGATTCCACTTAACTGCGGGATTGGGTTGGCATAAATTGTTGGGGAGTAGAATAATACTGCCGATTGTTTGGCTATAAGCGCCGCGAAAAACGCCTTTGGGTATTTGACTGAGCATGGCAAAGAGGTAATCACCGGCAGTGCCCAAGGCAGTAATAAAAGCCGGTTCGAAATGAAAAAAATGGTGATGCTGTTGCACATCCTGCGCGTAAACTGCTAGCGGGGTTGCCGCATCAAAGCAGCGCTTGTCATTGTTCTGCTGCTGTAAATATTGTTCTATAGATAAAATGGCTGCGAGTTTTCCGGTGCGGCTTAAATGGCTTGCCAGAAGGCGCGCATCAGGCAGCGAATGCTGATCCGTTAAAATTAACTCCACGCCATTGCTGCCGCCCGCGTAAATTTCAGTCGTACCAAAATCACCCCAGCTAAACAATTCTGGCACATACTGCGCCTGACAGATGTTGGCGATCAATATTAATGTCAAGGTAATGAGCGCGCGTGTCATTGGGTAAAGTTTCCGCTGATGCCGCGCGCTATGGCATTGGTGATGGTAAAGATCACACCCGGCAATTGTTGGCTTTTTGGTAAAGCTAAGTAGATGGGTTGCCATTGGGGGCGAAATTTTTCTTTATAGTGATGCAGGCCTTTGAAATCGTAAAATTCATTTTCTAATTTATAAATAGATGAGCCCAGCCGTTGCCAGAGCGGTGCCAGTTGGTCGTCGTCCATACCTGCCAGTGGCGCCATGCCCAAATTAAACCAGCGATATTCGCGCGCCTGCGCCCAAAGTAAAATATTAACCAGCAAAAAGTCCATGGTGCCTTTGGGGGCATCCTCGCCATAGCGCATTAAGTCTATAGATATGTCGCTCTGCTCATTGGTGATTAATAAATTGGTAAACGCGACTATAGCCTCGTCTTTTACGATGACCGCGATATTACATTTACCCAAATAGGCTTCGCTAAAAAAACCTAATGAAAAACCTTTTTCACGCACTTTTTTTTGCGCCAGCCATTGGTCGGAAATTTTCCGCAAATTGGCGAAGTGAGGTTGTAGCTCATTTGGCGTTAAAATTTTAAAACTATAGCCTTCGCGCGTCAGCTTGTTGATGCTGGTACGAAATGCAGTCTGGGCATTACCCTTAAGGCTAAAGTGTTGAATGTCTACCTGAGCTTCTTCGCCCAGTTTGATCAGTTGCAATCCCAGATCGACATAAAGTGATAATTGTTGTGGGCTCACGCGATAAAATACCGGCTTAGCTCCATAGATATCTGCAGCTGCCCGAAACTCGCGCACTAACTGGCTAAAGCGGGCAGGATTGCCACAGGGATCGTTGAGTGCAATCCAGTATTTATGGCTGGTGGTATAGGCAATAAAACAATCGCGCTCTTGGTTCCAGAAAAAATATTTGTCACCACTGAGATAAATAAAATGATCTGGTCTTTTACTTTGGCGAATAAGCAGTTCAACAGCGTGAAGTTCAGTGCTATCGGGTAAGTTTGGGTTGTGGCGACTACGCGAAAGCAGGTAATAGAAAATCGCACCGCCGCAGACTAAGGCTACCAAAAAACTGGAGCGCAAAAAGCGTGAGGCGTTAGCGTCACTGGCAAATTGCCACCAGAGCTCGTGGCGGTACGCGACTTCTTTATAAGCTACAAAACCAATATAAGTGCTAAAACTGGCCGCGGCGATAATCAACAGTAGCCAGTGATAGCTAAGGAAGTGTGTTTCAAAATTGGATTTGCGATAAAAACAACTGCGACAGGGAATAAAAATCAAGAACAGCAGGATCAGGGTGCCGGCCTCTTCGTAATCCCAACCTTTGGCAAGCGAAAAAATAATACCACTAGCCAAGAGTGCCAGCGTCAGTGGATAAGCAATTTTAAGGCGCAGATTGACTGCCCGCGCCAGAACCAATAAAAAAATCCCTATGCAACTGCCTAGCAGATGCGCCACTTCTACAAAGGGTAAACCGATAAATTCAATCAGCCGATCCACGCGCGACGGAACAGCGGGTGTGCTACCTGAGATTAACAACATAAGCCCAGCAACAACTAATAACCCGGCGAGCATGCGCGCGAGCGCCTGCTGGGAAATTCCTGCAAACAGTAGCAATAATCTGCCCTTGGCGGGCGCTGGTTTTAGCTGCTTGGGTGTAATGCTTTGCTCTTGTTCGTGGCCGCGCCACATCAAGCTGGGCAGGGCGAGGCCGAGCGGCAGGAAGTAATAAATAATCCTATAAGTTAATAGCGCCATAATAAGTAGCTGGTGGTCATAATGATCACCCGCCAAATATAAAAATGTGCCTTCAAATACGCCTATGCCACCGGGAACCTGACTGAATAGTCCCAGCAGCTGCGCCAGAATATAAATCGTAAAAAACCATTTAAATGGCATATCCGTCGTGGTGTAGAGCAAACTGTAAAGTACCAAACTGGCGAGAATTAAATCGACGGAGCCTAGCAAGGTTTGCATCAAACTCATACGCGTTGAAGGCAGGTGCAAATCCCATTTGCGCCAGCGAATATGAGGATGAAACACTACTGCACCCCAATAGCCCACTAAAAAAATAAGGGCTCCGCCAATCAGCCAGAGTAAATGGCCGCCGAGTAGTGCTGGATCCTGTAATTCGGCTTGGGGGAGCATTAATGCAACAACAAAAAACAGGCTGAGTGCGCCTAAAAAATAGGTCAGGCTACCGAATAGAATGATCTGCCCAATGGCGACAGTGTTGAGTCCCCAGCGCGAGTAAAAACCATAGCGAATGGAACCGCCAGATAAGTAAGCATGACCGGCATTATTGCTGACGGCATAGCTGATAAGGCCGACTTTGAGCGCGCGCTGCCAGCTAATAGGGAAGTTAAACTGGCGCATTGCTAGATAGTCGTAGAGTGCCAATACCGTATAACCGATTGTTGCAAATGTCAGCGCGGCAATAAGACTTGGCCAATGAAAATCCAACAAAATCTGGCTCGCGCTATCCAGATTGAGGTTGTAGGTTGTTATTTCCCGTTCGACCATGTAGAGCGCGGCCAGTCCCGCTACAATGGGCAATCCGTTTATCAGGTTGCGCGAGCTAATCAATTCAGTACCTGCTTTGCAGTGAGGTTATGGGGCGGGTCAGTAGGTGTAGATTTTATTGCAAGCTTGGTAGCCTAAGGTGAGTCAGGCTACGCCATGCTACTGACATGTGCCCACAGTATTAATTCGCTTAACTTATGAATTTTTCGATTTTTTTACGCGTTTGCTTTCAGGTGTTGTTAGCAAATATCTTTTTAGGCCAGGCTGTTTCAAAACCCATATGACAAAAACATTAATGATACAAGGCACAACATCCGACGCAGGTAAAACCACACTCGTTGCAGCGCTCTGCCGTATTTTAAGAAAGCGCGGCATTTCGGTGGTGCCATTTAAACCGCAAAATATGGCGTTAAATTCGGCTGTCACTGTCGATGGTGGTGAGATTGGTCGTGCGCAAGCGCTGCAGGCTCAGGCAGCAGGGCTTGCGCCGCACACGGATATGAACCCTATTTTAATTAAACCCACCAGCGATACCCGCGCGCAAATTATTGTGCAGGGTAAAGCGGTGACAGATATGGAGGCGGCGGTTTATCACAATTACAAAACCGAGGCGATGGGTTTTGTATTGGATTCTTACGCGCGTTTGCAGCAAAAATACGAGGTGATTTTGGTAGAGGGGGCAGGCAGCCCGGCTGAAATTAATTTGCGCGACCGCGATATAGCCAACATGGGTTTTGCCGAAGCGGTAGATTGCCCGGTGATTTTAATTGCCGATATAGATCGCGGCGGGGTGTTTGCCCATTTGATCGGTACACTTGAGTTGTTAAGCGAATCTGAACAAAAAAGAGTAGTCGGTTTTGTGATTAATCGCTTTCGCGGCGATATAAGTTTATTGCAATCGGGTTTGGATTGGCTGGAACAAAAAACCGGCAAACCGGTATTAGGTGTTATTCCTTATCTGCAAGGTTTGTATTTAGATGCGGAAGATGCGCTTACCGCAAGTGCAGCAAAACAAGATGCAAAATGCCGTGTTGCGGTATTAGCCTTGCCGCGCATTTCCAATCATACGGATTTTGATCCGCTACGTTTGCATCCACAAATCGACTTTCATTGGGTCGGGCCGAATCAAACAATTCCTTCCTGTGATTTAATCATCATTCCGGGCAGTAAAAATACCCGCGCCGATTTGCAATTTGTGTACGAACAGCAGTGGGATCAACAAATCAAAAAACATGTGCGTTACGGTGGAAAATTAATCGCTATTTGCGGCGGTTTTCAAATGCTCGGCGATGAGATTCACGACCCGCAGGGATTGGAATCTGCGCCAGGTAGCTCGGCAGGATTGGGTCTGTTTGCCATGCAGACAACACTGGAGCCGCACAAAATATTGCAACAGCGCAGTGGCTTTTTGTGGAATAAAACCAGTGCAGTGCGCGGCTATGAAATTCATTGCGGCATAACAACGGGTCATGCATTGCAATTCCCCGCCTGCTATTTGCAGGGCGAGCAAGGCTTGGAGCCAGAGGGGGCCATCAGTGAAGATGGCTTGGTTGTAGGCACTTATCTTCACGGTTTATTCGATCACCCGGATGCGCTGAATGCACTGCTTTTGTGGCTAGGTGCAGAACAAGTGCAACAAATGGATATCAATCGCGAGCGTGAACTATCCCTTGAGCGGTTGGCCGAGGCGACTGAGTCGGCGCTGCTACCTGATTTTTTACAGCAATTTTTATAAGACTGCGTTTTTAGGCCTATACTCTTTGAGTATTCCCGCATACCTATTTACTCCCTCTGTAACAAAGGCTAAACAAGGAGCGCCTTTATGCGTTTGATGCTGTTGGTAATTTTATTCTTGAGTGGCCAGCTGGCCCTACAGGCACAGGGGCAGGTCAAGACCCAAGCAGCAGACGAACCACCTATCATTAATCTGGCAACCAATATTTCATCCGCATTTACTTCTGATTTTCCATTGGGTAGCACACAAAATCTATTGCCCCATTTGCAGTGTATTTTTAAGAATATAAAGTGGGACTATCGTGTGCAAATCATGCCTTGGCGCCGCGCTTATCAAGACGTAAAAAATAATCGTATTGATGGTTTTTTTACCGCGATTCCAATGCGCCAAATCGATCCCTATGCGGTATTGTCTGCCCCCATGGTGTTGGAAAATTGGTATTGGTTTTGGCGCATGGACACAGTCGCTCCCGAGTCTTGGCGCGAGGGTTATAAACTGGGGTCTATTTTAGGCAGTCAGCAGGAAACATGGTTGGATGAGGCTGGCTACCGGGTAGAGATGAGTGCAAATAATTTGCCGCAGCTCATTAAATTATTAAGGTCCAAGCGCATTGATGTGATTCTTGCTGATCGCGAGCATTTTCTTCAGGCTGCGCAAGAATTGAAGCTTGACCCCAATCAATTCAAAAGCCGTTTTTTTCGCTATGTCCCTTTAGGCGTCTATTTTAACGAGCAGTTTCTCAATCAGGATCCGGAATTTTTAGCGAGTTTTAATCGGCAAATTAGCGGCTGTGCAAGTACTCGGTTTGCGGTGACTGATTATGAGCAGCAGCTTATAAAAGAGCTGTTGATGCGTAAAATTGAACGGTGGAAACACCTGCCAAAATTAGAGGAAATATTACGCGCGCAGAACAAAAAATCACGCCGTATTAGCCAGCAAGAAATTGCCAAGCGCGATAAACAATGGGCGCAGGCTTTTTTGCAAGGGGATTTTGCCTATCCCATTAAATTGGTTGATCAAGAACTGTCTGCACAGCTGCGCGAAGTGAAAAAACAATCGCAAGACATGATTACCGAAATCATCATTACTGACGCCTATGGGCTAAATATGGCAGTAAGTGATATGACCTCGGATTACTGGCAGGGTGACGAAGAAAAATTCTCAGAGGTTTTTGGTAAACCCGTGGGCACCCTCTATTTTGGCGATATTAATTACGATGAATCTACTAAGCGTTTCCAATTACATTTAAGCGTTCCGCTCTTCAGTGACGAAAAATTTGAACCTTTGGGTGTGATGGTATTTGGTATAGATGTAGAAAAAGTGCTGTCGCAAGCACAGTGAGTTATCTTTCTAGTGCTAGTTTTACGATGTGTTTTTGTTATTTGAAAGTGTTTTTCCTAATAAAAATATTTTCCTGGGCGTTTTTAGAGACCGGGGAAAACTCCTCTAAAGTGGCCATTTTTAGGCAATAAAAATTGTCTTACTTCACAAATCGAGTCAAGTGAGCATTAAGGTCTTATTGACTTTATTGCCATTAGATCTGATTGTATGACATTATGTGAGCGCAATCATTTTATAAGGCTCTTTCCGCGTCGAGCCGCATAATAATCAGCGAAAGCCATGAGAGGTGTGAATGATTGCGTATAGCAAATACGGTTTTATCACTCCGAGCAGCCCTAATCTCTGACTCTGGCCGAGCTATTTATCTAAATCTGAACGGTTGTTTCAATAATGCTAACGTTTTACCGGAATGCCCTCGCAGCATTTGTCGCGATCTTGGTGTTTAGCGCGCTGGTGGTTTACGTGGGTGTGATGAAATCCAAATTAAATGCGTCTTTATTTCCGGGGCGCGATGCGAATTTTCTTTGGGTGTCAGCGATAGAGCCGCAAGAGCCTGTTGGCAATACCCGGTTAAAGCTGAAGGGTGAGGTGGGTACGGTAGAGTATGATTTTTTTCTGGATGCAGAGACTCCATTTCCCTATACCCATTATTCAATTTATTTTGTTGATCCAATTCAATCATTTGCGCAAGTTGATTTACGCCGGTTCGCGGAAATTTCATTCAAAATTCAATGCGATCCCAAAAATGTGTTGATGTTGGTGTTATTTAGTTTTGATGACAAAGTTACTGATTTGAATAATATGTCATCGCGCCGGGTGTCTTCTACTGCGTTTTCTTGTGATAAAAACTGGTCCGAATTGAGGATTAATTTAGCGGATTTGGATACCCCGCACTGGTGGTTGGGGCGATATGGATATGAATTTAGCGACACCGGTTACCAGCTGAATAAAACCATGGGTTTTGCTTGGGTGAATTCCTTGCAAAGTCCGCTTAATACACCCTCTCATGTAAAGCTGACCGATGTAAAATTGCTCGGCACAGATCGTCGTTATATCTATGTATCAGCGGCTCTATGCTTTGTGGTATGGATTGTATTTGGTGTGTGGTTGTTTCGCCGCTACGTGGCGGTGTTGACGGTAGATATCAGAGAAAAGGTAAAACAAGATCAACCGTTAATGGCCTACAAAAAATTATCGATTGAGCCACAGAAAGATAAAGAGAAAAGTGCAGTATTGCGCTATATGGCAACTGAATATGCCAACCCGGAATTGAGTTTGGAAATGGCTGCTGCAGCACTGGGTGTCAATCGAACAAAAATTAACGACATACTAAAAGAGGAATTAGGTCTCACTTTTAGTACCTACTTGAACAAGTTGCGGTTAACTGAGGCGGCGCGTTTGTTGTCAGAAAATGAAGAGGCTAACGTATCTGAAATTGCCTATTCGGTTGGTTATAACAACGTATCCTATTTCAATAAACTATTTAAAACGGAATATGGTTGTGTGCCAAAAACGTTCAAATTTCTATATCCGTTGAAAGATTCAGAGCAACAGGATAAATAATTCTTTTCTTGATTTTCCCGCAAGTTATCATTTCCATAAAAATGGAATATCCTCTGAGTAAAATTATTTTCCCGTAGAGCTGTACATCGCCATATTGAATGCGGCATTTTTGGCTAGTGCAGTGGTTCTCATTTTGCAAGTTGTCGCTATTAATTGCATTCAAATAATTACAGTAAGGCTTCAACTTTCTGCAGTTTTGTATAAAACCTTTCAAAAGTGCAATTTTTAACTCCTCCATTTCCTTAGTCTTGCCTTCGGCGCGGATCAAACTGATCGGCGAACGACCCCTTTGAATTTTTAAATTTCGCAGTAACACGACTTATTTTTTCTAATAACCATAAACGGAGACTTGCATTATGCAAACATCACAATATCCCGTTAACCCTCTTGCACGGATACTCAAACGTACCTGCAGTATGGTTGGCGCCAGTGCCGCTTTAGCGGTGTTATCGCACTCAGCATTTGCCGTGTGCACTTATACGGTTGAAAGCGAATGGAATACGGGTTTTGTTGCCAGTATTACCATTAAAAATGATACGGCTGCACCGATTAATAATTGGAGTGTGAATTGGGGTTATGCCAATAACCGGATCACCGGAACCTGGAATGCGAATTTTGCCGGTTCAAACCCTTACACAGCATCTAACGTTTCCTGGAACGGCAATATTCCTGTGGGTCAGTCGGTCTCATTTGGCTTTCAAGGCAATAAAAATAGCGCGACTGCTGAGCGTCCTACGGTAAATGGGGCTGCTTGTGGTGGTGCAGTAGCAAGCAGTGCTGCGCCAAGTTCAGCGCCTCGCTCCAGTGTTGCGCCTAGCTCGGTTCCGCGCTCAAGTGCAGCACCAAGTTCACAGCCTGTAATCTCAACTAGCAGTTCATCATCGTCTGCCGGTTACACAGTTCCCACCAATAATTTTGCACAAAATGGCGGTGTGGAAAATGGTTTAACTAACTGGTCAACAACGGCCGGTACTGTTACACGTTCAACTCAAGATAAGCGCAGTGGCTCGGCGAGTGCGTTAATTTCCGGGCGCACAGCAAACTGGCATGGTTTGACATTTAACGTGGGTTCACTTGTTAGTGGCAGCCAGTATGATGTTGCGGTATGGGTGAAACTTGCACCTGGCACACCTGATAGTGTTGTTCAACTCACGGCTAAACGTCAGGACGACAACGACTCATCTACTTACAACGAATACACTCAAGTTGCGACTGCAACTGCATCCTCTACCGAGTGGCGTTTGGTGCAAGGTTATTACACCCAATCGGGCGCTACTGCATTTCAACATTTTATTATTGAAGCTACCGACGCAACGATCAGTTTCTACGCCGATGATTTTTCTATCGGTGGTCAAGCTCCCGTTGTGAATAGCTCTTCATCACGCTCATCCAGTAGTGCGCCTGCGGCCAAAAAATTCATTGGTAACATCACTACCAGTGGTGCGGTGCGATCCGATTTCAATCGCTACTGGAATCAAATTACCGGCGAAAATGAAGGTAAATGGGGTTCAGTGGAAGGCACTCGCGATGTGTACAATTGGGCGCCGGTTGATCGCATCTATGCTTACGCTCGCGCCAATAATATCCCGGTAAAAGCGCATACATTTGTATGGGGCGCACAATCACCTTCCTGGATTAATAACCTCAGCGCTTCAGAAACTGCAGCGGAAATTGAAGAGTGGATTCGCGATTACTGCGCTCGCTACCCAGATACGGCAATGATCGACGTAGTTAACGAAGCGGTATATGGTCACCAACCAGCTGCCTACGCGCAAAAAGCGTTTGGCAATAACTGGATTCAACGTGTTTTCCAATTGGCTCGCCAATATTGCCCTAACTCGATTTTGATTCTGAACGACTACAACAATATCCGCTGGCAGCACAATGAATTTATCGCGCTGGCTAAACCTTTGGCACAAGGCGGTTATATCGATGCAGTTGGTCTGCAATCTCACGAATTGAAAGGTATGACAGCTGCACAAGTTAAAACCGCAATCGATAATATTTGGAATCAATTGCAAGTGCCGATTTATATTTCTGAATACGATATTGGCGACACCAATGATCAAGTGCAATTGCAAAACTTCCAAGCGCATTTCCCCGTATTCTGGGATCACCCGCATGTTAAAGGCATCACTATTTGGGGTTATATAAATGGCAGAACCTGGATTGAAGGTTCAGGGTTAATGTCGGACAACGGTACTCCACGCCCGGCAATGACTTGGTTGCTGAATAACTACATCAATAAGTAAATCCGTTTTATTGCAACTCATAAAAGGATCTTATGAGTTGCATATTTTCATCAAACACCATCTTTTTGTACAAACTCCCGATTCAACACAATAACGATGAAGCTATGCTTCAACGGAGATTATGATGATTAACAACAAAATTTATCCCAACATTTTTGCACAGGTATTTAAGCATACCTGTAGCATGGTTGTTGTTAGTGCCACGTTGGCGGTCTTGCCCTATTCAGCATCTGCTGCCTGCACCTATACAGTTGAGAGTGAGTGGAGCAACGGATTTGTTGCCAATATCACGATTAAAAATGATACGGTTCTTCCGCTTAATAATTGGAGTGTGAATTGGGGCTATGCCAATAACCGTATTAGCGGTACATGGAATGCTAATGTTTCCGGATCGAACCCTTACACGGCGACTAATGTTTCCTGGAACGGCAATATCGCACCAGGTCAATCAGTGTCATTTGGTTTTCAGGGTGAAAAAAATGGTGGTATTGCTGAGCGCCCAACAGTGAGTGGAACTGCATGTGGTAGTGTAGTAGCGAGCAGTGTTGCACCAAGTTCATCTTCTCGTTCCAGTATTGCGCCTAGTTCAGTTTCCCGTTCGAGTGTCGCGCCCAGCTCCCAGCCAGCTATCATCAGCAGCTCTTCTTCATCCAGCGGTTACACTGTGCCAGCTAATAATTTCGCGCAAAATGGCGGTGTTGAAAATGGTTTAACTAACTGGTCAACAACAGCTGCCACCATTACTCGCGCAACCGCCGATAAACGCAGTGGCTCGGCGAGCGCATTAATTTCCGGGCGTACCGGCAGCTGGAACGGTTTAACTTTTACTACAGGTGCACTGGTTAACGGCAGTGAGTACGAAGTTGCAGTCTGGGTAAAATTGGCACCGGGCACGCCTGATAGTGTTGTGCAACTCACGGCCAAACGTCAGGATGACAGTGATTCATCCACCTACAACGAATATACGCGAGTGGCGACGGCGACGGCATCCTCAACTGAGTGGCGTTTGCTGCAGGGGTATTACACTCAATCTGGGTCAACTGCGTTTCAGCATTTTATTATTGAAGCAACCGATGCAAACATAAGTTACTACGCCGATGATTTTTCTATCGGTGGTCAAGCGCCAGCTGCCAGTTCGTCTAGCAGCAGTTCATCCTCTAGCGCGCCGCAAACCTGTGAATTAAAAGCGCCGTTAAGGTGGACGTCTACTGGCCCCTTAATTAGTCCAAAAAATTCAGGCTGGAAATCGATAAAAGATCCGTCGGTAGTGAAATACAATGGGACTTACCATGTATACGCGACATACTACGACACGTCGTACAAATCCATGCATACCAGTTTTACCGACTGGAACAGCGCACAGCAGGCTCCGCACACTTCTATGAATGGAACTGCTGTGGGTAATGCAGTTGCACCGCAAGTATTTTATTTCCGCCCGCACAATAAATGGTATTTGATTACGCAGTGGGGCGGTGCCTACGCAACAACCGATGACATTAGCAGACCTAACTGGTCGGCTAAAAAGAAATTGCTGCAAGGTGAGCCAACTAATTCATTGGATTTTTGGGTGATTTGTAACGCGACTCACTGTTACTTGTATTTTTCGCGGGATGACGGTGTGTTGTACATGTCAAAAACCACGATTGGAAATTTCCCCAACTTCTCCGGTTATTCCATCGTGATGGAGGATCACCGCGGCAATGGCAATCAATATTTATTTGAAGCCCCCAATGTTTATAAGTTGGATGGCCAAAATAAATATTTGTTAATGGTAGAAGCTTATCCCAATGGCCCACGCATGTTCCGCTCTTGGACATCAACCAGTTTAGATGGCCCTTGGAGCCCATTGGCGGACACCAACGATAATCCCTTTGCAGGTAATAACAACGTGGAATGGCCGAGTGGCAAATGGGCAGATGGCATTAGCCACGGCGAGCTGGTTCGCTCGGGTTATGACGAGCGCCTCACCGTTGATCCTTGCAATTTAGAATTTCTCTATCAAGGTCAAGCGGGCACCAGTTCAGACTACAACACCATTCCCTATAAATTAGGTTTGCTGCGCTTGAAAAAATAAGTTTGTTTTAGTCGTCACCCTTGTTTGCCCGGCCTAGTGCCGGGCTTTTTTGTAGGTTTTCTGCTTGTGCAGGGGAGAGGTAGTAATAAGCTGTAATTCAAATTGACGCCGGGTGTAACTATGGTCTTTAATTGTTTGCTATTTTATGGCGTCAATACGAGATTTGCGCTGCGTTTTTTTACGAGTAAAGCGACTCTATTGTTCATGCGTTCAAACGCCTAAACTTCCGATATTCCGCCGGGCCCCATACAGGCTACAATTACGTCAATCCCAACCGCTTAGATTTAACACGAGTACATAAGAGTCAATTATGAATTCAAAAAGGCAAACTGCATCAGCTCGGCATATTTTGGTTAAAACGCAAAGTGAAGCGGAGAAGATAAAGCAGCTGATTGCCAAGGGCGCTGATTTTGGTGTTATGGCGAAGAAGTATTCTACTTGTAGCTCTGCCAAAAAAGGTGGAAATCTTGGTGAGTTTAGCCCGGGGCAAATGGTTAAGGCATTCGATAATGTGGTGTTTAAGTTGCCGATACATGTAGTGCATGGGCCTATTAAAACGCAATTCGGTTTTCACCTTATTGAAACTATTTACCGCGACTAATGCTTTCATTTTTTGCAAAAATAATTGTGGTGCAGCTGCTCCAGAGTAGTGTTGTAACAAGCTCGTTTAATAATCAAATGGAGATGTTGTGATAGAAATTATTGCTGCAGAATTACAGGATGCAAAAGAAATACTTGAGTTGCAGCGCCTTGCGTATCAGTCAGAAGCTAAACTGTACAATGATTGGTCTTTGCCCGCGTTAACCCAGACAATTGAATCACTTATTCAGGAGTTAGAACGCTCCATTGTTCTCAAGACTGTTATTAATGGAATGATAGTCGGCTCTGTTCGAGCAAGTGTTGACAGTGACATCTGCAAAATTGGCCGTTTAATTGTGATGCCTGAATTTCAAGGGCGAGGGATTGGCACTGCATTGTTGGAGCGTGTTGAAGCAATGCAGGAGACTAATGTTAGCTTTGAATTGTTTACTGGTAGTAAAAGCCTACGTAATATTCAACTTTACCAAAGGCAGGGCTATGTTATGTCGCATACAAAAGTTTTGTCAGATAGTGTAACGCTTGTTTTTTTGGTCAAGAAAAGTAAAGCGTTTTTTTGAATGGCTCGCCTTGTTGGCGAAAACGTGCAGTGAAAAAAGGCGCAGATTATTAAATAATCTGCGCCTTTTTTGTTGCAATTTTTACCACAACAATATTTTTTACATTATTGAATGGTTTAGCCACAAGTGAGCATAGATGCTGGCGAAATAGCCAAGCGCTACTACGGGCGTCCATTTTAAATGGCCGAGGAAACTGTAGTGGCCGCGTGCTTGCCCCATGAGTGCAACACCTGCCGCTGAACCGATTGACAGCATGCTGCCACCAACACCGGTTGTTAAGGTAATGAGCAGCCATTGCCCTTGGGAAAAATCTGGCGCCATGGTGAGTACGGCGTACATGACGGGGATGTTGTCGATAATGGCAGAGATTAAACCGAGGCTGACGTTTGCAATTGTCTCGCTGAAATTGCCATAGAGTGATTCAGACAATAGGGTTAGATAGCCTAAAAACCCTAATCCGCCGACGCACATGATAACGCCATAGAAGAATAGTAAGGTGTCCCATTCCAAGCGTGCCAGCGGTTGAAATACATCAAAGGGTAGTGGCACTTTGGTAATGGGGTTTTCATTTTTATCGGGAATAAAATCCGAGCTTGCTTGTTCGGCATGTTTTAAATCTACAATGCCTTTTTTGCGCAAATAAAAACCGTAAATTTTTAAGTAGGCCAAACCAAGCATCATGCCCAGCACCGGCGGCATGTGAATGAGTATGTGACCGAGCACGGCGCTCGCGATAGTGGCCAGAAACAAAAACAGTATAGGGAACGCGCCTTCTTTGTACGTTAGTGTTTCCAAAAATAGATCTTCTGCATCTTTGTGTGAAGGGCGGTTTTTTATAAAAAAACTCATGATCGCGGCGGGAACCAAAAAATTTACCAGCGATGGAATAAACAAATGAAAGAAAGTAAAAAAATCTACCTTACCAGCTTGCCATACCATTAAGGTGGTAATGTCGCCAAAGGGGCTGAAAGCGCCACCAGCATTGGCTGCAACAATAATATTAACGCAGCACATATTGATAAAGGCTTTTTCATTTTCGGCGATTTTTAATACTACGGCGCACATTAATAACGCGGTGGTGAGATTGTCGGCAATGGGCGAAATAAAAAATGCCAGAATGCCGGTAATCCAAAATAATTGGCGATAGGTAAACCCTTTTTTAATCATCCAGCCGCGCAGAGCATTGAATAAACCTCGCTCATCCATGGCGTTGATGTAGGTCATGGCCACCAGCAAAAACAACATCAGCTCAGCAAATTCCAGCAGTGTATGGCGGAAGGCTTCATTGGCTAATGCTGATTGATCTTGTTGGGTGTATATCCAACCAATAATGACCCAAATAATGCCAGCGGCGGCCAGCACTGGTTTGGATTTACGCAAATGCAATTTTTCTTCGAGCATGACAAAGGCATAGGCGATCACAAATAAGCCGACACAAAACCAACCGGCGCTAGTGTGAGTCATGTCCATGCCATCACCTGCGAGGGCGATATTGCCGGTGCACAGCAAAAGTAGCGGCAAGATAATTGCCAGAAAGGATTTGAGCATAGCGCGTCCTGTTTTTTTTGAGTGAATTCTAGAGAGCGATTATTTTGGGCCGCAATAACGAAAAAAGGCAGCTCGCGGGAGCTGCCTTTTTCGTTAATTTTACGCCTTGAGCGGTTTGTACTTCATACGTTTTGGCTGTGAATCATGGCCCTTACGTTTGACGAAATCCTCGTGATATTCCGTGTAGTTGCCTTCAAAGAAAACTATATCGGAATCGCCTTCATAGGCGAGGATGTGGGTCGCGATACGGTCGAGGAACCAGCGATCATGCGAGATTACCAATACGCAGCCAGGGAAGGCGAGGATTGCATCTTCCAAAGCGCGCAGGGTTTCGATGTCCAAATCGTTAGACGGTTCGTCGAGCAAGAGTACGTTAGCACCTTGTTTCAGGGTGTTGGCCAAATGCAAACGGCCGCGCTCACCACCAGAGAGTTCGCCCACACGTTTTTGTTGGTCAGAGCCTTTGAAGTTGAAGCGACCAACATAAGAGCGGGAACTTACTTCGTAATTGCCGATTTTTAAAATATCCAAACCGTCTGATACTGCTTCCCAGACCGATTTTTTATCGTCCAGATTTTCACGACTCTGCTCAACGTAAGCGACTTTTACTGTATCGCCCAGCGTCACAGTGCCTGAATCCGGTTTTTCAGTGCCAGAGATCATACGGAACAGGGTGGATTTACCCGCACCGTTACCGCCGACAATACCGACTACTGCACCCTTGGGAATGGTGAGCGATAGATTGTCGATCAACAGGCGATCGCCATAACCCTTGCTCACATTTTCCAACACGATCACTTTATCGCCCAAGCGCTCGCCCGGCGGAATGTAGATCTCGTTGGTTTCGTTACGGGCTTGGAATTCTTGCGATTGCAACTCATCAAAGCGCGCCAGACGCGCCTTGCTCTTGGCTTGGCGGCCTTTAGGGTTCTGACGAACCCATTCCAATTCGGTTTTCAGTGCTTTTTGGTGGGCTGCTTCAGTGCGTTGTTCCTGTTCCAAACGAGCATCTTTCTGCTCCAGCCAGCTGGTGTAGTTACCTTCGTACGGAATACCGTGACCGCGGTCGAGTTCCAGAATCCAACCGGCGGCGTTATCGAGGAAGTAGCGGTCATGGGTAATCGCCACGACTGTGCCGGTGAAGTTGTGCAGGAATTGTTCTAGCCAGTAAACCGATTCGGCATCCAAGTGGTTGGTCGGTTCGTCGAGCAAGAGCATATCGGGACGCGACAGCAACAAACGGCACAAAGCAACACGGCGGCGTTCACCACCGGACAGCACCGTCACATCGGCATCCCACGGCGGCAAGCGCAGCGCATCGGCGGCGACTTCTAGTGTGTGTTGCAGATTGTGGGCATCCCAGGCTTGAATAATGTCTTCGCACTTGGCCTGTTTCTTGGCCAACTCATCAAAGTCTGCATCGGGTTCGGCGTAGGCGGCGTAGATGGCATCCAGCTCCGCCAGTGCATCAACTGCTTCGCGCACACCGTCTTGCACGTTGCCCAGTACATCTTTAGCTGGATCGAGTTGCGGTTCCTGTGGTAGATAGCCGATTTTCAGATTCGGCATGGGGCGGGCTTCACCGTTAAAATCCTGATCCACACCGGCCATGATGCGCAGTAAGGTTGATTTGCCTGAGCCGTTTAAGCCGAGTACGCCAATTTTGGCGCCAGGGAAGAAGGAAAGGGAGATGTCTTTAAGAATTTCGCGCTTGGGCGGTACTATCTTGCCAAGGCGATGCATGCTGAATACATATTGAGCCATGATGTAACTATCTCATTCGCGGTAAAAGAGGGTGCCTACTATAAAGAAAGCGGCGCGAGGGGGAAAGGCGCAATAACACCGTAAAAGCGAGTAGTTGCTAAGAGTTCAATTTGAGTTTGTCGCGTGAAATGCGTATAACCTTTCTATGTTTGATGTCTTGATAAATCTGCGAGGAAGCGATGTCTAGTAAAACGAGTAACCCCCTGCGTGACCCCAATACCCACTTAACGGTACGCAATGCCACTGTAAAAGATGTTCCCGCTATTGTTGCTTTGTCTGAACGTGTTTACAAACCACTAAAAATGGAAGTCTATTCACCCGCTGCGATTGTCGGGCAGATTAATAATTTTGCCCAAGGGCAGATTGTTGTGATGGTTGGCGATGAATTGGTTGGTTATTGTGCGACTTTTCGTATTGCCGAGAAGATCGGTTTAAAACCCCATACATGGCACGAAATCACCGGTAATGGTTATGCCTCGCGTCACGATATAAACGGCGATTGGCTGTACGGTATGGAAGTCTGTATCGACGATAGTTATCGCGGTTATCGCATTGGCCAGCGGCTCTACAATGAGCGTAAAAAGTTGTGTCAAGGCTTGGGTTTAAAAGGTGTGGTGTTTGCTGGGCGAATCCCCAATTTGGCAAAACGTATCGGCAAGTTCAAAACGGTCGAGAACTATGTTGACAATGTAGTTCATAAAAAAATTAAAGATCCGGTGTTGTCATTTCAATTGCGCAATGGTTTTGAGGTGCTCGGCATAGTTGAAAACTATTTGCCCGATGATGCCCAATCCATGGGTTATGCCGCGCACATGGTTTGGTATAACCCCAAGGTGCAATTAAAAGAAGAGAAACCGGTAAAACAGTTTGGGGTGCGCATGCCCGATGTGGTGCGTATTGCCACAGTGCAATATCAATTGCGCAAGGTGAGCTCTTTTGGCGAGTTCATGAAAAATATCGAATATTTTGTCAATGTGGTTGCCGACTACAAAAGTGATTTTGTGGTCTTTCCCGAATTATTTACCCTGCAGTTGCTGTCGATTGAAGATCAGGAATTAACGCCTAGTCAATCGATAGAGGCACTGACTAAATATACGCCACGTTTTAAAGAATCTATGCGCGAGTTGGCTCTGCAATACAACGTCAATATTATTGCTGGCTCCCATCCTACCCGTGTAGAAAATGGCCGTATTGAAAATATCAGCTATGTGTTTTTGCGCGATGGTCGTTCATTTGAACAACCTAAAATTCATCCGACACCCAGCGAGCGCTACTGGTGGGATATCGAAGGCGGCAGCAGCCTGAGTGCGATTGACACTGACTGCGGGCCGATTGGCGTGTTGATTTGTTATGACTCTGAATTCCCCGAGCTGGCGCGCCATTTGGTCGATCAAGGTGTGCAAATTCTGTTTGTGCCTTTCTGCACCGACGAGCGCCAAAGTTATTTGCGTGTGCGTTACTGCTGCCAGGCGCGCGCGGTAGAAAATCAAATCTATGTGGTGATGTCGGGCAATGTGGGCAACTTGCCTAATGTGGCCAATTTAGATATTCAGTACGCGCAAAGTTGTATCTTGACGCCATGTGATTTCCCCTTCGCCCGCGACGGCATTGCGGCTGATACCACACCTAACGTAGAGATGGTTGGTTTTGCCGATTTGCGCCCTGATTTATTGATTCAGGCGCGCAATAGCGGCACAGTGCAAAATCTGAAAGACCGCCGTCACGATTTGTATCGTGTGCAATGGCGCGGTGATAAAAAACGCAATTAATTGTGAGAAAAAAGAGCGGCTCTTGCAGGGTCGCTCTGCTGTTTTTTTAGCTACAACGGAGAGTTAAATCTTCATGGACAAAAACCAAGTTCTGCATGCATTAGAACAGGGTGCTTCCTTCTGGAATAGCTGGCGTAAGCATCAGGTCAATGGCGAAATTAATCTTGATGGCGTTGAGCTGGAGGGGATGAACCTTAATGGCTACGATTTTTCAAAAGCTTCTTTTTGCAATGCGCGCGTCACTCACTGCAGCTTTCAGTATGCGGATTTGATTTTTGCAAATTTGCAAGGCTCGTGTTTTCAGCACAATGATTTTTCTTACGCGAAGCTCATCGCGGCCAATTTATCGCGCTGCGATCTGAGTGGTTCAATTTTATTTCTCGCTAAAATTCTTACCGCAAATACGCGTAATGCCCGATTGGAAAATATTGATTTTCGCGGGCACGATATCAGTAGTTTAATTCTGCGGGATGTATCTCTGGCAGGCAGTAATTTGGAATCGCAACAATTAGCGCGAGTGGATTTTGGTAATTCCAATCTGGCTGGCGTTAATCTGCGCAATGCGGATTTATCCAGTGCTATTTTTACTGGCGCCAATTTGAGCAGTGCCAATATGCGCGGCGCCAACTTGACGGGAGCGGTGTTTAAAGGAGCCAATTTAACCGGCGTGGATCTGCGTCAACTCGATTTATACAAAGCCGATTTTGCCAGCGCCAATTTAACCGACTGCGATTTGCGCGGCGCCAACCTCGGCAAAGTGAGGTTGACGGGGGCTACTATCACTGGCAGTAAATTATGGAAAATTACCAGTGCTGGCTGGAATATTGCCAATGTTAAATGTGCCTATGCCTACTGGGATGAAAGCGGTCAGGAAAAAACCGTTTATCGCACTCATGAGTTTGAGCGTATTTTTGCTGAAGCCGTTACGATTGAGTTGCGCTACCCCTATCGTCTTGCCGATCATGAATTGGCAACACTGCCCATTTTTATGGAGCATTTGGCGGCGGTGCACTGGGGCACCATACTGCGCTTAAAGTCGATTAGCGATGTTGCCGGCGGTGCGCTAGTGAAATTTGTCGTAGAGGAGGTGGGTACGCACAACCCTACCGAGTTGAAAAATCAATTGCAAACTGAAGCGGAGCGCATTCAACTCGCGCAATTAGTGTTGCGTACTAATACTCAGTTACACGTGCAGCTAAAAGAAAAAATGGCGGCGATTCGCGAGGAATTCTGGCCGCGCTTATTGGAGCTTGCCGCTGACCATGAGCAAGAGCAGGTGCGTAAACTCACCATTTTGTTTATGGATTTAAAAGGCTTTTCCCAATGGGGGAACGACGAGCTTTCAGAAAAGTTAGCGCTGTTTCGCGGTTTGGTAAAACCTATTCTTAAAAAGTGGTCCGCAGATCACCCCAATATGGAAGGCGATTCGCTGCGCGTGACCTTTAAAAATGCCACTGCAGGTTTAGCCTGTGCTTGCATGATGCGCAATGTTTTACGTGCGGCTGGATTTGAATTGCGCATTGGTCTTGAATTGGGTGAGGTAAGTATTATACACAATGAAGTAACCGATATTCCTGATTTGGAGGGTGTTGCGGTGAGCATGGCAGCGCGTATGGAAGCTGCAGCAGAGCCGGGTGAAGTGCTTGTGAGTCACATGGTGCGCCACTACGCCGAGCGCAGTGATTTGTTTAGCTTTACACCGCGCCGGGTGCCATTGAAGAAATCGATTGGCACACTGGCGCAGGGTGAACATATTGAGTGTTTTGCAGTAGAGGCGACAAAAAACCTACAAGAAGCGTTGGCATAATGTTGTTTTACAGCCAACCGGATTTTTTAAATCGATAATACAAATACACACAGACTACCGACACAATGCCGAGTGATACGGGATAGCCGTATTTCCATTTCAATTCCGGCATGTGCTCAAAGTTCATTCCCCAAATACCGACAAACGCCGTAGCAACGGCAAATATGGCAGCCCAAGCGGCGAGGCGCTTATTCACTTCGCTTTCGTCGATGCTCACCATGGATAAATTAACTTGAATCGCAGTGCTAATTGTGTCGCGAATAGAGTCAATTGAGGTGTTGATGCGATACAGGTGATCCTGCACATCGCGGAAATAATCTTTAGTATTGGCCACAATTGGCGGAACACGGCCACCATCGAGTTTGCCCACCGCCTCCAACAAGGGAGCAACTGCGTGTTTTAAAATAGTGACCTTGCGTTTTAATTCGTAGAGTCGCTCAATATTGGCGCGCTGCGATCCCTTGGTAAAAATTTGATCCTCAATAATTTCCAGCTCGGTTTCAAAAGCAACAACGACGGGGAAGTAGCGATCAACAACTGCATCCATCAATGCATAAAAAACAAACGCTGAACCTTGTGCCAGGTGGTGCGGTTCACGTTCGCAGCGTGCGCGCACACCGAGAAATCCTTGTTGGGTGCGGTTGCGGGTAGAGAGCACATAATTCTCCCCTACAAACACATCAACTTCGCCTACATTTAATTCGCCATCATTAAATTCTACGGTGTGCATCACTGCAAACAGCGAATCGCCATACTCTTCAATTTTAGGGCGCTGATGACCAACATGGGCATCCTCTACCGCCAATTCGTGCAGGCCAAATTCCTGTCGCATTTGGTCGAGTTCATCTGGCTCAGCATCTTTTAATGCAACCCAGACAAAACAATCGTTCTTTTTGACGTACTCGCTGATTTCCACCACAGGGATATCGCAGAGCTTTTTACCTTCTTGATAGGCAACGCAATTTATCAACATGGACGCACCAAATGAAAAGCGGAATCATAAGGCCATTCTAGTGCAAAATTCTCTGGTAAAGACGATACTGGGAAATGAATTTTGGATGTCAGGAGATGCTTTGTGACCGCACACAGTAAAACGAAAACCAGTTTTTATCGCCGAATTTATGTTGCTTGGTTGATTGCACAGGGAGTTAATACGGTGCCTAAAATCATCGGTGCGACGGGAATGCCAAGACGTACCGCGCAAGATACCTTGGCTGCTATTCATGAGCTCGCCATTGACTTAGAAAACAGCAATGGCAGTTATCGTCTAGTGGCTTGGGGGGCAGTTAATCAGAATTGGGTTGCAGAAAATGTTTTGCAGTTAAAGCAGGTGCTGGAATATCCGTAAAAAAGCGGGCAGTTTGTGCAAACAGCGATTGCGCTATTAGTCGTAAATCTGTTTTTTCTTCCACTTATCGTTTTCTTCGTTGAACTGTTGCCACTCTTTGCTGGAAGTGTTGTCGGCAGTTGCGGCGGGTTTTGTTTCGCTTGGTGCTTCAGCTCCTTCAGGTGTTGCATCAGCTTTCTCTTGCAGCTTGGCGATGACTGAGTCTAACTGTGCGATTTGTTTATCAAAACTGCGGCCAGCTTTTTCAGTAGCTAAAGCTTTGCGAGCCAAGGTGTAGTAGTGAATGGCTAAACGAGTTTTACCGATTTGTTGTGACTGACGGGCGTTAAAAACATGGCCATCTACAGATATTTGCAGCACCAGCCGGTTGATTTGATCGACATAGGCGTCGGTTTGTACTTGGTTAATAAGGTGTAACGCAGATTGTTGCATGACAAATTTATGCAGTTCTTGTAATAAGCCCTGAGCCTCCTTGATTTGCTGAGGGTTGTCCAGCCGAACCCGGGTTTGGTCGGCCGTGTCTTTTTGTGCGGCTAGCAGGTTGGTGTAAAGATTGAAGTGTTCCGTGTGAGTTGGGTCACTGGGCTCGAGACGGGAAAGCTGTTCGCTACAATCGATCAGTGCGCGATAGAGCAGGGCAGTTAAATCGGTGGATAAAAAGCCCGAAGGGAATCCGGTAGCAAGATCGCGAAAAGAGTTGCGTCGCGCGCGCAGGGCGGTAATCAGCCGTTGGCGCCGTGCTCGTCGCTTTTCGATTGCGTGAGATAAAAATAAATATCCCGCCAGCAAAACCAGCAACAAAAGTATTATGGCAATAACATAAACCGACATGATGGATTAAAGACCTTATTGGTTAATTGCTGGGCATATTGTTGCGACAAGTATAGCACCGAAAAAAATGGCACTAGAGTTTGTGTTTTAGTTGCTGCCTAAGTTAGCTAAGTGCTTGTTTCCGCTCTGATAAAAAAAGAATTAAAAGTGTTGACATGGGCGGTACCTGTCCCTAGAATGCGCCCCACTTCTGACGCAGACATCGGCTTGAAAGAGTAGATGAAAACGTTAGATGGTCCGGGTCCCCTTCGTCTAGTGGCCTAGGACACCGCCCTTTCACGGCGGTAACAGGGGTTCGAGTCCCCTAGGGGACGCCAATATGCGGGAATAGCTCAGTGGTAGAGCACAACCTTGCCAAGGTTGGGGTCGCGAGTTCGAGCCTCGTTTCCCGCTCCAACTTCTCTCATAACGAGAAGTTAAAGTAGTAGAAAAAGCTGTAAGTTTTAATCTGTTAGTGAAGTACGTTTTATCGTTGCCGCCTAGGCAGCTTTCAAAATGTCCCCTTCGTCTAGTGGCCTAGGACACCGCCCTTTCACGGCGGTAACAGGGGTTCGAGTCCCCTAGGGGACGCCACATTTTGCGGGAATAGCTCAGTGGTAGAGCACAACCTTGCCAAGGTTGGGGTCGCGAGTTCGAGCCTCGTTTCCCGCTCCATTTTTACTCAGTTCATCTCTTGGTTTACTTTCCTCATTCTCTCAAAATATATTTGCCCGCTTGGGCGTAGCATTCCTTTGCGTTTATTCTGTTTAATGCATTCCCATTGTTTTTGCGCGCGCCTCTTTATAGCTGAACGGCACTTGTTGTTCTTTTGCCTCTTCGCGTTGCTCGTCTAATCGCTGGAACACCGCAATTTCTTCATCTGGCATAAAATGCAGGCAATCACCCCCAAAAAACCAGAGTAGGTCGCGATACAATAGCGGCATCAAATGTGGATAAGAGCCGACAACTCGGCACATTAGTGTTTGGCCTTGCTCAAGAAAGCCTGGTTCATGGGATTGTTGTGGCAACAGGGTGAGCGCGGCGAGAAACTCCTGATCATCCTCGCTGGGGAGTTCTGCATTAAAAGGCGGCAACTCTTGGACTTGCGCGCTGAAAGCGGCGAGCAATTCCAGATGATAGGTATAATACTCTTGGTCGTAAATGGATTGTTCCAAACTTGAAATCGACATACAGCGCCCTGATCTGGTGATAAATTTTTTGACTTTCATTCATTATTGCGAGGGGTTATGACTCCGGCACTCTCATTAAAAAATCTGCGCAAAGTTTACAACGAAAAATTCGAAGCACTAAAGGGTATTTCCTTGGATGTGATGCCCGGGGATTTTTTTGCTGTACTGGGACCTAATGGCGCAGGTAAATCCACCACCATTGGCATTATTAGTTCACTGGTGCGCAAAACCTCAGGCATGGTGGAGGTGTTTGGTAAAAATATTGATACGGATTTTTCCAGTGCAAAAAAATACCTGGGCGTAGTTCCGCAAGAATTTAATTTCAGTATGTTTGAAAAAGTTGAAGATATAGTGCTGCAGCAAGCTGGGTATTATGGGTTGCCGCGTAACCAGGCGTTGCAGCAAACTGAAAAATATTTAAAACAATTAAGTTTATGGGATAAGCGCCACACACCTGCGCGCATGTTGTCGGGAGGGATGAAGCGGCGTTTGATGATTGCGCGGGCACTGGTGCATGAGCCACAGCTGTTGATTCTTGATGAGCCTACAGCGGGTGTTGATATAGAACTGCGTCGTTCCATGTGGGAATTTCTGCGCGAGATCAATGCGGCAGGTACTACTATTATTCTCACCACGCATTATTTAGAAGAGGCGGAGAGTTTGTGTCGCAATGTGGCGATTATTGATCAAGGCGTTATTGTTAAAAACACCAGCGTAAAACACTTACTGCAACAGCTTAATAAAGAAGTATTTATTTTTGATGTGGTGGGTGAGCTGCATGCGCTGCCGAGCTTAATTGGGTATCGCGTCGAAAAAACTGATGAGCACTCCTTTGAGGTTGAAGTGGATAAAGGGCAGTCGCTTAACGCGGTATTCGCACAATTGACTGCGCAAGGTTTTGAGATTGTTAGCATGCGCAATAAATCTAACCGCTTGGAAGAGTTGTTTGTTGCGATGGTTAATGGGAATAAAGACTTGTCGGTCGCTACACAAAAAGAGGTGCAATCATGAATGCACAAGAGCAGTGGATTGCCTTTCTCACCATTTTGCGCAAAGAAATTAAACGTTTTACTCGTATTTGGATTCAAACTTTATTGCCGCCAGCAATCACCATGATTTTGTACTTTGTGATTTTTGGCAAGTTGATTGGCAGCCGCATCGGTGATATGGCAGGTTTTAGCTATATCGAATTTGTTGCGCCGGGCTTAATTATGATGGCGGTTATTACCAATGCCTACGCCAATGTATCGTCATCTTTTTTTAGTGCAAAATTTCAGCGCAGCATTGAAGAGTTGCTGGTCTCGCCTACGCCTAATTATATTATTTTGCTGGGTTATGTCATGGGTGGTGTTGCCCGCGGAGTTGCGGTAGGTTTTATTGTAACGATTATGTCGTTATTTTTTACGAAATTATCTATTCATCATTGGGGGGCGACGCTATTTATTGTGTTTATGACGTCGGTGCTGTTTTCCCTGGCTGGCTTTATCAATGCAATTTACGCCAATACTTTTGATGATGTATCAATCATTCCCACCTTTGTATTAACTCCGCTAACCTACTTTGGTGGTGTGTTCTATTCCATTAGTTTGTTACCGGAGTTTTGGCAGCAGGTATCGGTGTTTAACCCCATTCTGCATATGGTCAACGGGTTTCGCTATGGCATGCTGGGGGTTAGCGATGTACACATAGGTGCCGCATTGATAGGGTTAACGGCTTGTGTGGTAATTTTGTTTGCTGTTGCTATGAATTTATTAAAAACCGGCAAGCGTTTGCGCGCTTGATCTGGCAGGAGTTGCTATGAGTCACAATCCCCTTGGACAGCAAACTGATTATATTTCGGTGTATGCACCGCAATTGTTGTTCCCAATCGCCCGCGCTGAATCGCGCAGCTTATTGGGTATAGGTAATGAGTTGCCGTTTTACGGTGTTGATATTTGGACTGGTTATGAGTTGTCTTGGTTGGATAAAAAGGGTAAGCCGGTTGTAGCTGTGGCTGAATTTTTTATTCCTTGTTCCAGTGAATTCATTGTGGAATCAAAATCGTTCAAGTTGTATTTGAACTCGCTGAATCAAACGCATTTTGATAGTACGGTTGAGGTTGAGCAACTGATTGCGCAAGATCTTGCGCGCGTCACCTGTGCAGATGTTCGTGTTATGATAACACCGTTAAATACACCGGCGCGTGCTGCGCAACATTTGGCGGAAATCGCAGAAGTGCAGGGGGAGTTATTAGATGAGTTGGATGTGGTAGTGGATACCTACCATCCTGCTCCAGAGTTGCTCGTCACTAGCACCGAGTTAGTTGATGAATGTTTGGTGAGTCATCTGTTAAAAACGAACTGTCCGGTAACGGGGCAGCCAGACTGGGCGAGCCTTGTGATTCGCTACAAGGGCAATAAAATTCAACGTGAGAGCTTGCTGCGCTACATTATTTCGTTTCGCGAGCATCAAGATTTTCACGAACATTGTGTGGAGCGGATTTTTAGCGATATTGCACGCGTATGTGTGCCGGAGGAGTTGGTGGTATACGCGCGTTATACGCGACGGGGCGGGTTGGACATTAATCCGTTTCGCGCTAGCAACCCGAATATTAAGCCTGAGTTGCTGCGTTTAGTTCGCCAGTAGTGCATGTCGCGCTACTGGTTAGTGCTTAGACTATAACTTTATCTTTTAAGCGGTTCGCGGCTTTTTCAAGTGACTCAATAACTTTTTGTTTGTCGTAGTTGCGCACTTTTTCCATATCTAAATACATAGAAAAGCCTTCGGCGCGATCCTCGAAGTAGCTTTGGTTTTTGCCCATCTCTTTGCGTAAATCCGCCACCTGATAAACCTTCACCGGCAGCGAAAAACCTTTCACTTGAATTTCACCTTTGTCGCGGCACATGACGGTATCTTTTACCAGCGACCAGGTTTCATGCGAAATCAAAATCTCATCCGGTTCTGCGGCAGATTCAAGGCGGCTAGCCAAGTTAACCTGAGTACCCAAAACTGTGTAATCAAGGTGATTGGAGGTACCAAAGGTGCCTACCGTGCAATAGCCGGTGTTAATACCCATGCGTACTTGCAGTGGCTTTTTAATGCCTTGGTTAAACCATTCGACCTGCATAGCTTTAATGCGTTTTTTCATTGCAATCGCCATGGCAGCACAGCGGGTTGCATCGTCTTTTACCCCTTTGCTGTTGCTATCGCCAAACAGCACCATAATGCCGTCGCCCATAAATTTATCGATTGTGCCACCGTAGTGCGCAACGATTTTTGACATTTCGGTGAGGTAGTGATTGAGTAGTTCGGTTAAGGCTTCCGCTTCTATTTCTTCTGAGAGTTGGCTGAAATCTTTAATGTCAGAAAAAAATACACTGATGCGTTTGCGCTCTGCCTGGAGATTTTTATCATCGCCGCGATTAATTGCCTGCCATACGGTGGGTGGTAAATAACGTGACAACTTATAGGCGCGAATCTTATGCCATTTTTGCTCGTTTTCGAGCTGTTTTTGGCTAATCATTAATTTGTGAAAGCGTTGATGCATATAAATGGCATAGACCAAAAAATAGGTGGCGACGCCAATTAAGCTCGCGGCACTGATTTCGATACTGCTAGAGAGTACTAGCTGTGGTTTATGGATGATTAAACTTAGGATAACACCTACCGCAAACGCGCTATTGTCTTCCAAAAGCTTACGTACTCCGCCGCTAATGAGGGCGTTAAATTGAATCATGGTTAAAAACATAACGCAGGGCAGGATGCTAAAGTCAGTAAGACTTAATACAATCCCGATTAATACTGCATCCACATGGGATAACCAGCGATTAATGCGATTCATCTGCTCGGGAATTTGTTTGCGCGTGAAATAATAAGTGGCGTAGGCGTAGATTAATAAAAATACAATGACACCCATGTGGGCGATACTGGGATGATCCCAATTAATAAAGGAGGCAAGGGTGCCTGAGGCGGTAAAACAGATGAGGGCGCGAAAATAATACTGCTGTATGGGAGATTCAGTTTGCAGCTGTTGACTGTCGGTCTTACTGTTCATTGGACTGAAAACCTTGTAGTTATTTGGTCAGTAAGGAATCCCTATAAAATGGTGCTCTGCTTGCCCAAGCCAGTGAATTAAACGGGTTTTTGTAAGAAATGTCTACCTGTTGTGGGAAGAGTCACTGAATTTTCAAATTGCTTATTATTTAAACTTCAATTCCAGATATTTTTCTTCTAATTCGGTATATTGCTTGCGTAGTTCAGCAAACTCAGTCTGGATTTGTTGCAGATTGGCATTGGGTTCAGTTGGTGTCGCATCAGTATCTTCCAAGTTATTTTTAAGTTGGTCATTTTCCCGTTCCAGATCCTCCAGGTTTCCCAGTAGTTCTTTGCTTTCATGGGTGAAGCTCTGTAATGTCTCTTTGATGCGTTGATTTTCCTCCTCAAGTAAGTGATCGTGTTCTATTTGCTCCCCTTGTTTGGCTATTTGTTCATGTGCCTTGTTGAGTTCATCTTCAAGCAGTTGTACGCAGGTATCTGATTCCTGTACAAAGCGCACTTGTCGCTGCAATTGCTGCTCTAATTCCTTGATGACAAGGTCTTTCTCTTCTGTCGTTTGGGCGTCTTCCAGTTTGCGCTGTAGATTGCTAATTACCCGGTATTGGTCGGCCGCCACGTTGCGTAACTTCATAATCTCTTCTGCCGCGCGCGGATCCTGCCGAATGATATTAATGGTTTTGCTCTCAACGGGTTGCCCGGTAATGGCCGCGTTGGTGGAGTGCATGTAATGCGTTATCTCGTTGTAGCTGTTGCCGTATTGCTCAAGTAGCATTTCGTATCGCTCGCGGTCCTCAATGCCATCGGCCATGGCGTAAAGTTCGTTGTAATAACCTTGTGCATTGGTTTGGGCTTCGTTCCAGCGTTTTTCCAGATCAAAAAATAGCTTTTTAAACTTCTCCAGGTTTTCAACCCGCTTTTTATACATATCCAACTCTTCAGAGCTGGCATCTAGTGACACATCTAATTCAGTGTTGTTGTCAGTTTGCAGAAGCGGCTCCAGCGTTTGGCGAAAGACATTCCAATAGCCTTCGCTGCCCGGTACTTCAGTTGTGCCCAGCTCTTCTGCGCGTAAGAATGCATAGCGCAGTGCAACAATGCGTTGGTTGATGGGGAGGTTGGATGGCTGGGCTTCGCTGATATCGCTGCGCGGAGCGATAAGTGCAAAGCGATCCTGAGTTAGCTCAAGCTGTTCGTAGATGAGTTGCTTATAGGACTTTCCTTCTGTGGCGGAGGGAGAGTTGGTGGTTTTAATTGTTTCAATCAGTTCGCGCAGTTTTTCTTGTTGGCGGCGAATCAGTTTTTTTTGTTTGGAGGCGTAAATAATTAACACCACGGTCGCAATAAGCAACGCCAGATAGATCTCTATGGCTACCGCGAGAACAAGGGTTGGTACTTGCATATTATTATCGGCCGAAAAGATTCTGGTTGTGAATGAGGTATCGCAACCTTAAGTGCGCAATCGACTTTATAATCGCCGAATAGCGTATTTAGCTGAAAGTATGGTACAGATTTGGTCAATATTCGACTTAGCTATAGCTCATTGCGCCGCTTTCTCTGTCTTTTGAACGATTTTATTAATGAGGTTTCAGTTTTATGGATGCTATTACTGCCTTGCATCAGCGTGTTTCAACTCCCCGACTTACTGCACCGGCACCTACGCCGGAGCAGCTGGACATCTTGTTTCGGGCGGCGATGCGGGCTGCCGATCATGGCAATATGCGCCCCTGGCGCTTTCTCGTAGTGGAGGGAGAGGGGCTTGCGCGACTTGGCGAATTATTTGCCAAGGCCGCGACAGCAAAGAATCCCACGCTTACTCAAACTGAATTGGATCGTTGTCATGCTATGCCGCAGCGTGCCCCGATGATTATTGTCTCCATCGCCCAGTGCCAGCCAAATCCTAAGGTGCCGCAAATCGAGCAAATCATCGCTGCAGGTGCTGCCACTCAGAATTTGCTCAATGCCGCATTTGCCACAAGTGTTGGCGCGGTGTGGCGTACGGGCGATATGGCCTACGATCCAATAGTAAAAGAAGCGCTGGGCTTAACCGAAGGCGAAGAGATTATTGGCTTTATTTATCTTGGCACTCCCACTGTTCCACCGCATGCGCCGCGCGAACAAAACCCTGCTGATTTTTTTAGTGCATGGCCGCAGGAATAAGATTGCGTTTGCGAGCTTGCTTGTGTACATTAGCGCGCCTTCGCAGGGGGTACTTTGGATGGTGTTTTCGGCGAAGCCCGCATGTCCAGTGCGGTAAAAAACGGTGAGATGTCCGAGTGGCCGAAGGAGCACGCCTGGAAAGTGTGTATACCGCAAGGTATCGAGGGTTCGACTCCCTCTCTCACCGCCATTTTTAAAAAGTTTAACTGTACAGTTTCGCGTAAAGGCATGGTTAGTTTGCTATTTGTACAGGTTGATCGAAATTTCTATTTCATTGATTTATAAAGCATTAATTTGAAAGTTTCCCAAAAGAAAATCAAATAAACGCTTGACTCACTGAACTCCGATCAATAGAATGCGCGCCTCAACAACGCACTCATAGCTCAGCTGGATAGAGTACTCGGCTACGAACCGAGCGGTCGGAGGTTCGAATCCTCCTGAGTGCACCATATACCTGAACGATACAGTACAAAATCGTCCCAAACCCCGCGTAATTGCGGGGTTTTTTGTTTATACTCCATCCAAAGCAATCCTATAACATACCCACAAATCCAACCACTTTTGTGGGTATGTTTACGGGTACGCTCTGTACCCACAGCGCGCGTACCCACAAATGGCCTTTGGGGTGGATGAGATGGCGTTAACAGACGTAAAAGCTAAGCAAGCAAAGCCAACTGATAAACAATATCGGCTGGCCGATGAAAAAAGCCTATTTCTACTGGTGAAACCCACAGGTGCCAAGATATGGCAGCTTAGATACAGGTTTGCTGGTAAAGAGAATATCTACAGCATCGGCGCTTATCCTGAAATCACCCTCAAAGCCGCCCGCGAAGAGCGCGATAAAGCCCGCGCCCTTATTGCCACTGGTATAGACCCAAATCAAACCAAAAAAGCCGTTAAGGTTTCCCAAAGTGGTGCTGATAGTTTTGGCGCTATCGCTCATGAGTGGTACGCCAAGCAATTGCCCTCATGGGCAGACGCTACCGCCAAAAAGCGTTTGGCGTTGTTAGAGAATGACCTCATCCCATGGCTAGGCTCCAAACCCATAGATACGCTTACATCATTAGACTTGCTCAATAACCTACAGCGCATTGAAAAGCGCGGCGCAACCGAAACCGCACGCAACGCCCGCCAAATGCTTTCGCAAATATTCCGTTATGCCCGCGTAACCCAACGCACTACGAATAACCCCGCCGATGACTTGCGCGGCGCCTTGGCTCCCAAGATCGTAAAAAATAGGGCGGCTATCACCGAACCTAAAGAATTTGGCCGTCTATTGGTCGATATTGATAACTACACTGGCGGCAATGTAGTGCGCGCACTTTTGGCGGTATGCCCTTTGTTGTTTCAAAGGCCTGGGGAAATGATAACGATGGAATGGGCAGCGTTAGATTTTGAAGCTGCCGAATGGCGCTATACACCCCCAAAATCAATCAAGAAAAAAACCTGCCCCGAAGGTATCCCGCACTTGGTTCCTTTAAGTAAGCAGGTAATAGAAATACTCAGTGACTTGCGCCCACTTACCGGTAATGGCCGCTATGTGTTCCCCAGTGAATTGCGTCAAGGTGGGCATGTCAGTGATATGACTATTAATAAGGCGCTAAAACTCATGGGCTACAACACCAGCGAAACCCATTGCGCCCACGGCTTCCGCTCTTCAGCCCGCACTATGTTGGATGAAGTCTTAGGTTTCCGTGTTGAGTGGATAGAACAACAACTCGCTCACGCCGTAAAAGATAGTTTAGGCCGCGCCTACAATCGCACCAAACACCTAGAGCAACGCAAAGATATGATGCAAAAATGGGCAGATTATTTGGATGTGCTCAAAGTGCAAGCTAAGGGCGGCAATGTGATTGCAGGCACTTTCAATAAAAAGGCGTAGTAGATAGAAATGTGTAAGGCTCTGCAATTAAAAGGCCGCGCGCTCGGGCGAAGTGTCTGGATCAACTAAAAGCGGGAGTCTGAAGCATTAACATAACTTGGCTAATAAACGGGTTGTCATGGCGAAAGTAAATAACTTATACTTTCTGCAACAATACCCGCCAAGGCTATGTTCTTCGGAATATCCTCAAACTGGCGGGTTATTTTTTTGTGTCCCCCACAAATACAACAATAAGGGGTTTTAATGGAATTTAAAAAGCCTGCAATATCCTTTGAGCAACAGGTGGATCTACTGATTTCACGCGGCATGACCGTTGAAGATCGTACCAGCGCCATACACTACCTATCCCACATAAATTATTATCGATTGGAAGCCTATTGGCTACCATTCGAGATTTCACGTGCCCCTCATGTTTTTGCGCCCGCCACATCATTCAACACGGTCTTAAATAATTATCTATTTGATCGTGAATTTCGGTTGCATCTATTGGATGCAATTGAGCGCATTGAAGTCTCATTCCGCACCCAATGGGCATACCATATAAGCCATGAATTTGGTGCGCACGGCTATTTAGAAAACAGCAAGGGAATGCGTAAAGATGAGCGGCGGTTATTGAATGACACTAAGGAGTTACAAGAGCACGTACAACGTAGTGATGAAGTTTTTATAAAGCACTTTCGTGAAGCTTATGATGAGCCTCTGCCGCCCGCATGGGTAAGTTGTGAGGTTATGTCGCTCGGGCTATTGTCCCGCTTCTATAGCAACCTAAGAGCCAACCAAGTACGGCGCAATATTGCAGCAGCCTATCAGGTAGATGAGGGGTTTTTAGAAGGGTTTTTAGAACATATTACTTATGTGCGTAATGTGTGCGCGCACCATAGCCGTTTGTGGAATCGTCATTTAACTAAAAAAATGCCATTACCCAAGGGTAAACCCGTTGGCCTTAAAGACAATATTTATATAGATGCCAGCAACAAAACCGAACATAAAATTTATAATACCTTGGTGGTTGTGCAGCATTTAATAACTGTGATTTCCCCCGATTCTTTATGGGCAATAAACCTAGCCCAACTTATAGAAAAGTATTCAATAGATGCTAACCGAATGGGGTTTCCTGAAGGTTGGCAGGCTTTGCCTTTGTGGCAACAAGCATTAAATAAATCCAATTAAAATCGAGTTAACACCCTATGCCTTTATCATGGAATGAAATCAAAAGCCGTTCATTAGCGTTTAGTAAACAATGGGAGCATGAGTGCTCTGAAGATGCTGAAGCCAAAAGCTTTTGGGATGGTTTTTTTGGCGTATTTGGTATTTCCCGCAAACGGGTTGCCAGCTTTGAAGAGCCAGTAAAAAAGCTGGGCAATAAACAAGGCTTCATTGATTTGTTTTGGAAAGGCGTTTTAATAGTTGAGCATAAATCGCGCGGTAAAAACTTAGATAAAGCCTACACCCAAGCTCTCGACTACTTCTCGGGCATTAAAGAGCATGAATTGCCTAAGTATGTGCTGGTGTCTGATTTTGCTGGTTTCCGCCTTTATAATCTTGAAGATAAGGAAATTCACGAGTTTCCATTAAAAGACCTGCACAAAAACATCAAATTATTTGGTTTTATTGCTGGTTATCAAACCCACAAAATAAAAGATCAAGACCCTGTCAATATAAAAGCCGCCGAAAGCATGGGTAAGCTACATGACCAAATGAAAGAGGTGGGCTATGAGGGGCACGCTTTAGAGCTTTATTTGGTGCGACTGCTGTTTTCTCTCTTTGCAGAAGATACCGGCATATTCGAGCGCCAACAATTTCAAGAGTACATTCAAGACCGAACCAGTGAGGATGGCAGCGATTTAGCCCACCACATAACCACTTTGTTTCAAGTGCTCAATACCCCGCACGATAAACGCTTTAAAAACCTTGATGAGCAGCTAGCCGCCTTTCCTTACATAAACGGTAAGCTATTTGAAGAAATGCTACCTACCGCCAGTTTTGACAAGGCTATGCGCCAAGCTTTGTTGGATTGCTGTGCCTTGGATTGGAGCCGCATTTCACCGGCTATTTTTGGCTCGCTCTTTCAATCCATTATGGACAAAAAAGCACGGCGCAATTTGGGCGCTCACTACACCAGCGAAAAGAATATTTTAAAGCTAATCAAACCATTATTTTTGGATGATCTTTGGGCGGAATTCGACAAGGCAAAAACCAATAAAAATAAATTGGCTGAGTTCCATCAAAAGCTGCGCAAACTTACGTTTTTAGATCCTGCCTGCGGTTGCGGCAACTTCCTAGTTATTGCCTACCGCGAATTGCGCTTGTTGGAATTAGAAGTGCTGCGCGCCGCCCGCGTAACCGATCAGCTCACCTTGGACGTTAATGGACTTATCTTGGTAGATGTAGATCAATTCTACGGCATAGAAATTGAAGAATTCCCTGCTCAAATTGCACAGGTTGCGTTGTGGTTAATGGATCACCAAATGAACCTGCAGGTATCAGAAGAGTTTGGTATGTACTTTGCGCGCATACCCCTAAGGGCAACTAGTACGATTGTTTGCGCCAATGCTTTGCGGGTGGATTGGAATGATGTGGTGCCAGCAGAAAAGCTGAGTTTTATTATGGGGAATCCGCCGTTTATTGGCGCTAAGTTTATGGGTGAGCAACAAAAGCAAGATGTAGGCTTTGTATTTGGTGGTATTAAAAACGCGGGGTTGTTGGATTTTGTGGCCGCTTGGTACGTGAAAGCGGCGGATATGATTCAAGAATCTAATATTCGTTGTGCGTTTGTTTCTACTAATTCAATTTGCCAAGGTGAACAGGTTGGCGTTTTGTGGAGTTGGATGCTGGCCCAAGGGATGAAGATATTTTTTGCGCACCGTACGTTTTCTTGGAATAACGAGGCGCGTGGAAAGGCGGCTGTACATTGTGTGATTGTTGGGTTTTCCTGTCGAGATGTGTCATCTAAGTGGCTGTTTGAGTATGAAAATATTAAAGGCGAAGCTCATGTCTTACCGGCAAATAATATAAACCCGTACCTAATAGATGCACCTGATACAGTGCTACCTAATCGCAGTAAGCCAATATGTGCTGTGCTAGATATAGGTATCGGCAATAAGCCAATTGACGGTGGTCACTACCTTTTTACTGAAGAAGAAAAAAATGTTTTTTTACAGGTTGAACCGCAAGCCGCCTTATACTTTAGACGTTGGTTGGGTGCTGATGAGTTTTTAAATGGGTATCACCGCTATTGCTTGTGGTTGGGAGGTTGTTCGCCCTCACAGCTAAGGGCTATGCCCGAGGCAATGAAGCGAGTTGATGCTGTTCGCAAAACTCGATTGGCCAGCAAAAGTGCTCCAACGCAAAAATTGGCGGCAACACCTACCCGCTTCCATGTAGAAAATATGCCAGAGAATGATTATTTGATCATTCCAGAAGTGTCTTCTGAGCGCAGATATTATCTTCCAATTGGTTTTGAGTCACCAGAAACGCTAAGTAGTAATTTAGTAAAAATGGTGCCCAATGCAACACGCTATGATTTTGGCGTTTTATCATCACTTATGCACAATTCATGGATGCGTACTGTTTGTGGTCGGCTAAAAAGCGATTATCGTTATTCAGCGGGTATTGTTTACAACAACTTCCCATGGCCAGAAAACCCCACTGAAAAGCAAACCCAAACTATTGAAACCGCTGCGCAAGCGGTGTTAGATGCGCGCACTCAATTTCCAGAATCATCCTTGGCTGATCTATACGATCCGCTAACTATGCCCCCTGTACTGCTTAAAGCCCACCAAACACTGGATAAGGCCGTAGATGCAGCCTATGGCAAAACCAACTTCAAAACTGAAGCTGAGCGAGTTGCGTTTCTGTTTGAGCTGTACCAAAAGTACACCAGCCTTTTACCTGCTGAAAAGCCTAAAAAGCCGCGTAAGAAAAAGGAGGCTTAATCGTGAATTCAGGTTATGACTCTAAAAGCTGTAATGCGCTAGAAAAGCCTTTTTATAAACCAATTGAGGCCGCCTTACGCTGGTGTAATTTAATTGCTCATGAAGAAATGATTTTGCGCCAAGTGCAAGAATCTATTATTCCTACTCCTAGTATGTTTCCTCAGTGGCCGTGTTTGCGTGCTAACGCTGAACGAGTGCTTGATGCTTTGTTGAGTCAGGAAATACCTTATGGTCGTGATGGTCGTGATGGTCGTACAGTTCCCATGGGTGAGCAAGTTGCGCAGCATCGATTGACTATTAGGCATGCCGATTTAAAAGAATGGATGCAAAAACGTTACCCAGATCAAAAGCCTGCATTCTTATTTGATGATATTGAGCGCACAACTCACTCTGCAATTAACGCCGATACTTTTCGGGCATTGCAGGCAGACCGTGATGCGTTAAAAGCTCGACTTGAGAAGGCGACCGAAGTGTTTCGTGAGCTAAAACAAGAGCGCGATTTTATTACAGGTGAGCGCGACTCCTTGCGAGCAATAGTCGATAAAATGGCCGCACCTAATGAACGCGCCGAAACTACCTATTTAAACATTATTGGCGGATTGTTGGAGTTAATGCTAGGTAAAACCCCCGCTGGTAATCCGCAATCTGTATATGACTCTCAAGCGGCCATTATTTCTGCTTTATTGGCTTACCATAGCGGTAAATCTGGCATAGCAGCAAGAACGTTGGAAGAGAAGTTTGCCGCATCAAAACGCTCGATAAAGTCCTAATAATTACCGCAGCTGCGGTTGCTATTATCGCAGTTGCGGTGCCTGCATTACCCTAAATCTATTTAATAAAAAGCATGTTCAACAACGCCCATGGGGGTGCCAACATGCTTAAAACAATCCTACGTTTACCCACTGTAAAAACAGAAAGCGGGCTTTCCCGTTCCACAATCTACTTGCGCATTAGCCAAGGCTTATGGACAAAACCTATCTCATTAGGTGGCCGTTCTGTGGGTTGGCCAGCAAGTGAAGTTACCACTTTGAATGCTGCACGAATTGCCGGTAAAACGGATGATGAAATGCGCGAGTTAGTTGCCACGCTGGAATGCGAACGCAAGAAATTATCGTGAAAGCCCGCCGTCCCAATCCGCGCTTGGTAAAAATCCACCGTAATTATACGGTAGAAGAAATCGCCAAGTTATTCGGTATCCACAAAAACACCGTGCGCGCTTGGATTAAAACCGGTCTGCCTTTGTGTGACGACAAGCGCCCTGTATTAATTTTAGGGCGCGAACTGGCGGCATTTTTACAAGCCAAGCGCGGTAACAGTAAGCAGCCTTGCCAAGCGGGGGAGATGTATTGCTTGCGTTGTCGCTCCCCACAAAAACCCGCCGCCAATATGGTGGACTACCAACCCAGTAACGACAAAATGGGCAACCTTATTGGGCTGTGTTCATGTTGCGAAGCTGTGATGAATAGGCGGGTGAGTTTGGCAAAAATTCCACTGATCAAGGGGGAAATGGAAATCACTTTTCCGCAAGCTGAAAAGCATATAGGTGATAGCAATCAACCTAGCCTAAACAGTGACTTGAGAGGAGTGAGTTAAAACATGAAAACACACAACGCCGAAAACGAACGAATTAAACGCCGCTACTTTGCTTATTTGAAAGAGGCAAAGCGACAAAGTGAAGCCACTATTGATGCGGTGGCAAAATCACTCACACGCTTTGAAGAGCACACCAAACGGCGTGACTTTAAAGCGTTCCATTATCAGCAAGCGGTAGCCTTTAAAAACTTTTTAGCCGAACAACATGGCGCGCGTTCGGGGGAGAAATTAAGCAAGTCTACCTTGCACGCTACTCTTGCTAATTTAAAACGTTTTTTTCAATGGCTATCTGGGCAAGCCGGTTACAAGTCGCGTTTTCACTATACCGATGCCGACTATTTTAATTTATCTGAAAAAGATGTGCGTATCGCCACCGCCAAACGCGGCCAAAAAGTACCGACACTTGAACAGGTTAAGCATGTGTTATCGCAAATGCCGTTTGCCACGGATATAGAGCGCCGCAACCGCTCCTTGCTTGCCTTCACTCTATTAACCGGTGCGCGTGATAGTGCTATCGCCTCCATGAAATTAAAGCATGTGGATTTAGCGGCTAATTGCGCGATTCAAGATGCGCGCGAGGTAAATACCAAATTCAGCAAAACCTTTACCACTTACTTTTTCCCTGTAGGTGATGAAGCTTTGAACATCGTATCGGATTGGGTTAAGTATTTGCGCGAAGAAATGCTGTGGGGTAATGACGATCCATTATTCCCTTCAACTTTGATGAAAGTGGGGGTGACAAACCAGTTTGAGGTAGGCGGCTTAAAGCGTGAATGCTGGAGTAACGCCTCACCCATCCGCAAAATATTTAAAGAGGCGTTTGAGCGGGCGGGTTTAGTCTACTTTAACCCTCATAGCTTTAGGCACATGTTAGTGCGCCACGGCCAAACGCTGTGCAAAAACGCCGAAGAGTTTAAAGCGTGGAGCCAAAACCTAGGGCATGAAGGCGTACTGACCACCTTTTACAGCTATGGCGATGTGCAAGAGAGCAGGCAAGGGGAGATTTTTAAAGAGTTCAAAGAGCCGCGCGTGGGTAATGGCGGCCAATCGCCTGATGTTGTGGAACTGGCTAAACAGATCGCCATAGAGATGCATCGACAGCAAGTTGTTTAAACCGCGTGTAGCTCGCGCAAAACTTCAGGGTGAAGCACGGCAACTTGCAGCAAGGTTTTGGCAGCGCCAGAAGGTTGCTTGCGGCCTTGTTCCCATTCTTGCAATGTGCGTTTGCTTACTCCAAGAAGAGTAGCGAAAGCGGCCTGTGATACGCCTACCTTATTGCGCGCTTCTACAGCGGTGGGCACCTCTACATGGGTAATGCGTGCGGCTTTACCTGCCTTCATTTCTTTAACAGATTGCAGCAAATCAGCTTGGAATTGCTCTAGCTCTTTATCCATAATGAATAGCCTCTTTTAGTTGATTCAAAAATTCAGCCGGTAGGTTGTCAAACTTTGCCTTGGTGTAAGCGATTAACAACCAAATCGAGCCATCGGCCAATGTGTTGTAGTAGATAATTCTTGCCCCGCCACGTTTACCCATGCCCGCGCGCGACCATCTCACCTTCCGAAGTCCTTGGGTTCCTGCAATCACATCACCTGCAAGCGGGTTTTCGGCTATCCAAGTAATAAAGGCTTGGCGCTCATCATCCTGCCAAATATCATTTGCGTAGCGTTGGAAGGTCGGCGTTTCAATAACGGTATACATATTTTCAGTATACGCTTTAGACGTATAATATCAATACTTCATCTATTTTGTGAGGTGGCTAATCAAAAGGAGGAGGGACGTGCTTAAAGGTTAGCCACATGATGAGTTTGTGGGTACGTTTACGGGTACGTGGTTTTCTGCCGTCTATTAATGCCTTGTGTTTACTGGGCTTGTGGTAAATGTTCGATTCATCCTGAGGCACCATATAGAAGTCGCTAAACCCCGATAATCCTAGAGATTGTCGGGGTTTTTGCTTTTCTGGGTTTGGAGTGTCGATAGGGTGTCGAAAAACTATTATTCATCGGTGGCAGGTGCAAATATGAATCGCGTCGGCGAGCTTTGCCGAAGGGACTAATGGTGGGGATGTGCATACCTTCAGGTGCAAAGGAATCGGATGTTGTCTTATGCATTCATTTTTGTTAATTTGATATCAATTGGCATTCGATGATTGTTTGTTGACTTCATGGGGGGGGTAAATGTTGTGGCTATGATGACCGTAAGAAATATACCGGATGAGATACACAATGCCTTAAAGGTTAGGGCGAAACTTCATAATCGCAGTACCGAGGCAGAGGTTCGCGCGATCTTGGAGGAAGCTATTAGGCCTGAATCTCGTATTCGTATGGGAGATGCGTTGGCATCATTGGGACGCGAAATCGGGTTAACCAACGATGACTTTGCCGTGTTTGATCAGGTGCGCGACAAGGCACCCGCAGAGCCGGTGAGGTTTGAATGATTTTATTGGACACCAATGTTGTTTCGGAGGCGATGAAGCCGGAGCCGCACCCCAATGTACGAGCTTGGCTTAATGCCCAGCCTTATGAAACCCTGTATCTGTCTAGCGTCACGCTGGCGGAAATGCTGTTTGGCATCGGTACTTTGCCCAGTGGTAAGCGCAAGGACATGCTAAACGAAGCGCTTAATCGTCTTATCGAATTGTTTGAGGGCCGCATCCTGTCATTTGATGTTGTAGCTTCGCGGAAATATGCCGACCTGGCTGTTACGGCTCGGGCTGCAGGGCGCGGCTTCCCGGTTCCTGATGGTTATATTGCGGCCATCGCTGTGTCTCAAGGCTTTAAGATTGCCTCTCGCGATACCGCTCCATTTGAAGCGGCGAAGGTCGATGTGATTAATCCTTGGGAGTGGCAGGGCTAGAAGTGTCGAAAAAGTGTCGAAGCTATCGTGGATTTTTTTTCGCAGTAGGCATCACACAAAAATCTGCATTTCTTCGCCAATTTTTTTGCGCATGTCCATCAGTTTAATCGCAGTGGCATGTTGCTGTTTGTCCTCCTCCGTTTGTGGAACCCATTCGGGCACAATGACTGGGTGGCCAGACTCGTCAACCGCGACCATGATCACGATGCAGTGAGTGGTGAGGCGTCGGTTGAGGGATTTTGGGTCGCAGGCATTTACTTCGATGGCAATGTGCATTGAGGATTTGCCGGTGTAGATAATTTTTGCGCTCACTTCCACCAAATTGCCGACATGAATAGGCGATACAAAACGAATGCCGCCAGCATAGGCCGTGACGCAGTAGCGACTACTCCAGCCTGCCGCGCAAGCATAGGCTGCAAGGTCGATCCATTTCATCACGGCGCCGCCGTGAACCTTTCCACCAAAATTCACATCTTGCGGCTCTGCCAGAAAGCGTAGGGTGATGTCGCGTTGCGGGTTATTCATGGTTTCTCCCAAGCTATTTTTTTGTCGTTACCTGGCAGAATAAAACACTTTAGGTTTTTATTCACTGCATAAAAACGGTGGTACCTGGCTGCTGCTGTTGGGCCCTTCTCGTCAGTTGTATCTTTTGATTGGGTCAGTGTCAGGGCTTTTTTATTCTTGTTTATATTGGGATAAAAATCCTAATAAATTAATAAATATTAGGATTTATTAATTTTGTTTTTTTGTTAATTACAGGCGATGAATTGTATTATTAAATTGTAAGTAATCGTTTACATCTCGTGATTTTGTGTGTTCGTAAACGTATACATTATGTGGTGTGTGTGATATCTACACACCTAAATGATTCATTAAGTAATATTTATAGACTTTGGTTGCAAATATGAAAGATGAGAATAATAATTTTAGGTCATCTATAAGGATGCTTATTCCCCAAGCTTGCCACTGCTTTGTAGTGGCTTTTTTTAACGAATAGGTTTCTTGGGTGGTTCTGTCATAAAAAAACTTATAAAAATTTAGCTCTTGAAGCTAAGCCTTATCGGCATATTCGCGTCGTTAATACCAATAAAAATCAATTGGGTTCATCACAATAAAACACGGGAATAGCTATGAAAAAATTTACTATTAATCCGCTTGTGCTTGCTATGGCAGTTGTATCTTTCGCACCTACTGTCAGTGCACAAGACAACACAGTTGAAGAGGTTGTTGTAACTGGCAGCTTTCGTGACAGTTTGAAAAATGCACTTAACTTAAAGCGCAACAATACCGGCGCAACCGATAGTATTGTTGCTGAAGATATCGGCGACTTCCCCGATAACAACCTTGCTGAAGCTATGCAGCGTATCCCTGGCGTGAATATCGATCGTGTAGGCGGTGAAGGTAAGCAAATCAGTGTGCGTGGTTTAAGTCCGGATTTTAGCCGTGTTCGCATTAATGGCATGGAGACGATTGCTACCGGATACAACAACAAGGCTCGCTCGTTTGATTTTAATATTTTTGCATCGGAGTTATTTAGCCGTATTGATGTAAGAAAATCTCAAACTGCTGAAGTAGAAGAGGGTTCATTAGGTGCAACTGTTGATTTGTTCACCGCTCGCCCACTGGATTCTTCAGAAGACTCATACACTGTGAGCTATACCCAAGGCTATAACGATCTGTCGGGGAATAGCGATCCCCGTATGACCGCCTTGGCAAATATCGTTAATGATGAAGGCACTTTGGGAGCGTCTGTCTCTTTAGCGTATTCAGAGCGCAGCATCGCTCAAGAAGGCCACAATTCTGGCCGTTGGGAACAACTTGGTTCCCCTACCACTGGCAATAACCGCTGGAAAAATGCGGCCACTCTCCCAGCGGAAGTAAATACTGCAAACATTCCTCGCTTTCCTCGCCAGCTCGACAGAAGTATTGATCTGGAGCGTTTTGGGGCCACCGCAACAATTCAATGGGCTCCAACAGATGCAACCAAGGTGACATTGGATGCGCTCTATGCTGAACTCGGCTATCAGCAAAATGATTTGACTTTAACGCCAATTTCCATGGCGCGTACTGGTGCTACGGGTCGCCGTGAAACTACAGTTGTAGACTATGCGTATGATGCCGCAACTAATTCATTGCAGTACGCCAAATTAAGCGGTGTTGACGTTCGTGCTGAAAACTCTTTAGTGGATGCTGACACCAGTTTTGGTCAGTACTCACTCAACGTAACTCACGAGTTTACCGATAGCTTTCGTATAAAAGCGCTTGCAGGTACTTCTGAGTCAAAAACCGAAGTCCTACAAGAGTCAACCGTAATTTTGGAGCGCTTTAACGCTGACTTCGCTTACGACTATCGTGGCAATGCATTAAATCCAACCTTAACTTACGGTTTTGATTTAAAAGATCCTGCCAACTGGAAGATTTCAGAATTGCGTGATCGCCCTGCTGACACAACCAATGATTATGATGTTGGCCAGCTTGATTTTATTTGGGATCTGACAGAAGTATTCACCTTGAAAGCGGGTGCCTCGTGGAAGAAGTTTGGCTTTGATAACAATCAAGCTAGACGCGATCGCGCGGTGTTGAGCCAAGCGGCTCCTCAAGGTGGCAGCGTCAGTGTTCCTGCGGGCTGCTCTCTTACACTGGCTGATATGAATGTTACATCTGATCTAGGCTCACTCTATACGCCAGGCAATGGCGCCAACGAATTCTTCCTGCCAAACATTAACAAGGTTGCTAACAAAACGGGCTTGTTTACCGATAGCGTTTGTTTCCCTGCGGTTGTTCAAGCTGGTGAGGATCGTTCAGTAGAGGAGTACGACCGCGGTCACTATGCACAAGTAGATTTCAATACCGAGCTGTTCAGCTTGCCGTTCCGAGGTGATGTTGGTGTGCGTTATGTGGAAACTATGCAATCCTCACGCGGTATTGTGAGCGGTACCGAAGTCAGTGTTTCGCGCGATTACACCGACACTCTGCCAGCTATTAACCTCGCCTTGGAGCCAATAGCTGATGTTATTGTGAGAGCCTCTTGGGCAGAAGTAATGACCCGCCCAAGCTTGGGCAACCTGACTCCAGGGGGCAGCGTAGACGTGTTCAACCGCGCCTACACTGCAGGCAACCCTAATCTAGATCCATTCCGCGCCAAGGCCACGGATATTGGTGTTGAGTGGTACTTTGCAGAAGAAGCATTGGTGTCATTGGCCTGGTTCAAAAAAGATATTGAATCCTTCCCTGCAACCATCCGCATTGATGTGCCTTGGGTTTCATTGGGCTTACCGGATAGCTTGTTAGGTAATGGCCCAGCTACCAAGCAAGATATTTTCAACTATCGTACTACCGGCAATGGTGAAGGTGGTGAATTAACCGGCTGGGAGTTGCAATACCAGCAGCCGTTTACCTTTGGCCCAGAGTGGCTGCAAAACTTCGGTATTAAAGCCAACGTCACCTCGATTGAGTCAGAGGTTAACACCGGCACTGCAGCTTTACCTGTGTTGACCCGCTTGAATGGCCAGTCAGATGAAAGCTACAACGCAACGCTTTGGTATGAAAATGATTCTGGATTCTCTGGGCGTATTTCTTACACTTTCCGTAGCGATTATCAAACTCAAGGTGTGACTGTCTACAAAACCCCGGCGGGCGCGGCGATTGGCAGTGACAACACCGATGATGTTGCTGTAGTCGATGCGGCGTTTAGCTATCAATTCAATGACAATTTGAAGTTTACTTTTGATGCATTGAATCTGACTGACGAAGCTGAAACTACATTGATCAGTGACTATGGTTTGGTAGATACCACACTTAAATCAGGTCGCCAATTCTACCTGGGTGCTCAGTACTCGTTCTAATACGAGGGTCTAAGTGAAAAAAAGGGATGCCGGTTTTCCGGTATCCCTTTTTTTATGGCCAATAATTTGAAAAATATTTTTCGCTAAGGCAGTGCGCGATAAACCAAATTACTAAAGCGAACCTTGCCTTTACCTGCGGCATAAATTGCCGGGCGCAAACTCATAAACCCATAGGCGACATTATGGTGATAACCGGATACATCCATTTGTACGCCGTATTTCACCCAGTTTTTTCCCGCATCGGTGCTGGTGTGAATGGTTAATATGTGGCGATTATTGGTTACACGAATCCGTAATCTATTGTTCATGCCTTCAGGTTTGGGTGTGGTGCGTTGATCCATGCCATAGCGATGCAACACCATGCCGTTTTTATTGATTCCTACACCGGCATAAAGTTTATCGTTGTAAAACAACAAAGCGCCGCCTTGTGCATCGGGATCAATTTCCATATCCACTTCGAATTGATATGCCTGATCGCCAGCTAAAAATGTCAGCGGTGAAGTATTGCTGGGGGACGTGCCTTTTGCCGTTAATTCGAGTGCGCCATCTTTATATTGCACGCGTTGATTTTCGCTGGTATCGCCGCGGAAAAAACTCCATTGGATGCCAAATTTATTAGTAGAAAAATCGTCGGATAATGCCATGCCGTGTGGAACTGCCTGCCCGCCTTTTGGTTTTGCAATCGGCTTGCCGGCGTCGACTCCTTTGGCTTTGAACCAGCCGTCTTTGGTCCACTCAATCGGCTCCATCATCGCTTGGCGGCCAAGTGTGTGAAAACCGTTTTCGTAGGCGTGATACATCATGTACCAGTCCGGCTTTTTGTCTGTGCTTGCGGGGCCTTCCACCAAAGTTGCATGACCTTTTGACCACCATTTTTCTGCAGCGGATTCGGTGCGGATAATCGGATTGTAGGGGGAGTTTTCCCAAGGGCCGTGAATGGATTTGGATCGCGCTGACACCACCATGTGGCCAGTCGGTGGGCCAGCCGTGCCGCCGAGTGCGAGGGTCATGTAATAGTAGCCCTCGTGTTTCATCATTTTGGGGCCTTCCTGCGCGTAGCTTTCTACATCCCACTCTTCGGGATATTGCCAGCCGTCGTAGACATGCTCCATCTCGCCAACAATTTTTAACCCGTCATCGCTTAACTGAACGCGGTCGCCGTGTGATAAAAACAAATAGCGCTTACCGTCCTCACCGACAATATGACCCGGATCAATTCGGTCATTATTGAGTGCAATAGGCTCCGACCAAGGGCCGCGAATATTGTCCGCCCAGATAACGTAAATATTATTGTTGCCGGGCAACTTTGCGGGGATGTACAAATAAAATCGTCCATTGTGTTTAGTCAGTTCCGGTGCCCAAATACTGCCAACATATTTTGTCAGCGCCGGGGCGATGGGCTGCCAGTTCACCAAATCTTTTGAATGCCAAATAGTGAGGGCAGGGTAGGCCTCAAACGATGAAAACGTCATGTAGTAGTCGTCGCCGTCTTTGAGCACGCTGGGGTCTGGGTGATCACCGGCCATTATGGGATTTAAATATTTTCCGTTGCCGAGGTCGGCTTTGCGTTGACCTTCAATGCCTTGCGCCCATTGCTGGCAATGCTTAAGAAAGGCGTTGCCTAAATGCGGAGTGCATTGTTTTTTGGTGTCAGCGTGGCTGGCGCTACTTATTATTAGCAAGAGCGCGCTTAACAGTAGTGGATAGGTTTTTTTCACATTTGTCTCCCAATTATTTTATTAAAGTGATTAAGGGTGCGGTAACGCTTAAGTCACTTTGTAAGTGGTAGAGACCGAAATCAGATGCCGAAAATAATATTATTTTAATGTTGCTGGTGTTTTGAAACCGGAGGTGAATGATTGCGTAAAAATTTACTGTTGTCAGCTTGGGCTTAAATTTATTACATATCATTACTTTGGTATGAAACCCAAAAAGTGCTGAGGCTTACGCCGTGCGTTGGCTCAATAGCTGTGGGGTGGAATCGTAATTGCGCTATATGCATCAATAATATGCTGTACTGCGGCCTCGGGGTTTAGTTGGATTCTGTTGTAGTGAGCTAAGGTCTTTTGTAAGTAATCGCCTGCAATTTTGCTTTGTTGTGGTGTGTTGCTTTGCCAAATCAAGTTGCCAACTGAATGTATTTTGGTGTGTGGATTATTGGCCGTGGACACCAATAAGGCTTCATAAAAACGTTGGTTTTCGGTGATGAGTATTTCGTTTTTCAAACTGAAACCCAACTGGATTAATTGCTGCCTCAGGGTAAATTGGTGGTGTACAGGGCAGAGTAGGAAATCGATATTACAGATTGGATTCTTTTGATGAATTGCTGTGACCAGTTCGGTCATCAAGTCGCCACCTACACCGGCAATAATCACCAAGTGTCTGCCATTGAAGTCTTGCAAGGGCAGGGTTGCTGCATCCAGGCAGTGTGTGTGCCAGTGTGAATTTGATTCAGTGTTTGTCGGATAAAATCGAGAGAGTTTAATTTCCAGTGCGTGCATCAGTGAGGGTGCTGCATCCACGAAATGAATGTGTGATGCGGCTTGCCGCGAGAGTAACGCAGCACCTAATAATCCATGGTCGCAGCAACAATCCCAGATGTGATCGTAATGTTCGCTCACCATGGCTTCAATATGTTGTAAGCGTTTGCCCAACTTGATTTTTGTATCGCTGCTCACTGTTGGTTATTCTCTTGCGGATTGTTATCGACCATAAAAAAAGCCCCGACAATTCACACTGCCGGGGCTTTTTGCTGCTTGCTAAAAACTTAGTTTTTAGCGGCAGCGGCTTTCTTTTCTTTCTCTTTTGCAATTACTGCTTCAGATACGTTCGCAGGGCATGCGGAGTAGTGAGAGAATTCCATAGAGAACTGACCGCGACCAGAGGTCATGGTGCGCAGGGTGCTGATGTAACCAAACATTTCTGAAAGAGGAACGTCAGCTTTGATGCGTACACCGGTAACGCCAGCTTCTTGACCAGAGATCATGCCGCGACGACGGTTCAAGTCACCAATTACATCACCTACGTGATCTTCTGGTGAGAACACATCTACTTTCATGATTGGTTCAAGCAGTTGTGGGCCAGCTTTAGGCATAGATTGACGGAAAGCGCCTTTAGCAGCGATTTCAAACGCAATTGCCGAGGAGTCAACGGCGTGGAATCCACCGTCATTTACATCGATAACTACGTCCAATACCGGGAAGCCTGCCAATGGACCGGTAGACATCATTGAGCGGAAGCCTTTCTCGATTGCTGGGTAGAATTCTTTCGGAACGCTACCGCCCACGCACGAGGTGGTAAAGGTGAAGCCAGTGTTTGGCTCGCCTGGTTTAATGGTGTAGTCGATCTTACCGTACTGACCAGAACCACCCGATTGCTTCTTGTGGGTGTAGCTGTCGGCGATTTCACGAGTAATGGTTTCGCGGTAAGCAACCTGTGGTTGACCTACGATCAACTCAACACCGTAAGTACGCTTCAGTACGTCTACTTTAATATCCAAGTGCAATTCACCCATACCTTTAAGGATGGTTTCACCTGAATCTACATCGGTTTCAACGCGGAAAGTTGGGTCTTCTGCAACCATTTTACCAATGGCGATACCCATCTTCTCTACTGAGCCCTTGTCTTTCGGGGTTACCGAAATAGAGATTACTGGCTCAGGGAATACCATCGCTTCCAGTGTACATTCATGCTTTGGATCACACAGGGTGTGGCCGGTTTGCACGTTCTTCATGCCTACGATAGCGATAATGTCGCCTGCTTCAGCACTGTTCAATTCGTTACGCTCGTTTGCCTGCATTTCAACCATGCGGCCTACGCGCTCGGTTTTGCCGGTAAAGGAGTTAAGAATGGTGTCGCCTTTGTTCAGGCGGCCAGAGTAAATGCGGCAGAACGTCAGGGCACCGAAACGGTCATCCATAATTTTGAATGCCAGAGCGCGGAACGGCTCATCGGCACTAACGATAGCGAATTTACCGTTAGGATTACCTTCTTCGTCAGTCAAAGGCTGTGGATTAACTTCGTGCGGAGCAGGCAAATAATCAACAACTGCGTCCAACAGCAATTGCATGCCTTTGTTTTTAAAGGCGGAACCGCAGTAGGTTGGGAAGAAGGCTAATTCGCGAGTACCTTTACGGATGCAACGCTTGATATCGTCGATAGAAGGTTCTTCGCCTTCCATGTAAGACATCATCAGGTCATCGTCCATTTCTACAGCGGTTTCGATCAGTTGGCCGCGGTACAGCTCAACATCGTCAACCATGTTGGCTGGGATCTCGGTAACGCTGTAGTTTTCTGGTTGACCAGTTTCGTCCCACACATAGGCTTGGCGAGTTAACAGGTCAACAACACCGACGAACTCGTCTTCACGGCCGATTGGCAGGGTCATGATCAATGGGTTTGCGCCCAATACTTTCTTAACTTGTGCGGTTACTTTCAGGAAGTCAGCGCCGATACGGTCGAGTTTGTTAACGAAAATCAAACGCGATACTTTTGAGTCGTTCGCGTAGCGCCAGTTGGTTTCTGACTGAGGCTCAACGCCGCCAGAACCACAGAATACGCCGATGCCGCCATCGAGAACTTTCAGCGAACGGTAAACTTCAACGGTGAAGTCAACGTGTCCGGGGGTATCGATAACGTTGAAGCGAGTGCCTTTCCAGAAACAGCTTACCGCTGCTGACTGAATGGTAATGCCGCGCTCAGCTTCTTGTTCCATGAAGTCGGTAGTTGATTCACCTTCGTGAACTTCACCGATTTTGTGAATACGGCCAGTGAGCTTGAGGATACGCTCGGTGGTAGTGGTTTTACCGGCGTCCACGTGAGCGAAGATACCGATGTTTCTGTAAAGGGATAAGTCAGCCATAGGACTCTCTTAATGTTATGCAAGGTTAGAAAAAGCAGGGTTGGAAAATAGCGGCGTAATATACAGGAAGTTATCCGGTTTTGCTCAAGGAAAAAGGAGTCTAAAGCGCTTCTTTTACATTTTTGGGTCAAAATCTGGGTTTTCTGCGGGTTTGTTGGGATAAATATGGGGTTTTTCGTTTTCCATTTAGTATGAAACCGATAAACGTCGAGCGAACAAATACGGCGTAGAGTACCAAAGACAGTGAAATAGTAATGGCGCAAATGGCCGCTAACTTTAGCGACCAGTGCAGCGGCAATTCGGCGAGGGCGATTTGCAACCAAATAACAATGGGCAGGTGGATAAGGTAGAGCCAATAGGATGAGTCGGCGAGGTAGCGAATGGTTTTGCTTGGCCGATCAAAGCAGCGTTTAAACAGCCCAAGTGTCAGTGCGACCAGTGACCACATCATCAGCGCATAGCTGAAAGCAAAACCGGTTTTTAGTAAATAATAGTGTGGATGGGCGAGTTGCATTTCAAAAGCCGAGAGTAAGTTTGCGGCAATAATCGCCACCACACAGAGCATAAGTTTTCCCGCAGTGATGCGTGCAAACTGTGCGACTAAATCCGCTTGCCGATGCAACAGCCAGCCCAGCAGAAAAAAGCCACCGTAGATGAGTGTTGCCGGAATATGCGGCACAAGGGATTTATCGGGCGTGTCCATGCCCCAGTGATCCATAAACCAAAGGCAGGCGGCAGTGGGCATTGCGATGGCAATCAGTGCCAGGCGCGAGTGGCATAACCAATGGGTGATGCGGTCAGCGATATCAATTAATTTATCTTTTGTCGGCTTATGCTTGTTCACTAGTGAGCGTATTAATACGACACTCAGACTGATGAATAACAGGTAATACAAAAACCAGAGGTGTGAGCCAACCAGTAAATCTTTTGGTAGATCGCCCAGTGTTGCAAAACCTGCCTGCAAGGCCGCTAATATATTCACCTCACCGCGCAGACTTTCGGCGCCCATAATCCAGCCGGATACCAGCAGTGGGCGCAATAAAAGCCATCCAATCACCAATGGGATTGCAATACGCACTAAACGCGATTGTAAAAATTTGGCAGTTCCTGTGCGATGAAAAGTCATGTGGCTAAAAAATCCGGCGATGAGAAAAAACAATGCCAGGCGAAACGAGTGGCTGATCAGCATAAACATCGGCACCAGGTCACTGGTCGATATATCCATCACTGCCCAGCCGATAAAAATAGGCATAAACGATATGCTGGCGTGAAAGACAATACCCAGCAGGAGTGCAAACGCGCGGGCTGCATCTAAATAGTCGAGTCGCCCATGTACTGGTGATGACATTTTCATAATATTTTTTCAGTTAATTTATAAAGAGAATTTATTTGCGTCGATGTGCGCCCAGTCAGTGTAATGGCCGGGCGCCAAGCAATTGCTTAGTAAAAACTTACTTCATCCAGCACAAAATCAAACGCACTTTTTTGCACACCAAAAGCGACAATGCTCAAGCTGGTAATCGTTTTGGTATTGAGTGGTGTCTGCTCTGACCAGGCGCGTTTCATACTGGCGAAAGGAATTTTCACCTCGTGAAATTTGCCGTCGGCAACAACCGCAACGGGTGCGGCGTGGTAATCGAAATTGCTAATCTCGGTGCTGTTGGCTGAAACTGATAAGCTGCCGGTATTAATCTTTATCAGTAGGCGCACACCTTCAAACGCACTGGCATCGCGCGGCAGGCTCTGGGCATCGAGCGGCAGAACCAAGCTGGCCCAACCCGGTTGTCCACGCGGTGGAATAATGTCACCCTTTGCATTAATCACCCCCTGTGTTACTTCCTGGGTAGTAGTGGTGCCTCCTCCGGCAATAGAGTCGTTGATGAATTGGCGCGCAATGCCCAAGTTGTTATTGTTGGCATTGCTAAAGTCATCAATCATTGGATTTAAATTCTCACCAAAACTGGCGCAAGAAAAACTGAACAATGCGCTGAATGCAAAACCCTTGATTAGGGCGATAGCGGTATGGGTGATAGGCGTATCAGTGGTAAATGTACGAGTTTTCATAAGATGCGTCTCTCTGGGTTGTAGTGGATTTGATCGTCACAACACTTAAGTGCCCAAGGCGGATCCGAAGGTGACAAAAAAATTGTTTTTTTTGCGCATGGCTAAAAAATTCAGTAGTTGACTATTTATTTAAAAATTCTTGTCACCTTTAAACGGATGTCGGGCACTTAATAGTTCCAGACGAGAGATAGAGAACAATGAATATTTTTAACAACTTCACCCGCCGCAAAACAGCGAGCACTATGGATTCCAGCGATAGCACACTGGTGCTGGCGAGTTTGGGCGGCGATCGCAGTGCCTTTTGCCACATAGTCGCGCGCTACCAGAATTTGCTCTGCTCGCTGGCCTATTCCGCAGTGGGCGATCTGAAACACAGCGAGGATGTCGCGCAAGAAGCGTTTATCGAGGCTTGGAAAAAACTCGACACGCTCAATGACCCGGAAAAATTAAAATCCTGGCTGTGTGGAATTGTGCGTTTTAAAGCGAGCCATTTTCGCCGCAAAGAGGCGACTCAGCCGGTTACTGGCGCCGATGAGCTGGAGGAATTACATGAGCCGGGCGCGGAGCATTTGGCACCGAGCAACATGGAAGATGACGCAATTAGCGCGCAAGAGCAGGCGCTGTTGTGGCAAGCGCTGGAAAAAATGCCGGACACTTATCGCGAACCCTTAATCTTGTTTTATCGCGAGCACCACTCGGTGGAGTCTGTCGCGAGCCAATTAGATCTGTCGCAAGACACAGTGAAACAGCGGCTCTCCCGTGGGCGCAAACTATTGCAAAAAGCCATGGTGAGCTTCGTGGAAGATACCTTGAGTAAAAGTAAACAGGGCACAGGCTTTGCCTTGGCGGTGATGGTGGCAATTAATAGTATTTCGCCACCGGCAAAAGCCGTCGCACTGGGCGCAGGTTCGTTAAAAGCGGGCTCGCTTTTTAAGTGGGGCACCTTTTTAGTCACCCTCGCTTCTTTATCCGGTCTGGTGAGTTCATTTTTCGGTTTACGAGCAGCACTTGATCAGGCGCGCACGCAAAACGAGCGTCGCTATGCGATACGAATTGTCGCGCTATTTTTTATCTTCGCCATTATTTATGTGTTGGGGATGTTTGGTTTAATCCATCTTGCCCAGCGTTACGCTGCAGCAGCGGGAGTTTATGCCATCGCCTCGCAGATGCTAGTGGTGGGATTTGTTACCAGCTACATTATTTTGTTAATTCAGGTGTTGCAGGGCGGCCGCAAGCTCAGGGCACAAGAGCGCTTGTTAAATCCGGATGCATTTCAGAGCGAGGCAGATCAAATCGGCGCAAAACAGCGCGAATACAAAAGCCGCATTTGTCTGGCGGGAGTGCCCTTGTTTCATTTCCGATTCGGCACCGCGGAGCAAAGCGATAAACCAGTATTCGGCTGGGTCGCAGGCGGCGATCGAGCTTATGGATTGTTATTTGCTTGGGGTGGTTTTGCTGTTGCGCCGGTTAGTGTCGGGATTGTTTCTATTGGTGTATTTAGCGTCGGAGCCATAGGTATTGGACTGTTTGGAATAGGCACTATTGGGATTGGCATTATTGGTTTTGGCGCTTCGGCGCTGGGTTACAAAGCCTATGCCTCGTTTTCAGCGTTGGGTTGGGAGAGTGCTTTCAGCGGTGTTGGATTTTCCATCGCAAAAGAAGCAGCAATCGGGCCTATAGCCTTTGCACAACATACCAATAATGAACAAGCCGCTGAAATGCTTAACCTGACCATGATGAGCCAAAGTTATTTTTGGATTCTAGCGGCGATTGCCATACTGGTAATTGTCCCGGCGGCCTGGCATTCGAATCAGGTTCGCCAAAGAATGAAACAGAAATAAAGGCGGGCGTTGTTGGTTTTCCTAAATCTAAGGTATAAAAAACCACCCTTGAATACTTAGGGTGGTTTTTAAGTTTAACGGATGTTAGCAGGTAAAAAATTATTCGATGTAATTTTCAATGCTCGGGCATGAGCAAACCAAGTTGCGGTCGCCGTAGACATTATCAATACGATTTACCGTCGGCCATACTTTGTGATTTTTCAACCAGCTAGCAGGGCGGCCGGCAGTTTCGCGTGAGTAAGCGCGAGTCCAATTTTCTTCCAGTACATCATCTTGCGTGTGGGGAGCATTGTGCAGTGCGCTGGCTTCCGCTGCGATTTCGCCATTGATAACTTGATCAATTTCTTTGCGAATGATCAGCATCGCTTCGATGAATTTATCCAATTCAATTTTGGATTCAGATTCAGTTGGTTCGATCATCAAGGTTCCCGCCACTGGGAACGACATAGTCGGTGCGTGGAAACCAAAATCCATTAGGCGTTTAGCGATATCTTCTTCGCTAATGCCACTCGCTTCTTTCAGCGGGCGCAAATCAAGCAAGCATTCGTGCGCAACAAAACCGTTGGTGCCTTTGTACAAAATCGGATAAGCGCTTTCCAATTTTTTCGCAACGTAGTTTGCGTTGAGCATGGCAAACTCGGTGGCTTGGCGCATACCGACCGCGCCCATCATTTTGATATACATCCAACTGATTGGCAGAATGCTTGCTGAACCCCAGGGTGCAGCCGAAATAGTACCGTTGTTCACATCGGTACCCGGAACGGCTTGCACTGGGTGCGCCGCAAGGAAGGGTTCCAAATGTTTGCCTACGCCAATAGGGCCCATGCCTGGTCCGCCACCGCCGTGGGGAATACAAAAGGTTTTATGCAAATTTAAATGCGATACATCGCCGCCGAATTTACCCGGCGCAGCAACGCCTACGAGTGCGTTCATGTTGGCGCCGTCGATATACACTTGCGCGCCCACTGCGTGAACCATATCGCACAATTGTGTAATACCTTCTTCAAACACGCCGTGGGTGGAAGGATAAGTCACCATGATGCAGGCGATTTGAGTGCCGTAGGTGGCGATTTTTGCAGCCAGATCTTCTAAGTCCACGTTGCCTTTGTTATCGCAAGCAACTACCACAACTTTGTAGCTCACCATTTGTGCCGACGCCGGATTGGTGCCGTGGGCAGAGGCGGGAATTAAACAAATATCGCGCTCGGTTTCGCCTTTGCTTTCAAAATATTTTTTGATTGCAACAAGGCCGGCGTATTCGCCTTGTGAGCCGGCGTTAGGTTGCAAGCTGATGGCATCGTAACCGGTACAGGCTTTGAGCATCTCTTGCAATTCTTCAAATAATGCTTTGTAACCTTCGGCTTGATCAATCGGCGCAAACGGGTGCAGCTTGCCAAATTCTGGCCAGGTGACGGGAATCATTTCGGCAGTTGCATTTAATTTCATGGTGCAGGAGCCGAGCGGAATCATCGCGTTATTCAAGGCGATATCGCGCGATTCCAAGCGCTTTAAATAGCGCAGCATTTCAGTTTCGCTGTGATAAGTATTGAACACCGGGTGCGACAAAATTGCATCGCTGCGCAACAAATCCGCCGGGATTGCATTGCTGGCGGTGATGTTTTTTCCGGCCAGTACTTGTTCGTCGAATGAGGTTAATTCAATGCCGGTTACACCAAATACCGCGAGCAGGGCTTCGAGGTCAGCAGCTGAAGTAGTTTCATTCAAGCTGATGCCGAGTGAATCGCTACCGATTAAACGCAAATTAATTTCTGCATTTAATGCCGCTTGGTAAATCACTTTTTGGTTATCGCCCACGTTGACCGTAATGGTGTCAAAAAACTGGGTATTAGTGATGCCAAAACCTTTGGCTTTTAATGCTGCTGCTGCAATTGCAGTCAGGCGATGAATACGGTTGGCGATACGCTTTAAACCATCGGGGCCGTGGTAAATCGCGTAAAACACACTCATCACCGCGAGCAATACTTGTGAGGTACAAATGTTGGAGTTGGCTTTTTCGCGGCGGATATGTTGCTCGCGGGTTTGCATCGCCATACGCAGCGCTTGTTTGCCGCGAGTATCAATCGATACTCCAATAATGCGGCCAGGAGCAGAGCGCTTGTAAGCGTCGCGGAAGGCGAAGAAACCGGCGTGCGGGCCGCCAAAGCCCATGGGTACACCGAAGCGCTGGCTGGTGCCGACCACTACATCGGCACCCATAGCGCCGGGGGATTTGAGCAGCATCAATGCCATCAAGTCAGATGCAACGGTAACCAGCGCATTGTTGCTGTGGGCAGTTTCAATCAGCGCGGTTAAATCGCGCACTTGGCCGCTGGAACCGGGGTAAGAGAGCAGGGCGCCAAAGTAATCGCCATTGGCTAGTTCATCGGCCTTGGCAACTACCACGTCAAAGCCGAAATGTTCGGCGCGGGTTTTAACTACCGCGATGGTTTGCGGGTGTGTATCGGCATCCACAAAAAACACATCGGATTTACTCTTTTTGTTCTGGCGCTTACACATCGCCATAGCTTCTGCAGCGGCAGTGCCTTCATCCAATACCGAAGCGTTCGCCATTTCCATGCCGGTGAGGTCGATGATCATTTGCTGGTAATTCAGCAGCGCTTCCAAACGGCCTTGGGCGATTTCCGGCTGGTAAGGCGTGTAAGCGGTGTACCAACCCGGGTTTTCCAATACGTTGCGCAGGACTACCAAAGGCACGTGGGTATCGTGGTAGCCCATGCCGATGTAGTTTTTGAAGATTTTGTTTTTGCTGGCGATGGCTTTCAATTGCGCCAAAGCATTGGCTTCGCTCACCGCATCGCCCAGATTGAGTTCTTGTTTCAGGCGGATATTGTCCGGCACAGTTTTGTCGATCAGCTCCTTGACTGAGCTAACGCCCAGTGTTGCCAACATCGAGGCAGTTTGTTGGGCATCCGGGCCGATATGACGCTGCACAAACTCGTCGTGATTAGCCAATAAGGATAGCGGAGCTGAACGAAAATCAACTGACATAGAAACTCTCTGTGTAAGGAAATCAATAATAAAGACGGGAGAGGGGTGCGGCCGGAGAAGCGGTAACTACCTGCTAAAAATGGGGCCTGTTTAAAAAGGCGGCAATGGTATCAATTTGGTGCTTTTCGGGCAATCGAACTGTGACCTAATACGTTGTTTGGCGTGATTGGGTTCAGTGATTCGCTATGAACTAGGGGTTGCCTGCCAGTGTAAATTTTGCCTTTTCAGTGATGGGGCAGGAACAAGAAGGTAACAGCTGAATCTTAGGCCTGCTATGATTCAGCTCCGCGCCAGTGCGCGACCCATAATAACTCTGTATTGAAAGGCCTATGTACCACGACTTTTTCGGGCTAAAAGAACCCGCCTTTTCTATCGCCGTCAACCCGCGCTACCTCTTTATGAGCGACCAGCACCGGGAGGCTTTGGCGCATCTTTTGTATGGTATCCAGAACGGTGGTTTTGTGATGCTCACCGGCGAGGTCGGTACGGGCAAGACCACAATTATCCGCTGCTTGCTGGAGCAGCTGCCACCCAATACCGATATGGCGATTATCCTCAACCCTATGGGCAGCGCACCGGAGTTGCTCTCAACGATTTGCGATGAGTTGGGAGTAGGTTATATCGCCGACGAGTTGACGGTAAAAAACTTGACCGATGCGCTTAATCAATTTCTGCTCGACAATCACCGTAAAGGCCGTAAGACAGTTTTATTAATCGATGAAGCACAATTATTAAAAGTGCCGGTGTTGGAACAAATTCGCTTACTTACCAACCTTGAAACCACCACTGAAAAACTATTGCAAATCATGCTGGTCGGTCAGCCGGAATTAAAAAAATTATTGGCGCGACCCGCGCTGCGGCAATTATCCCAGCGGATCACGGCGCGTTTTCATTTGGAAGCGCTGAGCTTGCCGGAAACTAAAGCTTATATTGCGCATCGCTTGAAAATTGCGGGTTTGCCGGATCATCAACGGCCATTTAGTGATGCGATGATTAAAAAAATTCATCAGTTCAGTGGTGGTGTTCCGCGTTTGATCAATGTGATCAGTGAGCGTTTGTTGTTGGGCGCTTACGCACAGAATCATCATCATATTGATAAACAAATTTTTGCGGCGGCGGTAAAAGAAGTGGCTGGCACCACAACGCAGGAAGAAGAAAAACTCGCCAATACGCGGACATCCTGGCATGCGCTATTTGTGGTGACGTTGATTGGTATTATGGCGGCTGTTTGGCTGTTGGTTCCCGATGAGGCGCCATTAGCCGTTGCGCCGGCAGTGACACAAGTGGCGAACAATACATCTTCAATGCAATCATCTGTCGCTGACATAAAAACGCTGAGCGAGCAGCAAGTGCTATCGGGCTCGCTCACTGAATTGCGCAATCAGCCACCCAAAATAGTGGTGCCCGAGGTTATCGCTTTGTCAACACGGGATTGGGTAGCTGCACAGTTATCGCTGTTTGGTTACGTGGGCATTACCGCTGCCGATGGAAAAAATCCCTGCTTGGTTGTAAAAGCCTCGAATTATGTGTGTGAAAAATCGCACATCAACTCATGGGATGAATTAAAAGACATTAACCGCCCAGGTTTGATCACCTTGGCGACCGCCGATAAAAAGTGGGTGTACGCTTTACTTATTGGTTTAAGTGAAAATCATGCTCTTCTGCTAGATAATGGCGAGCAAAAGGTGGTGCCGTGGCGCGAGCTTGCCAGCCTGTGGAATGGCGATTTTTTATATGTATGGTCGCGTCCGCAGGCGTTTGAAGGCGATTTAAATATGGGGGATAAAAGCGATTTAGTGACATGGGTTGCGGAGCAATTTGCCACACTGGATCAGCAATCTGCGCCACTAACGCGTCAGTTTTTTACTGAGCGTTTACAAAAACGGGTAGAGCTTTTTCAGTCGACGCAAAATATTCTTCCGAATGGTGTTATCAATGCGCAAACCTTGCGCCGATTAAATGAAGTGCTGGGAGTGGATAAGCTACTAGTGAAATTAGATGAGCAAAAATTACTTGCTCCATTGGATACGCAGGGGCTCTAGTCTTATGTCATTAATATTGGATGCCCTGAATCGCGCCGAGAACGAGCGCAAAAATCAAAATACTGTGCCGGATCTCAATACCTCGCATCGTCCGCTTGCAGTAAATGCAGCGCCGGGTTTGCGTCCAACAATGAAGTGGATGATCGGTATAGTTTTAATATTAATTGCGATTATTGTTGCGCTTGTTTGGGTGCTGCGGCGAGAGCCGGTATCGGCAATCAATAACATGCCGGTGCAGCCATCATCGGTAGCGCCGGCAAATAATCCGATTGCCGTTGAGCCGAGTTCGACTGTAGTCACAGCTGCGACTCCAGCGACTGTTCCGGTGGTAGAGGTAACACCAAAAGCTTCTGCGCCAGATGCGGATATCAATAAACTCTATTCTGCTGAGGATACTGCGCCTGCAGCGGCAGTTGATTCTGGCGTAAGTGAACTCTATGCCGCCGAAGCGGCAACTGCGGCTGCCTCTGAGACCATTGTCGATCCGTTTACATCGGGAAATGCAGGTGTGCCATTACAAGAGCAGGCGCCCGCGCGCACGTTTGATAGCATCAAAAATATTCCCGACTTTAATGCGCTGCCGTGGAATATGCGGCAGAAAATTCCTACCATCTCCTACGCGCGACATAATTTTTTGGTGGGCGGTGTGAGCACTGTCGTTATTAATAATCAAACGTCGGGGGTGGGTAATATTATTGGGGTGGGGCAGTTTGTGGTGCAGGAAATTTTTGTCGATGGCGTGGTTTTAAAACATGGCAACGCGGTATTTAAACTGCGCGCGCTCAATGGCTGGATCAACATGTAAGATGTGATCTTATTGCAGCATTCAATTCAACATGACAAAAAAGGAGCAGGTAGCTCCTTTTTTGTTGGTATCGAGCAAACAAAAAGACTTAGTCGTGCGATGCCATTTTGCTTTGTAAGTAATTTTGGATGCCGACTTTATCGATCAGTGATAATTGTGTTTCCAGCCAATCGACATGTTCTTCTTCAGATTCGAGAATACTTTTTAATAAGTCGCGGCTAACAAAGTCGCGCACGCCTTCACAAACGATAATACCGTCGCGCAAATCGGGAATGGCTTTTAGTTCAAGTTTTAAATCGGACTTGAGCATTTCCGGTGTATCTTCACCAATATGCAGCTTGCCCAGATCTTGTAAGTTAGGCAGACCTTCCAAAAATAAAATGCGCTCGACCAAGGCGTCGGCGTGTTTCATTTCGTCAATGGATTCATGGTACTCATGATCGGCTAGTTCTTTGAGACCCCAATCTTTATACATGCGGGAGTGTAAGAAGTATTGGTTAATTGCAACCAACTCGTTGGCCAGAACTTTGTTTAATGCAGCTATAACCTGTGGATCGCCCTTCATGGAATTCTCCTATGCGAATAAATAATAAAATAAAGGGGAGAGTCTGGTCTTAGGGGCGAGGGATGTCAAGCAAAGGACGGTTCTAAGTGATTGACGATAAAGGGAAATATACTAAGAGTAAGAATGATTTCGATTCTTTTTAGCGGCTGCCTTGGGTTCATGCAACTGCAAAAAATTGCGGCAAGCCATTAATCATAGGGGTGTCATTAAGTGCTTCGTCGAGAATTTCACGGGTCATCATAGAGCATTTACCGCATTGGCTAGCGACCCCCAAGGCCTTGCGCAGGCGCCCAAGCGAGTTGGCACCATCATCAATAGCGGCTTTGATTTGACGATCAGTAATACCTTTGCAGAGGCAGACGTACATAGCGACACTTCCCAAGTGGTTGTTCTGAGTGCGGTTGAATTGCACACAATCAAACTTTAATGTTAATGAGAATCTGTGTCAATAGTGCATGCGAAATAATCGCGTTTAGCAGGAATTTATATTCGCGGTTATAACTGAAGCATTGGAATAACCATGATTTGCCAGCTGAATCGTCATAGTTACAGTTTTAACCAGGCTATATAGAAAATTAATATGACTCCCTTGCGCGCCTGTGTATGATAGTCGCGCACTATTAATAAATGGCAGGTAATCAATAAATGGCCATGAAATGTTCACATTCAGTGAATAATATGTTGGTTTCCGATTCCTGTTTTTCGCGTTGGTTTCTGAATAACCCTTAACTACTAACCATTAGGAGACTCGCTATGGGCGTATTAGTTGGTAAAAAAGCACCGGATTTCACTGCAGCAGCGGTATTGGCAAACGGCGAGATCGTAGACAATTACAACTTTGCTGAAGCCACCAAAGGCAAAAAAGCTGTTGTATTCTTCTACCCACTGGACTTCACCTTTGTATGTCCATCTGAGCTGTTGGCATTTGATCACCGCGTAGAAGAGTTCAAAAAGCGCAATGTAGAAGTGATTGGTGTTTCTATCGATTCACAATTCACTCACAACGCATGGCGCAACACTCCAGTAAATGACGGCGGTATTGGCCAAGTTAAGTACACCTTGGTTGCAGATATCACTCACGCAATCTGCAAGGCTTACGACGTAGAGTCTGCTGATGGTGTTGCGTTCCGCGGCACTTTCATCATCGACGAAGCTGGCGTAGTGCGTTCACAAATCGTTAATGATTTGCCAATCGGCCGTAACATTGACGATACCATCCGTACCGTTGATGCACTGATTTTTCACGAGCAACACGGCGAAGTTTGCCCAGCTGGTTGGAAAGAAGGCGATGCAGGTATGGACGCATCACCAGCAGGTGTTGCTAAATACTTGGCAGAGCATGCTGCCAAACTCTAAGTTTTACTTTCCGCAGTAATTCTTGTAAAAAGCCCAGCTCTTTAGCTGGGCTTTTTAATGGGCGAATAGTAATGGCCGCACGCGATAAAAAAATCGATCTTCACCTGAGCTGGCTTGAGCATCTCGCCGCTGAGTTTGATCAGCCGTATATGCAACAGTTAAAGGCTTTTTTGCTGGCTGAAAAGCAGCAGAACAAAGTGATTTATCCCGCTTCAAATCATATTTTTAACGCCTTTAATTCAACACCGCTAGATCAGGTCAAGGTGGTCATCCTTGGGCAAGATCCTTATCACGGCCCGAATCAAGCTCATGGTTTATGCTTTTCTGTCCAGCCCGGTGTTCGACCGCCGCCTTCGCTGCAGAACATGTTTAAAGAATTGCACCGCGATCTCGGTTTGACGATTCCTGTTCATGGTTGTTTGCAATCCTGGGCAGGTCAGGGGGTCTTGCTGCTCAACGCAACTTTAACGGTTGAACAAGCGCAGGCGGGCTCTCATCAGGGGCGGGGGTGGGAGACTTTTACCGACAAAGCGATCCAGTTAGTGAACAATCAGTGTGAAGGTGTTGTTTTTCTTTTGTGGGGTAGTCATGCCCAGAAGAAGGCTGCCTTTATCGATGCCCACAAACATTTGGTACTTAAGGCTCCTCATCCATCACCGCTATCGGCTCATCGCGGGTTTATTGGTTGCGGTCATTTTTCCATGGCCAATCAATATCTGCAACGTTGTAACAAATTACCCATAAATTGGCAGATCTAGCGCTTTCCCCGAATATGTGGTTATTTTCGAGTCATATTGACTATAAGTTGTCGCTGGCTCGTATAGCTTAAATTTACACTCAAATCCTCTTCCTTCCGTTTGACAGCGCTGTCATATAGTAGTAGTTTTGTGCCCACCAAGAATGGCGCCTCATGATTCTTGAGGTGGTTCGTTTAGTTGTACTGAATAAATCATTTAATTCAAAAAGCTCTAGCAATAAAACCAGAAAAATAAGTAGAGCAATAAAAAGATTCATCTTCATCCAGAAGGTGAAAATGCTTGAACTCAGATCTGCTCAGGTTGCGGTTCAAGCATGCGTGTACCGGAAAAACATAATTCCTGTCGATAATAAAGGAGAGCTCCATGTACAAAACTACAAGCTTTAAGAGAAAAGTACTGACCACTGCGATTGCCTCGGTAGTTGTAACAGCTGGTTTCAGTGGTATGACCTACGCCCAAGATGGCACCGTTGAAGAGGTAATGGTTACTGGTATTCGCGGTTCTTTGACACGTGCGATGGATGTTAAGCGAGATTCTGCGGGTGTGGTTGACTCAATTAGCTCGGAAGATATAGGTAAAATGCCTGATTCAAACCTTGCTGAATCGTTGCAACGTATCACAGGTGTATCGATCAACCGTTCGAACGGCGAAGGCTCGCAGATTACTGTGCGTGGTATTGACCCTTCGTTGAATATGATCACATTGAATGGACGTGTTATGCCTGCTGTTAGTAATAACAATGCTGGTGATAATGCTTCACGTGCTTTTGATTTCGGGAATCTGGCGTCAGAGGCTATAAATGGTGTTGATGTGTTTAAAACTGGTAAGGCTAATATTGCCTCGGGTGGTTTGGGCGCAACTGTCAATATTAAAACACTCCGCCCCTTGGATGCTGGTGAAACGCGTGCCAGCTTTGGCGCAAAAGCAGTAAAAGATACCTCTGTCGATAATAGTAGTACTGCTGGAAGTGAGTACACGCCAGAAGTTTCTGGTCTTTACAGCTGGGTAAATGAAGAGAGTAATTTTGGTGTTGCACTTACTGGATCTTATCAAGAGCGCGACAGTTCCCGCGGGAATGCCTTTGTAAATAACTGGCAGTTGGCAAAGCGTGGCGAAGAAGGCGTTAAAGGTAGTCCGTTCGAGGGGCGTCCAGTTCCCCCCAAAGTTGTGCGCGATAATTTAGCAATTGGTGATCTCTATAATCTACCAACTGATATTCGTTATGCAGTAGATGATATTCATCGTGAACGTACAAATGGGCAGTTGACTTTGCAATTCCGTCCTGTTGATACCCTTACAGGTACTTTGGACTATACCTATTCTGAAATAGATATCGCAGCAGATCGTTCACAGCAATCTGCATGGTTTAATATCTCGAATATTACTGACATTGGTTTCGATAATGGCCCGGTAAAATCACCAACAATTTATAAAGAAACCTACACTGCAGCCGCGGGTAAAGATGTTTCTTTTGCTAATCAGGTTTTCACTACTGGCAGTGAAAACAATTCATTCGGTTTCAATCTTGCTTGGGAAGCAACCGAGGATTTGAAATTTGAGTTGGACTATCACAACTCCAGCGCCACAAGTAAGACATATCAAGCAGAAGCAGGCTTAAACGCTAACATTACTGTGACCGAATTTGTAGATTGGAGTAAAGAGCTTCCATTGTTGGGAATTGATATTGACGACTCTTTACCTAACAAAGGTAACAATAATGGTGTTATTGATGGTGGCGACGTCAGTGGTGCGATGGGTTCAGTGGCTTTAGCAAATCAAAGAACTGAAATTGAGCAGTTGCGCTTAACTGGCTCTTATTCATTGGGTGACTTTGCATTCTTTACTGACTCTGGCATTGAGTTTGGTATAGATACTCGCAAAGACTCTAACCTGAGCCGTGCATCTGATGGCACCTCACCGCGAATTACTATGGGTAACTGGGGTGGTATTGATCCGGATGCATTTGGTCCTGATTGGCCTGGATATTTTAGTCCGCGTAATTTCGGTGATGCTTTCCCTGATTATGGTTCATCTACTAATAGCCCTCGCTTCTTGACCAACGGTCTTGATGTAGATCCTCGTAAAGTTTTTGAAAATATGGAATGGATGTACGCTAGGTCGCGTAATCCAACCGCTGAAGAGGCTGCGTTAGGTATTACCTCCGCTAATTTCAACTCGTTCCCAAATGGTAAATATCAAAACAATGGTAATTACAATGTGAATCGTTTGATTGAAGAGGATGTAAATTCTGTTTACGTTCAATTCAAGGCTGGCTTTGATCTTGCTGGAATGCCTGCAAATATTTTGGCGGGTGTTCGTTATGAAGAAACTGATGTGACCTCTACATCGGTAGTTAAGAAGCCTGCACAGTTGCAATGGGATTCGGATAACGATTGGTCGCGTATAGATGAAAAGACAGCTGCCGCTCCGTTTAGCCGCACTGGGAGCTATGACAACCTTCTTCCTAATTTGGATTTGGATGTTAGTCCTTTAGATGATCTCAAAATTCGTTTGTCTTATAGCGAAACTATCGGGCGTGCTTCATATAATCAGTTGAGATCTGATGTTGGTATTAGCAGTATCTATTTGAAAACAGCAACAGCCGGTAACCCTGGTTTGCTTCCAATGGAATCAAAAAACATAGATATTTCAGCTGAATGGTATTACAGCGATGATAGTTATGTTTCGGCTGGGTATTTTGTAAAAGATATATCAGGATTTATCGGGGATGTAATTGTAACCTCAGATTGGTATGGATTGCGTGACGCAAGAAATGGTCCGCGTTTTGCTCAGGCAATCGCAAACATTCGTGCAGCGGGTGGTGACGTAACGAGTGAAGATCAACAGTTCAAAGAAATGTTGAGAATCGATGGTAAAGATGTAAATTCTCCAGCCTCTAAAGTATATGCAAATTCTACCGATCCTTTATTGCAATGGGCTACCACTACCCCAGGCAATGATAAAGATGCAACAATTGATGGTTTGGAGTTTGCAGTCCAGCATTGGTTTGGTGAGTCTGGCTTAGGTTTGCAGGCAAACTATACATTGGTAGATGCTGATGTTGAGTTTGATATATTAACTTACACATCTCAGTTTGCGATGAATGGCCTCAGTGACTCGGCCAACTTAATCGCTTTCTACGATAAGGACGGGATTCAACTTCGTGTTGCTTACAATTGGCGCGATGAGTTCTTGAATAATCGTACCCAGGGAGGTGGTAATGAGCCATCCTTCACTGAGGAGTATGCACAGATTGATGTGTCGCTAAGTTATGACCTCAATGATAATGTAACTTTCACCCTTGAGGGCTTGAACGTAACAGGTGAAAACTCTCGTTCTCACGGTCGTGGAACTAACCAAATGAATAGCTTGGAAGAGTTGAGTCCTCGTTATACCGCAGGTGTTCGCTATACTTTCTAATATTTTTTAGATAGTTTGTTTCTCGCTTGAGTAAAAAGCCGCTGATTTCAGCGGCTTTTTACTTTTTAGCCCTAAGCGTGTTTTATGGTAACCTCTTGGTCAATTTCTGTGACTGTTATTGATTGTTTGTGTGGAGCCCATAAGGTCTGTTGAGCTAGTTCTACCGATTTTTCTTCTTGTTATTGAGTTTGGTTATGAGTGCCCTGATTAAAGAGATAGTTATTGTTGGAGGCGGAACTGCTGGCTGGCTTACGGCGGGTATTCTAGCTGCTGAATATAAAAATAATTTAGCATTGGGTATGCAGATTACGTTGGTTGAGTCACCTGAAGTCAGCACTATTGGTGTGGGTGAGGGGACTTGGCCGTCAATGCGTGCAACGCTGAGAAAAATTGGTATCTCAGAGGCAGATCTGGTTACGCAATGCGCTGCATCTTTTAAGCAGGGATCGAAATTTGTGGGTTGGAAAACGGGTTTGGAGGGCGATGCCTACCATCATCCATTCACTATCCCGAATGGTTATCTGGAGTGTAATCTTGTGGCTGCTTGGCAGGCTCAGTTCTCGCACTTGCCTTTTGCAGATGTTGTCTCTGTGCAAAACTATGTTTCGGAAAGTGGCCGTTCACCCAAGCAGTTTACGACCCCGGAATATGCCGGTGCAGTAAATTACGGCTACCATATTGATGCAGGAAAATTTGGAGAGCTATTGCAAAAGCATTGCACTGCACGTCTAGGTGTTAAGCATATAGTCGATCATGTCACCCATGTGATTTCTGCACCAAATGGAGAGATTGCTGCTGTTAATACTAAAGAGATGGGTGCTGTCGCGGGTGATCTTTTTATTGATTGCACGGGATTTAGTTGTTTGCTACTGGGGCAGCATTTTGGTATTCCCTTTATAGATAAGAATAAGTATTCAATTAATGATTCAGCGATCGCGACACAAGTCCCCTACGCTGAAAGTTCGAGTCCTATCGCATCGGCCACTGTGGCAACTGCTCAATCTGCGGGTTGGACTTGGGATATAGGGCTCTCTTCCCGGCGTGGCGTCGGTTATGTCTATTCCAGCGCGTACATTTCTGATGAGCAGGCTGAACTAGAGTTGCGTGCTCATATTGCAAAAAGCGCTGGAGTTGATGTAGCTGAGAAACTGAGTGCACGTAAATTCTCTATTCGTGTTGGGCATCGTGAACAGTTTTGGTATAAAAACTGTGTTGCGATTGGCATGGCTGCCGGTTTTATCGAGCCTTTGGAGGCACCTGCTTTGGCGCTGGTTGAACTGTCGGCCAATATGATTCGCGATGAGTTTCCGTTGACTGTCGCGACTATGCCGTTAGTTGCTAAGCGCTTTAATAGTGTTTTTCAATATCGCTGGGAGCGTATTGTTGAATTTTTAAAGTTGCATTATGTATTGACTGAACGCCGCGATACTGAATATTGGCGCTATATGAGTAGCCCTGATGCAATGCCCGAACAATTGCAGCAACAATTATTGTTGTGGGCACAGCGCCCGCCTTATTTTAATGATTTGATTCAAGTAGAAGAGATTTTCCCATCGGCAAGTTACCAATATGTGCTCTATGGAATGGGATTTAAATCCAATGTTAGCGGTGTTGTAAAGACATCGGATAATGTGAATCTGGGATTGGAAAAAATTAAAGATAATTTTGAGAAGTCGCGTAAATATGTGAGCTTGTTACCGTCAAATCGGGAGCTTATCGATCATATTTTTAAATACGGCATGCAAAAAATATAAGCTCAACTAAAGCTGCTATAAGGCAATATAAAAGGTGATTTAATGGCAAAGCATGAAATGTTAAATAACATTGCGCATGGCAATTTAAAGGTAATAACAAAGAAATCTGCAGCTTATGGCGATGATGTTAGTGGGGCGTTGATTTTCCCCAGTGAGTTTGTAGATGCTCAGCGCGACTACCCAATTTTTTTTCAAAAGGAAGCGCAGACGGGGGAGTTTCAGGCGGTAGCTATTTTTGGTTTTAAAAAAAATGAAAATTTATTTTTAGATGAACAAGGTTGGCACGCGAACTATATTCCTGCAGTGATCGCCCGCGAACCCTTTTTAATTGGTTTTCAGCGCGAGCAAGATGGAGATGGGGCTTCGCCGGTAATTCATGTTGATATGGATAGTCCTAGAATTAGCCATGGTGACGACGGAGAGGCTGTTTTTTTGGAGCACGGTGGCAATAGTCCCTACATAGAAAACATTAGCCGGATCTTGATGTCAATTCACGATGGTTTGGCGGAAAGTAAGGCAATGTTTTCTGCTTTTTTAGCGTTAGATTTAATTGAGCCATTTGTGCTCGACATTGAATTTAATAATGGTGCTAAGTATCAAGCATCTGCCTACTACACTATTAATCAAGAAAAGTTTTTTGCGCTGGATGACTCGGCAGTAGGGCAATTGCATAAAACAGGTTATTTGCATTTTGCCTATATGGTTTTAGCGTCGCTTGGAAATATCCGCAAGCTAATTGATATGTGTAATAAGCGCGCTTAATTATTCCTCCTCGGTTGTAAGCTAAGAGTGGAAGTTGCGACTATTACAACTTATATGCCAAATTTAATTTGACAGCGCTGTCATTAAGTTTTACATTAGTCTCAGTTGATTGAAACGGACTGAGCTTGAGTAGGTTAACAAGCTTGGTTTTGAGTGATTAATGGTCTCTCACCGTCGATGTCTGGTTGATGCATCGACGTCTCCCTCTGCCCTCTGAGTTTCAGAGGGCTTTTTTTTGCCTGTTAATTCGGTGTTTTTACGGGCAAATCCACTTTGGCTGGCTAGGTTATTTAGTGTGTTGCTGGCATAATCGACGCCCCCGAATTTTCCGGGTTTACTCTTTGTTAAGCGGAGAGTAAGCCTCGTTTGGCACGCCTGATTGGCCTTGTTCATCGGATGTGCTGTTTCTGTCAGCTAGAGGATTACCATGAAGCCAGCAGTAAAACCCCGCAATCCCAATTTCTCGTCTGGCCCTTGCAGCAAGCGCCCGGGCTACAGCTTGGATCAGCTGGATGTGTCTACGCTTGGGCGTTCACATCGCTCCACTATAGGTAAAGCTGCGTTGCAGCGCGCCTGTGTCGATACCGCCGAATTGCTCGGTCTGCCAGAAGGTTACCGTGTTGGTGTAGTGCCAGGTTCTGATACCGGTGCAGTAGAAATGGCCATGTGGTCGCTGCTGGGTGAGCGCGGTGTGGATATCCTGCAGTGGGAGTCATTTGGTAAAGGCTGGTTGAGTGATGCCACCAAAGAGCTGAAGCTGAACGTGAATGCCCATGAGGCGGATTACGGTTTGTTGCCTGATTTGTCCAAAGTGAACTTTGATAACGATGTTATCTTCACTTGGAACGGCACCACCTCAGGCGTAAAAGTGCCTAATGGCGATTGGATTCCCAATGATCGCAAAGGTCTGACTATTTGTGATGCCACCTCGGCCGTTTTTGCGATGGAAATGCCCTGGGAGAAGTTGGATGTAATCACCTACAGCTGGCAGAAAGTGCTCGGCGGTGAAGGTGCTCACGGTATGTTGATTCTCAGTCCACGTGCGGTTGAGCGTTTGGAATCTTACAAACCAAGCTGGCCTATGCCTAAGCTGTTCCGCATGACCAGCGGCGGCAAAGTTGTTGAAGGTATCTTTAAGGGCGATACCATCAATACGCCTTCTATGTTAGCGGTAGCAGATTATTTGGATGCGCTGGATTGGGTGCGTGCCATCGGCGGTGTAAAAGAAACCATCGCTCGCTCTAACGCAAATCTGGAAGTGTTGAAAAAGTTTGTCGCTGCCAATGATTGGATCGATTTTCTGGCGCAAACACCGGAAACCCTGTCCAACACGTCTGTGTGCTTCACGTTGAAAGCCACTGCCGATCAAGTGAAGGCCATGATCAAATTATTGGATAAAGAAGGTGTGGCGTACGATATTGGCGCCTACCGCGACGCACCGGCTGGCTTGCGCATCTGGTGTGGCGCAACAGTTGAGGCGGCTGATTTGGAAGCGGTATTGCCTTGGTTGACCTGGGCTTACAACGAAGCTACGGCTGCTTGATATAGATAGATTCAACGATAGGCCGTGTTTTTACACGGCCTTTTTGTTAGTAGATTTTGAGGAGCAAGATGATGTTTAAAATAAAAACCTACAACGCAATTTCCGTTAAAGGCCTCAACCGTTTTCCGCGTGAAAACTACGAAGTGGCCAGCGATATCGGCCAGCCCGATGCCTATATTCTGCGCAGTCATAAATTGCATGGCGAAACTTTACCTGCCTCAGTCAAAGCCGTTGCCCGCGCCGGTGCGGGCACCAACAATGTGCCGGTTGAGGAATACACCAAAAAAGGTGTAGTGGTATTTAACTCTCCCGGCGCCAATGCCAATGCGGTAAAAGAATTAGTATTGACCGGAATGTTGTTGGGTTCACGCGGCATTCTGTCGGGCATGGCCTATGTCAATGGTTTGACCCACATGACCGATGCGGACGAAATGTCCAAATTGTTGGAGAAAGAAAAATCCAACTTTGCCGGTTTTGAACTGCAAGGTAAAACCCTGGGTATTGTGGGCTTGGGTGCAATTGGCTCTTTGATCGCCGACGCTGCTCTAGCCTTGGGCATGAATGTAGTTGGGTTTGACCCGGCCTTATCGGTTGAAGCGGCATGGCGCTTACCAAGTCAGGTTGGCCGCATGGAGAATTTGCAATCGCTGTTGGCGCGTTCGGATTACATCACCCTGCATGTACCGGCGATTCCGCAAACCAAGCATTTGATTAATGCCGATACGCTGAAGGTGTGCAAAAAAGGCGCGACACTGCTGAATTTTGCCCGTGAAGCGATTGTGGATGCACACGCCGTAGTAGAAAGTTTGGATGCGGGTCATTTGGGTAAATATATTTGCGATTTCCCCGAGCCAATCCTGCTTAACCGTAAAGATGTTTACGCCATGCCGCATATCGGTGCCAGCACGGAAGAGGCGGAAGAGAACTGCGCCATTATGGCGGCCGACCAGCTGGTGGATTATCTGGAGAATGGCAACATCAAAAATTCCGTTAATTTCCCAACTGTGCATATGGATCGCTCACCCGCCATAGGTTCGCGCATCACTTTCTCAAACGAAAATGTATCGGGTGTATTAGGTCATGTGCTGTCGGTATTAGCTGATCACAAAGTTAACGTGGTGGATATGGTCAATAAAAGCCGCGGTGAGATTGCCTACAATATTATCGATGTTGAGCTGGCGCCGTCTGCGGAAGTGGTTGCAGCATTGGCAAGTGTTGAACATGTTATTGCAGTACGGGTGATTTAATCCCGTTGTTGTTCCAGTCTGATAATTGGGGGCAGGGTAGATGTACAAATTAGTCTTCTTTGTTCCCGATTCCCATCTCGATTCAGTTAAAACAGCTGTCTTTGCTGCCAGCGCTGGCCGCATTGGCAACTATGACCAATGTTGTTGGCAGGTGCTGGGGCAAGGGCAGTTCAGGCCTTTGCCGGGTGCTGCTCCCTATCTCGGGCAACATGACCAACTTGCAACAGTGCCGGAGTATCGGGTTGAGATGGTCTGTGCCGATGAGCACATCCGTGCGGCAATTGCCGCATTGCGCACAGCCCACCCTTATGAGGAGCCTGCGTTTGATGTTTGGCGTTTGGCTGATCTGGAGGCGGATTAGTTTGAGCTCCCCGCTATTTGATGCGCTATCGCAATTGTTACTTCATGAGCCACTAGGGCTGGTTACTGAACCGCAGGCCGCTGTGTTGGTGTTGCTTAGCCGTGGCGATAATCCTGCCGTCTTATATACCAAGCGTGCAGAGCATTTGCGTCAGCATCCGGGTGAAGTCTGCTTTCCGGGTGGCATGTGGGAGCCTGGCGATGCCGATTTGTTTGCCACCGCCCAGCGTGAGACCTATGAAGAAATTGGTTTGCCCGCGGCAGATATTCATCTTCTGGGGCGCTTACCTCAATTTCACACTCGTGCAGGAACCCCAGTCACTCCGTTTGTCGCCAGTTTTAATACCGGCGTGCCTTTGCTGCCATCCCCTGCTGAGCTCGACAGTATTTTTTGTGTTCCCTTGCGCGTTTTCAATGACGGGATTCAGGTGAGAGAGGACAGGTTTGAACGTAATGGTCGCGTTTTTAGCGTACCTGTCTATCATTATGAGGGTTATGAAATATGGGGTTTTACTGCGGCAGTTACTGAGCAATTATTGCGTTTATTACGCAGAATCGAACCCTGACTTGGTTTTATCCAAACTTTTAGTTCTTGAAATGACAAAAAATACATCTATTTGACATAACGGCTGTATCTGCCAAGATGTAAACCATAATGAAACAATCAACCGCCGTGACACTCTTTTAGTGATCACTATTTCCATTTCTTAACGAGCTTTTGCTGGGTACTTAAGGATGAACAATTACCGAACGCCCTTGCGCGATATTGATTTCACTCTGTTTGAACTGTTTAAGTACGAGCAGCATTGTGGTGCGATAGGTCATGCGTCTGTAGATCGCGAGTTGACTGGCGCTTTTTTGGGTGAGGCTGCGCGCTTTGCCGAGGAAGTGCTGGCACCACTTGGCCCGGTTGGCGATCAACAGGGGTGTAAATTAATCGACGGCAATGTCGTCACACCGTCTGGGTTTAAACAGGCCTATCAACAGTATTGCGACGCCGGGTGGCCTACATTGTCGCGCTCAACGGCCTATGGTGGGCAGGGTTTGCCACAATCCCTCGGTGTGATTCTGAGTGAAATTATCGGCACGCCTAACTGGGCTTGGGGCATGTACGCCGGATTATCCCAAGGCGCCATGCATACCATCGAAATCCACGGCACCGAGCAGCAAAAACAACAGTATTTGCCGGCGCTGATTTCGGGCCGCTGGACCGGCACTATGTGTTTGACGGAGGCGCATGCAGGTAGTGACCTGGGCTTGCTGCGCACTCGCGCTGAGCCTCAACCTGACGGTAGCTATTTGATCACTGGCACCAAGATCTTTATCTCCTCTGGCGATCATGATCTCGCCGAAAATATTGTCCATATAGTGCTTGCGCGTCTGCCCGATGCACCGGCAGGCACTAAAGGTATCTCCCTGTTTGTAGTACCCAAGATACAGTTAAAAGACGATGGCTCGCTCGCCTCGGTCAATGGTGTTAGCTGCTCGTCGCTTGAAGATAAGATGGGAATTCACGGCAACGCAACTTGTGTGCTGCAATTTGAGGGGGCAAAAGGTTGTTTGCTGGGTGAGGTCAATAAAGGTTTAAACCATATGTTTACCTTTATGAACCTGGCGCGTATCGGTTCCGGTTTGCAGGGGCTTGCCCACGCAGAGTTTGGTTACCAACAAGCGCGCTTGTATGCCCGTGAACGCTTGCAAATGCGCTCCTTGAGCGGAGTGAAAAATACCGCAGGTCCCGCCGACCCCATCATTGTGCACCCTGATATTCGCCGCATGCTGCTTACGCAAAAATCGTTAGTTGAAGGGATTCGCATGCTGAGTTACTACGCCAGCATAAAAATGGATGTGAGCCAACATTCAACGGATGCGGATGAGCGCCAACAGGCGGTGGATTTGCTCGGATTGTTGACTCCTATAGTGAAAGCTTTTAGCACAGAGGCGGGTTTTGAATCGGCAAACCTTGCACTTCAGTGCCTTGGCGGCCACGGCTATATCCGCGATTGGGGCTTGGAGCAGAATCTACGGGATTGCCGCATCGCCACTTTATACGAAGGTACTACGGGCATTCAGGCGCTGGATTTACTAGGGCGCAAGGTGTTGGGAGCTGGGGGCAAAACACTGGCGCCGTTGATTGATGAAATAACACAGCTCTGCCGTAGTTGCGATGACACCGAACAACTGGCGGCGCATGCTGCACAATTAGCTACACTCAGTGAAGAGTGGCAGCAATTGAGCATGCACATAGCGCGTCAGGCACAGCAGAATCCAGACGAAATTGGCGCGGCTGCGGTAGATTATCTAATGTGTTCGGGCTATCTTGTGGTGGCTTTTTTGTGGCTAAAGGCGCAACAGGTAGCATTGCGCCAGCTTGCACAGCCGGTCGCTGACCCAGGTTTTTATCGAGCAAAATTGGCGGCTGCTGAATTTTATTTTGCGCGTATATTGCCGCGCACTATGGGGTTAATTAAGGCGATGGAATCTGGTGCAGACAATTTAATGAGCTTGGCGAGCGCCGATTTTTAATCTTTAAAAAATAACAAAAGTGGAGTGTGTCGAATGTCGCTGAATTACAACAGAACCCTTGCTGAGGTATTTGCTGAGTCCTGTAAATCATTTGCTGACAAAAGTGCGTTCACCTGTATGGAGCGAACTCTGACCTATGCTGACCTTGATCGTCTGTCGGGTCGTTTTGCCGCTTATTTGCAACAGCATACCGGATTAAAACCGGGCGATAGAATCGCAGTACAGTTGCCGAATATTTTGCAATATCCCGTTGTTATTTTTGGCGCATTGCGTGCAGGTATGGTGGTGGTGAATACCAATCCACTTTATACCGCACACGAAATAAAACATCAGCTCAACGATTCGGGTGCAAAAGCCTTGGTGGTGCTGGCGAATATTGCAAAAAATGCAGCCGCGATTATCAAAGAGACGGGAGTTGAGCAGGTTATAGTAACCGAGCTGGCTGATTTGCATTCGCCGCTCAAGCGCATGCTGTTAAATTTTGCGGTAAAGCATATTAAAAAAATGGTTCCGCCCTATGAGTTTCCGCAGCAGATCAGTTTTAATAAAGCACTTGCGTTAGCTGCACATCCTTGGCAATCCGTTGCGCAAACACCGGATGATGTGGCGGTCTTGCAATACACCGGTGGCACAACTGGTGTGGCAAAAGGCGCAATGCTTACCCATCGAAATTTAGTGGCCAATATGGCGCAGCTCAACGATCGTATGAAAGATGTTTTTCGTGCAGCTCAAGAGCTTTATGTCGCACCTTTACCGCTTTATCACATCTACTCTTTTACCATTCATTGCACTTCGGCTATGGCGTTGGGCAATCACAGCCTTTTAATTCCCAATCCGCGTGATATTCCTGGTTTTATAAAAACATTGCAGGGAAAACCCATTACCTTTTTTGTTGGGCTCAACACTTTATTTAACGCACTGTTGCGCCACCCTGAGTTTGACAAATTGGACTTTAGTCATTTACGCCTCACTTGTTCTGGCGGTATGGCACTCACCGCGGAAACTACCAAACATTGGATCGAGGTTACTAAAGCACCTATCAGTGAAGGTTATGGCCTGACGGAAACCTCACCGGTTGTCTCTAATAACCCGTTGGCTAATGTGCAATATGGCACTGTAGGTCTGCCTTTAATCGATACCCAATGCAAAGTGATAGATGATGCGGGTAATAGCCTGCCAACCGGTGAGGCTGGTGAGCTATGTGTGAAAGGCCCACAAGTGATGAAAGGTTACTGGCTGCGCCCAGATGCTACGGCAGAAGTGATTGATGCCGATGGCTGGTTCCAAACAGGTGATATCGCGGTAATTCAAGCAGATGGTTACATTAAAATTGTCGACCGCAAAAAAGACATGATTAATGTGAGCGGCTTTAAGGTATTCCCCAACGAGGTGGAGGATGCACTGAGTAGTCACCCTGATATAGTTGAGGTTGCGATTGTCGGTGTGCCGGATGGCGACGGCAGCGAAACAGTCAAAGCATTTATTGTGACCACCAATGAGCAATTAACCATTGAGCAGGTGCGTAAATTCGCTAAAGAAACGCTAACTGCGTATAAGGTTCCCCACTTAATTGAGTTCCGCAAAGAGCTTCCAAAGACTAACGTGGGGAAAATTTTACGGCGTGAGCTGCGTGATGAGGAATTGGCAAAAGCAAAATAAACATGATGCTGTCTGGTGTGAAGTACGTGGATGAATTGCCGTACTCAACCAAGCGTGAATCGCATCTGTATGGAGAGAAAGCACCTTAAGTCAGGTGCTTTTTTATTTGGCGCCGCGACAGAAAAGACTGATCGTTAGGTAAATATAGACGCCAGCTGCTAAGCTAATGTGAGTCGATCAAGTTATTAATAAAAATAGATGTTGCAACAATGTTAAATAAAAAATGTAGGCAACTGGTTAAGTAGCGTTATGAAAAGAGCTTTGATCTTATCTGGCGGTGGTGCACGCGCCGCTTATCAAGTGGGCGTATTACAGGCTTTGACTGAAATACTGCCCGACGACTGTGAAAACCCTTTCCCTATTATCTGCGGCACTTCTGCCGGTGCGATTAACGCTTTGGCGATCGCGGCTCACAAGGGCAATTTCAAATCTGCTGTTACTGCACTTACCCGCATGTGGTTGAACCTGGAAATTGGCCAGGTGTATCGCCACGGTTGGATGGATATTTTTAAAGGCCTGTCCTATTTAGGCTTGTCCCTAATGAATGAAGGTATGGGGCGCCGCAAGCCCTTATCACTTTTGGATAATGGCCCACTGTGGAATTTGTTGGGTTCTAAAATCCATTTTGAAAACCTTACGGATGCAATCGACTCGGGCCGATTATTGGCGGTTAGTATCTCGGCGATGGGTTATACATCCGGCCACTCGGTAAGTTTTTTTCAGGGGCACCCTAGCTTGCAAGGCTGGTCGCGTTATCGTCGCGCCGGTGTGCCAACACAGTTGCGTCTGGAGCATTTGTTGGCGTCGTCTGCCATTCCTACTATTTTTCCCGCAGTGCGCATTAACCGTGAATATTTTGGTGATGGTGCATTGCGTCAACTGGCACCTATGAGCCCGGCATTGCATTTAGGTGCTGATTCTTTGTTTGTAGTGGGGGTGAGTGGTAACCGCACCGCACAAAAAGCCAATCGACGTGTACCACATCGCCATTCGCCATCCATGGGGCAAATTGTTGGTCACTTGTTTAACAGCGCGTTTGTTGATGCAATGGAAAGTGATTTGGAGCATTTGGAGCGAATGAATCAGTTGCTAAAACTGATTCCGGAATCTGTGCGGGAAGAAAATGGAATCATATTGCGGCCAGTAGCCAATATGGCGATTTCTCCTTCTTACCCCATCGATGGTATTGCCGGGCGCAATGTGCGTTACCTGCCGAAAAGCTTGCGCTTTTTTATGCGTGCAACTGGTTCTACCGCAAAAGGTGGCGGTGCAACTGCTGCGAGTTACTTATTGTTTTCCAATGAGTTTATTACCGAGCTGATTGAATTAGGGCGAACAGATACCTTGGCAGAAGCAGACAATATTCGCCGTTTTTTTGCTGAATAATCTGGAACGGTGAAATAAAAAACGCCGCTGTTTATGCAAACAGCGGCGTTTTTATTTAAACACAGCAAACGTTTATAGATTCATAAAATCAAGCACGGCGACGGAACAATGGCAGAGGTTGGTCAACTGCGGCTTGATAATATTCCTGCAAATCGCTGAGAGATTTTACCGCTTCTTCTAAATTGGCTTCGGGGTTGGCAAATGCAAATGCATTTACGCCACAGCGGCGCAGGTAACAAAGTTGGTCGCGAATAAAGTTGCCCGTCGCGCGCAACTCACCTTTAAAACCGTAGCGCTCGCGCAACAAGCGTGCAGTAGAGAAGGGGCGGCCATCCATAAAACCGGGGAAGTTAATACCGATCACGGCAAATCGATTGGCTTCTTCACCAATCAGTTCGGCAGCTTCATCGCTATCAATCCACACGCCTATATCGGTGCGGTTTTGCAGCTGATCTTTTTGTGCGAGCCATACCGCGACAGGGATCAACACTTGCCCGGCAGGCACTGCAACCGCAGCGGCTTCACCTTCGGCTTTGGCGATAAATGCCCAAGTGTTTTCAGCGATAACGCCGTCTTTAATTAGCTTTTGCATAAACTTTCTCCTTGAAGGGAGCGGCACCTATACGGCGATAGGTATCGATAAATAATTCTTCTGCGGTGCGATTGGCAACATACACATCGACAATTTTTTGAATCACGCTTGGCATATCGTCAGCACCGAAAGAGGGGCCGAGGACATCGCCGAGTGAGGCGTCGTTGCTGGCGTTACCGCCCAACTGTACCTGGTAAAATTCTTTGCCGGATTTATCCACACCGAGAATGCCAATATGACCCACATGGTGATGGCCACAGGCATTCATACAACCGGAAATATTCAGGTCGATATCGCCCAGGTCATAGACATAATCCAAATCTTCAAACTGGCGCTGAATCGCTTCGGCGATTGGAATGGATTTGGCGTTGGCGAGTGAACAGAAGTCACCGCCGGGGCAGCAGATAATATCGGTAATAGTGCCGATGTTGGGTGTGGCAAAACCGGCGGCTTTACACTCTTGCCAGAGAGCAAACAGCTCGGTCTTTTTCACATCTGCCAGCACGATATTTTGTTCGTGGGTGGTGCGTGCTTCGCCAAAACTAAATTTGTCGGCGAGGTTGGCGATAATTTCCAGTTGAGTATCGGTAATATCGCCAGGGGCAACACCGGTGGGCTTCAGTGAGAGAGTGACTGAGGCGTAACCAGCAATTTTGTGTTCACGCACATTGCGTTGTAGCCATTTGCCAAAAGCGACGCTTTCAGCGGCTTGGGTATCGACACTGGCTTGGGCAGCTGCGTTATCGATGGTTTCGTAAGCTGGCGCAGTAAAGAAACCTTTCGCGCGCTCAATTTCAGCTTGCGTCAGTTTGTTCATGCCATCTTTTAAGTGTTGCCATTCGTCTTCCACTTTTTGTGCAAAGACTTCTGGGGTTAAGGCGCGTACCAGAATTTTTATACGAGCTTTGTACTTGTTGTCACGACGACCAAACAAGTTGTACACACGCAAAATCGCTTCAAGGTAAGACAGCAAATCCGCTTCTGGCAGGAATTCGCGAATTGCCACGCCGATCACCGGGGTGCGACCCAAGCCGCCGCCGACATAGACTTTAAAGCCGACTTCGCCCTTATCGTTAAGTACTAATTGCAGGCCGATATCGTGTACTTGCACTGCGGCGCGATCTTGCGTCGAACCGGTCACGGCGATTTTGAATTTGCGCGGCAAAAAGGCGAACTCAGGGTGGAAACTGGACCACTGGCGAATAATTTCGCAGTAGGGGCGCGGATCGATCAGCTCGTCTGGTGCTACACCGGCAAACTGGTCGGAGGTGGTATTGCGGATACAGTTACCACTCGACTGGGTGCCGTGCATGCCCACTTCTGCCAATTCGGCAAGAATATCGGGCACTTCGGTCAGATCTGGCCAGTTGTACTGGATATTCTGACGGGTACTGACGTGGCAATAGCCTTTGTCGTAATGGCGAGCGATATGCGCCAATTTACGCAATTGCGCGCTGTTCACCATCCCGTAAGGCACATTAATGCGCAGCATAGGCGCCAAGCGCTGTACATAAAGGCCGTTTTGCAGGCGCAATGGTAAGAACTGTTCAGGCGGAAGTTCGCCTGCCAGAAAGCGCTCGGTCTGGCCGCGAAATTGTGCGATACGCTGGCGCAGAATGCTGTGGTCGTACTCGTCGTAGATATACATGGAGCTAGATACCTATTTATGTCTAGGGCTGTACCTACAGCTAGGTGAGGCCATCACGGAATGGCACTGTAGGCTGAAAATTGAGGCGCGCAGGATACAGGAAAAGCCCAGTTCCGGCGAGTTTTGCGGCGGCAAGATAGCAGCAGCTTATGCAGATGTGAACACACCTTTAGCGCTAAGTTTGTGCCTATCGGTTATGAGGCGCAAGTTTAGTGGGCTGGGGCTGGTATCATGGCCTTATTGATTTTTTGTCTATCTATTATCGATTTAACTTATGCAAGCAGATATTGACCAATTATTTATCCTGCCGCCGTGCGATGGCCAGCTTGAGATATTGCAACGCGATACTGATTTTCTCCTGATTAACAAACCCACACGCCTGCTCAGCGTGCCCGGCCGCCATCCACAAAACCGCGATTCAGTGATTAGCCGCCTGCTACCGGATTACCCAAGTGCCGCCATTGTGCACCGGTTGGATTTTGATACCTCGGGCGTGATGGTGATTCCCCTCAATAAGCCTGCGTTGTCCCACATTAGCAAACAGTTTCAGGCGCGCACGGTGAGTAAACATTACACCGCAGTGGTCGCTGGTTTGATGGCGCACGACGAAGGTGTCATTGATTTAGCTATCGCCGCAGATGAAGGGCCAAAATACAAAATCTGTTCGGCAACCGGTAAACCTTCTATCACTGAATACACGGTGATTAGTAGGGATAAACAGGCGCAGACCACACGGGTGTTGTTACATCCCATCACTGGCCGCTCGCACCAACTGCGCCTGCATTTACAGGCAATAGGGCACCCCATTTTAGGTTGTGAGTTCTATGGTGGTGACTACGCCAAAGCGGCAGATCGTTTACTGCTGCATGCGACGGATTTACGGTTTGTGCATCCGGTGACGGGAGCTGAGGTTTTTATTGCGGCGAAGCCTGATTTTTAATGCTGAAATCTGAGACGGATAAAAACTAGCCGCTGGTTTTGAGAGTGGTTACAATGTAATACAACGTAATCGATAGTATTGCAGAGGTAGATATGAGCATCACATCGGTAAGATTGCAGCCAGAAGTGGAGCAGGGGCTGGAGGCTATGGCCATCAGTCAGGAGCGCAGCAAGAGCTGGTTGATTAATCAAGCGCTTAAAGAGTATATCGAGCGGCAAACACAAGAAAAAACACGCTGGCAAGAAACTCTGCATGCCATGGACTCAGTGGCTAAAGGTCAGGTAGTGTCAGGTGAGGCGGTGCAGCTCTGGCTGGAAAGCTGGGGCAAAGATGATGAAAAATCCCCGCCCCAAGTAGGTCAGTAAAGAATGTTTCCATCATTAAAAGCAGGATAAAAGATAATTAAGGACAAATAGATGAAGTTGATCTATTCCGCCGATGCCCTGGACGATTTGGTGCGGCTGCGCAATTTTATTGCGGTACACAATCCCCAAGCTGCCGCGCGTATCGCACAGCAACTGCTGCAACGTATCGAGCATCTAAAAGCTTTTCCTCAGCTTGGCATCAATGTAAGCCAAGCTCCCGTAGCGGGCTCTGTTAAAGACTTTGTGTTTGGCAATTACATTGTGCGCTATGCAGTGCAAACTGATTCCTTATGTGTTTTGCGTATTTGGCATCACCTCGAAAACAACGATTAGGATTTGCTTGGTCGAATTTTATTCTCTTAGAGTAAAAACGACATTTTCATTTTGCATTAACTTATGTAAATCCTCGTTAAGTTGCAGTACTTAAATATCAAATTGTTTGACAACGTTGTCTGGTGTGCGAGAGATTTGCTAGCTCAATCAACCACAAAGGATAACAACATGGGTCATCAACGATTTTTTCTCGCCAGTATTCTCTCCGCCTCAATTGCATTTGTCGGCTGCGGTTCCAAAACTGACTCATCTGCTGAGTCAGTTTTATCGGTAACCCCAGCCTCATCTACTGCGGCATCCTCAGTCGCTGCATCTGCGCAAGCAGCGGTATTTTTTGATGATTTTAATTATCAATCCATCGATGCGTTTTACGGCAATGGTTGGAAAGTGCGTACTGAAACCGGACATCCGGGTATCAAGGGCGCTACTTGGTCAGCAGAGGGATTGTCTTTCCATGCTGATATTCCTGACACCGAAGCGGGTGCCGTGCGTATGAGTTCAGTAACCAATGGCACCGGTGAAAAAACCCGTCACACACAGTTTTGCCATGCGCGTAAATATCGTGAAGGCACTTACGCTGCGCGGGTATTTTTCCGCGATGCGCCAACTTATGGGCCAGATGGCGACGAAGTGATTCAAACGTTTTATGCGATTAGTCCGCTCAAAGCGCCAATGGATAAAAATTACAGCGAAACCGATTTTGAATATCTGCCCAACGGCGGTTGGGGTGAAGATGCCAACCCCGCTATGTGGACCACCAGTTGGGATACTTTCCAGCTAGAGCCTTGGACTAAAGTAAATGAATTTACCCGTGTTGAAGGCAGCTACGCCGGTTGGCGCACACTGGTATTGACGGTTGCCGATAAGAAAGTCACTTACTATGTAGACGGTAAATTATTTTCCGAGCATAGCAGCGCGGTCTATCCGGAAGATTTTATGTCGATCAATTTCAATTTGTGGTTTATGCCCAAAGGTGCAGATGGCTCTTTGGGGCCAGTAGATTCACCTGAAATGCGTGAGTATCAAGAAGATGTCGACTGGGTGTTTTTTCAGGAAGGTGTAGCTATTACTACTGCTGAAGTAGAAGCGCAAATCGCCGATATGCGCAGTAAAAAAGTGACGTATGTTGATAATGTGCAAGAGCAGAATCCGGCGTTGCCGTCGCCCTGCGGTTTGTAATTATCTTCAACGCGGAATAAAAAAATGCCCGAACATGGTGAGTGCTCGGGCATTTTTTATGATGAGCTATTAATGCTGTGCAGCTTCTTCTGCACCAATCCCTGTTTGTGAACGCACAAACTGCGCATCAAATGCGGCTTGTTCTGCAGCGGCATTGGCGGATTTATCGGTGATAGAGAAAAACCAGATGCCGATAAACGCAGCGGTTACGGAGAAGATCGCCGGATACTTGTAAGGAAAAATCGCAGTTGCATTACCGAATGCATCCACCCACACGGTTGGCCCGAGTACCACCAAGATAACGGCAGTAGACAATCCCAAACCACCACCCATCACCGCGCCGCGTGTAGTGAGTTTGCGCCAGTACATACTGAGTAGCAAAATCGGGAAGTTAGCGCTGGCGGCAACACAGAAGGCGAGGCCAACCATAAAGGCAACGTTTTGTTTTTCAAACACGATACCGAGCAATACTGCAATTACACCCAGACAAACAGTGGCGATACGCGATGCGCGGATTTCTTTTTTCTCGTCGTGATTGCCTTTTAACACCAAGGTTGCGTAGAGATCGTGCGAAATAGCGCTCGATCCGGCCAGGGTTAAACCCGATACCACCGCGAGAATGGTGGCGAAAGCAACTGCAGAAATAAAACCGAGTAATACATCGCCACCTAAGGCTTGCGATAAGTGAATCGCGGCCATATTCGCGCCGCCGATCAAGGCACCATCGGTGAAGTACGCAGGATTTTTCAGCAGCAAAATGATTGCGCCAAAGCCGATAATAAAGGTGAGAATATAGAAATAACCGATAAAACCAGTGGCATAAAATACTGACCGGCGCGCTTGTACGGCATCTTTCACAGTGAAGAAACGCATCAAAATATGCGGCAAACCAGCGGTGCCGAACATGAGGGCGATACCGAGTGAAATGGCGGAAATAGGGTCGCTAACCAGTGTGCCGGGCGCCATAATCGCGTTGGCTTTGGAATGTACTTTTACCGCCTCGGCGAATAAATTTTCAAAACTAAAGCCAAATTGCATCATCACTAAAAATGCCATTAGCGATGCGCCAGACAATAACAAAATCGCTTTAATAAGTTGTACCCAAGTCGTGGCGAGCATGCCGCCAAAGGTCACGTAGAGTGTCATCAATACTCCAACAATGATGACGGCATACTCGTAAGGCAGGCCGAACAGCAACTCAATTAATTTGCCGGCACCCACCATTTGTGCGATCAGATAAAAAATCACCGTCACCAGCGAACCGCTGGCGGCAAGAATACGAATCGGTTTTTGTTGCAAGCGAAACGAGGCTACATCGGCAAAGGTGTATTTGCCAAGGTTACGCAATGGTTCAGCGATAAGCACCAATACAATCGGCCAGCCGACTAAAAAACCAATCGCATAAATCAAACCATCAAAACCCGAGGTGTAAACCAATCCCGCGATGCCTAAAAAAGACGCGGCCGACATATAATCGCCTGCGATCGCTAAACCATTTTGAAAACCAGTAATGCCACCACCGGCCGCATAAAAATCGCTCGCGGTTTTTGTGCGGCGTGCGGCCCAATAGGTAATACCCAGTGTTACTGTCACAAAAGCTAAAAACATCGCAATAGCGATAACATTAATACTTTTTTCACTGCTCGCTTGTGCCCAAGCGCAGGTCGCCATAGCAGAAAGAATTAATGCAATAGGAGCGTTGTACTTCATTGCTGGCCTCCGGCTTTCTGCACTATAGCCTTAGTCAACGGCTCTAGTACCCGGTTGGCGTAGGAGACATAAATCCCGGTGATCACCATACAAAACAGAATCACACCTAAACCCAACACCATACCGATGGAGGTAACTCCATCGCCAATTGGCATACCAAGGGTAGTGGGGTGGAACGCGATGGTTAGGATAAGCGCAAAATAAGCACCGATAGTAGCTAATGACAAAGGCCACATAATTTTTTTGCGCGCGCGGGTCAGGGCCGCATATTCCGGCAGCTGCCGGATAGATTCAATCTGCATTTCAGGTTCCCCTTGTTATTGTTAATTAGTAGGGGGATTAAATGCCGAACTTGTATGCAAGGTCAAGGAATTATTAAATCCAACCTTTTTGACGGGCGATACGCGCGGCATCTACGCGGTTGGCGGCGTTGAGTTTGGCAATCGCCTCTGAGAGATAATTGCGTACAGTACCTTCCGATAAACACAATACCACCGCGATTTCGGCAGTCGTTTTTCCTTCGGCAGCCAAACGCAGTGCGCGGCGTTCTTTATCATTAAGTGGGTCGCTTTCACCCAGCGCCATCATCGCCAGCTCGCCGTCAATCACGCGTTTGCCATCCATTACTTTATAAATAGCTTGGATGAGTTGCTCGGAAGGGGCATCTTTTAATAAAAAACCGGAGACTCCCATATCAATCGCGCGGCGAATATAACCTGAGCGGCCAAAGGTGGTGATGATGATAGTTTTAATCGGCAGTTTTTGTTGCAATACCCACTGCGCTAATTCAAGGCCGGAGCGCCCCGGCATTTCGATATCAGTGAGTAAAATATCGTAACTGTTTTGTTTCATTAACAGCCAGGCACGATCACCATCTTCCGCTTGGGTGATTTCAAAACCTTCTTCCATGCTTAATAGTGCTGCCAAGGCGCCGCGCACCATGGATTGATCTTCAGCCAATAAAATTTTCATGGATTATGACGCCTGCTGTTGAAGTTCATTGCGCGGCAGCGAAATAACAAATTCACATCCTCTGTGAATAGATGACTGTAAGTCACCCGTTAATGCATGCAAGCGCTCTTGTATGCCCTGCAAACCATTGCCCGGCACCAGGTGTTTTACTGCGCCGTTATCGCGCATGCTGACCAGAATTTTATCGCTACTTTGGCGAAACTCAATTTGGCAGTGGTTGCCGTTGCTGTGGCGCAGCACGTTGGTGGTTAGTTCCGTCAGTGCCAAAATAATAGCTGTTTCTGCACGTGGTGTAAGTTGTGGAATATCACCGTTTAAATCCACCACAAAACCGTTTTGACGTAGCTTTTCGCATAGCTCCATCACCTCTCCAGAGAGGCCGCGATGCTTATAACCAGAGACTGTCTGGCGTACCAAGCTCAAACTGTTGCGCGCAATGTGATGCAGCTCAGAGAGATGTTGTTTTACCTGCTCATGTTTTTCCTGCGCTAATAATTTTTCGGCTAGCTCGGCTTTGAGTGCAATGCTGGATAATGTGTGGCCAAGAATATCGTGCAGATCGCGCGCAATCCGTTCACGCTCGGCAATCACCGCAAGCTGCTCAATTTCCTGATGACTTTTTTGTTGGCTGATGCGCGCTTCCATGCGCAACTTTTCAATATAACCAACGATACCAATAGTCGCTAAACCAGAGAGTGCAGGAAACGCAAAAAAGGGAAATGGGTAATTAAATTGATAATGCATCGCAATAATCAGCGCGACCAATAAGCTGGTAAAGAGCAACCAGGTTTTGGTGCGATAGGTAAATCCAACTAAAAAACCTATGTAAGAAAAAAACGTGCTAGAGCCAGGAGTGTAGGGCGTGATGACTAATGCTAACAATACAATTGCCAGTAATGGTTTCCAAACCTGGTTGGGTTTAAGTGTGATCGCCACTAAATACAGCGATACAAATACACAATAGACACCCACTAACAGTACTTGAGCGAGTGTGCTAAATGGCATGTAGTAGACGGGAACAAAATAATAAAGACTGAAAACCAGCCAAATCCAGGATTTGGCAGAGTAGATGGAGCCTGCGCATTGTACAGCGTGTGGTGTCATAGCGTCATGTCCGGGCGGTGGTTCCAGAGTGAATGCTCGCCACTATTATGATCGCCTTGCGCTTGAAATCAGCTCTGGCGGTAATTAGGTGAACAAGCAAAATAGCAGTTAAGTTTGCTGCAACACTAGTGCTTATACCAGCCGTGAAAGTCATTAGCTGGCAGTGACAATTGTCAGAGTGTTACATCGGTGTGAAAAGCTATTTATGGCGTCATAGTTAAGCTGGATAAATTGGCTGGTTGAAAAATTCAGTTTTAGTGTAGTGGTAAAAAGTCTTTACAATGACATTTTTGTGTATTAATTTGATATCTTAATGATATCAATAAGAGGCTAAAGGAGCACATCATGGTTCATGAACTAGAAGCGCGTAGTGGATCGGGTTATTTTTTGTTGGTGGTTTTATTGGTGTTGCAATTGATCAGTATTGGCGGTGTCTTTGTGCTTCCTGGCCTACTAAAGATTATTGCTGTCTTGGCCGTGGTTATGGTTTTTATTTGCTGGTTCGGCTTTTACATGGTGCAGCCAAACCAAGGTAAGGTGCTCCAATTATTTGGGCAATATAGCGGTACCGATCGTACAAATGGCCTGCGCTGGGCTAACCCGCTGTACAGTAAAAAATCGGTGAGTTTGCGGGTGCGTAATTTTGAGTCTGGTCGCTTAAAAGTGAATGATGCAAATGGTAATCCGATTGAAATTGCCGCGGTGATTGTTTGGCGCGTGGTAGATACCGCTGAAGCTGTGTTTGAGGTGGATGATTACGAAAACTACGTAACGATTCAAAGTGAAGCAGCACTGCGTAATCTTGCGACTACTTATCCTTATGAGCACGATGCAGAGGATGAGCGTTTATCGCTGCGCAGTGATGCAAATGCAATCGCGCTGAAGTTAAAAAGTGAAGTGCAGGATCGCTTACAAAAAGCGGGTGTTGATGTGCTTGAGGCGCGCTTGAGTCATCTGGCCTATTCGCCCGAAATTGCTCAGGCTATGTTGCAACGTCAACAGGCAAGTGCGGTGTTGGCGGCACGTAAAATTATTGTTCAAGGTGCGGTCGGGATGGTGGCTGATGCACTTGATCAATTAAAGGAGCAGGGTGTAGTGGATTTGGATGCTGAGCGTAAAGCAGCGATGGTCAGTAATTTATTGGTTGTGCTTTGCGGTGATCAGCAGGCAAGGCCGGTAATTAATACTGGCACCATTTACTCTTAATTCAGGCGTTTGACTGTGGCTAAAAAATCATTTCCGCTGCGTATTAATGATCAGGTTATCGCTGCTATGCAGCGCTGGGCAGATGATGATTTGCGTAGCCTGAACGCACAAATTGAGTTTGTACTTCGTGAAGCTTTAGTAAAAAGCGGGCGCGTTAAGCTCACCCAAAAAGTCATAACAGATCTTGAATCGCTAGAGGGTGGTGGCGAAGAGCCAAGCTAATGAGGGCGGGGCTTTGCTAAATAATTCTTAAACCAAAAAAAGGGGGGGGCTCAACGGGCTCCCCCCTTTTTTTATGATCGCACTTGCATTTTTATACTGTACGGTACATAGTAATTGCTGTGTGATACACAGTATATGGGTTTATGATGTCAGAAGAGCATTTAGATAAGTTGCGACAGGAGTTGCGGCGAGGGATTTTGGTGTTAGCGGTGTTGGGCTCTTTGCGCCAGCCTCACTACGGCTATTCGCTGCGCAAGCAATTGCAAAACGCTGGTCTGGATATAGATGAGGGAACTCTTTATCCGCTGGTACGCCGTTTGGCAGATCAAGGTTTATTGTCTAGCGAATGGCAACAAGGGGAGGGGCGGGAGCGACGCTATTATCAGTTGTCACCTGAAGGAGCTGTACTGCTCGAGAGTTTAACTGCTGAGTGGCAAGCGTTGAACAATCATGTAGGCAAAATAGTGGAGGTGGATCGTGCAATTAATTGATCGATATATGAGTGCTGTGGCTTCTTATTTACCCGAGGTTCGTCGCGATGAAATTGTGCGCGAGTTGCGTGCCAATATTCTCGATAAGCTGGAAAGTTTGGCAGAGCAGCAGGGGCGAGAGGCTACCGAAGCGGATGTATCTGCCCTGTTGAAAGAACTAGGGCATCCGCAGCAGGTTGCCAGTCGCTTTTTACCTGCGCAGCAGTTGGTCACGGCCGATTTGTTCCCTCTCTACAAACAGTCACTACATTACGGTGTGATTTTGGTGTTCATTTTGGGGTTGATTCAGTTTGCGGTGGGTTTTCTCAGCTCTGGTTATATGGACTTTATCGGTCTGTTGCATGGTTTTGTGATGAAGGGTCTGATTACTTTTGCGGTGATTACTGGGCTCTTTTATGTGTTTAGTAATCCTCCCGGAGGTAAACCTTTATTTAGCCCATATCAGTCTTGGGCACCAGAAAAATTGCCTCCTGTTAAAAGATCTTGGCAGCGTATAAGTGGTGGGGAGCAGGGTGTAGATTTTGCTAGTGATTTATTTTTCTTACTATTGCTCAACTACAGTTTTTGGATGCCTTCAGAGAAAGTATCAGGCTTAGCGGCGGTGTTTTCTGATTCGGTTAGTGAATGGGTTCCATTGCTTTCGGCGGTGATGATTGTCTCCTTGCTTTTTGGTGTATGGAATATGGTCTATCGTTATTGGACTGTTCCCAAGTTGGTGATAGAAGCATTGATTAATCTGGCCTCGGCTGTGATTTTGCTCAAGCTCAGTCGCTTGGATCAGATTTTAGTACCTACCCATAATCCGCTGGTTGAACCGGTAAAAATGCTTGAGTTGGCTAACCATGTTATTGGAACGGGGCTGTTCTGGGTGGGTATGTGGTTGTTGTTCATGGTGGGTTGGAGTGTGTATCGCATTTGGCAGTTGTCGCGAACACTGTGAGTGCAGACTACTTCAAAATGGGTGTGTTATGATCGATACAAGAGCAGTGCGCGTGGCTTGAAATGATTTGGCGCTCGCTGCAAGGATTCCCTTTAATTTCTCACGTGCCTAATGGCGTAAGGAGTAGCTTAAATGATTCAGCTGCAGCGCAACTATAGTAATACTTACAATAATAATAGCTCTACTGAGGGCGAATTAAGTCAGCCGTATACACTTACCTATGAAGAGTATCTTACGCTAGCGAGAATCCCCCATTGTGATGGAGTGCCTGCACGCGTTATCAATGCACTGCATTTACGTGTTGGTCACACTGAGCTATCGATAGAGAAAATCGCTTCAGATTTGAACCTTACCAAGCGCACCTTGCAGCGTCGGCTGCAAAGCCAAAATACCAATTTTGCTCAGTTGCGCGATGATCTACGATTCCATTACGCCATCAAATACTTAATTGATGACAATTTAAGTGTGGATCTTGTTTCGCGTGCGCTGGATTTCTCTGACAGAACTAGTTTCACCAATGCCTTCAAGCGTTGGACAGGTTTGTCGCCAAGCACATTCCGTAAATTGTTCCGGGATGTCGCTTAAATATATTTATCTGCAGAGAGGGATCTCTGTGTTACTAATGAAGTGACCCTTTGGACAGTTTGATAGCGGGTGCTTCTATAGCGCCCGTGTCGGCGACAACCGCGCAATAATAATTCACCACTCCTGATACATGCACTGCTGGGTAAATGCTGGCTGTAGCGTCTGCCATACCTGGCTCGTAATACCCATCTGCTGTGTGAAATAAAGGTACATGTTTGCGTGACTCTATTGCGTTGTAAAGCGATTTGGGTGCGCTTTCTTCCTGCAGTATCTGCAGATGTTCAGTAATGTCCTCCTCAGTATAAATAACACAGGAGAAGTTATCGCCATCCCGTGTGCGCAAGGCAAAACGCGAAGGGTTGGTTAAGTAATAGTATTCGGTCACTCCCAGTGATTCGCAGGTCTCTTCAAAGTAACGCGCCAGTTGAGGGTCAGCAAAAAAAGGTGTGCCGCTATCGATGGCTTCTGCTTTTAGGCTGCTTGATAATTCATTGAAATACGCGTGTTGTAATTGATGAATGGCTGCTTCTAAATCTTGAAGCATGTTCTCATCATTCTTTTTAAGATAATAATGAATGGTATTGTTATTAAAAGCTCTTACCGCATCAGCTGGAGTGGCATAGCCAGTCAATAGAATTTTTTTAATCGATAGATTGTTTATCTGTGCGCAAAATTCGATGCCATTCATATTCGGCATGGAGTAGTCTACTATTAATACGGACACTTCTCTGATGCGCAATTCATCAAAACGTTTGACATTTTTGTGGGTAAGAACTTGCTTCACCCAAGCGTCTGAGTCGCCCTGCGGTTTGGGTTTTTCGCCATTAGCAACAAGTTCGGCTTCGCGCTGATATTCGTTTATATACCGCAAGGCTGCGTCGGTATTATCGAAAGTTTTCACATTGAATTGCTTGGAAAAGTTTGTAGACAGCGCATCTAAAAAGTCTGGGTTATCATCGACAAACACAATTTGTGTTGGATAAAAACAAAGAGGAATTTTTGATTTCACACTAAGAATCCCAAGTAATATAAAGGCTTAATGGCTTGCAAATGAGCCGACTATGTAAAGTATGTGATAGATATTGTAAGCCAATTATACGGGGGAGGGGTAATCAAACAAGCCTCAGCGATTAGGAGGGATATCAGATGAGAGCTAAATCATTGAATATTTCTCTTTTCTAGCAGATTGGCGGCGCGCCTTTCTGCTAACTCGTCTTTTGCCTTGTCACCTTCATGAGCAATTTGGGAAGCAAAAAAGCACAGCGTAAATTCAGATCCCTTTGCAACTTCACTTGTCACATCAATATGCGCATTATGCTCATCAACGATGCGCTTAATGGCTTGCATACCAATACCATTGCCAAATTTTTTCCCGCTGAAGCCTGCTTCCCATAAGTTGGCTAGTTGGCTCTTGGTCATACCGGTGCCGTTGTCTGAGATGGAAAAGTAAACATTATTATTTTCGACCCAGGATTTAATTTTGATCGTTAGCTCTTCTGCGTCGCGGCGAGCTTCGGCGGCATTTTTGATCAAGTTAATAAAGAGAATTTTTAGGTCTTCCGCGTCACCTTTGATGTGGGGAATTCCGCTTAGTTCGTATTCGATACGGTCGAAAGATTTTTCGAATAAATAGAGGCAGTCTTGAACCAGTGTTTCCAATGAACAGGATTGAATTCTCCGTTTATGGTGCCCACCCAAAATGCTTGCCATTGTAGCGATCAACTTGGAGCCGCGCTCAACCTGAGCCAATACTATGTCCCGCTGCTTGTCGCGATCATAGATGTCATTTGACAGAATGCCGTCGATAATAGCAAAAGGTGCTTTGATGTCGTGATGGTAGTGATTCATCAGGCTGAGCATTGACAGTGTTTTTTTTGCTTCGCCCAATTGTTCATGCATATTATTTAGGCGAATAACCCGGTTGAATACCTGCTCTAACTCTGTTCGCAGCCACTCAAAAACTTTCATATCATCATAGCGATAATAGGAAAAGTGTGTGGGGTTGCCGACCAGCACAATGGCTAGAATTTTTTGTTCTGAAAGTACCGGAAAGCATAATCCGGCGCTATGATGTTCCATTTCAGTGCGCATGAGATCTGGCATTTCATCTGCCATAATCAATTGCGTTTGTTGAGCGCAGTAAGTGACTAGTGGTTTGTCTTCGCTAATGACTTCAAAAGGTAGGCTGCTTAACCTGTTGTTAATATCGCCATCCACTGATTCGACCTGCTGTCTAATCATCAGAATTTTGTAGTTAGTGAGTCTAAGTACCTTTAAAAATAAATGATCCAGTACTTCAGTCATCATCGAGAAGTTAATTGAGTTTCTCAGTGCAACTTCTGTATCCTCTTTGACTTGATCAAATTCATAGCCATGTTTGGCTAAAATCTTCTTTGCGTTGGGCAAAATCCATTTTAATAATCTTGGATAAGCCTCCAGGATTAATGCCACAAATAACAATAGAATTAATACTCCACCTACAGATTCAGTGTGATCGCCGACCACTGAAGTCACAACAAAATACAACCAAATAAAGAATCCCAGCAAAATAGCTTTGGATAAGCCAACACTGAGCGCCAATCTGAAATCCATTAGGTTGTGTTGAATTGTTGTATAAAACAAGAATGCCACAAATATGATATTTGATATGGGTCCCATTAGCTTTGATAAGTAAAAGCTTTTTGGCATGGCTCCTATTAAGAGAATGCCTATTAAAAAGCAAACCAGCAGTGTGATAAGAATCCACTTTAGGCGTTGTTTCTCACGGCTTAATGATGATTTATAAGAAAATGTAACTAAGGCAAGGGATCCAATAAAGCACCAAATAAAATACGCTGCAAATGCATAAAAAATAAAGTCAGGTTTCGGTAGGTATCCACCTTCAGTTTTAATTAGTTCTGATGGGAAAATAAAGAAGTTACCAAATGCTAAAAGAAAGCTCATAAGGAAACTAGGAATAATAATAATATTCCTAAAGGTGATTGAGCGGCTCCCTAGCAGTCGCCACGCTAGTAATGTAAAAATAGATGGGGCAAGAAACATACCCCATCGCGTTAAATGAAAAAGGGTATCCAGCAATTTCATGTCAGTAATGGTTGTCAAAAAGTATAGTTCTAATGACCAAAAACCTAAGCAGCAGATGGTAAACCCCAGAGCTTTTGCTGCGGGGTTTTCTTTTTTCGATAAAGCTAAAATTCCCACAGCAATGTCAATAATTGCTGTGATTAGGTATTGAATCATTTCACGCCGCTCGCAATTTACTTCTTAAAATATTCCCTGCCGCATCAAGATCGTTGCATACCATTAAGACAGTTTTAAAACTTAAGTGGGGGTAGGACTTAATACCCGAAATTACCTTGGCGCCAAATAATTGATAAAATCTGGTGTGCTCAGGGCGAACTGCGACTAAGACGGCCTTGGCGTTTCTGTTGACCGACTCAGTTAAAACCGATCCCATTAGTGTGAGCCTGGCTTGCATTCCGCCTTTGCGCTGAAATGTGGGGTCTATAACAAATTTGTTCATTTCTACCAAAATGTCATCATAGCCAACGTTATCGCGAATTTCGTTCTCAAATACTTCCATTACAGGAATTAAAGCATCCTCGGATGGGGTGTAGACACACGCGCGCATTGAACCAATGGCCTTAGTATTTTGGTATGCCAAAAAACAAATGCTATTCGGCTGGTTGTCATATTCATCAATAAACTTTAACGAAGAGTTCTCTTCAATGTAGCCTTCTGCACTATAACTTCTATAGCGCATTGAATACACCCGGTCTAGCATGGGCCCTTTTGCTATTACACTATAGTAATCACTTTGTGGTTTTTCTTGGGTTTGAAGGGCAGTAGTAAACATATGATACCTCTCGGCTAAGTGCACATTAAATTTGGATAATGCGAGCACAAAAAATGCAAATGATGCTTTAAGTGCCACATAAATACTCTTGGCGCCATGTTCGACTTGGACTTGGCGTCAAACTCCATTATGCTCAAAAAGTATGCGACCTAAAACAACACTTTAAATCTTCATAACGAAGTGATTGAATGGTGCGAAATAGTTGGCGTTGCCATTTAACGTTGTATGGTGGTGCTGGAGGAGGGGTGGTGTGGTTGCACGGGCGTGCGAGAAAAATAAGGCGATAAGTCTCCGCCTGGTATAACGGAGGTAGCACTTTAAGGACTTCACAATTAAAAATTTAAGGTCCGCAAGTAATGACAGAAACTAATCAAGCCCACTCTGAGTTGGATAGCACCGAAACGCTATTTCATGACATCGCCACGCCGTTACTGATTGCCAAAATAAAAGCTGGGTTGCTCGCATCCTATCTGCCGCAGCTCATTAAAACCTTGGCCGAGTCGCCCCATTTGCTGCACCTATTACCCGACGACAAAAAAGTGATTGATGCGCTGATCAGCGCACCGGAAATCATGGTTTCGAATCTGGAGGTGGTACAAAAAAAAATAAATCTGCTGTCTGAATCCATTCAACATCAGGCCAATAATTTTGGCACATATCCGCTTGGTGATAATTTAGGCGCCAAAATTCCGAATCTGAATCTCGATCAAGCAATGATCCCATCGGTAAGAACCCCTGCCATCAAAACGATTCTGTTAGTCGATGATGAGGTTGTACATCGCGATATAGGCGAGAGTTTGCTCGCCCCGCATTACCAAGTGGATTTTGCCGAAAATGGCTTGGAAGCCATCCGTAAATGTGAGCAGAAACAATATGATTTGATTCTGATGGATTTGCATATGCCCAAGATGAACGGAGAGCAGGCAACGATTGCCTTGCGCACCCGTGTTAGTAATGAAACGATTATTATCGGCCTGACGAGTTTGCCGCTAGGCGCTAATCAATCGGGATTGCTGGCCAGGGGATTTACCGATTTCCTTGAAAAACCCCTGTCCATGAAGGGGCTACAAAATATCTTGCAGGCATACTCCCGCAATGCCTGATCGTTGTATTCAATAATATCCACCACTTTATCATTCCACTTTATTGAGCCAATTATTCATGAGAATAATAATGAAAAAAATACTAGTTCCTAGTGGTTTTTGGTTTGCGGGATTGTCTATTGCAACGGCGTATAGCCCGGTGGTTTGGTCGCAAAATACCAGTAGCTTCGAGTTGGAGGAGGTAATTGTAACGGCGCAAATGCGCGATGAAAATGCGCAAGCCATACCTATTGCAATAGGTGTTTACGATAAAAATTTTATCGCTCAAGTGGGGGCAAGTTCTTTAACGGAAATGGAAACGGCAATTCCCAATATCAACTTTGGGCGGGGCGATAGAAATACTCGCGGAGAAATTGCGATACGCGGCGTCGGCGATTATGCGCGCAATATAGGCACCAATGCGCGTGTGGCGGTTTATATTGATGGTGTGTTGACCGGGCGCTCTTCCAGTTTCGATCAGAGCTTATTGGATGTTGCGCACATAGAGGTATTGCGCGGCCCGCAGGGCACCTTGGCCGGTACTAATGCTCTGGCCGGTGCAATCAATATTATTACGCAAAAACCAGAAGATACTTTTAACGCGGAATTGCTTAGCAATATCGGTAATTACAACTTGCGTTCCCTCACAGGGAAAATAAATCTCCCCCTGACTGCCGATTTGTTTGCCAGTTTGTTACTGGGTGCTACTGAGCAAGATGGCTACATTGATAACATCACGCTCAAGCGCAATCTGCAGGGTGTTCAGCGCGATCTAGCGAAATTAAAGTTTCGTTACATAGGGGCTGAAAATCTAACCTTGGATATGGGTTTTGATTATCTAAAAGATGACGATCAATCCACTAACGCCGAAGCTCTTGCTAATGGCGGCCTTAATGGATTTACCCTGGCGCCGGAGCCATTTGTGGTGGCGCACAATGCCGATGAGTATGAGCGGCGCGAATTAAAAGGCACAACGATTGAAGCGATTTATGATACTCCGCAACACTTTCGCTGGACCTCAATTACCGGCATTCGCACCAATGAATTCAGCGAGCTGAGTGAAGAAGATTATTCCCCACTGGATGTTGCCTTCAGTGTGTTTGATGAAAAAAGCGATCAATTTAGTCAAGAATTGAGATTGGCCTCTCCCACGAGTGAGAATGGCGATTATGTCATCGGTGCTTATTTTTTACAGCAGGACATCTCAACCCAGCGCCGTGCTGTAACTGGTGCAATGTTTCGCTCAGCGCCTAATGCATCGGTACAGACACCGGCCACAGCAGCAGTGCAATCAGCGTCGTTATTTGCGCAGGGAAATTACAATATTAATGCGCAATGGCGTTTGACTGGCGGTATCCGTTATGTACATGAACGCAAGGATATAGACTATTCCAGTATCGATAGCACTGGTTTATTTCTTGATGTAAATCATCTGCAGGATCAAAAAACTTTTAATGAGCCACTGCCGAAAATCGCTATAAATTTTCAGCTCAATTCGGATGTATTACTCTATAGCAGCGTTGCGCGTGGCTATAAAAGTGGGGGCTGGAATGCGGATTTTATTACCACATTGGACAATTTCCAGTTTGACCCGGAATACGCCATCAATTATGAAATAGGCGCAAAATCGGTATTTTTTGATCAGCGGCTCACCGTCAATCTCGCTGGTTTTATCACAAAGTTTGATGACTTTCAGGTATTTCAATTTGTGCAAACCCAGTCGTCCGGCACTGTATTGTCATTGACCAATGCTGGAAAAGTCACCAGCAAAGGAATTGAGCTGGATATCAAATCACTGCTAACTGAGTATTTGAGTGTGAGTTTGAATACTGCTTTTACCCAAGCGCGGTTTGACGAATTTAAAAATGGTGGCGGCTTAGGGGTGGATTACGATGCTAACTATCTACCTTATGCTCCCGAAATTACCTACTTTATCGCCATGGACTACAACAGGCCGCTGTTCAATCAAACAGAGGTTTATGGCCATATCGATTACGGTTATACCGGCGATTATTTCTCCAATCCTGATAACAGTGCCAACAATGCTATCGCCAATTATTTTACTGCCAATGCACGCATGGGAATCAGGATGGATGCTGGTTGGGATATTTCATTGTGGGTGAAAAATATTACCGATGAAACCAACCTTCGCCAGCGGTCTCTTTCGTTTCTTCGGGTGCCGCGAGGTTTGTACAATCTACCGCGCAGTTATGGATTGGCCATTAATTATAAAATGGAATGATGCGTTAAAAAGTAATGCGGATAAAAATCGAGCAGGCTGGTTCAGGGTCAGGTATTGATGAAGGGGCATTGCCAATCATCTTTCAAGATAAATCAATTCAGATGTAAAAGAAGAAATAAAATGGAAGTATCTAATAAGTTAACACCAGAACAATGCGCCAATATGGCTGATATCCGCGAAGAGATTGATCTGCTTGATCGCAGTATCATTCAACTGATTGGCCAGCGCTATCAATATGTTAAATCGGCCGCTAAGTTTAAAACCTCTGAAACCACAGTGTGCGCTCCCGAACGTTTTAAGGCTATGTTATTGCAGCGTCGCGAATGGGCGCAAGAACAGGGGTTACATCCGGATGTAATTGAAAAGCTCTACTCAGATTTGGTGAATTATTTTATTCAGGAAGAAATGGAGCGCTGGAAAGACATGAATGTTTAGAATACTGCGCGCCGCTATTAGCACTATTTCTAGTGGCGCAATACTATACTTGCACTCACTTAATAAATACTTTTGTTAGTCTTGCTTGTTTTTTCCCGCTTTAAATCACAGCTTCATCCTCGTGGCCGTAAACACTCGAAGAGGACGATAAGGGAGCGACAGGTCTCACGCTCCTAGCTACAAAAGTCGACGAAATGATTCGCATCGAAATGGCCGCCGGGTGGGTGTCAGTTTTGATGGCGATGAAAGCTGCTGTGGATTGCGGTGTCGATCTTCGCAGCCACGATGAATCGCCAAAGTGGAGTGACGGCTATACAGACAACCAAGGTTGAGTTGATGCAAAATAAAAAAGCCCGTACAACATAATTGTGCGGGCTTTTATTGCTGGTGATTACGAATTAAATATAGTAATTCGCATCAATAATATCGCCCAGCTCTACTGTGGCAACTTGGGGTTGTGATTTGAGCCATGCGAGCAATTTTGCTTTGTCTGCTTCAGTGGCAGAGCCGTAGCGTTTGTTGGAGCCGACAAAACCAGACAGGCGTTTGCTGGATAAGCCGCCGCCGAATGCCAGGCCTTCTGCGTTGATGGCATCGATAAAAAAGCTATCGACAAATTGACTGATGGTTTCGTCGGTCAAATCATTTTTGAATTCGCATTCCAGTTCAAAACCAAAGGTGGCGAATTCGTCTTGAAATAATTTCTTACGCAAACGTTTGCTGCGCTGTGGGGCTTTTTTGTTGTTTGTATTGTCGTTTGCATGGCTTACTGCGGTCATGGTTTTTACCTTTCTTTAACATCAAACTTGCATTAATAATTTGCGTGGCGGCGCTTAGCTGAGGTCAGCATTGCTCACGCCATTTAAATCCATCAGGGTGGCGACTTGTTTTTCCAACAAGTCGATACGGTTTTCTAATTGCTGAACTTTTTGTTCCAGCTGCGTTACTTGTTCATCGTTATTGTTTTTACTGAAAGAGCTGCTTTTATTGGCAGAGCTGTCGGTGCTGGCATTTTGCATAGCAGCGATAGCGGCTAGATCGGGTGCGCCGCAGAGCAGGTGCATATAGCGGTCTTCGCGCTGGCCAACTTGACGTGGAATGTGAACGATCAGCGGTTTGGTTTTATTGCACAACTGTTGCAGTTTTTCTTCCAGAGCTTGGTGGCTGGCAAATTCCGCCATGCGCTGGGTGCGGGTTAATATTTCGGCGATGGTCTGCGGGCCGCGCAGCAGTAATACCGTCAAAATCGCGTGGGTCTGTTTGTCCACACTCAACACGCGGGTCAGGCGCTGGTCGTAGCGCGCGGCGCGGTTGCCGTAATCGACGGCGATATAGTTGCGGTCTTGCAGTTCGCTGACACAGCGCTGTACTGCGCCGCTTTCGTAGTTGCTAATCGGTTCGCGGCTGGTTTTCTGGTTGCAGGCCAGTAATAGGCTGTTTAGCGTTAAAGGATATTGGTCGGGAGTGGTGAGCTGTTTTTCCATCAGCGAACCCAACACACGAGCTTCAATGGCATTGAGCAGGGCGGGTTCCTCTGGAGGAAGGGCGGTGCTGGTAGGTTCCATAATGCATCTCGGCGGTATTAAACGGGGCTGCAACTCTACGCCCATAGGCACCGGATTTCACCCCTTTTAACGGGTTTTTGTGGCTGAGCAGTTCATCTTTGGGCGATTAGGCCTCGTCCTGAATAAAGTTATCGGCCTCGGCGTAGATGATCTCATCTAGTAATTGCTCCTGATGTTTGCCATTGCAATCGATCACTATATCGGCATATTGCAAATACAACGGGCGGCGCTCGGCGTAGACATCGGCAAAGGTTTGATTGGCGGGGCGCGCTATGCCGCGGGTCTCCATATTGTGGATGCGCTGCTCCAGTGTGGCGATGCTGGCATCCAGAAAAATAATCGGGCCGAATTGTTTTAAGTGCTGCATACCGGTTGCGCTGTAAACCGCACTGCCGCCAGTGGCGATAATATGGTTGGGGTATTGTGCCTTGAGTAGCACTTGCTCTTCGGCTTCGCGCAGCGCCAGATAGCCTTTTTCATGCAAAATATCTTGCAGGGTTTTGCGGTGTTCCAGCTGAATTAACAAATCTGTATCGATAAAATCTTTGGCGAGATTTTTTGCCAGTAATAATCCCAGGGTGCTTTTTCCTGCACCGGGCATTCCAATCAAAATAAGGCTTTGGTGATAGGGATTCATAGCGGGTTCCTGCGGCAGTGGTGTGGCGAGGTGTTTCACAACTATAGCTGATTCTATGTCATGGTAACTGCTAACCAGATTTTCGATTTGATTAAAATAAAAAAACCACAAGCGCAAAGAACGCTTGTGGTTGAGTGGTTATGACTCAAATACGGCGTATTAGTGAACGGCTCTAAGCTGTGCCGGGGTGCTTAATTGGTTTAACAGCAGATTGCCGAGCGGCGCTATTTTGCTGCAGCTCATGCTGGCGGCCAGATTTAAATCTGTTGCGCGGCGGGCCAAATCATTGAAATTGCGCATCACCGCCGGGTTGCGCGGGTCGGGAATGGAGATTCCGGTGAGAAAACCAGAGAGTTGTGCTGGCATTCCGGGAACCGAGTTGTAATCCAAATGCGCAAAGGGGGTGCCGGTTTCCATAAGGTGACAGCCGCTGCAGGTGTTGAGTGCCAGTTCAAAGAGCGCATCATCTCGTACAGTAGCGGGTGGTGGTGTTACTGGCGCTGGCGTTACAGGCACCGTTAATAAGCCTGCTGGTGCATTCCACATCGACATAACAGGCGCACTGCCAGCTGCAAATGGGTTGCCTAAAAAGCTTAGCGGGATTGTGTGCTGCCCCGCAGGTGGGCCGACCAGTAGTGGCCAATTGCTATTGATGTAAGTGGCCAGGGTAGCCGAATTATTGAAGCTGAGATGGGGCTCTTGTTTTACATCTGTTTCGATCAAGTTGCCGCCGCTGGTGGGCAGCACAAATTCGCGCAGTTCCCAAAATGGTGAGCCGGGCAATAGTTCATTGGTGCGCACTTGACCTATCGCACTTTGGTTTGGTGATGAGGGGCTGGCGCCCGCTGCGGTGAACACATTGGTCAAATTTGCGAGGTCGCTGTTGTAATTGGCAGAACTGGCCAGAGCGACCCATTTTTGCGCCCAAGTGCGAATATTCGTACAGCCTGCGATGGGCACCTTGTATTCGAGAATCAGGGTTTTGCTCAGGTTGTTGCAGTTGCCATCGTGCAGGGCAAATACAAAGCGGCCTTCGCCCGCATCACCACTGGCGTAGGGGCCGGTGCCGCCGCGCAAATCCGCGCGCAATACAATGCCGAGTAACCGAAATGGGCTTTCCTGTGGCAATAGGGTTGCGCCTGGACCACCGCTGCGAATTTCCCAATCCTTAATCACTTTTTGATAAACACCGGGGCGAGCAGCAACATTGAAACCGTTGATCGTTTGATTAACTGTCCAGTGTTTAAATAAAACTTTAATAAAGTCGGAAGTGGACGAGGTGCCGTTGGCCATATTTTCCATTAATCGCCAAAAAGTCCATTCGCCGGTCGGATTGCCATTTGGCGATGTATTGTTAGTGGCGCATGCCCAGGTGCGGCTGGAGTCATTCACTACGCTGATGTCGGTAATCATCAGCGATTGCGGAATGCTAACGGCTGTTGCAGCAGGTGTTATATCGCCAGGTAAACCCAGCGGAAAATTTAACAGCGGCAGTGCGATCGGCTGATTGGTTTTAATGCTGGATGCATCAAATGGCAGTGAAAATAGTTTTTCTTTGCCGTTATTTAAACCGATAAAGTCCAATGTATTAGCGCCGATGTTAATACGCTGTTGCGTTAATTCTTGCCTTCCTCCTGATGCAAAAAATCGCGTTTCTTTATTGGCTGCGGTTTGCGCCAATTGTTTATTTGCTTTGGTAAACGCATCAAAATCAAATTCTACTTTGGCACTTAACAATCCATCACCGCCACGTAGATCACCGTTTTCCCCATCATCCGATAAGGTGATTATTTTTTTGTCGAGCATAATACTGAGCTTTTTTTCGCGTTCAGATAGGGTGGGGAAACGCGCACTAATAGTAGCGGTTGTGTCGTCTAATTTGGTGATGTTGAGTTCACTGGGTTTGCTGGTGTTATGTTGCGCCGATGCAGCCGACACAATGACGGTGCTGCTTAATAACAGCAGCATACTGGCTGAAAACAAGCTATTCCTGGCTTGCATAAAAACCCCCTTGCGACAAGAGTGATGAAGTAATCCATAAAGATTAATGCACCTATCGAAAGGGATATTTCCTTGTGCCCGTTATTGATAAGGGATGAGGGTAGGGGCTGTCAAAGGTCGCTGCGCAATATGTCGTATCAACCAACCAAATAAACAAAATAGATTTTTATGTGGATAATTTACTCAAAATGTTCTGTTACTAAATTTCCGCTTTTGTTTTTAATATTCTATTTTGCTGTTATGAAATGTGAGTTTTCTGTTTTTGGTTTTACGGCTTGTATTGGATATTTTTTAAATATAAAAAATCATAGTAATTGGCTGTTGTCGCGCGTGCTTGAATGAAATATGGCAACCAGTGAGTAGCGGAAAAATGTACTGCAACTGGCGAGGTAATCACTTAATAAGAATTTCACCAACTCGTTGGTGGCGGAGATTTTTTCTTGTTGTTCATTTTCCGGTAATGACTGCAGCTCTTGTTGCAGTTGTACAAAATGGGTGCAGACCTTAATGTCGGCATCCTGTTGTTTGCGGCCATCGGTAACCACAATAGTCAGGTCGGCGCGTGTGGTATTCCATTCAAATAATAAATAGAGCGACTCGTCCTGAATGTTTTCATCTAATAGGCTAATGGCTTTTGCGGCGCAGGTTTCCAGCGCGTCTTTTAACGACATCTGCGCTGCAGGCGTAAATATATAGAGAACGCCTTGTGCGGAGTTTTGGGTTTGCCAGTGATTCATCGTCATAGTGAGTGTGATTGTTGGTTGTGAAAGTGATTGACACAGGCTTGGCAGATACAGCTGTTGTTGCGTTGTTCGGGAGCAAGCTGAGCCAGTAATTCGGGTGGAAATGGTTGTGTTTTACACCAGCAGGAACCGGCAAAACTGCCGGTATTTGCGGGAGTACAATGATTGGGTTGACCGCACAGGGGGCATTGGCGGTGCGCTAGCGGTGGGACTGCATCAGGCATTACACAGGTCTTCAAACGCATCGACAACGGCTTCTTCATCGGACTCTGACAATTCCGCCAAATCCATAATGCAGGGTTCATTGATACCGAGTAGTTCTTCGATTTCTTCAAAGGGGAGATGGGCATCCAGCGCATGTTTGACGTAATTTTTCACTGCGGTGTGGATTGCGCTTTCGTTGTCGCGTGCGGCTTGTAATTCGGCGACGGTTTGTTCGGTGAGCCATTGAACAAAGGCAGTGCGCTCGGCCTCTGAAGTGTTGGTGCGGGCATCGTAATTCACGGGAGTACCTCTATAACTGGAAAAACGCCAGTATAAAGGTTTTTAACCTGGCGAGACGAGTGCGGTCTCGTGCAGATCGATCTTATTGAGTGTATTGGTAAGGTGATTAAATTGTGTGTCATCCTCCCGCGCAGTGCTTTCAATGATACGTTCCATCAGGTTTTTAAGGTGTACTAATTGATCGTAAATCTGATCTTGCATCACGCTGATTTCAACCAGCGACCAGCTTTCAGAATTATTGTGGCCGGGGCTGATATTGACCAGCCAATCTTCTTGCTCGGGCTGTAAAATACCGCTGCGTACTACAGAAATGGCGAGCCTGCCCATAACTGCGGCGACTGAGCGCACTAGTGGGTTTTTGCTGCTGGCAAAAAGTTGCTGTGCGAGCTCTTTCGCTATTTCAAATTGACTGCGCAATTTTTTTTGCCGGGTAAGCAATAAATCAATTGAGGGTAATTGCACAAGTGTTTCAGTAGGGGGCGGTGCCTCTTTAAATAAAATCGTTGCCGCATTGTATACCGATTCAAAATAAATATTGTCGCTGAGCTTTAATGCGGCGAGCAGCATACTATGTGCGTGTACACCATAATCTGCGTAGCGACTATGATTAAAAATAATATGATCTGTCGCCGCGATAATTTGGCTGACCTTGGAAATTTTATCGCCAAAGACATGACGGGGATAACCGGTACCATCAATGCGTTCGTGATGATCGATAATCGCAATGCCGATTTCTTTAGGTAGCCCTGGCACCATATCTAAAAAACGCTGGGCGATGAGCGGGTGTACTTGCAAAGCTTTCCATTCTTCGGCACTGAAACCATGGCTTTTTTCCCGTAGTTCGGGAGCCAGATATAAAAAGCCCACATCGTGAAATAACCCGGCAATAAAAGTGGCGTGAATATCTGGCAGGCTCAGATTGAGTTTGCGTGCAATGGCAATTCCGGCCAATGCGCTGAACAGGCCTTGATGGTAAATATGCTTGGCGCGCAAGGCCAGTACAGTCAGGTTTTGTTGTAAGAGCGGAAATTTCTCATAAAACAGGCAGGCTAAACGCAGGGTTTTTTGATACCCCTCATTGTTAGTTACAGCATAAAGGCCGGGCAAATTTTTGGCGAACTTATTCAAATAAGCAAACAGTTGTTGGGCATCCATACTGTTGGCAATGCCTACACAATGCTCCAGAGGTTTGTGTAGTTTGTGCTGTAGCAGAATTTGCGAGCGGTTTTCATCGAGGCTGGCACCCTCAGCCAACAACAATACTCCCTGCTGGTTGTAAATTTTTTGATTGGTGGCAACGGGCTGCTTTTTATTTACTTCTATAAGGTTGAGACAATAGTGATTTTGTTGACTATCGGCCATACAGGAGTCCAACTGAATAGAGCTGCAGATGGCACATATAAGGTGTGCCAAGAGTGCAGGATTAGGGGCTTCTGTAAGAATAGATCAGGAAGAGGGAGGCGCCAGACATTGCGGGTAAATTATTATTTTGGATAGTCTGCTTTATGCGAACCCGCCACCGGCTTTTAAGAATGGCAGTATGCGCAAACTAATCCGCTTTGGCCGATGGTTAAGCAAGTGTTGGATGCTGGCGGTGGGCGCTAAATACTGGTCGTAATAGCTAGCGGCTGCTTGTGCCAAGGCGCCAACAGCACTCTCATCCATTGCCATCGCTTTAACAATAACGGTTTGTAATTCCGTCTCATTGGAAAAGGTCAGGCAATTTTTTCCATCTTCCAGTGGTGGAAAAAACATTTCCGGATACTGGGTGATGGGGATGCTGCCCACCGCCATTGCTTCAATACTATTGTGCGACATAGGGTAGCGCACCCCGGGGCAGGCTAAAAAGAAGCGAGCGCGGGCGATAGTGCTCAACCAGTCCTCCGCTGCGACCTTGCATTGCCGGGTGTTCATAACTACTAGTCCGGTATGGTGTTTTTCTTTTGCGTTTTGCAGCATCCCCTCATTTTGTAATTCGATAATGCATTCTGGTCGCAGTATTTTCTCGATGCTTTGCAATAATTGGGCGCGGCTTAATTTGGCATAAATTTTCCGGATCGATTTTTTATTGTATTTACCGCGCTCGGCATCGCCACCAAAAAACACCGTCCAGTGGCGCTGCTGTTGGCGATAAGTCTCCAGCTGTAAATCCTGCTGCGCCGCATAAATCGGCGGGAACATTGGAAACGGCATAGGAAAACATGCATCGCCTGCCTGATAATCCGGTTGGTAGTTGACCGTAATGATTTTTTTCGCATTGCGCGCGAGGCTTGAATACCACTTATCGCTGACTAGTAAATAGTCTTGCGGTAAATCACGCTCGTGTTGGAGTACAGAAAAATGTTCTCGCAGACAGAGCTGTTTGTACTTTTCCTGAATATTGCTTAGTGCAAAATAATTATCACGCAATACCGGATAAAACCCGGCGCGAACAAAAAAAATAAATAGACAATAAAAGCGCCTGCCCTGGGGGCCGTCGATGCGAGTATCGCGAAAATCAAACACCACCAACGGTTGGTTCTGGGGGAGATCCTGCCGCTGCTGTTTCAGCCAGCGGCGATATTGCAGATATCGCTGTGGATAGAGAACGGATTTATAGCGTTGGAGTGTGCCGTCGAGTTTATGGCCTATGCTGGATAGTTGCTGCAACGCTGAATTCATAGTGAACCTGATAGGCCTTCTGCTGGGCGTGCTAATGAGAAGCTCAGGTTAACGGTTAATTGTTGCAGAGTGATGTCGAAAAAGTCGGGTATATCTCTCGATCAATAATGGTTTAAGCGACAATCATTACTATACTCAATGGACTTGCTGGGTGTGGAGGTGTGTTTGTTTCGATCAACTACGGCGTCTGCCCAAGCGCTATTCCCTTGGTCGCAGGCGCTTTTACTCATACTGGTATATGCAGCGCTCGGCCATTTAGGGATTCATTACGCTGCTTTTCCCGGTACCTTTTTCGCTCAGGTTTGGTTGGCCTCAGGGGTCGGCTTGATTATGTTTTGCCTCTTAGGCCGTGTTGCCATCCCTGTTGTGTGGTGCGCATCGCTGTTAATCAATACGCCTTATGCGTTGCAGCATTTACCTGACAATGGTGTGGCCGGTACGGCAGCGTTGATTTTTTTCAGCCCCTTATTCGATACATTGCAAAGTTTTCTCGCTTGGCGCTTGTGGCGCCTGGATCGGGAGCCGCGCTTTAGTCGTATTGGTTTACAGCGTTTTTTAGTCGCCATTATTGTGGCGGTGTCGGTGAGTATTGCTGGCATTGCGCTATTGCATTTGGCTGTTGGGCTTATTCATATCGATGAGCTTTTAACGCGGTTTACGATGATGGCACTCTCAGATATGCAGGGGTTATTTTTACTGGTTCCACTGTGGCTGGCGTTGCGGCGAGACGCTACCGCCATCATCAGCTACCCACTTTTTTTCAGCGCATTGGCGATTCCAATTCCACTCTTGTTGGCTCGGATTGAGCCATCGCTAGCGGCATTATTATTCCCGCTAGTAGCTTTTATTATTATTCGTTTGCGTTTTGTTGGTGCTGCGCTTGCTGTTGCCGTCGCGGGCGGTAGTGCGGCGTTATTGGTAATACTCGGACTTGATCCGCTGAATTTTGGCGCTGGCATTGAGGCGTTTAGTCGCTGGTCGCTGATTGTGCTCGCACTGGGAACGCCCATGTTATTGATGGGCATAGTGTTAGATGACAACCTCGACTATCAAAGTCATTTGGAGGCACGGGTAGATGAGCGTACCCAAGCATTGCAGGATGCGCTCGCCGCTGCCAATATTTTGGTGATAACTGATTCCTTGACCCAGTTATTTAATCGCCGCCATATGGAATCCTTAGTCCAAGATGAGCTAGAGCGGGCGCAGCGCTACCAACAATCTACCGCGTTGATTTTGCTGGATCTGGATCATTTTAAAGCGGTGAATGACAATTACGGCCACCCAATGGGCGATAAGGTATTGCGCCAAGTTAGCGATATTCTGAGTAAAAACCTGCGGCAATCTGATTTGTTGGGGCGCTGGGGGGGCGAGGAGTTTTTGATTCTTCTGCCGCAAATTAACCTTACCGCGGCTGCTAATGTTGCAGAGAAATTGCGCCAGGCAATATGTACAGCAAACTTTGGAGTAACAGAGCCGCTCAGTATTAGTTTGGGGGTAGCTGAGTTGCTACCTAATGAAGTTGCAGGTGATTGGATTAAACGTGCCGACCAAGCGCTCTATACCGCGAAACATTTAGGGCGCAATCAGGTCGCGATGGCAAAAGAATAACCAGGGAGGGCATGGATTGCGTGGGATAAGTGGCAATCCATGCAGCCAGACGCTATTTGTGGCTTTTTTTAGCTTTGCTTTTGGTGGCGGGTTTTGCGTTCATATCAGCGCTTATCATCAACTGAAATGCGCCAAAGAAAACCGCCATCAAACCAATTAACGCCGAAAATAAAAACCCTCCGCCATTGGCTACAAAATACATCCCGATAATCAAGACAACACCAAAGAGAATAAATCCGAAGCCTAGTTTTTGTTGTAATTGCATATGCTGGATCACCTTATCAGATTGGATAAACACGCCGGAGAGTAATAGGCACCGGCGCAGTCAGCAGTAATTTTATGCCACATGCCGTGTGCGTCAATAAATTTGAGCGTGATAACGAGTTTAAACCAGCAGGATGAAAGCCAGCGCAATGGCGGCCGGAAGTGTCTGTATATATACAATTTTGCGTGCGGCAGTCGCTGCGCCATAAATACCGGCAAGCGCAACACACACTAAAAAGAAAATCTTAATCGATGTGCCTGCAGCGCCCAGCCATAACCCCCATACTAAGCCTGCGGCTAAAAAACCATTGTACAAACCTTGATTAGCGGCGAGTACTTTAGTTGCTGCGGCTTTTTCCGGAGTGTTGCGAAACGCACGCAAACCCGCGGGTTTTTCCCAGAGAAACATTTCCAGTACCAAAATATACACATGGAGCAGAGCGATAAGCGCGATCAGGATATTGGTCAGAATGGTCATAGCGTGCATCTCCTTAATAGTTACTATTAGCGATGGGGCTTTATTGATAATCAAAAAATTTCCGATGTTCTTTGCCCGCACTGAGCGAGTTCACTTTATTGGGGTGTTTGAACGTTTTCCAGTTATCAACCTGTTTGCCGATATTTAAGTGCGGAAATTCTCCTGCATGTTGAGCATCAATACCTAAAAATTCCAGCAATTGTTTCAGACTGCCCGTTTGGCTGATATCAATTTTTAACAAATTATTCCGCTTTGAAAAATAGCTTAGCACTGCTTGCTGATGCGTGAGATAACACTGCTCCAAATGTTCGCGGCTAAGCGGCTCTGCGGTGCTGAGCGGCATAAAGGTTTCATTCATGCAGCGTTTGAGTACTGGGTTGAGGTAGCCTGTTTTGGGGGTTAACTCCGGCAGCATCTTATTCAATAACATTTGCATAGAGGGCACCCACGCGTCCAATGCTCGGCTCAAATACACAAACTTAGCATTGGGGAATAGCGCGTCCAGCTCTTGATAATCGGCAAAACAGGGTGCATCGGAAATTACATCCGCCAATTCAAATGCGCGTTTGGTATAAGCCGTGTGCGCCACCTTAAAGCCGTAATCCAATAGTGCCACACTAATGCTAGTGGTGCCGGTGCGGGGCAGGCCGATGATGAAAAGTTTATCCACGTTTTATGCCCACAAAAAACGCATTACCTGAGCCGTTTTGCCAAGGCATTATTTTTTCATAATCGTGTGCCAACACATACACTTCAAAATAGGGCTCAAGTAGCTCTTGCAGCTGTTGGAAGCTCAGCGCAACCATGGTGTGCTGGTCGCGCCAGTATTCTGTTACGCCATTATTGGTTTTTTGGATGCTCAACTGTAATTCTTGTTGCTCGCCGGTTCCGCAATAATACCAATTGGATTGAAAGCAAAAATCGCTGTTATCTTGCTGCAGATTGCGCTTGATGCCCGCGCGATTATCAATGGTGTTTTTATCGACCGCATTAAAACAAAAAATGCCGCCGGGCTTGAGTGCGGCATGGATATTGGCGATGCACTTGGTGAGTGTGGCAATACTTTGGTTGTAGTGAATGGAATACAAAAAACAACTGATTAAATCTAACTGGCTGGCTGTTTTAAGCTCGCACATGTCCTGCTGAGTAAATTGCGCTTCGGGGCAACGCAGCTGTGCTATATCCAGCATGGGTTGATTGAGGTCTACGCCATTGGCGGTAAAGCCAAAATCGATAAAGTGGCGAATATGCGGCCCGGTACCGCAGGCTAAATCCAAATAATCTGTCCCTTGGTTGCCAAACAACTGGTGCAATCTGCGCACATAGTCACTCTGTTCGCGATAATTAATATCAGCACACATTAAATCGTAATAGCTGGATAAGTCGGTGTAGAGCGCGGTGGCAGACATGGGGAGGGCAATCCAAAAAGTGATAGGTGGATTATACCCTGTGTGAGCGTCAAATCGCCCTGCTGATTAATACGAGGAATTCGGTGTGGTGTCAGGATTAATTTCACCATGGACTTCTTCTGGATCTACCTCATTCATCAGTAAAACCTCGCGCACGGTTTGAATATGGTCAAGCACGGTTTGGTATCTATCCCCGTATTCGTACTTATTCACTTCGATAGCTTTAGGCATATAACAAAAGGCAATTTTTAATGCTTGGATAAGGTCTTCGTTTGCTGGGGTGGTCATAGCTGCCTCCTTAAAGACTTGCCAAACGGGTTAGGGTATCGGGATATTTTTCTACCAGCTTAATTAACATAACGGCTTGTGAGTTCGGTTTTACCCGGCCTTGTTCCCAATTTTCCAATGTGCGTTTGTTAATGCGCAGGTATTGCGCAAAAACGGCTTGAGAAACATTTAATTTTTCGCGCAGTTTAATTATTTCACCGGTTTGTAATTCCGGTGGCGCTACTTTTTCTTGCGGCGGTTTTTTTAAAGAAACTTTCCCCGCACGTTTCTTGCGAAACGCGTGCAGCCCCGCTGTAATTTCGTCGAATGGATTGCGTGCCATAATCATCTCTTGCCAAAAATTGAACAATCAAAAAATATACGCTAACTGCGTATAAATGGCAAATACGGTTTGGTAGGTTGCTGGTGAGGAACGAACCGCAACAGCGGCTTATCGATTGGCAAAAAATAAATTATTTATCGTTTGGTAGGTTGGGTCGAGCTGCCCCACCTACGGGTTATTATTTTTTCCGTTTAATTGAATCTACGGCGGGTTGCTTCACGAACCCGCCCTACAAAAATCCAAAATTACTCAGCAGCCCCCGGCTCATAAGCCAACACTGGGCTCAACCACCGCTCAATTTCCTGCACACTCACTCCCTTACGTTGCGCCAAACTTTCCACTTGATCTTTTTCAATTTTGCCAGTATTGAAATAGGTGGCTTCCGGGTGGGCGAAGTACCAGCCGGAAACTGCAGCAGTTGGCAGCATGGCGAAATGTTCGGTGAGGGTGATGCCGGTATTTTTTTCGCCGTCTAACAATTTAAATAACTGTGTTTTTTCCGTGTGATCCGGGCAGGCAGGATAGCCGGGCGCGGGGCGGATGCCTTTGTATTGCTCTTTGATTAAATCTTCGTTTGATAAATTCTCTTCGCGGTCGTAGCCCCAGAATTCTTTGCGCACACGCAAGTGCATGTGTTCAGCGAAGGCTTCGGCTAAGCGGTCGGCGAGGGCTTTTACCATGATGCTGTTGTAGTCATCGCCTGCGTCTTGATATTGCTTGGCGAGTTCTTCGGCGCCTATGCCGGTAGTGACCGCAAAGCCGCCGATGTAATCTTGTTTGCCGGTTTCTTTTGGAGCAACAAAATCTGCCAGCGAATAATGCGGGCGTGATTCCATGCCTTGTTTTAAATGTTGCTGGCGAATGTGGTGTAAGGTATTAATTTGATTGCCTGCAGCATCGTACACCGCAATATCATCGTGATTGACAGAATTGGCAGGCCAAAAACCGATAACGCCGTTGGCTTTGATGAGTTTTTCGTCGATTAATTTACGCAGCATTTGTTGCGCGTCGGCAAACAAATTGCGCGCGGCTTCGCCGACGATTTCATCGTCCAGAATGCGCGGGAATTTACCGGCGAGATCCCAGCTGATAAAAAACGGTGTCCAGTCGATAAAATCAACCAGTGTATTTAAATCGTAATCTTCAAAGACTTTTACGCCGGTAAAGGCGGGCGCTGGGGGAGTGTAATTATCCCAATCCAGTTTCAGGCCTTTGGCGATAGCTTCAGGGTAGGTGCGTACTGTGCCGCGCGGTTTGCGGTTGGCATTGCGCTCGCGTACTTCGATGTATTCTTGTTTTAAATCTGCTACAAATTTCGGACGCAACTCGTCTGACAATAAAGTGCTAGCTACACCTACCGCGCGTGAGGCGTCAGCTACGTAAACTACTTGATTGAGTTTAAATACCGGATCAATTTTTACCGCAGTGTGTGCTTTGGAGGTGGTGGCACCGCCGATCATTAGCGGCAGATTAATACCACGGCGTTCCATTTCGCGGCCAACAAATACCATTTCATCCAGTGATGGAGTGATCAAACCTGAGAGGCCGATGATGTCGCAGTTTTGTTCAATGGCGGTATCGATAATTTTATCGCAGGGCACCATTACACCCAGGTCAACCACTTCAAAGTTATTGCACTGCAATACTACGCCGACAATATTTTTGCCGATGTCATGCACATCGCCTTTGACCGTGGCCATAAGAATTTTGCCGTTAGGTTTTGAGGCCTCGGTTTTTTCTGCTTCGATATAAGGTTGCAAATAAGCGACTGATTGCTTCATTACGCGCGCGGATTTCACCACTTGCGGCAAAAACATTTTACCGGCGCCGAACAAATCGCCGACCACGTTCATGCCGTCCATGAGTGGGCCTTCGATCACATCCAGTGGGCGAGGGTAGTGTTGGCGTGCTTCTTCGGTGTCTTCAATAATGTGGGTGGAAATCCCTTTTACCAGCGAGTGTTCGATGCGCTTGGCAATCGGCAGCGAGCGCCATTCCGCGTCTTCTTTTACTTCGCCAGTTGAACCGTCACCGCGATATTTTTCAGCGATATCGAGCAGGGCTTCAGTGCCGTTGCTGTTGCGGTTGAGAATTACGTCTTCCACTTTGTCTTTTAATTCTTGCGGCAAGTCGTCGTACACCGCCAACTGGCTGGCGTTAACGATACCCATGTTCATACCCGCTTTAATCGCGTGATACAAAAATACTGAGTGAATTGCTTCGCGCACCGGGTTGTTGCCACGGAAGGAGAAAGACACGTTAGATACGCCGCCGCTCACACCGGCGTGGGGCAGGTTTTGGCGAATCCAGCGGGTGGCTTCAATAAAATCGACGGCGTAGTTGTTGTGCTCTTCAATACCGGTGGCGACCGCAAAAATATTTGGGTCGAAAATAATATCTTCCGGTGGGAAATTTAATTTATCGACGAGGGTGCGATAAGAGCGCTCACAGATTTCTTTTTTGCGCGCCATGGTATCGGCTTGGCCGGTTTCATCAAACGCCATTACCACCACGGCTGCACCGTAGCGCATACAGAGTTTGGCTTTAGCGAGAAATTCTTCTTCGCCTTCTTTTAATGAGATCGAGTTAACAATCGGTTTACCTTGAATGCACTTTAAACCGGCTTCGATGATTTCCCATTTTGAGGAATCCACCATAATCGGTACGCGGGCGATGTCGGGCTCACCGGCAACCAGATTCAAAAATTTCACCATGGCTTTTTCGGCATCGAGCATGCCTTCGTCCATGTTGATATCGATAATCTGCGCACCGTTTTCAACTTGTTCCAGCGCAACTTCTAATGCAGTGGAATAATCTTCTTCCACAATCAAACGTTTAAAACGCGCCGAACCAGTTACGTTGCAGCGCTCGCCCACGTTTACAAACAATGAATCTTTGGTGATGTTGAACGGCTCTAAACCAGACAAGCGACAAGCAGGTTCGATCTCGGGAATTTGGCGCGGAGCGTATTTGCTCATTACATCGGCGAGGGCTTTGATGTGTGCGGGTGTAGTACCGCAGCAGCCGCCAATAATATTTAAGAAGCCGCTCGCGGCAAATTCTTCAACAATCTCCACCATTTCTTGCGCGGTTTGATCGTACTCACCAAATTCATTGGGCAAACCGGCATTGGGGTGCGCACTGACAAAACAGTTGGCCACGCGGGACAGCTCTTGCACGTATTGGCGCAGTTCTTTGGCGCCCAGTGCGCAGTTCAAGCCCATGCTCAGTGGGCGCGCGTGGGCGAGGGAGTTGTAAAAGGCTTCGGTAGTTTGGCCGGACAGGGTGCGGCCAGAGGCATCGGTAATGGTGCCGGAAATCATAATCGGCAATTCAAAGCCGACCTCATCAAAATATTTTTTCACCGCAAATACGGCGGCTTTGGCGTTAAGCGTATCGAAAATGGTTTCGATCAAAATAATATCGGCGCCGCCGTTGACCAATCCGCCCAGGGCTTCCACATAGTTTTCAACGAGCAAATCAAAGGTCACGTTGCGCGCGCTGGGGTCATTGACATCGGGTGAAATAGAACAGGTGCGGCTGGTCGGCCCCAGCACCCCGGCGACAAAACGCGGTTTGGCTGGATTCTGTGCAGTCATTTCATCGCAGAGGTCGCGCGCAAGTTTGGCCGAGGCGAAGTTCAGCTCGTACACCAGCTCTTCCATGTCGTAATCGGCCATGGAGATGCGGGTGGAGTTAAAGGTGTTGGTTTCCAGAATATCCGCACCGGCCTCTAAATAGGCGCGCTGAATATCGCGAATGACTTCGGGTTTGGTGATGCTGAGCAAATCGTTATTGCCGGCGATATCCATGTGGTAATCGGCAAAGCGCGCACCGCGATAATCCGCCTCCTGCAGCTTGTAGCTTTGGATCATGGTGCCCATGCCGCCATCCAGAATCAGGATGCGCTCTTTAATGGCGTTGTGGAGTGAATCGATACGGGCTTTGAGTGCGGCTGGAATAGTCATCGGGAAACCTTTGCTATGGGCTATCGCCCGCTTGAAAGTCGGGCAATATCAAAAAAGATTGATATAGAAAATTGGCGCGAATTCTAGCAGAAAACCCGCCATCAGGGGCGGAGCTGCGCAGGATTTATCGGGTAGATAGAGTCGGGAGAGCCAGCCAATCCGCATATGAGTTTAGTCGGGATTGGCTGTTGCAGGGGTAGAGCGATAAACGCAAGCGGCTATTTATCGATATGTGCCAGCTTTTTGTCGGAGCGGTCTTTTTCCTGCTCGTTGGGGCGCAGGTTGCTCAAGGTGAGTGCGGCGAAGAATGCGAAACCACAACCAGCTACCACGATTGATTCTGGGTGAAGTGCGCCAAACAGCATATTGGCGATGGCAAGACTGAGATAGGTGGTTATTCTCAGGTTTTTGGCGTTGAGTAAAAAGTCTTGGGGGTCGCTCATCGGGAGCCTCCGGTTGATGCTGGCGTACAATTTTTTTACAGGTGTTGATTAAAGCATAGCCTGATTAATGCAATCTTAAATGACAATTGTGACAGATATCACGTTTATTTGTTAAAGGAATGTTAACAACAGATGGTCGGTAGCATGGCGGATATGAACGGTAGCCCTGAAATAAGCTGATTCTGTTATTCGGATAATCCTTATAAATCCTGGGACTATAGTTGCGATTGTAAATTACTTGTTTCTTTTAAGGCTTTGCTAGTGCCTTGAATGGTGCCTTTGCAGTAGAATACCCGAGTAATTTAATCAGGTATTAGGTATTTACAGAAAGGTTACTATGGTCAACGTCGATATCACCGAATCCGCCCAGCAATATTTGAAAGAGTTGTTAGATAAGCAGAAAGACAACGATGGCATTGGCATCCGCATGTTTGTTGCGAACCCGGGTACATCCAACGCAGAGACCTGCATTGCTTACTGTCGCCCGGGCGAAGAAAAAGAGGGCGATGTGATTGTTCCGCTCAATGGCTTCAATGCCTACTTTGAGGAGCGCAGCTTGCCGTTTTTGGAAGATGCGAAAGTGGATTACTCGGCAGATCGTATGGGTGGCCAGTTAACCATTCGCGCGCCCAACTCCAAAATGCCGCGCGTGACCGACGACAGTCCACTGGAAGATCGCATCAATTATGTGTTGTATAACGATGTAAACCCGAGCCTCGCCGCGCATGGCGGTAATGTCAGCCTGGTAGAGGTGACTGACGATATGATCGCCATTCTGAAATTTGGTGGCGGCTGCCAAGGTTGCGGCTCGGTAGCAATTACTCTGAAGCAGGGTATTGAAGTGCAATTGATGGATAAATTGCCCGAGCTAAAAGGTATCCGCGATGTGACCGACCATACCGATCGCACCAATGCCTATATGTAATTCGGTTTAAAAAAATTACGCAAAAAAATACCGCCTCAGAGCGTTCTGAGGCGGTATTTTTTTGTCAGATAATTAGTATAGGTGTACCGCTTTATTGGAGTTGGCTCTGTATTTGAGCCTATCCAGCGTTATTTTTGGTGCATAAAAGTCGCTTATTTGCTCTGCTAATCAATCGCAATGCCCCATCAGGACTGCTTGTAGTCTCTCTCTGTACGTTTTTTTAATCCTTAGTATGGCCTCTACACATTATCTCAGGTTCTGCTTGATTTTTTTTATCTTCACCAAGATAATGAGAATTGTTAGTATTTGCATTAGTGTTAGCTGTATCGTGCGGTGCACTGCGCGGCTAAAGTCATATTGAGAGTTCCATATCTGTTAGGTAAGGGGTTGGTATCGTGAAGAGATTGTCTGTTCTGTTGGCGGGTGCCGCTATGTTGCTGAGCAGTGGCGCGTTGCAAGCACATGTCAGTGCTAAATGTACCGATGCTCCGCGCGAACAATGGCTGCACATTTTAGATATGCAAAAAAAGATCGTGAATGAACATGGCTTTGCGATCAAAAAATTTCAGGTTGCCGGTACCTGCTATGAAATTTATGGCTGGGGTTTAAGTAAAGACGGCAAAAAATTTGAAGAAATTGAAGCTTATTTCGATCCAGTGACTGGTGCTCTGGTCAAGAAAAAAATCCGTGACTAATGCGCATTGATTTCATGAAAACAAGACATTCAATTGAATAATGAATGCATGGCTGTACGCAAACCGTAATACACACACATACAAGAACTAGGTAAAAAAATGTCTAAGCAGATCAAAACTATTGCGAGTTTTCGCACCCCTACTTATGCCAATAACGCGCTAAACAAAAATAGTCTGGCCGCTGGTATTGCCGCTGCCATGTTATTGCCTTTGGCAGCATTTGCCGCCGATGAAAAACAAGATCAACCTGATAACAAACTCAATGTTGTAAAGGTTGAAGCCGCTGCGATTGACCCTAATCCTAATGCGCAACCAGGTGTTCCGTACAAAGCGCAATTTTCTGGCGACGAGCGCCATACTCGCCCACTGGCCGAAACACCCCAAAATATTTCTGTGCTCACCAAGGCACAAATCGATGAATCTGGTTATACCGACCTTAAACAAATTCTCGATGCACAGCCAGGTATCACACTGGGTACGGGTGAAAATGGGAATGCCTTTGGCGACCGTTACATTATTCGTGGTCAGGAAGCGCGCAGTGATGTGTTTGTGGATGGTTTGCGCGATCCCGGCATGACAACACGTGAAAGTTTTGTAGTTGAGCAAATTGAAATTTCCAAGGGGCCTAATTCCAGTTTTGCCGGGCGCGGTACCTCAGGCGGTGCAATTAATGCGATCACCAAGCAAGCCACTACTGATTATGATTTCAGTACATTGGCAACGGGTATTGGAAGCGATAAACACACGCGAGTAACCTTGGATACCAACCAGGTAATCAATGAACAAGCCGCTGTGCGCGCTAACCTTTTGTATGGTTATGAAGAAGTACCTGATCGTGCACCGGCAGATCGCGAGCGTAAAGGTGTTGCGCTTTCCGGCCTTTATATGCCATCTGACGAATTAGAAGTTGTACTCGATTATTACGGTATGGATGCAAAAGACAATCCGGATTTGGGTGGCTTTTTGATTGGAGATGTTCCTAATCGTAAGCCCGCAAAAAGCGTTCCGGTGTACGCGCAACAGCAAGACTTTCAAGAATCTGATGTCGATACTTTTACTGCGCGAGTGAAGTACCGTTTCAATTCCGATGTGCGTTTAAGCAACATTACTCGTCAGGGCACTTCGGAAAATGGTTATGTGGTGACAGGCGCGCGCAGTGCAACCACTGCAGCTACTAATCCGGGCGGAATTTACGAAACGATTACTTTAAGTACTCACCAAGGCTGGCAGGATGTTGATTATTTCGCCAATCAAACCAATTTGTTTATCAACAAAAATCTGGCGGGTAAAGATCACGAATTTATAGTCAGTTTGGAATACACCGATCACAGTGTATTGAACGGTGTCTACAGCGTTGGCAGTTCAGGTCAAAACTGCATTGTTCCCGGTCGTACAGCAGGCACTACAAGTTCTACATGGTGCGCAGTGGGTGCTAATGGCAAAAGTGTAAATGGCTTGAATACCTTGATGAATCGTCAAATCACCAAAGGTACTTGGGATACTGATTGGGCGGTAGAAACCACCTCCTTGGCGTTAATGGATACGGTTGATTTAACTGATGACTGGACAGTTTTTGCTGGTGTCCGTGCCGACCAGTTTGATTTTGATTTGAAAACACAAAATACCAGTACTCTTGCACAGGCGGAATACGATTATTCCGATACGCTGGTGAACGGTTATGTAGGTATTACCTATGATATAAACAGTGTGGGTAATATCTATTTCAGCTACGCTACCGCCAGTGATATCAATGGCGGTGAGTCAGACGTAGGCACCAGTAGTGGTTATGGCGGTACAGTGATTAATAATGGCGAAGTTGCCGCTGCTGATCCGGAATCTTCAAAAAATATCGAACTGGGTACCAAGTGGAATATTTTTGATGAGCAGTTGTTGTTAACTGCAGCGATCTTTCAGATTACCAAATCCGACATTATGGAGGGCGCGAACTACGATTCGGTCGGTACATTTAATACCGGTGAAAACCGTGTAAAAGGGATTGAGTTTGGTGCTACAGGTGCGATAACTGACAAGTTAACTGTGCAAGCCGGCATTACCATTATGGATGCAGAAGTGCTTGAGTCGGCTACTGCAACCTATGTCGGTAAAACCTTGAGTAACTTTGCTGAAGAAACTGCGGTGCTGCAGCTTAAATATCAATTTACCGACAATTTTTCATTTGGCGCCGCGGCTAAATACGAAAGTGAAAAATTTGCCGGTCAACCTGATACGGCTGCAAGCTTCAACGCCGAGGGGCAATACAGTCAGCCAGTACCGTCATACACTGTGTATGATTTGTTCTCTACCTACGAGTTTAATGAAGACTTGGATGTTCGTTTGAATGTTGGTAACGTCACTGACAAAGATTATTATCTTGCGGCTTATCGTTCAGGTTCATTCCTGTATATGGGTGATGCACGAAATGTTCGCGTGACTTTAACCTACGATTTTTAAATCGTAATTAACGAGAAGCCGGGCCTTGCCCGGCTTTTTTATATCTATGACTAATCTCTTAAAATCATTAACGAGTATTCCTGCGGATATTGTTACCGCGCAGGACTACGAAGCTCTTGCACAGCGGTTTATTCCTGCGCCCACCTATGCCTATATAGCTGGTGGCAGTGCACAGGACGAAACCCTCGCCGCAAATCGCGCGGCATTTTCACAGTATGTAATTTGCCCGCGTTTATTGCGTGATCTCTCCAGTGCAACCACGCATACCATCATCGCTGGAAAGCAATTTGCACATCCGATTTTATTGGCGCCCGTTGCCTATCAACGTTTAGTGCATCCTGGTGGTGAAATAGATAGCGCGCGAGCCGCTGCCGCGACGGATTCCACGCTGATCCTCAGTACTTTATCTAGCCATTCGCTGGAAGATGTTGCCGCTGCCACGCCTGCCAATAAATGGTTTCAACTTTATTTTCAACCAGTGCGCGAGCACACGCTTGATTTGGTTAAGCGCGCAGAGGCTGCCGGGTATAGTGCTTTGGTAGTCACGCTGGACGCCTCCATTCAAGTACCAAGCCGCCGCGCGCAACATGCAGGTTTTTATTTGCCGCCTGAAATTAGTGCGGTTAATTTGCGCTCCTATTGTTCAGAATCGTCTGCTGCTGCACCTGCAAAAAATATTTTTTCGCTGCTGCGCAATGCTCCAAACTGGCAAGATCTGCAATGGCTGCAAGCACAAACCAAGCTGCCTATTTGGGTTAAAGGCGTGTTGCACCCAGAGGATGCCAAAGCCCTAAAAGCTCTCGGCATTACTGGCATTGTGGTATCAAATCATGGTGGTCGCGGTTTGGATGGTGTGGCTACCAGTATGCAAATGTTGCCACTGATTCGCGGTGCGGTAGGTGCAGAATTCCCATTGCTGTTAGATAGCGGTATCCGCTCTGGCAAGGATATTTTTAAAGCGCTAGCTCTGGGCGCCGATGGAGTGTTAATCGGCCGCTTACAAATTTATGCGCTCAGTGTGGCCGGTGCATTGGGTGTGGCGCATATGATGAAATTATTGCGTGAAGAATTGGAAGTGTGTATGGCAATGGCAGGCTGTTCGGCCATTAGCGATATAGATACAACCTATTTAATGCCTGCGGTCAGCGCTCCCACTATTGGCGCTGTCCATTTTTCTGGTGAGTAAATTTATGCTGATAACGATTCAACAAGTATTAACGAGCGAAGAAATTGCACAATTTCGTCAGCACTTGGCACAGGCCAATTGGCAGGATGGCGTTAAAACCGCGGGTACATTGGCGCGTTCTGCAAAACAAAATCTGCAACTGGATGACGCGAGTGAATTGGCGCGCAGCTTGGGCAATCATTTGTTGCGCACGTTAGCGGCTAATTCTCTATTTGTGTCTGCCGCGCTTCCTAACAAAATTTATCCGCCTAAATTTAATTGCTACACCCAAGGCGGGCATTACGGCACTCATGTGGACAGTGCCATTATGCATGTGCCCGGCACTGCGGTTTCGCTGCGCAGTGATTTATCGGCAACCTTATTTCTGTCTGATGCAGAAGAGTATGAGGGCGGCGAGCTGGAAATTGAAACTGCTTTTGGGGTGCAAGTCATTAAATTGGCCGCTGGCGATATGGTGCTCTATCCATCCAGCAGTTTGCATCGCGTGACACCGGTGACAAAAGGCGCGCGGATCGCGTCATTTTTTTGGATCGAAAGTCTCGTCGGTGATGAAGCTGAGCGCAGTATGTTGTTTGATTTGGATCAGGCGATTCAAGCACTCACACCGACAGTCGCACCAGATGATGCCAATTTGCTGAAACTTACCGGTGTGTATCACAACCTGTTGCGCCGTTGGGCAACGACTTGATCGCTGTTTAAAAAAATTAATTTTTACTTAATCGTTTGTGTGAGGTACTAAATGACCTGGTTGGGTTCTGTGCGCCAGTGGCATTGGATGAGTTCGGCGCTGTGCCTCGTGGGTATGCTGTTATTTGCAATTACCGGCATTACGCTAAACCATGCTGCGCAAATCCCCAGCAAGCCAGTCGTGAAAACACAGGATGCGTTTTTATCCAAGCCGTTATTGAAAGATCTGCAGCAACAAATTGCAAAGGATAATTTCCCCACCCATGCTCCGCTACCTGACGCACTTATAAACTGGCTGGATGACAATCACTCTATCGCGCTTGTCAATGGAATGGCTGAGTGGAGTGAAGATGATATTTATTTATCGCAACCACGAGCCGGCGGCGATGCATGGGTCAGTATTGACCTGACTTCAGGTGAGGTAATTTACGAACAAACTGATCGCGGTTGGATCGCCTATTTTAATGATCTTCACAAGGGCAGAAATACCGGTGGCGTTTGGAGTTGGTTTATCGATGTGTTTGCCGTTGCCTGCATTATTTTTTGTATTACCGGCTTGCTGCTGCTACAGCGCTATGCCAGTACGCGCTTTGCAACTTGGCCATTAGTGGGCTTAGGGCTTGTGTTGCCTTGGCTGCTCATATTGTTGTTTATGCACTGATTTTTTTATAAGTGTTGAATTATTCATTGGTAGGGAATTTTATGTGTCGTTATTTGTTTTTGTGCGGGTCTTTTTTCTTCAACCTATTTTTGTTTGTACCTGCAATGGCGGGTGAGCTTGAGGTGTCGCTTGAGATTCCGCGCCTTGATGTGGCTGAGTATCATCGGCCTTATGTCGCCATTTGGATTGATGGCCCAGACTCTTCGCCCATTAATCTTGCAGTGCTTTACCAAACCCACGAAGATGGGGAGGAGAGTGATCACGGTGAGGATTGGTTAAAAGATTTGCGCCAGTGGTGGCGCCGTGATGGGCGCAATAGGGCTATGCCGATTGATGGTGTTAGCGGCGCAACTCGTGCACCTGGAAAACATCTATTCATATTCCCTGAAGGGCAATTGCCATTAGGCAGCTTGAAACAAGGTAAATATACATTGATGGTTGAGGCAGCACGCGAAGTCGGTGGGCGCGAGTTAATTAAAATTCCTTTTACATGGCCTGTCGAAAAAGTGGCAGAGCATAATCAAAACGGTCGCAAGGAATTAGGTAAGGTCAGGTTGAGCCTAAAACCATAGTGAGCCTGCTTATTTAACTTCTGATACAAGCGAGAGCAGTGTGCGTTATCTTGCCGCAAGTGTATTAATTTTTTCTTATCTTATTTTTTGTTGGTTGTGTTGGCGGCAATATCGGCGCAAGCAGGGCGTTGCTGTAGCGGGCGAAATAGAGGGTGCGGACTGCATTTTGATTGGTTACGCCAGCCAGACTGGTAGCGCTACCCGTATTGCCCAGCAGACGGCGCAACAGTTAGAGCAAGCGGGGAAGCTGGTAACTCTATTGCCGCTCAATCAAATTGAATCTGAATTGCTCACGCAAACCGCTAAGCTGCTGCTGATTGCCAGTACTTATGGTGAAGGTGAAGCGCCTGATAATGGTAACCGTTTTATTGCTCGCGCATTACGTGGGCTTGACGCCAAAAGTTTGCAGCATCAACAAGTATTAATTCTCGGGCTGGGCGATTCCAGCTATGACTATTTTTGTGGTTTTGCACATCAACTGCAGCATGCATTGCATGAACGCGGCGCGCATTTTATGGCCGATGTGATTGAGGTCGATCGCCTTGATGACAGCGCACTGCGCCATTGGCAATATTATTTAGGTCAGCTTTCCGGCAATACTCACTTCAGTGATTGGAGCAAACCCACCTATGAAAAGTGGGGTATTGTAGCGCGCGAGTGTATTAACCCTAACGGAGTGGGTGCTTCCGCATTTCATATTCAATTGCAACCTATGCAAGGGGAAATTACCCCGGACTTGTGGCAGGCGGGCGATGTAGTTGAAATCGGCCCCTGTAATTCGCGCGCAGCAATCGATACTTTTTTACAGCGCCTCGGGCGCCCCATCGCCCCGGAATTATTAATCACCCGCAGCCTATCAATCAGCGACGAAAAACTCGTTGAACTAAAAACGCAGGACGATCAACTATTACTTGAATCACTCAGCGAATTGCCACATCGCGAATACTCCATTGCTTCAGTTCCCAGCGAAGGCTCGCTGGATTTGTTAGTGCGCCAAGTGCGTGATGCCAACAACCAGCTGGGTTTGGGTTCCGGTTGGTTAACCCAATACGCGGGTGTAAATCAAACGATTCGTTTGCGTATTCGCGCTAATCCACATTTTCATGCCCCAGCAGATTCATGCCCGTTGATTTTAATTGGCAATGGCACCGGCATTGCCGGTTTGCGCGCACACATCGCCAATCCTGCCCGTGCCAATGGGCGGCAATGGTTATTTTTTGGCGAGCGAAGTGAATTGGGCGATGATTTTTTCAGTGCAGATGTACACCGCTGGCAGCAATCTGGCCGGTTGACGCGCGTTAATAAAATATTTTCCCGCGATGCACCGCTAAAAGAACAACCCAATGCGCCGCGTTATGTGCAGGACTTATTAATGCCTAATGCAGAAGAAATTCAGCGCTGGGTTGCTGACGGTGCTGCCATTTTTGTATGCGGCAGTTTACAGGGAATGGCGCAGGGTGTTGACGCTGCGTTAGCTAAAATTTTGGGTGCCGATGAATTGGAATCTCTTGCCGACGCGCAGCGTTATTGTCGCGATGTTTATTAAGCTGAGGTTGCCTCCAGTCCTTAAGCTCCCCTATACTCCCCAGCCCGCACAATCGTAGGTGCGGGCTTTTTTATTTGCGGTTCCCGCTTTTTATCACGTGACCTTTGGTAGGGGTCACCACTGACAGAGGTTTATCATGCCTGTTATTACTCTCCCTGACGGTTCCAAACGTCCCTTCGACAATCCTGTTTCTGTTTATGAAGTTGCCGCCTCAATTGGCGCTGGTTTGGCAAAAGCCACGCTAGGTGGCCGTGTCAATGGTCAACGTGTTGATGCTCATGACTTGATTACTGAAGATGCTGACTTAGTGATCTTCACCCCGAAAGACGAAGACGGTTTGGAAATTATTCGCCACTCCTGCGCGCACTTGCTCGGTCATGCGATCAAGCAGTTGTTTCCCGATGTGAAAATGGCCATTGGCCCAACCATCGACAACGGCTTTTATTACGACATCGACCTAGAGCAAAAACTGACGGATGAAGATGTTGCCCGCCTTGAAGCGCGCATGCTGGAATTGGCCAAGACTGAATATGACGTAGTGAAAAAAGCGGTTAGCTGGCAAGAAGCTTACGACGTTTTCACTGCGCGCGGCGAGACTTACAAGCTGGAGATTTTGGATCGCGACGTGCCTAAAGACGCGACTCCCGGTTTGTATCACCACGAAGAATACGTCGACATGTGCCGTGGCCCACACGTGCCCAACATGCGTTTCTGCTTGAACTTTAAATTGATGCGCACCTCTGGCGCCTACTGGCGCGGCGACTCCAACAATAAAATGTTGCAGCGTATCTACGGCACTGCCTTTGCCGATGCCAAGCAGTTAAAAGCCTATTTGAATCTGCTCGAAGAAGCGGCCAAACGCGATCACCGGAAACTGGCGAAAAAATTTGATTTCTTCCATCTGCAAGATGAAGCGCCGGGCATGGTGTTTTGGCACCCCAAGGGCTGGACTCTGTGGCAACAAATCGAGCAGTACATGCGTGCCAAACAAAATGATTGGGGTTATCAAGAAGTCAAAACCCCGATGATTATGGATCGTGTGCTCTGGGAGAAATCCGGCCACTGGGAAAACTATCGCGAAGGTATGTTTACCACTGAATCGGAAAAGCGCGATTTTGCGGTTAAACCGATGAACTGCCCGGGCCACGTACAAATCTTCAATCACGGCTTGCGCTCCCACAAAGACCTGCCGTTGCGTTTGGCGGAATTTGGTTCCTGTCATCGCAATGAAGCCTCCGGTGCGTTGCACGGTATTATGCGTGTGCGCGGTTTTGTGCAGGACGATGCACATATCTTCTGTACTGAAGACCATATCGTCAGCGAAGTATCTGACTTCAACCAAATGCTCAAATCAATTTACGATGACTTTGGTTTTACTGATGTCGCGGTGAAATTGTCTTTGCGCCCGGAAAAACGTGCCGGTAGCGATGAAGTTTGGGATAAGGCAGAAGATGGCCTGCGCCATGCGCTGCGTGAATCTGGCCTTGAGTGGGAAGAATTGCCGGGCGAAGGTGCCTTTTATGGTCCCAAGATTGAATATCAAATTAAGGACGCGCTGGGTCGCTCCTGGCAATGTGGTACCATACAGCTCGATTTTGTCCTGCCTGAGCGTTTGGATGCAGAATATGTGGCCGAAGATAACGTCCGTAAGCGTCCGGTGATGTTGCATCGCGCTATTCTTGGTTCGTTCGAGCGCTTCCTTGGTATTCTCATTGAACACTATGAAGGTTCCTTTCCAACTTGGTTGGCGCCAGCCCAGGTTGCGGTGATGAATATTACCGATAATCAGGCCGATTACGTCAAAATGATCGAAAAAGCCTTGCGTGAAAAGGGCATTCGCGTCATTCCGGACTTGAGAAATGAGAAGATCGGCTTTAAAATCCGCGAGCACACAATTCAGCGGGTACCCTACCTGCTCGTCATTGGCGATAAAGAGGTTGAAAATCAATCACTTGCAGTTCGCACAAGGGACGGACAAGATTTGGGTGTAATGAATCTGGAAGCTTTCATCGCGCACTTGACCGCCGATATAGCGCGTCGAGGTCGAAATATTTCTGCCTAAAAGAAATTTTTTTGACGAATAGATCGCTAAAGCGAAAAAAGATTTGTTTCTATTAATTTACTGGAGATACAACTATCAAACGAGATAACGCCCCCGCAGCCAAAGGCAATTCTAAGAAAGCGCGGATCAACGATCAGATCGAAGCCAAGCAGGTTCGTTTAATCAACGCAGAAGGCGAGCAAGTCGGTATTGTGAGCCTGAGTGATGCACTTGCCCAAGCGCAAGCGGCAACGCTGGACCTGGTGGAGATCGTTGCTGATAGCGATCCAATAGTCTGTAAGATTATGGATTACGGCAAGCATCTGTTTGAAATCAAAAAAACCAAAGCTGCTGCGAAAAAGAAGCAAAAGCAGCAGTTGGTGAAGGAAATGAAGTTTCGCCCAGGGACGGAGGAAGCTGACTATCAGGTCAAATTAAAGGCTCTGATGCGCTTCCTAGAGCATGGGGATAAGGCCAAGGTAACGTTAAAGTTCCGCGGTCGCGAGCTCGCCCACCAAGAGTTGGGGATGGAAATGATGCAGCGCATCGAGACCGACCTGGCTGAAATGGGTACCGTTGAGCAGGCTGCCAAAATGGAAGGTAAGCAGCTCACTATGGTTATCGCCCCCAAAAAGAGAAAATAGTCGGGCTTTTAGCTGCCTTGATTATTAATACTATTTACCTAAATGTGTGGAGTTTCATCACATGGCAACCAAAGCTAAAGTACACAGTGGCGCGTCAAAGCGCTTCAAAAAGACTGGCGCGGGCTTTAAGTTCAAGCACGCTAACAAAAGCCACATCCTGACCAAAATGACCACCAAGCGTAAGCGTCAATTGCGCGGCACCAGCATCGTTGATGCAGCCGACGTACCACGCGTAAAACGTTTGTTCCGTGCTAATTAATCAGCGCTAATTGCGAATTTTGAGAGGATAGAGATATGGCCCGTGTTAAGCGTGGTGTAGAGGCGCGTCGTCGTCACAAGAAAGTTTTAAAAGCAGCTAAAGGTTACTACGGTGCACGTTCGCGTACATTCCGTGTTGCCAAACAAGCCGTTATCAAAGCAGGTCAGTATGCTTACCGCGATCGTCGCGTTAAAAAGCGTAATTTCCGTGCTCTGTGGATCACTCGTATCAATGCTCAATCACGCGCTGAAGGCATGTCCTACAGCCAGTTGATTGCTGGCTTGAAAAAGGCGAGCATCGTTCTCGACCGTCGTGTACTGGCTGATCTGGCTGTGTACGACAAAGCGGCATTTGCTGCTGTTGTTGCGAAGGCTAAATCAGCTCTGGCTGCTTAATCGTCCAACAACCTTAAGCTCGCAAGAGCTTTTGCGAACGCGATGAAAAGGGGAAGGGCTTTAGGGTTCTTCCCTTTTTTTATGTTCAGGATGAACTGGCAGAAAATTGCTCCTGCATTTTCTGCACTTCCGCCGTCCGTGGCGGTCGTATACCGCTAGTTATGTAGTAGGAGCGGTTCCTTTAGGGCGAAGTTATTCGCTTGCAAAATCTAATCTAGTCCGACTCATTAGTGATCTATTTAAATTGGAAAAGCAGATGGAAAATCTCGCTGCGCTTACCCAAGAAGCGCTCAAACTCGTTGCCGATGCCCAAGATCTGACTGCGCTGGATGCGGTGCGGGTAAATTATTTAGGTAAAAATGGCAGCATCACCGCGTTGATGAAAACGTTGGGTAAATTATCCGCAGAGGAGCGTCCTGCTGCAGGTGCTGAAATTAATAAAGCCAAGGATTCCGTGCAAGAAGCGCTTAATTTGCACAAGGCTCTATTAGAGCAAGAGGCGATTAATGCCAAGCTGGCGAGTGAAGTGGTCGATGTGACCTTGCCTGGTCGTGGTCAGTACACGGGCGGCCTGCATCCGGTAACCCGCACCTTGCAGCGCATTGAAGAAATTTTTGCTGCAGTTGGTTACAGCGTTGAAGTGGGTCCTGAAATTGAAGATGACTACCACAACTTTGAAGCGCTCAATATTCCGTCCCATCACCCTGCGCGGGCGATGCACGACACTTTCTACGTGGACGACACCCACGTACTTCGCACCCATACCTCACCAGTGCAAGTGCGCACCATGGAAAACAAGCAGCCTCCGATCCGCGTGATTTGTCCAGGTCGTGTGTATCGCTGCGATTCCGATGTCACCCATTCGCCGATGTTTCATCAGGTTGAAGGTTTGGTGGTCGATAAAAATATCAGTTTTGCCGATCTGAAAGGCACCATGGATCAATTCCTAAAAGCCTTCTTTGAGGCCGATGTTCCCGTGCGTTTCCGCCCCTCCTATTTCCCCTTTACCGAGCCATCGGCCGAGATGGATATCCAGTGCACTCAATGCCGTGGCAAGGGTTGCCGCATGTGTAAAAACACCGGCTGGCTGGAAGTGGGCGGCTGCGGCATGGTTCACCCAGAAGTGTTTAAATCCAGTGGTGTTGATCCAGAAACCTATACCGGTTTTGCTTTTGGCATGGGGGTGGAGCGTCTCGCTATGTTGCGCTACGGCGTAAATGATTTGCGACTGTTTTTCGAAAACGATCTGCGCTTCTTAAAACAGTTTTAATGGAACGAATGAATTATGAAAATCAGTGAATCCTGGCTGCGCGAGTGGGTTAATCCAGTCATAGGTACCGATGAATTAGTTGCCCAGTTGACCATGGCTGGGCTTGAAGTGGATGCAGTTGAATCAGTTGCAGGCGATTTTACCGGCGTGATCGTCGGTGAGATTGTCGGCTGTGAGCAGCACCCGGATGCAGACAAGCTGCGTGTTTGCCAAGTGGCTGGTCTGCCTGATGGTCCCACGCAGGTGGTCTGCGGTGCGGCTAATGCGCGTGTTGGAATTAAAATCCCCTTTGCCACTATAGGTGCGCAATTGCCAGGCGACTTCCAGATCAAAAAGGCCAAGCTGCGCGGTGTTGAATCTTTTGGCATGCTCTGCGGCCAAACAGAATTGAAAGCCGGTGACGACGATACAGGTCTGTGGGAGTTGGCAGCTGACGCGCCTGTGGGTGCTAATTTGCGTGAGTACTTGAATCTCGATGACAAACTAATCGAGGTTGACTTGACTCCCAACCGCAGCGACTGTTTGAGTGTAAAAGGTATAGCGCGCGAAGTGGGTGTCTTGAATCGCGCCCCAGTGACTGCACCTGCTATTCCCGCTGTTGCAGCCTCGATTGCCGATGAATTCCCGGTGCATCTTGAAGCCGGTTCCGCTTGTAGTCGCTATGTGGGTCGCGTGATCCGCAATATTGATATCAGCCGCCCAAGCCCGGCATGGTTACAAGACAAATTAGTCCGTTCCGGCTTGCGTAGCATTGATGCGGTTGTGGATGTGACTAACTATGTGCTGCTTGAGTTAGGGCAGCCTATGCATGCGTTTGATCTGTCTAAACTGAGTAATGCAATTCATGTGCGTATGGCGCAACAGGGTGAGTTACTCCGCTTGCTGGATGGCCAGGAAATCAAACTCAATGCCGATACCATGGTAATTGCCGATCAACACAAGGCCTTGGCCGTTGCGGGCATTATGGGTGGTGAAGAAACTGCAGTAACTGAGGCAACGCGCGATATTTTCCTGGAAAGTGCGTTCTTTAATCCATTGGCGATTGCCGGTCGTGCCCGCTCATACGGTTTGCATACCGACTCATCCCATCGCTTTGAGCGAGGTGTAGATTACAGCTTGCAGTTGGATGCCATTGAGCGAGCTACTGCTCTGCTGCTGGAAATTGTCGGTGGTGAAGCCGGTCCGGTTGTTCATGTCACCAATGAACATTTGCCACAGGAGCGCCAAGTCAGCTTGCGTAAGGCGCGCATTGTCAGCGGTTTGAGTCTGGAAATGGCCGATGATGAAGTGGTCGATATCCTTGCGCGTTTGGGCTTGACGCTTTTATCGCAAAACCCGGAAGGTTGGGTGTTCTCTGTGCCCAGCTATCGCTTTGACATCTCCATCGAAGCTGATTTGCTTGAAGAGCTGGCGCGGGTGTACGGTTATAACCGCTTGCCCACTCGCAGCCTGGCGGCACCGCTCGATATAGAGCCGCATCCCGAGGCGAAAATGGGCTTGCCTGCGTTGCGTAATCAGCTGATCGCACGCGGTTATCAAGAGGCAATCACCTACAGCTTTATCGAGCCAAAATTATCGGCTCTGTTTGACCCCAATACTGCACCAGTTCTGCTGCGCAACCCTATCAGTGCCGATATGGCGGCCATGCGTACCAGTTTGATGCCGGGCTTGGTGAGTGTTTTGCGCAACAACCTGAACCGCCAACAAAATCGCGTGCGCTTGTTTGAGTCTGGCTTGCGCTTTGTTCCATCTGCCGATGGCCTTAAGCAAGAAGCCATGCTTGCCGGTCTTATTTACGGTAGTCGTGTGCCTGAGTCTTGGGCGAATGCTGCAGAAACTGTCGATTTCTTTGATCTCAAGGGCGACCTTGAATCACTTTTGGCCCTAACCGGTGATGAGTCTGCATTCACGATTAAGTCAGGTTCTCATTCGGCGCTGCATCCTGGCCAGACGGCCGATATTTATCGCGATGGCGAATGGCAGGGTGTTATAGGTGCGCTGCACCCCAGTTTGCTGCAACAGTTGGATATTCCTCAATCAGTTTATTTGTTTGAAGTGCGTCTCAGTTCATTGCTAAAAGCGCGAATTCCTGCCTTTACTCCTTTGTCAAAGTTCCCTGAAGTGCGCCGCGATTTGGCACTTTTGGTGGATCGCGATGTGGCTGCTCAGCAGCTGTTAAATGCGATTAAAGAACAGGCGGGAGACTACCTTATCGACTTAAAGGTATTTGACGTATATATGGGCAAAGGTATTGATCCACATAGAAAAAGTATTGCAATGGGGTTGACCTTTCAGCATCCTTCACGCACTCTTAATGAAGATGAGATCAACGCCTCCATTGACTCGATTGTTCAGTATCTGGGGGTGAATTTTTCCGCTACCCTCAGATAGGGAATAATAATTATGTCGGACGGCGCTCTGACCAAAGCTGATTTGGCCGAGAAACTTTATGAGGATCTCGGACTCAATAAACGGGAAGCCAAAGAACTGGTGGAACTCTTTTTTGAAGAGATCCGCCACGCTTTGGAAAATAATGAACAGGTCAAACTTTCAGGCTTCGGCAATTTTGAATTGCGCGACAAAAGTCAGCGTCCGGGGAGGAATCCCAAGACGGGTGAAGAAATTCCTATCAGCGCCCGGCGTGTGGTTACTTTCCGTCCAGGACAAAAACTTAAGGCACGAGTAGAAACATATGTTGGAACCGAGTCATAACGACGAACTTCCCGTAATTCCCGGTAAGCGTTATTTCACTATTGGTGAAGTCAGTGAATTGTGTGCGGTAAAGCCACATGTACTGCGCTATTGGGAGCAGGAGTTTCCGCAATTAAAGCCAGTTAAGCGCCGTGGGAATCGCCGTTATTATCAGCGTCAGGATGTGTTAACTATCCGCCAAATCCGCAGCCTCTTGTACGACCAAGGCTTTACTATTGGTGGTGCGCGCTTGCAGATGTCAAGCGAGAGTACACCGTCTGAATCGGGTCAGTTAAATCAATTGGTGGTGCGCATGATTGATGATTTGGAGCACTTGCTCGAGCTGCTGAAAATTAAATAAAGCGTACTTAAAGGCACTGCTTTTTGAGTATTTGTTTGTTAATTGAGCATCGGTGTTATTTCTTAATTCTTTGATTGCATTGACAATAAATTAAGGTATTATGCCCATCCCTCGCGATACAGGTGCTAAAGCTTGTGTTCGCAAAAAATATCGGAGCGTAGCGCAGTCAGGTAGCGCACTATACTGGGGGTGTAGGGGTCGTGGGTTCAAATCCCGCCGTTCCGACCATTTTTAATTAAGAATCAATAACTTAAAAGCCTGCTTTTTAGCAGGCTTTTTTGTATTTGTAATTTATGTTTGCGCTAAGGTTGTTTAATGTTCTTCTTGCTGTGGCAGTCGTTTGTGAAAGTGCTACCATGCATCTTTATTTTTGCTTTCCATCCCTAGTGTTTTTTCCAAGCCGAGACAATAAATAGAGGTATCCTCGTGGCAAAACAACTCATGATTTATGACAACATTCAACCACTGTCATCCGATGTTCATCGCAATTGGTCTGTTCAGGTTGATAACTACGCGTTTGTATCGCATATGATTTCTGCGCCCTTGTTGGCCACAGAGATTCCATTTGCTGCAAGTGAATTTCCCATTGTGTTTTCTGCAACGGCAAACGAGGGTGAATATATTCCCTTGGCGATTATGGGTTTGAAGGAGGGCGAAAACCTTTCTTTGGATGAAAACTTCCAGTTCACCTCGCGTTATATTCCTGCTTTTATTCGTCGTTATCCGTTTGTGTTGGGTGGTGATAAAAACGCCGATACTATGGCATTGTGTATTGACGCCGATAGCCAAACTGTATTGAAAGATGGCAGTAAAGGGCGTCGTTTGTTTGAGGAAAATGGTGAGCAATCAGCTCATTTAAAAGAAGTGGTAGAGTTTTTGAAGGATTATCAATATCGCGCTGAAATGACGAAAGTGTTTTGTAAACGTCTGCATGAGCTTGATTTACTGGAGCCTATGCAGGCAAACATTACATTTAAAGGGCGCGAAGAGTCTAATATGAATTTGATGGGCTTTTACGTAGTGAAGCGTGAAAAGCTGAAGGCTTTGGGTGATGCAGAAGCGTTGGATTTATTCAAAAAAGACGGTTTGGAATTGATTTATAGCCATATGCAGTCACTGGCCAATTTGAATCACCTGATCAGTAAAAAATCAGCCAAGTTGGGTGCGGTAAGCTAAGCAGTTATATTGCCTATTGGTAGTGTCAGAGCCGGGATCAGTCATGATCCCGGCTTTTTTCATTTGGGGGAAATGAAATCGTTTGGCGCTTTGGTCTGTGATTTAACGAGTGTTGCGTTGGCGAGCGACCAGCTGTTTAACTTTGCGTTCTGCGCTTGAAAAGGCATCACGCACTGCAACGTGGATGGATTCGTCATTCTGAGTGATGGCCATTGGGTGGCCTACTATATCCAGTTCAATAGAGGCTCGGAATTGTTTACCTTTGTGCTTGTGGTGATGGGGGGTGTCAAGAACTACGCGGCTATGAACAATTTGGTCGGTGTAACGGCTGAGCTTTTCAAGCTTCTTGGTGATGATGTCATTTAGAGCGGAAAATGTAACTGAAGAATCCAAATCACGATATACAACGTCGACAGCAGGTTTCATCGTAAGGCTCCTTAACGTTTATGTTAGGGGGCAGGGGTTCTGCGTTGAGTCCCGCGAACAATCCCGACCCTCCCTATCTATATTGATGATCTTCCGACGAATAGCAAGTTTTTGTTTAAACTTCTTAATAACATTTCGATCTTTGTTTAAAAGCTAATGATCTTAGCAGCGATAAGCATGTCAGTTTTTGCCACCTCAGCTTTGTTTTACCTCGGCGCCTCTTGGCTATCTTTTCTGCTGTTTATTGTCTATTGGTGAGGTGTTGATATTTGGTTGAAGAATTATTTTTTTGAATTTTCCTTGAAATGATTTTGTATGGCCCTATCTCATTTGTGTGATGGCTCGGTAGAGGATCACGAAATGTAAATGACTTGATCGATAAGATAAGTCCAACTCTTTATATTGCTCAAATGAGGATATTGACTATGCGTAATTTTGATTTCACTCCACTTTATCGTTCTGCCATTGGTTTTGATCGTATGGCTAATTTGCTAGATAGCCTATCTCGCGCAGAACAGAATCAACCCAGTTATCCGCCTTATAACATTGAACTGACGGGCGAAGATAAATACCGAATTACTATGGCTGTTGCCGGTTTTGATCAGTCTGAATTAAATATTGAGGTGAATCAAAATAATTTAACGGTTTCAGCAAACAAGGTTGCTGATGAGCAGCAGCGCACTTACTTGCATCAAGGTATAGCGGCGCGTAGTTTTGAGCGGCGCTTTCAGTTGGCTGATCATGTGCAAGTTAAATCGGCCAATTATGAAAGTGGATTGCTGCATATAGATTTGCAGCGCGTGATTCCAGAATCGATGAAACCACGCACTATTCCAATTGGTGTGCAAACCGCAGATAAGTTAACGGTTGTGTCTGCCGGTGCAGATGCGGCATAAGACAGCGTAATATATGCCTTCAAAATAACCCCGGTATCATTGATGCTGGGGTTATTTTTTACAATTAATGCAAAAAATCAGGTGCTGAATAACTTTGCGCGCACTGTATCCCGGTAGGCATTGGGTGTGGTCGCTAATTTTTTCTTAAAAAGAATGGTGAAGTAACCTGTGTCTTGATAGCCCACCTTGTCGGCAATTTCGTTAATCGACAAATTACTGGTTTTTAATAAATCCTTAGCGATGTTGATGCGAATTTCTTGTAAATAATCTAGCGGTGTTTGCCCTAGTGCATTTTTGAAACGACGATTTAGCGTGCGTACACTCATGCCAAAACGCAGGGCGACTTGTGGAAATAAAATCTCGCGCTGGTAATTGTCCTGTAGCCAGATTTGTATTTGGGTAATGTCTTCATCTGGGTGTCGATTTTCTTGTGCTTCAAAAAAACCTCTTGTCTCATAAGCCTGACGAATTTCGTGGGAGAAATGCCGCTCTACATGGCTGGCAATTTTTTTACCAAAAAAACGCTGGATAAAATGCACGGTTAAATCGGCCAGTGAGTTGACGCTTGCCGCACAATAAAGATTGCCTGCTTGGGTGATGAAATATTGGCGTTTCAGTTGTACGGCTGCATAGTCTTTTTGAAATTGATCAAAGTAGTGCCAGTGAGTTGTTGCTGCTTTGCCATCTAATAATCCTGCCTCTGCCAGAAAACAAACGCCCGTGCCGACAGCGCTAATAATTGCTCCGTTTTGGTGTTGCTCGCGTAGCCACTCCAATGTTTCGCTATGTTGTTGTACGGCTGGGCGGGGGTTGCGCCACAAGCCTGGAATGTAAATCAAATCGCTGGCGGGTTTGCTGGCGATGGTTAGATCGGGCTGCCACAAAAGTCCGGTGCGGCTGGTGACGGGGGTAAGGTCTAGGCTGATGGTTTTGATATCGAGAGGGCGCTGCTGATCTTTGGGTAGCATGCTGGTCACGGCGCTTTCAGCTGCGAGTAGCATTTCCATTGGCAGGGTGCTACTGGTGGCGAGCATGCGCTCGCAGAGCAGAAAGTGAATGCGGATTGGCGGGTTTTTGCTCATTGAGTGGTCGCGTGGTGTGAGTGAGTCTGTTGTGGCCAATTTACCATCAATAATGACCAAATTAACAGGGACATTCGGATTTAATACTCTTACACTTTATCGAGTTTTTAACCTTGCGAATCTTGGGAGTTGTTATGTCTGTTGCGCGTTTGCCGGTGATTGTGGGCTTTGGTGGGTTCAGTGCAGCGGGTCGCAGTTCCGGTCATCATGCTTATCGTCGCATGGTAATTGAAAGTCTGCAGCCATCAGATCGGCAGGAGACGTTGGCCGGATTGGCGGTCATGATGGGCTTGGTTAGATTTGACGATAACAGCTACCGCGACGCAGAAGGTGCGGCTCTTAGCCTCGCGGATTTGGAAATCCGTTTTGGTGAGCAAATATTAAATGGCACCTTGATACGTCGAATCGATAAAGAGTTTTTTGATGTAGACGCTGCGCACTGGCAAAAGTCGGCCACCTTGGGTGCAGGTGATTCACCTCTGGTGGTGGAGATGCGTAAGCGCGATTTGCCTGAACCTGTGCCTGCTGATTGGCAAGTGGAATCTATCGACGATGATCGCGTTCGCGTCACTGCGGCATCTGGGCTTGAAGTTAAGTTCGATAGTTATCGCGATCTGCCGGTAAAGTCAGCCGGACAGCTGCCGCAGGGTTTTAATCCGGGTGCGCTGTATAACTCGCACTATCATCCTCGCGCCTTGCAGTTGGCGGTAATTGGTGCGTCTGATGCAATTCAATCTACCGGGTTGGTGTGGCAGACAGTAATGAGTGCGATTAAGCCTGATCAGGTTGGAGTGTATGCCAGTAATGTGATGAGCCAGATGGATGAAAATGGGTTTGGTGGTTTGCTGCAATCGCGCCTTAAGGGCTCGCGGGTTAGCGCCAAGCAGTGTCCGTTGGGTTTGAATACCATGCCAGCAGATTTTGTGAATGCTTATCTTTTGGGGAGTGTTGGTCAAACGGGCGCAATCACCGGTGCTTGTGCATCATTCCTCTATAACTTGCAGGCCGCGGCGGATGACATAGCATCCGGCAAATGTCGTGTTGCGGTAGTGGGCTGCGCAGAGGCGCCAATCGTTCCGGAGATTATCGATGGTTATGCGACTATGGGTGCGCTTGCCAGTGAAGATAAGCTGAAAAAGCTGGATGGAGCCGAAGAGGCTGACCTGCGCCGTAGCAGTCGTCCGTTTGGTGAAAATGCTGGTTTTACTATGGCTGAGGCCAGTCAATATGTAGTGTTGATGGATGATGCTTTGGCTATCGAGCTGGGTGCTGATGTTCACGGCGCGGTAGGTGATGTATTTATCAACGCCGACGGTTTTAAAAAGTCGATTTCAGCTCCAGGCCCGGGAAATTACATCACCATGGCAAAAGCTGTGGCTTCGGCGCGTGCCATTTTGGGTGATGAATCTATTCGGCTGCGTTCGATGGTGCAGGCGCACGGCTCCAGTACACCGCAAAATCGGGTGACCGAATCGCAAATTTTTGATCAGATTGCACAGGTGTTTAATATCACCAGTTGGCCAGTGTCTGCAGTCAAAGCCTACGTAGGCCATTCCTTGTCGGCTGCCAGTGGCGAGCAGTTGATTGCCAGCCTCGGTATTTTCAAATACGGTTTGATTCCCGGCATTAAAACCATCGACAAGGTCGCCGATGATGTTTTTGCTGAGCGTTTGCAGATTTCCACAAAGGATGAAAAGTGCAGTCAGCCTTTGGATGTTGCCTTCCTTAACTCGAAAGGGTTTGGTGGCAACAATGCAACAGCCAGTATTTTTGCGCCTCATGTTGTGGAGTCTATGCTGGCGCGCCGTTATGGTGATGCAATATTTAATCGCTACAAAGATAAACGCGAGCAGGTGCGTGCGGTATCGTCGGCCTATGATCAGGCTGCTTTGCAGGGCAGTTTTGCGACCATTTATCACTTTGGTGAAGGGTTGATTGATGAAGCTCTAATTAAAGTGGATCAAGAGCGTCTGAGTTTGCCTGGGTTTGCGCAGGCGATTGATCTCACCTTTGGTAACCGTTTTGCGGACATGTGTGACTAGATATTGTGGTAAAAAATACCTCACCCCATAGGTAAGGTGGTGAGGTTATCTTACTTAATAATTTATTAGCCTATACAAAGCCCAATCTTTCCCTTAAAATGCCGCGCCTTTCGCATAGCTTATTGTGCGACTAACGATTTTTTAACCTGAAAGTCGATTTTTAACTGGGAAGGCTCGCTTTCCCCCATAAGTAAATACAGGAAGAAGACCTCAATGGTAACTATTCGTCTGTCACGTGGTGGCTCTAAAAAGCGCCCGTTTTATCATCTGACCGTAACCAACAGCCGCAGCGCCCGTAACGGCCGCTTCATCGAGCGTATTGGTTTCTTCAACCCAGTTGCTCGTGGTCAAGAAGAGCGTCTGCGTGTTGATGCTGACCGTTTGGCTCATTGGGTTGGTCAAGGTGCACAGTTGTCTGAGCGCGTTGAACAACTGGTTAAAGAAAGCAAAAAAGCGGCTTAATAGCCTCGCTAAATAAATAGTCGAAGGCGCCTGATGTCTGCGGAATCCAATTTAGTTAATGTCGGGCGAATTACCGCTGTTTATGGTGTAAAGGGTTGGGTGAAAGTCCACTCTTACACCGAGCCGCAAGAAAATTTATTTGAGTACCATCCTTGGTGGTTAAAAACCAAGCATGGCGTCAAAAAAATTGAGATAGATGAGGCGCGTCCTCATGGCGATGCATTTGTTGCCCATATTGTCGGTGTTGATGACCGCGATTTGGCTGCGCAATACACCGCTGCAGATATAGCCGTTGAGCGCGATTTATTGCCTGAATTGGATGATGGTGAATATTACTGGAGTCAGCTTGAAGGCTTGGTGGTGTTTACTCAGTTTGATGGTGAGCGTAAGCGTCTCGGGGTAATCTCCAAATTGATGGAAACCGGTGCAAACGACGTTCTCGTCGTAACGGCGGATGCAGAAAGTATCGATCAGCGTGAGCGCTTGATACCTTATGTGCCTGAGCAGTTTGTGCTGGCTGTTGATCTCGAAGCTGGTGAAATGCTGGTTGATTGGGATCCCGAGTTTTAAGCTTTATAAATTAAAAGTTTAGAGCTCAACTTTATTTTGGCGTAAACGCTGTGAGGCGAGAGGAGTAATCGTCAATTGCTTAAAATTGCGGTTGTTTCTATTTTTCCTGACATGTTTAACGGAATTGCCGGCTTTGGGATAACCAGTCGTGCGATTAAACAAGGTCTGGTGGAGTTAAAAGTCATAACACCACGGGATTTTGCCCATGATCGCCACTCAACAGTAGATGATCGCCCTTTCGGCGGTGGTCCTGGAATGGTGATGATGGTGCAGCCGTTGCGCGATGCCATCGCAGCAGCAAAGGCTTGGGCAGGTGATGATGCTAAAGTCATTTACCTGTCGCCCCAAGGCAGAACATTGGATCAGTCCGGTGTTGCTGAATTGGCAAGCTACAGCAATATGGTATTGGTGGCGGGTCGTTACGAAGGTATCGACGAGCGATTAATACAAACGGTTATCGATGAAGAATGGTCCATCGGTGACTATGTGTTAAGTGGCGGTGAGCTGCCAGCGATGGTGCTGATCGACGCGGTAACACGGTTGATTCCGGGTGCTCTTGGGCATGCGCAATCGGCAGAGCAAGATTCATTTACAGATGGATTATTAGATTGCCCTCATTACACCCGTCCTGAAGAATTTGAAGGAATGCGTGTACCGGAGGTGTTGGTATCTGGTAATCATGAACTGATTCGGCGCTGGCGCTTGAAACAAGCGTTAGGGCGAACTTGGCTGAAAAGGCCTGATTTATTGCACGCAATAAATTTAACCGAGGAGCAGCAAAAGCTGTTGACGGAATATCGTCGTGACCTTGATACGACAAACTCTAGCTGTGAAGCTATAGACTCTTAGGAGAATATCAATGAGTAACCCAATTATTCAGGCGTTGGAAAACGAGCAACTGAAAGCAAACCTTACTGAATTTTCACCAGGCGACACCGTTGTTGTAAACGTGAAAGTTAAAGAAGGCGATCGTGAGCGTGTACAGGCTTATGAAGGCGTTGTAATCGCTATTCGTAATCGCGGCCTTAACTCTGCATTCACTGTGCGTAAAATTTCTCACGGTGTAGGCGTTGAGCGTACTTTCCAAACTCACAGCCCTATGATCGACAGCGTATCGCTGAAGCGTCGTGGTGATGTGCGTCAAGCTAAACTTTACTACCTGCGTGACCTTACTGGTAAGGCAGCTCGTATTAAAGAGAAGCTGGTATAAGATCAAATCGATATTCATATCGATTTTCAGAAGGCCGAAGTGGGAAACCGCTTCGGCTTTTTGCTTTTCTTTGCCTTGCTTTTTGATTGCCTTACTAAGGGCGAGTGGTTACAGTCGGTTTTTCGCTTTTGGTTTGGATTATGGTTGCTGCTAAGTCGTTGGAATTAACTCCGGTACTTGCAGATACGCAGCTTATTGCTGAGTATTTGGATGCGATTTGGATGGAAAAAGGGCTAAGCGACAATACTCAGGAATCCTACCGGCGTGATCTGGAGCAATTTGCCCTCTGGTTAAATCAGCAGGGGCAGCAGTTAATTGGGGTTGATGCAGCGTTGGTGCAAGAATATTTGGAGGTGCGCCTGCAGCAAAAACTGTCGAGCCGCACATCGGCTCGCTTTCTCTCCTGTGTTCGCGGTTTTTATCGCTATTTGTTGCGTGAGGGTCGAATTAGCGAAAATCCTGTCGCTTTGGTCGATAATCCGAAATTATCACGTCCTTTGCCGAAATCTTTAAGCGAAAGCGATGTCGAAGCTTTGCTCGCCGCGCCAGATTTATCCGACCCAATCGGGTTGCGTGATCGAACCATGCTAGAGGTGCTTTATGCCTGTGGTTTGCGTGTCACTGAGTTGGTGGAATTGACTATGCCGCAAGTTAACTTGCGCCAGAATGTGGTGCGGGTAATGGGCAAAGGCAGTAAAGAGCGTTTAATTCCTATGGGAGAGGAGGCTGCAGCATGGTTGGTGCGATATTTACGCGAAGCGCGACCTGTGTTGCTGAATAATATGCCGGATGAGGTAGTATTTCCTAGCACGCGTGCCCAGCCGATGACTCGTCAGACCTTCTGGTATCGCATCAAGCATTGGGCGATGGTGGCTGGCATCAAAAAAGAATTGTCGCCGCATACTGTGCGTCACGCCTTTGCGACCCATTTATTGAATCACGGTGCCGATTTGCGTGTGGTACAGTTGCTGTTAGGGCACAGCGATTTATCGACGACACAAATTTACACCCATGTTGCTAAGCTGCGCATGAAGCAACAGCACGCGCAGCATCATCCGCGCGGTTAAGTTGGCTATCAAGAATTTATAAACCTGTAAGAGATATGATTATGATAAAAACATTAAAAACGCTTGGCTTTGCTGCTGTAGCGGGCTTCTCTTTGTCTGCTTTTATGGCAGTTCCGATGGCCTCTGCGCAGAGTGAATTGCTCAAGCGTAAAACGGTTGAAGAGACAATTTTGGAAAATCTGCACAAGGCGCGTCCAGATATTAATTTTGGCCAGCCTCGCCCTTCAATGATTAAAGGTTTGTATCAGGTGCAGGTTCCCGGCGGTCCAGTTTTATATGTAACTCCGGAAGGCGATAAATTTATTGCTGGTGAAATCTTCGGCATCGATAGTAATGGCTTCGCTAAAATCGAAGATCCTTATGTTATCGAAGAGCGAAAGAAAGCGCTGGCTGGCCTTGATAGTAAAAAAAGCATCAACTTTAAACCAAAAGGCAAAGCCAAGGCCGTAGTTTATGTGTTTACTGATGTGGATTGCGGTTATTGCCGTAAGCTTCACAGTCAAATGCATGCCTATAACGAAGGTGGTCAGCAAAAACCTGGCTATAACGATCTGGGTATTGAGATTCGCTATTTGGCGTACCCGCGTGCCGGCATCCCCAGCCCTTCGGCTGATAAGTTGATTTCAGCTTGGTGTGCAAAAGATAAGCAGGGCGCTTTGACTAAATTAAAAGTGGATGAGTCCATCCCAAGCGCAACCTGTGACAACCCGGTTGCAGCCCAATTCCAATTGGGTGGTCAATTAGGCGTGAATGGCACGCCCGCATTATTCTTGCCTGATGGCAAATTAGTACCTGGCTATACCCCGCCAGAAGAACTGGCAAAAACTCTGGGTATTTAATGAGTGATCCTGCTTGAAAGCAGCATTGTTACTATATTGAGCAGCTGCTCCAAAGCGCAATTGACACTGACGGCCACCATGAGTATGGTGGCCGTCTTTTTTGGTATTGGCGTAAATTTCACTAGCATTTGACGAGGAATCCACCTTGAATCCGGTAAGAATTGGTATCTGCGGTCTGGGCACCGTGGGCAGCGGTACAGTTAATATTCTCACGCGCAACAAGGCGCTGATTGATGCCCGCGCCGGATGTGACATTACCATCGTGCAGATTGGTGCTCGTCGCGATAATCCTAACTGTGATACGTCGAGCTTCAACGTAACACGCGATGTGTTTGATGTTGCCAACAACCCCGACGTCGACGTGCTGGTTGAGGTGATGGGCGGTACTACTGTAGCCAAAGATCTGATTCTCAAGGCCATCGAAAACGGTAAACACATCATCACCGCTAATAAGGCGCTGATTGCCCATCATGGCAATGAAATTTTTGCAGCAGCAAAAGCCAAAGGTGTGACTGTCGCATTTGAAGCGGCCGTTGCAGGCGGTATTCCCATTATTAAAGCTATCCGCGAAGGTTTAGCTGCAAATAAAATCGAATGGCTTGCTGGAATCATCAACGGCACCGGCAACTTTATTTTGACCGAAATGCGCGATAAAGGCCGTTCATTTGAAGATGTATTGGCCGAAGCACAAGCTTTGGGTTACGCCGAAGCTGATCCGACTTTTGATGTGGAAGGTATAGATGCTGCACATAAGCTAGTGATTTTGGCCTCGCTGGCGTTTGGTATTCCGTTGGAAATTAATAAAGTATTTACTGAAGGCATAACTAAAATCGCCACGGAAGATGTGGTCTATGCCGAAGAATTGGGTTATCGCATTAAAAATCTGGGTATCGCACGTCGTACTGAAGCGGGCATTGAGTTGCGTGTACACCCGACATTAATCCCAGCCAAACGTTTGATCGCCAATGTTGATGGTGTGATGAACGCAGTATTGGTAAAAGGTGACGCTGTGGGCGCCACTATGTATTACGGTGCCGGCGCCGGTGCCGAGCCAACCGGTTCATCGATTGTGGGCGATATAGTTGATGTCGCGCGTACATTGACTGCTGCACCTGAGCATCGTGTTCCCTATTTAGGTTTCGGCACTGACTTTGTGACCGAGCAGCCGATCATGTCCATTGACGATGTGGAAACCGCTAACTATCTGCGCATGTCAGCGCAAGATAAACCCGGTGTACTCTCCAAGATCGCTACCATTCTCAGCGATGCGGGCATCAGTATCGAAGCGATGATTCAGAAAGAAGCAAAAGAAGGCGAGCTCACCGTGCCGCTGATTCTGCTCACTAACAAAGTACAAGAAAAGAAACTGGCTGCTGCGATTCGCGGTATTGAGTCGCTCTACGCAATTGCCGGGCCGGTGCAACGTATTCGCGTTGAAGCATTGAAATAAGCGAAATTAAAAATTTTGAAAGGTTAGCTACTGTGAAATACATCAGCACTCGCGGCCAAGCGCCCGCACTCAGTTTTGAAGAAGTGGTACTGACTGGTTTAGCCCCAGATGGCGGTCTGTACGTACCAGAAACTCTGCCTAAATTCAGCAAAGAAGAAATCGCCTCTTGGGCTGGCCTGTCCTATCAAGAGCTCGCATTTAATGTAATGAAACCTTTTGTTGCCGGTGCGGTTAGCGACGAAGAATTCAAACAAATTATTGCCGAGTCCTACGCAACTTTCCGTCACGATGCGATTGCGCCCTTGGTGCAGACCGGTCACAACGAGTGGATATTGGAATTATTCCAAGGGCCAACTCTCGCGTTTAAAGATTTCGCATTGCAGTTTTTAGGTCACTTGCTCGATCACTTGCTGAAAAAACGCAATCAAAAAGTTGTGGTGATGGGTGCTACTTCAGGTGATACAGGTTCTGCCGCAATTGAAGGTTGCCGTCGCTGCGATAACATCGATATTTTTATCATGCACCCGAATAATCGTGTATCCAATGTGCAGCGTCGTCAGATGACGACTGTACTTGCGCCGAATGTATTTAATATCGCACTCGAAGGTAACTTCGATGATTGTCAGAACATGGTGAAAGCCAGTTTTGGCGATCAGTCTTTCCTGCCGGAAGGTCGTCAGTTGGTTGCAGTTAACTCAATCAACTGGGCGCGTATCATGGCGCAAATCGTTTATTACTTTTACGCCGGTTTGGCATTGGGTGCGCCTCATCGCCCCGTTGCGTTTTCAGTTCCCACCGGTAACTTTGGCGATATTTTTGCCGGTTACCTGGCTAAACAAATGGGCTTGCCGATTGATCAGTTGGTGATTGCGACTAACAGCAATGACATTTTGCATCGCTGCATCAGCAGTAATGACCACAGCAAGAATCAATTGCAACACACCTTGTCGCCCAGTATGGACATTATGGTATCGAGCAACTTCGAACGTATGTTGTTTGATTTGTACGACCGCGATGGCAATGCGATTCGTCAGTTGATGGAAGATTTTAAATCCGGCAGCATGACCTTAAAAGAATCTGCATTAGTTCGCGCGCGTGAATTATTTACCAGTCACGGTGTGAGCGATGAAGTCACAATTGATGTGATTCGCTCGGTGTTTGATCGCACCGAATACCTACTCGACCCACACACCGCCATTGGTGTGGATGCCGCGCGCAAAACCCGTCGCCGTCAGGATATCCCCATGGTGGTCTTGGCAACTGCACATCCGGCCAAATTCCCGGAAGCCGTGCGTAAAGCAGGGCAGGATGCCGACCCGGCTTTGCCACATCACATGCAGGATTTGTTCGAGCGTGAAGAGCGTTTCACTGTACTCCCGCAAGATCTGGCCAAAGTGCAGCAATTTGTTGCGGCCAATGTGCGCAAGTAATCGCTAGGTTTTGTGTTCACAAAGCGCCGCATTGGTTTACTAATGCGGCGTTTTTATTTCTGCCGCAATTTTTTCTTTAGAATCTGATTTATGCAAAAAACTATACGCCGCCGCAATCCAGTTCAGCCAGTTGAATTTAAAACTGCCATTCATCCGCTTCTGCAGCGCATTTACAGCGCGCGTGGTGTGCAGCATGAGCGCGAGTTGCAATATCAATTGGCGAATTTGCATAAGCCGAACTTTAAAGGATTGCAGGATGCCGTTAGCTTGTTGGCGGATGCCGTGGTTGCGCAGGCAAAAATTATTATTGTGGGTGACTTCGATGCGGACGGTGCAACCAGCAGTGCATTAGCCGTACTGGCGCTGCGGGCGATGGGTTTGCCGCATGTCGATTTTTTGGTGCCGAATCGCTTTGAATATGGTTATGGTTTAACGCCGGAAATTGTTGCCGTCGCCGCTGCACAACAGCCAGATATTATTATCACGGTTGATAATGGCATCTCCAGTATTGAAGGTGTTGAAGCTGCGCGCAAGTTGGGTATCGCAGTGGTTGTTACCGATCACCATTTGCCCGGCGCGCAGTTGCCGAATGCCGATGCGATTGTGAATCCCAATCAACCCGGTTGTGAATTTCCCAGTAAAAATTTGGCCGGCGTCGGTGTCATTTTTTATGTGATGAATGCCTTGCGCGCCGAGTTGCGCCAAATGGGTTGGTTTGAAGAGAGCGGTATTGCAGAGCCCAATATGGCGAGCTTTTTGGATTTGGTGGCGCTCGGTACAGTGGCCGATGTGGTGCCGCTGGATTACAACAATCGTATTTTAGTCGCGCAGGGGTTACAGCGTATTCGTGCCGGTGTGTGTCGCCCCGGTATTAAAGCCATGCTGGAAGTGTCTGGCAAACAGGCGAACAAATTGGTGGCGAGTGATTTTGGTTTTGCGCTAGGCCCGCGTTTGAATGCGGCAGGGCGCTTGGATGATATGTCGCTCGGCATTCAGTGTTTAATGTGCGAGAGCGAAAATCTCGCGCGCGAAATGGCAGCGCAGCTCGATGAATTGAATCGCGATCGCAAAGCCATTGAAACCGGCATGCAGCAAGAGGCGATGACCATGCTGCAAAAAACGGTGCAGGCGGATGCAGAAAGTTTGCCTTGGGGTTTGTGTTTGTTTGATGAAACCTGGCATCAAGGTGTGATTGGTATTTTGGCGTCGCGCATTAAAGATAAATACCATCGCCCGACGATTGTATTTGCCGATGCTGGTGAAGGTGATATTAAAGGCTCTGCGCGCTCGGTGCCCGGTTTTCATATACGCGATGCGCTGGATGCAGTCGCAGCGCGTCACCCGGAGTTGCTGCAAAAATTTGGCGGTCATGCCATGGCGGCCGGTATGAGTTTAACCCGCGAAAATTTTCCAGCATTTGCACAAGCGTTTGATGATGAGGTGCGTCGGCAGCTAAGCGCCGATGATTTACAAGCGGTGGTGGTGAGTGACGGCGAACTGACTGCGCAAGAGTTTTCACTGCAAATTGCCACGCAATTGCGCGAAGCTGGCCCTTGGGGGCAACATTTTCCCGAGCCGATTTTTGATGGTGAGTTTTATCTGGTGCAACAAAAACTGGTGGGAGAAAAACATTTAAAAATGACGCTTGCCCATGATGCACAAGGGCAGAATTTGGTGGATGCCATTGCGTTTAATATAGATCCAGCGATTTGGCCTAATCCGCAAGCCCAAAAAATTCGCGTAGCCTATAAATTGGATATCAACGAATTTCGCGGCAATACAACAGTGCAATTGTTGGTGGATTATTTGGAATTAGCAGCGCACTAAGGCTGCTAATTCAGTTAATTTTTTATCTTGCCAGGATTTTTTCCAATTCAGGCAATACATTGCTGACAATGATCGGTTGCGCCTCAGCGGTGGGGTGAATGCCATCTCGCTGCACTAGTGCTTCATTGCCGCCAATCCCCTCCAATAAAAAGGGAATTAATTCCAAATCGTTCTTTTTGGCGAGTTTTCCGTAAAGATCTTTAAATTGATTGCTATAGCGTGCGCCATAATTCGGTGGAATCTGCATTCCTGCGAGCAATACTTTTGCATTGGCTTTTTTGCTTGCATCTATCATCGCCTGCAAGTTTTTTTCCAAGAGTTTCAGCGGTTGGCCGCGCAGGCCATCGTTGCCACCTAATTCTACAATAACAATATTCGGTTGATGTTCTGCGAGCAGTGCGGGCAGGCGAGTATTGCCGCCAGAGCTGGTTTCGCCGCTGACACTTGCATTAATGATCTGAACTGCATATTTTTTCGTTAACGCTTGTTCCAGCAGATTTACCCAGCCTTGTTGAATATCAATGCCATAAGCGGCGCTCAAGCTGTCACCCATCACCAGTATTTTTGTTGCATGTGCCGGTGCGTTTTGCGCATAGGTGAGACTGGTGACAATTGTCAGGAGTAAAAACAGGTAAATCTTTAGTTTGTGCATGGTTATCAAAATCCTATGCCAATAGAATGAATCATTCGTATTTTATTAACGTGCTCGTTTATTAAAGGTTACTCAATTATGTCTGCTGTTGCTATGGTTCAAGCGAATTCAGTTACCAAACAGGTTAATACGCAAGAAGGTACCTTAACAATTCTTCACCCAATTTCAATGCGAGTGATGGCCGGTGAGTCACTGGCGATCACCGGTGCATCCGGTTCAGGAAAATCCACGTTATTGGGCATTCTCGCTGGTTTGGATGTGCCCAGTACCGGCGAGGTCATCCTCAATGGCAACAACCTCTCGCAATTAGACGAGGAAGGGCGCGCAAAAGTTCGCGCTGGCAACGTAGGATTTATTTTTCAATCATTCCAGTTGTTGCCTGGGCTAAGCGCCCACGAAAATGTGATGTTGCCGTTGGAGCTGCGTGGTGATAAAGCGGCGAGCAACAAAGCGCGGGAGTTTTTGGAGCGTGTGGGTTTAGCACAACGCTTGCATCATTATCCGCAACAACTATCTGGTGGTGAGCAGCAGCGTGTGGCTATCGCGCGCGCGTTCGCCAGTGAGCCCAAAGTCTTATTTGCCGATGAGCCGACAGGCAATCTCGATAGCACCACAGGTGCACGTATTATTGAATTGTTATTCGAGTTAAATCGCGCGCAGGGTACAACCTTGATTTTAATTACCCATGAAGAGCGTTTGTCACAGTTGTGTCAGCATCGAATGGAATTAGCAGCGGGCGCTATAGTGTCTGGGCGGGAGTAATTAATATGATGTTGGCGATTAATTTATTAAGGCGCAATTGGCGCAGCGGCGAATTAAAATTATTGGGTTTTTCATTGTTGCTAGCGGTTGCGGTATTGAGCGGTATTTCTATTTTTACTGATCGCTTGGAAGCAACATTAATTAGCGAAAGTAATAGCGTGCTGGGTGCAGATTATATAGTACGAGGTTCCCAACCCCACAACTCGGATTGGCCAAGCGCTGCAGAAAAAGACAATATTCAACAGACGCAAGCGGCACTGTTTGCCTCTATGGTGTTCGCCGGCGATGAAATGCATCTCGCGTCAGTTAAGGCCGTTGACGCGGGTTACCCCTTGCGCGGGCAATTTGAGATTAGTCGTGTGCCCTTTGCAATGGATCTTGCTGATATCGAAATTGCTAAAACAATTCCAGCGCCCGGCGAAGCTTGGGTTGATTCACGTTTATTGCCGCTACTAAAAATTCAATTGGGCGATAAGGTTGCTGTAGGTGAATACGAGTTAACCGTGACTCATGTATTGATTCGTGAACCCGATAGCGCTAATCCGTTTAGCATGACCGGTGCGCGTCTGATCATGAATATTGCCGATCTTGTCAAAACCCAGGTGGTGCAACCGGGCAGTCGAGTGGATTATCAATGGTTAATTGCATCGGACAACAATAGCCAATTAAAACGTTTTGTCGAACAACTAAAGCCGCAACTGAGTAAGCATCAGCGTTTAATTGATATAGAGTCCGCGCAAGAGCGAGTAGGGCGCACCCTAAAAACCAGCAGACAATTTTTATTGCTGTCAGCAGTGATTGCGGTGTTGTTGGCAGGTGTGGCGATTGCAATCACCGCGCGGCAATTTTCCGCGCGCCATACCGATCAAGTCGCCTTAATGAAAAGCCTCGGTGCAGGTGCTGTACAAATTCGCACACTCTATTTTGCACAGTTAATTTTCTTGGGTGTCATTGCATCGCTAATAGGATTGGGGTTTGGTGAATTACTACAGCGCACGGTAGCCACCAGTTTGCAGCAGGTTTATCAGATACGCCTAGGCACTGCCAGTTTTTATCCCTATGGTTTAAGTTTTTTTAGTGGGCTGATGTGTTTGGTATTTTTTGCTTTACCTGCGCTCTGGCATTTACCTACAGTGCCGCCACTCAAAATTTTGCGCCGTGAGTTGGCAGTGAATATGCCACAAGTATGGCAACAAGCGGCGTTGGCTTTGTTTGCCGTATTAACACTGGTGATATTGTTTAGTCGCGATCTGGAACTGGCATTAAGTATTAGCGGGGCATTGTTGGCTGTTATTTTTGTAACGATTATCGCTGCCTATGGATTGTTGTCGCTCAGTAAAAAAATGGTGTTGCGGTTGGGTGGTTTTTGGCGCTTGGCATTTGCTAACTTGCAGCGTCAGCGCGGCCAAAGCCTGATCCAGATTTTGGTCTTTTCCATTGCGATTATGTTGCTGTTTACACTCACCATCGTGCGCACATCCTTAATTGAAGAGTGGCGAGTGCAAGTGCCTGATGATGCCCCCAATCATTTCTTGGTGAATATTCCCCCAGCAGAATTGCCGCAGGTGCAGCAGCTACTTGAGCAAGCTAAGGTGCGCCCTGAGCCGCTGTATCCCATGATGCGCGCACGCCTGACGCATATTAATGATGTAGAAACAACAGAGGAACAGCGCTCACTGAGCAATGCACTGCGGCGTGAATTAAATGTGACCTGGGCTGATACGCTGGCGGCGGACAATAAAATTCTTGAAGGTCTCTGGTGGGATAAGTGGCAGCGCAGCGCAGCGAATTTGCCGGGCGTATCAGTCGAGGTAAACACGGCAACAGAAATCGGATTAAAACTTGGCGATAAACTTCAATTTTCCTTTGGTGGTTTATTGTTAGAGGCCGAAGTTGCCAGCTTTCGCAGCCTTGATTGGCGTAGTATGCGGCCCAATTTCTTTTTTATTTTTGAGCCAGGTTCGCTGGATGCCTACTCACCCACCTTTATCACTAGTATTTATTTACCGGCGCAGCAAAAATCTTTTATCAACGAATTGTTATTAGATCATCCCACTATTTTAGTAATGGAACTAGACCGGATTATTGAGCAGATACGCAGCATCGTGAATCAAGTCAGCGATGGTGTGTTGTTGGTACTATGGCTGACATTGATTGGCGGCTGTTTGGTGTTGTTAGCCGCGGTAATGGGCAGTATTGCCGCACGTAAACAGCAGGCTGGTTTGCTGCGCGCACTCGGTAGTCCGCGCCGGTTGATTGTGGGCAGTATTTGCGCAGAGTTTGCCATACTGGGTTTTCTGGCCGGATTGATTGCAATTATCGGGACAGAAATTTTACTCATCAGTCTGCAAAAATTTGTCCTGCAAACCCCGATACAACCGCATTATATTTATTGGCTGTTATCGCCTTTGAGCGGCGCCGTTTTTGTTTCTGCGCTAGGCTATATCTGTTGTCGTCACACGGTCACAACACCACCAGCGGTTGTCTTGCGCGAAGCCGCATAATTCCCTCTGTACAGCCAGATCAAGCGGAGTATGCTTCGCTTGATCATTTTATTGCTCGACAGGCGCTCCTATTATTACTCGACAAAAGTCTCTATGAAATCTGCACCTAAACAAGTGCCGCAGAGCCGCGTGCTCGAAAAAGGCCTTTGGGGCATGAGTCGCCCTATGTTTCTCGATCAGGCAGTGACTTATACCATTCCATTAGTGGATATGTATTTTCTCAGCCGTATATCCGATAGCGCCGCTGCTGCGGTTGGTGCTATTACACCTTTGGTTTTTGTTGCTAATGCGTTTTTAATTGTAAGCGCATTTGCCGGTGCGAGTATTGCGAGCCAGCGTATTGGTGCCAATGATTATCAGCGCGGCAATGCCACTATCGCTGCCTATACAATATTTGTTGTGGTGCTGGCGTTGATTGCAGCGCTTACATTAAATCACGGTGGCCCTTGGGTCGCATCGGCCATGTCCCTAGGCGTTGACGTAGAGCAGCATGCGCGAACCTATTTATCGATTATTGGTTGGATGGTGGCGCTCTGGGGTTGCCGGGTAATCTATCAAACCATACTCAATATTTACGGAGAACCGCAGTGGAATACCTACAGTAATCTTGTTTTATTTTCGGTGAATCTGCTTGGAAACTTTATTGCAGTTTATGGATTTATGGGTATTCCCCCATCCGGGGTCTTGGGTGTTGCTATAGCGAGTATTGTTGCTGCGGGTGTCAGTTTATTATTTGTGATGTTAGTAGTGCATGTAAAGTTGCGTATTCATATTCCACTGCGCGAAGGCTGGCGAAATTTTTCAGTGTTAATTGCTCCGGTGGTGATGATTGCCGCACCATCTATTCTTGAACCTATGTCATTTCAAGCTTATATGATTGCACTTAATTGGATTGCGGCTGAGGTGGGTGATCTTGCCTTAAAAGTAAAAGTTTATGCCTACAATACTTTTTTATTCTGCTTGATGATTTCAATTGCCTTGGCAATGGCTACAGAAGCCATCATTGCGCAGCGGGTTGGGCGACAAGAATTTGAATTAATTAATAGGCAACTCAAGCAGACTCTAAAAATTTCTTTGATCGGCACAACTGCACTGGCATTTGTCTGGTTGCTTTTTAATAAGTCCATACTGCAAATATTCAGCGATGACCCAGAGGTAATTGCGATCGGTTTATGGGCATTTTTATTGAGTTTTTTAGCTGAGCCATGGCGCACAGTGAATATTACTATTGGTAGTGCGTTGCGCTGCACGGGTGATGCTGCGTTCACCTCTATTTCCAGTATCGTGGTGATTTGGCTATTCTCTGTGCCGCTTGCTTATGTGTTGGCTGTACCCTGCGAACTAGGTTTGTATGGATTGTTAATTGCTGCAGTATTAGATGAGTTTATTCGCGCATTGATTAAATACTGGCGCTGGAAGAATGGCAATTGGCAGTATTTGGGAGTGGCAGCGCGAGAGCGAGGCGCAGCATGATCAGATATATAGTTGAATGATCATGCTGCGATTGAATCATTAAACAATACCGAGAATAAATAAAACACTGGATATTGAAAATAGAATTGAAAGCGCTTTGCCTATGTTGGCCATGCGTGTTGCACCAATTCGTTCAAAGCTTAATATGCTGATCGCGTAGAGTCCACAGAAGGTCACAAGGATCGGCACTATATAACGGAAATCAATATTAGCGGGAAAGGTCATACGCATATAAGTCACCCCTGCCCACAAGAAAAACCCTGAGAGTAGTATGGGAGCCATGCGTTTAAAATCTTCTTTCGCCATATAGTAAATCCCGCAGATCATGTAGATGAACATAAGTACCGCAAGAAAACTGGTCGATACGGCGGTATTTACTGACATCAGACTCGGGTATTTAAATTCACCAAACAAGCCAGTTTTGCCTAGATAATTCCAGAAAAATTGGCGACCCATACGGTCATCATAAGGGTCGGTAAAGGGTTCGGTAATAAAAATTTTCACATCAAACCAAAAATAATTCGTTGCTGTATTACCCACCAAATTTGCTTGTGACAGGCCATCAATATTGTCGATATATAATTTGTCTCGTTTACCTTGGATTTTTAACATCAGGCCAGGGCCTACGGTAATAGCTACGGCAAGCAACATGACTACACAGGGCACAATTGCCATTTTGAAATAAGTGACCCATTGCTTGGTGCTGATCATTTTGTACAAGCCAATAACACCGAGTACGGCTATTAATATCTCACCGTTTGCTTTAGTGATAATGGCGGCAGCACCGACCAAGCTGGCGATCATCAGGTCACGTTTTTGATCGTGCCTATACCAGCGGACAATAAAATAAAGGCTGGCAGTAAATAGACAATACAACATCGGATCGTTGCCGATACGTACCGAGTGAATGATCGCGACAGGCCAGAACGCAAAGAGAGCGCCAATAATCCAAAGTAAGCTATCGTCTTTGAATGATTTGCATAAACGCGCGATAAAGCCAGGCTGTTCTTGTGCTTCTTGTGCTTCTTGTGCTTCTTGTGCTTCTTGTGCTTCTTGTGCTTCTTGTGCTTCTTGTGCTTCTTG
>NZ_BBUL01000093.1 GCF_000953825.1 Cellvibrio sp. OA-2007 | reverse complement strand
TTTGTCAATATTAGCCTCTGAAGGATAGGCATTTAACAGAGTTATCCAACATGGCGCCCGCTCCACATCTAATCACAAACTTCCGCTTTGGGCACGTTTCTGTCCTTAAAAGCTGTTGCGGTTCGTAAACTCACCAGCAACCTACCTTGATTGTGCCACTGGCTAGGAAGGGCACTCATGCGACCTTCGACGGCTTGCTTCGCGAAGCGCGCATTCCCAATCTGTTGTTCTGGTGCGGGAATCGCTTTATCGCTATTGGAGCGATAAGAAAACTGTTGAATTCGATACCTTCCGCAATTAACCCGAAAATGATCCCCAATGCAATTACACAATATAACAGGCTGAAATATCAGCTGTATTACAACGATCAGCCTTCTTTAATCTCAATCCACTTTTTATTTGCGTTGGCCATAATCGCCAAATAGCGCTGTTCAAAATCGGCGGGATTGAATTCTGCGTTGCGTTTGATTAATAGATTTAATTCGGTGTGTAGATCAAACAGTTGGTTGCGGATACTGATTTCGTGAATCCATAATTTTTCGGGTGAGCGTAGCACTATGTAGCTGGTCACCATCGGTAAAATAATGGCGAACAATGTGGCGATATTTTTGCTGGCGATATGGAATAGCGAAAAATCAAACGCAGTTGATATGGCAATCAATACAGAGATAAACGATGAGGCGATCCATAAGCTGCGGTGTAGGTATTTGTGTCGCGCGGCTTGTGTGCTGTGATTGTCGGCGGCTGCTTTAATTGTGGAAAGCAATATGTTGTCCATACATTCCCTCGGGCAAGTGTTGGTTAACTCGTTGTCCAATCTTCAATGGTTAAGTCTTCAACGCGCGCAAATTCTTTCGTGTTGTTGGTGACTAAAACTACGCTTAGGCTGCGCGCATGAGCGGCAATTAATAAATCATTATTGCCAATTATCGTACCTTGTCGTTTTAGGGTTGCGCGCAATATTCCATAGTGGCGGCCTGCTTCATCATCCCATGGTTCAATTAGTAATCGCTGTGTGAAAAGAGCGAGTTCGGCGTAGCGTTCGGCTCGCATATTCGGTGCTCCATTCTCGATGCCGTAACAAAGTTCGCCATAGGTGATGGATGAAATACAAATATTTTTGATTGCTTTGAACTTGTGGCGCAATTTGTCGGAGCGATTTTTTAGAACGTAGATGCAGGTATTGGTGTCGAGCATATACACAGTGTGATATTCCTTTCGTTAAATTATTTTTATTAAAAGTCACGCTCTTGTGCGGAGGTTTGCTCACGGTCAGCCATAAAAGATTCATCGAAAGTGGGTTTGCGATCGAAAAAATCATCCCATGTGCTGGGTTTGGGTGATATGACTATGTCTTCGCCCTGTTTGCGAATAAATACTTCATTGCATTCGAAGCGAAACTCTTTGGGTAGGCGTACGGCTTGACTGCGCCCATTCATAAATATCTTGGCGAGATGGCTCATTCAGTGCCTCCTATTGGTGGTATATATCAATAAGTATATGCCTGTTTTTTTAGCTTGCCAATATAGGATAGGGTGCAATTACCCCTGATCTTTTCGCCAAAAATCAATAAAACCGGCGACTTCATCGGCGGGCATGGGGCGAGCCCAGTAGTAACCTTGGGCTTGGTTGCAGCCAAGGCTGCGGAGGAGGGCGGCGGTGCTGGCGTCTTCTACACCTTCGGCGATGGTTTTTAAACCGAGGCTGGCAGACATTTGAATAATGGCGCGCACGATGGCGGCGTCGCCGGTTTGGTCGTCCATTTTGCGCACGAAAGATTGATCGATTTTAAGGGCTTCTACTTCAAATTTTTTCAAATAACCCAGGTTGGAATAACCTGTACCAAAATCATCAATCGATAAATGCACGCCTTCTGCGCGTAAATTTGACAGTGTGGTAACTAGCCGATCGCTGTCTTCAATCAAGAGCGATTCGGTTAACTCCAGTTCTAAATGTTGCGGCGGCAAGCCGCTGGCGGAGAGGGCGCCTAATACTATGGTATCTATATTGCCGCGCTTAAATTGAATGGAGGAAATATTTACCGCAATGGCAAATTCGAGTAGGCCTGTGTCGTACCACGCTTTGGCGTGTTTACAGGCTTCACAAATTACCCACTCACCCAATTGAATAATTAAACCGGATGATTCTGCGAGTGGAATAAATGTAGCGGGGGAAATAAAACCCTGCTCCGGGTGATGCCAGCGCAGCAGTGCTTCAAAGCCGCAAATATCATTGGTTTGTAAATCTATTTTAGGTTGATAGTGCAGGCTGAATTGATTATCGATTAAGGCTTTGCGCATACCGGAAATTAAACTGATGTGGTCTAGCATGTTGCGACTGATAGCGGGATTAAAAAAGCGAAAACTATTGCGCCCTGAATCTTTGGAGTGATACATGGCGATATCGGCTTTTTTAATAAGTGTATCCAGGTCGTCACCATCTTGCGGCGCGAGGGCAATGCCAATCGAACAAGTACAAAAAATTTCGATGTTGCGATAGAGATAATTTTCTGACACCAATTGCAAAATTTCCAAACTGGCTTGCGATACTTCTTCTGCGGATTGGATGTGCGGCAAAAATACAATAAATTCATCGCCGCCGTAGCGACAAACTCTATCGACTTGTTTGGTGTAACTTAATAATCGCAGTGCAACTTCTTTGAGTATTTGATCGCCCGCTTGATGGCCGAGTGAATCATTGATGGGTTTTAGGTTGTCTAGATCAATAAAAATTATGCCCAATAATTGTTTGTGGGCGCGTACATCTTGATAGATTTCATCGAAATTGCGCTGCGCCATAATGCGATTGGGCAGGCCGGTGAGCGGGTCGTGCATCGCCATATGTTCAATATGAGTCTTGGCGGTTTTAACCCGCTCATTTTCTCGCGCGAGTTCATCGAGTGTGCTGCGGTAGTCGTGGGCAAGCATCCAGACGGCCGAGCCAATCACAATTAAAATTACAATGGCGATGGCGCCAGTGGCCAAATTAATCGGCTCAATAATATTGAAATAAATACCGTATTCGTTGACATAGGCGCTGGCACCGAGCACCAGTATCATCAGGGCCAGTAACACAACGAGCAGGCGTTTGTTGCCGAGCATGGCGGCAAATACTAATACGCTGCAATAACCGAGCAGCGCACTGTCGCGAATACCACTGCCGACCCAAATGAGGTAGGAGAGCATCAGGGTAAGGGAAACTAAAAAAATGGTGGCTGCAACTACTGGGTGCTTTTTATAAATTGCCCAGTCGACACTGAATAAAAAAATGCCGGTGGCGAGCATGGTAATGGCATCGCCGTAGCGCTCGGTGCCAATGGTGATAATACTCACTAGCAAGAGCGCAATCTGGGTGATGCGCAATAATTGAATCAGGCGTTTGACTTTCTGCCGGCTAAAATCCTGCTGGATTTGCCGGCTAAGCGCAGTTTGCACGGGCGGAATAGTGTTATTGGAGTTAGTCACGTGACACCTTGATTTAATGGACGGTCTAACCGGCGGGGTAAAAGTGTCTCCGTGAATCTGGGTGATCAGCCTTGCTCCTGTGAGCTGTCCCAGGCAAAACCCCGAGGTCAATATTGATGGTAGACGATCTGACGTGAACTGCTAGCGAGGCGGGCAAATAGCGGCATTATTTGAGATGTTAGGTGATTTTGTCTCTAAAAATAAAAAAGACTGCACCTAAAAGGCATAAGCCTGCCCAGAGATAATCGAGCTTTAGCGGCTCTTTTAAATAGAGCACCGCAAAAGGGACAAATACACTCAGGGTAATCACCTCTTGCAAAATTTTTAATTGGCCGACATTCATTACGGTATAGCCAATGCGATTGGCCGGTACTTGCAAGAGATATTCAAATAGCGCAATGCCCCAGCTCACTAGTGCGGCGATAATCCACGGCTTGTGATTTAATTCCTTTAAATGCGCATACCAGGCAAAGGTCATAAAAATATTGCTGCAAAACAATAACCCAATTGCGATTAGCGAGGCTTGCATAACACCGCTCCGGTTAATTTTTTTGCGCTGCGATATCGATTTTTTTGCCAGCAAAATAGGAGCTGACAATGCTCAGCAACCAGCTGGCTAATAATATCCACTTACCTTGCTCCCAATAAGGCGAGGTAAAGATGGCGCCGTGCAGGGTATTCCACATATGTGCAATATCAATTGCAAAATTACCTTTGGCCGCTTCAGCGCTCAGCTCCGCATTTAATTGGAATGCGACGCTGAATAAATTAATGAACAGCATAATAACCACCAAGAGTGCGGGCAGGGCGAAAATACAGCCGCGCGCATAGTGGCGTAAAAAAAACAGCCCGGCGCCGGGGAAGATGGTCGCGGATAAAATGGCCGCGCGTTTTGCCTGGCTGAAAGTTTCTGATGGGTTTGTACTGTTCATAACGCTATTTACTCTTTAACTGTAATGCTTATCAGCTAATATTCATCGTCACTCCCGCTCGCGGGAGTCCAGTTGTTGATTTTAAAACCTATGGATCCCCGCAAGCGGGGATGACGACTTCCTTTTTTGCTGTATGAATTATTTTTCCGCTACCAATTGTTCCAAACGATAAAAACCCTTGCCATTTTCGCTGAGCTGATTAACCAACCACGGCAGGGCTTCTTCCATCGCGCGCCAGAGTGTCCAGGGTGGATTAATCACAATCATACCGCTAGAGGTCATGCCGTATTCGGGGTTGTCGGCCTGCAAGCCAAATTCCATCAACTGAATATTTTTAATGCCGGATTTTTTTAAGGCTAATTCCATTTCATCAATGCGCTGACGCAATACTACGGGGTACCAAATAGCGTAGGTGCCAGTGGCAAACCGTTTGTGTGCTTGAATGAGTTGTTTGATCAGATGTTGATAATCACTTTTAACTTCGTAAGAGGGGTCAATCAACACCAGCGCGCGGCGATCTGGCGGCGGCAAAAGTGCCTGCAAACCGGCAAAGCCATCTTCATCGGCGACTTTAATGCGTTTATCGTCGCGCATGCAATCGCGCAAAAATTGATAATCTGCCGGGTGTAATTCGTGCAGATACAAACGATCAATACCGCGCATAAGTGTCTGGGCGATGAGCGGTGAACCTGGGTAGAGTTGCAATTGTTTACCGTCATTGATGGTGCGTACTAATTCGATTAACCGGGCAATAGCTGCGGGCTGTAGCTCGCTCGCCCATAATTGCCCAATGCCATTATCAAATTCGCGATTTTTTTGCGCTTGCGGGCCGTTTAATTTATACACACCGGCACCGGCGTGAGTATCAATAATCCGCAGCGGTTTGTCTTTTTGCGTCATGTACTCCAGCATGTGAATCAGGACGGTATGTTTGAGTACATCGGCAAAATTACCGGCATGAAAGCCGTGGCGATAGCTGAGCATAAAGGAGTTCCAACAAAATGCAGGGTGTGTGTTGTGGTGGGAATCATGCCTGCGCAACACAAGAGGCTGAATTATAGCGATCTGGCGGAACAATTACCTGAATAAGATTGTCACAAAATTAGCCTTTTAGCCGTGGGGTTTAGCGGTTACAGTAGCGCCTTATTCCCACCTCACCAAGAAGATTCTGGAATTGTTGACTTCTGTTCCCCCCTTTGTTCGTGGATTCGTGCTTATGCTGACCTTGGTCAGCCTGCCTGTGCTAGCTGCTGAGCCTGAGATCAAGCTGAAAGGCGGCACTAAAAGTCTGCGCGAAAATATTCGCCAACACCTGACCCTCGCCGACGAGAGTTGTAAAACACCCCTGTGGCGGTTGAATGCATTGCTGAATGATAGCGAAAGCGAAATTACAGCGGCGGCGCAAGCACTCGGTTTTTATGAGCTTGAATATCAAACTAGCTTGCGCAATGACAAAGAGTGCTGGGGGTTGGATATAGCGCTCACCCCCGGTGAACCAGTGTTGGTCAAAGAGGTGCGTATTGTCATTAACGGCGAGGGCAGGTTGGATGATATTTTCCAAAGCCTGTACGACAAGCCCGGCATTAAAGTGGGCAATCGCTTAAACCATGGGCGCTATGAAATATTAAAAGCGCGTTTTGGCACACTGGCTTCGCTGCACGGTTATTTTGATGCTGAATTTGAGCACTCGCAAATTTCAATTAATACTGCAGAAAAAACCGCCATTATTGAATTGATTTACAACACCGGTAAACGCTATCGCATTGGCGCGATTAATTTGCAGCATGAAATTTTAAGTGATGATTTTTTGCGGCGCTATTTTAATATCGCCGAAGGGGACTACTACGATTCCGATAAATTGCTGGAATTAAAAAATCTTTACAACGCCAGCAATTATTTTTCAGTGGCGAGCATTAGCCCCAACTTGCAAGCGCTCAGCGATAATCAGGTGCCCATTGATGTGCAATTAGAGGCGCGCAAACGGCGCGAATATTCTATTGGTGCGGGCGTGGCAACAGACACTGGCCCGCGCGTGTTATTAGGGTTTGAGGATCGCTATGTTAATTCACACGGCCACTCTATAGCGGCTGATTTGAATATGGCGGAAAACAATACCTCCGCAAAGCTGGCCTACTCAATTCCCATGCGGCGCCCCGCCTATGAATTTTTGCGCGTCTATACCGGATACGAAAAAGAAATTACCGATACCTCCAGCAGTTATAAAGATACCTATGGCACCAGCTATACCTATTATCAGGACAATAAATGGCTGCAGACATACGCGCTGGATTATGTGCAAGAAGATTCCACCATTGGCCTCAATGCTGAAACCCGAACCAATTTAATTATTCCTTCCGTCGCGATAACGCGCACTAAAACCGATGGTGCTCCCTATCCTTTAGCGGGTTGGACGCTGCTGGCTAAATTATCCGGTTCGCCGCAGAGTCTGGGTTCAGATTTTAGTTTTGTGCAGTTATATCTGCGCGCAAAATACGTCAAAGGTTTTTCCTTTGGACGCATTCTGTTGCGCTCGGAATTGGGCACAACCCAGTTGGATGATTTCAGCGAGTTACCTGCATCGGTACGTTTTTATACTGGCGGTGATTCCAGCGTGCGCGGCTATGACTATAAATCTCTCGGCCCAACCGAACAGGTTGAGGTAAATGGCTTAAGTAAAGAAGTGGTAGTGGGCGGTAATAATTTATTGGTTAACAGTATTGAGTACGATTATTTATTTAACGATAGCAAATGGGCCGCCGCCGTTTTTTTTGATGCAGGCAATGCGGCCGATGATACCAATCTGGATGTAAAGCGCGGAGCCGGAGTGGGTGCGCGCTGGATTTCTCCCATAGGGCCTATTCGTATGGATCTTGCTAAAGCGCTGGATGGCGACAAGGGGTGGCGCTTGCATATCACCATGGGGCCGGATCTATAAACATGATTTTAAGAAAAGTAAGGAATATATTTTTTAGCTTGTTGGCGCTGTTATTAATTTTGCTCGCCAGTGTCAGTGCGCTTGTTGAGACTGAAACCGGCAGCCGCTGGGTAGTTAAACGGCTCGCCAGTGTGGTGAATATTTCTCTGGGTGAGATGAGCGGCAATTTACGCAGTGGGATGGATCTTGCATTTATTGATTACACTCAGGGTGAGCATCACTACCATGCGGAGCAAGTGTCTTTTCGCTGGCGCCCGGCGGCGATGTTATACAGTGCTGTCGCGATTCAATCCTTGCGCGCGCAAAATGTGTTAATTCAACTTCCAGCGGCAAGTACTGAAAATAAAAATACACAACCTTTTAGTCAGTGGCCGTCGCTGGCCTTGCCTGTGCGAATTTTTCTTGATCAGGTGCTTATTAATAATATTGAATATGTGCAGGGTGATGCCCACCAGCACTGGCAAAAATTAAGTGGCTCCTTGAGCTTGGGCACTTTTCATTTGCGCTACAAAGAATTAGCAATTGAGCACGCTGAATATAAATTGCTGCTCAGCGGTACAACCAACTTACGCTTTCCCTATGACACCAGTGCCAATTTGCAGTGGCAGTGGCAGAGTACAGCGGTTGCAGAGTCGCTCGCCTATATGGGCGTGACCGAAGTAAATGGCGATTTAACCAAGCTGCAATTGCACAATCAAATCAGTTTGCCAGTGGTGTTTAATGCCGACGCCAGTGTGCAGCTGGTGAATGAACAACAGCAATTGCAAACTGCACCACCTATGACGCTGGCATTGGCGTGGCAAGAGCAAACTCTGCCCGCGCCTTGGTGGATTCCTGCCCAGCCGCAGCCTATGACCAGTGGCAAATTAACCGCGACGGGTAACTGGCAAGCCTATAATTTACAGTTGGATGGCGATATTCATTTGCCCGATGCCCCTGCCTTGGCCATTAGCGCGGCGGCTGATGGTGATTTGGAAAAAATTAACATCGGCAATTTATTTATCCGCGAATTACACCCCGCTATCACACTCGATAATAATTCATTGAGTACTGCACCATCTGCAGTTGCAGTGGCACCATTGGCGCCCGGCAATAATAATGAGCGGGGGCTGCAACTGGCCGGTGAAGTGCGTTGGTTGCCGCAATTGGCGTGGCAGCTGCGCGCGAATGCAAAACGCTTAAACCTGGCCAGCGTGATTGAAAATTGGCCGAGCGATATTAATGTGGAGTTTGAAACTCGCGGCACGCAAAAGCAGGGTGAGTGGAATGCTGAGGTGCAGCATTTGCAAATGTCAGGCGAGTTGCGCGGTGTGAATGTGCAGGGCAATGGCGATGTATTTTTACAAGGGAAAAAAATTCGCAGCAACGCACTACATTTTATTGTGGGTGCCAATCAGCTGCGGATAAGCGGTGACTTAGGTGAAGAATTTAATCTGGATTGGACGCTCAATGCGCCCTTGTTAGGCCAGTTGGATGAAAGCCTGAGCGGCAGTGTTACGAGTAGTGGAGCATTACGCGGCAATTGGAAAAAACCGCGTGTGCAAATGCGGGCGAGCATGGAAAAGTTTTCCTTTGCAAATTATGCCGTGGATAAATTAGAACTGGATTTAGCACCGGATATAGCGACGGTCACCCCGCCAAGTACGGCTGTTGATAATAACGTCTTGCCAATGGATAAGACGGTATTGAGCACTGTAGTGGACGAATTATTAAATGAACAATACAGGCTTGTGTTTAATGCCAAGCAGTTGCGTATTGCCCAGCAGCGTTTTTCCACCATTAAAGTCGATGGCACGGGTTCAATCAACCGGCATCAATTAGCAGCGGTAATAAAAAGTTCAGCCTATGGTCACACTGATTTTAAATTGGCGGGCAATTATGATGGCAAGGAGTGGCAGGGAAAATTAACCCAGTTAGCGCTTAAGGTAAAACGTGTTCCGCGCTGGTGGCTAACTGCCAGCAAGCCGATAAAAATTAACGCAAATTCAGTTTCTTTAGGTTCGCAATGCTTCACTACCCGCAGTAATTTGACCGCAGCGGTGGAAAATGCAGCGCTGTTGGAGCGCGAGCAATTAATTCCTGAATGGATTCCCAATCAGTCGCCAGCAAAAAATCCCTATGCTTGGTTGGATCAGCAGCCGAGTTTACCTGCATCGCGAATCGAGCGATATTCACTGCCGCAATTGTGTATCGATGGTACATGGGCGAGTGCGATGGGCGCGAGTGTGAATGCAAAACTGGATTCGATTCCACTGCGGCAATTTCTTGCGCTGTTTAAAGTAGAAGTGTATTTCGCTGGCGTGATGGATGGGTCTTTGCATCTGACCAGTAAGGATTTTTCGCTTGCCACTACCAAGCTTAATAGCAATATCAGCACGCGCAATGCAGAGCTGCGCTATCAGTATGCTGGTGGTGTTACGGAAATTTATGCCTGGCGTGATTTTGATGTGCGCGCAAGTCTGGATAAATCCCTCTTGGATGTTGTCGCCGGAATGGAGTGGGTTGGTTATGGCAAAATCAATGCAAACGCTCAGTTAGATTTGGCGCAACAAAAAATTATGCAGGGAAAATTGCAATCGCAGTTTGACAACCTCGCGCCACTGGAAACACTGATTACCTATGCCAATGATGTGAAAGGTGATTTTCGTGCGGATTTAACTCTGGGCGGCAGTTTTTCCCAGCCTAATCTGTTGGGTGAGGTGAGCTTGCGCAATGGCACGGCCAATCTTCCGCGCCTGGGTTTGGATCTCACTAATATCGAGCTGCAAATAAACTCTACCCAAACAGGCAATATAAATTTAGTGAGTCAATTGCAATCGGGCGATGGGCGTTTGTCGCTGGTTGGTGATGTGACTCAGTTTGGTACGCCGAATTGGCGGCTCCAGGGTTTTGTAAATGGTGCAGATGTAAAAGTGATTTCACTGTCGCAATTAAAAGCCACACTCAGCCCTGATCTTAAACTTACCGCTAATCGCAAACAGGTGAATATAACCGGCACAGCGGTTATTCCCTGGGCGCGGGCTAATATCAAACGTTTGCCTGAATCTGCGACGCAGGTATCTAGCGATGCCGTTATCGTCAATGAGGGTTTGGGGCGCGGTGAGGCGGCGGACGCAATTGAATTTTTAACCAATTTAAAATTATCGCTGGGCGATGATGTGCAATTTAAAGGCTTCGGTTTAAACAGTAAGTTGTCGGGTAAGTTGACTTTGTTAAAAGAATCCCAGCGGCCATTTTTTACCAATGGTTATGTCAGTGTGGCAAATGGTAGTTATAAAGCCTATGGCCAAACGCTCACCATTGATCGCGGCCGTTTAGTATTTCAAGGCCCCTATGAAAATCCGGGGCTTGATATTCGCGCGTCGCGCATTATTAAAGGAGAAGATGGCGTGAAGGTCGGTTTGGATATTAATGGCACCTTGCAGCGCCCGATCGCCGATGTGTTTGCGGTGCCGGCAGAGTATCCAGAAAGTCAGATGATGATGATGTTGCTCACCGGTAAACCGCCGAGCGAAGCCACCAAAGCCGACGCTTCCATGTTGGTTGGCGCAATGGGTGGTCTGGGGATGGATTCTGACGGCTCTATAGCTACCGAAATTACGCGTTTTTTCCGCTTGGATGAATTGGAAGTAAAATCCGATGATGGTATAGACCAAAGCCAATTGTGGATTGGAAAATATCTCACACCGAAATTATTGGTACGTTATGTGGTGGGTATTTTTGATAATGCATTTAGTTTGGGTATGGAATATCAGCTGACCAAACAGTTGCGTTTGGAGGCGGAATCTGGCGAGGCACAAAGTGTGGATGTAGTTTATAAAATAGAGCGCTAATTCTGTAACCGTTTAATCTGGGTAAACTTGCGTTATTCACACTGCATTGATTTTTTATTTATGTTATTTCTAGCGCCCCTAATAAAAATCATGGAGGCGCTGCTATGAAATTATTCCGCTATTGTGTGAAATTATTTTTATTTCCCATTTTATTTTTTACCTGTGCAAATACACTGGCCGATGATGCCTGGCAAAATGCAAGCGGTTGGTGGAATGCAACCGATATTCCCGCATTTGATAAAAGCAAAATCACCCAGCAACTTTCACTGGTGAAAGTGCAAGGCAATAAATTTGTCGATGCCGATGGCAAGGTAGTGGTATTTCGCGGGGTGAATATTGCAGACCCGGATAAAATCGCCAACGACAAGCGTTTCACCAAAAAACATTTTGAAGTCATTAAAGCCTGGGGCGCTAATGTGATACGCGTGCCAGTGCACCCTTCTGCTTGGCGTAAACAGGGCAAAAAAGCCTACCTTGCGCTGCTCGATCAAACGGTTATTTGGGCCAATGAATTGGGTATGTATGTGATTATCGATTGGCATTCAATTGGCAATTTGAAGTCGCAAATGTTCCAAAATAATTCCTACTACACCGATAAGGGTGAGACCAACGATTTTTGGCGCACAGTCTCTGAGCGTTACGCCGGTGTAAATGCGGTGGCCTTCTACGAAATTTTTAACGAGCCAACAGTTTTTAGTGGCCGCTTGGGTGTGGTGAGTTGGGCGGAGTGGAAGGTGATTAATGAAGAAATTATCACTGTTATTCAGGCGCATAACCCCAAGGCTATCGCACTCGTTGCCGGGTTTAATTGGGCTTACGATTTAACCCCAGTGGCAGCGGCGCCTATCGAACGCGACAACGTAGCCTATGTAAGTCACCCCTATCCGATGAAAGTGGGCGCGCCCTATGAAAAAAATTGGACCCGCGACTTTGGTTATCTCGCCGACAAATATCCGGTTTTTGCCACTGAAATTGGCTATCAGTTAGCAACTGACAAAGGCGCCCATATTCCAGTGATTGACGATGGCAAATACGGCAAACGCATCACCGATTATTTTGCGAGCAAAGGAATTAGTTGGGTGGCTTGGGTATTTGATCCAGACTGGTCGCCGCAATTAATCAGCGATTACAACACCTACTCGCCGACTATGCAGGGCAAGCATTTTCGCGAGGTTATGCTGCGCGAAAACAAAAAATAAGGCATAGGTAAAGTCGCTTTGTATACCAGCACACAAGTTGTTTGTGTGCTGTGTCCTGCTTTTCGATATTGGCGTCTAAGTGGAATTGTCTTTTGCTGCTGGGCACGTAGACTCGCTGCCGAGCATTTATTTCCCGGGCTGTGCCCAACCCTCAAGCGCTTCTTCGTCCGTAGCGCATTGTTTCTGCCCAGCCTGCAAAGGCTGGGCAGTTTTTTTATGCGTGCAAGTTGGATTTTCTTATTTGGGATAGGCCAATTTTTTTTGGCATTGCCCTGGTGCGGGCAAGTAGGGGGATTTTAAGCAGAATATTTTACGTTGGCTGAGGTGTAGTTGCGCTATGTCGGCGGCGTGATGTTGTTTAAACAGCTGATCAAACTCACCGCTGCGCTGCAGCTTTTGTAAACCCAATTCCACTCGCTGGGCTAATTGCGGAAACTGCTTGCTGATGTACAAATAAATCGGGTAGTCGTAGTAAATGAGTATGTTGGGTTCTACCGCCAAAAAGGGGTATTTGTTTTTTTTGTCGCGCCAACTGTACATAACTTCATCTGCGCCCAGCGGTAGGCATTGATAACGTTTGGCCGCGAGCATATCAAACAGACCTTCAAAGGAGGGGGCTTGTTTGGGGTAGATGCCATTGTGCTTGTAAATTTCGTTATCGGCCCAGTTGAGGCCTTGTGCAATTTGCAGTTGGTTGAGCGATACCAGTTTTTTGCTATCGGGGAAGTTGGCAGGGTTGATTAAACAGACCCGGTAGCCCAGTAGGCCGCGCAGTATATCGACTGGGACAGACGTGACATCGGCGCGGGCGATAACCGTGCCGGGTGAAGCCCAGAGCAGATTGAGGATCTTGCCTTCGCTGATGAGCATTGCTTGACGTTTGGCACTGGGCTCCTCGCCAAACGGCTCGGTGCGATAGTCGCCAAACTCGGGGCGAGTCACCTCTAAAATGCGTTTAATTAATTCAAATTTGTAGGCGTGGCGCGCATCCTTTAAGCCGCGGTCGTAATAGCGCACCACCATAGGGGTGGCGACGGGCTCGGTTATATCGCCCGCGATTTGCGCACTGGTGCTGAAACTCGCCGTTAGCGTTAATAGCCATCCACACATTAGCTTGTGCCATATCGGCTTGAACATACTCGGTTCCATGGGGTTTATTCTGACCCAGAAACTATAGCAGTTGATTGGTGGCTTTCCCTCTTTGCGGTTCTGCAAAGTGAGACAGACCCAGTTTGTGTTTTGCTATCAACATGGGACGACCTGCTTGAAAGAGAAGTAGAGCATGGCAAGACTGGAGTACATCTCGCTGGTCTCTCTGGCTTTTCCTAAAATAACAACAATAACCCTAACAGTGACGTTGAAGCAGTACCCATCAGAGACGCTGTGCTCCTGGTTTCCATGATTAATAACTACGAATAATCAATAACAACCATTGGGTCACTAATATGAAACGATTCAACAGAGTCTTGCTGTTGCTGGGCGCTATGGGTTTTGCCCAGATCAGCCAATCTGCCATTCTCAATTACGGCGCTGGCAATATCAGCGATACGATTAACCCCGCGGGCTGGAAGTGCACAGTTGACTATGGCAACTGGATCCACAATGCCGGCGTGGTTAAACCCGGCGTTAGCAGTTGTAATCCAATCGGCGCACCAACGTCTCTTTACCCGCAAAAAGTCGCGCCGGCTAGCAATCAGCCCACCATGACACACCGCTGGTGGGGTTCTATCCCGTTTATGGGTGAGATGCGGGTAGGTTCCTCAAGTGATTCCGGCTATATCACCCCCGACCCGATTACCGCGCGGATTACCGAGCGCGGGGTGCGTATTTTGGGTATCCCGGGCGGTTTACGTACCGGCACTAACGAAACAATTTATGCGATTCCCGATCCTTTTAGCGAAGTGTTTGATGGCATCGCCGTAGGCAACTCGGCCTACTCCAACCTCGATGCCTTCCTTAAGGACTACAGTGATGGCTCGGTGACTGTGCAGTGGAAAAGCGGCGCTACCGCAGTGATGGAAGCGACTTTTGTGCACGGTTCACCCTATGTGTATTTCACCGCGCTGCAGGGCAATCTGGTGGTGCGCACCAAATCTGCCGATGGCGGCGAAAAGGGCGTCTTTCATCAAAGTGGCAACAATCTGGGGATCTGGACTGAGGTGGCGGGTAATCGCAACGCGTTCCTTATCGTCGGCCACGATGCGACTACATTCACTGGTGTGAATACCAACAGCATCGGAGTGAATAATGGCACCAAGCGTATGACGGTGGCTTGGCTGCCACAGTTAACCGGTACGCCCTCGGCGGCGATGATCTCCGCTTTTGCGCAATACGCTACCCAGCGGGTAGACAAGGTGAATATCAACTATGCCGTTGACCGCAACACCAATAAGGTCATCGTAAGCCATCAGTACCAATTCAATGGTGCCAACGTGACCACTATGGCGGGTCTGCTGCCGCTGCACTGGAAGAATTCCAGTCAGGGGGTGACCAGCTATAAAGTCCGCTCCGCCCGTGGGGTTACCAAGTTTGCTACCACTAGCAATTACAGCTACACCATTCCTTATGTGGGTGTATTGCCTTACTTCCCGGAAAACATTGGCGATTACAACGCCACCCAACTGCGCGCGCTGGTCAGTGAATTTATCAACCAAGGCAGCGCCAAGTGGAATACTGCGACCGACACCTACTGGGCGGGCAAAAACTACGGCAAAGTCGCCGAACTTGCCGCTATCGCACGCTCAATTGGCATGACTGCCGAAGCCAATCAGTTGATCACCTGGCTCAAAGGCGAATTGCAGGATTGGTTCCGCGCCAATACCACGGGTGCTTTGGATACCACCAAATACTTCGCCTACGACAGCAACTGGAACACGCTGCTCGGTTTTGACGAATCCTTTGGTGCGCAGCAACAGTTGAACGACCACCACTTCCACTACGGTTATTTTGTGCGTGCGGCGGCGGAGATCTGCCGTGTCGATGCCAGCTGGTGTGGATCTACCCAATACGGGCCAATGGTGGAATTGCTGATCCGCGATTACGCCGCTGGCCGCGATGACAGCATGTTCCCCTACCTGCGCAACTTTGATCCGGCCTATGGTTTCTCTTGGGCATCGGGCCACGCCAACTTTGCCTTGGGCAATAACAACGAATCCACCTCGGAAGCGGCCAACGCCTACGGCGCAATCGTGTTGTACGGCATGATCACTGGCAACAATGCCCTGACCGAGCGCGGTATGTATCTACATGCCTCATCTACTGCGACTTACTGGGAGTATTGGAACAATATCGACCGCTTTAAAGGTTTGGGTGGTGACTACGACAACTTCTCATCCACCTATAACAAACCCACCACCTCGATTATTTGGGGCAATGGCCATGTATTTTCTACCTGGTTCTCTGGCGCCTACGCGCACATCCTTGGTATTCAAGGTCTGCCGCTTAGCCCGTTGGTATTGCATATAGGTCAGCACGCCGATTATCTGAATGGCTATGTCAGTTTGGGGTTGAGTGAATCCAGCAACGGCAAGCCATCTGGTTTACCGAATGGCCAATGGCGCGATGTGTGGTGGAATATCTGGGCGATGACTAATGGCCAAGCGGCGGTAGACGATATGCTCGCCTATGGTCTGAACAATCTGATTCCGGAAGAGGGTGAAACCAAAGCCCATACCTATCATTGGGTTTACACCTTGAAACAACTGGGTCATCTGGCGACCGGTACTGGGGCATTAACGGCCAACCATCCGGCCGCCGTGGCCTTTAACAAAAATGGCACCCTGACCTATATCGCCTACAACTTTGGCTGCTCGGCGATCAACGTAGCCTACTCGGACGGCACCAACTTCTCCGTTCCCGCCAAGGGTTATGCGTTGAAACGCACCGGTCAATCGGTCGTGTCCAGCGGTGCGGGTTGCGGTGGCGCTAGCAGCTCAGCACCCAGTTCGGTGGCACCGAGCAGTGTGGCCTCTTCATCCAAGTCATCGGTTGCCCCTAGCTCTGTCGCCAGTTCCACCGCGGCCACGCCTTATGGCTATACAGTGCTAACCAGCAACAGCGTGCGCTTCCATGCGAACAATGCGGCCTGGGCGGATATTCACTACACCATCAACAACGGCCCGCAGCAAAATATCCGCATGACCCACAATGCCGATAATTCCAATACTTACAACCTCGGCAGCATCCCCGCAGGTGCCGCGGTGCGCTACTTCTTCACCATCGCCCAAGGTGCGGGAGCAATGGATACGGCTTGGGCGCAATTCAATTGCTGCTCTGGCGGCAGCACCTCCAGCACCCCGGCAAGCAGTGTTGCGGCAAGTAGTTCTGCTCCGGCCTTTACCCAGCTGGTGCAAGCCGAGGCATTTACTGCGATGAACGGGGTACAAACCGAAGCGACTACCGATGCCGGCGGCGGTCAGAATGTATCCTATATAGATGCAGGTGATTGGATGGCCTACGCCAATATCACTATTCCGACCACCGGCAGCTATCGCATCGAATATCGCGTTGCCAGTCCGTCCGGTTCACTGCTGTCATCCGACCTAAATGCGGGTGCGACTCAACTGGGTAATGTGACTATTCCGGCAACCGGCGGTTGGCAAAATTGGGTGACCGTGAACCAAACCGTGACCCTCAATACGGGGACTGTGAGCTTCGGCATCTTCGCGCAACAGGGTGGCTGGAACATCAATTGGTTCCGTATCACCAAACTCTAAACGCCACCAAGCAGCCCGCAACAAGGGCTGCAATAAACGAAATATGACGCTTAACCCCTGACAAAAATTAGTTTGTCAGGGGTTTTTTATGGGTGCCACTTTTTTCACTGAGTAGAACTTACACACCCTGCGTAGTGCGCAATTTTTTATTAACTTATTGAAATATATGAATATTATCGATTCCCACTCAGGGTGATAAAAAGTGACAAGCCTCAGGTTTGGGTAATTTTGAAGGTGGGACGACACTCTTTCGAACCAATTGTAATTATGACTGGGCTAGAAAAGCGGTTCTGGCCAAGGCTTAACGCCCAGTGCCAAGGGCGCTGGTGGATTAAAAGGTCATTACATAATTTCATACCAATAAATAAATGGAGAACTCCATGAATAAGACACTAACAACAAAGCAGTCTATGGGCTTTAAAAAGAAGCTAATCGCAACAACCGTAGCATCGGTTATGACAGCGGGATTGAGCAACGTCACTTTTGCTCAAGGCGATGGTGTAATTGAAGAGGTAGTGGTAACGGGTATCCGTGCTTCTCTGCAAAGATCGATGGATCAAAAGCGTGAAGCAGTAGGTGTGGTCGATGTTATTTCCGCAGAAGATATTGGTAAATTCCCCGATACTAACCTCGCCGAGTCATTACAGCGCGTACCCGGCGTGTCAATTGACCGCTCCGGCGGCGAAGGTACTCGTATTACAGTACGTGGGATAGGCTCAGATTTTAACCTGGTTACGCAAAATGGGCGCACTATCGCGCGCACTACCGGCGGTCGCGGCTATGACTTTGCCAACATCGCATCAGAAATGGTAACCGCAGTTTCTATCGCAAAAACCAGCAACGCTATGTTGGATAGCGGCGGTATGGGTTCCACAGTTGATATCAAAAGTGTGCGCCCGCTTAACAGCCCAGGCCAGAAAGTGGCTCTGAGTGCAAAAATGATGGATGACCAATCAACTAACAGCGGCAGTGCAACGCCGGAAGTGTTTGGTCTTTATTCCAATACCTTTGCCGATGACACAATTGGTGTTTCTATTTCTGCGGCTTATCAAGAGCGTGAGAGTGGCAGTGCAGTTGCTGAGGTTGGCACAGGCTGGCGCAGTTTTGAAGGTACGGTTGACCAGGATTGGAGTGGTGCAGCAGGCGCAAACCCGCAGTGGGGTGGTGTTCCCAAGACCCAGCAAGTTAATCGTCCAGGTCAAGGCGATATTTATTCTGTACCACAAACCACCATCTACCGCTTCAGTGAAGAACAGCGTGAGCGTTTGAATGGGCAGTTGGTATTGCAATGGCAGCCTACCGACAGCGTGAAAGCGACTTTGGACTATGACATGTACGAGCGTACTGTTCATGGCCAAACCAATGATGTGTCCGCCTGGTTTACCTTTGCTCCGTCGCAAAACGTGTGGACCGATGGCCCGGTGTCATCACCTCTGATCTACTCTGAAACCTATGCAACTCCGCAAGATCTATCCATGGCGGCAGGCATTAACGCCAACAAGTTTAAGGGCGATACCCTGGGTCTGAACCTGGAGTGGGATGTTAGTGATCGTTTAAGTCTTGCCTTTGATGTCGCCTTATCTGAGGCGGATCGCACACCGGATAGCAACTTGGGTTCAAGCGCCAGCTTGTCCACCGCAGCATTTATCAGAACCAGCGCCACGACCGATTTCTCTGGCGATATTCCCACCCTGATCGTAGGTGGCGGGAACGGCGTGCAGCCAGCCAATATGATTGTGACTGGTGGCGTAGTGGGTAACTCTGAAGATCACTCTACTGTTGATCAATATCAGGCCAAAGGTAAGTTCGAATTTGATGACATCAACAGCATCAATTTCGGTATTTCATCCACTGAAATTTCTAACCAATCCCAATCGATTAATGTGCAGCGCAACGATTGGGGCGGTGTCGGTAAAGCCGGTGATCTTGCCGGTGTATTTGTTGGCACTGAAGCCAGTGTTGGAAGCTATTTTGGCGGCTCCTTCTCCAACTTTAGCGATGCACAAGCGCTTACCGATGCGGGCATTATTACCAACAATACCCTAGCCGACGGCACTGTGCTGAGCTCGGCAAACATTCAGGATAAGTTCTTTGCCTGGGATTATGTAAAAGGGCGCGCAGCCGCTGAAGCACTTTACAACACCCCGGCGGCACAGGCTGCTGCTCCTTGGGTGGGTGATTGTGGTAGCGGTCCATCGGTGTTCTGCCCATCGGACGAATATGACCGCGATACCGACCGCACTACCGTAGAGACAACTACTGCTCTCTATTTGCAATACAACTTCAAAACCGATTTCGGTTCAATGCCATTTGAAGCCCACGCGGGTGTACGTTATGAAGAGACCGACGTTGAGTCTACTTCGGCCACGGCTACCTACGGCGGCGCAGTGTGGATTGCTGATACCGAGATTGAACTGCAACCAACTGGCAAACGCGAGTTCCTGACCAAGACCGCCAGCTACGATCACTACTTGCCTAACCTGGATTTGAGTTTGGAAGTGGCGGACGGCGTGATTCTCCGGGCTGCGGCCAGCAAAACCATTGGCCGTGCAGATTACAACTCATTGAAGGGCGGCACTGTTGTCGGCTCCCTGGCAAACCGTAATAACGGTGGTGGCTCAACCGGTAACCCAGCCTTGAAGCCATTAGAGTCGGTTAATTTTGATTTGTCGGCAGAGTGGTATTTCGCCGAGACCAGCTATGCGTCGATTGGTTATTTCCAAAAAGACATCTCCAACTTTATCTCTGCTAGTAAAGTTGTTGCGCCGCTATGGGATATCCGCAACCCGGCTTCAGGTCCGAAAGTAGATCAAGCAATCGCTGCAACCGGTTCGTCTGACGCAGGTCTGATCCGCAAGTGGATTTTCGACAATCTCGCCAGTTCAGAGGGTGTTAACGCCACGACCAAACGCATTACCGGTGTAGCTGCAGATGATTTCTTGAACTTTGAGCTGGATACCCCCGTGAATGGCAGCGAGGAGCGCTCGATCGATGGTTGGGAGTTCGCGGTTCAACATATGTTCGGTGAAACCGGCTTTGGTGGGCAGGTTAACTACACTCTTGTTGATTCTGACCTTACCTATGACAACTTCTTGTTGACGGATCAGCAGGCATTACTTGGTTTGAGCGACAGTGCAAACCTGGTGGCGTTTTATGAGAACTTTGGCTGGAATGTTCGTGTTGCCTACAACTGGCGCGATCAGTTCCTCAGCTCACGCGGCCAAGGTACTGGTGCAAACCCTCAATACACCGAAGAGTATGCGCAGATTGACTTGAGCGTAAGTTACGACGTGACAGAAGACTTGCAAGTATTCCTGCAGGGCATCAACGTTACGGACGAAGCCAACCGTGTCGTAGGTCGTTCAGGTGAACAAGTTCTTAGCTACACTGAAACAGGCGCACGTTGGATGGTGGGAGCAAACTACTCCTTCTAATCTGGCAGCACTGTTTTAGGCTAAAGGAAAGCCGCTGCTAGTCAGCGGCTTTTTTATTGAAGAATATTCTAATAAGCACGATAAAAATTAAGGGGAGCGCTAATGGCAAATCACGTACAACTCAACAATATTGAACACAAAGATTTAAAAGTTATCACCCAGCGGTCGCCTGAGTACGGCGATGATTTATGGTATGCCTTAATTGTTCCGCAAGAATTCCGCGCGGTGCAAAGTTGCTACCCTATTTTCTTTCAAAAAGACCCTACGACAGCAAAATTCTTTGCACTGAGCCTTTTTGGTTTTCAGCAGGGCGAAAATTTATTTCTTGATAACACTGGCTGGAATGCGGATTACATTCCGTTGAGTGTGCTGCGCCAGCCTTTTCTAATCGGTAAGCAAAATTTTACCGAAGATGGACAAGAGCAATCGCGCCGCGTAATTCACATTGATATGGACAGCAATCGTGTCAGCACTACAACCGGCGAACCTCTGTTTAAAGAATTTGGTGGTAATACTGCCTATCTTGATCGCGTGGCCGGTGTGTTAGAAACCCTGCACAAAGGCTTACTTGAGTCCGAGCAATTCATCAATATGCTGCTCGCACAGGATTTGTTAGAGCCTTTTACACTATCGGTTACCTTGAATGATGGCTCTGCTCATCAACTGATTGGTTTTTACACCATCAACGAAGAAAAATTAAAAACCTTGTCCGACGAAGCCATTATCAAGCTGTATCGCGGCGGATATTTGGAAGCTATCTATATGATTCTTGGCTCTCACGCGCGAGTGAGTTTTTTAATCGAGCAAAAAAATCGTTTGATTCAGGCGCGCAATGCGTGACTGTCGCGGCAACTAAAAAGAGAAAATGCTTATGAAGCCCGTGTTGCCTATGCCCAAGGAAGTCGCTGTATTGAATGGGTATCACCCCGGGAATATTCAAGATGTTTTATCCGGGTTATCCCAGCCAACCCTGCTTCCAGGGTTCGGCAATTCATGGCCTTTGGTGCAAGCCGGGAAATTATCGGGTCAAAAGGCGCTTGAATACCTCGGCGAATTCTATTCAGGTGTGCCGCTCACTACCTGTTATGGTGACTCAGAAACCAAAGGTCGCATTTTTTATAATAGCGACATGACGGCTTTTAACTTTATTGCGAAGCGGGAGCCGCTTGCGGTATTCGTGCAGGAATTACTCGCACAACAATACAATGACGGTGCGCCAACACTTTACATTCCCTCTACGGATACGGCGCAGTGGTTTCCGGGCCTTGCGCAGGCGAATAATGCGGGATTGGATGGGTTAAGCCCCATCAAATTATTGTGGGCGGGCAATCGCTCGCGCATCGCGGCGCACTATGATTTCCCCAATAATTTGGCCTGCTGTGTGACTGGGCGCAGGCGCTTCACTTTGTTTCCGCCAGAGCAAATTGCCAATCTTTATCCCGGGCCATTGGAGTTCGCGCCCGGTGGACAAGAAATCAGTTTGGTGGATTTTGCCGAGCCGGATCTTGAGCGCTTCCCTAAATTTTCCGAAGCCATGGCAAATGCCTTTGTCGCAGAATTAACGCCGGGTGATGCACTATTTTTGCCCGGCATGTGGTGGCATCACGTTGAGGGTTTGGACGCAATTAATATTTTATATACCCATTGGTGGCGAGAGTCGCCCGCCTATTTGGGGCGGCCAACCAATGCGCTATTACATGCAATAATGAGTTTGCGCAATCTGTCGTTTGAACAGCGCCAGGCGTGGAAAAGTATATTTGATTACTATGTTTTTGAGCGGGATGAAACTGATCTGCGTAATCTACCGGAACATGTTCGTGCGATGCTGGATATACCTATGTCAGAGTTGGAGGCGAGAAAACTGCGCGCCGATTTGCTTAAACGTCTCAATATTTAATGAGTAGTTATGATGACTGAATTAAAAAAACAGCGTGTCGTCATCGCCGGTGGTGGAACAGCAGGGTGGATGACCGCAGCAGCTCTTTCTAAATTGCTGGGTAAAAATCTGGCGATTACGCTGGTGGAATCCGATGAGATAGGTACTGTGGGTGTAGGTGAAGCAACAATTCCCACCCTGCATATTTTTCATCAATTACTCGGACTGAAAGAAAGTGAAATAATGGCGGCTACCAACGCCACATTCAAATTAGGAATTTCATTTGAAAATTGGCGCGATAAAAATGAGGATTACCTTCATTCATTCGGATTTTTGGGTAAGGATTGTTGGGCAGCGAAATTCCATCATTTTTGGTTGAAAGGATCCCGCATGGGGATCGCGGCACCGATTGGTGATTACTGTACAGAACATCTTGCGGCGCGCGAGCATAAATTTGCGACCTACCCGAATCAGGAGCGCAATCACGCCTATCATATGGATGCGACGCTCTATGCAAAATATCTGCGTGAATTTTCCGCGCAACATGGCGTAACGCGGGTCGAAGGTAAAATTGCCGATGTTCGCTTGCGTGAAGACAATGGATTTATCGAATCTCTAGTGCTTGAATCGGGTGCCATTTTGGCGGGAGATTTATTTGTCGATTGCACGGGTTTTACTGGATTGTTAATCGAAAAAGCCTTACACACAGGCTACGAAGACTGGTCGCATTGGTTGCCATGTGATCGCGCAATCGCGGTGCAAACAGAATCCACCGGTGAATTTCTACCTTACACTCGCTCAATTGCGCATGAGTCGGGTTGGCAGTGGCGCATTCCATTGCAAACGCGCACTGGCAATGGTCTGGTTTTTTGTAGTCGCTACTGGTCAGACGAAGAGGCCATCGCAACACTTACCGCCAATATTGAAGGTGAAATGCTCACCAAGCCGCGGGTGATTGCCTTTAGAACGGGAAGTCGCCGTAAACACTGGAATAAAAACTGTGTTGCGATAGGTTTGTCGGCAGGTTTTATTGAGCCACTTGAATCCACCAGTATTCATTTAATTCAGCGCAGTATCATTCGCTTGATGCAATTATTTCCGGCGGGTGCTGTACACCAGTCCGACATTGACGAGTTTAATGAACAGACGCGTCAAGAAATGGAAAATATTCGCGATTTTATTATTCTGCATTATCACGTAACCGAGCGTACTGACTCCAAATTTTGGCGCTACTGTAGCGCAATGACCGTGCCCGAATCGCTCGCACATCGATTGCAGCATTTCCGTGAAACTGGGCGCGTCTATAAATATGGAGCCGATCTTTTCAGTGAATCATCCTGGGTGCAAGTTATGTTGGGGCAGGGGCTCATGCCCGAGTCTTATCACCCTATTGTTGATTTAATGACAGATGCTGAGTTAAACGGTTTTCTAGAGCGAATCCGGCTGCAAGTAAAACAATCGGTAGATGAGCTTCCCTACCATAAGGAATTTGTAAAAAGTTATTGTCCTTCGCTAACGTCAGCGGCGGCGGATAATGCCGAACAATTGGCTGCAGATTTTTCTGTGAATCCACTGGCCAAACCCATGCTGTATCAAATTGGTAATAGCAAAACGCCTATTATTGTTATCGATGATTTTGCGCGCGACCAAGGCAAATCAATACGCGCAGCTGCCGCGAGTGTGCGCTTTACCCATGATGAAGCAAATTTATATCCCGGTATTCGTGCGCCCTTGCCAGTGGATTACATTAACTCCGTGGTGGCACTTATCGGAAAAAGGCTTCAAGAAGTCTACGGTATTCCCGCCGAAATGAAGTTAAAAGTCACCCAAGCCTGTTACTCGTTAGTAACTCAGCCGGCCAGTACTTTGGGGTTGCTGCAGCGCATTCCGCATTTTGACAAGCCCAGCCCATATTCCTTTGCTGTTTTACATTATTTGGCTGAGGGTAAACACGGCGGCACTGGTTTCTTTCGGCATGCTCCCTCGCAACTCGAGCGAGTGGATGAGGCCGATAAGGAGCGCTATTTCAGTATTGCGAATGATTTTATTCGTCGCGTCGGAGAACCAGAAAAATCCTATATTGGTCGCGATAATCCTAATTATGACCTCTACCATGAAATAGATTATTTGCCCAATCGGTTGGCAATTTACCCTGGTAATTTATTGCACTCTGGTCTTATTTCTCCGCAGCAGGATATCAGTGGCGATTTGGTTTCTGGGCGATTAACCGCCAATATTTTTATCGATTTTGAATAAATCGCTCATTGATTGAGGTGTAATGTGAAAACAGATGCAGTGAAAAAGGTGGTAATAGCCGGCGGCGGAACGGCGGGTTGGATTGCTGCTGCGACCCTATCCAAAGCATTTGGTCACAAGTTGGAAATCTGTTTGATTGAGTCAGATGATATTCCCACTGTTGGTGTGGGCGAGGCGACTATTCCACCGCTGCTGAGCCTGCATAAGATTTTGGAGTTGGATGAGCGCGAATTTTTAGCATCGGTAAAGGGCACGTTTAAACTCGGTATTCAATTTGAAAATTGGCGCGAGCAAGGCGACCAATATATTCACTCTTTTGGCTGGGCAGGAAAAGACAGCTATGCCTGTGGCTTTGTAAATTTTTGGCTGGCTGGATTACGGCAGGGCATTAATATCCCTTATGGTGATTATTGTGTGGAGCATTTAGCAGCAAGGTTAAATAAATTTGCAATTTTGCCCTCTGCTAATTTGAACTACGCATACCATTTTGATGCAGGCTGCTACGCAAAATTGCTCCGCACCCACAGTGAAAAACGTGGCGTGCAGCGTATCGAAGGAAAAATTGCTCAGGTTAATACACATGTTCACAATGGCTTTATTAAAGAGTTGGTGCTGGAATCAGGGAACGTTGTGAATGGCGATTTATTTATCGATTGCACCGGGTTTCGCGCCCTATTAATTGAGCAGACTCTGCATACAGGCTTTATTGATTGGAGCCATTGGTTACCGTGTGATCGAGCTGTTGCGGTGCAAACTGAAGCCGTTGGTGAACCTATTCCCTACACTCGTGCAATCGCGCATGAGGCGGGTTGGCGCTGGCGCATTCCGCTTCAGCATCGAGTTGGAAACGGATTGGTTTATTGCAGCCGCTATCTCACCGATGAACAAGCCACAGAAAAATTATTAAACAGCATTGAGGGTGAACCCTTAAACACGCCGCGAGTAATACAATTTCGCACTGGCACGCGCACCAAACACTGGAATAAAAATTGTGTTGCGCTGGGGTTGGCCAGTGGTTTTCTTGAGCCGCTTGAATCCACCAGTATCCATATGATTCAGCGCAGTGTGTTGCGGCTGTTGCAGCTGTTCCCGAGCGAAGAAATTTTGCAAGATAGTGTTGATGAGTTTAATGCACAGACCTCGCTTGAAGTGGAGCGTATTCGGGATTTTATTATCCTTCATTACTGTGTCACTGAGCGCAATGATAGCGCCTTTTGGCAACACTGCCGCACTATGGAATTACCTGAATCGCTGCGCCGAAGAATTGAATTGTTTAAAAAAACCGGGCGCGTATTTAAAGGTGATAGTGAATTGTTCGGCGAGGAATCCTGGATTCAAGTTATGCTGGGGCAGGGGATTGTACCCGCCGCACATCACCCTTTTGCCGATGCTATGCCCAGCGGTGAACTCGCATCATTTTTAGCTAAAATACGCGAGTCAACACGCAACCGAGTGGGGCAGTTGCCCTTGCACGCCGACTTTATTGCGCATTACTGCGCGGTGCAAAAATAACAGTGCAATAATTGTTTCTACAAAATACTAGCGAGATGTGAGTTGTTAATGGCCAATGAAAATTCTATTTCTACGTTGAATGCTCAGCCACTAAAAAAAATAGTTATTGTGGGTGGCGGGGCTGCGGGTTGGTTAACGGCGGGAATTATTGCGGCAGAGCATTTGGTTGATAAGCACAATGGCATAGAGCTGGTAGTAATTGAATCACCCGATGTAGCCACTATTGGTGTGGGGGAGGGAACCTGGCCCTCAATGCGTAATACGCTGAAAAAAATGGGTGTTTCAGAAACTGATTTTATTCGCGAGTGTGATGCCAGTTTTAAACAGGGCTCTAAATTTATTGGTTGGTCCAGGCCGGGCGAAGAGTTCTACTATCACCCGTTCACCTTACCCGAGGGCAATAATGACATTAATCTCGCTGCTCATTGGCTGCCATTTCGCGAGACAATTAGTTTTGCTGATGCGGTCTGTGCCCAAAGTCATTTATCCGATCGCTACCTTGCGCCCAAACAATTAACCACGCCGGAATTTGCAGGCAATGTAAATTACGGATATCACTTGAATGCTGGAAAATTTTCGCAATTTTTACAAAAGCATTGTATTGATAAGCTTGGCGTCACGCATTTAATTGATCATGTCACAGGCGTTAATAGTGGCGAAAAAGGCGATATATCGGCGCTAATCACTAAAATAAATGGTGAGATAAACGGCGATTTGTTTATCGATTGCACTGGTTTTGCCTCGCGCTTAATCGGCGAGCATTATCAAATTCCACTGGTTGAACAGAGCCATATACTGTTTAACGATAGTGCATTAGCGGTGCAGATTCCCTACTCCAATCCCGATGAACCCATAGCCTCTTGTACCTTATCAACTGCACAAGATAGTGGTTGGATTTGGGATATAGGTTTACCTACTCGTCGCGGTGTGGGGCATGTATTTTCAAGTGCTCACACCCAAGACGACGAAGTCGAAAAAAATCTGCGTGTGTATCTTGAGGCGTCTATTGGTAAAGCGGCCGCCGCTAATATTACGCCGCGTAAATTGAGCTTTACGCCGGGCTATCGCGCAAAATTCTGGCATAAAAACTGTGTTGCAGTGGGAATTGCTGCGGGTTTTATTGAGCCTTTAGAGGCGACTGCATTGGTATTAATTGAGTTATCCGCGCAAACGATTAGTGAGCAATTGCCTGCAAATCGCGCGGTGATGGACATTACCGCGAAGCGCTTTAATAACAAATTCGCGGGCAATTGGCAGCGAATTATTGAGTTCCTCAAATTACACTATGTGCTAAGTGAGCGGCGTGACACTGAATATTGGCGCGATCACTGTAATCCAACAACCATGCCAGATGGGTTGCGCGAGCAGCTAGAGTTGTGGCGTTATCAGGTGCCTTGGAAACATGATATTCGCGGCGACGAAATGTTTCCCTGGGCGAGTTACCAGTATGTTCTCTACGGCATGGGTTTTAATACTTTGCCTCGCGCTTTGGCTAAGCGCGCTGCGCAAGCGGAAACCAATGCAGCCAATCGGTTATTTAATGAAACAGTGAAAAAGACCAGTGTTGCGGTGGCCAATCTTCCAACCAATCGTTATCTATTAAGTAAGCTGGGTGAGTTTAGTTTTCAGAAAATTTAACCGGTGTACGTTGCGGCGCGATACAGCAAATCTATTGCATGCTAACGCCGGTGTTGTCTCACTTTTTGCAAATAGACGCGTTCGGCTAAATATTTAAACACGATCCCTATACCCGGTTGTCAGAATCTCTCCTGCAATAAAGTGGATCGCCCCATGTTTCGTTAATGATGAAAGTGGGACGACGCTTAATCCCGCTAATGTCACTATGGGTTCATCAAGTCTTGCTTGTGCCCGTGGTTGAGCCAATCAAGAGTTGTTGCTGATGTGTGTTTTCAGCAGATGAACCCCTGGGTGATGTCAGGTCCCCATGGGTGTTAGCAAGCATGGCTAGGTACACAATGCCAACCCTATCTGTACTTGTTAGCTCTCCTTGCTTAGCCCCCGCGTTCTTCCTCTCAGCAGAAAGCGGGGGCTTTTTTACATCAGCAGTTGTTTTTTATTTTCCAATCAACCTGTGACCCTGACTCTGACAACAACAATATTCTTACAACTACAGTTTTAATGGCGAGGTAATTTATGCCTAATTTGTATAGACCGGGCGCTTTAGCTGCCTGCAGTTTGGCCGTGCTAGCCGTGTTGAGCGGTTGCGATAAAAAATCTAACGAGGCAGCCGACAGTACAGCAAACAATTCAGCTGCAACAACGGAAGCATCTCTCTGGCCACAAGTGCAAAGTGCGGTTAAAAAAGATCCGGCTATTGAAGCAAAAATTACCGAGCTGCTCGGGCAATTGACCCTTGAGCAAAAAGTGGGACAACTGATTCAGCCGGAATTGCGTCAGGTGACACCGGCGGATATCACTGAGTATTCAGTCGGTTCGATTTTGAATGGCGGCGGCTCGTTCCCCGGCGAAAACAAACACGCGAAAGTGGAAGATTGGCTTGCACTGGCCGATGGTTTTTATCACGCCTCCATGAGCACCGAGGGTGGCCGTGTGCCAGTGCCAGTCATGTGGGGAACCGATGCAGTGCACGGCCACAATAATATTATTGGTGCAACGTTATTCCCGCACAACATCGGGTTAGGTGCTGCGCGCAATCCGGATTTGATTCGCCAAATCGGCGCGGCAACAGCTGCTGAAATTGCGGTGACTGGCATAGATTGGAGTTTTGCGCCGACCCTTGCGGTAGTGCGCGATGATCGCTGGGGGCGCACTTACGAATCCTATTCCGAAGATCCAGCGGTGGTGAAATCCTACGGCGGTGCGATGGTGGAAGGTTTGCAGGGTATTGCCGGTAAGGATTTGCTCAGCGAACACCATGTAATCGCTACAGCAAAACATTTTCTTGCCGATGGTGGCACCGAAGGTGGTCAAGATCGCGGCGATGCGAAAATCAGCGAAGCAGACTTGGTGCGAATTCACAACGCGGGTTATGAAACTGCACTGGCGGCAGGTGCGCAAACGGTGATGGCCTCCTTCAGTAGTTGGCAGGGCACCAAAATGCACGGCAACAAATATTTGCTTACCGATCAATTAAAAACCCAAATGGGTTTTGATGGTTTAGTGGTCGGCGATTGGGCGGGTCATGCATTTGTACCCGGCTGTACGCCGGTGAGTTGCCCGCAATCCATCAACGCCGGTCTGGATATTTTTATGGCGCCAGACGCGAATTGGAAAGAGTTGTATCACAACACTCTCGCGCAAGTGAAAAGTGGCGAGATTTCCATGGCGCGGTTGGATGACGCAGTGTCGCGCATTTTACGGGTGAAATTGCGCGCTGGTTTATTTGAAAAAGGCGCGCCCTCTACCCGTGAATTGGCGGGTAAACGCGAAGTGATTGGCTCGCCTGAGCATCGCGCAGTCGCACGTCAAGCGGTGCGTGAATCCATTGTGTTGTTAAAAAATAATGGGCAAACCTTACCGGTCAATGCGAGCAGTAAAATTTTGGTGGCGGGTGATGGCGCTGACAATATCGGCAAACAATCCGGCGGTTGGAGCATCACCTGGCAGGGTACCGGTAATGTGAATGCGGACTTCCCCGGTGGCACGTCTATTTATCAGGGTATTGCCGATGCAGCAAAAGCGGCCGGTGGTTCAGCCGTGTTGAGTGTGGATGGTAGCTACAGTGAAAAACCCGATGTGGCCTTTGTAGTATTCGGTGAAGATCCCTACGCGGAAATGCAAGGTGATGTAGGTGCATTAATTTATAAAGATGAAACCAATCTCGCGCTGCTAAAAAAATTAAAAGCCGACGGTATCAAAGTGGTTTCATTGTTTATCACTGGCCGCCCACTCTGGGCCAACAATTTTATCAATGCCTCTGATGCGTTTGCCGTAGTTTGGCTGCCTGGCTCAGAAGGTGTTGGTATTGCCGATGTGGTGCTCAGCAAAAAAGATGGCTCAGTGAATTTTGATGTGAAAGGTAAGTTGCCTTTCTCTTGGCCATCATCGCCGACGCAGTCGCCGTTGAATGTGGGTGATGAAGATTATCAACCACAATTTGCCTATGATTTTGGTCTAACCTACAGCGATAAAATCGAAACCGGTTTGCTCGATGAAACTGCTGCGCAAGCGATTGCGACTAACACGCCTGATGTTGCATCGATTTTTAATCAGCGAGTGCTGAATCCCTGGGCGTTAGTTTTGCTTGATCATATGAACAACATGTTGCCGGTCACCACTAGTCGCGGTGAATTGGGTGCAGTGATTGTCTCCTCTGAAGATAAACAGGTGCAGGAAGATACCCGCCGTTTGCAGTTTGATGGCTCAGCCAAAGCGACAGTGACCTTAGGTTCTACTACCCGAACTGACTTTTCTGCCTATGCCGAAAGTAAAGGTGCGCTGATATTTGATGTGAAAGTAAATAGCAAACCTAATGCAGACGTGAACCTGGGTATGTATTGCGGTAGTGATTGTGGTGGCGAGATTGCAATTACTGAGCAATTAAATGCTGCAAATCCGGGTGAGTGGATAAGTGTCGGTATTGCACTTGAATGCTTCGCGAAAAAACGCGTGAAAATGGATATGGTGCTGGCACCCTTTATGTTGAGTACGGCGGGTAGCTTGGATGTATCTATTTACAATGTACGCATCGAGAAAAACGCAACGGCTCAAGCCTGCGCCGAATAATTTTTCAACAATAACAATAGAGGTAATTATGAAAAATCACGAGCTCAGCGTTAAACCCCTGTTAACAAAAATCTGCGCGGCTATTGCGTTGGTCAGTTTGGCTGGCTGTGGTGGTTCGGGTGGCGGCGGCAACAATAAATCCAGTGCGGCGCTTTCCTCCGCAGCACTTTCATCGGTAGCGCCATCTTCAACCGCAGCGAGCAGTTCATCTGCACCGGCTACCGCTGAATGGAAGTTGGTGTGGAGCGATGAATTTGATGGTGCCAGTATTGATACCAGCAAATGGAATTTTGAAAAAAATTGCTGGGGCGGTGGTAATAACGAACAGCAGTGTTACACCGATCGCGCGACCAACGCTTACGTTGCCGATGGTGTGTTGAATATTGTTGCCCAACGCGAAGATTTTACCGGTTCCGATTCACCGGAAGGTGACAGCCCGAGCACTAAAACCCTGCCTTATACCTCGGCGCGTTTGCGCACCAAAAATATTAAAGAGTGGACCTTTGGTCGCTTTGAAATTCGCGCAAAATTACCGGCAGGCCAAGGTACCTGGCCCGCGATTTGGATGTTGCCGACCAACTCGCCTTATGGCACCTGGGCGTCTAGCGGTGAAATCGACATTATGGAAGCGGTCAATTTAAAGGTAGTAACTAATGGCAGCGAACCGGAAGCCAATGTACACGGCACCTTGCATTTTGGTCGCAATTGGCCGGGCAATGTAAATTCCGGTGCAGCTTATAAATTGCCGAATAAGGCTAACCCTGCTGACGATTTCCACACCTATGCGGTTGAATGGGAAGAAGGCGAAATTCGTTGGTATGTGGACAATGTACATTTTGCCACCCAACGCGAAACCGGTTGGTATGGGCAATATATGCAAGACGGTGTATTAAAGGATGCGCCTTTGGGCGCGCCGTTTGATCGCTATTCAAAATTTCATCTGTTATTAAACCTGGCGGTTGGCGGCAGCTGGGCCGGTAACGTGAATAATAAGGGTATCGATGAATCCGTATTCCCGCAAAAAATGTTGGTGGATTTTGTGCGCGTGTATGAATGCACTGGTTCACCTATAACCGGTAAAGGCTGCGCCACGATTGATGCCAATGCTGAAATTGTTGCCGGTCATCAGCGCCCGGTAATTGGCGCGGTGAAATTGCCAGAGCCACCATTATTTTTGATGTACGACAATGCGCTGGCGAGTGTATTGCAATTTGATTCCTACAATCCCGATGGCGCCATCAGCCATTCACAAGTGGAAGAAGCTGGCCGGGGCAATGTATGGAGTGTGGTAAAAACCGGCGCTAACGGTAATGTGTATTTCAAAATTAAAGGCGACCCTGCCGATATGAGCAATTGGTCAACCGATAGCGAAATTGTTTTTGATTACAAGGTAAATAGCAAAGCTGATGGCGCAAAGTTATTGGTGAAAATTGATAGCGGTTGGCCCAATGTGAGTGATGTAAGTGTGCCTGTTGCTGAACTGGGAGTGTGGAAAGAATTTCGCATCACTCTTGCCAACCTAATCGCCAACGGCAATTCCTTGGCGAGCGGAAAAGCGACCTTGACTTCGGTGGTGAACAGTTTTGTTGTCGATCCATCGGCAGCGATGAATGTTTCGCTGGATAATATTCGTCTGGAAGGAAAAGCTGCTACCGGTGGCGGTACTGAATTTGCCGCTCTGCCATTATTCACCGCCTATGGCGATGCAATTGGTGAGGGTTTGCAAGTGCAAAGCTATAACCCCAGTGGCCATATCAGTTCATCTGAAAAAGACGAAGCTGGACGCGGAAAAGTATTTAACGTGGTAAAAACCGGCACCGATGGCAATGTGTTTTTTAACGTAATTTCCAATCCCGTCAACTTGACCAAATGGAGCGCGCAGGGAAAATTAAAATTTGATTTTAAAGTCAATAGCAAGGCCGAAGGCACTGCATTGTTAATTAAAATGGATAGCGGCTGGCCCAATGTGAGTGACGTCAGTGTGCCGCTGCCTGCCAATGGTGTCTGGACTTCATACAGTATTGGCGTAGCTGAGTTAATCGCTCGTGGTAATTCAGTTGCCTGCTGCCCTGGTATCGCCAAACTAAACGCTATCACCAATTTATTTGTAGTAGAACCATCGGGTGCCATTGATGTTTCCTTTGATAATGTTCGTTTGGAAACTGAATAAACATACGCGCTACAAAAACCATAGGTTGCTTTAAAGCCGGGACATTCCCGGCTTTTTTGTATCGCAATTAAGTGCAGTAAATAATGCATGGAAGGGATAATGACGTTATGCGTTTAGTGAATTTTCTATTGTTTGTATTTCTCTTAAGTGGGTGTGTCAGTGCTAATAAAAACGCAACTGAAACACCAAAAACAATTACGCTGTCGCGCGCTGAGTATCGCGATGCACTCTATGGCTTTTGGTTGGGGCAATGTATCGCCAATTGGACTGGGCTGGTCACGGAGATGGATAAGATTGGCAATATTGGCGAGATAAAAACCGGAGAATTTTATACGCGCAATGACTGGGGCAAGCCAGATCAACCGAGTATTTGGGGGCAGGGCGTGCCGAGTGATCTGTCGGCGACTATCGATTTTGTCACGGTCAAACCCGATGGTATTTGGGGCAGTGATGACGACACCGACATTGAATACATTTATCAATATTTATTAAAAAATAGTGAGTCGGTGTTGTTAACATCGGAGCAAATTCGTACCGGTTGGATGACGCACATTTATTCTGCTGCTGAGCCAACACCCTTTGGTCGCGATCCTGAAGGTAATTATGAAAACTTTTTATGGGTGTCCAATCAAAAGGCGCTAGACCTTATGTATGAAGGCGTTCTTCCTCCGCTCACCGGTAGTCAGAGCTTGAACCCTCACTACGATATGATCGATGCACAACTCACGACAGAAATTTTCGGATTTTTTGCGCCTGCAAGGCCTGATGTTGCATTGCAGTTAAGCGACTTGCCTGTACGTACTGTGGCAGACAAAGAGGCAGCTGATATCGCACGCTTTTATATCGCAATGTATTCCCTTGCCTCGGCAGTGGATAAAACCCTGCCGATGGCGGAGCAACTTAACTGGATGGCAGAGCAGGCGCGCAAGCAACTACCCGATGATCAATATCCTGCCGCCATGTACGATTATGTCAAAGCATTGTATCTGGCGAATACTCCCTGGGAAAAAACCCGCGATGCCATTTATCAGCGCTACCAAGTACAACAATTAGACGGCTACACCATCAGTTCACGCAATTTATATTGCAACGGTTGTTTTGCTGCCGGAATTAATTTCGCTGCGAGTTTGGTGAGTCTATTTTATGGTGAAGGCGATTTAAAACAGACCATAAAAATCGGTGCACTGATGGGTTGGGATTCCGATAATCCAACCGCGACCTGGGGTGGTTTACTGGGTTTTATGCACGGAAAAAATGCGATAGAAGAGGCGTTTGGAAAAACCTTTTCCAACCGCTTTAATATTCATCGCACGCGCAAGAATTTCCCAAACAATGGCATAGATACGTTTGAAAATATGGCAGATGACGGCGTCGCGATTGTGGATAAAGTGGTGGTTCAGTTGATAGGCGGGCGGATAAATCCCGATGATGATAGGTGGGTGATTCCGCTTTACCCTTAGGCGGAGAGAAGAGCCGCCTTAATGGGCAGCCTTCTCCGAGTGCAATTGCTGCTTACGAAACTCAGTTGGCGACATGCCCACCAAGCGATTAAAGAAACGATGAAATGCCGATTTACTGTTAAAGCCCGCATGTAACAATACGTCCATTACTGTCATATCCGCATGTTGTGCATCCCCCAGCAGACGTTTCGCTTCTTCAACTCGGTAGCTGTTCATAAATTCAAAAAAGTTGGTGCCATAGTGTTTGTTGATCACTGCGGACACTTCTTTTACTGGCAGGTTGATGCGCTTGGAAAATTCTTCGATATTGAGGTTTTGTTTTAAAAATAACTTCTGCACTTGCATGCCCAGCTGAACCTTTTCGATTGCTGAGTCGGTTAATTTTTCGTCGGTTTTGTCTTTGGCTGCTTCTGGCTTGGTGGTGAGCAGTTTATGGGTGTGTACCACACTGTTGATAAACAGCGCATTGATCAAAATAAAAATAATGTAGTTTTCAGTGATGCCAAATAAGTCGGCTATCTCCGGTGCACCCAAGGCTACTGTATTGGCAATAACATGCACGAGAATGGAAAAACTCCAGGTAAACAAAAAGCCCAGGCTCAACATATTTAGCCAAGTGGGTTCAGTGGGTGAAAAATTGGAGTATTGATTGTGCAAGCTAATCCGGTATAAACGCACGCGATTGGCAGCGGCGAGGGCGTAAAAGAACGGCATTATTTTAATAAAGTGCCAAACAGAATTGGCAAGTTGCCGCTCTGTTTCAGTTTGCCCCGGCGTTTTAAAGCGCAGATCAGAACTATCGATTTGAAACACGAGTAACCAGACTAGTGCGAGCGCAATTGGAGCCAAGTGCGGCAGGTGGCGTCGGCTAAATTGAAACGCATCTTCCGTTAGGGCAATCACATAAAACAGTAGCATCGGCCCCTTGAGTAATTGCGTCGTGGCCAAAAAGTAGGGCAGTAGGGCTTCGTCAAATAAATTAAAGAGTCTTACGTCATCGTTCCAGAGCACCAGAACGCAGGCGGAACTAATGGCAATTGAAAGCAGGAATATACTTAATAAACGATTGGCGAGTTGATTTTTGACCGGTAGTATCGCTTGAAAGATTACCAACAGAATACATTCCGCGACGGTCATAAACAGAATCACGTCGTGTATGTTGAAAATATGTTTTTGCATGTGTTTAAGCCCTGCCTGTCATTGTTATGTATTTTTTTAGTATGGCTTTATAGTTGATTAGCGGATTATAGAGGATGGCATTGGCTGTGTCGCATCGAATTCCTGATCGCTGTGATTTCGTTGCCATTTGTGTTGCATCACTTTTTTACTGGATACCCAAACACCGTATGAGTGACTCCCGATCTATCTCTGTTGGTTTCGATACTGCAACGCGCGATCTTTTGCTTGCGCAGCTGCCTGATCTTTTATTTGATCTAGAGCGCGACTCAGATTGGTGTGCGAGCCCGCCGGCGCAGGCCTATCTCAACTTCTACGGCATCAATTTTGCCAAAACTATGCCCAATGTCATCCAAGGGTTTGGTGCGCTAAAGACCCATGGGTTTCGCATCGCCAGCCACTATTGGTTGCCCGCCAATCCCAAGGGCACCCTGATTGTGGTGCACGGCTACTATGATCACATGGGAATTTTTGGCAATGCGATTCAATTCGGGTTGGAAAATGGCTTGGCGGTACTGGCGTTTGATTTGCCCGGCCATGGTTTGAGCAGTGGCGAACAAGTGGCGATTGATTCGTTTAATCAGTATGCCGATGTGTTGGATGCGCTGTTACTGGCGGCGCAGAAACTCTTGCCTGCACCTTATTTTGCCGTGGGGCAGAGTACCGGTGGCTCGGTGCTGCTAAATTATCTCTGGCGCTATGACGCGTTGCGTACTGAGCCTTTATTAACCCACATCGCCCTGTGCGCGCCTTTGATTTTGCCCAGAGGTTGGCGTTATTCAGGCCGTTTGTTGTACGCGCTGGTACATCGTTTTATCAAGCGCTTGCCCCGTGGCCGTTCGCACAGTTCACACGATGAGCGCTTCAACCGTTTTGTTGATGCGCAGGACTGCTTGCAATCGCCCACCTTGTCGGTGCGCTGGGTGAGCGCTATGAAAGAGTGGGATAAACAGTTCCGCCAATTTCCACCTTTGTCGCAGCCAGTGTTGGTGGTGCAAGGGGATGAAGATATGACCGTCACCTGGCGCTATAACCTGCGGCAGATTCAGCGTGTTTTGCCCAATGCTCAAATCGCGATGGTTCCTGGCGCAGGCCATCAGTTAGTGAATGAAACAGATGAGTTGCGTGCGCCAGTGTTTGGTGCGATTAGTCGCCACTTCTTCGGCAAGTGACTTGTCGATCGGCGTGGGTATCAGGCACACTCGCGCCAGTCTTTATTTCCCTCTTTTCCTTTCATCGCTCTGCAGATCCCTGTAGAAAAGGAGCTTGTTTTGCATCAGCCCAATCGCACCATTAAAGATTATCTACTCATTATGCTGAAAGGCCTGTGTATGGGCGCCGCCGATGTAGTGCCCGGCGTGTCTGGGGGCACTATCGCGTTTATTACCGGTATTTACGACGAGTGGCTCGATTCACTCAAACGCTGCACCCCCGCCGTGCTGCTCATGCTCAAGCGCGATGGTCTGGTCAAAACCTGGCAGTACATCAACGGCAATTTTTTACTGGCGGTGTTTGGCGGTATTTTGATTAGTGTGAAAACCTTCGCGCTTGTGATTACCTTGGCGTTAGAAACCTATCCGATTTTAGTCTGGGCATTTTTTACCGGCTTGATTCTCGCTTCGATCTATCTACTTGCTAAGCAGCAACCTCATTGGCGGTTGCCGCAGTGGATTGCTCTATTGTTGGGTGTGTTGGTGGTGTTGGTGATTTCACTTTCTGCTCCCGCACAATTGCCCGGTTATTGGTGGGTTTTATTTTTGGGTGGTTTTGTCGCTATTTGTGCCATGATTCTACCGGGGGTGTCAGGCAGTTTTATCCTGCTCTTGGTAGGTTTGTATCCGGTTATGCTTGATGCGGTGAATAACTGGGATTTTATAGCGCTCGCCTCTTTTATTGCTGGTTGTATATGTGGATTGGTGGTTTTTTCTCGTTTTCTCTCTTGGCTGCTTTCCAGCTATCATGCTACGACTTTGGCCACGTTGATTGGCTTTTTGGTGGGTTCGCTCTACGTCACCTGGCCTTGGAAAGAAGTGCTGCAGACCGCACTCAATCGCCACGGCGAAACCGTGGTGTTGCAGCAGGCGAGTGTCAGCCCTGCACATTTTGCCCAGCTCACCGGCAATGACCCCATGCTGATCGCCGCCATCGCCTGCGCCTTGGCGGGTGTGTTGTTAGTGGTGGGGGTGGAAGTGGTAGCGGGTTGGATGAAAAAGCCCGCTGCGGTTTAAGATTAGAGAAAATTGAAATAGCATGATAGCCGTGATACCGTTATAGCATGATTAACTCTTTCAAGGACAAAGCCACTGAGGATATCTTTAATGGTATCGACTCAAAATTGGCGCGCAAAGCTTGCCCTCAAACGCTTTGGCGTATTGCGGCTAGAAAGCTCGATTTGCTTGATTCCGCTGCGTATCTGGATGATTTAAAAATTCCTCCGGGCAATAAACTAGAGGCTTTATTGGGGAATCGTAAAGGGCAGTACAGCATACGTATTAACGAGCAATATCGAATCTGTTTTCGCTGGACTGACGCCGGTGTTGAAGAGGTCGAAATAGTTGATTATCACTAGAGGTGTATATGGTTCGCATTCCAACAAATAGGCCGCCGACCCATCCCGGTGTAATGCTGGTGGAGGAGTTTCTTACCCCTATGCAGATTACCCAGCGTGAATTGGCGGACGCTATTCATGTTCCCTATCAGCGTATTAACGAGTTGGTCAATCAAAAACGGGGCGTCACGCCGAGTACTGCGTTGCGCTTGGCACGCTTTTTTGGTGTATCAGCTGATTTTTGGTTAAACCTGCAAATGCGCTGGGATTTGTTTAAGGCCGAGCAGTTAGAAGGTGCAGAGCTGGACACCATTCAGGATTATCATCATTTGCGTCAATTGGCGTAGGTTGCAGCCAGACAAAACAAAAACGCCGCGCTCATTACTGAGCGTGGCGTTTTTTATGGTGCTGCAGTTGTTCTTTAGAGCATCACTCTGCAACGACTAGAACAACACTCTGCAACGCACAGTCCCTTCAATATTTTTCAACTGCTCCAGTGCGATCTCATCGTAAGGTGAGTTAATGTCTACTACTACATAGCCAACTTTCTCATTGGTTTGCAGGTATTGTGAGACGATATTGATTTGGTTGTCGGAGAAGATTTTGTTGATCTTCGACAATACGCCAGGAACATTGGCGTGAACGTGCAGCAAACGGTGGGCATCCGGGTGACCGGGCAAGGCCACCTCGGGGAAGTTGACCGAGCTGGTGGTGGTGCCGTTGTCGGAGTATTTGATCAGTTTTTCCGCCACTTCAATACCGATATTTTCCTGCGCTTCCATGGTCGAGCCGCCGATGTGCGGGGTCAGGATCACATTGTCCAAACCGCGCAGCGGGCTGATAAATTCATCGCCATTGGCTTTGGGTTCTTCGGGGAATACGTCAATTGCGGCGCCAGCGATATGGCCAGATTTGATCGCATTGGCCAATGCATCAATGTCTACCACGGTGCCGCGTGAGGCGTTAATCAAAATACCACCCTGTTTCATCAGGCCGATTTCGCGTGCGCCAATCATCATTTGGGTAGAGGCATTTTCCGGCACGTGCAGGCTGATGATGTCGGAAGTGGCGAGCAGTTCATCCAACTCGCGCACTTGGCTGGCGTTGCCCAGCGGCAACTTGGTGACAACATCGTAGAAGCGCACTTTCATGCCGAGGGATTCGGCCAATACGCTGGTTTGGCTACCAATCGAGCCGTAACCGATCAGGCCGAGGGTTTTGCCGCGAATTTCAAACGAGCCATTAGCTGATTTGTCCCAGCCGCCGCGATGGCAGACAAAGTTTTTCTGCGGAATATTGCGCAGCAACAAGATCGCTTCAGCGATAACCAATTCAGCCACTGAACGGGTGTTGGAGTAGGGCGCATTAAAGACGGCTACGCCATGCTCTTGTGCCGCTTTCAAATCCACTTGGTTGGTGCCTATGCAGAAACAGCCAGCAGCGATCAACTTGGGCGCGTTTTCAAATACGCGGCGGGTCAGTTGGGTGCGTGAACGCAATCCAACAAAGTGCGCGTCTTGAATGCGTTCGATCAACTCATCTTCACCCAGTGCGGTTTTCAGGTAATCGATATTGGTATAACCCTGTGCGTGAAGTGTGTCTACCGCTGACTGGTGAACGCCTTCCAGCAACAGAAACTTGATCTTGCTTTTGTCTAACGAGGTCTTGCTCATGGGAACAACTCCTAAAATGGGAAATCGGTGCAGCGCGTCTCCGGGAGTGGTGTCATCGACGGGAGACTGAAGAGGCCGGGCAGGAAACACGGCTGGCTGAAAAAGGCGCGCATCATACCACAGGCTGCAGCGTTTGCTGGTAGGCGACTTAGCGGGAATAGATAAAAAAGCAGCTCTGGCGACTTATAGTTATTTTCAACATTACTCTGGTAGGGTCGGGGCTTATAATTCCGGCTCGGATTGTCTGCTGTAGAAGATCCCCCTTCCTGAGGTTCTAGGATTTGTTATCGTCGTCACCTGATTCATCATCTCCACATTTATCACGCGAAAAACCAACTCCCACTTTTTTTATTGCACTGCTCGCGATGGGCTTGGGCAGTTTTGCGATTGGCGTGGGCGAGTTTATTTCCATGGGGCTGCTGCCCGAAATTTCCTCATCGCTCGGGATCAGCATCCCGCAAGCCGGTCACACCATCAGTCTCTATGCGCTGGGCGTGGTGATTGGCGCACCGGTACTGGCCATGCTCAGCACCGGGCGGTCGCGTACACGCATGCTCGTCGTGCTAATGGGGCTTTACGCCATCGCCAATATCGCCAGTGCGATGGCGCCAAATTACGAGGCTATGCTGGCGTTACGCCTGCTAAGCGGCTTACCCCACGGAACCTTCTTTGGCATAGCCTCGCTCGTGGCGGCCACACTGGCGCCTTCGCATATGCGCACCCGCGCGGTGGCCTATGTGATGTTGGGGCTCTCGACGGCGACGCTCGCGGGTGTCCCTATTGCAACCGCGCTGGGGCAGTGGTTGGGTTGGCGTGCTGCATTTGTATTGGTGGGGGTAATTGCACTGGCATCGGCTGTGTGCATTGTGAAGTTTGTCCCCTACGAGCCGCCGCAATCCGGTGGGCGCGTCTCCCATGAACTATCGATGTTTACCAATCGTCAGGTGTGGATCACTCTGGGGATTGGCGCTATAGGCTCCGGCGGATTGTTCGCCATCTATTCCTACGTCAAACCCACGTTGATGAGCTTGGCGGGGTTGACTGAAATGGGGGTGCCCTTTGTCTTGGCACTGTTTGGTGCGGGCATGGTGACGGGCAATATTTTTGGCTCGCGCATGGCCGACCGGGATCTGCTCGGCACCATCAAGCGCTGTTTGATTTGGTCGATGATTGTGTGTGGCGTTTTTGCCTTGGTTGCGCCGATTCTCTGGCTCGCCTGCATTGCCGTATTTTGCGTGGGCACTGTGGTAGTGATAGGCCCTGCGGTGCAAATCCGCCTGATGGATGTGGCGGGCAAAGCACAGACCATGGCCGCTGCAATGAATCACTCCGCGTTTAATTTCGCCAACGCCGCCGGTGCTTTTTTTGGAGGGTTGGTGATTGATGCGGGTATGGGTTACGCCGCGACCGGTTGGGTGGGGGTGTTGTTATCCGCGGCTGGGTTGGCGATGTTTTACTGGATGGTAATTGACGCCAGGCGCGCGCTTAATCACTAGCTGCGCGCCCGGATATCAGTCTATTTCTGCGCAAATACCGCACCGATAATCTGACTGCCGCGCCCGACCGGGTCTTTGCGGATCAGCTGTTCTTCTACGGCGACTTGTTTAAACAAGCCATCCAAGGCCGCATTCAGCACGTGCTGCTCCAAATCCAGATCGGGCTTGTTGGCGATGGGCAACATTTTGTAAGTTCCCAGCAGTTGTTGGTACTGATTGTAGAAACCAATTTGTTGCAGGTTCTGTTGAATGATGGGCTGATAGCGCTGGCGCAAGCTGGCTTCTGTTTGTGCGCGGAAGTAATCGGTCGCTGCCGTGCTGTTGCCGCGAATAATGCCCAGCGCATCGGTCACGCTCATCTTGCGCACTGCATCGACAAACACCGCTTGCGCTTCAACTGCCGCTTTTTCGGCGCCCTGATTCATCAGGCTTTCTACTTTGTCCATTTGGCTGCCTAAACCTAACTGCCGCAATTTGCTCGCAAGCGGTTGTACATTGTCTGGCAATTCAATGCGATAGAGTGGGTTATTGGCGTAACCACCGGTGGCGGACAAGCTGCTAGCAGCGCGATTGCTGCCCAGCTCCAGTGCTTCTTTAATTGCGCGAATCAGCTGCGCCTGATTGTTGTAACCCGCAGCGCCCGCCACGGCTGCACCGGTTTCCGCCATTTGCGGCAGAGTCGCGTTACAGGCGGCAAGGCTGAGTGGCAGGGCTAATAGGCAGGTTTTAAGAAAAATTGATTTGCTGGTCATTGCTGATTCTCCAGGCGTGGTTGAAGTGTATTAGGTGATGAGTTCGGTGACTTGGATTCGATAGCCTTCTGACGCAGTGAAATAACGCCAGCGCACATCTAAATCCAATAATTTCATGCCGTATATCCGCTCAGAATCTGGCTGTTGATATTGCGGGCGCGGGTCTTGTTGCAGGATTTGGGTAATCAGTCCGGCGAGGTCAGTGCCGGTGCGCTTCCAATATCCGACACAGATTGCCATCAGGGGTGCGGGTATATCGACTGGGATCAACTCTGGCGCTGCGGCGGCAAAGCTGTTTTCGGCTTCCAGCACGCAGTCCACATAGGGTACGTAGGGTTTGATATCCAAAATCGGCGTGCCGTCGAGTAAATCTACCCCGCTGATCTGCACGAACAATTTTCCCTCTCGCTCGCTAATTCCCTCAAACCGCACTACCGACAAACCAATTGGCGCAGGCCGTGTGGGCGAGCGAGTCGCAAATACGCCGAGGGTTTTGTTGCCGCCCAAGCGCGGCGGTTTAACCTTGGCTTTCCACTCATCGCTTTTGTTGGCGTACTTATTTGCATGGAACACAAAGTGAATCCACAGGTGCGTGCAGCCTTCCAAACCATCAAATGCCGAGCGCTCGTTATAAGGCGGGATAAGTTCGATTTCCGCCCGTGCCAGTGGCGCCAAACCGGGTTGGCGGGGAATGCCGAACTTCTCTTTGAAGCATGAGTGAGTGATGCCGATGGCGGGGAAGCTGAATTCCATAACAAGTGGCTGCATAAAAGGTGAGGCGCAAGGCTAGGCAAAATAGTGGGTTGGCTCAACCATTTTCATTGTTTTTTCGTTTTCTGCCGGGTTGATTTCTCGATGAAATGTGATTGTTAATTTTTATCAATAAAAACATGTCTTGCGCTGTCATTTTATAACTGTCGGTTAAATTGACAGTTTTGTGTGACACACTTCGCAACTTTTACTGTGAATTATTGATGCCAAAAGAAAATCTAAAATAGGCACTAAATATGCATTAGTGACTGACATAAATAATATGACACTACTACAAAGGCATTTTTTATGAACTTTTATTCCAAGCTATTGGCAATCGCCGGTGTTGCTGCTATGCCGATGATGGCGTTGGCGACCCCCATGAGTGATTACAACCTGATGCTGTTTGGTGATTTAAATACCACCAGCAACGTCAAGGTCTACGGCAAGGCATTAATTGGTGGCAACCTGAATTCCAGTGGCGAGTTTGGCTCGCATCTGACCGATGCCTCCTTCAATGCCACCAATAATGTTGAAGTGATTGGCAATGTTTCATCGCCTAACTTGACCATTCAAAATGGTTATTTGGGTTATGGCGGCAGCAAAAGTATCGGCAATCTGAATTGCAATGAAGCTGGGCTGGCGCAAAATGCGTGTGTCAGAGCACTTGCTAATACCGGCGCAGTGGCTGCGCAACTTGCAGATTTTTACAATGTGCTGGACGCAGAGTCAGCTTACTACCGCGACTTTGCGCTGACGGGCGATGTAACTGGCACTACCTTGAGTTACAGCGGTTTTGCGGCCGACTTGGTAGCGTTTAATATTGCCGGTAGCGATCTGTTTGCGATGAACTCAAATTGGCAGTTGAACTTTGGCAATGCTGCCAAGGTTGTTATCAATGTTTCGGGTGCTAACTTAAGCAACCCAGGCTCGGTCAATTTGAGCGGTAGCGGTTTTACCTCCAGTACCTACTCCAACATTCTGTGGAATTTCTACGATGCCACCAGCTTAAATCTGGGTAATGGCTGGAAAGGCAATGTGATGGCTATTGATGCCGATGTAAGAATCATGAACGACATCGACGGCTCTCTGGCTGCTAAATCCTATACCGGCGCTGGTCAAATCCATCACTACTACTGGGATTACACACCGCCAGCAACCGAGGTTCCCGAGTCTTCAATATTGATGTTGATGTTGGCAGGATTGGGGTTGATTGGTTTGGGGCGTTTGCGTCGTCGGTAATGTCATAGCGATACATAAAAAAACCGGGTCGCAGCCCGGTTTTTTTATGTCTGCTATTCACCCTAAATCCCTTTCGGGTTAAACCGCAAAATGCGCGATTTGGGTTTCCAGGTTTTTGGTGGTGTCATCCAGCCGCAGGGCTATTTGTGCAGACGCGCGGGCGTCCTGATTCAAGCTATCGATCAAACTCACTACTTGAATAATGTTTTTGTTGATCTCCTCTGCGGTATAGCTCTGCTCTTCTGCGGCGGTGGCGATTTGCATATTCATGCCCAAAATCGCAGTGATCGCCTGACTAATCTGATTGATTGATTGCCCCGCTTGGCCAGCCATTTCCAGGGTTGAGCCAGTTTTACTTTGGCTGGTTTTCATTGCATTCATGGCATGCGCCGCGCCGCGTTGCACGGCTTCGATAATCTGTTGAATTTCTTCAGTAGAATCTTGGGTGCGTTTGGCGAGTGAGCGCACTTCATCGGCCACCACCGCAAAACCGCGCCCCTGCTCACCGGCGCGCGCTGCTTCAATCGCGGCGTTAAGGGCGAGTAGATTGGTCTGTTCGGCTACATTTTTGATGACATCTAACACGCCGCCGATGCGGTTGGTATCCGCTTCCAACTGAGTCATTGCGCTGCCTACATTATTGACCTCGTTGCTCAGTTCGTTGATCGCCTGCAGGGTGTTGTCCATCACCTTCAGGCCTTGATGTGCGTTTTGATCGGCGCTTTGGGCTGCATCGGCGGCGCCACCGGCATTACTGGCCACCTCTTGCACGGTAGCGGTCATTTCGTTAATCGCCGCCGAGACCTGATCGGTCGAGTGGTGTGCTTGATCGGTATAGCGCACCACAGTTGAGGCGCTTTGGTTGATCTGGCTCGATGCCTCGGTCAGCTTGTGCATTGAGTTTTGTACTGTGGTTACTACTTGCACAATGCTCTGCTGTACTCGGTTGACGTTGCGCCCGAGTTTGCCTAATTCGCCAGTGCCACTAACGTGTAGCGACTCGAGGAAGTTGCCTTCCGCCAGCAGCGCGAGATGATCGTTGACGTTGCGCAGTGGGGCGATGAGGCTTTTGCGCAAAATCATTAGCACCATAGCAATCACCAGAATCCCGCCAATAATGATCATGGCGTCGGCCCAGAATGATATGTGAGCGCTGGTAGCGGCGTGGTGTGCTGTTTCATCGGCTACTTGCTGGGAGATTAAATTAGCCGATTCTTCTAATAGCTTTGTTGGTTCACGGTCTATGCCGGTCACGGCGGCATCGCCCGCTGCCGGGTCAAATCCTGCAGCCTTGAATGATTCGAGCCCCTGCCGATATTTGGTAAGGGCCCCATTGTGAGCGCTTAGGAAGGCCTCAATTTTGTCGCGGCTATCGCCCTGTAAGGTACTTTTTAGCTGGGAGCCCTGTTGCTGGATAGATTCGTGCAGCGCCTCAAATTGTGCCCAGTACTGGTTGAGTTTGGCGGGGTCTTTGCCGCGGAGCAGCACATTTTTCCACTCTTGCACCTGGGTTTTGAACTGGTAATTCATTTTGTTGATGCTGCGTTCTTGCGCCACTGAGTTGGTAATCAGATGGTTGTAGTCAGCAATAGTGTTGCTCAGCAGGGCGATTGCGATAGCCCCAATAATGACCAATAAAACTACACCGGCACTGACGGCCATAATCAAGCGGCCTTGGATACTGGAAAGGGAAAACATGGATAAAAAGCCTCAAAGAGTCGGGATAACTTTTTGAGTATAGGAAACAGCCAGCGATAGGCCTGATTAATTTTAGGGCTTTACCCACGCACTCAGCGTGGATAAAGCGTTTTCACGCCGTCATTGGTGCCAAGCAGTAAAACATCGGCGCCCTGCGCGGCAAACAATCCATTGGTGACCACACCGGTAATTTGGTTGATGCGAGTTTCCAGGCCGACCGGGTCGATAATCTGCAAGTTGTAAACATCGAGAATCACATTACCGTTGTCGGTTACCACGCCGTCGCGGTACACCGGCGTGCCGCCCAGTTTTACCAGTTCCCGTGCGACGTAGGAGCGCGCCATAGGGATAACTTCGACCGGCAGCGGAAATTTACCCAGCACGTCGACCCATTTACTGCCATCGGCGATACACACAAATTCCTTGGATACCGCGCGCACAATTTTCTCGCGCGTCAACGCAGCGCCGCCGCCTTTGATCAAATGCAGGTAGGCATTGCTCTCATCGGCGCCATCGACATACACCACTAATTCGCTCACTGAATTGCAATCGAGCACATCGATACCGAGGTTTTTCAGGCGCGCGGCAGAGGCATCGGAACTGGCCACTGCACCGGCAAACAGGTGTTTGATCTCGCCCAGGTAATCGATAAAAAAATTCGCGGTAGAACCTGTACCAACGCCGATGATGGAATCTCCACCCAGTTTGGGTTTGATGTATTCAATCGCCGCGCGGGCAACGGCTTGTTTGAGTTGATCTTGAGTCATGGCAGATTGTCCGGTGTGGTAGGGCGGACCTCGCGTAGCAAGCCGCCGAAGCTGATGTTTATTTATTAGCCCGCCTAGCATAACCGGTTGGTAGTGTGCGACACGCCGTAAATACGTCCTTGTAGGCTCATCTTCGACATCCATGTCTCAGACGGTCGCCCACCACCAACCGATCACGCTAGGCTAGATGCGTCGATCAGTAAAATAGTGCTCGCATTATACGGATATTCGCCGTGCTAGCAGCGGCTAAATTGTTTACACTGCGACGACATTTTTATTCTTCTATTCATTCCTCCACGTAAGAAGTGACATGCCTGAATCCTACATAAAACGTATTCTCAACGCCCGCATTTACGATCTGGCGGTAGAAACTCCGCTCGATGAAGCGCGCCTGCTGTCCCTGCGCACGGGCAATAAAGTCTTGCTCAAACGCGAAGATTTACAGCCGGTGTTCTCGTTCAAATTGCGCGGTGCTTACAACAAGCTGCAGATGCTCACCGAAGCGGAGCGCGCGCGCGGTGTGATCGCCGCCTCGGCGGGCAATCATGCGCAAGGTTTGGCACTCGGTGCGCAGCATCTCGGCATTAAAGCGACTATCGTCATGCCGCGCACGACACCGGCGATTAAAGTTGATGCGGTAAAAGCGCGTGGTGCCAAGGTGGTATTGCATGGCGATAGTTATGACGAGGCCTCGGCGCACGCGAAAAAACTGGTGGAAGAAAAGGGCATGACCTATGTCCACCCGTTTGATGACCCCGATGTGATCGCCGGGCAAGGCACTATCGCAATGGAAATCCTGCGTCAGTATCCCGGTAAAATTGATGCGATTTTTATCGCCGTCGGCGGCGGTGGTTTGGCTGCCGGTATTTCTGCCTATGTGAAATATGTGCGCCCTGAAATCAAAATTATCGCGGTGGAAGCAGAAAGTTCCGCTTGTTTGAAAGCCGCGCTGGAAAAGAAAAAACGTGTAGTGCTACCGCAAGTGGGCATTTTTGCCGATGGCATCGCGGTGGCGCAAATCGGCGAGGAAACTTTCCGTGTGCTACGCAAAACAGTCGATGAATGTATCACCGTGTCTGACGATGAAATCTGCGCGGGCATCAAAGATATTTTTGAGGATACCCGTTCCATCGCCGAGCCGGCGGGTGCAACCGGTATCGCCGGGCTGAAAAAATACGTGGCTGAACACGGTATTACCGGCCAGACCCTGATTGCCATCGACTGCGGCGCGAACATCAATTTTGATCGCCTGCGCTACATTAGCGAGCGCACCGAAATTGGCGAGCAGCGCGAGGCGATTTTGGCGGTGACTATTCCCGAGCGTCGCGGTGCCTACAAAGAGTTTTGTAAGGCGCTGGGCAAACGCAATATCACGGAATTTAACTATCGTTATGCCGATGCTAAAGATGCGCGCATTTTTGTGGGGGTGCAGGTCGCAGCAGGCGGCACCGACCGCGCTGATCTGGTGAGTGAATTAACCACCCAAGGCTATGACTTGGTGGATATGACTGAAAACGAGCTGGCGAAATTGCATATCCGCCATCTAGTCGGCGGCCATGCCCCCCAGATTACCGACGAGGTTCTCTACCGCTTTGAATTCCCCGAGCGCCCGGGAGCACTGCTGACGTTTTTGAATAAAGTCGCTGGTCGTTGGAATATCTCCCTGTTCCACTACCGCAACCACGGCTCCGCTGCCGCCCGTGTATTGGTGGGCTTACAGGTGCCGAAAAAAGATTACGGCGAGTTGAAAGTGTTTTTGAACGAGTTAAATTATCCCTACTGGGATGAAACCAAAAACGAAGCGTATAAATTCTTTTTAGGCTAAAACCTATGGATCCCCGCAAGCGGGGATGACGACTCCCTGCGTTAACAAAAGAATCTTTCTATTAGCACTTCGTCACTCCCGCTCGCGGGAGTTCAGCTTGTGCTTTTAAAACCTATGGATCCCCGCAGCGGGGATGACGATTCCTTGTATCAAAAAGACAATCGTCTTATCTGCACTTCGTCACTCCCGCTTGCGGGAGTCCAGCTTTTGCTTTTAAAACCTGCATATCCCTCCTATCAGGGATGGCGACTCCCTGCATTTTCCCCATCTCTGTCTATCCTTAAGCCAATGCCCGCAAGGGTTAATTTATGTTCAGACGCTGGCGCGAACAAGTTTTTGGTGTAATCTGGACAACGTTGTCAAGAAAATCCACATGCCAAATCAACTCACTAAATACAGGCAGGAGTTACTAATGAAATCTGCAGGTCAACACATAGCCATGCGTTTGGGTGCCCTGACGCTGGCGCTTGGGCTTACCCAGAGCGCTTTTGCCGCTAATCTCAACCAACAACAACTCAGTGAATTTGCGGGCAAGGCTCAGTTGCGGTTTGCCGTGGTGAACAATCTCGCCGCCAAGCCGCAAGCACAATTGACGCTGACCAATGACTCTGCCGCAGATTTGCCCGCAGGGCAGGGCGACTGGCGCATTTACTTCCACTCGGTGCGCAAATTAGATCCGACCTTGGTTGAAGGCTTGAGTCTGCGCCATGTGCAGGGCGATCTCCATGAGCTATCGCCCACTGCCGGATTCAAAGGCTTGGCCAAAGGTGCCAGTCTGCTAGTGCCCTATACCGCTGGTGCGCATCTGGTGAGCTATACCGATTTTATGCCGCGCGCGTTTATCGCCCAGCAGGGCTTGAACCCCGAAGTATTTGCTAATACCAATACCGAAACGCTGCAGGATTTTGTCGCGCCGTTCACCAAGCCTGAACAGTTGCAGCGTTTCGCGCCGGATTTGTACCCCATCGCCACTGCGGCGACTCGCTATGAAGGCAATCTCGCTGTTAATGCTGCTGCGGCCAAGTTGGATACCAGCGCCAAAATTATCCCCAGCCCGGCTGAGGTGAAATATCGTAAGGGCACAGCGGTAATCGATAGCAGCTGGAAAATCAGCTACGCCGGTCGCCTGACCAGTGAAGCAAAATATTTGGCCGATCAACTCAAAACTGCGGGCATCACACTGGAAATCAAACCGGCCCATGGGGGTGCGGCGGGTGATGTGCTGGTCGCCTCGGGCAAAACCATTGAGTTGCAAGTAGATGCATCGGTTGGTGAGGCGGAAGCCTATAAGCTGAGTATCGCTGCCGAAAAAATTACCATTGTCGGCAGCGACAATGCCGGAGCGTTTTACGGTATTCAAAGTGTGCTGAGTTTATTGCCGGCACAAGTCTCATCAAGTCACAGCTTGCCGCAACTCACTGTAAGTGATGCGCCGCGCTACCGCTGGCGCGGCATGATGTATGACATGGGGCGCAACTTTCACGGCAAAGACGTCACCCTGCGGTTGATCGAGCAGATGGCGCGTTACAAACTCAATAAACTGCATCTGCATTTAACCGAAGATGAAGGCTGGCGCCTGGAAATTCCCGGTCTGCCGGAGTTGACTGATGTCGGTGGCAAGCGCTGTTTTGATCTGAGCGAACAGACCTGTTTGCTGACCCAATTGGGCACCGGTCCGCACAAGTCCGGCTCGGGCAATGGCTACTACAGCACGGCCGACTTTATCGAGATTATAAAATTCGCCAGCGCCCGTCATATCGAAGTTATCCCGGAAATCGATATGCCCGGCCACGCGCGGGCGGCGGTGAAATCGATGGAAGCACGCTACAAAAAACTGCTCAAGGCCGGTAAAAAAGCTGAGGCCGAGCAGTATTTGTTATCCGATCCACTGGATAAATCCGAATACATGACGGTGCAGAATTACACCGATAACTCCATCAATGTGTGCCTGCCATCGACCTATGCGTTTGTCGATAAAGTCGTGTACGAACTGCAGCAGATGTACCGCAAAGCCGGAACCACATTGGTGACTTTCCATATGGGCGGCGATGAAGTGGGGGTAGGTTCCTGGACTGCATCACCAGCCTGTAATGCACTGTTTGCCAAAGGCGAGATGGGTGTTGCAGGCCCGGCTGACCTCAAGCCGTATTTCGTGAGTAAAGTTGCGGCGATTACCGCTATGCGCGGTTTGGATCTGGCCGGTTGGGAAGACGGTTTGATGTACGACGCAAGCAATACCTTTAACCGCAGCCAATTTGCCAATAAACATGTGTTGGCAAATGCCTGGGACAATATTTGGGAGTGGGGTGTTGCTGATCGCGCCTATCGTTTAGCGAATGCGGGCTATGAACCGATTTTATCGGCGGCCACTCACTTGTATTTCGATCATCCACACGAAGCTAATCCTGAAGAGCGCGGCTACTACTGGGCAGCGCGCTACACAGACGCAAACAAAGTGTTTGGATTTATGCCCGACAATTTTTACGCTAACGCCGACAAAACCCGCAACGGAGCTGCAATCGATGACTTGGAAGCGTTGGTTGGTCGCGCTATGCCAGCATTGGAAAAACCGGAAAATTTGCGCGGTATACAAGGGCAAGTCTGGAGTGAAACCATTCGCTCCGCTGCGCAACTGGAGCAGATGATTTATCCACGTTTAATTCCACTGGCTGAGCGTGCTTGGCACAAAGCTGCTTGGGAGGGCGATAAACCAAATACAGCGGCGCGCATGGCGGATTGGGCGGCATTTAGCGTGCAATTAAGCAATAAAGAATTACCGAAGTTGGCTGCCTTGGGGGGTAGTTTCTACCTGCCGCCACCGGGTGCAATTATTCAAAAGGGCAAGTTGCTGGCTAATTCATCGCTGCCCGGCTTGACGATTGAAGTCAGTCTCGATCAGGGCGAGACATGGCGCGAGTACACTGGCGCATTAGCCGTTGAGAGTGTGGTATCGGTACGCACCCGTCTTGGCGATGCCACTAGTCGGGTAGTTACTGCTGCGCCTTAAGAGCCGATATATCTCGCGCAAGGATGCGCGGTATCCATTGTTATGCGTTAGAAATCATTCCTCTCAATTGCAAAAATACTGGTGTTTCTCGCTATTTTTGTAATGTCGCTACTGAAAACAGCTAAATTCCCGAGAAAAACGCATTATTTTGCTAAAAATGTGTGTTTTTTTGCAGTTTTATCCATGAGTTGTATTTCATTCTGTTTGATCATTGCCTATTCTTTACCCACGCCACAGCCTCGTGCTGTTTTGTGGTCGCTTATAAAAGATGTTGTTTTTTTTAAAATAATATTGCGCAAGGTTACCACCATGAAAGTTGATGTTCTCTCCGCAGTGATATTGTTATTTTGTTTAGGAGTTTGTGTGACCCTGTTAGATGTAGGTGCTTTAGTGTCGTTGGCAGAAGCTGCTGTAGAATCGACCGCTGAATAAGCCGCAGGTAAGTAAACGGAATTTTCGACAATGACTCCCGCTTCGGCGGGAGTTGTTTTTTGGGCGAGAGAAAAATTATTTTTGCTTCAGGTTTGGGTAAAAATCAGTTCTTTGTCGGTGGCTATAGCCAGCAGTGGAATGTCCCATTCGGCAGTGGCGAGCGATTCGACTTCCTGGCAGGCGTGCGCTAAACCAATTAACACCGGTTTGCCGGCCGATTTTTTTTGTTTAAACGCAAAGGTCGCATCGTAAAAACCACCGCCCATGCCCAAACGCGCACCGCTGCGATCAAATCCCACTAGCGGCATCAACACCACATCCAATAATTGCGCCGACATTTTGTGTTGCTTGCGAAAATCCGGTTCCGGAATGCCAAAGCGATTGTTCGCGAGTTGTGTATCGGCTTTGTATTCAACAAACCACAAGTCGCGGCGTTTATCGGGGCGCAGCACCGGTAAAAAGCAGTGCTTTTCCATTTTCCACAGTTGCCGGGCAATAGGTGCTGGGTCGATTTCACCATCATTTGCCATATAAATCGCCACATTGCGCGCGCGCATAAATTGCGGCACTTTCATTAAATGGCGCAGTAGAAACAGCGAAGCCTGCATTTGTTGGGTGGGGTTGAGCGCTTGGCGCCGCGCACGCAATTCAAGCCGCAATGTGCTTTTAGTTTGGGCTAGAGTGTCGGCCGGAGGGTTATTGTCGAACGGATCAGCGAGCGAATCGGCCATAAACAGCCTTATCAAAGATAAATACAGAGAGAGTTAAGAGACCCCGAAATGCCGCAACCAAGCTGGCCTTGAACCCATAGGTTCAAGGAGGTAGCACCTGTGGTTTTTAAGGCTTTCCGTCAAGCGGACATGCACACCAAACACAACGAGACACCACCAGTTTTGTGGAAATCGGCTCAAGGACTTGTCGGTTTGCAAACATTCCAGGGCGTGCCGACAGTATAACCCAAGGTTACCTTGCTTCCGCAAATGAAATTAAGCTTGGGTTCTATTATCGGTTAGCAATTAATGGTCTTAAACCGCACTGGTAAAAAGCGGGAAATTGCGCTTGTGTTTATGAATTCGGCAATTTGTGTGTTGTGTGTTCGGGTTGCAAAAACAACTGCGCCCGCAAAGGCGGGCGCAGTGGCGTGAATAGAATATTTGTTTCCTATCCCAATTTGTTCAGGGTGTTATCTAATTTGTCATTCAAGCGCAATAAATCCGTGCGATTGACTGAACTGCCGGCTCCGGCGCTGGCCGCCACTGTTTTGGCTTGCAGCAATTCATGGCTCAAATTGAGCGCCGCCATAACGGCGATGCGCTCAAGGCCGATCACTGCGCCAGTGCCGCGAATTGCTTTCATGCGTTCATCGAGCAATTGCGCCGATTCCACCAGTGCTTGACGCTCTTCACGCGGGCAAGCGACTTGATATTCTTTATCGAGGATTTTTACAAAAACAGTTTCGTTGCTCATCAATGCCTCGATTACTCTGCGTCCAGATTACGTAAATGGGTGATCATGGCTTCTACGCGGCTGCGCGCCACTTCATTCTTTTCGATCAGGCGCACCCGCTCGCGCTGCCACTCGCTTTCGCGGGTTTTGAGTTCGGCGTTTTCTTGCTGCAGGCGATTGCACAGCAGGATCAGCTTATCCAGCTTGGTTTCGAGGGCGAGTAACAGATCGTCAGACATGATAATAAATAACCAATAAATAGCGCAGGTCGCCCACTATATTGCGCGCCCAGCGGGTGGTCAATCACACAGCCCAAGTTAATGTGAATTCGAGAAGTTGAGCTGTATTAAATTGATAAACAAACAGGTTTTACTCAGGTGGTTTTAACCTTAGAAATCGCTATATAAAAGTTTGCAGAGTCGACAAGCGCAATCGTGATAGCATTCGTCCCACTGCGATGAGAGGCCACTATGACCGATACCACTTCCACCGAACAACTGCTCGCCCCCCTGAATTTTGATGATCTCGCCAACCTGTTGGCACCCCTCGGCACCCTCAATAGCCCTTCTGAACTGCACGGTTTGCTGTGCGGTAAATTGGCGGGTGGTGCGACCTTGAGTGAAATCAACTGGCTGTTGGAGGCGGTTGAATTTCTCGATTTTATCGCCGCACCCGACGAGCAAGTGCGCATCGCCCTGAGTCGTTTGTATCACACCACGAGCGATCAACTGCGCGGCCAATTCAGTTTGAAATTGATGTTGCCCGATGATGACAACACGCTCAATGATCGCGTGCGCGCGCTGAGTGAGTGGTGCCACGGTTTCCTCACCGGTTTTGGCAGTGTTGATCATCAAGGTAAGCGAGTGATCAACGAAGAATTTGAAGAAATGCTCCAAGACATGGCCAACATCGTACAAATCCAGGCCGATGATGAAGAAGACGAGCCAAGTGCAGAAGCGGACTACATGGAGGTAACCGAATATGTGCGGGTGGTGGTTAACTCACTCTATTTTGAATTTTCAGCCGAGCATGCCGAAGGGGTAAATCCTGCGAGCATGGCACCTGGGTCTAATCAATTACATTAATTGTTTGCGAGTGCCTACATGAGAATATCCAAAGCCGAATTTGCCCGCCGCCGCAAAGCCTTAATGGCACAAATGGAGCCTAACTCCATCGCCATAGTGCCCGCCGCCCCTGAGCGCACTCGCAGCCGCGATACCGAATATCACTACCGTCAAAACAGCGATTTTTTATACCTCTCGGGTTTTGAAGAGCCGCAAGCAGTGCTGGTATTAATTCCTGGCCGCGAGCACGGTGAATATGTGTTGTTTGTGCGCGAGCGCAATCGTGAGCGGGAAATTTGGGATGGCTATCGCGCAGGTCCAGAAGGCGCCTGCAGTGAATTTGAAGCGGACGATGCATTTCCTATCGATGATATAGATGAAATTTTACCCGGCTTACTCGAAGGTAAGCAGCGTGTTTACTACTCCATGGGTAAAGATAATGAATTCGATAAACACGTCATGGATTGGGTCAACACCATCCGTGCCAAAGTGCGCTCTGGTGCAACGCCACCGGGCGAGTTTTTGGATTTAAGCCACTTTCTCAATGAGCAGCGTTTGTTTAAAAGCGCTGCCGAGTTGCGGGTAATGAAAGAGGCGGGCGAAATTTCTGCCCGCGCCCATGTGCGCGCCATGAAAGCGAGCAAAGCGGGTGTGATGGAATATCAGCTCGAAGCAGAAATTCTGCATGAATTCCACATGAGTGGCGCGCGTTTTCCGGCGTACAACACCATTGTCGGCGGCGGTAAAAATGGCTGCATTTTGCATTACATTGAAAACTCCGCGCCGCTCAAAAATGGCGATTTGGTTTTAATCGATGCCGGTTGTGAATTGGATTATTACGCGGCAGATATCACCCGCACCTTTCCCGTTAATGGAAAATTTTCGCCCGAACAAAAAGCCCTCTACGAGATTTGTTTGCAAGCCCAACTTGAAGCCATCGCCGAATGTAAACCGGGCAAACACTGGAACGATCCCCACGAAGCAACCGTGCGTGTGATCACCCAAGGTCTGGTAAAAATCGGCCTGCTCGAAGGCGATGTAAACGAATTAATTAAAAGCGAAGCCTACAAAGAATTTTATATGCATCGCGCCGGTCACTGGCTCGGTATTGATGTACACGATGTTGGTGATTACAAAGTCGGCGGCGAATGGCGTGTACTCGAACCCGGCATGGTCATGACCGTAGAGCCGGGCATTTACGTCGCGCCCGACAACGAACGCGTCGCCAAAAAATGGCGCGGCATCGGCATTCGCATCGAAGACGACGTCGTCATCACCAAAGACGGCAACGAAGTCCTCACCAAAGACGTTCCCAAAACCATTGCCGACATTGAAGCGTTGATGGCCAGTTAAAATCTAGGTTGGATTTTTTATGTCGCACCTACTCGAATTTGATATCGCCATTATCGGCGGCGGCATGGTGGGCACGAGTCTCGCCAGTTTGCTTGCTGCCAGTCAGCCTCAATTGCGCATTGCGTTAATTGAAGCGCAGCCCTTTGCGCGCGCCGATGATATTCATTTTCAGCCAAGTTTTGATGCGCGCTCTACTGCGCTTTCTTACGGTACGGCGGCTATTTTGCGCGAGTTGGGTTTGTGGGAAAAACTGCAGCAACACATTACACCGATTGCGCAGGTGCATGTGTCGGATCGCGGGCATTTTCTTGGCGGTGTGATTGACGCTGCAGAAAATAATATCGCGGCGGTCGGTTATGTGGTTGAAAATGCGTGGCTGGGAAAAGTGTTACTCGGCCATGTGCAAGCGCAAAAAAATATTCAGTGTTTTGCTTCATCAAGCGTAACCCAATTGTTGCCGCAACAGGATGGCGCACTGCTCAATGTAAAAACCGATGCGCAAGAATTTACCATCAGCACAACGCTTGCCGTGATTGCCGACGGTGGCGATTCACCCTTGCGCAAGGCGTTGGGCATAGGCACGCAAGTGCGTGACTATGGGCAGACAGCGATTATCACTAATGTGGAATTTTCCGAGCCCCATCAAGGTGTGGCTTATGAGCGTTTTACGGCCGATGGCCCGGTTGCGCTTTTGCCTCTGGGTGAATCCAGCCATGCGCAAATATCGGCGCTGGTGTGGACTTTGCCTGCCGCGCAAGCCGATGAAACTCTCGCGTTAAACGATGCGGATTTTCTCGCACAATTGCAGGCGCAATTTGGTTTTCGGGTAGGGCGTTTTAATCGCGTGGCCAAACGTTTTGCCTATCCCTTGCAGTTAGTTTTAGCTGAAGAGCAAGTGCGCTCGCATGTGGTATTGCTCGGCAATGCTGCGCATTTTTTGCATCCGGTTGCCGGTCAGGGGTTTAATTTGGCGCTGCGCGATTGCGTTGGCTTGGTAGAAACCCTGCGCGAGGCGACTGAAAAAAATAAATCCTACGGCGATTTGGCCGTGTTGCAATCCTATCTGCACAAACAATCATTCGATCAGCAACTCACTATTGAATTTAGCGATAAGTTAGTGCGTTTGTTTTCCAGCGATCAACTGCCGTTGATTGCTATGCGTCATCTCGGGTTATTAAGCCTTGAATCTATTCCGCTGATAAAAAATCAATTTATCGCCCAGACCATGGGCACCGCTGGCCGCGGGTTTCGCTGGCTGTTAGATGAAGTTTCGGACGAAAAATTAGCGGCTTACAATGGTGAATCAGTTGCAAGTAATGAACCGGCTGAGCAACAAAATAACCTGGATTACGATGTAATTATCGTCGGCGCCGGTTTGGTGGGTGCCGCACTTGCGTGCGCCATTGCACAAACAGATGCGGCGCAACATTTGCGCATCGCTGTGATAGAAGCAAGTGGTGATGTACAACACTTTAGCGGCGAGCAGTTTGATCCGCGGGTGGTTGCGCTCACCCATGCATCGCAAACATTATTTACCGATATTGGCTGTTGGGACGAAATTGTCGCACAGCGCGCTTGCGCCTATCGCGAAATGAAAGTATGGGACGGTGAGGGCACCGCCGCGATTGAATTTGATTGCGCTGAGGTGCAGCAATCTCATCTCGGTCACATTGTGGAAAACTCGGTGATTGTGAAGCAACTGCGTGAACGTATGGCGCAGCATAACAATATTTTTCTGCTGCAGCCTGTTGCGGTCACGCAGATTATTTCGTCACAAGACGGCGCGGTGCGCACGCGGGTGCAACTTTCTAATGGCAATGAAATTACCGCGGCGCTGTTAATTGCCGCAGACGGCGCGCACTCCAAAGTACGCGAATTGGCTGAATTTGCCACCCGCGAATGGGACTATGGCCAGCAGGCAATTATCACCACCGTGCGCACCGAGCTTCCGCACGAATTTACTGCGTGGCAGCGGTTTATGCACACGGGGCCGCTGGCATTTTTGCCGCTGCAACAGCAGGGCGATGCGCACAGTTGTTCAATTGTTTGGTCGGCAGAAGATGCATTAGCTGCAGAGTTGATGGCCTTGGATGATGAAACGTTTTGCGCGCGGCTCACCGCTGCATTTGAAGCGCGTCTTGGCAAGGTTATCTACTGCGATAGGCGCTATGCCATTCCTTTGCGCCAGCGCCACGCGACGACCTATATTCAACCGGGAATCGCATTGGTGGGTGATGCTGCGCACAATATTCATCCCTTGGCCGGGCAGGGTGTCAATTTAGGTTTGTTAGATGTGATCGCGCTTGCGCAGGAAATTGAGCGCGCATTGCTGCGCGGCATCCCACTGGCCGATTATTCCATTCTGCGCCGTTACCAGCGTCAGCGCTTGGCGGGTAATTTGGGCATGATGTCAGCAATGGAAGGTTTTAAACGCTTGTTTGGCAATCGCAGTCTGGCCGTAAATTGGCTGCGCAATACCGGCATGCGCCAGCTAAACTCAGTAGCGGCTATTAAAAAAATCATCATCAATACCGCGCTGGGCGTTTCCTGATTTGCGTGCTGAGGTAAGTCTATGGATCTAGATGTAATCTTGTCGGTCACTCCGTTTGATTGGAGTGCGATTGGCACTGCCTTGTTGTGCGGCAGTATTATCGGAATTGAGCGGCAGCTGCGTGGCAAACCCGTCGGTATTCGCACCTCCTCCCTCATCACCCTCGGCACCTATATTTTTATCGCTGCATCGCTATTTGCCTCGGCTCATTTTTCCGGCCCGGAAAAGGTGGTAACCGACCCCTCGCGCATTATCGGTCAGGTGATTACCGGCATTGGCTTTTTGGGCGCTGGTGTTATGTTGGCGCGCGATGGTTTTGTATTGGGGGTAACCTCGGCAGCGACCATTTGGATGTTGGCGTCGATTGGTGTGGTGATTGCGATAGGTTACAACCTGGTGGCGATCAAATTATCCTTGGTCGTGATTGTCGTATTAGTGGGAGTAGACTTCCTTGAAGATTATTCCCAATCCTTCACGCGCGGTGTACATAAAAAATATCAAGACTGGCGTGGTAAAGGTAAATCCAGTTCTGATTAGTTGGTGTAGAAAAGTAACGCTCCTAAAGAAGTATTTATGTCAAAACTCCTAATTGTTTCAAACGTATTAAATGGCCTACTGTTAATTGTTTTAGTTGCATCGGCCGCCGGTTTTATTTCATTTCTTAATATCTATGGCGTGTTTTTGGCGTCTGTTACTGCGGCTATTGCCTGGGGTGTTTTTAAACAACAGCGTTGGGGCTATTTTGCCGCGGCAGCTTGGGCGCTGGCCTGCTATCAATTAGCAAAACAAGGCTACGAATTTCAAAGCATTAAACGACATGTAATGATCTTGGGCTTTGTATTAATTCCGCTTGCACTGTTTTTGCACGAAACTTTGGGTAAAGCTACGGCAAAATCTGCACAAAAGAATGGCAAAAAAAGCGATGATGACTCCAAAATGCCCGATTGATTGTGTGCCTCATACCCAGCATTACAAAAAGTGGCGATAATCGCTAAATTCACGGTTAACTGCTTGACTCGACAAGATCAGTGTTTTAATTTTGAACCGCTACAGATTGAGATCCGCCCCAAGACTAGACTTTTGTAAGACACCCGCTTGCTTGCTCAAGACACTTGGACGTACCACGACCTGAGCAATAGCTTTATTTCAAGCTATTTCACTCTGGCTTTTAGTAAAGTCGGTTTTTTTGTTCGGTCAGCTACGCTGACGTTTTAAATGCAAGATGAGGACGCTATGTCAGATCTAGTCTCTGGTGTTGTTAAATGGTTCAACGATGACAAAGGTTATGGTTTTATTGAACGTGAAGGTGGTGCAGATGTATTTGTACACTTCCGTGCAATCAACGGCAATGGCCGTAAAACCTTGAAAGAAGGTCAGAAAGTGACTTTCGAAGTAACCCAAGGTCAAAAGGGTCCACAAGCAGAAAACGTAACTCCACTCTAATTTGAGTGAGTTTCGAAAAGGGTGATTGAGCAATCAATCACCCTTTGCTGTTTTAGAAGACTTGATTGTGATACCTCGGTGTTTATCGCAATTTGCTGCACTCTATTCCGTCATCCTGTGGTGATCGGCCTTCGTTAGTTTTTCTCATCGGCTTCTGTTTCATGTTCGATTTACAATCCGTCTTATGGCTTACCCTTATTGTTGTTGCTATCTATTACTGGCGTGGTGCATTGGTAGTAAAAGAGCGCGCATTTAATGCCGCACAAAAACGTTGCGAAGAAATGCAGGTGCAGCTATTGGATGAAAACGTATATCTGCGCCGCTTGTGGTTTAAACGCAACGAGCAGGGAAAGTTATCGCTCTGGCGCGCGTTCTATTTTGAATTTACCGTCTCGGGTGCAGATCGTTATTTAGGGCGAGTAATCATGCTGGGCTCGCGCATTACTCAGGTGGAGCTTGATGCACATCGTGTGCACTAAAGATTAATCTGGATTTTATATGGCTGAAAAATTTCCCATTGCAAAAGTTGGCGGTTGGCAAACCAAAACATCAGTGGTTGCATATGAAAACCCTTGGATAAGAGTTGCTCACGAAGAGGTCGTCACCCCTAAGGGTACCGACGGCATCTACGGCGTAGTGCATTTTAAAAATACCGCCATTGGTGTGGTGCCTATTGACGATGAAGGCAATACTTGGCTAGTAAAACAAAGCCGCTACACACTCAATCAATACACCTGGGAAATTCCGGAAGGCGGCTGCCCGCAATGCGAAAGCCCGCTTGCTGCAGCAAAACGTGAGCTTGAAGAAGAGGTGGGATTGCAAGCTCATGATTGGCAGCCCTTAATGACAATGCATTTGTCCAATTCAGTAAGCGATGAGTTTTGCGAAGTGTTTGTGGCTCGCGATTTGTTCGCCGGTCAGCAGCAGCTTGAAGCTACCGAGGATATTGAAGTCAAAAAAATTCTGTTAGTCGACGCTATAGAAATGGTTAAGCGCGGCGAGATCACCGATGCCATTTCAGTTGCTGCTTTATTGCGTATTGCACTCGACCTAAAATAGTTTTTAGAAATGAATGTAGGAATTGCTTTGTTGATTAATCATGCGTATTGGGTTTGATTAACGAGCGCAACCAATTCCACCAGCCGTTATTACCGAGCATATATTTATCTAGCTGATCCTGATTATAAAAATAATGTTCAGCATCAGAAAATAATAATTCCCGTTTTAACATTCTGCGGCTGGGATTAATTGTTTTAATAATCCGCGCAGGATTCCCCGCCGCCACTGAGTTGGCTGGAATATTTCTGGTGACCACTGAGCCTGCCCCCACTACCGAATTTTCGCCAATGGTCACACCTTTAGTGACTATCACTCGCTCCCCCAGCCACACATTATTTTCAATCACTACCGGTTTGGTGCAGCGAAATGGGCGAATGCGATTGTAAATGCCGTGCCAATCGCTATCGCTAATGATGACATTGGCCGCCAGCATACAGTTGTCGCCAATTCGAATCGACTGCGCCGCTGAAATACGCACGCCCGGTGAAATTAAACAGTAATCGCCAATAACAATTTCCGCATCGGCTTGTTTGCTTGGCCAGCTTGTGAAGCGCACGCAATTATCGCTCGCGCAAATAATTTGCGCATATTTGCCCAAATGAATATTGCGCCCGAAAATAACCAAGCTGCGTGGATGTGCAATTTCCGGGATGCTGCCTAGCGTATCAAATTGCGTTGCGACAAAACGCTGCACATACCATTGGTTGATAATTTTGTAGAGACGTTTGATCAGGTAAGGTGTGCTGCTGCGGCGCATGGGCGGGTTCGCTTAAAGTGTTTGTCTGGTAGAATTATTGCCACGATTATGAGCGAGAATAACAATGCTGCCAATTGATATAAATTCAGTAAAAGGTTTTTTAGATCCACAAGAGGGCGCTGCACTGTATGAGCAAGCCTTAGCGGTTGCATCGCTCGGCCCCTGTTTGGAAATTGGTAGCTACTGCGGTAAGTCTACCGTATATCTCGGCAGTGCTTGTAAAAAAGCGAATAGCATCTTATATGCGGTTGATCATCATCGCGGCTCGGAAGAGCATCAGTTGGGCGAGGAATATCACGACCCACTTTTGTACGATAAAGAATTCGGCAAAATGGATAGCTTTCGTGAATTTCGCCACACGCTTGCGCGTGCACAGTTGGAAGATTGCGTAGTGCCCATTGTTGCACCGTCGCAATTAGCTGCGCGCTATTGGTCAACGCCTTTGAGTATGGTGTTTATCGATGGTGGCCACAGCATGGCGGCGGCTCTAACTGATTATCGCGCTTGGGCACCTCATGTGGTGCGCGGCGGCTGGCTGGCGATTCACGATGTATTTCCCAATCCTGCTGATGGCGGTCGCCCACCATTTGAAATTTGGCAGCTAGCACAGCAGTCTGGTTTATTTGAAGCCATACCCTTAATAAAAACGCTTGGGTTATTGAGACGCTTATAAAAATCAGTACGATTATTTAATTACCCATATAAATGCAATACCTCCACGATAAACATCACGTGTTTTTACTAAGGCGCTGTTAGTGAAATCGGTGCCGCTGATATTGTCGTAACGAACAAACAACGCAAGCCTCGTATTAATGCCGTTAGTATTAAAACTGCGGCTTAATGCAATCTGATTATTCCAGCCGCTATAACCACCATCCGCGTTAAAGTAGGCACGCGTTTCAGTTACATATTCTTGTTCTACATTGTAGTAATAATCGTGATAGTCATCGCTCGCAAACATAATGCCGGCACGATAATTTAGCGCCCAGTCACCCAGTTTGGTGCGGTAAACCAGCTGGGGTTGAAAAACCGAACCTATGTAACCCGACTCAGCTGCACCTAGCGCAAATACCGCGCGCCAGGGAATTTGTGCGTGCCAGCCATGCGCAAAATTATCGCCGGTTAAATTAATGTTGAAAGATGGCCCTAATTCCAGCGTTGAGCCTAGTTCAGGCATATCTTCACGAAGTTCATTTTTATCGGCATCGGGTGTGATGGATGCGCTAGCGCTAAAGGTAAATTCATATTGATCAGTGCGCAAAAAATTGCCGCGAACGCCATCGCGATCAGTGCGAATAATTTTCCCCCGATACACAACATAGGGGATCGGGCTGATAAACGTGCGGTACTCATCTGACCCGCGATAATCTGGCCCGCTGATGGCGCCAATACCTAGGCCCAGCTCCCATTTTTTATTGTTCTCTTCTTGCGCGTGACAGATATTGCCAAGTGCGATAAGTAATAACGAGCCAAGAGAAAACTTCAGGCGATAAGGTAAATTCATAAAAAATGATCTAATCCTATAGTGTGTGCAGCCCTTATCCTGGGCGACTTGAGGGGATTTTACTGGTATTCTGCGCGCATTATCCACGTATTTATTTATTCCATCGAGACGCCTGTGACTACCACCGCTTTTTCTTCTTTATCGCTCAGTGCCGATATGCTCGCCAACCTTGAATCGCTTGGTTATAACGAAATGACCCAGATTCAGGCGCAAAGTTTACCGTTGGTGTTGCAAGGGCAAGATATTATCGCGCAAGCAAAAACCGGCAGCGGAAAAACCGCCGCGTTTGGTATTGCGTTGTTAGAAAAATTAAATGTGCGTTTTTTTGGTGTGCAAGCTTTAGTGCTTTGCCCTACGCGCGAATTGGCTGATCAGGTTGCGAAAGAAATTCGTCGTCTCGCGCGCCTGACGCACAACGTAAAAGTATTAACACTCTGCGGTGGTGTTTCAATTGGCCCGCAAATTGGCTCCCTCGAGCGCGGCGCGCATATTGTTGTGGGTACACCAGGCCGCATTGTCGATCATATCGCCAAAGGCACCTTGAAACTCGACTGCATTAATCAATTGGTGCTGGATGAAGCTGACCGCATGTTGGAAATGGGCTTTGCCGATGATCTGGAAACTGTATTGGCGGCCTGCAATACCGAGCGTCAGACCTTATTGTTTTCCGCCACCTATCCTGATGATATTAAAAAAATCAGTGCGCGTTACCAGCGCGAACCCAAGATGGTGAAAGTGGAAGCTATTCACAGCGAAACCAATATCGAACAACATTTTTATGAATTGCAGGCTGGTGATGAAACTTATCCTGCAGTGTTAGCGTTGCTTGCACATTTTCAACCGGCTAGCTCTATCGCATTTTGCAATACTAAAGTTGCTTGTGATGAGTTGCTGGATTATTTACGTGATCAAGATGTAAGTGCTTTGGCATTGCATGGCGATTTGGAACAAAAAGAACGCGATCAAGTATTGGTGCGTTTTTCCAATCGCAGTTGCTCGGTATTGATTGCCACCGATGTGGCTGCACGCGGCATTGATATCAAAGGTTTGGATGCAGTTATTAATGTCGATTTGGCGCGCGACAGCGACGTACACGTGCATCGCATCGGTCGCACTGGCCGCGCGGGTGAATCGGGTTTGGCATTAAGCTTGGTAGTGCAAAAAGAAGTGCACAAGATTAATCGTCTCGAAGATTATATGAAGCAGTCGATTGCGCTCGAAACCTTACCCCAGGCCGATAAAAACTTGGTGCCTTCACCCGCAATGGTGACCTTGCATATTGATGGCGGCAAAAAAGATAAGTTGCGCCCCGGTGATATCATCGGGGCATTAACTAAAGACGCTGGGTTGCCGTTTGAGAAAATCGGCAAAATTGATATGTTTGATAATTCTGCCTATGTCGCGGTCGATCACAGCATCGCACGGGCAGCATTAAAACAGTTATCTGATGGAAGATTAAAAGGTAGGAAGTTTCGTGCAAGACGCCTTTGATAATTTTCAATTTGAAAAATAAGTAAATTTTATCGTCAGTTTTCTCACCTTAATAGTATTAATGTAGTTAAAAACACATAGGGTTGGAGTTCTTGAGACCGTCTGAGACATGGATGTCGAAGATGAGCCTACAGGGGTGTAGTGCGCAACAAGCAAAACGTGTTTTGCGCGCACGGAACGACCGCAATTTATTGAGGGCAGGTCCCGAAGGGGGTTTACGGCGTGTCTCAAAGAGTGTGTCGGAGTGCGATCCGAATTTTTCAGATAAGCAATTCCAAAAAATAACAAATAAATAATAGGAAAATCCATGGCTATAGCAGCAGTCGTCATAGCAATCCTGATCCTTGTAGTGCTCATCACCGGATTAAAACTCAATCCCTTTCTCGCGTTTCTGGTTTCGGCAATATCCGCTGCGATAATGCTGGGTATTCCGCTCGATAAAATTCCGGCCACAATTGAGGCTGGAATCGGTGGCATGCTGGGATCCCTGGCGATTATTTTATGCCTCGGCGCCATGTTTGGAAAACTGGTTGCCGAGTCTGGTGCCGCGCAACAAATCAGCCGCAGTTTAATGAGTTGGTGCGGGCCAAAATATATCACCTGGGCGCTAATGCTCACCGGTTTTATTGTGGGCATTCCGTTGTTTTACAATGTCGGTTTTGTTTTGTTAGTGCCGCTGGTTTTTTCGGTAATGTATCAAACCAAATTACCCGCCGTTTATTTAGGAATTCCGCTACTCGCTGCGCTCTCGGTTACACACGGATTTTTGCCGCCCCACCCGTCACCTGTTGCATTGATTCCACAGTTTGGTGCAAGTATGGGCACTACATTGTTTTATGGAATTATGGTGGCTATTCCAACCATGATTGTTGCTGGGCCAATTTTTTCATCGCGGTTAAAATCTATACACAGTGTGCCTATGGCAACGTTCAAACCGTCTGATTTACCTGAACATGAATTGCCAGGCGTTGCAAATAGTTTTCTGACTGCACTTTTGCCGGTCATGTTAATTGCATTGAGCAGCATCGCCGTTTATTGCTTACCTACCGAAGTTGCCGCCGCACCTGTTGTACTGCTATTAAGTAACTCAATGATCGTGTTGATGATCGCGCTCGCTATAGCAACGGTGACGCTAGGATTAAAGCGCGGAATGAGTATTGGCAAGGTAATGAATATTTACAGCGATGCAATTAAAGATATCGCTGTTATTTTATTAATCGTCGCGGGTGCCGGTGCATTAAAACAAGTAATGGTGGTTAGCGGAGTGAGTGAGCAGTTAGCACATTCACTGCAAAATATTGCGCTCAATCCGTTGGTGTTAGCCTGGTTAATTGCTACGGTAATTCGTATCGCACTGGGCTCTGCGACAGTTGCAGGTTTAACCGCGGCGGGCATTGTTGCACCAATTATTCCACTGACCGGTGCCGATCCAAACTTAATGGTATTGGCCATTGGTGCCGGTAGTTTGATGTGTTCCCATGTAAATGATTCAGGCTTTTGGATGTATAAGGAATATTTTAATTTGAGTATAAAAGATACTTTTAAATCCTGGTCGCTGATGGAAACAATTATTGGTGTGATGGGGTTATTCGGTGTGTTGGTGCTGGATATTTTTGTTTGAGATTAGATGGCTGAGGGTAGCCTTTGCTCCCTACGTAGGGTGTTATATAAAGGGAGTCGTCATCCTCGTAAAACAGGTATCCACTATGTCAATGTCTTAAAAATTGGATACCCGCCACGCGGGTATGACGACAGATAAATTAATAAATTTAATGCAGCACATCACCACCCAATAAACCGCGCACTTCTTCGGCAGAAAAATGATAGTGTTGATTGCAGAACTGGCAGTCAATATCAATGCTGCCTTTCTCTACCAATAATGATTCTACCTCTTCTTTACCTATAGTCAGTAGCGCATCTGCACTGCGTTCGCGTGAACAGCTGCAGGCAAAACGCAAGGCTTTTGGTTCAAACAGGCGCAGTGGTTGCTCGTTGAATAAGCGATACAACACAGTTGAATGATCCAGCTCTAGTAGCTCATCTGATTTAATCGTGTTTGCGAGGGTGATGATGGTTTCCCACTTGTCGCGATTGTCTTCTTCGTTAGTAATTAATTGCTGTGGCAGTGCTTGAATCAAAAATCCGGTCACTGATTCTTCATTGGCGGCGAACCACATTTTAGTGGCGAGCTGTTCAGATTGTGAAAAGTAATGCTCCAAACAGCCGGCAAGATTATCGGCATCCATAGGGACTATGCCTTGGTGGCGCTCAATGGTGCCGCTAAAGTTTTCGCGGCGTTGCGGCTCAATGGTAATCACCAGCACACCGTTGCCGAGCAATTGTTGCAAATTACCTTGAATCGCAATGTCTTCGCTCAGTTCTATTTCGCTATTTAAACGCACTATGCCACGCAGGTTATTGTGATGATTACATTCCGCCATAATGGTAGAGATGGCACCGTCGCCACGCGCTTGCAAAATAATTTTGCCGTCAAATTTTAAGGTGCTGGATAATAATCCTACTGCAGCGAGAAATTCCCCCAGCAATCGGTGAATGGCGGGTTGTTGTGGGTTGTGGCTGAGCACTTCGCGATAGCTGTCACCCAGAGTGACTATTTCTCCGCGCACGTCGCAGTCGTCAAATAAAAAGCGGTGTAATAAATCATTGCTTGGCATTGTTTAATCTCTTCACAATAAATTCTAGTTTTCGTCGCCCAATAAATTAATGCGCTGGAAGCGGTGAATATGGCGGCGATCTTTTTTGCTGGGGCGCTGGTGGCTGATGATGTAACTACCCAGCCCGGCTTTGCGTTCAGCGGCGCGTTTTTCGCGTTGGACTTTACTTTCTTCCGTCTCTTCATAGAGCAGCGCTGCTTCCGGTGCGCCGCGGCGTTGATCGGAAAGTGCTTTCACCACGACAATTTTTTCATCGAGATTTTGGCGTATGGTTAATACCAAACCTACAGTCACTTCTTTGCTGGGTTTGATGCGCTGCCCATCGCAGTGGATTTTTCCACCGTCGATGGCTTCTTTGCAGAGGCTGCGGGTTTTATAAAAGCGCGCGGCCCATAGCCATTTGTCGATGCGGATTTTATCGTCATCAGCTTGCTCGTGTTTCTGTTTACTCATGCAGTTGTGTGCTCATCAATAGATTTTCCTAGGGCATAATTTCGTCAAAATGATGGATCGCAGGATACTCCTCCATACGGCGTTCAATTTTGCTGTCGGGCTGGTGAATACCCAATAAATGTTTAATGCCGAAGGTTTTGGCGGAGTCGAGAATGCGCACAGTGTCATCGATAAATAAGGTGCGCGCAGGATCAAACTGCTCGCGCGCTTGTAATTCCTGCCAGAATTTTTGTGATTCTTTTGGCTCCTTAAATTCGTGCGATGAAATAATCACATCCAACCATTGATCGATTTTTGTCACTTGCATTTTGAGCGACAAACTTTGCGGGTGCGCATTGGTCACCAACAATACTTTTTTGCCGCAAGCGCGCAAGCGCTGTAAAAATTCGCCAACCTGAGGGCGAATTTGTATTTTGTGTTTCACTTCTTCTTTTAAGCTGGAAATATCCACATCCAGCGCATTGGACCAAAATTCCAGGCAGTACCATTGCAGTGTGCCTTCGTGCTGGCGAATATCACCCGCTAATTTTTGTCGTGCGGTGGCCAGATCTACATTGTGAATTTGCGCGTAGCGCTGGGGCAGGTGATCCAGCCAAAAATAATTATCGAAATGCAGATCCAACAAGGTACCATCCATATCCAGCATGACAGTATCTATTAAGTCCCAATTGATCATAAAATTGTCTCTATCACTTTCTGCGAACTGTACTCTACGACTTATGCCGACCAAGCCCAGTATTTTGAAGCGCGCGACTGTTGCGCGCAGCCGATTATTCCGCGCCGATGAGCTGCACCTGCGATTTAGCAATGGCCAAGAGCGCACCTACGAGAAACTCTGTTCCGGCGGGCCGGGGGCGGTGCTTATTGTACCCTTGCTCGACGACAATACGGTGCTTTTGGTGCGCGAATATGCCGCCGGAATCGAGGATTACCACCTCGCGCTGCCCAAAGGTGCTATAGATCAGGGTGAAACTCTGCTGGCGGCGGCTAACCGCGAACTGAAAGAAGAAGTGGGATACGGCGCGCGCAAACTGCAATTTCTCAAACGCATCAATCTATCGCCTGCTTATATGGAGCACGGTATTAACATCGTCATTGCCTGGGATCTCTATCCCGAGCGTTTGGAGGGCGATGAGCCGGAGCCAATTGAGGTGGTGCCTTATCCGCTCGCGGATTTGCTGCAACTGATTGCTCGCGCCGATATGTGCGAAGGGCGCAGTATCGCCGCGCTGTTTATGGTGCGCGAATGGCTGGCGGGCAATTATCAAGCGGCTGAGCCGGTGTTGGACTTATCCTCTAGCGAGGTCACACATAATGACTAATCACCCTATTAGCCCTGAGTTAATTGCTCGTGCGGTTGATGTCAGTCGTCGCGCCGGTGCGGCGATTATGGCTATTTATAACAATCGCGATAGTTACAACATTGAACAGAAGGGTGATGACTCGCCCCTTACTGCGGCGGATTTGGCCGCGCATAGCTTGATTAGTGCGGAGTTACCTGCGTTGCTACCGCTGCCGATGATCTCGGAAGAGGGCGATATCCCGGAATTTGCCGACCGCCACTTATGGGAAAACTATTGGTTGATTGATCCACTCGACGGCACCAAAGAATTTATTGCAGGCAATGGCCAGTTCACCGTCAATATCGCCTTGATCCAGCGCGGCCGCCCGCTGTTGGGTGTGGTGCATGTGCCTGCCACCGACATTACTTATCTCGGTGTATTGGATGCAGAGATGAGCGAAAGCATCGGTGCTTTTAAGTATGAGCATGGGGGCAATCCTGAGCGGATAGCGGTGCGCCCGCTGCTGGAACGCTTTTCACAGAAACAATCCTTAACCGTATTGTTGAGTCATCGCCACGGCACTCAGGCCAATGTGGACTTGATGGCGACAATCACCCGCAATTGGCCGGGTGAGATAGAGACAACCAATGCTGGCAGTTCACTCAAGTTTTGCCTTATCGCGGAGGGGCAAGCAGATTTCTACCCGCGTTTGGCGCCGACCTGCGAATGGGATACCGCCGCAGCGCAAGCGGTGCTGGAAGCGGCTGGCGGGCAAGTGGTCTGTGCTACCCCCACTTTACAACCACTGGTTTACAACAATAGAGACGATTTAATTAATCCTCATTTTTATGCGCTGGGGGATAGGCATTTTTGCTGGGAGCGGTTATTAGTCGCTGATGAGCTGGTGCATTAAATCGATTGGTATTGCTAATGCACCTATTAAGTGCAGCGGCAATGCCGCTGCTTTTATAACCAAACTTTCATAGTGCCGAGAATAAAATATTCTAAGTTAAATTGGCTCATGACGGCGCTTCTAGGCTAGTCTTCATAAGGCAGGGAACCAAAACATCGCGCTGCAGTTTACCCAGTATTTTTTCCCGCTAGCGTTACGCGATACCGCTACACGATATTCAGTATTTTGTTCTTAGGGAGCGTTACCAATGAGAAGACAAAGCAAAAATTTAAAGGCCGATTTTAATACCACTCACTCTGATTTGATGCGCGATAAATTAATGCGCGAAATTTCCGATTACGAGCGCCAGCTCGCCGAATTAAAATTAAATGGGGCGCAGGTGAATTTCACCATGATTCAAACCTACAAAGATTTAATCAACGCCCGCCAAGCCATGCTTAAACGTTTGCCTGTGCATTATTAATTGACGGCGAGGGTATTTAAGCCGAGCGATTTTTACTGCGCTGCGCAACACTAAAGCGAGGATCAACAAATTCTTGCGGAACACTAAAGGCTGTTGTTAATCTGGAGAGGGCGTTTCCTTTTTCCTGATTAGCAATAGCCTTTGTTGTTTTACTTACTTTTTTTGCGTTGTATTGGTCTGTAGTTGCACGCAAAGACTTATGTTGCAACCATGCATTGGCATCATCAAAGGGCATGGGGCGATGAATAAAATAACCCTGCACTTGATCACAGCCCAATTCGCGCAAGCTACCTATCTGTTCAAATGCTTCTGCCCCTTCGGCGACAACCGCTAAACCCAACGCATGGGCTATTGAGACTATGCCTTGGGTAATGTCCCAATCCACTTTGTTAACAGGTAGCTCCGCTACAAATGAACGATCAATTTTGATCATATCGAGCGGCAGACGTTTTATATAGGTGAGTGATGCATAGCCAGTGCCGAAATCATCTACCGCCATGCGCGCACCTAAATCGCGGCAGCGCAGCATTATACGTTTGGCGCGCTCCAAATCTTCCAGCATTGCTGTCTCGGTAATTTCTATGATTAAGGCCGCACCAAAGCCCTGTTGTTGCTCGCAGAGTGTTTGTAATTCCGCTAAAAATGAAGGATGTAAAAAATGACGCGGTGAAATATTGATATGAATATCGGGTGCCAGTGAGTTTTTACTCCACAACTGCATTTGCCGTGCGGCTTCGCGCAAAACCCAATTGCCTAAACGGAATTCCAAATCGCCGCGCGCGGATTCAAATGTTTGAATTAGTGGCCCGGCGCTGATGATTTCACCATCTGGTTTGCACCAGCGCAACAGTGCTTCAAAACCGACTAACGATAAATCGTTTAACTGACAAATAGGCTGATACCACAGTTGTAATTCGTTGCGTTCCAATGCGCCTTCAACATCTACAATCGAAATTTGTGTTTCTTGTGGCAATTCGCTTTTTACCGAAGCGCGCTGAAAACGATCGCCACCTTGGCTTTTGGCGACATACATGGCCGCATCGGCTTTGCGCAGTAAATTAATTTCATCGACTCCATCTTGTGGTGCCAGCACCACACCAATGCTGCCACTTAAGCGCCCGCGTTTACGCCCTGTGCCATAGGGGATGCGCAATGCTTGTAAAAAGCGATTGGCTAAAATATCGATATGGGATGCGTCGCACTCGGCGATAATTAAAAATTCGTCACCCCCTAAGCGACCTAATTGATCGCCTTTGCGCACTACGTCCGATAAACGCTGGGCGACATCGCGCAATAGCACATCGCCAGTCTCATGCCCCCAGTGATCATTGGCCGATTTAAGCCCATCTACGTCGATAAAAAATAAAGCAAATGGGCGATTGTAGCGATGCAGTTTTTCCAAGCTGTCATCGACGCACTGTAAAATTCCGCGGCGATTTAATAACTTTGTCAGTGGATCAATCGTGGCAAGCGCGCGCAGTTGCGCTTCCAGTTTTTCGCGGTGACAAGCGACTGCAATCTGGCTGGCAATGCGCTCTGCCAGCGTCAATAATTGCGGGGAAATGTCTGCAACAGAATTGGTGTGTGCAAACCAGGAGGATGCCAGTACACCTAATACTTTGTCGGAAGAGATAAGCGGGATCACCAGGTTGGATTGCAATCCTGCGTCGATTAGTTGTTCCATAGCATCTGGTGCATTGGGGTAGTCGCGCGTAAAAATACTGGTTTTGCTCGTTAATACACGGCCAGAAATTCCCGTCGTAGCTGAAAAGCGCAACCCTTTAAATCCATTCAGTAAATGCTGTTGTTCACCTTCGAATAGTTTGTATTCAAAGGTCTGGTTATCATCATCAAGTAAAATTAAAGCAGTGCCGTCGGCGCCCAATAATGCGCGCACGGCCGCAGCCGCTTTTTTAAAGAAAATTTGGAAATCCGGTTCGAGTGTTAAGGCATCCATGGTTGCCAGCAGTGATGGCACTGCTGTATGTATCAGTAACGAATTATTCATGGAGACCTGCTCACAAATACATCAGTAGCACCTTGTTAAGGCATGGATTCAGAGAATTGCAATTAGCTTGCCAGTCACCTTGGGGCGAGCACTTTTTTACAAAAGGATGGGGTTTTGTTGATTGATATGACAAAAGCACAAAAAACACACGAGCAACAATGTTCGTGTGCTATCGCGCTCACCAAAACAATGCATCAAGGTTATCGGGTGGCATTAAATTAGTGCGGAGGTAACTCGGCGGTGAAGAAGATGGATATTACTTATTAATTTGTAACTGCCCAACAAAATTGCAAGGTCTATGGCGACTGTCTAATTGTTCTTTGATAATTTTTTCCCACGCGGTGGTGCAGGCACCGGTTGAGCCGGGCAAACAAAAAATTAAGGTGCGATTGGAAAACCCTGCAGTCGCGCGGGATTGAATCGTTGATGTACCAATTTCTTCGTAAGACACCTGACGAAATAATTCACCGAACCCCACGACGGTTTTATCAAACAAAGGTGTTACGGCTTCGACCGTGGAATCGCGCCCCGCAAACCCCGTGCCGCCAGTAATTAAAACGACTTGCGCTTGTGTATCAACAATCCAGTTGGAGAGCACGGCGCGAATTTGGTAAATATCATCTATCACTAATTTGCGATCGTGCAATCTGTGGCCTGCTGTGGTTAATAGATCTTGCAGTTTTTGGCCGGATGTATCGGTTTCCAACGTGCGGGTGTCGGAGACGGTGAGTACACAAATACTTAAGGGTTCAAATTCTTTTTGGGATGACACTCTAACCTCCAGTCATATTCATAAACCGCACAATTTGCGGTTCATCATCTAAATCAAACGTATGTTTTTCTGGCTTGTGTTGCATAGCATTGATAATGCGCGTGCGCACTTCGCTATGCGGATTTTCACTTTCACGTAAAGCTGCGCGCAAATCCACGCTATTTTCCTGACCTAAACACAACAATAATTTTCCGGTAGCGGTGACGCGCACGCGGTTGCAGCTGCTGCAAAAATTATTGGAGTGGGGCGAGATAAAACCAATCTGTGAATCATAACCGCTTGCTTGCCAGTAGCGCGCGGGTCCGGCGTTGTCTTGTTTGGCAGCAACTGGCTGCAGTGAATGATGTTGGCTGATGCGTGTGCGCAACTCATCGCTGCTGACAAATTCGGCGGCGCGGCCATGTTCATCGATTCGGCCGAGTGGCATCTCTTCGATAAAACTGATATCCAATCCCTCATCTAGTGCAAATTGCACCAGTGCGGGCACTTCATCGGCATTGTAGTGTTTGAGTGCAACACAATTGAGTTTGATGCGTTTAAAACCTGCTGCTTGTGAAGCCTTAATGCCCGCCAGCACTTGTTTGATGTCGCCCACGCGGGTGAGTTGACGGAAGCGTTCGGGGTTGAGACTATCAAGGCTGATATTAATACGGTCTACTCCCGCATCTTTTATTGCCTGTGCGTACTGGGGTAGATGGGTGCCATTGGTGGTCAGGCACAGTTCGGCCAAGCCGGGCAATTGCCCTAATCGCGCTAGCAGATCAACAATGCCGCGCCGGATTAAGGGTTCGCCACCGGTGATGCGCAATTTGGTTACGCCCAGTGCAACAAAGGTCTCGCCCAGTGTTGCTAATTCTTCAATGCTCAATACTTCGGCGCGCGGCAGAAAAGTCATTTCCTCCGCCATGCAATACACGCAGCGCAGGTCGCAGCGGTCAGTCACTGACAGGCGCACGTAATTGATGGTTCGGCCAAAGTTATCGATTAACTGCATATATAAAGAAGCTGATTCCAGAAAGATGAGGCACTCTAGCGATGCTATCCATTTCACTCAAGGCAATTCGATCTGGCCATTTCAAGTGGGGCAGCAGCATTGTGATTAGCAATCGGCTGGCCAGCTTTTCCAGCGCCTGGGCGGAGGCCTCTAAAAACCCTGTCCCAAAATGGGGATTTTTAAAATTCTACACCTTTAATTACCGCTCCCTTAGGTTTTTGTGTAATCACATCCAGCCTGAATAGCCAGTTATTCACCTGAAATCTACCTAAAATTTATAAAATGTTTTTATGTGGTGCGCCGTGCACCATAACAATGTTTTTATATGGTGCATTTTGTAAAAAAGCAAAAAGGCTATTTTGCTGTTCATTGGTGCAGCTTTGCACCATTTAAATTCACTGCGGCGCGTTATGAATAGAAGGGCTAAATCGGCTGCGCTGGTTACTGACTTTGTTTTCAATTATAAGCATATGAAACATAAGGGAAAATAATTTTTTTTTGCGTTTTGTGCGATCTGGCACTGAGCTTGCAAATATACACCTGTAACCCAATAGCAGGTGTATGCCATGACCCAATTTTTCAAAGCCAGCATAGAAACTCTTCCTTCTGCCATGCTGAAACAGCGCAGTGATGCTAATGACCGCGCTAAAAAATCCCGCGTAGGCAAGGTCTGGTTGGTAGGCGCAGGTCCTGGTGATGCTGAATTGTTAACGGTGAAAGCACTGCGTGCAATCAGTACCGCTGATATTATTTTTTACGATTATTTAGTTAGCGCCGATATTCGCGCACTCTTTCCTAAAAATATTCCCGCGCACTATGTTGGCAAAGCAAAAAACCAACACAGCATCGCGCAAGAAGATCTCAATCAATTATTAGTTAAGCAGGCACAGCTTGGTTTGACTGTGTGCCGCATAAAAGGTGGCGACCCTTTTGTGTTTGGTCGCGGCGGCGAAGAATTATTGGAATTGCGCAGCGCCGGTATCGAAGCCGAAGTGATTCCAGGTATTACCTCTGCCTCTGGCTGCAGCACCTATGCCGATATCCCCCTAACCCATCGCGGTTTGTCGCAAGGCTGTACTTTTGTTACCGGTCATGCAGAAAAAAGTTTGGATGTAAATTGGAATGCGCTGGCGCAATTGAATCACACCCTGGTGTTTTATATGGGGCTGACTCGCGCCGACGAAATCGCTAGCAAATTATTGGCCGGTGGTTTAGCTGCCGATACGCCGGTTGCCATTATCGAAAATGGTTGCCGCAAAGATCAGCGCAACATTATCTCTAGCTTGAATGAATTTCCCGCTGCGGTGCTACGCGAGCAGGTGCAATCACCGGCGTTGATTATTGTCGGCGAAGTGGTGCGCATGAAAGAAAAATTACAGCTGGCCATACAGGAGCATGCAGCACAAGCGCATGTCGCTGAAACCCAATACCTTTTGGCTTGATTGTTTTTTAGTTTATTTCTTATTCGTTAATACAACGTTATTTAATACAAAGTTATTTAATACAAAAAATCACGACCGTGAGGCAGATATGAAGAAGCGCATTGTAGTAGTCGGCAACGGCATGGTAGGGCATAAGTTTATCGATAATCTGGTGAATCACGCCGATGCGGATCAATACCAGGTCATTACTTTTTCAGAGGAGCCGCGCCTTGCCTATGACCGCGTTCAGCTCTCAAAATATTTTTCCGGTTCAACCGCTGAAGATCTGATGCTCACCAGCGAAGATTACTACACCGAAAAATCTGTTGAATTTATCCTGAAAGATAAAGTGGTCGATCTGGATTTTGAAAACAAAGAAGTGATCACTGCATCGGGTCGCCGTGAAGGTTACGACAAATTAGTTCTTGCGACGGGTTCTTTCCCATTTGTTCCTCCTATTCCCGGCAATAACGGTGAGCACTGTTTGGTGTATCGCACCATTGAAGATTTGGAAGCCATTACTCGCTCGGCACAACAGAGCAAAATTGGTGTAGTGGTGGGTGGTGGTCTGCTCGGTTTGGAGGCAGCGGCCGCATTAAAAGCTGCTGGCCTTGAAACTCACGTAGTGGAGTTTGCTCCGCGGTTGATGGCGGTACAGCTCGATGAAGGCGGCGGTAAATTATTGCGCCGTAAAATTGAAGCAATCGGCGTAAAAGTACACACGCAAAAAGCGACCAATGAAATTGTCGCCGGTACTGAAGCGCGCTACCGCATGAACTTTGCCGATGGCAGCCATCTTGAAACCGATATGATTTTGTTCTCTGCTGGTATTCGCCCGCAAGACGAACTCGCGCGCAAGTGCGGCATTCAAGTAGGTGAGCGCGGCGGTATTGTAGTCGATAACAATTGCCAAACGAATTTGGATGATGTGTACGCAATTGGTGAATGTGCACTCTGGAATAATCGTATTTACGGTTTGGTTGCCCCAGGTTACCAAATGGCAAAAGTCGCTCTGTCGCATATCACTGGTGGCAGCGAACAATTTATGGGTGCCGATATGAGCACCAAATTAAAATTGCTCGGCGTCGATGTGGCATCAATCGGTGATGCCCACGGCGCAACTCCCGGTTCATTAAGTTACACCTACAGCAACGATGTAGAAGAAGTCTACAAGCGCATGATTGTATCGGCTGACAATAAAAAATTGTTGGGCGCAGTATTGGTAGGCGATGTTGAAGCCTATGGTACTTTGCAGCAAATGTGTGTGAACGGCATGGATTTGCCGGAAGACCCCAACTGTTTAATTCTGCCCAGTGTTGATGGCGCAGGCATGGCCATTGGTGTAGATGCTTTGCCAGAAACCGCGATGATCTGTTCGTGTTTTGATGTGAGCAAGGGCGCGATTTGCTGTGCAGTGCAAGACGGTGCGCGCACCATGGGCGACATTAAAGCCGTTACCAAAGCCTCTACCGGTTGCGGTGGCTGTTCAGCATTAACCAAACAAGTGATGGATGCCGAGTTAGTGAAGCTCGGGGTAGAAGTAAGCAATCATATTTGTGAACACTTTCCGCACTCGCGTCAGGAATTGGCCGACATAGTGCGCATTAAACAAATTAAATCCTTTGATGATTTGTTGGATCAGCATGGCCACGGTTTGGGTTGTGAAATTTGTAAGCCAGCAGTGGCCTCAATTCTCGCCGCTTTCTGGAATGAATTTGTGTTGGATAAAAAGCACATAGGCCTGCAGGATACCAACGACATTTTCTTGGGCAATATGCAAAAAGATGGCACCTACTCCATCGTGCCGCGTGTTGCAGGTGGTGAAATTACGCCCGATAAATTAATCGCGCTTGGTCAAGTTGCTAAAGAATACAAGCTCTATACCAAAATTACCGGTGGTCAACGTGTCGATTTATTTGGTGCGCAATTGCATCAGTTACCCGCAATTTGGAAAAAATTAGTCGATGCCGGTTTTGAAACGGGCCACGCTTACGGTAAATCATTGCGCACGGTGAAATCCTGTGTTGGTTCAACCTGGTGCCGCTACGGTGTATTGGATTCAGTTGGCATGGCGATCACGCTGGAGAATCGCTACAAAGGTGTACGCGCACCGCACAAAATTAAATTTGGTGTGTCGGGTTGTACCCGTGAATGTGCGGAAGCGCAATCCAAAGACTTTGGTGTTATCGCCACTGAAACCGGTTGGAGTTTATATGTGTGTGGTAACGGCGGTATGCGCCCACGTCACGCGGATTTATTCGCCACAGGTTTGGACGATGCCACCTTAATTAAATATATCGACCGCGTAATGATGTTCTACATTCGCACCGGTGACCGTCTGCAGCGTACCTCGGTATGGATGGAGAATATGGAAGGTGGTTTGGATTACCTCAAACAAGTGGTGATCAATGACAAGCTGGGTCTCTGTGCGGAACTGGAAGAGCAAATGGCTTACAACATCAGCCAGTACCAGTGCGAGTGGAAAACCACGGTGGAAAGTGAAGAGTTGCAAAAACGCTTCAAACATTTCATCAATGCCGATGTGCCGGATAACAATCTTGCCTATGTGGTTGAGCGCGAACAAATTCGCCCGGCAACTGCACTGGAGCGCACCAATAGCAGTATTCAGTTTGTTGAGTTGGTAGATTAACTATCAGTAGCCCGCATGGAGTCTAACGAAGTGCGGGGTTTACTTGCCGATTGAATTTTTTCCCGTATTGCGCAAGGCGCCATAAGGGCTACGAAGAAACTTTTCAGTGAGAAATATCATGAGCGAAAAACCCTGGATTAGTGTGTGTGAAATAGATGACCTTTTTCCTGATACCGGCGTTTGTGCCCTGGTGAATAATCAACAGGTAGCGATTTTTCGCTCGCGCCGTTTAGATGAAGTTTTTGCAATATCAAATTACGACCCCATCGGTGAGGCCAATGTATTGTCGCGCGGCATTATTGGTTCGATTGGTGATGAGGTGGTAGTGGCATCGCCACTGTATAAAGAGCACTATAATCTACGTACCGGCGAATGCCTGGAAAAACCTGAATATACAGTCGCAGTATATCCAGTGCGTGTAGACGATGGTTTGGTGCAAGTGCAGGCGTAATTTCCTGTATGGAAATTGTGTTGTGCAATTGTTAGTTTTTGTGTGAGCTTCCCCTTCTTCTTCGACTGCTTCATGAGTCGGCTTAATGGGCAACCCAATGGGTTGCCCTTTTTTATTGAGTAGTAGTTAAACCGTTTGGGCAGATTGTGCGTGTTTTTGTTGATACATGCGTTGATCGGCAATTTGGGTAAGTTCGCGTGGGTCGCTGCTATCGTTAGGATAAAATGCCGTGCCGATACTACAGCCAATTTGGATTAGATGGTCGTCGATTAAAAACAAATCGCCGAGTGCTAGTTGAATCTTTTCACTCACTGCGCGCGCTTGATTAAGGTCATCAATTTGGTGCAGCAAAATGACAAACTCGTCGCCACCAATGCGGGCAACCGTATCCGAGGTGCGGACTACCGCTAGTAATCGTCGCGCCACTTGTTTTAATAATTCATCGCCAAGTGCATGACCGTATTGATCGTTAACGGGTTTGAATTTATCGAGGTCGAGCAGCATCACCGCGAGCACTCGTTGGTGGCGCTTGCAATAATGTAGTGCCTGATTTAAACGATCGGAAAATAGCGCACGGTTGGGTAGCCCGGTTAAGCTATCGTGCTGCGCCAATTTGCGATGGCGCTCCTCGCTTTCGCGCAGTGCCTCTAGTGCCCATTTTCGTTCAATTGCAATCTCCGCCAGATAGGCAGACTCTTCAATCAGTTTGATGTCTTCAGCGCTGGGCTCCGCGATTTGTTTTTGGTAGATGACAAAAGTGCCGAGTACCTCGCCGCGATGATTGATAATGGGTTCGGACCAGCAGGAGGCAAGGCCAGCTTTGGTGGCTAGCTCGCGTGCTTCTACCCATGCTGGGTGAGCTTGAATGTCGCTCACAATCACCCGTTGACCGCTAGTAACGGCCATGCCGCAGGAGCCAATTTCGCGCTCGGCAGGCAGTCCATCTACGGCTTGGTTGTAAAAATCAGGCAGGTTCGGCGCCGCGACTACTTTGAGCGTATTGGTGGTGTGATCGAGCAGCAAAATACTGCAAGTCATCTCCGGCTTTATGTATTCCACGCCCACAACAATGCCGAGCAATATATCTTCCAGTGCATCGTCGGCGACAATTTGCGCCAGCACGTTGTTGTGGCCGCGCTGCCAGACGTCTGCCCTGCGCATCAAGCGCACCATGTTGCGCAGTTTTTGGTTGGTTCGGTTGACGTGCACGGCGGCGGCGATCACCACCACTACGCCAAATAATGCCGCGAGTGCGATATATATACTATTCACTTCTATCCTCGCTGCGCAGCTTCAGTTCCGCTTTGGCGATGGCAACTTTTAAGACGCAACTTGTCGTCATTCAATACTCTCCATGAACGAATAACTCTACTTGGCACAATCAGTGTAGCGACTGACGTGAGCAATTTTATCAGTGTAGCCAGTGAATGCTGGGTCTAGTTGATCGAGCGCAAGGCTTCACCTAATTTTATACAAGTGTCTTGTGCAAATTCAGTGCCGTCGAGTGCGTGATGGGTCAATTCATCCTAATTGTACGGGAGGTGAATTGGTGCGCCATGTTGGCAAAGGTATGTTTATTTTGCGAGTGTGTTTGCATTTTTTGGAGGTTGCTTCATAAATTGTGTGCTCGACCCTGAGTTAGTTGTTGCAAGGTTATCGTTTGAGGCTTGAGCTAGATCGCCAATTGCTTCAAAACTGTAAAGGAATTCGATGTTTTTTGGTGTGCGACAGATTTTTAGACGGATTGGGCAAGATAATTATTGTTGTTGCTGTGAACCTTGTTCCGGTTTTTTTTGTATGAAATTGGATAATGGCGCCGCTAATCTCTGGTGCATAACAATAACCAATAATAATGCCGCATCTGTTTTTACACAGGGCGTGCGCGCCCGAAACAAATTCACCGTTAATGCAATGTAAGGGGTAATTTGTTTTTATATTTTTGCCATTGTTTGTTGAATTGCAAACAATAAGGCGATGCCAATGCCTATGCAAAAATACCAACAATAATAAGATCCGCATGAATGCGATTGCGATAGTTTCAGTGAGTCTGGTGTAGAGGCAATCGCCTTGGGGAATAACACCAATAAACACATGCCAGACAGAAAAAATTGCTCAGGATAAGGAAGCCCCCCGTGCCTACCCAGGCAAAAGCCCAGTATTGGGCTTTTGCTTCCCCCATCGTACAAATTGCTTGATCTGCGTTAGTCTGCTGTCATTCGTTGATGTTTATGGCCGCTTGCTAAGGAATCATAGCTATTGGCGCAGCTGATCTTGTAAAATTCGCCTATTTGCACCTACGAGATTCCCCTCCATGAAGTACCTTTTGGCCCTAATCGCACTGACCAGTCTAAGCATGAGCGCATTTGCCGATATATTCGCCGTATTTCGCGAAGAAGATGGCAGCACCAAATGGCAGTATGTTGCCAATACCACGGCTAGCGTATTGATTCTCTCGCTGTTGATAGTGCTAATTTTTTTAATCCGGGCGCATCTGCGCTCCATGCGCGCCAATCGCGCGTTGACCAATATTAAAGCAACACTGGAAGATCGCGTCGCACATCGCACCGCAGTATTGCAGGAGACGACTGAGCAGCTGCGGGCGCGCGAGGCATACATTGCCAGCATCGTTAATTCTATGCCGGTGATGTTGATTGGTTTGGATCAAGCCTTGCAAATCACCCAGTGGAACAAAAAAGCAGAAGAGATTACCGGGCGGCCATTTAAGGATGTTGTAGGCAAAAACTTATGGGAAGCCTATGCCGCTATCACCCTCACTCAGGAGCAGGTGCAATCGGTATTGGAGTCAGGTGAAACGCTGAACCTTAAACATGCACAGCGCGGCCAATACAGTTTTGATATCACTCTTTATCCACTCGACCACAAAAACGACACCGGCCTGGTGATTTTGATTTCCGATGTCACCAAACAAGTAAACGCTGAAAATAAAGTCGCCGAGCGCGATAAGGTTTCGGCGATGGGCGAACTGGCGTCAGCCATGGCGTACGATATCAGCTTGCCGATGCAAACTATTTTGTCGCGCGTCACTCGTGCGCGGCAGGAAATTGAAGCAGCGGAGTTGGGAGAAGTAAAAGAATTTTTATTGCAAGAAGTTGAAACCGTGCGGTTGAGCGCGCATCAGGCTACGGCGATTGCACAGAACTTGTTGGATCTTGCCGGTAGCCATCGCGATACCAAGCAGCTTGCCGATGTGCCGCCAATTATGGATCGTAGTATTGCGCTGGCGACAAAATTATTTACCGATGTTGATAGTCTCGCATTTAAACACATCAATATTCGCCGCAATTATGCCGCTACGCTGCCGCAAATTCCCTGTTTTCCGGCAGAGTTGGAGCAAGTATTTGTGCGCTTGATGCGCAATGCGTTTTATGCCCTCAACTCAAAAGTCTGGGATGACAAGAACAAACCCTGGATCAATATTGAGATCGGCGAATTTTACGACTCACTCTGGATTAAAATCGAACACAACGGAAAATGTTTGAGTCCAACAGAGCAGCTGGATATCTTTCAGCCATTTTTTGCCATCACCAAACACGAGTCTACCTGTCCGGTAGAGCAACGCCTTTCCTACTCCTACTTCATCATCACCGATCATCATCGCGGCCAAATGGCTGTCACATCAGATGATAAAAACGGAACCTGTTTTAATATTCAGTTAGCGTTGAGTTAATTATTTAACGAATGCTGGTTAAAAGCTGCTGCCAAAATCTGACAGCAGCTTTTTTTATGCTTGCCATTTTTAACCGGAGATAGGCTCAGTGAGCGATACCGATAATAGTCCGTTGATGAAAGATGGTTTGGGTGTCCATGCAATCAAACGTATCGCTAACAGTGTTGCATTGGTTGTGCCGGGTTTTAATGCCAAAGCGTTTCAGAAAGATGCTGAGCGCGGTCTGGATGAGCTGGAATTAAAGGCGCGAGTGCATCACCTGATTGCGGTATTGCATCGCCATTATGATTTGCCATTTAAACAACTCAGTAAACACTTGCAGAAATTGCCTGAGGTGTGGGATAGGGGCAGTGCAGCAGATGCTAAGGCTGGTTTTGCCGCCTGGCCACTGATTGATTATGTCGCGGTACATGGTTTGCAACATCCTGAAGCGGCGCTGCAACTGCTAGAGAAGTTAACCCACCTGTTCAGTGCAGAGTTTGCGATTCGCCCATTTATCCAACAACACACGGAATTGACTTACGCAACATTATTGCAGTGGTGCAAACATCCATCGGAACATGTGCGCCGTTTAGCGTCCGAAGGAACGCGACCACGTTTGCCCTGGGGTATGCGACTGCCGCAATTTATTCACAACCCAGAACCGCTGCGGACTATTTTACAAACATTAAAGGTCGATGAGAGTTTATATGTGCGCCGGTCGGTGGCCAATAATCTCAACGATATCAGTAAAGACAATCCTGAGTGGATGATTGATTTGTGTCGCAGTTGGCTCGCTGATACGCACGAGCATACCGATTGGATTGTAAAACATGGTTTGCGCAGTTTGGTAAAAGCTGGTGATGTGCGGGTGTTCCCATTATTGGGTTATGCGGCAAAACCCAATGTGCTGGTGAGTGAAATTCAGTTGGATAAAAAGCACATCAAGTTGGGTGATGCAATAGCGTTTTCATTCACGCTGAGCGGCAGAACAATTGCGCAGAATTTGGTAGTGGATTATGTGGTCTATTTTATGAAGGCTAACGGCAAGCTGGCACCCAAGGTATTTAAATTAAAGAATATCCTGCTAGCTAAAAATGAAACAGTGGTGATAACTAAAACACACTCGTTTAAACCTATCACTACTCGTCGTTATTATGCCGGTCAGCATCAGCTTGCTATTCAGATCAATGGTCAAGAAATGGCTCGAACGCAATTTCTGTTGGATCAATAAAAGCCTATTTATTAGTGTTGAACTGGCCAAGGTGGTTTTTATAAAACACTGAGTGCGGTATTTAGTTTGTTTTCCAGCTCGGCTTTGAGTTGTAAATAGTGGCCAAGTTGCACACCAGTTTGCTGTGCTATGGTCTCGTGGCAGAGGGATAGGTCGAGATCGGTAATGTAGCAGGGGTAGCGTTCACCATGCTGGCGACGACCGATAATATAACTTGCTACTGCGCTAAATAATTTATTGCCATAGGCCAATGCAGAAAATTCTTGTTCGTTGCAAAAAATGGTAAAGCGCAAACGTTGCTCTGCATCTATTTCGGCAATTGCTTTGATATTAATAAAATGCAGTTGGCTTAAATCACTTTGTAGTTGCCTGCGCTCGGCATGGCCTTGCTGCTGTTTTATATTGCCGACCAGTTCGTAGATGGCAATATCTTTACTGTCGGGCAGTGTGCCGCTGTTGTCGCCATCTAATAATTGGCGCCGCATTGCGGCATTAATAAAATTAATCAGTGGGCGCAGCAGTGTCTGTTGGTTGTGGTATTCGGTGTGTGTGGTAAATACTGAACCTTTTTCATCAACAATGGTTATGCGTGCCCGGCCATGTTCCAGTTGATAAAAAACATAGATGCCGCGCTGTTTGATCTGCGCGCAAATAATGCGCAAAGGTTTATCGCGCAGGCCATAGCGATCAATCACTATGGGGCTGAAATCAGTTTGTGCCTGAGCTAATTTTTCTAATAGTTTATCGTAGTGTTTAAAACGCTGTATTTGCAGTTGCTGTTGTACAAATTGCAGTAGTAAATACTCATCGCCCATTTCTAAAATATAACGGCAGCTGCGTGGATGGGTGCCGGAGTAATAGCAGCTAATTAAGTCGCGCCACAATTCGGTCAATCGCTGGGTGATGTTGTTGCCTTGGCCACTGCTAAAGCAGCGCACACTCAACTCGGGCAAGCTAAATTGTTTGCCCGGTGGAAATAAACGGAAATAATGTTGCAGGCAATTAATTAATGCATCCACTGGGTAGTGGCGGCAAATTAATTCGCCCCAGGAGTTAAGTTGAATAATATCGGCACTAATCATCAAGTTTTCACGCAAGCCGCTATAGCCAAGGGCATCGTTTTGGCTGCTGAGCATTTGCATACCCTTTTTATGCAGATCCGCTTGTGGTTCAACGCCGGTGTTGACGATGATTAAAAGTTTTTCGATAGCTGCAGCGCGGGTAAATTGTTGATGATCAACTGCCAGTGGCACGGGTAACCACTGTTGTATTGCTTGAATAAGTTGCTGCTTTTGATTGGCACTTAGGAAAAAATCCCGGCCAATAATATCGACTTTGGTGTGACTCGCTAAAATTTCGTTTGCATGGCACCAGAACAGCAGTTCCAATAAACTGCGCGACCGTTTGATTGGGTCTACATCTATATTGCGCAGTGCTAAATCATGTTGGCTTCCCCGTACAACTTGCCAGCTTTCGCCGCTATCGTTCTCTTCGCGAATAAAACACAGGTTGTCTTCACTTAAATCCCGCGATATGCCGGGGTTAATCCATTCAATTTTTCCCGCCTTGCGCTCAAATGCCGCGTGCAGTTTTCGCCCGAGAATATTTATTTCATCGCTGCTGATGGCTATATCATGCTGTTGGTGTTTATTTAACTCATTCAGCAAGCGGTAACTATGGTTGAGTTCATTGACTAACAGCGCGCGCTCGGCAATCACGTGGGGAGCTTTCCAGTAGGCGCGGTTATCGAGCATATGCAATTGGTGAGATGACCAGTGCCAATCTTTTACTAGCTGCTCCAATAATTTTCGCTGCCAGGACTTGTTAGGTTGGCGATTGGTGCGCGACAGAGGTTTATTCACTTTAAAATAAAAACAGCGGCGCACCAGATCCAGCCGCTGCAATTGATGGTGTTGTTGTAAATATTGCTCAATGTGGCGATACACCATTACATAAGGGTCTAGTGTATCGGCATCTGGCTCTTGCGCGTAAAGTGCGCGTTTAAAACTGAGCGCCAAGGGCTCGCTGGTGAGAGGTTGGTTTTGTTCAATCGCGCTCGTTGTATCTTCTTGTCGGCTAAGCGCTGCATTGATGCTGTCTTGATATAGGTTAATACCTGATGATGTATCTGTGGCAAGTGTTTGCGTATGGCTGGCGTGTTCATTATTTAACTCGCTGCTAGCATAAACTTCCAATAGCAGTAGTTTTAAAACGGACTTGTAAGGTGATTCAATCGCTTTATATAGTTGCCAAATTCCTGCTCCGATAAATTCATTGGTGGGAATAGTGGGCAGACCGCCAAAATCAATAACATCTTCCTGTTTGAGAAAACGTTTACCTAATAATTTATCGCGATAGTTGTTGTAATTGTGTTCTTGTGATGCGGGAATAAACCACCAGAGTGGATATTTTCCGGCGAGCCACAGGGCTGTGCGATAAAATTCATCGAGCAATAAAAAATGTTGCGCTGAGCCGCTGGCTTCGCTGCTTAGTGATTGGCGGCGTTGGCCAGAAAATTCATCGCTGCGCATTAAAAAGAAATGTACTTCCAAGTGAATCTGCACGGCGGCCCACTGGCTAATCAGTTGGCACTTGCGTTCTAGTTCAGGTAAAAAAGGATGGCTCTGGTCGAGACTGTGGCACACCCATATATCCAAATCGCTTGAATCGCTTTGGGCAATAGTGCCCACACTGCCCATCACAAAAAGCGCATCAATCGCGGGTTGTTTTTCAGTAAGGTCGCGATTGTATTGAAAGCTGCGCGCCAGAATTTTTGCCAGACGCAATTCGTCATTATTGGGTGTGTATTGATAAATGCCTGCAGGTGTGCTGTGAGAAATATAACCGGGCAGCATCGGGTGGTTAACATGAAACAAGAGCGGTAACGCTTGTAGAAATTGTTGTTGGCGCTCAGTCAGTGCCGCGCAGGTGCGCGTGTAGCGCTTTGTATTTAAATCCAGAAAGCGTTGCTTGAGTTGTGTGAGTTGCTTGCGGTCAACACCCTCATCAATATCGTGTATATCAATCGAACGAGAATACATAAGGCTCAGGATTGTGGATTTTGGTGAGTTATTTTTTTCTTGCGTAAGATATCGGCGAGCGTGGTGTAGAGTAATTCCGGGTTAACCGGTTTGGATAAATAGCCGTTCATGCCCGCCGCCAAGCAGCGTTCGCGATCGCCGCGCATGGCTTGCGCAGTGACTGCGATAATGGGAATGTCCTGCTGTTGATTGTTGGTGCGTAATTGTCCGGCGCGGATTCGTCGTGTTGCTTCTATACCATCCATTTCCGGCATTTCCAAATCCATTAAAATTGCATCAAAAACGTCGCTGTTATTTTCCAGCAGTTTCAGAGCTTCAATGCCATTGGCGGCGATAGTCGTAATAATCTTTTTCTTTTTTAGTATGCCGCGAATCACCTGCTGGTTAACGACATTGTCTTCGGCGATTAATAGATGAGTATTTTCCAGCAGCGCTAAAGTGTCATCTGCACTAGTCAGTTCCGGACTAAGATCTTGCAAAAACTGCTCGCGGCCAATTGCTTGGCTAATGGCATCAAACAGACGCGATTCGCTGACTGGTTTGCTGAGGAATTCATCGACCAAAATAGCATTGGGATCGGTATTGGAAATCTCGTCACGGTGATAGGCGGAAATTAAAAACACTCGCGGTTTGTGTTTTAAGCTGCGATCGGATTTTATTAAACCTGTCAGTTGCAAGCCGTTCATATTGGGCATGCGGTAATCGAGCAAAACAAAGTGATAGGGTTGGCCGAGGTTATCTGCTTGGCGAATACGCTCTATGGCACTAATCGGATTGTCGATTTCATCAACCTGTAAATGAATACTGCGTGCGGTACTGGCAATAATAGTGCGCGCAATACTGTTGTCATCAACAATGAGCGTGCGAATATTATTGAGATCGCGGGGGTGATTGACCAGGGTTTTTTCACCTAGATGGCTGCGTTCAAAGGATGCGCTAAACGTAACTTTGCAGCCTTTATTGAGGTGTGAATCAATATTAAAGTCACCTTGCATTAAATGGACTAAATGGCTGCAAATGCCCAGACCATAGGTATGTTTTTCATGTTCATTTGAATTTATATTGAATACCAGCCGCTCTTTAATGTGCGCCAGTTTTTCTTCGGTCATACCCAAGCCTTTGTCTTCAACCGTAAACTCCAGCATGACCTGTTTGGCATTGTGCGCGCGGCGGCGAACACGCACCAGCACTTGGTTGGTATTGGAGTATTGGAAGGCATTGCCAATCAGATGGCCGAGAATTTGACTGAGGCGCGACGCGTCGCCGCGTAAAAAGCGCGGCACATCGGGTTTGATGTCATACACAATGCTGACAGACTTGTGCAGCGCACTGATTTCAAACAAGCGCGAAATTTTTTCAAATAGCTGATCAAGATCGAAATGGGCGTGTTCTAGTATGACTCGCCCCGCTTCAATTTTAGAGAAGTCGAGTAATTGGTTGATGATTTGTAGCAGCGAATCCGCCGCGGAATTCATGCTGGTGAGATAACTTTGTTGCTGTTCATCCAGCTTGGTGTCATTGAGCAAATACCCAATGCCGATAATCGCATTCATCGGGGTGCGAATTTCATGGCTGATACGAGCTAAAAATTCGCTTTTAGTCTTGCTCGCTAAATCCGCTTGGGCATGGGCGCTAACGAGTTCTTCGCGCGCATCCATAAAATCGTTGATATTGGTGTTCACACCTACGCAGCGAGTGGGGTGCCCCTTGTGGTCGGGTTCAAAAAATTTGGCTTTTGACAATACCCATATTTCACTGCCATCGCGGTGCAACATACGCAGCTGCAACTGCAGTGAATCGCGATTGTTATCAATCGCTGCCTGATATTCGCTGAGCATGTTGTCCAGATCATCTGGGTGGACAAAATAGTCGCGCAGCGTATCCAGGTTACCGGGCAACTCTTCGTAGTCGTAACCGAGCATACGCAAATAGCTGCGGCTGAAATAAATTTTATTGGTTAGTAGATTCCAATCCCACAAACCATCGCTGGAGGCTTCCATCGCATAGCGGTGGCGGATATCACGGTCATTCAGGCGGGCGAGCTCGTCCTCTAGCTGCCGGATTTTGGCTGCCAGTGCCTCTTCAGCTTCACCTGAATGCAATGATTTTTTACCCATAGTGCCTACCTGTGTCCCTTTCAAGCGCTCAGCCTGCTTGGACAAAAAACAAACTGCCAGACCTAAAGGCTAGTCTATTTTGCTGTAAATACCAGTGGTTAGCGGGAATATAAAAGCGATTTTGACGACAGCGACATTGGCTGGCAGGAGCGAGGGGAAATAGCTGAGTGGTGTGGTGCAAACACCTCCCCCTTTTGGGCGGGGGAGGCGAGGGAGTAGGGTGTTACTGACGGCTTTCCAAGCTGGCTTTGGCGCGCCCAACGGCGGCTTTTACCTGCGCTGGCGCGGTGCCGCCTATATGGTTGCGCGCGGCGACCGAGCCCTCCAGCGTCAACACCGCAAATACATCCTGCTCGATCACGGTAGAGAACTGTTGTAGCTCGGCCAGCGTCATTTCCGACAAGTCTTTGCCCGATTGCACGCCATAACCTACCGATTTGCCTACAATCTCATGGGCGTCGCGGAAAGGAACACCTTTGCGCACCAAGTAGTCGGCCAAGTCAGTTGCAGTGGAGAAGCCGCGTTTGGCCGCTTCGTACATCTTCTCTTTGCGCGGCTGAATGGCCGGAACCATATCGGCAAAGGCGCGCAGGCAGTCTTTGACGGTATCGATGGCATCAAATACCGGCTCTTTATCTTCCTGATTGTCCTTGTTGTAAGCCAAAGGCTGGGATTTCATCAGGGTTAACAGTGCGGTCAGGTGACCATATACACGGCCAGTTTTGCCGCGCACCAGTTCCGGCACGTCAGGGTTTTTCTTTTGCGGCATGATCGAGGAGCCGGTGCAGAAACGATCCGGTAAATCGATAAAGCTGAATTGCGATGAAGTCCAGAGCACCAGCTCTTCGCTCGCGCGCGACAAGTGCATCATCAAAACGCTGGCAAAAGCGGCGAATTCGATCGCGAAGTCGCGGTCGCTTACGGAGTCGAGTGAGTTCTCGGTCGGCGCTTCAAAGCCCAATAGCTGCGCCGTGTAAGTGCGGTCGATCGGGTAAGTAGTTCCGGCCAATGCAGCTGCGCCTAACGGCAAATAATTCATCCGTGCGCGGCAGTCCATCAACCGCGAATAATCGCGCTGCAACATTTCAAACCAGGCCAACAAGTGATGCCCAAAGGTCACTGGCTGGGCAGTTTGCAAATGGGTAAAGCCGGGCATGATGGTATCGGCATTGGCTTCTGCCACTTGCAGCAAGCCCTGTTGCAATCGGGTCAGCTCTTTGGCGATAGCATCGATTTCGTCGCGTAAATAGAGGCGAATATCGGTCGCCACTTGATCGTTGCGCGAGCGTCCGGTATGAAGCTTTTTACCGGTGATGCCGATGCGCTGGGTGAGTACCGCTTCGATGTTCATGTGTACATCTTCAAGACTGACCGACCAGTTAAATTTGCCGGCGACGATTTCTGCGCGTATCTCCTCCAAACCAGTGATGATCTGGTCGCGCTCGGCGTCAGTGAGCACACCGACTTTGGCGAGCATGGTGGCGTGGGCGATTGAGCCGTTGATATCGTGATGATAGAGGCGTTTATCAAAGTCGACGGAAGCGGTGAAACGCTCGACAAAGGCATCGGTGGCTTCGCTGAAGCGGCCGCCCCAGGGTTTGATGGGCTGATCGTTTTGGCTCATGAGCATGTGTCCACAAACTGGAAAGAATGAAAGAGATGTCGGGTGCGATTAGGCTACCATTGAGCATGGCACCACAGGCCGCGCATTATAGCCCAATGCCTATTCAAAAACCGTCCCGGCGATCTATTAATGGAAACCGCGTTAACACCATGAAAGCACCCGCATCCGACAAAACCAAGGCCAAATCCAAAAATGGCGTGCCGCGCACCGAGCCTGCCAATCCGTTTTTGCCGGATTTGTGCAGCAGCCAGTCGGTTTTCTTACTGGTATTGGTGGCGGAGTTGCTGGCCGTGTTGCTCACTATTAGCGGGTCATCCGGTCTGCAACATTTTAACTGGGACAAGCTCGCATTCATCTCAGTGCAGGTGCAATGGATTGTGGTATTCAGTGCGGTGGCGCTGTGTCGCCTGCGTTTTTGGCTGGGCAGGCAGAATCATGTGCGCGCGGGCAGTGTGAGTTATGCGCTGGTGTTGGGCATCACTTTGGTGCTCTGCGCCGCCGGGCAGTGGCTTATTTATGGCGCAAGCGGTATGGCATTTGCGGGCGATCAGGAATTTCATTTTGACGGTTGGCTGCTGCTTAACAATATGGTGATTGCGGCGATTTTATCGGGCATTTTATTGCGCTATTTATATTTGCAGCAGCAGTTGCGCAATCAGCAGCAGGCCGAAATGCACGCGCGGATTCAGGCGCTGCAATCGCGCATTCGCCCGCATTTTTTATTTAATAGTATGAATTCGATCGCCAGTTTAATTGCGACTGATCCGGATACCGCCGAGCGCGTGGTAGAAGATTTATCGGCATTGTTTCGCGCCAGTCTTGCTGAGCCTACATTGATTCCACTGGAGCGGGAATTGGCGTTGTGCAAACACTATTTGGATATAGAACAATTGCGTTTGGGGCGCCGCTTGCAGTTGGAATGGCAAATTGGCAGCTACAATAAAGAGCTTAAAATCCCCAGTTTGATGATGCAGCCGCTGGTAGAGAATGCGATTTTCCACGGCGTAGAGCCGCTGCCCAAAGGTGGAAAAATTACTATTCGAGTGTCGCAAAACGACAAACAGCTCAGCATAGTGATTAGCAATCCTTATCTGTTGGTGAAAAAAAATAATCACCAAAATGACGCCTCGGCGCGCCATAACCGCATGGCGCTGGACAATATTCGCCGCCGCTTGACCGCGCACTTTGGCACCGCAGCGCGCTTATCCAGCAGCGCTGAAAACGGTGTGTTTACCACTTATATTTTTTGTCCTTTAACGTTGTAATCAAATTAAAATCGATACCAGGCGCAAATAAATAAGAACGCGTTTACTACAAAAAAGCCAGAGACAATAACGATGGATATTTTAATTGTTGATGATGAAAGCCTCGCCCGGCAGCGCCTGCTGCGCATGGTGGAAAAAATCGAAGGATTTACGGTGGTTGCCGAGGCAGATAATGCCGAAGATGCGCTGGTCGCCATCACTCAATATGACCCGGATATAGTGCTGCTGGATATTCGTATGCCCGGTCGCGACGGCTTGAGCCTCGCGCAGGATATTGCCGAGTTGGATGATGCACCTGCAGTGATTTTTTGCACTGCGTTTGATCAATACGCATTGGATGCCTTTGGCACTAACGCCGTGGGTTATTTACTCAAGCCAGTGAAAGCCGAGCAGCTGTTACAGGTGTTGGACAAGGCGAGCAAACTCAACAAAATCCAGCGTGTGGCGGCGCAAAAAGATAATGCGCCGCAAACCGATAATCAGCGCACCCACATCTCCGCCAAAACGCGCCGCGGCGTAGAGCTTATCGCGCTGGAAGATGTGCGTTATTTTCTTGCGGATCACAAATATGTCACCGTCTATCATCGCACCGGTGAGCAATTGCTTGACGAAACCCTGAAGGAATTGGAAGAAGAATTTAGCGGGCGTTTTGTGCGGATTCATCGCAACTCGCTGGTGTCGATCAAGCATATTGAAGCGCTGGAGCGCAATGCGCAGGGACAGTATCAAGTGCGCTTGGCGGATATAGAGTTGCGCCCCGTGATTAGTCGTCGCCATGTGAGCAACTTAAAAGAATTATTAAAAGTGTTGTGATGATGGTTTAATTTTCTCGCTAAAAATCCCTCGCATATTATTCACTTCCGATATTTATCGTCACTCCCGCTTGCGGGAGTCCAGTTGTTGCTCTTGATGTTGATCATGGATCCCCGCTGCGCGAGGATGACGACTCCCTATTTCCGTAGGTCATCGTCATTCCCGCGAGCAAGTATTAGAGAGTTTAATTAACGGCAGGTCACTGCAGGCATTTCTACACTGCCGCCATTGGTATTGCCCTGAAATCCAAACTCAACAGTTTGCCCTGCGCCTATGGTGCTATTCCAGCTCACGCCAGTTGCGCTGTAGGGGTTGCTGCCGCTGAGGCTGGTATTCCATGAACTGGTAATGCGGTTGCTACCGGAATATTGCCAGCTTGCTGTCCAGCCCGATTTGCTACTGGTGCCCGTATTGGTCACGCGAATAGCGCCGGTAAAACCTGATCCCCACGAATTGCTCACCACATATGTACAGCTTACGCCACCGGTATTTGCAGCGCTGCTTGCCGCTCTGCTCGATGCCGGAATTGAGCTGGGTGCAACACTGCTCGCTGGCGTGGAGCTGGGCGCGACACTGCTTCTGCTGCTCGATGCAGGCGTAGAGCTAGGCGCGGCGCTGGAGGTTGCGCCACCCTCAATGCCGTAGGGCGCGGGTAATGCGGCGCAGCTGGTGCGACCGACACAGCTCTGCTGATTTTCCCAACCCCAGCCACTCGCGGTACTGGTGCAAATCGGGTAGCGGTTGCCATACCAATTACAGGTGCCGCCACTGGCGACCGACGATGGTGTGCTGGAGCGGCTGGATGAGCTGGGTGCTACCGATGAAGGTGCTGATGAGCTAGGGGCGACGCTGGAGCGCGCGCTACTGGCAGCGCTGCTGGTGGTACCAGTGAAATGTGTGGCTAATTTGGAGGTAGCCTTGATCCCGTTGGTACTGTTGATCAGATAATTGCCCCAGGTGCTGAGCGACGCCGCATTCCAGTTATTCACTATGTCCAACTGCGCACAGCAGCTGCCATTGCCCGACCAGCTCCAGCCCAGATAGCCAATGCCCATATCCTGCGCGTATTGCAAAATCGCCTCTTCCGCCACATTGCTGCCGCCGTGTTCGGCGCCAAATTCCCCAACTACCAGCGCTAAACCACGGGTTTGAAAGCTGTTCATATAGCTCTGCACAATGCTGGCGTTGCCGTACACCTCGTACATGTGTACGGAAAAGATCGTATTTTTCAGCGTGTCTGCAGCAAAAATGCTCGGTGCATTATCGCGCATCGCGTTTTGCCAATCCTGCCCCCAGTTGGCTGCATCGACCATCAGCATATGGGTCAAACCACCACTGCGCAGTGCGCGAATGGCAGTGATGTGATCGGCAGTGTAAGTCGCTGCCGAGGTGCCATTGCCAAAGGGTTCGTTGGCGATATTCACAATCACATAATCTTCCTGCCCGGTAATGGCCGCCTTGATGTCGCTGCTCAGCCAGTATTCGGTCGCGCGGCTCATATGGGTCGCGGCAGCACTTTCGCCATAGCCGGTCGAGTCGTGTACTTCTAGCACGCATACGAGTTTATTGGCTTTACATTGATTGATCACATTGGTCACATCGGCGCCGTTGTTGCGCGTCCACTGGGTGCCGTTGCTCAGCACCACACGCACCGAGTTGGCACCGGTCGCGGCTATATCTTTTAACGACTGGGTGAGGCGGTCGGTATACCAACTGTGCGCGTGGTTGACCCCGCGAAACACAAACTTGTTGCCGTTAGGGTCGAGCACTTGGGTGCCGTTGACCGTCCAACCGGCAAACGCCGGCGCGATCATGGCGGAGGTGATGAAGGCTAAAGCGGTCTTTTTGAGAAGCTGTTTTTTGAATGTCGTCAGGCGTTTCATAGTGGTTTCCTTTGGGCAGCAAAAGGCCCTTGCAGGCGGGATTGCTGCAAATAAACGTTATTGTGGGTATTGGGGCGACTGCGAAGCTGCCGGTTGATTACATTGCTCGATTGCCCTGAGGTGCTGCGGCGCTTACTGGAGAGGTATCGCCTGTTGTTATTGTTACAGTCAGGTTTGCATGATTTCTGTAATCGGTTACATGATAGGCTTATTTAGAAGTGAAAGACAAGCCCGGCACTGTGTACAAGAGTGCACTGTTGCACAAAAATGCTAATTCAGTGCGAAGCGCAGGGCGTCACAATTCAGCTACAAATTGGGTGCTGCTGATCGGGGGTGGTGGAACCTTAGGCGCGCTTGCACTCGGTGCATCAAACAAACGAAAAATCATTGGGATACTGATGGTAGCCATCAAAGTCGCCTTTGCTTAGCGGCACACCTACCTGCCGGGCGATGCTGTAAACCATACACAGGTGAAAGAAAAAATTGGGTAGAGCGTAGCAATTCAGGTATTCATCAGCGGTTAAACTCAATTCGTTAAATCCTGCTTTATCCTTAACCCGCTCTGGCGGCTGATGGAAATCAGCGGCGGGAATCGCCTGCAGATAGGCGATGGTGTCATCCAGCTGTTGTTGCAATCCTTCATAGGTTTCCTGCGAGTTATCAAAATTGATGCGTTCGCGCCGGGCGAGCGGGCAGCAAGTGCGCAGGGAAAAATTCGCGGCGGTACGTATTTGCGCCAGCAGCGGCAGCATGTCGCTGTGCAGGCTGGTGTAAAGCAGTGCGGGATTGTGCTGTTGGTGATCAGCAATTTTTATCACTATCCGTTTGAGTTGGTTCAGGTAGTGGATAAAAATTCCGGTTGGATTTTGTTGCATAACAAATCTCAAAATTCTAATTCAATGGTGCGATAGGCTTGAGCAATGCGTTTCGCCCATTGCTCAATTCCGGCTTGGGTGGTTAGTCCATCCTGACGTATTTCAATCATGGCACTGGGTAAACCACGCGCCTCACCGTGCACGGGAATACTATAGTCGAACGCATCCTCAATGGGATAGGGTTCGTTCAAGCCGACAATAATGTCTTCCTGTTTAACTAGTGCCTTATATAAATTTTGGGCGAAGCGGTCGTCACTTTTATGTGAAACACCTATGTGCCAAGGGCGCTGCTGATTAAAAAGAAATGGAGTAAAACTGTGAATGCTCAAAAATGCAATCGGACGCAACGTTTGTTCGAGCGTGCGCTCAGCCACTAGTTTTTCGATTGCCTGATGATAGGGAATAAATAAATGTTTGATCCGTTGATCGCGTTCGTGCGATGACAAATTTTGATTGCCGGGAATGATAACGCCTGCGCTCTGTTGCGGAATTAAATCACTACTCGCCAGTGGCCGGTTGCAATCAATCACTAACCGGGAATAACCACTCAGCAGCAGCGGTGCATCAAGGTCTTGCGCCAGCAAGCGCGCCACTGCCGCTGCACCTGGGTCCCAACCAATATGATCGGCTAGTTGCACATCGTTCAAGCCCAATTGCTGTAAACATTCCGGTACGCGGTTGGAGGCGTGATCGCACACCAACACAAGATTGCGTTTACCTTGCTCGTTGAAAATTTCGACTGCTGCGGGTTCAGTCGCTAATAAAAATACTGGTAGAGTTCGTGAATCATTCATTTTTATGTGGTTTTACTTCATCGGTCCAAACGGTAAAACTTTTTAAGGTGTTGGGGCCAAATACATTGGTGAGGGGAACATCGGTTGCATCGCGCCCGCGAGCGATAAGAATATGGCCGATACGCGGAATATTGTTGCGCGGGTCAAAGGTGTGCCATTGGCCATCCAGATAAGCTTCAAACCAAGCGGAAAAATCCATTGGGTTAGGTGAAATTGGCACGCCTATATCGCCCAAATAACCGGTGCAATAGCGCGCGGGAATATTCATGCAACGGCACAGAGTAATCGCAAGATGAGTGTAATCCCGACATACACCAACCCGCTCATTATAGGCTTCGAATGCAGTTTTGGTTGCGCGAGCATATTGGTAACCAAAGGTAATATGGTTGTGTACAAAATCGCAAATGGCTTGCACGCGCGCCCAGCCCATAGGTGTATTGCTAAATAAATTCCACGCGATCTCGGATAAACGATCTGTTTCGCAATAGCGGCTGCCAAGTAAATAAACAATGGTGTCTGAGGGCAAGTGCTCTACAGCATGTTGGTGCGCATAGGGAAAAACAGGATCAACTAACCCCGAGTCTCGCAATTGTGCATCGGTTGAAATCGTAAATATTCCAGGTGGTGCCACAATGCGGCTGCACCAGTTGCCAAAGTCATCGCGGTACGCGTTGATGGGAACCGCGGGGTTAGTGATGATGTGATCGGGAATGACAATATCGGAGGCGCGGGTGAAGTGCAGGTTTAAAGTAAGCAACATGGGAGTTGGCTGTGGGCATTCATAAATTAATTCATAGCCGACGCGAATATCCATTCTATATTTCCTCGTATAACAATTGGGTTACTGATACCGCAAGCAGGCATCATTTTTCCAAATCTGTCAGTTCGCTAGCGCACTTACGTACAAATACAGGGAGACGGAAAATCTTGGGCGAGGGTGTAACGCGATACAGAGCGAGGGGAGAACGGATTGCACCTAAATAATGCAATCCGTTTTTGTTGTCGAAAAAATAATTATTTTTTTCTAAATAACAAAGTCACCCGATTGGATTCACCAATCGCCTGATTTGCGGCTTTTTGCTCATCGCTAGTTCTTAAGCTTGGCGGTAAACGCCACACATTGTCGTCAGCTTGCGGATTATCTTTGGGGTTTTTGTTGATGTCATTTTCGCCCACAAATTCAAATCCGGCGGCGGTCATGGCGCTAATCAACATCGAGCGTTTTAAATAACCACGGCTGCCATCGGCCCAGGCATCGGGTTTATCTTCGCTCATTGCGTGTTGCACTATACCGACTACGCCGCCGGGTTTTAATACGCGATGGGTTTCTGCCAATGCCTGTGTTAAATAATTTCCTTTTGCATCAAACCGTGCGAGGTTGTGCAGTGCGCGAATAAATAATACCGCGTCAACTTTGCCGGTTAATTCTGCGGGAAGATTTGCAAAGGTATAAGCTTCTGCCGCTGCGCCGTCGGCACCACCCCAGGTTTTTGCATCCACTGCCCACTGCGCAGGCCAGGCCTTGCGCCCGTCAATAAATTCCGGTGTTGCCCAGGCGCCAAATTCCGGCCACATGGTGAGGCTGTAATCCACCCCAATCAAACGCCCTTGTTTACCCAAATAGGGGAACAGGATTTGTGAGTACCAGCCCTCGCCGGGCAGTGCTTCTACTACTGTATCGCCCGGTTTAATACCAAAAAATTCGAGGGTTTCCACCGGGTGACGTGCATTGTGACGAGCTTGGTGTTCAGCGGGCATGCTTTGGGTTATTTCAACCAGCCGTTGTTTATCTGCAGTGGTGAGCGATGTGCTGGTGGTATCTGTCGCACAGCCGTGCAAGAAGATGGCGGCGGCCAAAAGGGCAAATCTTTTCATGTCAGGATTCCTTTATTGATGAGAAAGCTCGCTAGAGTGTGCCAGCCAATGGCTTCAGCCAACAGCGTGGAAGGATTATTTTTTGTTAAGGAAGGGTATTGAAGGGAATGTTAATGGCGTAAAAAACCCGCCGAAGCGGGTTATTTTGGTTTTGACCGAATGCCATCCATGATCTTGTTTTTCGCTTGCTGTTTAAATTAGTAGACCAGAGTTTGCATCGCGTGAGCGGGGATGTTTACGCTGGTTTCTATGTCGCCAATATACAGGCGATAGTCAATGGCTGCATCAGTGCTGTTCATCACCACGGTAATCAGTTGGTTGTTGGTGTTCAGCCACGAGGTGGTTTGCAATGAGCTGCGGCTGGGTACGGCGCTGACGCGTTTGGCATCGGGGCGGATAAATTTGGAGAAGTGGCCGAGGTAGTAATAGGTCGGGGTGTAAATTAGTTCGCCGTTGTTTTCATGGATTGGTGCGAAGCAGAAATTGCCAACATGGTTGGGCCCGCCGGTGTTGTCGAGCAGAATATTCCAATCAGTCCAGGCGACTGCACCTGAGTTGAAGTCGTTAATGATCGAATCACCGTAGCGCTCAGCGTTGGGCCAGTAGTGGAAACGTTCGGCATTGAATTTTTCTACTGTGGCTTCGGTCACTAACAAGTTCAGATTGGGGTAGGCGCGATTCACTTCCGCAACATTGCCGTACATCGGCTTGCCGCCCGCCCAAGTCTCATACCAGTGGAAACCAACGCCCCACACATATTTTGCCGCTTCCGGATCATTCATGATGGTATTGACGCGATGCACAATTAAATCGCGGTTGTGATCCCAGACAATAATTTTTTTATCGCCCAAACCTTCTTGTTGCATTACCGGGCCGAGATGATTTTTTAAAAAATCGCGCTCGTCTTCGGCAGTGTAAATCATCGACTCCCAGGTCTGTTTTGCCATAGGTTCGTTTTGAATAGTGATGCCCCAAATCGGAATGCCTTCTTTTTCATAGGCTTTAATAAACTTGGTGAAGTACATTGCCCAGGCGTGGTTGTATTCGGGCAGTAATTTGCCACCTTGCAACATATTGTTGGTGTCTTTCATAAACGCCGGCGCGCTCCAGGGGCTGGCGTAGGTGGTGATCTCGCCGCCCGCTGCTTTGATGGCCGCTTTTAACATGGGTAGACGATATTTTTTATCGTGCTTGATGTTAAAGGTTTTTAATTCTTTATCGCCTTCTTCGATGTAAGTGTGGCTGCCGCTGGCGAAGTCGGAGCTGTGAATAGTGGTGCGCAGTAAGCTGTAGCCTATGCCGTCTTTTTTATCGTAATAGGCTTTGAGAAATTCGGCTTTTTTCTTGCTGCTTAATTTTGCAAATGTTTCTGCGCTCGCATCGGTAATCGCTCCGCCAAAACCTAAGAAGCTTTGGAATTGTTTTTGCGGGTTCACGTAAATCGCAATATCTGTTTCCATATTTTGTGTTGCGGGTTTAAAGCTGAGTGTGTCGGTCAGGCTCAGTTTTTTATCGCTATCTTTGGCAGTGGTGTAAACACTCAGGGTTTTTGCTGGAGTATCGGCAGCCAGCGCACCAAAGCCGGGGCTGGCCAGTGCGAGTGCGACGATTAATTTTTTAAGGTGTTTATTCATGCTTGTGGTTCTCGTCTTTTGTGGTTAAAAATTGAGTAGAAATTTTCTTGATACTTGTCTAATTGGGTAAAAGCAATGGATCCCCGCTGCGCGAGGATGACGACTCCCTACTTAACGAGTTATCGCTATGCTCACGTTGCGAAATCCTTTTTTATTTCTCTGCCGTCACCCCCGCGTGCGGTATCCAGTATTAGGTGTCGTCGTCACCCCCGCGTGCGGGGGGCCAGCGGTTGCTTTACTGCTTTTTAATTTCAAACCAATTGATATTCCACTCTTTGCCGATGGAGCGGAAACGCAAGGTGTGGTTGCCTGCACTTAACGCAAATATCGCACTGGTTTTAGTGATGTAGGTTTGCCAGCCGCCGGTTGCCGCAACCGCTTGGGTATCGACTACTACATCATCGATCAGCACTTCAAACCCGGTGCTGCCGGTTTGGGTGGCGAGGCGATAATCAATGGCGTAGTTGCCTGCAGTGTCGGCTTTGATTTTGAACTCGATAAAATCGCCCGTTTCAAAATGGCCAACGTTAGTGCCGCCGCCTATATCGCCGCAGGCTTCGGTTTGAATGCCGCTCATGGCGGTGAATTTTTCTGCTTCGATTTTGGCGGGCACTGCCACAAACAGCAGTTGGGTGTTGGCCTGTGCGCTGGCGTAACCCTCGGCGATGCTATTTTTTGCGGCGACTGAGTAGTAGTAAGTTTCCTCTTCACTCAGGCCGGAATCGGCAAAGTTGGTGACGGTGAGGCCTTCGGCGATCAAGGTGCCTTTTGCCCCGGCACTGGCTGCGCGATAGACGTTGTAAGTAATACCTGTGCCGGTGACAGCCGCCCAGGTCAGTGCGACATTGTTGCCGGTTTGCACCAGCTTGAGATTGGTTGGGCGCGCCGGGTAGTCAAACACGTCGTTGTGTTCATCGGTCACCAACCATTTGGCCAAACCACTATTCACGTCGTAGCCCACCTCGCCGTAGCTTTTGAATAGGGCTTCGATGTCGGCAATCGGCGCGGTGGTGAAATCCACTTTGCCCGCGTTATCCACCACATCTTTACCGGCGACTGGTGCCTCTTCGATCAAATAGATCTCCGCCCAGGTATTCACACTGCTATTGCCTTTGAATACACCGCTGAAGTTGTAGGTCTGGCCGCCTTTGAGCGTGACTTGCTGGTAAAGCGCGCCGTTAATTTCACCGGTTACGCCAGCCGGGCGAGTGATATGCATCACGGCGCCTTCGCTGCCAGTGGGCGCTTTGCTCGCGTCAGTACTGTTGTAGTTGAAGTTGAGCGAGCCGCTGATGCTCAATTCCGACCATCCGCCACTTGCGCCGAAGCTGCCATTGGCGAGCAGTTCTTGGTTAGTGGTGGTGTTTTTCAGGCTGATGCTGTCGAAGGTTACGTCGGGACTAGCGCCATCGTTAGCCCCGGTTTTAACCACCAGATAATAGGTTTTATCGCCCGTGCCACCGGTGGTGATGGTGGTGGCTTTTTTGGCACAAGCCTCAGCGAAGGTGGAGTCCCAGTTGTTGCAATCCCAGGTGCTGGCTTTGGTGATCAGGCCAACGCCGGTATCTAAACTGGTATTGATTTCATTGGTCACCATGCCCCAGGTGCCTTTGCCCTGACCGCCCGCAACCGAGACAAGTTTGTAAGCCCAGCTGGTGGATGCCCAGTTGTAACTGGCGTAGGTGTCGTAGGTGGCGCGGCCAATTTTGCCGCCTAATTCCAAACCGGCGGACTGCCAGGGTTGGAATTCGCCCATCAGCATGGGGGTTTTGAGTGCGGTTAACTTGGTGTTCCAAGCGCATACACCACTGGTGCCGGTTTGACCGCACTTGAGCCAATCGCGATGGATGTCGTAATGACTGTCGCCGGGTCTATCACCAAACAGACCGGGGTAGGGGTGCAGTTCAAAGGCGACATTGCTCATGCCCTTGGCAACCGGGTCGCCATAGACTTCGATATCGCCGTAGTGGCTGGGCAACATTACTATGTGTTTGCTGTCGATCTTGCGGATGGTTTGGTACAGCTCTTCTACGCGCACCGCCATATCTTGCGCAGTTGAACCCCATGGCTCATTGAGCGGGTCGTAAGCGGCGACGGCGGGTTCATCTTTGTAGCGGGTGGCGATTTGCTCCCACAACCATTTGGTGCGGTCTTGATATTCGGTATTGATCCAATATTTGTTTTGACCAGAGCAGCCGGTGTGATCGTTCGGCGTTTGGCCGCCCAGCGCGCCGTGTAAATCGAGAATCACATAAATGCCGCGTTTTTTTGCTTCGGCGATGGACCAATCCAGGTAATGCCATGCATCGGCACGCAGGGTTCGAGGATTTTTTTCGTCCTCGATCACATTCCACAGGATCGGCAGGCGTACGACATTAAATCCGAACGCCTTAAGTTGATCCCAATCGCGCTCTTTGATCCAGTTATCGCGGAATAATTTGATCAGGCGCTCTTTTTCGTCATAGCCGAAACGCTCGGTGAGTTTGGCCTCCAGAGTGCATTGGTCGTGCACGCCGTTGCCGCCTTGCCCCATCATCCAAAATTCTTGCACCAGCCAGTTACCGAGGTTGGTGCCTTTAAGCAGGATCGGCGTACCGCTGGCCTTGACCCATTGGGTGTCCTTGGTTTTGAGCATGGTCATGCCTTCATCGGGCACGATACTGCTGGCGGCGCTGGATGAGGATGGCGCTACTGAGGCCGCTGATGAGCTTGCAGGCGTAGACGACTTACCGCCGCCGCCACTGCCACCACCACAGGCGACAAGGCCGATAATGCAGGTGCTGAGCAGGCTGGTTTTCAAAGTGAAAAACGGGATTTTGCTGTTGAAGTAAGTCATAGAGGATTCTCTTATTGTGTCCATAGTTATTGTTTGGCATTTCTTATAGGTGCCATGTTGTATTTGCCACGAGAATCCTGACCTATAGCGCTGGCACATGCGCCCGTTTAAATTTACTCGAACTGGTTCAGGTTGGAGTTTGCCTAAAATGGGAAGCGTGCCAGCGCTGTTTTTCGATAGAAAACCCGGCTTCGCGTCCTGCTGCGTGCAACAGAACCTGAAAGCGAAAAATGGATGAGTTTGGTTGATGGAGGGAGGTGATCGGTGGGGCAGTGTTAATTCATCCTTTATGGATACCTGCGCTTGTGGTTGGATGCTTGTCTATTTATAGTGGTTTCGCTAATACATTTTCGGAGGTTTTATGAATGCACAACAATTAATCGCCGAAGCGAACGAGCTGCCGTTGGAGGATCGCGCACTGGTGGTCGATTCGCTGCTGCATAGCCTGAATGCATCCTCTACTGAACTGGATCAGCAATGGCTTGCGGTTGCACAGCGTCGTTTAGATGAAGTGCAGTCAGGCAAAGTCGCCAGCGTTTCTGCGCAAGAAGTCTTCGGCAAAATCTGGAACCGCTTCGATAAATGAAAGTGGATTTTCACCAAATATCCCACTGCGTGGGCGCCACTCAATACAACTTTTCGCTGCACCTTACTCCGCCGTTTCCCCTTCGGTTTGATTTACACAATAGACGAAAATAATCTGCTGGTTGTGGCGGTTATGAACCTTCATCGAGAGCCGGGCTACTGGCAAAACCGTACCGAATAAATCGGTACTTAACCAAGTGATACGCTCTTCAGTATTGTCTTTCCGAGTCATTTTTTGTAAATGCCTTGATTTTGTAATCTGCCGTCTCCAAGTACGTTACTGGACATTGATTCCATTTAAAGCGAGTGAGTTATTTATCGTCCGTATTTTTATGGTGTCGTTAAGCCCACTATAGGGCAATTGATCGGAGTAGCTTATGCAGATTCAAATCAACAGTGATCACAATATTCAAGCAGACGAACGCTTGGCTGAGTATGTTCGCACTACCTTGCAAAGCAAATTAAATCGCTTTGCTGACCATGTAACCCGAATTGAAGTGCATTTAAGTGATGAGAATGGCAATACCAAACATGCAGGCAAAGATAAACGCTGCATGTTGGAAGCTCGCCTAGAAGGTAAAGCACCAGTAGCGATTACCGAATTCGCAGAAACACTCGGCCAAGCGGTAAGCGGCGCTGCCGAAAAAATGCAGCGCAAGTTAAGCTCGGAGCTTGGTAAAATGCGCGATAAAAATACCCGCGCTGAAAGCCCCGATTTTGCCAAGCTTGAAGAACCCGATTTTATCGAACCTGGCGAAATAGTTTAATACCTACCCGTATCATCTCTCTGTAGCGCAGCAGCACAGCGCGTGCTGCGCAATCAAACAAAAGCTTCCAGCTTTTTTGCTGGGGTCATAAATCTTGGTCACTTTATAAGTGGTAAATATGCCCGTAACTTATTAGATTTCATGCGGGCGGTATGCTAGTTACTGCATTAATAGTTCTCTATTACGTTCGAGTTTAATACCCCCAAAAAATCTGCGAAATTTTTTCTTAATGCGGTGTCAATGGCAAACTTGATTCTAGATGATGGATCTTTTGCGTTAACAGGTGTTCCAAGATCTGGAAATCCAAATTCTATATCTTCCTGTCTTGAAGAGCGATAAGTATTTGTCGTAACTATATGTTTGTTGTAATCGGTATGGCCTGTTAAGGCATGGTTTATCCCTTCAAGTAAGGGAGCTAATTTGCTGGATTTAACGATAGCTCTACTTTCAATGTTTTTTGTTAGCACGGTGGTATCAGTTAGCGTGCTGATAACTTCGTATTGAATCGTTAAACTTACTTCGTTTGTGAACACTCCACTTATATCCCCATTTGTTAGCTTAACATTTACTTTAAATTTGTCGCTTTCTGTTATGTAATTATTTCCAGAAAGGCTTTTAGTGAATGCTTCTTTTAAGTCATTTGAAGGAATTTTTCTAAAAGACGATGTTACTTCTCCTATTCTGATTGATTCATAAAAGATATTGCTTGGAGTAATTGATCCGGCTCGTAGATGATTGTATTTAATAGAGTTAGCCTGGCAGCCAGATAATAAAATTAGCAAAAAAATAATAGATGTGTGATATAGTTTCATTGGGTTATCCTCAATTTTTCTGGACGTTTTTTAGTTATTTTATAGCACGTCATAAACGATGCTAATCATTACTGTGCTGTTTGGAACAGGCTTTGTGCACTCTTTATCTTCGCAGAGCGACAGCGTAATTGATCCTTGATAGGTTCCCTTTTTTAAGTCTGTAAAAAATGGTTGTGCTGCATATATCGTGAGTGTTGAATCAGCATCCATGTGAATAATTGGAAGATACATTCTTTCAATCAGTTCGGGATTATTATTTTTTGCGAATATATATATGTTTCCATTTAGGTTCTCAACTTTAAATCCAATCTCTTCTTTATATATATTAGCGGTTCCTCCCTCTTCTGCTTGAATGTACAGAATGCTCTTTTCAAGTTTGATGGTCGGGTTTTTGCTCGGTTTCTTTTCTTCTGTTCCTGCTCCTCCACAGGAAGCTAAAAACATAGAAACTACGAGAATTAAAAATTTATTTTTCATAAGGGTCCTTTTGGGATTGGTAATGCGCTTGTTGGCGCTTTTGTTGGTTTTTTACTATGATTTGGCTTGCAGTTTTGCAGAAATGCCGCAATGGAATACCAGCAGATGAAGCGAAACTAAATCTGACGGGTACGAATCTGAGGTGAGCGGGGAAGTAGGTAAAGAAGTAGTGCTTTATATCCATAATTCCATAGCAGCCGAGCGTGTATCCAAAATCCGTAACACCTTTCCTTGGGGCTGTAACTGCTTGGTCATTCCTGTGACGGAAACCGCATAGTCTATGCGGTTTTGTGTGGGGGATGATATTACACCTTATTTCAGCGGGAAATAGATATCGGTAAGCAGTTCGCATTCATCCACTTGGTGAATAAAGTTGATGTAGTGAAAAAAGCAGGGGTAATCGCGCATTTCTTCGCCGCTGGTGGGGAGCCATTCGCGGTAGAAGGCGTAGATGCTGGTGTCGACATTATTGAGGCTGCCTTTGTGGCGAATCACCGCGCATTTGCCGCCGGGAATTTCTCCGGTTTTTACACCGTACTCATTCGCGGGAACATCGCTATCAATACTGCCGCAAACATACCAGCGAAATTCTTCTGGCGCTGTGGTTTTTGGGTCGCTGTAGGGAATGCCGAAAGTTTTGCTGGTTTTTACGGGGGATAGCCCGGTGGCTTTGCGCCATGCAATAAATTTTCCTGCTGTCGCCAGGACTGTTTCAGGTGAGCCTAGATGTTCCAGCAGCGCGACTTTTGTGGTTTCAAATTGAATAACATTGACGTTCATCGGGATGTCTCCATAAGGCTTTGGCTAAAATTCAAACCGCAAATGCCATTCTGGCCAATTGGGTTTCGCCCTGAATTCAGACGGCTATTGATCAAAGGTGCGTTTGAAGGCGCGCGCAAATGTTTCAGGGTAAAACCTTCCATTTACCGTCTTTTTTAGATCCTTCGTATGCCAATCGATTTTGGTTTTTCAGCTTGCTTACTGCGCGTTCAACGGCACGCAGTGATCGTCCAATCGTGGCAGCCACTTCAGACAGGCTTAGCTCTGGACGCAAACGGAGTAACTCAAGAATCTGGGTTTCGGTGGTTATCCGAACTTTTACCGGCGTTATTACCGGCGCTTCTACCGGCGTTTTTGTCGGTGCCGTGGTGTTTTGCAAGGCGATAGCTTCATGCAGGGATTCCTGGATGGATTGCAGCAAAAACTCAATGAATACAGAACAGTCAGCCTGTTTATCGGCTTCACCGAGTAATCGGTAGTAATCCTGTTGGCGGTTTTTAATCACCGTCTCTACCGGCAAGTAAGCCAGTAGCGGTTGCCAGCTGCTGAGAATCAACGTTTGCCAGAGTCGCCCCATGCGCCCGTTGCCATCAGAAAAAGGGTGGATAAATTCAAACTCATAATGAAATGCAGTAGACGCAATTAACGGATGCGCCTCGGTCGCGCTCAGCCAATCAAACAAGTTCTCCATGAGTCGCGCCACTTGGCTCGGCGGCGGTGCCATATGCACTAGTTGTTGCCCTTGGTAAATCCCTGAACCGCCAGAGCGAAAGTGCCCAGCATCGTCTACTAATCCGTGCATCAATAAACGGTGCGCACTCAACAAATCATCTAGTCGCTGTGGTTGCCAATGCTCTAGTTTTTCGTAAGCCGCAAATGCATTGCGCACTTCCTGTATTTCGCGCGGCAAACCCAATACAGTTTTTCCCTCTAATACGGCTGTCACTTGCTCAAGGCTTAGCGTGTTCTGCTCAACCGCCAACGAAGCCTGAATAGTTTTAATCCTATTGCCACGCCGCAACTCCGGCACCAACGCACCCTGATTCACGGCTTTCCATGCGCCGATCAATTCAGAAATTTCCGCCACACGCTTTGTCATGTTGTGGGTTAGGTGGAAGGGTGGTTGGTAAGTCATTGTGGGCTCTTGTTTGGCATTATTGCTCATCAGTTTGTTAGGTCTCAGGCAATTGTGCAACGGCAAGTTACGCAATTAGTACTGCGCATGAAAACAAAAAAGCCGATGCATTTCTGCATCGGCAAGGGAGGGCTCCATTACAAACCGGAGGTTGGTAATGAGGCTATGGAGAGCTCGTTGATACTGGGTGGAATTTATTGTTTGGTCAGTTGCCACCAGTTGATATTCCAGCCGCCTTTGCGCACAAAAATCGCTAGGTCTTGCTGGCCTGCTTGTAAGTTCACGGTGATGTTCACCGTCTGCCAGTTTTGCCAGCCACCTGTATTGGGTACAGTCACTACACCTAAATCCGAACCGTTGCGGCTGAGCACTAAAGTGCCGCCAGAGTAGGGCGATGCCACGCGCACTTGCAGGGTGTAATTACCGCCGGTGGGGATGTTGATGGGGTAGCTCATCCAGTCGTTGTCATCGGTGCTGCCTGCGTTAAAACCGCCGCCGGAATCGGTCGTGGTTTCCATGCGGATGCCGCTGTGATCCTTAAACATTTCGGCTTCGATGCGTGTGCCCACTTCGGCTTTCCAGTTCATCCAGGTGGCGATGCTTTCATTGCGCACTAAGGGCTGGGTGCTGAACTGTTTAAACCAGTTTTCGATTTGCGCCGCGCTCGCATTGCTCACATTTATCCCGTTCATGCCGCCGCCATTGCTGGAGTTGGTGACCATGCCCCAGTTCCAACCGCTGGTATCGCCATTGGAGCCGGTTGATGAGGTGGTTTTCCATGCCCAGTTGGTCGCTGCCCAACCGTAGCTGTTATAGATGTCGTAGGTTTTGCGGGTCATCTGGCCGCCGTAGCTGCCGAGCAGTGTCCAGGGTTGGAATTCGCCGACCAAGAAAGGTGTTTGCAATCCGATGATTTTGTTGCGCCAATCACAGCTTTCGCCCAGGCCGTTCTGGTTGCAGTGTAGCCAGTTCGCATGCACGTTGGCTTGGTAGGTGGGCTCTTCGGAGGCACTATTCCAGCCCCACAGGCCAGGGTAGAAGTGCATCCAGGTAGAGACGTTAGTGCGGCCGTTGTTCGGGTTGCCGTAAGCGTCGATACCGGAATTGTGGCCGGGTAATAAGATGATGTGATTGGCATCTTTCGCGCGCACTACGTTGAACAATTCATAAGAACGATTGGCGAGAGTGGTCGCGTCTGTGCCCCAAGGCTCGTTCAACAAATCATAAGCGGCGACAGCGCTGCGGCCGTTGTAGCGCTGGGCGATCATATCCCACAGCCATTTAGTGCGATCCCAGTAGTTAGCGTTGGTCCAGAGTTGCGCTGCGCCTATACAGCCGTCGTGCTGCTCGGATACTGCCGCTTGGCCGCCGACGGCGCCGTGCAAATCGAGAATGGTGTACATGCCGCGTTTTTCGGCTTCATCAATCGCCCAATCCAAATACTGCCAGGCATCGGGGCGCAGATTGTAAGGGTTGTATTCGTCTTCAATCAGGCTGTAAAGGAAGGGGATACGCACCACGTTCATGCCCATCGCCTTCATCATGTCGAAGTCGCGCGCAGTGATAAAGTTGCTGCGGAACACTTTCATCAAGCGTTCTTTTTCGCCATTGCCGAAGCGTTGGGCGAGGGTGGATTCGAGCGTGCATTGGTCGTTTATGCCGCCGTTGTTGGTGGACATAAGCCCGCCCATCATCCAAAACTCCTGGATCAGCCAGTTGCCCAGATTGGTGCCGCGCAAGTCCACGCGCTGATTGGTATTGGCGTTTACCCAGAGGTGGCCGTTTTGTTTGATGGCGGGCAGTGGCGTCCAGCTTTGGGTTTGCACCGGGACGATTCTGAACCAGTTGAGGTTGAATCCGCCGGCATTTACCTTGATGCCAAAACGATGCACGCCCGCGCTCAAGGTCACGCGCTGTTTGATGGTGGTCCAGTTTTGCCAACCGCCAGTGCCCGGTATGGCGATGCTGCCGTAAGCGGGAGTTCCGCCGGCCTCTTCAAAGGTGATATTACCGCCGCCGCTGGGGCTGGCGATGCGATACTCAATATCGTAAGCGCCGCCGGTGGCGATGTTGACGGGATTGTTGCTGTAGGCCATCCAGTCGTTGGCATCGATCCAACCGACATTCTGGCCGCCGCCGGTATCGCTGGTATTTTCCAGCTGCACACCGTTCATATGACTGTAGGCTTCCGCCTGTAGGGTGGCGGGCGGATTAACCTGGCTCGCGCTGTAGTGACTGAATAATGCGCTGCTGAGGCAGAGCGCAATTGCTGATTTGTTCATTGTTGAGTACCTGTAAAGTTATTGTTATTTGCCACAGAGTACGAAAGCCTGATTCCGCGTTACGGCATTCCCTGTTGTTATGCGCTGTGTTGGTGTGCGCTGGATTTCGTGACAGCGAGAATAAGCCGGTGCATTAAAGGCTGTCGTTCGAGAGTAAAAGTGGTACTTAAAAAAGATGAATGCGAACGGGTTCGAGTGCGGGAAAGATGGTCGTACGCTGGTTCACGTGCCAGCACGATGGCTTCCGGTATTGACTCCAGGACACGCCGTTAATACATCCCTGTAGGCTCGACTGCGACATCCATGTCGCAGACGGTCCCGGAGCCAACACCGGAATCCATCTGAGCAAGGGTGCCTGCGGGAAGAGAAAAACCAATAGCCCACGCTGTTCATCTTCTATAGTATCCGGCGTGAAACAAATGGCTGTGGCAGATGATTGCAGCCGTAAAAAATAAGAAGTGTTGGGGAGAAACCATGAACCAGGTAGTTTTCAACTTCCACGATGTCATCCTGTTGATGACCGCAATGCTCTGTTGCTGCTTTGCGCTTTTACTCATCGCCACCAATCCGCCTAAAAACATCAGCAACTACTTTCTCGCCGCCTTTTTAGTGGCGCACGCACTGATTCCTCTGCACGAACTCATCCTCTGGGGGGCGGAATTTAAACTGCAGGTGCGCGCGCATTGGCCGCAGGTCTATTTTGTCGGCGCCTTCGCCTATTATCTGGATGCTGTGTTGCTCTACTTTTATGTGAAGTCACTGGTGTTCCGCGATTTTCACCTTCGCCCCAAAGATTATCTGCACCTAATTCCCTTCGCCTTGTTTGCGCTATTTATGGTGTTTGCCTTCTATCGCTTCCCCGGCGCACTGCGGCAGGAGTGGATAAATACCGAAACGTTTGTCTACAGCCCCGGCTACATAGGTATGGATGTGCTGATCAAATGCCTGCGGGTGGGTTACTGTGTAGCGGGCTTTCTGTTGATTTATAAATACAAAGACATACTCAAAAATACCCACTCCAATATCGAAAAGGTCGATATTCTCTGGCTCAAAATTCTAGTGGTAGGTTTTACCCTCGTTACCAGCATGGAGGCCTTTCTCGCCCTCGCCAAAATAGCGGGTCTATTTGTGCAATACGATTTTCTGCATCCCGATCCTGACGGCAACCCCATCGAGTACATAGGTTTGAGCGGTTATTACGCGCTGTTTGTATTGGTGTGTACTCTGGTCTTTACCAGCATGCGCTATTTCAGCAATTTTGAAGCGGTAAAACAAAAAGACACCAAAGAACCCGCCAAGAAAAACACCCAGGAAAAACTGCTCAACCCGGAATATGCCGCAAAAATAGATGGCTTGATGCGCGCGCAACAAACCTATCTCAACCCGGAATTAACATTGGATATGCTCGCCGATACCCTTGCGATTCCGGCAAAAGATTTGTCGATGATTATCAACCGCCACTTCAATTTAAATTTCTACGAATTTGTTAATGGTTATCGTATTGAGGAGGCACAAAAGCGCCTAATCGATCCAGCCAACAAAGACAAAACCATTACCGATATCTATCTGGAAGTCGGCTTTAACAGCAAATCGGTATTCAATACATTTTTTAAAAAACTGGTAGGCAAAACGCCGTCGGAGTATCGCCAGCAGCCAGCGGCTGTGGCCGGAAACTAATATGCAACAGTTTGTGATTTATGCGCTGGGAACCGGTGGCGATATTGACCCAATGGTCGCGATGGGAATTGAATTGCTTCGGCGAGGTTACCAAGTCAGCTTTTTATCCAACGATTATTTTCAACCCAGAATTGTTGCAGCGGGGCTGGAATTCATTTCAGTCGGCACCATTGAGCAATACCATAAAGGTAATAGCGTTACGGCTTGGGAGCCAAGGAATCACGCGGACAACTTTGCGCACTATCACGCTCCCGCGTTTGAGCCTGCTTTCAATTATGTAAAAAGTCTGGCCGGTACAAATACACTGGTGCTTGCCTTGGGTGAAGAAAACGGCGCGCGGGTAGCGGCGGAAAAATTCAGCCTTCCTTTTATAAAAATGCTGTTATCACCCAACATTGTATTTTCAGCCTACAGCCCGCCAGCGCCAATGAAGTGGGCAATTCCCGCCAGTATTCCGCGTTTTATTGTGCGCTTTTTATTGCGCCGCAACCGCAAAACCCGCTTCAAGGTGTTTTGTAAAATGGAGCATAACGCCGCCTACCTTGCTACCCGTGAACGTTTGCAGTGCCCTTTAGTGTTTCAAACGGAATCTGCGGCAATACTGCAAATTGGTTTTTTCCCGGAATGGTTTGGCATGCCCGCAAAAGACTGGCCCAAGAATTTAAAACTGGTGGGGTTTCCATTGCAGAATCGCGCCAGTATGAATAGCCGCTCTGAATTAGATGCTTTTATTGAACAACAGGGTGCGCCACTGATTTTTACCTCGGGCACCGGCGTGAAAGATGTGGAGTCGCTGTTTGCCGTAGGGCGAAAAATTTGCGAGCAATTACAAGTGCCCGGCGTATTTGTTGGTGGGGCGAGCGGCGCAGAACTCTTGCAAGGTTCTGCGCTCTGCTTGCATCTGGATTACATCGATTTTGAATACGCTTTGGCAAAATCCCTGGCGATTATCCATCACGGCGGTATGGGCACCACGGCGCAAGCGATTAAAGCGGGAATTCCACAACTGATTCGCCCCATCAAATACGACCAACCGGATAATGCTGATCGCATTTATAAATTAGGCTTGGGTACTTATGTAATGCCAGAGAAATTTAAAGCAGAGCAGGTCGCTCCGATGATTGGCAATATGTTGCAGAAAGCGAAAAGCTCTAGAGCACTGCTGCACTATTCTGCAGATGTTAGAAACAGTAGTGCGATTGTGGATGCGTGTGATTTGGTTGAGCAGGTAGGTAGAGGTTTGAGCGTGGAATCAAAGAGTGTGGCTGGGAGAGTCGCGGTGCACTCCTGAATAAGCGAGTGCATGCGAGCTTGGCAATTAGCCAGTAGTTACCTCAGGGTCAAGGTAATAGGCGGCTTTTTTACCCTTGTATGTATAAAGCCCCAATAGATGAAAGATCCAAGAGCCCTTACGTTCGTGAGCAACTTCCAGCGGTTTCCCGAATAAATCCTCAGCAATAAAGTCAATGCTTGCTCTGTCATAAGGGGGGGCAAAGGGGCTTGGGCCGATTGAGCCGTTGACAGGATAAGATGTATATAACGCACTGTTAATCTCACTGCACTTGGTGTTGTTTGCTACAACAAATGTAATCGTGTCGCCTGGGGAGAATTCCTCTGGCATTTGATTGGTTGGTAGGGGTTCTTTTGTTGTTAAATTGGTTACTTGAAAATCGGTATCAGTGACTATATTTTTTTTCGGTTTTTTATTGAACAACAAAGCAAAGCTATAATCTGCCATCTCTTACTCCTTCTTACATGGTTAGGCTTTTCTTGAATATTACGATAATTAAAAAACACCGCTAGATCGGCGCAGGTCAAGCAGATCTGGCTCTGCTTGAATAAGCTTCACAGGAAAGCCAAGTTCAACTGCTTTGATGAGTGACGCAAGAGCAGCATCACGTTCACCTAACAGCTCATATGCTAAGCCAGCCCGAAAATGAACATAGGCATTTTTTGGTGAAAGTGCAATTACACGTTCTAACATTGATTCTGCTTGTGTGCGATCATTCAGCCGAGCAAGGTAGAGTGCCATACGTGAAATCATTGTCACATCATCAGGGCTTCTCGATAGTATGGGTACTAATAAATCGTGTGCTTTGCGGTAGGCTTTTTGCGCTTCAGCTCCTCGTCCGGGAATCCAGAGCAGAACATCTGCCAAATTAGCCCAAGCCAAATAGTTGCCGGGATTACCTGTGCTGGGTGATACAGCCGCCTCAAATGCGGAGGCGGCCTCCAAGTAATTTCCTCGTATAAACAAGGCGTTACCTAAATTTCCATAGAGTGCGGCACTGGATCTTATTTGCAAACCTTGCTGCAAAATTTGCATGGCTTCATCAGCGCGGTTTTGGCGCTCTAACGCAATATGGAGGCCCGCATAGGCGGTAACGGCATCGGGATGCATATGAATACTTCGTCGGAAAACCTCTTCTGCTTTTGTGTAATTGATAGTATCAATGTAGACATTACCTAATTCGTCCGCAAGAAATCGCTCTTGCGGGAATTGTTCCAAGCCTTGTTGTGCAAATTGAATCGCCTCGTCATAGCGATGTGCCGAACGTAGTGCAGAAACCTTGCCTCGCCATGCAAAAATATTTTTCGGTTCAAGTACGAGTGCTTGTGCAAACGCGGCGAGGGCTTTGCCGTGCTCGGCTTTAATGGTAAGCAAGCGCCCCAGTGCGACATGCACCAGTGCAAGTTGGGCATTTAATTGAAGCGCTTGTTGCGCACTTGCATCGGCTTTTTGCATCCAGATTGGATCTTCACTATCGCCGCTGTAGCGATAGCTGTATACCAACGATAGGCCCGCAACCGCCGCTGCGTTGTTAGGGGTGTGCAACAGAATTCTGTTAAAACTTTTTTCTGCTGCTTCCAGGCTACCCGGTCTGTCAAACAACTTGAGAGCCTCAATTCCCTTATTAAATTCACGTGCTTGCGAATAGGGTTCTTCTGTCAGGTTTTCGGCGATGTCATTGCTGGTTTTAAATGGCTGTAATTGCCACACCGCTACCGCTGCAACAATCAACACACTGAATAACCCAAAACCCACGCTGATTTTATTGTCGGCCACGTAATTCTTAATCGACAGCCAGCGCGATTTTTTCGGCGCTGTATTAACCGCAACAAAGCGTGTTTCAAAGGTGGGGTGGTCTTGCGTTTTTACGGCGCGATTAATCCCGGTATGTTTTACATTCGATGGATTCGCCGCGCTGCCATTGGGAATCAGCGCTTGGGTTTCATCGCTGGCAAATTCGTTTTGCAGTTGTAGGTGGCTTAACGCTTCAAACTGCGCGGCGACCCAGTGGGTATTGTCCGGGCGTTTGGCGGGGTCTTTACTGAGCAGTTGACCGAGCAAGTCATTAATCTCGGCGGGCAAATTCGGATTGTGTTTACTGGGCGCAATGGGCGGATGGGAAATAATCCGCTGCATTAATTGCAATTTATTGTTGGTGTCGCCAAACGGATGGGCGCCGCACAACAGTTGATAAGCCAAAATGCCGAAGGAAAATAAATCGCTTTTAAAATCGATGGCCTCGCCCATCGCCTGCTCGGGCGACATGGAGCAATAGCTACCGGCGACGTGATCGGTCAGGGTGGCGTTGTAGTCTTGCGATTTGGCGATACCCAAATCGGTAATCTTGGCGACCTGGCGCTGGTTGATCAGAATATTTTCTGCTTTTAAATCGCGGTGGATAATACCGGCGTCATGCGCAACCGCGAGGCCTTGGGCGATTTCGGTGAGCCAGCGCATGCGCTGCGCGAAGGGAACAATATGTTCACGCAGGTGCAGCTGTAAGTTTTGACCTTCCACCAATTCCATCACCAGCGCGAGCTGGTCGGGTGCTTCGATAAAATCGTAAATCTGCACAATATTGGGGTGGTTTAATTTCGCCAGCAGCAGCGCTTCGCGTTTAAATCGCTCGACGTAGTGGTGTTCAAATAATTCGGTGCGCAAACATTTAATCGCCACTTGGCGATCCAGCCGCGTGTCGCGCGCGCGATACACCAAACCCATGCCGCCGCGCCCAATACAATCGTGCAGCTCGTAGTGCCCGAGCTGAATCAGTTCAGCCGGCGCTGCGTTGGTTGATGGGGGGAGGGAATTATTCATTTAGCATTCAACGGCTTTTAGGTGGTGAGACAAGGGTGAGTTTGTTGCCACGGTAGATTTTGAATTTTTCGCAGCCAAAACGAATTTTACCGCCGCGCCGCTCCAGTAGGCACTGCTGACCTTCGGCATCGGGCAGGCTGTCGGCGAGTTGTTTGCGTGCGCGGAAAATCTGGATATTCATATGGGTGCCATCTACGCCTAATTCAGCGGCGAGTTGGTCGGCATAAACCCAGCCCTGGCTTTTGCTATCCAAGCCGCGCTCGGCATCTTCCGCGCGGTGGCGGGCGAGTTGCAGTAACAAATAGTGGTGAGTGCGCGCTGCCAAATCCAGCGTCTGCTGGTGGTGCAATTCGAGCTGGGTGGTTTCTTCATCCAAGCTCATATTAAAAATAAATTCGTAATCATTGATGTGGCGGGAGGATTTTGCCTCGGTCGGGCCGTAAATCTGTGCGCGCACAAATTGCCAGTGGCTATCGTTGAATTGCACCAGGTCGCCATCGTTGAGTTCGGGCTGCTCGTGTTCGCTCTGCTGGTGCAGTGCCTCGCAGTGCCACTGCTGGGCGCGCTCGTTGTAAAACAGGGCAAGCTCCGGCTGTTCGGCGTCGGGCAGCAGGTGGTAGCGCGAGAGATAAATCGGTTCAACGTCTGCGGGGCTGCTATCCAGCGGCCAGAGCATATCGGCGGGCGGTGCCAGATTGATCACCTTAAAACCCGGGTCGGTCTGCTCGGCGAAATGAATTTCATCCTGCAAGCTCAAGTTGCGGGTATCGCCCTGATTGAGGTTGTCGCCATTGACCCAAGTGCCGTTGAGACCGAGATTTTTCAGGCGCCAATGGCTGCCGGTCCATTCAATCGCCGCGTGTAGTTTTGATACGTAGGGTTTGTTGATGTGTGTATCCACGCTTGCGGCGAGTCTGCCAAACGTGTGATGGGGTGCGAGGGGAAAGTAGTTCTCTGCAGCGACATCCAGCAAATAAGCCATAGTTTTTCCGCGTAAAAGTAAGCGTCTCCAGCGAGCGACGGTGCCAATTCTTTAGCTCCTTTGTTGAATGCTACCCGTGCGCCGCAAATCTGTGTAATAGCCTGTAATAGGCAAATTCTTATAAGGGCTATAGATTGCCACAAGATGCCCAAGTTTTCCCATCTATTGTCTGCATGAATCAAGAGACTGTCGCCATGATTGCCCTCTTTCAAGCTACCAAGAGCCACAAACCGGTTGCCCGCGCTATTCATAGATTCAATCAGTCCGCTACTGCCAAGTGGGTACCGGTCAATAAAAGTTTTATCACGCTCAATAAAATTATCCTGCGCGCTGCGGCTGAGCGCTTGGGGCTTGCCTATATGGCGATCACTTTGCGCTGCGTCACGCATCAGGGCTATCGCCATTTATTGCTGGTGAATGATGTGCAGGATTTGCAGCTGGCCGCCGCCGGGCGAGTGGAAGAGTTTTTTATCTCCACCCAAGAGGTGAACCATTCGCCCTTTGAGGATTTTGTGGCCGAGACAGCATTTAGTTTGTCGCTCAATTTCAAACAACCCCAAGGCCAGCCGCAGCGGTTGGGGTATTTGGTTGCACAGGTTGCGTCGGGCGTCGCTACGTCGGGTGCAGATGCTAAATCCGAGTGGCTGGCGAAAGAGCTGGCGCTGGTGGCGGATGAAATTATTCGCACTATTGGCCGCTACCAAACCCGCTATCGCGCGATCCATATTTATGGCGACCAGAGTTACTGGATCGGCAATAGCAAAGCATTGCGTCAATTGGATCAACGGATTGATCAATTGGCCAAAGGGAGTAAGCCGGTATTGATCCGCGCCGATAAAGGTTGCGGCAAAGTGATTGCGGCGCGCAGCCTGCATTGTTTATCGCGCGCCGATACCGCTCCCTTTATCGAATCTGACTGCAAGGAATGGGAGGAGGGCGCAGCGGCAAGCATTCTGCAATCGCTGCACACCTATGCCAATAGTGGCACCTTATTTCTGCGCAACATTGATGCATTGTCCACTGTGGGTTTTCAATCACTGCGTAATTTTTGGCTCAAGGCTGCCAATACAAAATTCGATGGCGCTTACAGCGTGCGTTTGATTATGAGCCTGAGCCGTGTGAATGCATTGCTTGCACCCATGCAGGCTCAATGGTTGGCGCAGTATGCGCAGGAGCTAGCGCTGCCCACACTGCGCGAACGTCATGGCGATTTACGCGATCTAGCGCAGTTTTATATCCGCGAATTTGCGCTTACCGCAGAGTTCGATTTAACCGAAGACGCCTGGCAGTTGCTGGAGGTGAGCGATACGTTGATCGATGTTGAGCAATTAAAAACGGCGATTCAAAAGCTCGCCCTGATTGCCAATGGCGCGCTGGTATCAGCGGAGGAGTTGCGCGCGGTATTGGATTAATTCTGCTGTTTGTTTTCCTCAATTTAATTTTCATCTCTCCGGCTCCTTAATATATAGGGAGCCGTCATCCCCGACGGCAAGAATCCATTTATATGGGAGTCGTCATCCTCGCGCAGCGGGGATCCATAGGTCTTGCTTGTAAATCAAAAGTTGGATTAGCTTCGCTGGTCTGTCGGCTCCCGCAGGCGGGAATGACGATGGAAAAGTAAGCGGGAGTGACGATGGCTATTTGCAGGGTTATACTTCCCCGTCTTTTATCCTGACCCTGTACGCTTACAGGGTGTCATCGGACTCTGGTTATGAAAATTGCAGTTGTATTGGTGTTGCTCTGCCTAAGCCTTGGTGCCTGTGGTCAGAAAGGCCCGCTCTATTTGCCCCAGCCCAATAAACCTCAGCCAGAAGCGCCTGCTCCGCAACCTGAGCCGACGAATCCTGCTGACTAATTCCTATTAATCCGCCCTACCGCTTTTTGATCGAGATTTCTTATGCAACATTTCACCGAACGCAATGGCGAACTCTACGCTGAAGATACTCCACTGAGCGCCGTCGCCGAGCGCTTTGGCACTCCCTGTTATGTGTATAGCCGCGCGGCCTTTACCCAGCAGTATTTATCCTACGCGCAGGCGCTGGGTGCACACCCAGGTATGATTTGTTATGCGATCAAAGCGAATTCCAATCTCGCTGTATTAAATATGCTCGCCAAACTCGGCGCCGGTTTCGATATTGTCTCTGGTGGTGAATTAGAGCGGGTATTGCTCGCCGGTGGTCAGCCATCGCGCATTGTATTTTCCGGTGTGGGTAAAAGCGCCGATGAAATTGCGCGCGCCTTGGACGTAGGTATTTTCTGTTTTAACGTTGAATCAGAAGCGGAACTGGAGTTGCTCGCGCAGATCGCCGCCGAAAAAGGCAAGGTGGCGAACGTATCGCTGCGGGTAAATCCGGATGTGGACGCTAATACTCACCCCTATATTTCTACCGGATTAAAAGAAAATAAATTCGGCATCGCCATTGAGCGCGCACCGGCGGTCTACGCACGTGCAGCACAATTGCCGAGCCTTGCAATTAAAGGTCTGGATTGCCACATCGGCTCACAGCTTACCCAGCTCACGCCATTTTTGGATGCGCTGGACCGTTTGTTATTGTTGGTTGATGAATTGGCCAGCAGCGGCATTCATATTTCCCATCTCGATTTGGGTGGCGGTTTGGGTGTGACTTATCGCGATGAAACGCCGCCGCCGGTGGCCGATTACATGGCCGCTATCAAAACCAAATTGGGCGAGCGTAAATTAGCGTTAATGTTTGAACCTGGCCGCTCCATTTCGGCAAACTCGGGTGTGTTGCTCACCAAAGTGATGTTTTTGAAACCGACCGAGCACAAAAATTTCGCCGTGATTGATGCCGCGATGAATGACAATATTCGCCCATCGCTATACCAAGCCTGGCAAAACATTCGCGCGGTAAAACCCCGTGCAGGTGAAGCTAAAAAATGGGATCTGGTCGGCCCGATTTGCGAGACCGGCGATTTTCTTGGTAAAGACCGCGATCTGGCCATTGAACCGGGCGATTTACTGGCGGTAATGTCCACTGGCGCCTATGGTTTTAGCATGAGTTCCAACTACAACACTCGCGGCCGCGCTGCAGAAGTGGTGATCGATGGCGATCAAATGCATTTGGCGCGGGCGCGCGAAACCTTTGAAGATATGATTCGCGGCGAAATGTTGTTGCCGGAATAAGTTGCGAGAGGCACTAGGAAAAAACATGCGTTTACGTTTTAGCAAAATGCACGGTTTAGGTAATGACTTCGTGGTTATCGACGGAGTCAGCCAAAGTGTGCGTTTAACGCCGGAAAAAATCCGCTACATTGCCGACCGCAATTTTGGTGTGGGCTGCGACCAAATTTTATTGGTCGAAACACCCGATACGCCCGATGTGGATTTCCGCTATCGCATTTTTAATTGCGATGGCAGTGAAGTAGAAAACTGCGGCAATGGCGCGCGTTGTTTTGCGGTATTTGTGCGCGAGCGTAAACTCACCGGCAAAAATATTATCAAAGTGCAAACCGCGGGCGGCTTGATCGAGTTGCGTGTGCAGCAAGATGAACAAGTCAGTGTCGATATGGGGGCGCCGCGTTTGCAACCGGCACAGGTTCCGTTTGTCGCCGATGCACAAGCAGTGACTTATCCATTTGAGGTGGCAGGTAAGAGCTACCAAATTTCTGCTGTGTCCATGGGCAATCCCCACGGTGTACTGGTGGTGGATGATGTGAAAACAGCTCCAGTTGCCGAGCTCGGCCCTTTAATTGAAAATCACCCGCGTTTTCCCGCGCGCGTGAATGCCGGTTTTATGCAGATTGTGTCGCGCAATGAAATTAATTTGCGTGTATTTGAGCGCGGTGTAGGCGAAACTCTCGCCTGCGGTACCGGTGCGTGTGGCGCTGTGGTTGCTGGCCGTTTGCGCGGTTTGCTCGACGCAACAGTGAAAGTAAATCTGCCCGGTGGCAGTTTGCACATAGAGTGGCCGGGTGAAGGTCAGCCGGTGATCATGACGGGGCCTGCGGTTACCGTCTTTCATGGACAAATAAAAATATAAGCTTATGAACGAAAAAATCCCCACGCTTGCAGATCCATTGGAACCGGAACAAATCGAAGCCTACTTGCGCGAGCATCCGGATTTTTTTGAACAGCACCAGGATCTTCTCGCCGAAATTAGTTTGCCCCATGAATCGGGTTCGGCGGTGTCGCTGGTAGAGCGGCAGGTGTCGATTCTGCGCGAGCGCAATATCGACATGCGCAATCGCCTGAGCAAATTGCTCGACAATGCGCGCGACAACGATAAATTATTCGACAAAAGTAAACGCTTGGTACTGAGCCTGATTGAAGGGCAGGATATGGGCGATATTATTGATGCGCTCTACTATAGTTTCGATAAGGATTTTAATATTCATTACACCAGCCTGATTCTGATTGGCAATGCCGACAAAATCCCCAGCAGTCAGGCGCGCATTGTGTCTATCAGTGAAGCGCGCGAACAGGTGGGCACGCTGTTGAAAAACAGCCGCGCGGTGTGTGGCACGCTGGGCGCCAAAGAAATGAAGTTTATTTTTGGCGAGCACGCGAGCGAGATCGGCTCAGTTGCAACTGTGCCGCTAATCCACGGCAGCGTGTTTGGTCTGCTCAGTGTGGGCAATCGCGACCCGCATTATTATCGCTCCAGCATGGGCACTTTGTTTTTGAGTTATATTGCTGAAGTGCTTAACCGTTTATTGCCGAAATATTTGCCGCGTTAACCCTTGATACTTTCTGGGCGCGCTTAGCGGAGATTTATGACCGACCTTTCTCCACCGGCTATTCCCTTGCCCTTCGCTGAACAACTTGCGGCGTTTTATCTTTATATTCGCAGCGAGCGGCAGTTATCCCTCCATACCCAAACCAGCTACGCGCGGGATTTGGAAAAATTCCAGCACTTTTGCGCTGAAAAATCCGTTAAAGAATTGCATATGCTCGGTGTGAATCACATTCGCATGGCTGTTGCACAATTGCATCGCGAAGGGTTAGGCGGGAAAAGTTTGCAGCGCTGGCTGTCATCACTGCGCAGTTTCTTTCAATTTTGTATTCGTCGTGGCTGGCTTAAAAATAATATTGCCGACGGCATCACCGCACCTAAATCCCCCAAAGCATTGCCCAAGGTCTTGGATGCCGACCAAGCCGCGCAATTTGTGCAAGTGGAAGGCGATGATTTTATTAATAAACGCGACCGCGCCTTGGTGGAATTAATTTATTCATCGGGTTTACGCTTGGCCGAAGCGGTAAGTTTAAATTTGGTCGATATCGACTGGAGCGATGCCATGCTCACCGTCACCGGTAAAGGCCGCAAAACCCGCACGCTGCCCATCGGCTCTCACGCCATTAGCGCACTCAAAGATTGGTTGGAAGCGCGCACGCTCTACACGCAAAATGATGAGCAAGCACTCTTCACCACCCAGCGCGGCCAACGCATCAGCCATCGCGCCGTGCAAATGCGCATGCAACAACTCAGCATCAAACAAGGCATGGACAACCCCGTCCATCCCCACATGCTCCGCCACTCCTTCGCCAGCCACATGCTTGAATCCAGCGGCGATTTACGCTTGGTCCAAGAACTCCTCGGCCACGCCAACATCTCCACCACTCAGGTTTACACCCATCTCGATTTTCAACATCTTGCGAAGGTTTATGATCAGGCGCATCCACGCGCGGGAAGGAAGAAAGATGTGGATGATGAGATGTAACGTGAAAGCAAAAGGAATATTGATCGTTATTGCATTGTTGTTTTTTGCTGTTGGTTATTGCGTATTAGCGTTAAATTAATCTAAAAAACGCACCCCAAGCAGAGGGTGCGTTGCGATAAAAACCTAATCGAGTTTAATCCGACTTTTGCGTAAGAACTAATTGGCCATCTTGTACTGGGATGCGTGAGCCTGGGTCGTACGACATTTTTACGGTGGATTCTTTTTCATCGAAACGATAGGTCACGTTGTAGCCGGTAATATCTTCGCGGGTTTCGTAAACTGTTTTGCAGCGTTGCTCAACCGTGGTGTAGGTGTCACCTTTTTGCATGTTGGCTTGCACTTTGTCACCGGCATAACCACCGGCAACTGCGCCCGCGACAGTTGCGACTTTTTTGCCGTTGCCGCCGCCGACTTGATTGCCCAGGGCGCCACCGACAACGGCGCCAATCACTTTACCGGCAATACGATTTTGGTCTTGCACGGGTTTTTGGCGCACAACGGTTTCGTCGCGGCATTCTTGGTGCGGAATTTTGGTTTGTTTGGTGATGGGGGTGCTGCTGATCACTTCTGCGTAATTTGAATCTTTCATTAATTGGTAGCTGCCGATTGCGCCGCCAGCAGTGGCAATGCCTGCGCCTAAAATTATGCCTATAACCATTGATCTGTTCATGTGAATCTCCTGCTGTTTTGCCCCTGAATTCGGGGGATGAGCCAGTGTAGTCAGGCCTCAACTTAACAAAACCTTAATAACAGTGGTGACAGACTCAGCTTGCGGCATAGCCGGCATTTACTCTGTGCGCTGGTCAACATTCGATGTCGGCTGGCATTACCGATGGCGTAATATCCCGTCTTGAACTTTACTTAACTGTGCTCTTTTCTCTGGGCTTTAATGCCTGCCGGTAAGTGTGCAATAGGTTATTGCCGGTATGGTTTGTTGTGGCTGCAGAGCTGTTAGTATTCCCCCTTATCGATACCGCGTTGACGAGTTTCTGTTTATGTTGAATTTTTCCGCAATTCCTGCCGAGTTACACGCCCAAGCCCAGCGCTACTGGGATCAATTTGAGGCTGCCATTCAAAATCAAAATTTGGCGCATCCGCGCGATTTGCTACCGGTATCGGTGACGGCGGATGAGTTTTCCCGCCAGTTGACCTGCGCATTTGTGGCGAGTGAGTTTATCGCTAAGACGGTGGCACAGCGGCCGCAGTATTTGCTTGAGTTGATGCAGTCTGGCGAATTATTTGATGCGCAAACCGATGCGCATTTGGATGCATTTGCCGCAGCGGTGAATGCGTGTAATAGCGATATGGAATTGGATAAATGTCTGCGCCACCAGCGGCAGATGGCGATGATTCGGATCATCTGGCGCGATTTGAATCGCATTGCGGATATGCAGGTGATTACTGCGGAGCTGTCGCGTTTTGCGGATAAATCCATTTTGCTTGCGGCGGAATTTCACTATCGCGCATTGGAAAAAATGTACGGCACACCCATCGGACGCGAGTCAAATTCAGCGCAGCCGTTTATGGTGTTGGGCATGGGCAAATTGGGCGCGGGTGAATTAAATGTCTCTTCGGATATCGACCTGATTTTTACCTATCCCGAAAGTGGTGAAACCAATCATGTCAGCCGCGCGATTAGCAACCAGGAATTTTTTATCAAGCTCGGGCAAAAATTGATTAAGAGTTTGGATACAGTCACTGCTGATGGTTTTGTGTTCCGTGTGGATATGCGTTTGCGCCCCCACGGGCAGAGTGGTGCGCTGGCGATGAGTTTTGCGGGCATGGAAGATTATTACCAAACCCAGGGGCGCGAGTGGGAGCGCTACGCAATGATTAAAGCGCGCACTGTGGCTATGGCGGGCGGCGAAGGGCAAATCGCCGCGCGCAAGTTACTGCGCAAAATGTTGCAACCATTTACTTATCGTCAATATATCGATTTCAGTGCGATTGAATCCCTGCGTGAAATGAAGGGTTTAATTGCGCGGCAAGTGCAGCGCAAGGGCATGAACCTGGATGTGAAATTAGGTGAGGGTGGCATCCGCGAAGTGGAATTTGTGGTGCAGGTATTTCAATTAATTCGCGGCGGGCGCGATGCGCGTTTGCGCAAACGTAAAGTGCCGGTGCTGCTGCCGTTTCTAGAGCAGGAAAATTATTTGCCGCCGGGCGCGGGTTCAGCATTGCTTGAAGCCTATATTTTTTTGCGCAATACCGAGCATGCGATTCAAGGTTATCAAGATAAACAAACCCAATCCCTGCCGACTGATCCGGTTGGACAATTGCGTTTGGCTTGGGTGATGGGCTTTGACACTTGGGATAGTTTTTTTGAAACCCTCAGCCGTTATCGCCAGTGTGTGAATGCCGAATTTAAAGCGGTGATTGCCGCACCGGAGGAAGAAGATTCCATCGACCAAAAAGTACTGAATTTTTGGTTGGGTTTATGGGAGGGCAGCTTGCAGGGTGAAGACGCGATAAACGCACTGGAGGCATTTGATATTGAAGGCGCGGCGGCATTGTTAAAAAACCTCGCCGATTTGCGCGAGAGCCGCACGATTCTGTCGATGCAGGCGAGTAGCCGCACGCGCTTGGAGGCGTTTATTCCGCGCTTGCTGCAAGCCTTGGTGCACGAGGCGCAGCGCGGCAAGTTGCCCCTGACCATCGCCGAGACATTTGCGCGCATAGTGCCGCTGATTGAAGCGATTGCACGCCGCAGCGCCTATCTGGTGTTGTTGGTGGAGAACCCTACTGCCGTGCAGCAGCTTATCAGCCTTTGCGCCGCCAGCCCCTGGATCGCCGATCAGCTTACGCAATACCCGGCGCTGCTCGATGAGTTGTTAACGCCCGAGAGCCTCTATACCCCGCCCGATAAAGATTTGCTGCGCGATGAGTTGCGCCGCGATGTACTGCGCTTGAATTGGGATGATCTGGAAGGGCACATGGAAGCCTTGCGCTACTTTCGCTCGGCCCATGCTTTGCGGGTGGCAGCGAGCGAAGTAACTGGTGTGCTGCCGTTGATGAAAGTGAGCGACTACCTCACCTGGATTGCCGAAGTGGTTCTGGAACATGTGCTGCAATTGAGTTGGGAGCATTTGGTCGAGCGCCATGGTCGCCCCAAGCGCGCCGACGGTTCAGTGGATACATCACCGGATTTTGTGATTGTCGGTTATGGCAAGTTGGGCGGGATCGAGCTGGGGCATGGTTCGGATCTGGATTTGGTGTTTATCCACAACGCCGATGCCAATCTCAGTAGCGACGGCGAACGCTCCATCGACAACATCACCTTTTACACCCGCCTCGGTCAGCGCATTATCCATGTGCTCAATACCTACACTCCCTCGGGCAAGCTTTACGAAGTGGATATGCGGTTGCGCCCGTCCGGCAACTCGGGGCTGCTGGTGACTTCGCTCGCCGCGTTTGAAAAATATCAAGCCAATGAAGCCTGGACTTGGGAGCACCAGGCGCTGGTGCGGGCGCGAGTGGTGGCGGGTGATGCGCGCTTGGCTGAGCTGTTTGATGCAGTGCGCCAGCGGATTCTGTCGCAGGCGCGGGATTTGGATCAGCTGCGTACCGATGTGAGCGACATGCGCCGCAAAATGCGCGAGCAGTTGGGTAGCGAGGGGAAATCCAAAGCAAATGCGCTAAACAGCTCCAAAGCCCCCGCGTTATTTAATTTGAAACAGGATGCCGGTGGTATCGTGGATATTGAATTTATGGTTCAATACGCGGCTTTGGCTTGGGCCGCTAAGGCGCCTGAGATCATCCGGTACACGGACAACATTCGCATACTCGGATCACTGGAAGAGGCAGGCTTACTCGATGCCCAGTCCGTGGCCCACCTGATCGCGGCTTACAAAGCATACCGATCCACCGGGCACCGCCTCGCGCTACAGCGACAAGAGGCGGTACTAGAAGGCGACAATCACTTCCTGAGCGAGCGCGCGCAAGTCACCGCTTTGTGGCAGCAGCTAATCGATCACGACTGATAGATCGCCCCGAATAGAATGCAGAGCACGGCTGAGGCTGTGTCTGACAATCCCGAAAACAGACTTTTTTACACAGAAATCTTAACAAAGAATTTGGAGTTGCTATGTCTTTTGCCGATCGCGACGGCGTTATATGGCTTGATGGTGAACTCATTCCCTGGCGCGATGCCAAGGTTCACGTCTTAACCCACACACTGCATTACGGTATGGGTGTATTTGAAGGCGTGCGCGCTTATAAAAGCGACACTATGGGCACTAGTATTTTCCGTCTGCAAGAACACACTGATCGCCTGTTCCGCTCAGCGCACATCATGCGCATGAAAATGCCCGTCACTAAAGATGTGGTGAACGAAGCGCACAAAATGGTCGTGCGTGAAAACGGTTTGGCCGAAGCCTATTTGCGCCCCATGGCATTTTACGGTTCTGAAGGCATGGGCTTGCGCGCCGATAATTTAAAAGTACATGTGATGGTTGCCGCTTGGCACTGGCCGTCGTACATGTCGCCGGAAGCGCGGGATCAGGGTATCCGCATTCGCACTTCCAGCTACACTCGCCACCATGTGAATATCTCCATGTGTAAAGCGAAAGCCAACGGCCACTACATCAACTCACTCTTAGCTTTGCAAGAAGCATTGGACAGTGGTTGTGAAGAAGCGCTGTTGCTCGACGCTGAAGGTTATGTAGCAGAAGGCAGCGGCGAGAATTTCTTCCTAGTGCGCGATGGCATTATCTACACCCCGGAATTGACGTCTTGTCTCGACGGCATCACCCGCAACACCATTTTCCAATTGGCGGCCGATTGCGGTTATACCATCAAAGAAAAACGCATCACGCGCGATGAAGTGTACATCGCCGACGAAGCGTTCTTTACCGGTACTGCGGCAGAAGTATTGCCGATCCGCGAGTTGGATGGCCGTATTATTGGCGAAGGTCGCCGCGGTCCGATCACTACCCGGTTGCAGGATTTGTATTTCAAATCCGTGCGCGGCGAATTGCCCGAGCACACCAACTGGTTGGCGCCGGTTGCAAAATAAAGTACGCCATAACGGAGCCGAATGGCTCCGTTATCGTTTTGGTGTTATGTATTTTTTGTTAATGGTTCTGCGTTAATACTGCTGCTGTTATTGTTCAACTTTGAATGAACTCTCGCCTATGACTGACATTGACTTTCCTGCTGAGCTAAAACAAATCCAAAAAATTTTGGTGATTGGCCCCGCGTGGATTGGCGATATGATGATGGCGCAAACCTTGTTTAAATTACTCAAGTTGCGCAACCCGCAAGTGCGCATCGATGTGCTCGCCTCGGGTTGGACTCGTCAATTACTCGCCTGCATGCCGGAAATTCATGATGTGATTGATATGCCGCTCGGCCACGGTGCTTTTGCTTTTCGCGAGCGGCGAGCGCTGGGGAAATCCCTCGCCGGGCAGGGTTATGAACAGGCGATTGTTTTACCCAATTCTTTTAAATCGGCGTTTGTGCCTTTTTTTGCCAATATCCCATTGCGCACTGGCTGGCGTGGCGAATTGCGTTACGGTTTATTAAATGACGTGCGTGTGCTGGATAAAAAACGTTATCCGTTAATGGTGCAGCGTTACGCCGCATTAGCCTTGCCCAAAAGCGCTGCACCGCTAATTGAATTTCCTTTCCCTGAATTAAAAATCGATCAAACCCAGCGGCCACAATTATTAACAAAGTTTGCATTGCAGCTTAATCGTCCGGTGTTGATACTTTGCCCTGGTGCCGAGTACGGCCCCGCCAAGCGCTGGCCAGAACATTATTTTGCTGAAGTGGTCGACGAAAAAATTCGCGCCGGTTGGCAAGTGTGGTTAATGGGATCTGCAAAAGATCATCCGGTGGCCGATGCCATCCGCAATTTATTATTGGATGAAGAGCGTGCGCAGTGTTACAACCTTGCCGGTGGCACCAGCCTCGCCGAGGCGATTGAATTAATGGATTGTGCCGATGCGGTACTAAGCAATGATTCGGGTTTAATGCATATAGCGGCGGCGCTGCAAAAACCGCTTGCCGTTATTTACGGTTCTACCTCGCCCGAACATACACCGCCGCTGACGCAGCAGGTGAGTATTATCAGTAATAAAATTGAATGCTCGCCGTGTTTTGAGCGTGAATGCCCGAAGGTGCATCACAAATGTCTGCGTGAATTAATGCCGCAGCAAGTATTAACGGCGCTCAATGCACTTATTGCTCAAGCTGCGGTAGTCACCGTGGAAGATGTTAAATGACATTAGCGTTTGCTATCTTTCGCTATTTTCCCTTTGGCGGTTTGCAGCGCGATATGCTGGCCATTGCCCAAGCAGCAGTTGAGCGCGGTCATCAAGTAAGTATTTTTTGCGGTGACTGGCAGGGTGAAAAAATCTCCGGCATTGATGTCATCGAAATAAAAAGCTCAGGTTTTTTTAATGTTGCTGGTGTGAAAAATTTTGTCACTGCCTTTCAGCAACAATATCAGCGTGAGCAATTTGATTTATTAGTCGGCTTTAACAAAATGCCGGGGCTGGATGTGTATTTTGCCGGTGACAGTTGTTTTGCGCACAAGGCATACCGCGAGCGAAATTGGCTGTATCGTTTGTCGCCGCGTGCGCGGTTATATCTCGCCTATGAGCGCGCAGTGTTTGCCGAGTCCAGCACAACCCATATTCTTTCGCTGGTCGCTAGCGAACAACAACAGTTTGCTCGTTATCACGCAACCCAACCCGAACGTTTTCACACACTGCCACCGGGAATTTCAGCGGCGCACTTGGCGTGTGCCAATCCGAGTGCAGCGCGTGTTGCCTTGTGCCATGAATTGGGTTTGTCGCGCGACACTAAAATTATTCTGTGTTTAGGCTCTGGTTACAAAACCAAAGGGGTTGATATCAGCATTAATGCTTTTGCTGAATTAACCCAAATGACTACCGATAAAATCGCTTTGGTGATTGTGGGTAAAGATGATCCGCACGCCTATCGCCAACAGGCGATGCAAGCGGGCATAGAGCAGTGCGTATTTTTTCTCGGTCCGCGCAGCCCGGTGGGTGATTTGTTGCATGCTGCCGATGTGCTGTTACATCCTGCACGCAAAGAGTTGGCTGGTAATGTCATTTTGGAGGCCATGTTGTGCGGCTGCCCGGTAGTGGCTTCCGAGCATTGCGGTTATGCGCATTATATTGTTGAACAGCAATTGGGGCAGTTGATTCCCGCAAATACATCGCCATTAGTCATTGCTCAACAGTTAGCAGAAACGTTTGCGGTGGAGAAACAAGCCTGGCGCGTCGCTGCAGAAAATTTCGCGCAAACAAGCGATGTTTTTTCTCGCCCAGCAGTTGCAGTTGCAGCGCTGGAAAAAATAGCGACTGCCAAAAGGAATGTGCTCGCAGATTTTTCGTGCGTGCAGACTCCTGCAGGGCATGATGTGATTCTGCGCGATGAATTAATCGATAGCTGGAAAGGGCAGGATGTATTTTCCTTAATGGAAAACATGCAGGGAACGATTGCTCGTGAGATGAAAGATCGCCAGACGCTGCGTTTTGAAATAAATGGGCGGGGCTACTATCGTAAATGGCATCGCGGCGTGGGTTGGTCAGAAGTCATTAAAAATTTGCTGCAGTTGCGCCTGCCGGTATTGGGGGCAAGTAATGAGTGGCACGCGCTGAATAAATTGCGTGCGCTGAATATTCCCAGCTTGATCCCTGTTGCCTATGGTGTGCGCGGTAAAAATCCGGCGCGCCAGCAGTCGTTTGTCGTGACCCGTGAATTAACTGATGTGATTCAGCTGGATCATTTTTTTGAGCAGTATTCAGTCGGTATTAAGGCCAAACGGCGCATTTTGGCCTGTCTGGCTCGCATTGCGCGTGAACTGCATGCGGCAGGTATTAATCACCGCGATTTTTATCTGTGCCACTTTATGCTGAAAACAACGTTCATCGCAGATCAAGATCAAGCGCCGGAAATCTACTTGGTTGATTTGCATCGCGCCCAGTTGCGGCCACGAGTACCAGAGCGTTGGCTGATAAAGGATTTGGGGGGCTTGTTGTTTTCCTCGTTAAATTTACGTTTTTCTCAGCGGGACTACTGTTATTTTATGCGGATTTATTTTGCTCAAAACCTGCGCGCTGTTTTTACACAACAAAAAACTCGGTTGGGCAAAATCGCCGTGCGTGCCTGCACAACCTATCGCCGCGATTTTGGCCATGATCCACTGTTGTTTGCTCAAAGGAATTAATGTTTTGATGAAACTGTTGCAGCGCGAGTGGCGCGAACAAAAATTATTGACTTGGTTATCTGCTGGTTTGTGGGTGTTTATCTCGGCGTTTTTGTGGTCACCCTCGCGTGATGGGCTGGAAGCAATTTACGCGCTCGCATTTTTTATTCCCATGTTGCTTGTATTGCTCTGGCGTAAACCAGAGTTTCATCAATATGGCGGTTGGTTTAGTGTGTCTGCATTGGCTTATGCAACATGGAGTTGCATGACTAGCCTGCGGGGCGATGGTACAGGTTTTTTAATCTTGCAACTTTTTATTCTCGCTTCCTGGCTGTTGGGTTCTGCTTGGGTGCTACACAAAAAAGTGCCGGATTTGAATAAGTTATTGCAATGGTTTTTATGGTTAGGTGCCGCGACCGCGCTGGTAAATATTGCAGTATTTTATGCGAGCCATCCGCTGGCAGCGCGATTGGAGGGAATTACTATTGCGCGCGCACCGACCTTGGTTGGGCAAGTCTACGGTGTGGTGGTATTGGTTGGAATTTTATTGTCGTGGCGCATCGATTGTTTCAAATGTGCGCTTGGAATATCACTTGTCTGTATTCCGGCGCTGGCCGCGCTGGGTTTATCGCAAAGCCGCGGGCCCTTGTTGGCCTTGGTAGTGGTATTGGCAATCGGTGTTTTTTGGCTGCGTCCCGCGCGGAAAATTTTGTTGGTGCAGTGTGTTGCCGCGCTGCTCGGTTTGGTTGTGTTATTTCTGTTTTTTCCGCTCGATCAATTATTGTTGGAGCGTGGCGCCTCATTACGCGATCAAATCTGGCTTGATGTGATCGCGCAAATGCGCGCCGAACCCGGTTTGTTTTTGTGGGGTATAGGTATGGGCGAGGCTACCGACATTATGACCTCTGCTGGCGAGTACCATCATGCCCACAATGCTTGGCTGGATATTTTTTATCGCACGGGTGCAATTGGTTTGTGTTTGGCTGCAGTGCATTTGCTGTTGCTGTTGTGGGCTGCGCGCCGCCATCTGCAATTGGCGCCGCTTGTACTTTGGTTTGTTTATGGCTGCGCGTGCCTGTTTGTTGATTCGCGCAGTTTGTTTTGGGAGATAGATGCCAAGTGGCTGCTTTATTGGGTGCCCGCAGCATTATTGGCGGCACTCATGTCGCGTGCAGCGACCAATGCTCCCCTGGTTGCAAAAAGTAAAATTATCACTGGATAAGTTATGAGTTCTGATCAGAAAAAAACGACCCTTATTGGCGATACTTCAGCGTGGGTGGTTTATCAGCGCCTGCTGACCTATGTAAAACCTTATTGGCTATTGTTTGTGGTGGGTTTTATTGGTTTTGCGCTCTATGGTCTGTCCAATAAATTATTTGTTCATACGTTGGAAAATTTGATTCACGTGATTTCGGATAACAATCCCGCAGACCGTTATCTGGTGCCTTTGCAAGTGATGGGTATTACGGTGCTGCGCAGCATTGGTGCTTTTCTTGGGGCCTATTATTTATCCAAAATTGCCTTTAGTGTGATTCACAATTTGCGCACTCAAGTGTTCAATCATATGACGCAATTGCCTACGGCACATTTTGATAAAAGCAGTTCCGGTCATCTTATTTCGGTGATTACTTACAATATCAATGGTGTTACTTCAGCGGCAACCGATGCGTTAAAAATATCGCTGCGTGAAGGTTTAACGGTGATTTTTTTATTCGCAACCCTGATTCAAATGGATTGGAAGTTGACGATGATTTTTATTCTGATCGCCCCGGTGATTGGCTTGTTAGTTTCTATTGTTGGCAAGCGTCTGCGTCGCCTGAGCAACAAAGTGCAGAATTCAGTTGGCGATATCACCCAGGTAACTGGCGAGATGATTAATGGTGTGCGGGTAATGCGCAGTTTTGGCGGTGAAGAATATGAAAAAAAGCGCTTCGAATCTGCCAGCAAAAAAAATTACCAACAGAACATGAAGATTGTGGTGACTGCCGCTGCCAATACTCCGCTGATTCAATTAATTGTTGCAGCTGCCATGGCGGCGTTGATTTTTATCGCGCTGAGTTTTATGGAAATTACCGATCCGGCGCGATTCGTCGCCTATATGACCGCAGCCGGAATGATGCTGCCTTCTATGCGCCGTTTGGGCGAAGTGGCGCCTGCAGTTCTTAAGGGGGTTGCGGCAGCGGATAGCGTGTTTACCTTACTGGATACCCCGGTTGAAAGCGATCAGGGTACGCATCAAGTGGCGCGTGTGAAGGGGAGCGTTGAATTAAAAAATGTAACGTTTTGTTATGCCAATCAACCCGTGCCCGCGTTAAATAACATCAATTTAACTGTGCGCGCTGGTGAAGTTGTGGCACTGGTGGGGCGCTCAGGTAGCGGTAAATCCACACTGGTTGGGCTGCTTAACCGTTTTCATGATTTAAGCTCCGGCGATATTTTAATTGATGGCATCTCAGTAACTGATTACACCCTTGCCAGTTTGCGCGAACAGGTAGCGCTGGTGAATCAACAGGTGACCTTGTTTAACGACACGGTTGCGGGCAATATTGCTTACGGTAGTTTGCAGACGCGTTCACTGGATGAGATTCGCCGCGCTGCCGATGCGGCTTACGCCACAGAGTTTATCGAACAATTACCGGAGGGTTTTAATACGATAATTGGCGAAGCCGGAGCGCGTTTATCGGGCGGCCAGCGTCAGCGTTTGGCAATCGCCCGTGCACTGTTAAAAGATGCGCCGATTTTGATTCTCGATGAGGCAACTTCGGCACTCGATAACGAGTCTGAGTATTACATCCAGGCCGCGCTGAGCACGGTTATGAAAGGCCGTACGACTTTTGTGGTTGCGCACCGATTATCTACCATTGAGCAGGCCGATCGTATTATTGTGATGGATCATGGTGAAATACTTGAGCAGGGCACTCATGTGCAATTGCTGGCGCTAAATGGGCATTACGCAAGGCTCCACGCCAAGCAGTTTAGTGAAGAAGAGCTCCCGCCAGAGCAGCCGGAGGTCTAATATGCAAGTAACGGCAATTATTGATTATATTGGAGGGGTGGTTTTAATGGACTACAACTATCGGAGTTACTTATGCATCTGATCATGCCTTATTTTGAGCGCGCCCATTTAGTGGTAGTAGGCGATTTGATGCTTGATCGCTACTGGCATGGTGCAAGCTCCCGAATCTCACCTGAAGCACCGGTGCCGGTGGTCAAAGTGAATCAAACCGAAGATCGCCCCGGCGGTGCAGGCAACGTCGCCCTCAATATGGCTGCCTTGGGTTGTGGTGTCTCGCTGATTGGTGTTGTCGGCGACGACGAAGCCGGTCAAATCCTCTACAGCCGCTTACGGGCGGCTAAAATCCACACTAACTTCCAGATCTCCAGAACCAAGCCTACCATCACTAAACTGCGTGTAGTCAGCCGTCATCAACAACTGCTGCGCATGGATTTTGAAGAAAAATTTGACGCTGGCGATAGCTCCGAATTTGTAGAAAAAGTAAAAGGGCTGATTAATCGTACCGATGCCTTGGTCTTGTCGGATTATGCCAAGGGCAGCTTGCTTGACTGCCAATCGCTGATTCGTATGGCGCGCGACGCGGGTATTCCGGTATTAGTTGACCCAAAGGGCAGCGATTTCAGCCGCTACCGTGGCGCAACCATCTTGACCCCTAATTTTCAGGAATTCGAAGCGGTAGTAGGCAAGTGCACCAGTGAGCAGGATATGGTCAGCAAAGGCGAGGAGCTGATGCAAGCGCTGGATCTGCAGGCGCTACTAGTGACCCGTGGCGAGCAGGGCATGACACTTTTACGTCACCATCAACCGGAGCTGCATTTGCCTGCACGTGCACGCGAAGTATTTGATGTCACCGGTGCTGGCGATACAGTGATAGCTACTCTCGCGGCAGTGATTGCTTCTGGGCAAACCTTGCCGGAAGCCACAGCGCTGGCCAATTTGGCAGCAGGCATAGTGGTTGGCAAGATGGGTACTGCGACGGTGAGTGCACCCGAGCTGCGCCGTGCGATTATTGCTGAACAGGGCGCCGAGCGCGGAGTGGTAACGGAAGAGCAGCTGTTGTTGGCACTGGAAGATGCACGGGCCAGCGGTGAAAAGATTGTTTTCACTAACGGTTGCTTCGATATCATCCACGCCGGTCATGTTGGTTATTTAGAAGAGGCGCGCAAACAGGGCGATCGGCTGGTGTTGGCGGTAAATTCCGATGCCTCCATTCGTCGTCTTAAAGGTTCTGGTCGCCCGATCAACCCGCTGGATCGCCGTATGGCCGTGCTTGCCGGGTTGGAAGCGGTAGATTGGGTCGTGCCCTTTGATGAAGATACACCTGAACGGTTATTGCGCAGGGTCAAGCCAGATGTATTAGTTAAAGGCGGCGATTACACTGAGGACCAGGTTATTGGCGGTCAAATCGTCAAAGCTTATAACGGGTCGGTAAAGGTGTTGAGCTTTTACGATAATTGTTCCACGACCTCGATAGTGAATAAGATTTTGCGTCAGTGATTTGTTCGTGGCTACTAACAAAAAGCCCCGCCAACAGAGTTGTTGGCGGGGCTTTATACGGCACTGTTGGTTCTTAAGCCGCGAGCTCCAAAATCTCACGCGATGCTTCAGGGGTGATGGCTCCATGTTCACCCAGCGCTAGCAAGTCGTGCTTAATCAGCATATCGACCAGATTGGGGATCGACTCGCGTCCAACACCATAACCGCTAAGGCTGGTCGGGGTGCCCATTTGTTCAAAGAAGTTTTTGGTTGCGGCGATGGTGGCATCGATCAGCGCATCTTCATCGGAGTGATTCAAATTCCACACGCGGCGACCATATTGCAGTATTTTTGCGCGCTTTTTATCGCGTTGGTGCTGCATCAACGCCGGTAAAACAACGGCGAGAGTTTGCGCGTGATCAAGCCCGTGCATCGCAGTTAGCTCGTGGCCAATCATATGAGTTGCCCAATCCTGCGGTACACCAACACCGATCAAACCGTTTAAGGCCATAGTCGCTGCCCACATCACATTGGCGCGCACTGCGTAATTGGTTGGCTCTTTGAGTGAGCGTGGGCCTTCTTCGATGAGGGTCATCAACAAGCCTTCGGCAAACCGATCCTGTACTTTGGCATCGACGGGATAGGTTAGATACTGTTCCATGATGTGGACAAAAGCATCGACCGCACCATTGGCAATTTGGCGTGGCGGCAAACTATAGGTTGTGGTTGGGTCGAGAATCGCAAACTGGGGATAAATAAGCGGGCTGCCAAAAGGGAGTTTTTCCTGAGTTGCGGCTTTGGTGATAACCGAGTTGCCATTGCTCTCCGTGCCTGTTGCGGGCAATGTCAGCACACAGCCAATGGGTAGCGCGGAGTTAAATGGCTGATGTTTGGCGAGTATGTCCCAGGGCTCGCCTTCGAAGTTTACCGCTGCAGCAATCAGTTTGGTGCCATCAATAACGCTGCCACCGCCGACTGCTAACAGGAAATCGACTTGCTCTTTTTTGACGACTTCTACCGCTTTCATCAAGGTTTCGTAGTGGGGGTTGGGTTCGATACCACTGAATTCAAACCAGATTTTTCCCTCTAGGGCTTTTACCACCTGCTCGTAAACACCGTTCTTTTTAATTGAGCCGCCGCCATAGGTCAGCAAGATTCGCGCGTTGGCTGGGATAAGATTGGCTATCTCTTTGATTTGACCCTCGCCAAAGACAATTTTGGTTGGGTTGGAAAAGGTGAAATTCTGCATGAACTGTATCTCCGGATGTGATCTGGTGTACTAGTGGGCTGCGACTCTACTAGTCAGTGGTTAGTAACTCGATCTGGTTTACGCAAATTTACTAGGTTGAGATGACTATATTGCCATCATCAATATGGAAATTTAGCGGGATTAATGCGCGGCCATTGCACGGGCCTGCGACACACTTACCGGTTTCAATTACAAACAGGGCGCCGTGATTGGCGCATTGAATCATGCAGCCGCTGCTGTCGAGAAACTGATCCTCAACCCATTCGAGGGGGATGCCAAGATGCGGGCAGCTATTTTGGTAGAGATAAATTTTACCCCGCTGTTTGACGGCAAATAGCTTGCGCCCGTCGTAGTTAAAACCCTTGCTGCCCCCTTCCGGAATATCGGCGAGGGAGCAAAGGCGGGTCTTATCCGGTAGGTTGGCGGTCACTTGGGGGCTGCCAAACGAAGGCTGCGGATAAGCAATTTGCCATCGCGCACCACACTAACATTTACCTTGTTGCCCGGTTTGTAGTGCTCCAGCGCGCTGAGTAGCTGGTCGTCGTTGGTGGTAGGGTAGTCTTCAATAGCGACTATCACATCGCCCAAGGTGATTTGCCCCCAGCTGTTGCGTTTGGCACCTTCCAGTCCAGCAGCCGCTGCCGGTGAATTCGGCTCCACGCGCAATATAGGTACGCCTTGGATCCCAATCTGCTGTGCCCATTGATCCGGCGCTACCGCGATACCAAGTACCGGGCGAACCAAGCGTCCGTGTTCAATCAGTTCAGGCACTACTTCTTTGACCGTGTTAACCGGAATCGCAAAACCAATACCGGCACTGGCGCCGCTGGGGCTGTAAATCATGGTGTTGACGCCAATGAGCTTGCCCTCTGAATTGAGCAGTGGGCCGCCGGAGTTGCCGGGGTTGATGGCGGCATCGGTCTGAATCACGTTGGTGATTTTGCGTTGATTGGGGGAGGTGATTTCGCGCCCCAAGGCACTCACCACACCGGTGGTGAGCGTAGCATCCAGCCCAAAGGGATTGCCAATCGCCAGCACTTTGCGGCCGACGCGCAAATCGCCGGAGTCACCCAATGGCAGGGCGCTGAGTTTGGCTTTTTTGCCATCGATTTTGAGTACCGCAAGGTCCCGTTCCGGCGCCAAACCCACCACTTCCGCTGGCCAATTGGATTGATCCTGCAGGGTGATGGTGATCTGCCGTGCGCCTTCAACTACATGGTAGTTAGTCACTATGTAGCCTTTGTCATTCCAGACAAAACCGGTGCCTGAGCCGCGCGGCACAGTCACCAGATCAAAAGAGTAGGGGTCGCGCGCGAGTTGTTGATTGGTGACAAACACCACGCTCGGGCGCGCTGCTTCAAACACGTCCATACTGTTGCGTTCGTCATCGGTAGAAAATGCCTTGGCGCTAGCGCCAGTCACCAGTGTCAGCCCCGCTAACAAGTTGATAATGAACCAGCGCCAGAGTCGCATACCTAGTCTCCTAGAGGGTTAAACCGCGTCACGCAGCGCTTGGATACGTGCTTCTAATGGTGGATGGCTGGCAAACAGGTTGCGCATACCACCGCTGATACCAAAGGCGCGCATAGTGCTCGGCAGCGGGCTTTCAACGCCTGCGTTCATTTCCGCCTGCAAACGCTGCAGGGCGCGGATCATGGCGCCGCGATCCGCCAGTGTTGCGCCAGCGTGGTCGGCACGGTATTCGCGATAACGCGAGAAGGCGGCAACGATCATGGAGGCCAAAAAGCCCAGCACCACTTCGGCTACCATGGTGGCGATCATAAAACCAAAGCCGCGACCGCTTTCGTTCTTGAGTAAAACGCGGTCGACAAAGTCGCCGATAATGCGCGCAAAAAACATCACAAAGGTATTCACTACACCTTGAATCAGGCTCAGTGTGATCATGTCGCCATTGGCTACGTGGCCAATTTCATGTGCCAGTACGGCTTTTACTTCATCGCGCTCAAATCGTTGCAACAAGCCAAGGCTTACCGCAACCAGCGCATCATTGCGGTTCCAGCCGGTGGCAAATGCATTGGATTCCTGGGCTGGGAACACGCCGATCTCGGGAGTCTTAATACCCGCTTTTTGGGAGAGTTCCACAACGGTATCGACCAGCCATTGTTCATCGGCATTGCGGGGTTGTTCGATCAGCTGAACCCCCATACTGCGCTTGGCCATCCATTTGGAGATAAACAGGGAAATAAACGAACCGACAAAACCAAAGACGGCACAGAACACTAGCATGCTTGATAAATCCAAACCGCCAGCGGTGCGATAGTTGCCTACACCGAGCAAGCTCAGCACAACACCTGCCACCACCATCACTGCGATGTTAGTTAACAAAAACAAGCCTATGCGTAACACGATAATATCTCCCGAAAAATTGATTTATGCACTGCGTTATACGCAGCGTCGCGGGAGGATATGTGTGCGGAGGGAAACAATTTCAATTGCTGGGGGTGTTAAGAAAGGAAAAATGGCCGCCACCAGGGCGGCCCAAGCAACCGTGTTAGCCGAGAGACTTTCGTAGAGGAAAGACCCTAGGGGTGAGAGGAAACACTAATCGACTTGCAGGGCGACTATTGCATCCTCTCTGCCGCTGTACAGGAGAAGTTGTGCAGCAGTAAGTTAACAATAATCGTTCTCATCTGTGCGGTCAAGCTTTTTTGAGAAATGTTCTCATTTGTGTTGAGGGGCTTTTAGTTGCAATAGCTGATTATTTAGGTGGTTGATTTTGGCGGCCATTTCTTCAATAAGACCCATGCAGATTTGTGGTTGATGCTCAATCAGGGTGATGAACTCTTCTTTGCGCACGGCTAACACGGTGCAATCGCTACTGGCGATTACCGAGGCGATACGTGGTTGGCGGGTAAAAACCGCGAGTGCCCCGAAGATTTCATTGGCGTGAATCTCGCCTACTTTGACACCATCGCAAACCGCGTCCGCTGCGCCTTCTAATAAAGTGTAAACCCGGTCGGCGATATCACCCTGATTGATGATGGTTTCACCCGTGCGAAAATGCAGAAAACCTGCCGATGGTTGGAATTCGGTGCGCAGCTCTTGGGTGAGCGCTTGTTCGTAATAGCTGATGCTGCAGAGCAGAAGATAAGCCCAGTTGCGCTGGGATTTGAGGTCGCTATTGGCTTGTTCAACCAGAGCATCGCGCTCATAGGCTTGCAGTGTTACCGGGCCGCTGCAGCTGAACTGCCCTTGGGGGAGGTTGAGTGAGCGCGGCAAGCCAAGCAGGTCGCCCTCTTCAAAATGCATAACTAATTTATTGTGCAGATAATAGTCGACCTGTCCTTCTACAACTAACAGTGCGCGAGTGGGTGGAATATCAGCAAAAATATCACTGGTGGCCGCGATGGTAAAAGGTTCATCGGCTGGCGCCACTTGCGTGCACAATAGCTCGGTCAATCCGCGCAATTTGGCGGCAAGTTCAGACATAAGGTCAGACTGTTTGGTTGGAAGATGCATAGACCCCTCGGTTACAAAAAAGCGCTAGTAAGGCGCTTTTAGTGTAGCCTGTGTCGGGGAAAAAACTGCACTTAAAACCTCAGTCTGTTAACCGAATAGTTTTTTTGTGAACGATTAGGCCGTTGCCTGGGAAAAATTTCCCTGATCGGGCATTTCGGCTTCACTCACTAGTTGGGCTTTTAAGTCGGGTGGGATATCGTTCCAGTGGATGTCCATCAGTGCACCTTGCAGCGCGTAGAGCATCACTTTGGAAACATTAATGTCGCGGGCTCGTATACGGCGATAAGCCTCAACCGCTCCAGTGCGTTTGAGGTCGGCGTAAGTGTTAATCCCTATAGCGCGGAGGATATTTACCGATGCCATTCCAAGATTCTTTAATTGCAATAACTCACTATGACAGGCAGTCATACAGTGCAATCTCCATTTATTATTATCGGGTATTGTGTTTTAAAATTTCCGTTTACTTCGCCGCCTTATCTTACATACTTGGAAGCCGTGTGCAATTGTTTTCTCATGAGTGCAGTGAAAATCATGACAAATGGCAGTTTGAGTGCAATAAATTGGCGCGGTATTTTGCGAAATATTTCATCTATAAATTGAGGTTGACGGAAAGCGCGCATGGTTGAGTATTCGCAGCAGTTGCTATTGGGCTTGGATGAATGCGAGTTAGTGGAATCACCTCTGCTAAGCTGCCGCGTGCATTCGCAGGTGCTTGAGCCGCTGCACTTTTTAGCGCAGCGCGCCGCCAGTGCCGGATTTGTTTTTAAGGTGGCTAGTAGTTATCGCAGCTTTGAGCGGCAGTTGCTTATCTGGAATAACAAGGCGCGCGGTTTGCGTCCGGTGCTCAATGATGCAGGTGAAGTCATCGACCTGAACCGCTTGTCCGAGCGCGAAAAAGTCTTTGCGATTTTGCGCTGGTCGGCGCTGCCGGGTGCTTCGCGCCATCACTGGGGAACCGATATAGATGTGTACGGCGCAGCGCAACTGAATCCGGATTATCAATTGCAATTGACTGTGGCTGAAACCCAAGGTGCGGGCCCTTTTGCTGAGTTTCATTGCTGGTTGAGCGATGAATTGGCGCAGGGTAATAGCGATTTTTTTCGCCCCTATGTGCAGGATCGCGGCGGCATAGCGCCGGAACCCTGGCATTTAAGTTATGCACCGCTGGCGATGAGTTTTTCAGGTCAACTCACCCCCGAAATCTTGCGCGCACAGCTGGCGCAAACCGAGTTGGAATTAAAACAAACCGTGCTCGATAATCTCGATGAAATTTATCAGCGTTTTATTTGTGTCGCTTGACCTCAATAAGGAATTATTTTTTGACTCACTCTGAACCTGTTGTTCCCGCCTCTAAAAAAGCTATTCGTTCCTGGATGTTATTTGACTGGGCAGCGCAGCCGTTTTTTACGGTGGTGATTACCTTTGTTTTTGGCCCTTATTTTGTCTCGCGCCTCGCAGTTGATCCGGTGGCAGGGCAGGCAGCCTGGGGCTACACCATTACTATTGCCGGTGTGGCGATCGCACTAATGGCGCCCCTATTGGGTGCGGTTGCCGACGCAACTGGCGCGCGCAAACGTTGGATTGCATTTTTTGCTGTGTTTAAGATTATCGCACTCTTTATGCTTTGGTTTGCCGCGCCGGGTTCGACCTTATGGTTGCCTATGGCGTGTGTGATAGTGGCGATGATCGCCGCTGAGTTTTCGATTGTGTTTAACGATTCAATGATGCCGCGCTTAATTGCCAAAGAGGATGTTGGCCGTGTGTCCAATCTCGCCTGGGGCTTGGGTTATCTCGGCGGCTTGGTGGTGTTATTCAGTGTGTTGCTGTTGCTCGCGGGCAATCCTGCAACCGGTAAAACCTTAATTGGAATTGCGCCGCTGTTTGGCTTGGATGCTGCGCAAGGCGAAGATGCGCGCATCGCTGGCCCCTATGCCGCGCTGTGGTATTTAATTTTTATTTTGCCAATGTTTTTGTTTACACCGGATAGCAGCAAGGGGGTATCGCTAAAGTTGGCGATTGTTAAAAGTGCAGGCGAATTAAAAAATACTCTGTCGGAACTAAAACAGCGTGCAGGATTATTGCGCTTTTTAATTGCGCGCATGGTTTATCAAGATGGGGTAAACGGCCTACAGGTATTGGGTGGTACTTTTGCCGCTGGCATGTTTGGCTGGCAGACCATTGAAATGGGGGTTTACGGAATTTTGTTATTGGTGATCGCTATTGGCGGCTGTGCTATTGCAGGGCGTTTGGACGCACGCATAGGCTCGAAAAACGTTATTTTGCTCAGTTTGTTATGTTTAATTATTGCAACGATTGGCATTATTTCAACCGGTCCCGGTTATGCGCTATTTGGCTTGCTGCAATTTTCAAGCGAAGACTCTGGTGGTTTATTTGCGACGGATGCGGAAAAAGTCTACGTCGCATTTAGTTTTCTTATCGGCATAGCGTTTGGTCCGGTGCAAGCATCTTCGCGTTCGTTTATGGCGCGCAGCGTCAGTGTAAGCGAAGCGGGGCGCTACTTTGGTGTTTATGCACTCGCCGGCCGGGCAACGGCATTTTTGGCACCTATGGCAGTGGCGAGCATCACCCTCTATACCGATTCCGCGCGTATCGGCATGGCGGCGTTGATCGTATTTTTAGTTGCGGGTTTGGCGATCTTATTAAAAGCGCCTTATCCTGCATCGGCAAACAATCAGGCGCTGTGATTGTGGATTTTGCAGAGGTAAAGAAAAAGTTATGTTAGTGATTTTTGATTGTGATGGTGTGTTGGTTGATAGTGAAATTCTCTCTGCGCAAGTATCGAGTGATTGTTTAAAAGAGATTGGTATTGAGTTAAGTGCCGATTATTTTTTAGAGACCTATCGCGGCAAATCGGTGGCGGATTGCATCGCTATGATCACCGCAGAATTATCCCGATTGGATGGCTGGAAAAGTTTGACTGCCGCCGAGCAGGCAGAGCGCGGTGCGCAATTTTGGCGCCGTATCCAATTGCAGACATTAGTGGTGTGCGAAACGCAATTGAAACCTGTGGCGGGGGTAATGGCGGTGCTCGACAGCTTGCAAGAAAAACAGATTCCGTTTTGTGTTGCCTCCAATGGCAAACATGAAAAAATGCGCATGACCTTAGCTAAAACCGGCATCATGCCCTATGTGCACGGGCGCGTATTTAGCTTTGAAGATGTAACTCGCGGTAAGCCCGCGCCGGATTTATTTTTACATGCCGCCAAGTCACTCAATATTCCCGCCGAGCAGGCGATAGTGGTGGAAGATTCGCTAACCGGTATTCAAGCGGCAGTCGCTGCCGGTATGCGCCCGCTGGGTTATTGCCCACCCAATAGCGACGGCAGTGACAATGTATTGTTGGAGCCAATGCGCGCCTTGGGAGCTGACGTTTTTTTTGCGATGGATGAATTAATCCCGTTAATTTTTAAGAATCACTAAGCCGGGTTGTTATGCAAACATCAGTACACAATTTTGCCCATGTTGATGTGTGGCAAGAAATTCGCGCCGAGGCGCAGCAGGCGAGCGCCGATGAACCTGTGCTCGCCAGTTTTTATCACGCGAGTATTTTGAATCACGCATCATTTGCGGCGGCGATCAGTTTTCATCTCGCCAATAAACTCGATAGCCAAGCGCTGCCAGCGATGATGCTGCGCGAAGTGTTTAGCGAGGCGATGCAAGCTGATGCCAGTATTGAGCGGGCAATGCGCGCTGATATTCGTGCGCACCGCGAGCGCGACCCAGCCTGTAATAGATTCTGCATGCCGTTTTTATTTTTTAAAGGCTATCACGCGCTGCAATCCTGGCGCATCGCGCACTGGTTGTGGTCGCAACGGCGCAATGCCTTGGCGCTCTATTTTCAGAATCAAATTTCGCAGGCGTTTGATGTGGATATACACCCCGGTGCCCGTATCGGCAGTGGCATTATGATCGACCATGCGACTGGTGTGGTGATCGGTGAAACCACCGTGATCGATGATGATGTATCCATGTTGCACGGCGTTACACTGGGCGGCAGCGGCTGCGTCAAAACTGATCGCCACCCGAAAATCCGGCGCGGGGTTTTAATTGGCGTTGGCGCAAAAATTTTAGGCAATATTGAAATCGGTGAGGGCGCAAAAATTGGTGCGGGCAGTGTGGTGTTGGATGTAGTTGCGCCGCACACCACGGTTGCCGGAGTGCCAGCCAAACCTATCGGCAGGCCGAAAGGGGAGGCTCCGGCACTGGATATGGATCATCACCTGCATGAAGGTGATGATGGTTAATCAGGCATGCAGTTTATGCGCTGCGCTGACCGGGTAAATAACTGGTCTCATCATCACAGCCATCCATTAGCCACTTGAGCACTGACTCGCGGCTTTTCAGCATGGCTTGGTAATGTTCAATCAGCATGGTATTGGGGCGCGGATGTGCCTGCATGGCGGCGATTCGGTCGCTTAAGAAGGCAATGTCCTGCTCAACCTTAATGCGCGCATTGCCGTGTGGGCTGAGCGCGCCATCTACCACGAGTCGATTGTCTTGCAGTTTCTTTTGGATAAAAGGCAACATAGTTTTCACCACTCCTTCGTAGCTGAGTAATGAGTATGGTTGGCGGCTCGGCCAATCGCCAGTTCGGTTTAAGACTGATTGGTTACATTCTGGGAGCTGTTTATCGCTCTTGTTTTTCCATAGCCGTCGGCGCCAGCATTTGCGCTGTCGAGTGCTATTATTCAAACAGTGCAATTTCAGCAGCAGGATTTTTGGATTTATGAGCGCTTCCGAATTCGACATTATTTTCCGTGGCGATATTGTCTTCGGCCACCAGTTGGCTGATGTAAAGGCCAAGTTGCAGCAGCTATTTAAAGTGGATGCCGCCAAGGTCGACAGCTTATTTACAGGGCGCCCGGTGCCGCTCAAGCGCAATTTGGATGAGGCAACCGCCAACAAATACCGCGATGTATTAATTAAAGCTGGCGCTATGGTTGAGATCTATGCCAGCGATGCCAGCCCCGCTAATGCCGCACCTAAACCCGCTCCTGCGCCGCGCCGCACGGTTGAACCGGCGGCACCTGTTGCCGCCACACCTGCTCCGGTGGCAGCGAGCTGGACCTTGGCGCCACTGGGCGCTGACTTACTGCCCGCGCAAGAGCGCCCCGCGCAACCGGCGCCGGTGCGGGTTGATATCTCCGGCTTGAGCTTGCGCGCCGCCGAGGGGAATTTGGTAGATGTCAGCGAAGTACATGAAGAGGTTGCAGTACAGGTGGTCGCGCCAGATCTAGGTCTGGCTGCCGTGGGTGCCGATTTAATCGGCGCCGATGAAAAACTGGCGCTGCCACTGGTCGAAATCGAATTGGAAGACTGGGGTATCGCTGAAGCTGGTAGTGATTTATTGACCGATGACGAGCGCCCCATAGTGCTGCCTGCAATAGTTGAAATAGGCGATTTTGGCCTGGCGCCCGCAGGCAGTGATCTGGGGCAGTTAAAACCCAATGTAAAACCTGTTACTCCCGATATCAGCGCTTTGCGGCTGGCCGACTCGGGCAGCTAGCAATCATCTCTGTGACCTATACAAAAACGCCTGGCCGATTCACGGCCAGGCGTTTTTTATTGCCTATTGCACGGGAATTAGCTTCCAGCGCGCGCTCCACCACCCAGGTTGGATGGCGCTGGCTTGCAGGCGATTGCCTTCGATGTTGATGTACTGCTCTGGCTTTAAGCGATTCTTCAAGCGGTACTCATCGCCAGAGGCTTTCTCTAACTCCCAGTGACCGCTGCTTTTATCGCTGCCGATAACGCTGGCGGCAAGTGCACCCATTTCTATATTGAGGGATTGGGTTGGCTTCCAGCGATTGATCAGGCGCACAAACTGAGTGCCGGTCACCGGCGTTATATCCCACTGTGAGCTCCAATAACCCGCCGGTACATCGCCCGTGCTGAGCGCGCCATTTTCAATATGGATAAATTGTGTTGGCTGCCAGATGTTTTGCAGGCGATAGGTGCCGAGGCTGGCGGCGACTTTTTCGATCTTGATCCAATTCAGGTTGAAGTTGCCCGCCTTGATTGCCAGCGCGACATACTGCTCGCCCGCACTCAATTCCACTTCCTGGCTGATGGTGGTCCAACTTTGCCAGCCGCCAGTGACGGGCACATCAATTGCGCCATAGATTGGATTGCCGCCTTGTTTTTCAAACTGGATACGCCCGGCGGTGTTGAGGCTGGCTACCCGGTAAGACACCTGATACTTGCCCGCGCTGGGAATGTTGGCTTTGTAGGCGAGCCATTCACCGCTGGCGATCCAGCCGACATTGTGCCCGCCGCCAGTATCGCTGGTTGCCTGTATGTCTACATCGTCCTGGCGATAGGCGCCGCCGGTGTTGCCACCTGTGGTGTCGTAGTAAGCGGTGTAATCCTCGGCTTGCAAGGTGATGCTGGTATTGGTATCGCCCGGGAATGGAATGGTGTGCCGGCGATTGGCCGACATGCTCGCCGCGCGCTCGCGCCACAGCCTCGCCATATCGTTGTTTTGGGCGGTGCCAAGGACATTTCCCTCTTCATCTTTAAGCAGCGGCGATGAGTAGTAAGCAAGGTCATTGCCACATTGAATAGTGCCGCGCCCCTGCCGGATCGAATAGCCAAAGTTATAGCCGGAGCCGTCCGGGCAGTGAACGCCTCCCACATTGTGCCCCACCTCATGGCGATAGGCGCTCGGCCAAGGGGCGCCGATCACATGGGTGTCGCCGCCCACACCGGCCCAGCCACCGGCGCTGCCGGGGGCATCGGTGGGCATTTGCACCATGCCGATCAGATCCGGCGCGGTGCGTGCAATATCGCTAGCAAACCAGCTTTTGACATCACTCAATACCGACGTTACTACACCGGGGTTATTGGGTGATACGCCGGTACCGACCAGACGCAGATACACATTATCTACCTTGCTGTTTTTGAGCGCGGTATTGACCGATTCTATGTAGGTTTGTGCGGTGGCCTCCAAATTGTTGCGCACATAACTGGAGCTGGCCGCTTGGGTGGAAAAGCCAATGAACACGTCAACTACGTAGCGCCCGGAGGCATCCTGCTCGCCAACCACCAGTGGTGCTGCGGTCATTGCAGAGGCTGTCGTGGACAAGGTGGTTTTAGCCGTTTTTGTCGTGCTGGCTGACTTATTGGTTTTGGCTGGCGTTGCAGTCTTGCTGGTTTCGGGGTGGTAAATCTCATTGAGTACGGGCGGTTTGGATTGGCGCCAGAGGCGGGTGGCATCGCCTTCCGCATTAAAATCAAAATGCCCCTCGGTGGTTTCGGCAAAGGCGCTCAGGCTGCCGGTTTTGGGCGAGAGTGTAACTATAAGGTTGCGATAACTGCTGTCGGTGTTGGCGTAGGGGTCGAGCAGGCGGGCGGTGATGATTTCCAAGTCGCCGCGGGTTTCGCGCTTGGTAACTTCAAAGGCGAGGCGAGTGCCGGTTTCCAATTGGATCTCGCCAAGGTTTTGCGTTTTAAATTTGGTGTATTCGAGTTCGGCGGGGGTTGGCTGCGCCATAGTGCTGGCGCATAGCAGTGCGAGGCTGAGCGCTGAATAGCAAAGGGTGTGCTTCATAGCGGTATTCCTTCGGGTGAGGTGAAACGAAAAAAGCATTAGCCGATGGGCTGAAATTCATCGGCTAATGCAAAGGGGATTAACGTTTGGTGAGAACAAAGCGCTGCGCGGCACCGCCAGTGCACCACCACTGGTGTACTTTTGGCCCTATGCCCATATCAACATCCAGGCATTTGCCCGAATGGGCGGCGACAAATTCCACTTCTAATGGTGCCCAGGTGATGACTTTCATGGTCCAGGTCTGCGCGGCTGAAGCGTTGCAGTCGTATTGCTGTACCAAGGTGCCATCGGCCGTACCTGCTGCTGTTACATCCACACATTTACCGCTGTTGAGGGCGCGCAATTCCATTTTGTAACCGGTCAAATCAGCCAAAGTGAAGGTCTGTGCATTGGTACCATTGCAGGTGTAAACCTGAAGTTTGGTGCCGTTCGCGGTCGATGCAGAGGGCACATCCAGGCACTTGCCGCTGGCTTTGTTTTTGATCTCGTAGGTGCCAAAGCTGCCGGCCATTTTGGGGTGCTTCATAGCGGCGTCAAATACCGAGCCTGCGCCATCGGCGTCGATGCGCCAATTCGCTTCACCTTGTTTGTCTATATCAAACCAGTTGAAGGCGCGCAGTTTGGGGTACTGGCCGCTGGTGAAGGCGTCAGCGAAATCGCGAATCCACTGGGCTTTATGCGCGCCAGGGGTAACCGCCATCTCACCAATCACAATGGGGCGACCGGTTGCGGCTAATTGGTTGTACCAAGGGTTAAGGATGCTTTTGAAACTGGCATCCGCACCACCGTAAATATCAATGCCGATCCAGTCCATATAGCCGGGTACATACATGTCCGCGACTATTGCTCCGGTGCCGTGAGGGCCAGCGTCGGTCCAGCAATCGGAGTTGGGCCAGATGGAATTGCCGAATTGCACATTGGTTGCGCCCACCGCGCGGAAACGATCCACCACATATTTATATGCACTTCTGAAACGTGCCCAGGTTTCGCGATTTTTGCAGGGGCTCCAGTCATACCAAGCACCATTGGCCTCGTGGAACAGGTCGATAACAACCGGTACTTTCTCGGCTTTTAAGCCGTGGGCGATGTTGTCGATAATGTCATTGTGATTGCCGTCCAGAATTTCCTTGATGATGTTGCGGTCAACCCGCTGGTTGGTGGTATCCCACTTCCACCAGCATTTGCTGTTGTCGTGCAGCGCCAATTCACCGTGAAATTCAAGGTTGATGTAAGGCACACGGCCTTGCGCCTTGATTTTAGCTATCTCGTTTTTCCAGAGGTGATACCAGTTTTTACTGCCGTCCGGGCGAAAGACTTCCGGGAAGATCTTGCCAAAGTAGGGCGATGCATTGCCGTACCACTGTTTGTTATCGGCCCATTCCCATTCCTGGGTGACTTTGTCGCCGCAGGGGTTGGCGGCGGTCCAATCGCGATCGACAAAAGCGCCCATTAATATGCGGTCGCCAGCGGGAATAGTGTTGGCTTGGGCATAACTCAGGCTGGGGATAAGGCATAGAGCAGCAATGCTGGCGCCCAGCCAGCGGGAGAAAATGAGGGGAATTTTCATAGCGTCACCTGTTATTAATTATGTGGGTACTTATGTTGAGTGGTGGCGAAAGGCTAAGCCTCTCGTTCTGCCAGCTTCGGCCGTTACACAAGCCGGCGCACCCCGATTCGCGCTGGTGTCCAAACTGGCAGTGGGTGTGCCAGGTTCGAGTAAAAGTGGTACTCAAAATGCGCAAACCCCGGCATTTTTATGTGAACAGGGTCAGGTTTTATCTGGCTACTGGGGCACTTTGTTCATACACTCCCCTCTAAACTGGGTATTGGCGAAGCTGTTGGTTTTGCATCGCCCGTTTCACCACAGAGGGAATGATTATGAAAATTGCTCTTAAAACACTCGCGGTATTGGTCGCATTAGTGCTGGTTGCAGTGCTGGCGTTAGTCTTTTTGGTAGATGCCAATCGCTTTAAACCGCGCATTGAAGCACTGGCGCAGGAGCAGGGCGTTGCGCTGCAGATCAACGGCGATTTGGGCTGGAAACTCTGGCCGAGTATTGGTGTTGCGGTGGCGGATGTGAGCGTCGCTGCACTGGATACCCCCGCGCAGCCCATTGCGCAATTGCGCCAAGCCAGTTTGCTACTGGCACTGATGCCACTGTTCTCGGGGGATTTTCAGGTCGATCATATTTTGCTGGATGGCGCCAAGGTCAACTTGGCGGTGGATACCAAGGGCAAAGGCAACTGGGAATCGCTTACTCAATCCAAAAACAACACTAAGGCCAGTGCGCCCGCCGCGACTGATGCCGGTGAAGTCAGCCTCAAACTGACCGTCGAGCGCATCAGTCTGGTTGATAGTGCGGTCGATTATGCCGATGCCAAAAGTGGGCAAAACATTGCCCTGCACGACATCAACCTGACGCTGACCGACGTGAATACCCAAGGCAAACCCTTTGCGCTGGATCTCGCTTTTGCGCTGGCACTGACACCCGCCGATACACCACCACTTGCGCTGAAAGGTCGTGTACAAAATCGCATAACACTCGATGAAAAACTCACCCGCATCAGCTTGGATGAAGGTGAATTGCAACTGCAGGCCGATGGAAAATCCTCCGCCAAATTAGCCTTAAGCTATTCGATGAATCTGACCGATGTGCAGCAAAATCTCGCCTATCAAGGCCAACTAAAAGTGGAAGACACCAACGCCCGCGACTGGTTAGCGGTGCTGGGCACCGAATTGGAAACGGCCAATAAATCTGCCTTGAGTAAGGTGAGCCTATCCAGCAACCTAGCGGGCGATAGCAACAAGGTCACCTTTGATAAGGTGAATTTTCAGCTGGATAACACCCGCTTTAGCGGCTCGCTCGCGGTGACCGATTTTGCCACCAGCGCCATCAAGCTGGTATTGCAGGGCGATAGCCTTAACCTTGACGATTACCTGCCGCCACCCGCGCCTGAGTCGGCCAATGCCCCCGCCCAAACCGCGAGTGAAGATGTGCCCCTGCCATTGGACGCGTTGCGCGGGTTGAATCTGGATGCGCAAATCAAACTGGAAAGCCTGCGCTACAACAATCTGCAGCTGGACAATATCGCGCTGGGTATCAAAGCCAAAAAAGGCATCATCGACCAAACGCTCACCGCCCGAAGCTATGAAGGCGATATTAAATTCACCAGCAATACCGACGCGCGTGGTAATCAGGCAGCGCTTAAATTTGATGGCAATGTCAAAGGTGTGGAGCTGGAGCCACTTATGAAAGCACTGGAGGTGGATGAAAAACTTGGCCTGTCCGGTGCCATTCAAGCGCAAACCCAAGGCACAGCGCAGGGCGCTAGCGTTAATCAATTAATGGCATCAATGAACAGCACCGCAGCCTTTTCCGGCGCACAGGTGCGTTTATCGCCGCTCAATATTGAAGAGCAATTTTGCAAGTTGGTGAACCTGGTTACACAAAATCCTGCCGAAGTAAGTTGGGATGATTTTACGGAGCTGCGCCAGTTGGATGGCAATCTAGTCTGGCGCGATCAAGTCATCACCCTGAGTAGTTTTAATGCGGGCGTGTCGCAGTTATTGCTCGCCAGTACCGGGGTAATTAATTTGCTGACCGACAAATACGAGTTTAAATTACCGCTGAAACTGGCCGATGCCAGCGCCGCCGCCAGCATGAAAGGTTGCAGTCTCAGCACTACTAACTACTGGGTAGATCGCAGTTTATCGCTGCTGCGCTGCAAAGGATCATTGGCGGCAATAGACCCATTGAAGGATTGCGGTTTTGATAAGAGCGCACTCACCTCGCTCACTAAAGATTTTGCCGAATATAAATTGCGCGAAAAACACGGCGCAAAAATCGATGCGGCAGAACAAAAATTAGAAGAGAAAAAACAGGAAGCAAAAGCGCAGGTGGAAGAGAAAAAGCAGGAGCTGATTAACAAACTGCAAAACAAGTTATTTAAAACTCCCAAGTCAGCGGCGGCTGCATCGGTTGCCGCGGAAGCTGCAACACCCGCGACTGAAACAGCACCTGAAGAAGCGGCTCCAGCAGACGCAAGTGAATCGCCAGCTGCCGAGTAGTGGCGAGACGATAGAAACTAGCAGCGCAGATAGTCGCGCAACAAACTGCTAGAATTCGCGCCTGCCCTTTACTGCTGCGAACGCGAACTGCTATGACCTCTTCTTTTTCCGCGCCTGTGCTCAAATGGTTTGATCGGCACGGGCGCAAACATCTCCCCTGGCAACAAGACATCAGCGCCTACCGCGTTTGGCTGTCGGAAATTATGTTGCAGCAAACCCAAGTCACCACGGTGATTCCCTATTTCGAGCGGTTTATCGCGCAGTTCCCCAGTGTGCAATCCCTCGCTGCGGCGCCGATTGATGAAGTGCTGCATTTATGGACGGGTTTGGGCTATTACGCCCGCGCGCGCAATTTGCATAAATGTGCACAAGCGGTAGTGAATCAATATGGGGGTGAATTCCCCGCAACGGTGGCAGCCTTGGCGGAATTGCCCGGCATTGGCCGCTCAACAGCCGGTGCGATTGTGAGTATCGCCTTCCAACAGCGCGCAGCGATTTTAGATGGCAACGTCAAACGTGTGCTCGCACGTTATCACGCGGTAGAGGGTTGGCCGGGGCAATTGCCGGTAGCCAATCAGCTGTGGGAAATTGCCGAGCAATACACGCCAAAAAAACGCGCCAATCACTACACCCAAGCGATGATGGACATGGGCGCAACCCTGTGCACGCGCAGCAAGCCCAAGTGTGAACAGTGTCCATTGCGCGATGGCTGTGTCGCTTACGCGCAAGGCAATCCGCAGGATTACCCCGGCAAAAAGCCGAAAAAAACACTGCCGGAAAAAGCCGTGCAGCTATTAATGCTGCGCAATCCTGCAGGTGATTTATTGCTGCAGCAGCGCCCCGCGCAGGGTATTTGGGGCGGCCTGTGGAGTTTTCCTGAATTGGCGATGGATGCGGACGCGCAAGAATTTGTCGAAACACATTTCGGTAAAGTGATTGAACTGGAAGAGTGGAACTCCTATCGCCACACGTTCAGTCATTACCATTTGGATATCACACCGGTATTAATCCAACTGGCTAAATCTCCCGGCGCTATCGGTGAAGCCGCCACCCACTGGTACAATCCCCACCAACCCGATGCGCTAGGCTTGGCGGCGCCGGTAAAAAAATTATTGGAAAAACTCGCGCAGCTAGATCCGCGTTCAACGAAAAATCTACGCGCAAGCAAAAGCAAAACCGCCGCAAGCAAACGCCCAATTAAATTAACTAAATCTAAGTGAGAAAAATATGAGCCGCATGGTTTTTTGCCGCAAGTACCAACAAGAACTGGAAGGTTTGGATCTGCCCCCTTACCCCGGTGCCAAGGGTTTGGATTTGTTTAACAATATCTCCAAAAAAGCCTGGCAGGAGTGGATGGCACACCAGACATTATTGATTAACGAAAAACGCTTAAACGTAATGGATATGGGCACTAAAGTGTATTTAACCGAACAGATGGAAAAGTTTTTGTCCGGCGATAAGTTGGATGAAGTAGAGGGGTATGTGCCGCCGCCGAGAAGCGAATAGTTACAGGGCATAACAGGCATGGGGTCATTGAGTGCAGTAATGTGATGTGCAAGGAACTGGTATATAAGTCCGCAGCACTATCTTTGTCAAATTAGGAGTAATAGATTGAAAAAAATACTGTTGATTGGTGCGTTGTTATTTTCCAGCAGCGTTATTGCAGAGGACGCGAATAATGATTATTCATTCAATGCAAAGCTTGGTGCGTCTCGCTACACGGGCATTTTTGGAGTTGAGGTGCAAAAGGGAAAGTGGAGTGTAGGTGTTGGCCTGCCAACTTCAATCTCTTTAAAGCGCTATAACTATGAAAACGAAGACTCATTATTTTATGGAGTCTATTGGGGAAAAATCACCGACGATAACTACAACGATTATGAGGACGGTATTTTGTTTGATGCCTATGAGCGCGAGAGCTATGGGGTCGGCGCGGGATATATTTGGCTGTGGAAATCGGGGTGGAATGCATCAACAGGGCTTTCTTTAGAGGATTTTGAACAACAGTATACAAATTCTAATGGCAACTATTTGAAGACGGGGTATAGCATCTATCTGGATTTGTCTGTCGGGTACAAATTTTGATGTGATTGTTACTTTTAGCTGATGCGCTGCTAGATGGTTGGCAGAAAATAGAATGTTGTTATCTTAAATAAAATGGAGAATCCAATATGGATGCATACAAAACACCTGAGTCAAACCTTGAGTTGCCCGCGCAAGCATTATTTAAACCAGTTAAGGCGTTGGTTTATGGATTTCTTATTTCGGTAGTGCTGCTGCTTGTTGTGAGTGCACTAGAGCTTTTTGTGTTTGCGCTGATGAATCGTGAACATATTGCGAGCCTTGCCAATGAGGGTGAAATAAATGCGTTTTTTTCACAGCATATCCTCTTTCTTGTGGTGGATATTATTGTCTCGTTTGCCGTTTTATATTTTGCTGGAACTGTTATCCGAAAATATGCTGTTGGCTATGAGCTTAAGTTCGGATTTGTTCTTGCGCTGTTAACTCTTGGAGTGCATTTGGTATTATTTAACGTCAATGATGCCAGCGATAACTATCCTTTCTGGTATAACGCGGCAGGATTGATTTCTATTTTTGCGGCAATTCTTTTGGGCGCGCGAGCAAAAAAATAGGTTATATTTTTTGTATGTCGTCCAGCTGTTTTTACCCGAGGTATATAAAAAACGGCGCAAGCTTTCACTTGCGCCGTTTTTTTATGAAAAAATAAAACTAATCAATTACTGATAATGTTTGTCGTACAAGGCTGCTGTGCTCGTCACACCTTCAAGCAATTGCAAACGGTAATCGTGTTTGCGTGTGCGCGTTTCTTCTCCGTTGTAGAGATGATCTACGTTGCTCACTACCGCGACTACTACACCATTTTTCGGTGCTTTAGTGAGATCCAAACAAGCTTCACCGCTAGTGACTGGTTTGCTGTAAACCGCACTGCCGTCTGCTGCGCGATAAGCCAATTGCACGCGCATGTTTTGGCCGATAAGTTGGAAGTTCACGCGCACTTTATTGCCGGTGACTTTTAATGGAATCTGATTTGCGCCAGACCAACCCGGTAACGTTGTTGAGTTTGGAATTAAGGTTGTGCCTTCTTGGGTTGTCGCTGAGTAGAAAGTCAAACGATGCGCGCCCGGATCTTGCAAAATTCCACCCGCAACAGGTTCAGCATTAATTGTTCTGCCCCAGTTGTTATTAATAGGCACTTTAAATGCGTTTGACCAAGGGCCGAAATCCACCATCGCCTGACGCGCGCGGAATTCCATAATCATACGTTGTGTTTGCTCTTCGCCCACACCACCGGCGAGCGAACGCAAAATATGATTGTGTGCTCCCTTCGCCCAAATCCAGGCGTTTGCACCTTTGGAAACATGCACACCTAGGAAGTGTGGGAAGGCAGAGTTGTATTGATTGCCGCCGAGATATTCACGCCAGGTGGAAATTTGTTGGCCATTCACACGGCGATCAACACCTTCTGCATTTGGTCCACCAAAAGTACCGTCTTGCAGCCAGCCGCTGTAATTTTCGATGGGCATATGCGGAGCGAGGAATGAAGTCGCATCCAAAAATCCTACGCCGTAATTGCCGGTGCGCGATGCTTCCAGATTCATCTGCAACCAGGTGTTGCCGCCTTCATTAAACCAGGCTGCTTTGTTGCCGCGCGTGGCCATAATCGTGTGAATAAATTCGTGGGTAATTCCGCCGCGTTCGCTCGGCGTCACAACGGGGTAGTAAGACAACAACACCATCGGATAACCGTTGATTCCGCTTTGCCATCCACCTTTCTCGGTGTTCGCTGCACTGTCGGTACACAGGCCGGAACCGTAGAGATAAATATTGCTGAAGTAACCTTCTGCTTGCAGTTTATCGACCGGCCAACCCATCACGTTATGAATGTAATCTGCATCTTCATTGAGATTAGTCAGCACGCGCTCAATGTCCGCATCGGTAATCGATGGGTTGCGGTTGTGACCCCAAATAAATGCAAAGCGGCCTTTGGTTTTTACACCCGCGATAGTATTCGCGGGGCAACCGTTATAAACCTTGAATTTGCTGGTATCGACTTGGCCAAAGTCAGTGCGGAAATCGTAATTTAAATCCGGCTCATACTTCGGCCAATCGTAAGCGCTGCACTGCGCAACATTCGGAGTGCTACTGCTGGAACTGCTGCTGAATGCAGGTGTGCTGCTTCTTGCGGATGAGCTGCTCGCCGGTATGCTGCTGCTCACCGATGAACTGCTCAGTGCAATTGAGCTTGCAATACTGCTGCGCAATGATGAGCTTATCGCCGTACTGCTTTTTGATGAGCTGACAGAGCTAACAACATTGCCGGCAGCAGTGCCTGATACACGCCATTCCAATATGCCGGTCGATTGCTGGGTGTTCAACATGGAAACACGCACGCGATTAGTCACCAGGTTATTTAATGCGAGCGTATTAAATGCATTTTTTGCGAGAGGAACATTGCCTGCATTGACCCAGGCACTGCCGTTCCAATATTCGATATAAGCGCGCGTTGGTGTGAGCACTCCGCCGATATCATCGAACCAATAAATTTGCGTTGAATTTAATGTGTAAGTTTGTGGCCAATCGTACTGCACCCATTGAATTGAATTGGGATTATTCCAGTTGCCATAAGCACCAGCAGATTTATCGTTAGAGTTTGTTGGATTGCTGTTGTCGTTAACCGCGCGAAGTGTTTCCCATGGCGATACATAAGAGGTTGTTGCTGTCGCAAAGCCTGCGATATTAACGCCGGTCGCAACTGACGCAACGGATGAGCTGGTCGCAACAGGTTTGCTGGAGGCGATACTAGAGCTTGCAGCAGTACCGCAGGCAGCACCGGTAACTTGTGGCGTTTCAACCGCACCGCCGTTAGTCGCACCCTGCACACCAAATTCAGCAAATTGACCGGGACGCAAAGTGCCGTTCCAAGCGATGTTAGTGGCGCTATTGTTTGCACTACCAGCGCCGCTAAGCAGTGCATTCCATGAATTGCTCAGGGTATTTTTGCTGTAGTTCCAATTGACTTGCCATCCATTAATCGTTGCATTGCTATCGTTAGTAATACGGATGGCGGCAGTAAAGCCGCTGCCCCATGAGTTTGTAACGGTATAGCTACAGCCTGCAGAAGCGACATTGCCCCAGATTGCGGTGATTAACCCCAATCCGAGCATAGTTGCAAGGCGATAGCCTTTTGCTTTGTGGTTAAGCATAAGGAGTTCCTCAAGGTATAAAAATTTATTGTATTGAGCCGTAATAGCTTCGCAAACCAACTATCAGGTTGGTTACATCAGGAAGGGATTGACCGGTCTTACTGCTAATTGCCATTTGGTGAGCGGATGCAGGGGGTTGAGTACATCAGTCTCTTTGTTCTCATTTTTATCTTAGGTAAAATTATTTTTATATTTGATGTGGAGAGGTTGCATACTAGTGCGGCGAGATACCTGTATACAAGAGATTGAGGCGCCACTTGGCGCGATAATTAATAAAATAAGATTTAATGCCGGGTTAGGGGTGATCTACTTGGCGCTTTAGGTGCGGGGAATGCATACTTACCCGCCGCACGAGCATGTTGATGCGCTGGCTATTTCTGGATCAAAAAATTATCGATGGAGAAAATGATAGTGAAAATAAAAATGGCAGTTGCCTTGTTATTGTTAACACCTTTGATGAGTTTTGCCGATGTCTGCAAAACCACCAAGCTGATCAATACAGAGCCTTACATTGCCGACATCGGCACACGCAAAATCACCTTTTTGGCGGTTGATTATAAAAAGAATCACTGCTGGGCGATCAATGAATCAGGTCTCGCGCAGCGTCATGGCCCTTATTCCAGCTTTAAAATTCCTCATACTTTAATTGCGCTTGAAGCGGGTGCGGTAAAATCCGTTGATGAGCGTTTTGAATGGAATCAACAAAAGCATCCTGCAAAAAGTTTCTGGCCGGAAACATGGAAGCAATCACACACTTTAGCAACTGCGTTTAAACATTCAGCAGTGTGGTATTACCAGGAGTTAGTTCCGCGTATTGAACCTGAACAATATAAAAAATGGCTCGCTACATTTCGCTATGGCAACCAAACCTTTACGCCGGGCAGCGATCAGTTTTGGTTAAACAGAGAATTACAAATCTCTCCTGTCGAACAGGTGAGTTTTATCGCCTGCCTGCTAAAAAACCGCTGTGGTGTCAGTGCCAAAAATTTTTCTTCGTTTGAATCTGCCGCATTACAAGAAACCAAAAACGGCTTATCGCTCTACGCCAAAACCGGTGCAGGTTCGATTGATCCAGATAATAATGACGGAGCGTTTGAGGGTTGGTATGTGGGTTATATCAAAGATAAAAACGCTAAACCGGTTGCGGCATTTGCGCTGCATATGGAGGCTGAAAACTTTTCGGATTTGAAAGATTCACGCAAAGCGCTGGCACTGCAATTATTGGCAGATTTGGGGTTATGGAGCGACGAACAAAAATAAAAGGGTTCGCACAGAACGAGTTATTTTGAATACTAATCGGCAATGGCAATGCATAAGAAGCCCGCTTAATACTAAGCGGGCTTCGCTTGCGCCAATAAAATTCTTATTTAAGAAACCCATTCACCTCAAGCCAATACATAAAGGAATCAAACCATTTGTTGCTGGTGCGATCCGGGTTGCCTAAACCAAAACCGTGGCCACCATTTTGATACAGGTGAAATTCCACCGGAATCTTTGCGTCATACCAGGATTTAATCAAACCTGCTTCGCCGTGAAATAAGAAGTCATCTGCTGCGATGACCACAAACATAGGCGGTGCATTTTTAGGTACTTCAACTGCATCCATTCCACCGTAAATCGGTGCGATAAATGCCAGCTTTACTTTTTTCGATTGCAGTGTGGTCGCCATCGTAAGCCCTGCACCGGCAGAGAAACCCATCATGCCGATTTTTTTCATATCCACATTCCATTCCTTTGCGCGGCTTTTAATTAATGCGTAAGCGGCTTCTGCGTCTTCTAATTGGTTTTCTAAATTCCACTGCGGTCGAGCAGGTCGCTCGTTTGCCGGTTTTGCGGCTTCGGCAAAACGTTGATTCATTTGAGTTTCAAAACCTTCCAGCGAATCAACCGTGGGTTGTAGCCGATATTTGAGTACAAACGCATTTATGCCTTTTGCAGCCAATGCCTCAGCAACTTCCCAACCTTCATTGCCCATTGAAAGCCACATAAATCCACCACCCGGTGCCACTATCACGCTGGTGCCGTTGGCTTTTTTCGGATCAGCGAGAAAAGGCGTTAGTGTTGCTGTGGTAATGTTTCGCGCCATAGGATCACCCCACTGACGAAACCAGGATTCTTTTGCTGGTTGATCATCCACACCACCCGTGCCGAGCGGAATAGCATTCGGCTCTTTAGGTGCGTCAATGGGATACATTTTTCCATCCTGCGCAAATATTGCCGCGCTATGCAGGTAGACCAAACCTAAAATTAAAATTTTTAAAAAGACATTCAATTGCCGACGCATGTTTTTCTCCTAATGGAATTTAAATTTACGTTATTAACATTCGGTAGCTTTTCTTGTTGGCCTCGAACTACTTCTTTTATTTTTAAAACTCCGCCCAGGCCGAACAAAAATAAATAGCTAATTTTTTTGCAGCAGAATGGGATGAGCAGTTCAAGCATACAAGCTTATTATAAGATAAGTGAATTTAAGAAGTGTAAGGTAGTAAAAAGTACTTGGAGAGAGGATCTTTTGTTTATATGTGATTTATTTTTTGCTGGCAGAAAGTATTCGTTCGGCAGGAATCCTCAATTGACCAAGCAGATAAGTTGCAAATTCCACTGAATAATTCTGCTTGGCAATGGCGCGCTCCATACACAATAACCAAGCATCGCGCTCGGCTTCGCCAATGGCTAAATGGGCGTGGTCGCGGGGAATGTTAATGTTCCCGTATTTTTCCCGGTAAATACTCGGTCCGCCCATCCAGCCGCACAAAAATAATGTCAGTTTATCGCGCGACTCGGTGAGATCGGTTTTGTGCATTTCTCGAATTATTTTTGCTTCCGGGAGCGTACCCATTTCCAAATAAAAATCATCTACCAGTTGGCGAATGCCCTCTATGCCACCAGCGGCTTGAAAGGATGTATCGGAAAAACCGTAAAGAGGAGCGTCTGCCATTTGAAAACCTATAAGCTGTGACTAGCGAAAGGCCGTTATTGTCGCAGGATTGCAGTGCTGCATACAGCAACCTGCTGGGAGCGTTATATAAACAAATGCCCCGTCTTAACATAAATCAATGCGCCGTCGTCTTTGGTGAAGGGATGATGTTGGCTTAGGTGAGGGCTGCGCAGCCATGATCCTTTAGGGTATTGGCCGTGTTCGTCGTGGAAGGTGCCTTCTAGTACGAATATTTCTTCGCCGCCCCAATGTCGGTGGCTGCTGAATTGTGTGTTCGGTGCCCACTTCACTAAAGCGACGTGTTCACCTTCGAATTCATGCAATGGCATTACGCTTAAGCCATCTACTAGCCCTTGGCGCCAGGGTGTTGTTTGCGTATCAATGATGGTTGGTTTTATATCGGCGGCGTTGAACTGTTGTAGCTTGACAAAAATAATCGCGCCTTCTTTGCCAATTTTAGGTGTGTGCGATGTGCCTATAGGGTTTCTGATGTAACTGCCTTTTCGGTAGCTGCCGTACTCGTCAGCAAAAACGCCGTCGAGCACAAAAAATTCTTCGCCACCGGAATGCGTGTGCGACGAGAATTCACTAAACGGTGCGTAGCGCACAACTGATGTTGCGCGCGCGACTTCATCGCCAATTCGGTCGAGCATCATGCGTTCAACACCGGGCATGGGTGAGTCAACCCAGTGATAATCGTCGGGTCGAATCACAACGCGTTGTGAAAAATCTGCATTAATTAGGCTTGCCATTACTTAATTAGTCTCTTGCATTAACTGCGTCAAAATTTGTATGTAATTTTCAGTGCCTTGTGCGCCGGTCACCAAGTGGCGTTGATTAAATACGATCGCAGGTACACCGCGGATGCCCGCGTCGATCCAAAATTTCTCTGCAATTCGTACATCATTGGCGAAGCGTTGATCTTTTAATACCGCAAGTGCTTCGTCGCGCGCTAAGCCAATCTCTGCGGCAACATCGGCCAGTACCGTATCGTCCGATAAATTTCGACGATGCGTAAAGTGCGCAGCAAATAATGCTTGTTTCAAATCGTGCTTGCGCCCTTGTTGTTCGGCCCAATGCAAAAGTTGATGAACATTAAATGTGTTATGCATGCGCATGTCGTCGCTAAAGCGAAACTCAAAGCCAAGCTCAGCGCCTACAGCGGCTATGTTCGTCCGGTTGGCTTCCGATTGCTCTTTGGTCAAGCCATATTTCTCTACTAAATGCTCGCGCAAATTTTGGCCTTCTGTGGGCATGTCGGGATTCAACTCAAATGGGTGCCAATGAAGTTCATAGGGCGTTGCGGTTTCTGCTAAGGCTCTTTCCAGTTGTCGGTAGCCAATAATGCACCAAGGGCAGACTACATCGGACACTATGTCGATACGGAGTTTGTTTGGGGGGATTGTCATGGGGTAGGCCTGTGTAAGGTGAGAGTGGTTATTGTTGCAGGGTTTGTATGTTGAATACAGTAGAAATATAAAGTGATCTTTTGGTTTTGTTGGTTATTATTAAGCGTTGTAGCTGATTGGCGCGATGCTGTAAGCGCGTGTAATTGTGGGTGATGGCTTGTTTGAGTGATTGGCTTGTAGATTGTAGATGAGTATACGAATCGCAACAGCTAGATCGTGCCAAGTTTCTAAATTGCATCAGGGCTGGAGGAATAGAAGTGTTAGCTGGATATGTCGGTAACTATTCGCGCTATGAAATTGAAAAGAAATTTCTGCTAAACAATTTGCCGGAAATTCTTCCAGAGTCATATATTGATATTCATGATCACTATTTAAAAAATTCAAATCTTAGACTTAGAATTGAAAGTTCAAATACTGGTGAAATTATCGGAAGGAAACTAACCAGAAAAGAACGAGCTACCGATCTGGGAGCCGAAACAAGCATTATAACCTCGTTAAATTTAACTGAAAACGACCTGCTTGCCTTGGGTATGTTAAATGGCTCATCGCTAAAGAAGAGGCGATATATCGAAGAGTTTTCTGAGCGTAGAATTATTTATGATCAATTCCAGAGTGAGTTATCGGGTTTGGTTTTGGCAGAAATTGAATTTAAAAGTTATGAAGCACTTTCAAAGTTTGAGCTTAATTCCTCAGACTGGGTGGAGGTTACTGGAAACCCAGAGTATTCTGGCGGGTATTTAGCATTTAAAGCCTCAGCAAATGTCACAACTTATCAAACTACTGGGTAATAAATGGGAACAGGTGCTATCAATGTCATTGTGCCTTCCGATTAATGCGCTCCTCTCCCAGGTTCCGTTTTTTGACCGAACTGCGAAGTTCGGCGGCTTGCTTCGCGAAGCAAGCCCTACGGATGAAAAAAATCCCGCTTACGTTTCCGTGAGCGGGATTTTTTTTTAGGGTTTCGGAAAAATTAGCGGTATTTATTCGTGGCGGTTTCTTTGGCGGAAATATGGTCATGTTGGGGTTCGTTCCTCACCGCCAACCTACGAAGCTGCATTAAGTTGCAGCTATTTCGCGTAAACGTTTTACGTCTTGAAGATAAGATTTTTCGCTGCATTACGATCACATCATTTATAGTGTTCTCTCTGCTACTCTGATTGTTAAGGCTGGTTATGACTGCTGATATCCGCGCCTTTCGTGCGCAAATTTTGCATTTTATCGATGCGCCTAATCCGCAAACGGGTGCGGGTGTTGAATATTTTGCTGACGGTGTGTTGCTGGTTGAGCATGGTCGCATTAAAGCGGTTGGTGATGCGCAGGTTATGGCGGCGCAGGGTTTGGATTTAACCCGCTGCGAGCATTTTCCTGAGCATTTGTTAATGCCGGGTTTTATCGATAGCCATATTCATTGCCCGCAAGCGGGGGTGATTGCGTCTTACGGTGAGCAATTGTTGGATTGGCTCAACCTGTATACGTTTCCTGCGGAGCTGCAATTTTCTGATCCGGATTTCGCGGCGGCGGCAGCAGAGCAGTTTTTACAATTTCTGCTGCAAAACGGTACGACGAGTGCGATGGTGTACACCACAGTATTTGCGCAATCGACTCATGCTTTTTTTACGGCAGCAGAAAAATTGAATATGCGTATGATTGCCGGAAAAGTGACGATGGATCGCCATGCGCCCGCTGCATTATTGGATACAGCACAAACCAGTTATGCCGATTGCCGCGAGCTGATCGATAGATGGCATAACATCCAGCGTTTGCACTATGCACTGACGCCGCGTTTTGCACTCACCAGTTCACCGGAACAATTGGCGCTCACGGGAAAATTGTATCGCGAATATCCCGATCTTTATTTGCAAACACACCTCGCGGAAAACCCGCAGGAAATTGCGCTGATAAAATCACTTTACCCCAGCGCGCGCGATTATTTGGATGTGTACGATCATTACGGTTTGCTTGGCTCGCGCAGTGTATTTGGTCACGGTATTCATTTGAGTGAGCTTGAAATAGAGCGTTTGGCGCAAACCCAATCGGGCATTGCTTTTTGCCCTACATCGAATTTATTTCTGGGTAGTGGTCTGTTGGATATGGCGCGTTTGGAGCGCGCAGGTATTTCAGTGAGTTTGGCTACCGATGTCGGCGGCGGCACCAGTTTTTCGCAACTGCGCAGCCTTGCCGAGGCGTACAAAATTTTGCAGCTGCAAGGGCAGAGTTTACATCCGTTAAAAGGCTTTTATATGGCCACCTTGGGTAATGCACGGGCGCTGCAGTTGGATCATTGCATTGGAAATTTTGCGCCGGGTAAAGAAGCGGATTTTATTCTGATTAACTTGGCTGCAACGCCGCTGCAAACCTTGCGGCAATCCTCCGCGCAGACACTTGCCGAAAAATTATTTGCGTTAATGATGTTGGGTGATGAGCACAACATCGCGCGTGTTTATATTATGGGTAAGCTGATGTTTCAGCGCGCCGCTAGTTCACGGGGCTAATACCCGGCTATCCTCAAGTAATACTCCATTGCATTTCTGTTATCACGTTTGGTGAGATTTAATTATTTATGTCGTTCGATCAGTGCGTCTTTGCATGGCGCGGTCACTATGCAAATCCTCATACAGGCTCTGGCAGCCTTGCCGGTTTGCGGCTGGGGGTTAAGGACTTATTTCATATCGCCGGTCTGCCTACGGCGGCTGGAAATCCTGACTGGCTGGCCAGTCACTCTATACCTGAGCAGACGTCACCGGTAGTGACGCGATTACTGAACGCCGGTGCTGAACTCATCGGCAAAACTCAAACTGACGAACTCGCCTACAGCCTCAACGGTTTAAATATTCACTATGGTGCAGCGCTGAATCCGCGTTGCCCCGAGCGTTTGCCCGGTGGTTCGTCGAGTGGTTCAGCAGTAGCGGTGGCGGCGGGCGATATAGATATAGGCCTCGGCAGTGATACCGGCGGCTCGATTCGTGTACCCGCGAGCTATAACGGTTTGTTTGGTATTCGAACCAGTCACGGGCTGATTAGCCGCGAGCAGATGGTGCCGCTTGCGCCACTGTTCGATAGTGTCGGTTGGCTCACGCGCGATGCCAAAACCCTCGCGCAGGTGGGCGAGGTGTTGCTGCCCGATCATCTGCCGCGTTCCTTCGAATATAAATCACTGCGCATCGCCCTGTTGTTGCCCGTTCAAGATCGCGCGCTCTGGACGCCTGCGCATCAGGCTTGGTTGAACAATCAGTCACTGCTGCAAAATAGTCAATCTATCGCACTCAATAGCGTGTGGCTCAGCCGCGCCAGTCAGTGTTTTCGCACCTTGCAGGGTAGAGCAATTTGGCACACTCATGGCGATTGGATTACCGCGCACAACCCCAGTTTTGCACCGGATATTCACGCGCGCTTGCAATGGTGCGCTACGCTCACAGAGGCGGATCAGCGCGCGGCAGAGATCGAGCGCGCCAGCTTGTGTGCCGATATCAACAGTTGGTTTGCTCATGTCGATTTAATTTTGTTGCCCACCACACCCGGCGCTGCTCCTTTGCTCAGTGCAAAAGCTGATTGGATGGATAGCTATCGCAGCCAATTAATGGGGCTGACGGCGCCTGCTGGTCTGGCCGGATTGCCACAAGTACATTTGCCGGTGTTAATGGATCAGAATGCGCCCTGCGGCATATCGCTGCTCGGTAAAGCAGGTAGCGATAAAGCCTTGCTGCAACTGGCCTGCGATTTATGTGAAGCGAGTAGTTAATTTGTATTGCGGTGAGATTGCGATAAACAGTGAACCTATCGGGAAAGGAGAATAAATATGATTCCATCGGTGATTGCTCCGGATTTTTCCGGCATACCTAAACTCAATGAATTGGCCTCGCGCGATTTTTTAGCTGGCCTGCCCAAAGCAGAGTTGCATTTGCATCTCGATGGAGCTTTGTCGCCAGCGCTTATGTTTAAATTGGCGCAGCGCAACCAGGTGGAGTTGCCCTATAAATCCATCGCGGAAATTGAAGCCGCCTATCAATTCACCAATCTGCAAAGTTTTTTAGATGTGTATTATCGCGGTGCGTCGGTGCTCAATACTGAGCAGGACTTTTACGATCTCACTCGCGATTATTTTGCAAAATGCAAAGCCGATAATGTGCAGCACACGGAGTTGTCGTTTGACCCGCAAACTCATACCGAGCGCGGTATTGCGTTTGCCACGGTAATCAGCGGCATTTTGCGGGCGATGGCTGATGCCAAAAAAGACTGGGGTATTAGCGCAAAGTTGGTGATGGATTTTTTGCGACACTTAAGTGCCGAGAGTGCGATGAAAACGCTGGAGGAATCCCTGCCGTGGAAAGATAAAATTATCGCCGTCGGTTTGGACAGTTCTGAGTTAGGTCATCCTCCTAGTAAATTTACCGAAGTCTTCGCCCGCGCTCGCACAGAAGGTTATCGTGTGGTTGCTCACGCAGGGGAAGAGGGCCCGCCGAGTTATATTTGGGAGGCGATTGAACTATTAAATGTTGAGCGCATCGATCACGGTGTGCGTTGTGATGAAGATGCGAAGTTGATGGACTACCTGCGCGAAACGCAAATTCCGCTCACAGTGTGCCCGCTCTCCAATGTGCGCTTGTGTGTGTTCGATACTATGGCCGAACACAATCTATTTACGCTGCTGGATGCAGGTTTGCGTGTAATGATTAACTCGGATGATCCCACTTATTTTGGTGGATATCTCAACGACAACTATTTTGCTCTCGCCGATGCGTTTCCCGTAACCCGCGAACAGGCGTTGTTATTAGCTCACCATAGTTTTACCTCGAGTTTTATTAGCGATGATGAAAAGCTGAAGTTTATTGGACAGCTAAAAAACTACGCAAACAATTTTCAGTAGTATTTCAATGCCATTAGTATTTCAATACCAATCGTATTTCGACAATAGGTAAGCGCGATGGATAAACATTTTATAACCGCCAATGAGCTCTTGCTCGATTCATTCAAATTAGGCGAGCAAATTTATCAGCGCGGATTTCGCCCGCATTTTATTGTTGGTGTCTGGCGTGGCGGCTCACCGGTGGGCATTGCGGTGCAGGAATATTTGGAATACATGGGTATTGCGACCGATCATATCGCAATTCGCACGTCGTCCTATTATGGTATCGATAAACAGAGCAAAGACATTCGTGTGCATGGTTTGGATTACATTATTAAAAACGTTAATGCCGATCAGGAATTATTGATTGTCGATGACGTGTTTGATTCCGGTCGTTCGATACAGGCCATTATCGACGAAATCAAACGCAAGTCCCGCCGCAATACACCCAACGTAATAAAAATTGCCTGCCCCTGGTATAAACCCGCGCGCAATGTCACCGAGTTAACCCCGGATTTTTACGTGCACGCCACCGACCGCTGGTTAGTATTTCCGCACGAATTGTGCGGCTTGACCCCACCGGAAATTTTGCAGGGCAAGGGCAGTGAAATCGCCGATACCATTGCGCGCGCAAAGGATGGCGACGACTTTAAATAATAGGCTGTTTGCCCTGTGATCTGATGAGTGAATGCTTGAATAGAGGGTTAGCTGATAGAGCGTGCGCGCACCGGAAAATACACAAGTGTATTAAATGAGCGATTTGCGCTGTGAAAATAACCATATCAGTCAGGATTCAATTTTTTTTAATCCCGACTATTGACTCAAAAAGGCCAAACAGGTTTAATACGCGCCTCTTGCAGTGCAGCGCTTAGCAAACACTGAACAAGAAGCGACACGCCCAGATAGCTCAGTCGGTAGAGCAGTGGATTGAAAATCCTCGTGTCCCTGGTTCGATTCCGGGTCTGGGCACCATTAATTCCTTATGAATCAATTGCTTACTAAGGTAGTAATTTGATTTATTAAATGCAGTGACTACAGTCTGCCTACTAAAAGCCTCCACCAAAATGGGGGCTTTTTAGTTTCTCCCCTCTCCCCCGCATTTCTCAACAAATATAATGACAAATAAAATAATTGACATGTCTGTCAGTAAGTCATATCTTTTGATCAAATATGAGCAATTGCTAATCGCTCCAGTCCCGTCAGTTGCTTTATAGCTTGTACCCTAATTTGGCAAAACGCCATGAACAACGTCATTCAATGTATTGATAGAAAAGAGTATCCAGAGCTTGATCTCATTTTGTGGGACAGGGTTGATCGCCTTATTGTTCCTCAGGATGCCTTTTTAAAATATGAACAGCGTTGGCGTTATGTCGACCAAGCTAAGCTAACCCCAAAAGAATGCCAGCTTATTGAGTGCCTTACCCAAAGTTATGGTAAGGGCTTCTTTTTGGCTGCTGCATGACGTTTCATCGTCCCCATCATCAAAGAATTCTCCAAGTGTTACAAAAGTTTGATGCTCTCTATTTGGCTGAGCATTCGATTCTTTTTGGCGGTGGTACCCGTATTGCTTTGGAAATTGAAGAGTATCGTGAATCTGTTGATATAGATTTCTTCTGTGTGACGCCAACTTCATATCGAGCTGTCAGGAATGAGGTATCTGAAAAAAGCTTGGGTGCTCTTTTGATGCCAAACGAGTCGCTCTCTTTTTTCCGTGATATTCGTGCAGATAGAGATGGTGTAAGAACATCTATTGCTTTTCCAGATGGCGATCCTATAAAGCTAGAGTTCGTGCATTTTGACTATTTTGATTTTCATGCCGATAGTCGCTCGGATCTTTTCCCTGTGCCATTTATAGATAGGGAGTCTTGCTTTCTGTCCAAGCTTTTGGCCAATGCCGATAGATATAGCAATGGCGATAATAAGGACATATTTGATTTATGCATGATGCACAGGCATTGGGGAGCAATTCCTGCTGATGTTTGGACGCGAGCGGATATTAAATATGGTTTAAAAACTGTATGTCGTGCGCTTGAGAGATCGCTTTCCCTGATACTCTCAGATCCTCAGGCTGCTTTAAAAATTGCTATAGATCGACTTAGTATTAATCCTGATCTTGCGCAAAAGCTTGTAGCTGAATATGCACAATCCTTCCTAGACGAAGTTATAAGTATTAATTCAAGCACTAATTGAATTATTCATTAACTTTTGTACTCACCGAAAGATGGTCGTCCGCCTGGTTTGGAGCATAGTCCCGCAGGCGGTACCGGCCAACCATGCGCCTCATAGATTTGTCACGGCTAGTTGAACCACGCATTTCATTTTGTAAACACTTAGGCTATAAATTTCAGTGGGCACTTTTCGGGAGTATCCGCTAGATGTTCTGGTGCAAAGTGCGCATAGCGCATGGTCATGGTTAGCGTCGAGTGCCCCAATATTTTTTGCAGTGTGAGAATGTCGCCGCCGTTCATTAAATAATGGCTCGCAAATGTGTGGCGACAAACATGCGTTAGTTGCCCTGCAGGTAGTTCGATATTTGCCCGTTCTACAGCCTTCCTAAATGCTCCTGCGCAACTCTCGAAAAGCTTCCCTGTTTTACCTCTCACATAATTTTCAATTACTGTATCTTTATAGGGGACTGATCGGGTCTTGCCGCTTTTGGTCTTGCTGAATGTGATGCGCCCGTCTCTAACTTGTTGGCCGTTTAATCCCTCCGCTTCACCCCATCGTGCACCTGTTGCCAGGCATATGCGCGCAACAATAACTGCCGATGGATTGGTGCTATTTTCAAGCTCAACCATCAGTCTTTTAATTTGCTCTGTAGTGAGCCAGGCTAATTCTGTTTCGTCGAATTTTATTGCTTTCAATTTTCTAAATGGATTGGGTAGCGTCCATTCTCCCGCGCGGTCTAATTCGTTAAAAACTGCTTTTATGTAGGCAAGCTCATGATTTACTGTATTGGGCGTCACCTTATCTTCATCGAGGCGTAATGAGCGATAGTAAGCAAAGTCTTTTGCTGTAACGCTTGACGCGATCGGGTTGCGCATTTTTTCTGAAATTTGATATAGCTTGCTTTTTCGTCGTATGCCATCTTTTAATGTTTGCCCATGCAGCATCCACCACTTTTCAATGAGTTCATTCAGTGTTCGTTTATCACGCTCTGACGCATTCCATTCCTTTTTTTGGCCTACGTTTGCTAATGCAAACTTCTCAAATCTAGCTGCCTCAATCTTCGTATCAAATTTTTTTCGAATACGTTTTCCGCTACGTCCATTTGTGTATAAATCTACAAGCCACTTTTCCCCCTCTTTTTTAATTGTCATACGGTTCTTCTCCATTTTTCCAGGCAATAAAGCGCTCGTAGTTCTTTGTATTTTCATTGGGCTTCAATAGTTCTTTATAGGCTATAATTAAAGTTGAACTTGTGCTTTGTACTATTGAATCTTCTGCCTCGAAATATTCTGCTTTTAACACAAGATCATGATCAATTTTGGAAAGTTCTTCTCGCAGTTTAATTAAGCTATTCCTGCCCCCGTGATCTGAGTCGAAATTCAGTATTCCTGATCCTATCCAAATAACATTTACAACAGATGCTGATGTGGTGTGATAGACATTTGTTTGATTGATTTCAATTAATACTGCCAGATTTGATTCGTCACTCTTCGACTGGATAAAAACAACTTTTCTAAACAAATTTTCTTTAACAATACATCTACTAATTCCACGCGCATCGACATGATCGATCACCCTCAAATAAGAGTCCCTATCTGACGGGACCTGAGCTCCTAGCGGTGCGATGTGTTGAGCACCGTCTGTTTTCTGTGTTAGCAACCAGTAGGCAAATTGCGGCAGGGCTTTAGCTATGCCTTCCAGAACGTCACCTCTTGGGATTCGGCCCTCACTTTCTATTCCCTCTATGGTTCTCCCCGGGATTCCAATTTTGTCCCCGAACGCCTCTCTGGTCATGTGTAGAGCTGTACGTATTGCGCGAATTCGCCTGGCTAGGGTTGACATTAATGACGGACCTCGCTATTTTAAAAATACATTTTTTCAGGGGATTTGTTCTTGAATTCATGTATTAAATCGTGAATGGCCCCAATTGTCCAGAATTGTGTTGTAACGAGGGTAAATAGTGGAAAACGAACACAAACCCGCCGTCCAAGCCACTACCCCAATAGTGACCAAGGCGCGATTCTCAGAAATGAGCGGATTAAGTGAGGAAACGTTGCGTGGAATGATCGAGCGCGGACACCTGCCGACTTTGAAGGTAGGCAAACACCGCATGATCAATGTGGCACTACTCACGAAAGAATGTTTAGAGCAGGACTTTGAAAGGTTTTAGAAGGTAGCCATACCAGCGCCAACTGGTATGGCTGAGTGGGGCGCGCCAACGCCCCGAGTTTGTCCCAGCTTCGCAAAAAGAGGAACAGCTCATGGTATCACCACATACCATGCCTGGCCAATTCATAGGTTTTGATGGCCAGCAACATCAGTTTTCAGTTCTGGACCAGTTCGGGACAGTTGACTGTGCAAAATTCCGACGTCAGATTTTTGATCGTGTCGGCCCGCTTCAGTCTGCTGCCGCGGCTTCATACCTGCATGCTGCGCAGAAAAACGGCCATGTTGCTGCTAATTCGTTCTTGCGAAATCTGGATCAAAAACTTTCGATTTCTGAATCCTCTTTTTCACTGCTTTCAGCTGATGGGTATCGTGATGTCTGCGATTATGCCAGTGAGGTCGCACTAGCGTGCGACTGGATCAGGAATTCTATCTCTGATTCCAGTCAACTTGATTATGAAGAAACCTTTCAACATTTGGTGTTGTTCATCGCCAGATTTCAGATTGATCCTCCTTCCGTTCGCCCTGATCGTTCCGATCTCCCAGCTGCAATAAATCGCCTGTGTTGCCCTCTGTGGTGGCGCAGACAGTTACGAAAAATGCAGGCCGATCGCATTGAATCCGTTGCGCGCGATCTGCGCCAGGTACATGCAAAAAATTCTCAATACTGCTCGCATGTTTCAACAGCAAATTGCCGTGTCCGCAAACATGCCAATCGAAATTATCTGGAATCTAAAATTGCTGTTAATGAGCTGGATCAGGAATTCACATTGTCAGAACTATCCGATTTAGGCGTTTCTAATCCAGCAATCCGGAGATATGAATTAATCACGCGCGTAAAGGGTTTCGAGTCCGTTTCGAAGCTTTTAGGACATGAGGGGGTTTTTATAACACTGACCACCCCATCCAAATTTCACCGTATGACAAAAATTACGGTTAGTGACGGCAAAGCGGTTGTTGTTCCAAACAAAGCATATGCGGGACTGACTCCGCGTGATGCGCAGGAATATCTGTCCGGTCTATGGGCAAAAATGCAGGCAAAATTCAGTCGTTTGCAAATTAAGCCTTATGGATTTCGTATTGCTGAGCCACATCATGACGGTACACCGCATTGGCACTTCCTTCTGTTTTCATCATCTGAAAATCTACAAATTATTTCTGAGGTTTTTCATCATTACGCATTGCAGGATTCGCCTAGTGAAAAAGGCGCGAGAGAACGTCGATTGAAAATCGAGAAAATTAAACAGGGAATTAACAATAAAACAGGACGTGAGTATTCGGCCATTGGGTATCTAATTAAATACATTTGCAAAAATATAGATGGTTACGGCGTAGACAATAAAAACGTTCATGGCGGTCAGGACTGGGCAAATAAAAATGCTTCTGATATCGCCGAAAAAATCGAAGCATGGTCACGCACGCACCGCATTAGACAATTCCAACAAATTGGAGGTGCCAGCGTGACTGTATGGCGAGAACTACGTCGTTTATCTGAGCAGGATGGAGAATTGGAGGCGCTTAGACAGGCAGCTGCAGATGGTAATTGGGATCAATTTGTTTTGCTCATGGGAGGTCCAACAGTTCGTCGCGATGAACAGACGGTTCGACCATCGTATGCGGCATCTCAACAGATTGATAAAACGTCTGGTGTAATTGTCCCCGCTACTAAAACTCGTTACGGCGATGAAGCAAAAGAACGCGTTGTCGGCGTTTTGTATGCTGGCCTTACTGTGCTGAGTCGAATTCACACCTGGGATGTCCGTGATAACGAAAAGCTTCGCCTTGCACGTCAAAAAATAATGGATGGCATTGTCGAAATTGTCACCGAAATTAGTGAACAAAACTCACACCTTTATCCAGCTCATATTATGAGTTCTTTTAAATCAAATTCAATTCCTTTGGGCGCACCGCGTTAGCGGTGCGCCCCTTGGACTTGTTTCAATAACTCTACGCTCGTTATTTTTAATCAAAAAGAGGCTTTAAAAATGGTAAAAGTTTCGGTTGTTAATGGTCATCATTTCCCCCAATCACGAAATACATCAAAAGGGGTTCGTTATTATCAGTCTGCATATGTGCATCTCGGTGGTGCATACCCGCATGAGATCGAAATCCCATTGAAAACTCCTGCTGATGCATTTCCGGTTGGAGATTATGAAGTGGGTGTTGGGAGCTTTCGAGTAGGTAAATATAAAAATTTGGAACTCAATCCATTTGAACTCAAATTGGAGATTTTGAAAGCTGCCGGTGTTTTATCAAAAGCGGGTTAATCCAAAAGTGATTTGTTTAACTTTCTTGGCTGATGGATCTGTTCATGCAGAACAAATCGATGCCATTGATCAATCGAGCTGCACCGGATTCGTTGTGTTGCAGCCTATTGATTCGAGCATAACTAATCTACCTCCTGATCCTGAAGTGATTTCAGAATTTTTTGGTCTCGGCCTGTATTGGGTGGTGGGTTGTTATCTGGCAGCGTTCGCAGTTGGTTCGTTGTCAAAATTGTTGCGACGATAGTCGTTAATTTACTTTTACTTTGGAGTTTCTATGAAAAGTCTTATTTCAAAAAAAATTGCTGTTCTTTCTGCAGTCGTACTGGCTGTAGCTGCTTCAGCATCTAATGCGGCCGGTTTTTCCGACCTGACTGCAGCGATCTCTTTTGCTGATGTCATTGCCGCCATTTTTGCAATTGGTGTATTAGTTCTGAGTGTTGATATGGCAATGCTCGGTTTCCATAAGGTTCGCCAAATTGCCAAGGCTAAATAAATGGTGATGTAGAGGGGGTTAGCCCCCTCTTTTTATAAATTAACTCTTGGTTTTTATATGGATCCTAACTGGTGGTATTTCGCATTTTTGTTGTTGGGCGTTGCATGTGGTAGCGCAATTATTAAGGGGCTCGATTTATGAAATTCAGAGTATTTTTTATCTATTTAGGTGTGATTATTGTATTGCTTCCAATTGTTTATTTATTTCATTTGTCTCTCGAATATTTTTCGTAATTCGGTTTTAGGTTTGACAGAGGTTTGGGTTATGAAATTAAAGTTTTCTTTGGCGTTCGTGGTAATTTCTATCTTCATACTACCGTTTGCTAACGCTGCTACCCAGCCGGCCTACAGCGGTAGAATGAATAATACGCTAGGTTCTATCTACCAAACTAAAGCCACAAAGCTCGGTTTTGCTGCAAATGACCCTAGGTTTACATCTTCCGTTAAATCTATCAGTGCTCGTTCCACCGCGTTAGCTGGTGGTTTCTCCGGAGGAATATTGGCTACTGCTAAATGGCCGCGGTTGCTATTGACTGCCGGAATTTTTACGTTGGCTGATATTGCGCAGGATCTGTCTACAGATCCAAACCTGAAGGTTCAATGGAATGACGATCAAACACTTAAGCTTTCTGGTCTTCCAGGTAATGCTGATTATGCCTCGTTTCCTATTTGTTCCACCGGTCAGTCGCTAATCTCTAGCGTGGGAACGAGTTATGATGGTTTTTGCGTTAATACTGCACGCAATGCTTTTTCCCGTATTTCTACACGTTCAGTTTCTTGTAATTCAGGCGCTGCGGTTCAAGCGCTCTGCTCCCAAAAAACGTTAATTCAATATGTGAATTCCTCTTTTTCTGGGGCTGCTCAGACGCCTTTAAGCTCTTATCCGTATTGGCGAATTACCAACGCTTTTCTTATCAATTCCACAGAAGATACCAATTCATATAATGTGGTTTATTCGTATGTTGCTCCATCTGGAGTTGTGTTGACCCCGCCGTCACCTGCTACTGAAAGTCTATCTCCCGAAGCTGCTTTGGCTGCATTGCCAGAAGCCTATATGAATAAACCTTTGTCTGATGAGCAAATCGCGAATGCAGCGAACACTATGTTGCAAAATGCTCACGCACATTCACCATTGGCCATGCCGGAACTTGCTGCCAATCCTGTTACGCTTGCGGATGTGAATGCATGGCGCATTCAAAACCCTCAAGCTATACCTACAGTTGCCGATTTATTTTCTCCGGTTGCTGCACCTGGTTCCGGCTCAGTTCTAATTCCTAATCCTGCTGTAGATCCTACAGCTGAAGTCACTCCGGGAACCCAGGTTATTAATGTCGAAGCAAAGGTCGAGTGGGGTGTTTTTACGCCGCCCACTCTTGATGAGACTCCAACCGCAAACAATATCCTGGACCCGCTGTTTAATTTTTTCCCCAGTTGGGCCGATTACAGCATGCCTTCACATCACGCTGAATGCCCCCAACCGCAATTCACCGTATTCGGTCACACATATACATTTGATCAGCTTTGTACATACGCTGAAATGATGCGGCCACAGCTTCAGGCGATTTTTATGGTTTGTTGGACAATCGTTGTATTTTTCATAATTTTATCTGCGTAGTGGGTGGGATATGGGCGCATTACTGACGAATATTTTTGGTTGGGTATTTCGAACAATAATTATTAAATTTTTCCTTTTTACCGCTCTATTTTTAGTTGTTTCAGAGTTTTCTAATTACCTTATGACAAAGTTTTCTGCTTTTAATCCTGCTGCTTTGAATTCCAGTTTAGGGGCTCTATCGCCTGCGATGTGGTACTTCATTGACCTCACGATGTTTTCAGTGGGTTTTCCGATGATTGTCTCAGCATACATAACCAGATTTGCTATTCGTCGTATTCCACTGTTGGGCTAATTTTTATGAGTATTAATGCATATACAGGCCTACAGGGGTCTGGAAAGTCCTACGAGGTTGTTCTTTCTGTAATTATTCCAGCAATAGCACAAGGTCGGCGAGTGGTTACCAATATTGATGGTATCGATTCAGATGGTATCCGTGCCTACATTCATGAAAAGCAATCCATCCCATTAGATCAGCTTGGTTTTGCTGTTCATGTGGATAATTCCAAGATTACCGAAAGAAATTTTTTCCCATGTAATTACCACGAATTGGATTCTGCCGACACCGTTGTTAAACCGGGCGATTTGGTTGCAGTAGATGAAGCCTGGCGTTTCTGGGGAGTTGATTGCAAAATCTCCGAAGAACATAGGATTTTTTTTCGTGAGCATCGACATTTTGTGGACTCACAGACTGGTGTTGCCTGCGATTTGGTTTTTATGGTTCAGGATATATCTGATATTCACCGCATTTTGAAAGTTGTGGTTGAAATGTCTTTTCGTTGCCACAAGGCGAAGGCTTTGGGAATGAATAGTGTTTATAACGTATCTATGTGGGAGGGCTGGAAGCAGCATCAAAAAAATGTTGTTCAGGACTGGATGAGAACATACGATAAAAATATATTTCCTCTCTATCGATCATATGCAAGCGATGTTCAGGGGCAGGAAGTTGCATCCGATTCGAGGCAAAATATTTTTGCCGATAAACGACTACTGACTAAAATCGTCTTCTTTTTGATTCTGTGTGCCTTTTGTGCATATAGAATTTTTTTATTTTTCAATGAAAAAATTCATCCATCGGGGGCTACTCCGCAAGCTTCCACATCATCACCATCGCAATCTCAATCACAAGTTCCCGTCAATTCGGCTCAGTCGCAATCTGCTGCTGTCCAGCGGTGGCGCATTGTTGGTGTGATTGAAGTTGACGGATTTCGCTCCGTGGTTCTGGAGAGCGACGGTGCTATTAGGCTAGAGAGTATTTCGAAATTCTCAGGTTATGGCTCAAGTCTGCGGGGTACTGTAGATGGTCAGGAAGTTACCCGATTCTCTGGTATCACCAAATCCAAATCTCAGTTTTCGACTACAGGGAATTCAAAATGAAATCCATTTTAATAATTATCTTTTCTACTTTGCTTGTATGTAAGGTTAGCGCCCAGCCTTCAATTTTATTGGATGTTGATCGTATGACAGTTTCGCAGGTCATACAATTAGTTTATCAGGATGCACTACCAGAGGACCCTTATTATATGGCTCCAGAGGTTTCTTATGATGATCGTATGGTTTCATTCCGATATTCATCTAATCGAAAGTCTTTTAAAGCTCATTTTTCCACTTTTTTGGATGATCTTGGATATGCAATTATTCGTAAAAATTCTACAGATTTCATCGTCAAAAAGGACGTTTTTTCGTCAGACGCAGAAAACCCGAATGTTGAGATTTTCTACTACCGACCACAATACCGCACCTCCGACTATCTGGTTGAAATTCTTTCACCTCTGTTTCAAGGGAAGTTTACCTCTCGCCGCCAAATTTCTGAGCCTGTACCATCTGGCTCTCAGGCTGCTCCACAGGATTCCGCGCTAGCTCAACAATCTGTTGGTGGGAATGACCAATTAATTTTTTCCGGTTCAAAATCTGAGGTCGGGGTATTAAAAAAGTTACTTTCTCAGGTTGATAATGATCCAGGTCAGGTTTTTGTTACTGGAATCCTCTTTGAGGTTCAAACATCTAGCCAGTCAGGATCAGCAATCAATCTCGTTGCATCTCTTCTCAAAAATAAATTAAATTTTAACTTTGGTTTTCCTGGGGCGGCTGACAACTATGTGTCATTTCAATCAGGTGATTTTGATGCTGTTTTCCGTGCGTTAGATTCGGATAATCGGTTTAAAATTTTGTCGAATCCGACAGTCAGGGTCGCATCAGGTAAAAATGCCGTTTTTACCGTGGGTGAGGATGTTCCTGTTTTGGGAAGTGTCACTTATTCATCAAACGCCATGCCGGTTCAATCTGTCGATTACCGATCTAGCGGGGTAATTTTTGATATTTCTCCGACTATTCGAGATTCAGTAATTGATGTATCCATCAATCAAGAAATTTCCTCTTTTGTTACTACAACAACCGGCGTTAATAATTCTCCCACTCTTACAAAACGTCAAATTCAGACCCAAGTCTCCATGAAAAGCGGTGATGCTTTTGTTATTGGAGGCCTCCGGGAAAACAAGACTGCCGGCGGTAGCTCTAAATTCAAATATCTCCCAGACTTTTTGTCATCTAAAAACTCTGAGGAGAAATCATCAGAAATTCTCTTGTTTATAAAAGTTAATCGGGTTTAACGCCCGCAGCGAGTTTCGAGCGAGGACGATAAACCCGATCAACTTTTTTGGTGTTGTTTACCTATGAGTCGCAATTTATATTTTTTGTTTGGCAGTCAGACGCTTATTATTTTTAGTGTTGTTCTTGTTGTGTTTACAATCGGTATGGTGGCATTTAATGAAACGCTTTCACTGCTATCTTTCAGTCAAATTGTTATTTGTGGATATGTCCCTGAACTTATCGTCGCTCCATTTTTAGGTGGTCTAATAGATAGATACAATCGTGGTCTCATAATTTTAATTTGTAATTTTCTCCACTTTACGATCTTTCTATCGTTATCTATTTTTATTTTCCTGTTCGATTTTGATCTGGTGGTGTTTTCCATTTTTATTGTTTTACTTTCCCTAGTCTCGGGCGTCCATCGTGTGGCTTATAACACCATCCTGTCTGTAATTACTGATAACCCTCTAAATTATCCGCGACTTAACGGTAATATTCAGTCCGGTATTGCTATTGCGCATATTGTTGCGCCTCTAGTTGCTGGATTCATGATTGAGAGCTCCTCCCTGTTTGTTGTTATCTGTATGGTTACTCTTATTTCGCTATTTTCAATGTGTTTAATGCGTGTTGTCTATTGCCCTGATTATGTGCCTCTCAGTGATAAGAAATCACAACCAGTTTTTGGCTTTATATGCGGTTTTCGGGAAATTTTTCATAATAAAATTCTATATAAATTATTGTATCTTCATGGGTTTTTTAATTTCGCACGCAGTGCTGCAGTTGTAGTTTTTACCCCGCTGATTTTATCAATAGGATCTGAATCGGATTTGGGGGTTTTGCGTTCGATTGCTGGTATTGGAATTGGTTTAGGCGCGCTTTTAATTTCTAAATTAATTATTCCTAGACCTATTATTACTCGTTATAAAATTTGTACTACTTCTGTCGCTCTATGCGCCGTTTTTATTATTTTTATAGGTGTTTCACACAACCTGTTGGTTGTTGGTGTTTCAGTTTTTTTTCTCTTTTCACTAACCCCAATTTTGGCGGGAACCGCTAATGCAGTTTGGTTGGAATCCGTTCCCGTTGGGATTCAGGGCAGAGTTTTTGGGGCACGAGATGCGATTGTTGGAGGGGGGTCTACAGCGGCATTTGTATGTGCTCCCTGGTTCGCTGAGTTTTTTCAGCGCTCAGGTTTTTGTTCTTCTATGTCTCATTCATTATCACTATCGTACGTTTGTTTTGGATTCCTACTGCTAGCTGTGGCACTGCCACAGCTGATTAGGTTTCCGAGGTATTTTTCCGATTGATGGTGTCGAAATGCATGAGCTATCGCCTCAGCCAGCTCGTCATCCGTCATATGTATTAAGGCATCACCAGCTGCCCTCGTTTTCGGCGACCTAGTACGTGCTAATAATTCTCCGAATTCGTCATTTTTTTTGCCCATTTGATTTCACCTTCCAATCGTTGAAATTTTTTTGCATTAAGAGCCAGCTCTCAGCACTGCGCCCAAGAATTTGAGAAAGTTTTTGCGCTATTGCTGGTGTCACGTCTATTTTCTCATTTATCAAACTATCTAGGTTGGCAGGTCTTATCTGAAGTTTTTCTGCGATGTCATCGGGTGCGAGATTTAGCGGTTGTAGGTATACCCGTTTAATAAATCCGCCAGGATGTGGTGAGTTATGTTGATGCATTTTTTTGAGCCTTCAGATTATTGGTATTTTTCGATACTGTGGCACTGCCACAGTATCTAAGGATGGCATTTCCTCATTTACCAATTTCTTTCCTCACAATCCTTTCCATTTGCGATAGGTTTTACGTGTCGAATGCAATTTTTCCTATAATCCTACCACTGTTTAAAGCATCTGCATGAATACAGGACACTAACCACTGGGCTCCCCAAAAACATTGCCGTGCTGAATATGGAAAATGGTGATTAACGTAGTAAATGGGGGAGTCCTCTTGAGGTTTTTCATTTTTTCCTGTTGCTTTATCTGCTGTCGAATGTATGCCTACATCTTGTCTACATAGTAGTGTTGAAATGTGGTTAATAGTGCTGTTTTCTTATCTCTAACATATTGAAAATAAAGAAAAAGTGCTTCAATGTGTGTTATTGTGTTACCTCGGGTAAGGATTGAAAATCCTCGTGTCCCTGGTTCGATTCCGGGTCTGGGCACCATATTAAAATCCAATGTAGTCTTAATTGGTCCAAAACCCCGCGTAATTGCGGGGTTTTTTGTTTGGGTGTTGGTAATCTGCGCCCGAAATTTATCCTTTATTTCGCTAATTCCAGTGTCAATTCCGTGGTAAATAATTGTGCCCTATCTCTATTGCTCGCCCATCGAAATAATATTTCTGCGTCTTGTGCTACGAGTCCGTTAAAAACAGGCTTGCCGTTCAAGGTAACGGCGACGGGTTGATTGAAGTCGATCATGTCGGGGTTGAGTAGTAGTGTGAAGCGCGAGACGTCCTGAGTTAATACCGTAAAGGCATTGCCATTTCTGCGCGCCGAAATCCACCCGGGGTTTATGCTGTTGCTGAGTTCATCTATTTTTAACCAATGAATGCGTGCGTAGCGGTCTACGCGATCAGTTATCCATCTGGCTTTTTCTGGTAGTGGGTCGCGCAGGTGCTGCTCTTTAAATACTGAAATGTTCGACTGCTCTGCATCGAACCATTTCATGTCGTGCTTGCCCTTTTTTATCAGCGTAAAGGTGTGATTTATTTTTGCTTTTTCCAGAATGTGTATGAAGGGGGCAACAGATTTGGCTGGGTATACGGGATCGTTTTCGCCGTTGACAATAAAGAGTGCGGAGTTAACTAAGTTTTCAATATCTATCCTGCCTGTCTGCTGCTCGCTTTTAAGTGTAAGCACTCCCATATGGCCGATATAGGGCAAAAATGCGGCCCATTCGGACGGTTGTTTAAACGCAAAAAAATAAGCGCCTGTGCCGCCGTCAGAAACGCCTGAGAGATAAACTCTGTTGTCATCGATGTTGTAGGTCGATTTTAGCCTGCGCAATATGCTGGAGAGATTATCGGCTTGTGCATCGCTCCACCAGACTGCATTGCGCCAGGCTGCGGGAAATACGGTTATTTGGTCGCGTTGCAAATAGGCTTCATATTTTTTCCCTTTGTTCCACCATTTGCCTCCGGCACCCCAGCGTGGCCGATTAACGGCGCCGTGCAACATAAACTCTACGGCAATAGGTCGCTGCGCGTTATAAGTTTCCGGTACTACAACTATGTAAGGAAACCGAGCTCCGTCGTCTGCGATGCGCTGCTGCTCAAGAATGCCACGTGGGGCATCTGTGCGATAACCTGGTCCTCGTTTAAGCCATTGATAGAGTTTAAGTACATCACCGCCGGCGGCACTTATCAGTTGGTTCTTCGTTTGTGTGTAGGTTGAATCATCGCTTTCCCAATAAGCGGAAACCAATGCTTCGCTCGCGCTAGTGGCCAAACTATTACAGGCGATACAGCACAATATCCAGACGGCGATTGCTTTTGGCATAGCTCACTCCACGAGCCAATTAACAATAAAAAAGCCGGGAATAAATTCCCGGCTTTTCGATGGTATTGCTATTAAGTTCTCGTAATGAATTAGAACTTATAGCTTGCACCAAGGGTGATGCGGCGGTCGGTAAGACCTTGATAGCACAGCAATGCGCCATCGTTAACACAGTATTGACGAGTATCTTCGCGCAACAAGTTGATCGCTTCGATACCAATGTTCAACTGTTCAGTCACATCATAATTTACGCTGGCGTTGAGCTGGCCTCTGGCTTCTTGAACTGCGTAGAAGCCCCATGGGTCGCCACCACTACCGTAATTATTGGTGCTGAACGCATCGCGCCAGGTGTAGCGCACACGGGCAGATACATCGTATTTTTCATAGTAAGCCGTGATGTTGTACGCGTTCTCTGACAGGTTGAGCAATGCAGCGCGAATGCTAACATCCGGGTGACCCAATGAAGTAAACACTTGGTCTGCACGGCTAACGGGTTCTTTGAATGTGTCGCCACCCTCGTATTGTTGGTAGGTGTAGTTAGTCACGAAACCAAAACCAGATGCCCAGCCGAGAGTGTCTTCAAATTCGGTCAGGTCATATTGAAATGCGAGTTCAATACCTTTTTGGGTGGTTTCACCTGAGCCATTAACTTTGGCGGTAGTGTCTACACAAAGACCTTGAATATTTTGCTCTGAATCTGGTCTTAATCTGTTGCGCACAGCAATCGGGTTCCACAGGCCGCCACCTTTACATGCTGGATCAATTTCACGGTATCCATTTGCATCAATCGCAGCACTGTAAGTTTGGTCTACGTGTAAACCGGTGCGCACTTTGTGGAATATGCCTGCGCTCAATACGCTTGAGGGGGCAAAATACCACTCAGTAGACAGGTCAAATGAAGTTACTTCTTCAGGTGCTAAATTTGGATTGCCGATAGCAACTGCAGAGTTCTCTGTGGTTTGAAACGCATAGGAGGTTGAAAGGTCGTCAAAGTCTGGGCGACGAATATCTTTGCCCCAGCCAGCGCGCAGAACTAAATCTTCTCTCAAATCTGCTACCAGATTAAGACGCGGTAACAAGAAGTCATAGCTACCTGTCTTCACGCTAGGGGTGGCTACATTGTTTACTACGCTAAAGCCCAGTGAATCAACTTTAGTTTCCAAATAGCGCAAACCTGCATTGCCGCGGAAAATGCCGTACTCAAAATTTGCTTGTGCATAAAGTGAGTTGGTTTCTTCCGAAATATCAAAATACGAAGCGGCTGTTGATGTTGGGTTCGCAATGGTAGGAGTGTTGCGATTATTTGCAGCGTTATCAGCAATAATTGCTGCGTTCAACACATCTCTGACATGTTGTGGATTGGCGAAGGATATTGCCGGATCTACCAATAGGAAGTCTTTGATGTACAGTTTTCTGCCATCGGCATCGTTAAAGTTGCTTGCGCCCGGAGAAAGAATCTCTGCAAAGAGGTTACCGCTCGGAGAGAAATAGCGCTGATCTTTAGCTGGGTCACTGTTAGGCTTATTAACATATGAGAATGTATTATTTTGGCCTTGAACATCTTTAATACTAGAGCTTTCATTGAAACGATAGCCCACGTCGATTGACGTGATCCCTGCCATATCCAAGGCATAATTGAAGTCAACACGGAAAGCGTCTTCTTGGTTCTCGGTGGAGTTATTGCTTTGGTTAACAGACGCTAGTTTATAGTTCGCAGGATCAAGCAGTTGCTCTTTGGTTGGGGTTGTTGCTAAACCTTGCGCTATACCAAAAGACAGTGAGCCACCGGTCAGGTCAAATTCAAACGGTACGCCGTTATCTATGCTGGTTGCGGTTTTAAAAGAGTTTGGGTTGAGAAAGTTCAGTGTAGTACTGAAGTTGGGCGTATTGCTCTCTGATGTTGAGGTGGACGCTTCTACGCGCACTAATAGTTTGTCGCCACTCCATTCGCCGCCCAAGCGGAAAATATTGCTGTCGGTGACGCGTGCGTTGGTATCTGTTGAGTTGCGCAGGTTTGGATCCAGTGAGCCATTTTGCATTGGCAAAAGAACGCCTTTGGTCACGGCGGCAATGCTGCCAATTTCTTGTTTGCCTATCGCGCTATCGACAGTACCAAAATCAATCATTTCATAGTCAGTTACCAGCGCTTTGTCTTTAACGGCATTTGCGCTGACCCCTGAAGCCTGCAAACGGTAGCTCTCTTGGTGGCGCTCCTGATCATTCATTACCGCATCAAAAAAGAGTTTGGTATCGTCATTGGGTGCCCACTCAAATGAAGCAGAAACGTTTTTGGTTTCGTATTCATAGTTGTCATAGTCTTGCTGCAAAAATTGGATAGGCAAGTGTGCTTGTGGCAGTGAAGGGTTCACGCCTGCTGCAACCAAATTGTCGCGATCGACGCGAGGACGGAAGTCAGTAACGTCCATCTCGGCGTAGCTTGCGCTGACTACTACGCCGAACTCACCAGCGCCGGTAGACCAGTTGTCGCCATAGGTGCCTGATAACCTTGGAGTCAAGCCGCCATCAGCGGAAAGGTCGCTTTGCTCGCCTTGCACGCGTACCGAGCCTAAGGTTTCTTTTAACTCAAGTGGGCGAATAGTGCGCAGGTTGATGGTGCCACCTACGGAGCCTTCAATTGTTTTTGCTTCAGGCGCTTTGGTTACTTCAACTGCTGCAATCATGGCTGCAGATACATCGTCAAAGCTGATACCGGTACGACCAGAGCCAGAGCCTACAGTTGATACGCCATTGATTTCTGTACGGTTAGCATCTGTACCGCGAATTTGAACGCCTACACCTACACCACCCTCGCGGGTGATCTGCACGCCGGTAATGTTTTCCAGTACTTCTGCCAGATTTTGGTCAGGTAACTTACCAATATCTTCTGATTGAATTACTTCAATCAGGTTGCTGGCAGCTCGCTTTTCTTCAATCGCACTTTGCAAGGAGGCACGGATACCGGTAACCATCACCTCTTCTACCGCACTTGCTGGCTCTTGTGCATATGCCATAGATGACACTGCGGAAATTGCAAGTGACAAACTGCAAACCTTTGTACGTAATTTCGTCATGATTTCATCCCCAGGAACTTTTATAGTTAAGTTTTTGACCGCATAAACAACATAGCACATGAACGTACTTTACCAAGTATTCTATCCAAAATTATTATTGGTAATACCAAAAGTGTGTATATAGGTAATATTGACATCCAAAAAAGTAACAGGTTGGGTATTATGTTTTTGTCTGAACAATTGTTGATGATTTATATGACACGATGATCGGGTTGTGTTGGATGCTTTGCTAACTTATTGATATATAAGAGAAAGTGCAGTAAGGTGCCGCGTTGCGGTAAAAATAGGTGCGGGTGTGCGCTTTGGACACCTGTTTTGCTTCCCGGTGAACTTTAACTTCTGGATTTATTCCCATGACCAATAACGACATTCTCCGCCGGGTGCGCTTTATTTTTGATTTTGGCGATGCGCAAATGATGGCACTGTTTGCGTCGGGTGGTTTTAATGCATCGCGCGAGCAGGTGAGCGATTGGTTAAAGTCGGATGATAAGCCCGAGTTCAAAGAGTTGCGCGATGTGCAACTGGCGATATTTTTGAATGGTTTAATCAATAAAAAACGCGGCAAGCGCGAAGGCGAACAGCCTGAGCCGGAAAAAAAACTCAACAACAATATTATTTTGCGCAAATTAAAAATTGCGCTGGATTTTAAAGATGAGCAAATCCTGGAGATGATGGAATTGGCCGGGTTTCCGTTAAGCAAGCACGAATTGAGCGCATTTTTCCGCAAGCCGGGTCACAACAATTATCGCGAGTGCCAATCGCAAGTGTTACGCAATTTTCTCAAGGGTCTGCAAGTTAAAATGCGTGGCAATCTCACCGATGCAACAGAGACTGCTGAGCAATAGTCTTAACTATTGATTCTGTTAAGCTCTTTTTAGGTCTAAACAAACAGCTTCTTCATAACAATTGCTTCCGTGCTTGATGAGATTGCTGGATTACACTTTGAATGTGATCCAGCAACTGCGGAGAGTTATTGGCTATGCGCACTTATATTCGTCACCCCACATCTATTCCCATTCAAGTCTGCGCCGGTGGCGATGAAGATTCGCGTGTACGGGTGCGCAATTTAAGCGCAGGCGGGCTGTGTTTTATCACTGATAGACCGGTAAAGGTGGGCACCTTGGTGGAGTTTGATATTCCTGTCATCAATCCTGATTATCACGGGCGTGGGGTGATAGTGTGGCGCCGCGAGCAGTCGTCCAAATCCTATGAGGTGGGTGTACGCTTTACCAGTGATGATGAATTTTTTCGCACGCGCATGGTGGAGCAGGTCTGCCAAATTGAGGATTATCGCCAGCGATTGGCACTAAAGGGGCGACAGTTGAGCAGTGAAGAGGCGGCGCTGGAGTGGATTGAACGCTATTCGGCAAGCTTTGATGGCACGGCGCAGCACTAGCAGTTATTGCATGAAGAAATGCAGATAAAAAAATCTCCGCCTAGTGAGCTGCACCTTACTCAGTTGGGCGGAGTGTCCAACTTTTGGGGTGCAGTTCAGAGCTTACTGCGGATTTTGCAAGCGACGATTAATGAGATCGCTTTCAATATTTTTCATGGTTTTATCGTTGAGTGGATACCAGAGCACAAACAGTGTTCCGAGCACGCCAATCAGCGCTGGAATACCACTCATTAACAGTACCATGCCGTCAAGGGAGCCGGTAATCGCCTCTTGAACGCCCGCTTGGTAGCCATAGAGCGTCAATACAATTAATACCATCGCACCCGCAAAGCCGTGGCCGGTTTTGTTGATGAAGGTTCCTGCTGAGTAAATCAAACCGGTAGCGCGACGGCCATTTTTCCACTCGGAATAATCTACGGTATCGCCCAGCATGCTGAAGAAAAGTACCGGCATCATGCCTGCGAAAAACTCACCGATAGTTGCTAGTACCATCATCGCGGTGACATCTTGCGGGCTCACAAAATAAATCGCGCCGTTAAAAATGGCGCCGAGCGAAAAGGCGGCAATCATCAGTGTGCGTTTATTGAAGCGGCTCGATAACCAGCCGGTGGCAACAGCGGCGGCAAGTGAGGCAATCAAGGTGATGGCAAAGTAGTAGCCGATTAGGTCCGGGCGATTCAGGTAGTATTTGAAATAGTAACTAGCGGCACTCGGGCGAACTACCGTAAACAAACCAAACATAATGCCAACGGCAAGTAAAATGAGCCACGGCTTATTGGTTAGCAGGTCTGCTAAATCTTTTTGCGCGTTGGTAAGTGTTTCAATCGGACGATTAATTAATCGGTTGCGCAGGAAAACCGTAAAGGCAAAGCAGCCCAGCATAAACATTGCGGCGGCGATTTTAACCGTCGCACTCCAGCCTTCCATTGCGAGGCTGATAATAAAAATACTTATCCCAAAAACCGGAATCAAAATAACCGGCAGATTGCAGAACAGATCTTTCATTTCCTCGCCGAAACTTTTATTTACTTGGACTGGCGGGGTGATGCGCTCTTTGGTGGTTTTGTAGGTGATTAGCAGGAAAATCACCAGCAAGACAGCAAAAATCCACATGGTGCGTTGGTAGCCTACCGCTTCGCTGCCATTACCCAGCTTGTCTACCAAAAAGGGCAGGGTGCTCATCACCAACAATCCACCGGAAAATGCGCCGATAAAACGGAAGCTGGATAAACTTGCGCGCTCTTTTACGCTGTCAGTCATCACGCCCATGAGTGCACCGTAGGGCACATTGTTGGCGGTGTAAGCGAGGGTTAAGCAGAAATAAATGACAAAGGCGTAAATAAGTTTGCCGGTGTAACTGAAATCGGGCGTGGTAAAAATGAGCGCGAGAAATACCGCGAGAACGGGTGTAGACCATAAAATCCAGGGGCGAAATTTACCCTGTTTGGTATTGGTGCGGTCGGCGATGGAGCCCATCATGATATCGGTAATGCCATCTGACAAGCGCACCAGCAAAATCAAAATAGTGGCATGGGCGGCGGCCAAGCCGAAAGTGTCGGTGTAAAACACCGGGATAAAAAATCCGCTGCGCCAGACAAAGTTGGCAGCGGCATCACCCATTGAATAACCAATTTTCTCTCGTAGCGAGAGTTTGTGAGTGGATTCCTGCATGGTCTTAAAACCTCGTGTTGTTGTTCTGCTCAGAATGGTTTTTATGATGGATAACTGGTTGTATTCTGATGCACTTCCCTGCGATGACGTAAGTCAATCTGGTTTTTTAACTGCTTTTGGAACAGGGGCTAGTGTTGAGCTAGCCCCTGTGATCTCTCTCACCTGATCAAGCGGTTGATACTGCTTTTTCGGTATTGTTATTGTCTGCCGTCTATGCGGCTTTTTTACAATTATTTGCCGGCGTTATAGGTTTCAGCGGCTTTCACAATTTCTGCGCGCGCTTCTTCCAGATCACCCCAACCAGCTACTTTTACCCACTTGCCTTTTTCCAGATCTTTGTAGTGCTCAAAGAAATGTTCAATTTGCTTGAGGGTAATTTCCGGCAAGTCTTGCAGGCTTTTTACATTGCTGTAAAGCGTAGTCAGTTTGTCGTGTGGAACTGCAACAATTTTTGTATCTTCACCGGCTTCATCGGTCATCTTCAGTACACCCAGTGGGCGACAGCGAATCACGGAGCCCGCTTGCACTGGTTGCGGGAACACTACCAATACGTCAGCGGCATCGCCATCACCGCACAGGGTGTTGGGAATGTAACCATAGTTGCAGGGGTAGTACATGGCCGTGCTTACCAAACGGTCAACAAATAGCGCATTGCTGTCTTTGTCGATCTCGTACTTGATACCGGAATTCATGGGGATTTCGATAACCACGTTAAAGTCATCGGGCAGGCTTTTGCCCGCAGGGACAAGTTCAAAACTCATGGTGTGTTCCTGACGTCTATGGATTAAAAATTAAAGGGTAGTTGCAGCTAATGGTTTCAAAGTGGGTGAAGCACGCATTCTTTGAGCTAATAGGCGGCGGATTCTACCACAACAAAAAGGCGGCGATAGCAGTGGCCAGTAAGGCGGCGGCGATCAGCGCCAGCCATGCGTTGCGGCGACCGCTGTTTAAATTGGGTTCAATACGATTGCCAGGTGAGGTGGGGCGAGTTTTCCAGCGTTTGGGCTCGCTGCTGGGCAGTTTGCGCTCAACCGGCTTGCTGAGCTCATCGATGGGTTTGCGAATGCGGGTCTTATTTTCTTCCAGGTCCGGTGCCACTATGCGAAAGGTGTACACGTCCAGGCGCAAACGGTCACCGTTATTAGCGGTGGCATTATCAATGCGCAGCTCGTTGAGGAAAGTGCCGTTGGCCGAGCCAAGGTCTTTGATACGCAGATGATTGCCTTCGACGCTAATCTCGGTGTGGCGGCGCGACAAATGGGTGCCCGGGATAACTATGTCGCACTGGTTGCCGCGCCCAATCACGGTGCCGCGCTCGGGCAGCAGAATAAAATGTTTACCCGCCAGCCAGCTGCTGTCGGAAACCAAGCGCCAGGGCGCAGTGTAGGTATCTTTGGTTTTATCGGGCAAACTGCGTGGATCAAGTACGATAATTTCACAGCTGCCAATTTTGATAATATCGCCGGGGAAAATTTCTTTTTGGGTGATGCGCTGGCCGTTGATAAAACAGCCGCTGGTGCTGTTGTTGTCTTTGAGAAAATATTTGGTGCCTTCTTGAACGACTTTGGCGTGTGCCGGATCTACGCCTGCTTCATCGATCACTAGATGATTGTCTGCCGATCTGCCAATTGAGAACAGTTTTTCAACAACCCACAGGGGTGGGCGTCGGTTGTCCTTAAAGTGAAGTTTGAGCATGGCAGATTCCATTTTTGTCGTATAAATAATCTTTTTTTGCCGTTATCTACCCTGAAATTGCCTATTTTGGCGCCGATCCTGTGATCTGAATGACCTTATCATCGAATTCTATTAACTCATACCCCAAAGGGCAATCAAATGACTGATATTACTGAGTATTCGCTTCCACAAGCAAAAAATAAAGTAGTTATTCATTACTGCAATATGTGCCGTTGGATGTTGCGCTCGGCTTGGTTGGCGCAGGAGCTGCTCAGCACCTTCGATGGCGAGTTGGATGAGGTGGCGCTGCACCCGGGTACAGGTGGCGTTTTTCACGTCTGGCTCAATAACGAATTGATTTGGGATAGGGTTAGCGATGGCGGCTTTCCCGAGGCCAAAGAACTAAAACAGCGGGTACGCGATCTCCTTTGCCCGGAGCGTTCGCTTGGCCATAGCGATGGGCACAGCAAGAAAGGCTGACTTTTGTAACAAATCGTTTCTGCCGCCCTGAGTTGATGGGCTTTTTACTGTTTTACCCAAGGGTGGCTGGCATAATGGCTGCCCTCTGGCCGATGCACTACTGGCGGATCCCGAGTGCGGCTTTGTCACCCAGTCTTTTTTGTTCAGGGAAATTCACCAACCGGATTTTTTCATGCAGCTATTTTTACGTTTTTATTCGTCGCTTAATCGTCTTTATCGCGCGCTTATTATTCGTCGTCCCTATCATGTGCTGACAGCATTGGCACTGCTCACTTTGCTGGCTGTAGCGGGAATGACCAACTTCAAGTTGGATGCCTCGGCCGATTCCCTCACGCTGGAGCACGATACCTCGATCGACTATCTACGTGAAATTTCCAAGCGTTACCAAAGTGGCGATTTTTTGGTGCTTACCTACGCGCCGAAAGCGGAGATGTTTTCCGATGAATCGATCAATACCCTTAAACAGCTGCGCGATGAGTTAGCGAGTGTTGATGGTGTGGCGAGTGTCTACTCCATGATTGATGTACCGCTGCTCTATAGCCCCATGCGCCCACTCGCGGAGCAAAAAGAATCGACACGCACACTGCTCACGCCCGGAGTAGATCGCGCAATGGTCAAACAGGAATTTTTAACTAGCCCGATTTATCGCGATATGTTGTTGAGCCCCGATGGAACTACCTCGGCAATCCTGCTCAATTTAAAAGTAAATAATCACTATATCCAATTGGCGCGTCAGCGCGATGCACTGCGGATGAAGCGCGACAAAGAAGGCCTGACGGAAAGCGAGCAGCAAGAGTTGCTGCAAGTGTCCGCCGAGTTTTTGGATTACCGTACTAAAACCGCAGCGCAGGATGCCGCGCGTGTAGAAATTGTGCGCGAAATAGCGGCCAAGTACCGCGATCGCGCGCAAATTTTTCTCGGCGGCGTGAGCATGATCACCACCGACATGATCGCCTATATCAAAAGTGATCTAGTGGTATTTGGCAGTGCACTGCTGGCGTTTATTGTATTTATGTTGGCATTTTTATTTCGGCAGTGGCGCTTTGTGGTATTGCCGCTCGCGGTGTGTTTGATGTCGGTCACTTTAATGCTCGGCTGGTTGAGTTGGATTGATTGGCGGCTTACGGTTATCTCCTCTAATTTTGTTGCGCTGTTATTAATTATGGTATTTGCATTCACCATTTATGTGGTGGTGCGCTATCGCGAAATTCATGCCCTCAATCCCGCCATGGAGCAGGCCGACATAGTGTTGCAAACAGTGCGCGATATGGCAGTGCCCTGTTTGTATTCTGCATTGACCACCATAGTGGCGTTTATGTCGCTGGTGATGAGTGGTATACGCCCGGTGATTGATTTCGGTTGGATGATGACGATTGGTTTGATGGTCGGTTTTGTACTGGTGTTTATAGTGCTGCCCGCAGGTTTGATGATTCTGCCTAAGGGTGAAGCAAAAGATCGCGGCGATAATTCTGCCGCACTCACCGTGCGTTTTTCCAAGTTAGCTGAGCTTCATGGCAGCAAGATTTTATTGTTCGCGTTATTCATTACTGCTATCAGTGTGTGGGGGATTAGTCGGCTGGAAGTGGAGAATCGTTTTGTCGATTATTTTAAAAGCGACAGCGAAATCCATCAGGGTCTGAGTGTGATCGATCGCCAGCTTGGCGGTACAGTAACGCTCGATATAATTCTGGATGCTGATAAAAATACCATCGATATTGTTGATGCAGAAGCGAGCGATGAAGAAGATCCCTTCGCGGAAGATGAAGATCCGTCTGCAGAAGATGCGTTTGTAGCCGACGACGAAGATCCCTTTGCGGAAGCTGGTGACGAAGACCCATTTGCTGATAATTCTAGTGCCGCCAAAAACGCACCTAGCTATTGGTTTAGTGTGGCGGGTCTGGATCAAATCAAACAACTGCACAACTATTTGGAATCCTTGCCGGAAGTGGGCAAGGTGCAATCGCTCGCCACTGTGTATCAATTGGCGCACGATATCAACAAAGGCAAGTTGAATGATTTTGAGTTGAATGTGCTGCGCAATATGCTGTCCGATGACATCAAAAACTTTTTGATCACACCTTATTTGGTAGATGAGGCACAGCAAACTCGTATCACCTTGCGTGTAATTGAAACTACGCCCAATTTAAAACGCGCAGAGCTGGTGGAAAAAATTCGTCACTACGCGCTTGCCGATGTCGGATTTAAGCCAGAGCAGGTTAATTTCACCGGCATGTTGGTGCTCTATAACAATATGTTGCAGAGTTTATTTGCCTCGCAAATCTCAACAATTGGTGTGGTGTTTATCTCCATTATGCTGATGATGATGATTTTGTTCCGCTCAGTAAAAATTGCGCTGATTGCCATTTTGCCGAATATTCTGGCGGCCGGTACGGTGCTTGGTGCTATGGGCTTGGTAGGGATTCCGCTCGATATGATGACCACTACCATCGCTGCAATTGTGGTGGGCGTAGGTGTGGATCAGGCGATTCAATATTTTTATCGCTTCCGTATTGAGTTTGCTCAAGATCAGAATTACGTTGCAGCAATGCACCGCTCTCATGCATCCATCGGGCGCGCCATGTATTACACCTCAGTCACTATTATTGTGGGCTTCTCAATTTTGATGCTGTCACAATTTATCCCATCAATTTATTTTGGCGCACTCACTGCATTTGCGATGCTGATGGCGGTAATGGGCTCATTAACTCTTTTGCCAAAATTGATTTTAATGTTGAAGCCATTTGGCGAAGGAAAGTAATTCTTTGCTGAGCCGTTGTCGGTGACAGAAAAACAAAAGGGCGCATTTTTTGCGCCCTTTTGTTTTTTCGGTAATGGCCTTACCAATCCATCAATGCTTTTAATTGCGGTGTTAAATCCTCTGCCATAGCAGCATGTTGCGCTTTGGTTGGATGAGCGTCCTGCGCATCCCCAGGATAATGTGGCGAGGTTACTTGATGCACTCGAGTGCCGTTGACGCGCGAAATGGTTTCGCGAATGTAGTCAATGAGTGCCGCCTTTTTGTCGCCATTTAAAATGGCACCCTCGGTGAGTGCGATATGCGCTTGCGGGTAATCTGTTAATAATTTATTCACTAACCTAACGTAAGTGCTGACATAGTGTTCGCGTGCGGGAATTCCCTGGCTGAAATCATTCGTGCCTATGGCGCTGATAATTAAATCAGGTTGGTAGGCCGATTTGTCCCAACTAACTGGCGCCGCTTGATCGGCAATGGTTAACGGATAAAAATCCGGCAGATTTAATTCGTCGGTTTTACCGTTCCAGCTGCGCACCAAACCCCGGCCACCGTAACAGACTAGCTGAACTTGTGCATTGAGTGCGGCGGCGGTCAGCATGCCGTATGACTCGCGCGCATTAGACCAACTGGGATTGGCTTTTTCGCCTGGGATGCGATCAATCATTTCAGCACAGGTTACCGAATCGCCCAAAAATAATAATTTTCGTTTGGGTAAGGGCGATGCGCCAAGCAGTTGGCCTTTATCGGCAATAAACCCGCTGATAGTGTTTATACCCTGCCAGGTTTCAGTGCGGTTGGTGATGCGCACTTTGTGTTTTCCCGCTTCAGAAAAACGAAATAATTCATAGGTTTGGGGTGCCGATGTTAATTGAATCCGCTTGGGTGCTGCGTCATCCACAATGACATCAATCCAGCCGTTGCCGGAATTGCTGTGCCCGGACATTTGCAAGCTTGCGCCTTCCACATTTAAAAACAGGCTGACACCTGGGTAGGCAAAACGCAGGCTGCCATCGCCCTGTTGTTGCGCGCGCCCCATCAGGCTAATGCGTGAATCATTGGCGGTTACCGATTCCGCGCACAGGCTATTGCTCATTAATATGGCTGCGATCAATACACTGAGTGAAACAAATATCTTATTCATGGTTTCACCTGTTTATTTCAATAATTGTTGAATGTCGGGCAGCATGGCATCGGCCCAAATTTGATAGCCCTTGGATGTGGGGTGTAAAAAGTCTTTCATGATTGCGGGCGAAATATTGCCGTTTTTTTGCAGCAGTAAGGGGCCGTAATCTTTATAAAAAATGGTTTTGCGGTTATCGAGCTGCGCGATAATTTGATTTACTTTTTTCACCTGCTGGCGACTTACTGATGTCGCTTGTTCATCAAAGGGAAATACGCCATTAAGCAATATTTTGCTGCTTGGCCAGGCCAGTTGTAGCTGCGCAACTACGTTGGTAACGCCGGCGGCGACTTGCTCGGGCGTTTCGTGAAGGTGACCAAAATTATTTACGCCGATCAGCAGCACAATCACTTTGGGTTGCATATTGCCGATGGCGCCGTGTTGTAAACGCCAGAGTACATTGGCGGTGTGGTCGCCACCGATGCCGAAATTGGCAGCCTTCAAGGGTTTGAAGTTTTTCTCCCAGATTTGCCAATCCCAACCTGCCGTAATCGAATCGCCGAGAAATAATACGTTGACGTCTTCATACTCGGCGATGACCTTATCTTCTGCGTGCATTTTGTCCCAAGCGGCAACAGGCATCCAATCGTATTCGATAGTGCGTTTGCTGGGGCTGGTGCCGGAGGGAGGCGTTGGGGATAGGGCGCTAGCAAATTGACAGAGCGCAGTAAGAGTGAGTGCTGCACAGGATTGGATAAGTATTTTTTTAGCCTGAATCATAGAGGGTATTCCTGCTCAATAGCGGTTGAAAAATATCTGCCATGGCTACTCATTGCAAAAAATGATTATTGGCAGAACTGTATTGCAGGCTGTGTGTTTTTTCGTTTACTTAGGTTGCGCACATTGGTGCGCTTATTATTAGTTTTTCAAGCTTAGTCGCTCATTGTGCAGATTCAAACTTTGCACTCCGGCGATATTTAAAATCAAATCTAGCAACTCATCCCAGGGTTCGGCATTGCGCATGCCTTTTACTGCTTTATCTATGCCGTTAGCTTTGCGCAGCAATTGCTGCAGTTGTGCGGGTTTTAAGCGGCGCAGTGCGGTTTGCATGAGCGGTTGACGTTTGTCCCACACACCGGCTTGTTTTGCGGCCCATTCAAAATGTTTGCCCTGCGCCACGGCTTGGGAGATTTGCACCAGCGCGCGAATTTCGCGGGTCACCGCCCAGAGGATGTTAATCGGTTCGGTGCCTTCGGTTTTTAAACCTTGCAGTGTGCGCACAGCGGCGCGGGCGTCGCCGTGCAGGGCTTTATCGGTGAGGCCAAATACATCGTAGCGGGCGCTGTCGGCAACCACCGACGCCATCAACTCATAGCTGATGCGGTTGTCAGTGGCGAGCAATTTTAATTTTTCGATTTCCTGGGCGGCGGCGAGCAAATTGCCTTCGATGCGTGAGGCGAGTAAATCGATGGCATCACTATCGGCGTGTAAACCGGATTGTTGCAAGCGCACGCCAATCCAGCGCGGCAATTGCGCGGGGGCAATCGGCCAGATTTGGATATGTTGGCCGGCATCTTCAATGGCTTTAAACCATTTGCTTTTTTGTGTGGCGCCGTCGAGTTTTTCGGTGACGATTAACAGCAAATTATCGGGGGCGGGTGACTGCGCATATTCCTGTAAAGCTTTGCCGCCTTTATCGCCGGGTTTGCCGCTGGGCATGCGCACTTCAATAATTTTTTTCTCGGCAAACAGCGAGAGACTGTTGGCGGAGGCGAGCAGTTGGTTCCAATCAAAACTTGTATCTATGTGGTACAGCTCGCGCTCGCTAAAACCATTTTTGCGCGCGGCGGCGCGAATCTGGTCGCAGCACTCTTGAATCAGCAGTGGCTCATCGCCTGAGACTAAATAAATAGGTGCCAGTTGCTTGTTGAGTGCGGCACTGAGTTGCTCGGCGCGTAGCTTGGGCATCTTATGGTGCCGCTGAGGTTGCTGGGGCTTTTACGCTGAGGTTTTTAACTCGGCGCAAAATGCTGTTGGCCAGTTCGCGGCGCATTTCGCGCAGCACTAATTCTTCTTCTTGCGCGGCACCGTTGGCATTGTTGACGTTGTAATTGTAGGTGCGCGAGATGCGTGCATTGGTGTCGCGCGGGGTGATGACGCCCTGTGCATTGCTGACGCTGTAATCCACGCGCAGGATAATTTCATAGGCGCTGGTGAGTGCGTCGCTGCCGACACCGGCGGTGCGTTTATCCAACACTTCGCGGCTTAAGTTCAGCGTAAGTGTATTGGCTGTTGCGCTGGTTAATTCATTGATTTTATAGCCGGGCAGGGATTGGCGCAGCGCATTGATCAGTGGGCTGTGATCGTCTTTGGTGGCGATCACTAAGTCTAGCGGGCTAGTCATCGCCAGTTTATCTTCGCCGGTTGCGGAGCCGCGCAAATGCCAGCCGCAGGCGGAGAGGCTAAGCACTAATAAACTGACGATAATTTTTTTCATAACTAAATCCGTAGGGCGGGTTCGCCTAGCAACCCGCCATTGATGATCAATTGGCAACAATGTTCACAAGCTTGTTGGGCACCACAATCACTTTGCGCACGGTGACACCTTCAAGGAAACGCTGCACATTTTCCTGCGCGAGCGCATCGGCTTCGAGCTGCTCTTTGGGTGCATCAACTGCCGCATCCAACTTGCCGCGCAATTTGCCGTTTACCTGAATCACTACCTCAATGGTCGAGCGCACCAGCGCACTTTCGTCAAGGGTTGGCCATTTTTCATTGAGCGGAATGCTCTGGTGGCCAAGTGCTTGCCAGAGTGAATGGCTGATGTGCGGCACGATAGGCGCAAGCAACAAAATTGCCGCTTCCAGCGCTTCGCGTTCAACGGCTAAACCCAGTGGATTAGCGCGGTCGGCGAGTTTGCTGGTTTCGTTCAGTAATTCCATGGTTGCGGCAATCGCGGTGTTAAAGGTTTGGCGACGGCCATAGTCATCGCTGACTTTTTGAATGGTTTCGTGAGTTTTGCGGCGCAGGTCTTTCTGTGCTTGCGGCAGAGCGTCTACATCCAGCTTGCCCGGTGTACCGGCATTGATGTGGCCTTCAACGGCTTTCCACAAACGGCGCAGGAAGCGGTTGGCGCCTTCAACACCCGAATCGCTCCACTCCATGCTCTGCTCTGGCGGAGCGGCAAACATAGAGAAGAGGCGTACGGTATCGGCGCCGTATTGATTGATCAGCTCTTCCGGGTCAACCGTGTTGCCCTTGGATTTACTCATCTTGGTGCCGTCTTTTAATACCATGCCCTGGCAGAGCAAACGGTCGAAGGGCTCATCGCAGCTGACCAAACCTTCATCGCGCATCAACTTGTGGAAGAAGCGCGAATAGAGCAGGTGGAGGATGGCGTGTTCGATACCGCCTACATACTGGTCAACGGGCAGCCAGTAATCGGCCGCGGCTTTGTCGAGCATGCCACCTTCAAAATTCGGGCAGGTGTAACGTGCGTAGTACCAGCTGGATTCCATAAAGGTATCGAAGGTATCGGTTTCGCGTTCCACTGCTTGGCCATCCAGCTCGGCTTTGCGCCATTCGGGATCGGCTTTAATCGGTGAGTGAACACCGTTCATTACCACATCTTCCGGCAGCAATACGGGCAGTTTGTGCGCAGGAACGGGAATTTCGCCGCCGTTGGGCAGGTTGAACATTGGGATAGGTGCGCCCCAGTAGCGCTGGCGCGATACACCCCAGTCGCGCAGGCGGTAATTCACTTTTACCTGACCCTTGTGCGCCATTTCCAAGGTGCTGGCGATAGCATCGAAGGCGGCATTAAAGTCCAGCCCGTCGTATTCACCGGAGTTCACCAGCACACCTTTTTCGGTGAATGCGGCTTTGCTCAGGTCGATAGCTTCACCATTCTGCGGCGCAATCACTTGCGAAATCGGCAGATCATATTTCTTGGCAAATTCATAATCGCGCTGGTCATGCGCCGGCACTGCCATCACCGCGCCTGAGCCGTAATCCATCAATACATAGTTGGCGATCCATACCGATACTGGCTCACCAGTGATCGGGTGCAGGGCTTTGATACCAGTATCGATACCGCGTTTTTCCATGGTCGCCATATCAGCTTCGGCAACTGATTGCACTTTGCATTCGGCGATAAATTGCGCCAGTTCAGGATTTGTCTCTGCGAGCAATTTGGCAATCGGATGCTCAGCGGCGAGGCTGACGTAAGTCACGCCCATGATGGTATCGGGGCGGGTGGTATAGATGTCGAAGCCGGTAAATTCGCCTACGGGTGCGGCTAGGCTAAAGTGCATTTCCAAGCCGCGGCTCTTGCCAATCCAGTTGCGTTGCATGGTTTTGACCTGCTCTGGCCAGTTGGGCAGCTTGTCCAGGTCATTGAGCAATTCGTCGGCATAGTCGGTGATTTTGATAAACCACTGCGGGATCTCTTTGCGCTCAACCAAAGCGCCTGAACGCCAGCCGCGGCCGTCGATCACCTGCTCGTTGGCCAGTACAGTGTGGTCAACCGGGTCCCAGTTCACGGTCGCCATACGCTTGTACACCAAACCTTTTTCGTACAGGCGGGTAAAGAACCACTGTTCCCATTTGTAGTATTCCGGCTTGCAGGTGGTCAGTTCACGCGACCAGTCAAAACCAAAGCCGAGTTGTTTCAGTTGCCCGCGCATATGGTCGGTGTTGGAGTAGGTCCAAGCGGCGGGCGCGGTCTGGTGTTTGAGTGCGGCGTTCTCCGCTGGTAGACCAAACGCGTCCCAACCCATTGGGTGCAATACATTTTTGCCCTGCATGCGCTGATAGCGGGCGATCACATCGGTGAGGGTGTAGTTGCGCACGTGCCCCATGTGTAGCTTGCCGCTTGGGTAGGGGAACATCGCTAGACAATAGAACTTTTCTTTGCTGCGATCTTCAATAACCTTGAAGCTTTGGTGTTCTTCCCAGTACTGCTGGGCTTGGGCTTCAACTTCTGCGGGAGTGTATTGTTCTTGCATGGGGCGCTCTTGCATTGGAATCTAAGGCCTATACTAAAGGTGGAGTTTTTACTGGGCGTAAAGGTTACCAAGTAAAAAGTTGCGAAAGGCGGTGATTATAGAGGCTGTACTGCCTGTGTGGGTATAAATATCTAAAACACGAGCTGGAGCTAAATTCTATGAAGCTATCTGACGATTCAGGCAGCCAGTCTGCTGCTAACCCTTTTCACACATCCAAGGCTACCTCCTCTTTGGTAGGTGATAGCCCAAGTGCATTTGGCACCCTCAAGGAGGGGCTTGAGCACGAGGTGGATGACCTGGTCAAACTTGAACTTACCGCCGAGCAAATGCTGGGTGAGGAAGTTGATCTGGCTAAGGCCTATATAAATGACGATATCCACGGTGTTTGGGCGGAGATAAGTGGTGGGCTTTCCCAGTGGGAGCTGATTACAGGCAAGTGGTTATTAAGTGCCGCAGACCCCACCCGCGTCGATTGGCAGTTGCATCACTGGTGGGGCGATGAGGAGTCGCAGTTTCGTCACTGATGCTTGGCGTGTTTATTTATATTACTAACATGCTAGACTCGTGCGCGTTTTATAACTAGCGAGAGCGAGTGACATTGCCATGTATTTATCTCCGGGTCGCACTTTGGGTGTGCTTGCTCTGTTCTTTTGCTTGCCGATTGTTGGAGTTGCCCAGCCTGTGAGTGAATTACCTATCGATCCTATCTATTTGTGGGATGAAAAGCCTTTGGTCAGCCCTGACCGCGAACATATAAAAGATCAGCGTGTTTACGCGGTGGATAATCCCGCCATGATTCCCTATTGGCCTGAGGCCGATAAGGCCAATGGCACTGCAGTGGTGATTTTCCCCGGCGGCGGTTATGTGCGTTTGGCGATTAATCACGAGGGGCACGATATCGCCAAGTGGTTCGCCGCGCGCGGCGTAGCGGCCTTTGTGGTCAAGTATCGGATGCAAGAGTACGGCTTTCCCGCGCCATTGCTAGACGGTCTGCGTGCGGTGCGTCAGGTGCGCAAACATGCAGATGAATGGGGAATTGATCCTGCCAAAGTGGGGGTGATTGGGTTTTCGGCGGGCGGGCATTTGGCGGCGAGTGTTGCAACCCGCTCCGATTTTACGTTTGCATTGGACGATCCGCTTGGCGACATCAGTGCGCATCCTGATTTTGCGATTTTGGGTTATCCGGTCATCGCACTTTATGGGCCTGATGCTCATGCTGGGTCGCGCAAAGCGCTCTTTGGTGAGCATCCCGAACCTAACAAGCTGCATGAAAACTCGCTGCAATATCAGGTGAAGGCGAACATCCCGCCGGTATTTATGCTGCATGGTATTGGCGACCAGTCGGTGCCGGTCGGCAACAGCCTCGCGTTTTTTGCCGAGGTGCAAAAGCATAATAAGCAGTCTGAGCTACATATTTACCAAACTGGAATTCACGGCGTGGGCATGATTCAGGGGCAGGGCAGTGTATCGGAATGGCCAGGTGCTCTTGAGTGGTGGCTAAAGCAAAACAACTGGATTCAGTGACTAAATGATGATTAGCGGAAGGAATATACGCGAGATCCGTTTGGAGGCTTTCGATAATGACACGTGATAGCTTTTTGGCTCACCAGCATTCGGTTGAGGTTGCGCAGCATTTAATCTGCGAAAAAGCCTCGGCAATGTATCGCCAGCTTCCCAACGTATTAATTTTTACTTTTGTCGCCGCCTCTGCTTTAGCGCTCTATTTTCAAGGTGCTGCGAGTCAGTTGTCGCTATTTCTTTGGTGGGGTGGGATGCAGCTAGTGAATGTATTGCGCCTTGGCAGTTTATGGTGGTGGCATCGAACATCGCGTCAGCAGCGTCAAAATCCTGCGCAGATGGTCCGGCTATTTATGATTGGATCGCTCGTGTCCGGTGTGGGGTGGGCAGCCTTTTCGATCGCCTATTTTCACGATGCAACAACCCCCCAGCGATTGGTGATTGCATTGGTGATGGCAACTATCGCTGCGGGCAGTATAAATGTTTTAGCGCTGGTTCCTTGGGTGAGCCGCCTCTTCATGATCATGCTTATCGGACCCTTGGTAATACTGTTTGCCACCACTGGAGCGATGAGTGATTTGGTCGTGGCTGGTTTAGGTCTTGCACTGTTCATTGGTCTTAGTGGTTTCGCCCGCGTGTCGCGCGATACTGCTTTTCATCTATTTGTTGCTGCGCGTGATAAAGATCGCATAACGGCCGACGCTGCTGGTAATTATGAAGAGCTGGCGCGCGCCAAAGATAATCTGGAGTTGCGTCTTGCGGAGCAAATAGAAACGCTGGAATTTGAAATCGCTCTCAAGGAGCGCTATGCGCAGGAGCTGGCGAGGGTGGCATCGTCCGATCCACTGACTGGATTGCTGAATCGCAGCTCCTTTGAGCGGGAGTTGTGCCAGCAGATTGAGGTGGCTCGCACCAACCGTGGATGCGTGGGGGTGTTTGCGATCGAGGTGCTGCGCTTTGATGTTATTGAGCTTCAGGGGGCTGTCGTTAGCGAGCAGATTTTGTTGGTGTTGGCAGAGCGGCTGAAAAGCGTCATGCCTCCCGGTAGTCTAATTGCCCGCTGGGGTGGTTCCGAGTTCGCTGTCACCATGACCAGCCAAGGTCGCAAATGGGCGCAGGAGGCGGCGCTCTTGCGCGGGGTGTTTCAGCAGCCGATTGAAACTGGTGCGGGTGTTATGCGCATTGATGTCATGATTGGGGTCTCCGTGTTTCCCGGTGAGGCACGCGATGCTGAACAGCTGCTTTATCAGACCTCCATTGCTCGCCACAGTTTACGTCAGCAGGGTACAGGAGGCGTTAAGCTTTTCGATTTGGCATTGGATGTAGGTATTCAGCAGCGCCAGCGTTTGCGTCGCTCTTTGCACTCAGCGTTAGAGGCTGACGAGTTATCCTTGGTGTTTCAGCCTATTGAACCATGTGGTTACTCAGTAGCGCGAAAGATGGAGGCACTGTTGCGCTGGGATGAGCCCGAGCTGGGAACCATCTCGCCTCTTCTATTTATCCCGGTGGCAGAAGAGAGTGGCTTGATTGTGCCGCTTGGGCGCTGGGTTCTTGTGTCTGCTTGCAAAGCGGCGGCGCACTGGCCTGGCGGGACAGTAGTGAGCGTCAATGTCTCAATTCACCAGATCCTGGGAGGTGATTTGTTGGCTGATGTCAAAGCTGCATTGGCGATATCTGGGTTGGCGCCCGAACGGCTGGAGATCGAAATTACGGAGAGCGTTTTCTCTCATGATATTGGTCTGGTGTGCTCGGTGCTCGAGCGAATCCGCACACTTGGCGTCAGTTTGGCTATCGATGATTTTGGTACGGGATATTCATCGCTGGCGTATTTGCGAAAGCTGCCGGTCAATATCATCAAAGTTGACCGCAGTTTTATTGCCGATCTCGATCATGATGCGCGCAAGTTGTTGTTGGCGATTGTCGGTATGGCGCGCGGACTGGGGTTTCGTATTGTGGTTGAAGGGGTCGAAACCGAGCAGCAGCGAAATCTGCTGGTAGCCATGGGGGGGGATTATTTACAGGGCTACCTTATATCCCGTCCTATTGCAGCTGGTAGCGTTGCAGATTGGTTGTCTGCACCTAATTTACTATCGAGGTGAGTGTCGCTTTTGCTTGCGATCCATTGGCCATTTGGCATACAATCGCCGCCCCTGAAAACCGGTATACGACGCTAGTCCCAAACGCCCAGGCATGTCGCCAAGCTACTTCGTGTCGTCCATGTGTTTATTGGAGCAAGGTAAAAAATGAGTGCATACGCAATTTTTGAAAGCGGTGGCAAGCAACATCGCGTAGTTGTGGGTGAAACCCTCAAACTCGAAAAAATCGATTTCACCACTGGTGGCGTTGTTGAATTCAACAAAGTGTATCTGGTTGCCAACGGCGCAGACGTCAAGATTGGCGCTCCTGTTGTTGAAGGTGCAACTGTTACTGCTGAAGTGGTTGCTCATGGCCGTGCCGACAAAGTGAAGATCATCAAATTCCGTCGTCGTAAGCACCACATGAAGCGTCAAGGTCATCGTCAGTGGTTCACCGAAGTGAAAATCACTGCTATCAAAGGTTAATTGAGGAGGCTAGAAAATGGCTCACAAGAAAGGGGTTGGTAGTTCTCGTAACGGTCGCGATTCAGAAGCGAAACGCCTTGGTGTTAAAGCCTACGGCGGCGAGTTGATTTCTGGCGGCAGCATTATTGTTCGTCAACGCGGCACCAAGTTCCACGCTGGCGTAAACGTAGGTCTGGGTAAAGACCATACTTTGTTTGCGAAAGTAGACGGTACCGTTAAGTTCGAAATTAAAGGCGCTTTTGGCCGTCAATACGTAAGCATCATTCCTGCTGCTTAATATTGCGCTAAAGTAATAGCCAAGCTTACTGCTTGCAGTGGGCAAATGAAGAACAATAAAAAAGCCCTGCCGATATCCGTCAGGGCTTTTTTATATGCAGATTAAATTTTTGTTTTTTTCCTCTGGAGTTAGCTGTGAAATTTGTTGATGAAGCACCCATTCATGTCGAGGCCGGTAATGGCGGCAACGGCTTCATGAGCTTCCGGAGGGAAAAGTTTATTTCCAAAGGCGGCCCCGACGGCGGCGATGGCGGCGATGGCGGCAGTGTGTTTTTGGTTGCCGATGAAAACCTCAATACGCTGATCGATTATCGTTTTGTGCCCAAGTATCGCGCTGAGAATGGCCAAAAGGGTGGCAGTAAAGATTGCACCGGCGCTAAGGGTGCCGATCTGTTTTTGCCCGTGCCGGTAGGTACTACCGTCATTGATACCGATACCGAAGAAGTATTTGGCGATTTAACCGAACACGGCCAAAAATTAAAAGTCGCGCAGGGCGGTTTCCACGGTTTGGGTAATACCCGCTTTAAAACCAGTACCAACCGCACGCCGCGCAAAACATCGCCCGGAACTGAAGGCGAAATGCGCAACCTGAAACTCGAACTTAAAGTGCTTGCCGATGTGGGCATGCTCGGTTTGCCCAATGCCGGTAAATCCAGTTTTATCCGCGCGGTCAGTTCCGCCAAACCCAAAGTGGCGGATTATCCATTTACAACGCTGGTACCTAATCTCGGTGTAGTAAAAGTGCAGCAGCACCGCAGTTTTGTAATCGCCGATATTCCCGGTGTAATCGAAGGTGCTGCAGAAGGTGCTGGTCTTGGTGTGCGTTTCCTCAAGCATTTGACCCGCTGCCGTGTACTCATGCACATGGTTGATATGGCGCCGGTAGATGACACTAATCCCGCCGATAATGTGCGCATCATCGCCAATGAGTTGGAAAAATTTAGCCCGACACTCGCCACGCGCGATCGCTGGTTGCTGCTCAATAAAATTGACTTGCTGCCGCCAGATGAGGTGGAAGCGCGTTGTCAGGCGGTGATTGATGATTTGGGTTGGACTGGTCCAGTATTCCGCATTTCGGCGTTGAATCGCGAAGGCACTATGCCGCTTGCAGGCAAGGCGATGGAATTGTTGGAAGCGATTTGGGAAGAAGAAAAAACCAATCCGGAAGCGCGTGAACGCGAGACCGAATTGCAAAATCAAATGGCACAGGAAGCGCGCGATCGCATTGAAGAATTGCGTTTGGCGCAGCGTGAGGCGCGTCGTGCACGCGGTGAAGATGACGATGATAATTTCAACGAAGATGATTACGACGTTGAAGTTATTTACGTTAATCACTAATACAAGTCGATTAGCGTCAAGCGCAAAATAGTGTAACCTCACGCCCGGCCCATGCTCCGGGCGTGTTGCATTAAGAGCCAAGAGTTTTGCAAAAAATCGCGAATTATCGAGCAGCAACTTCTCGCAAGAAAAAGAAAAGAGACGTGAGTAACGAGACATGAATAAAAGAGACATTATTCCCCAAGCAAAACGCTGGGTGGTAAAAATCGGCAGCGCACTGTTGACCAATGATGGCAAAGGGCTGGATGCAGAAGCTATTGCCGGTTGGGTCAAACAAATGGCCGAGTTGCGTCTGCGCGGTATTGAATTGGTATTGGTCTCGTCCGGTGCGGTTGCCGCAGGTATGCGCCGTTTAGGTTGGGCTGCGCGCCCAACGGAAATTCATCAACTGCAAGCTGCTGCTGCAGTGGGGCAGATGAGTTTGATTCAAAATTATGAAGTTGAATTCCAGCGCTACGGATTGCTCACTGCGCAAGTGCTGCTGGATCACGACGACCTTTCATCGCGCCAGCGCTATTTAAATGCGCGCTCTACTTTGAAAACCTTGATTGGTTTTAATGTGATTCCTGTCATTAACGAAAACGATACGGTTACTACCGAAGAAATCCGTTTTGGCGATAACGATACGCTCGGTGCACTGGTTGCGAATTTATTAGAGGCCGATTTGTTGGTGATTCTCACCGATCAAAAAGGCATGTACGACAGCGACCCGCGCAACAACCCCAACGCACAATTGCTCAGCGAAATTGCTGCCGGTGATTCGCGCCTCGAACAAATGGCGGGTGGCACTGGCGGTGCATTGGGTCGTGGCGGCATGATTACCAAAGTGCGCGCTGCGCGAGTTGCTGCGCGTTCCGGTGCCGATACGGTGATTGTTGGCGGTCGCATTGAAAATGCCTTGCTGCGAATTGCCGCAGGCGAAAACCTCGGTACTTTTTTGTGGGCTGAACAGCAGCCACAAGCGGCACGCAAACGCTGGATCTCCGGTCAATTGCAAACCCGCGGCACCATAGTGTTGGACGACGGCGCAGTGCGCGTAGTGCGCGAGCAGGGCAAAAGTATTTTGCCAGTCGGTGTTAAAGCCGTTCGCGGTGATTTTACTCGCGGCGATATGGTGATCTGTGAAGATTTAACCGGCAAAGAAATCGCGCGCGGATTAATTAATTATCACGCCGATGAGGCACGCAAAATTATCGGCAAACCCAGTAGTCAAATTTTCGAAATTTTGGGTTATGAAGACGATAACGAATTAATTCATCGCGATAATTTGGTATTGAGTTAAGTTATTTTTTGCTACAAAAAGCCCGGCGACCGCTAAGTCGCCGGGCTTTTTTATTCTTGTGCTTTTACTTTTGTGACTGCGACAATCTCGTACGTAAAACCAAAATAGCCAACATGCCAATTAACAATAACAAACTCGATGGTTCCGGTACTGAAATAGTGTTGATATTAATGCGGGTGCCATTGATGCTATCGAGCGCTACATTGTTGCCGTAGGCGTCACCCAGGGCGTTGGCGGTTAGGGAAAAATCGCCGCTGCCTATAGCAATGGCGTTTAGCAGGATGCTGAACAGGGTAAATTCTCCTGCTTGGTAGTTTTCCAAATCCGTCACCGCATCAAACGATAATTCAAATAGGTTTAACCAACCGCTGCCGCTGATGCTGTCTTGCAGGCTGCCAAAGCCAAGCAGGTCCAATTGATTGCCTTGCAGTGAATCGCCCCAGCTGATATTGCCAAGGCTAAACAGGCTTGCATCGTAGTTAAAATTCACATCGTAAACACCCAGTGCAGTGCTGCCATCCAAGCCGCTGATGCGGACTTGAACTTCAACGCTGTCGCCAAGGTTGATGGCATTGTTGTCGGCAATTAAATCGATGCTGATTGCATTGGCGTTGAATGATGCTGCAATGCAGACTATTGAAAATACGCGTAACAGGGTTTTCATTGTTATCTCCTTAATCTGGTGTGGTGATTAGTTAGTGGCGCAGCCGGGGCGAGTGCATTGCAGCGTGAGTGCGCGGGCATCAAGTGCATTGATAACGCCATCGCCATTTACGTCGCGCTGATCAAATGCTGTTGGTGTGGCTCCGCGGGCGCTGGTGATGATTTGCACATCGTTTTTATCCACATCGCCATCGCCATCCAAATCGATTACTAATTTCAGCGATATCAACAGCGGGTCGTGATCCGATGAACGATAGGCATCAGGCGCGTAAAAATTATTAATCTGCGCAGGGGATTTAAATTCGGTGTTGTAGTCAAGGCTGATGGGTTCGTCAGCGTTGATATGCCAATCAGATGCGAACAATACCTGCGGAGTGAGTGAATTGCTGGCGAGGCCGTGATCCAAATAGCCCGCTTGGCCATCAAACACATAAGAGTAAGCGCCGCTGCCGCCAAACAAATTGATCAAATCGCTGTAGCCCGCGTTAAGAATCTGGCGGATAGGATCTTCTTTGGCGTAAGCATTTAAATCGCCGATGATTAAGTAGTCGGAATCATTCACGCCGGTAGGGTGAGTGCTCAGCCAATTCACTAGCGCAGTGGCGGCTTGGGTGCGAGTGATATTGCAATTGCCTTGACCATCGCCGATGTCTGCATCACCCAGATCATTACAATCCGAACCTTTGGATTTGAAATGGTTGACTACGGCAGTAGCAATGGCGCGGTTGCTATTCACGCGGAAACTTTGTGCCAGTGCCGGGCGGTTTTTGGTATCGATAAATTGTGCATCCACACTGGAATCCAGAATCGCTGTTTGGCCAATGGCGGTGGTTTTATCGCTGCGATAAATAAAACCAACGGCAATTTCATCGGTGCCGATTTTGTTTACGCCTGGGTTAATAAATTTCCACACGTTGGTATTGGTCGCTGTATTTAATGCGGCGGCCAATTCTGCAATCGCACTGGTATTGCTGTAGCCATCGTTTTCAATTTCGATCAGGCCGATCACGTCAGCATTTAAACCAACCAGTGCACTGACGATTTTGGTTTTTTGGCGGGCGAATTCTGTTGTGTTGTTTGCGCCGCGTGAGGTGGGGAAGCCGCCGCCGGTGCCGTTACCATTAAAAAAGTTCAGTACATTAAAACTGGCGATTTTTAAATTCGCAGCGGAATCAGCAATAGGGGCTAAGGGGCGTGGGTTGCTGTGAATAAATTCCGGTGCGACCGTTGGCAGAATGCGATAGCTGCCAAAATCGTAAGTGATCACACCGCGCAAATTGGCCAGTGTATCGCCGCTGCGCAGAGTATTTTCAGCCGATAAACCCGGTGCCGGGAAAATAACCGGATCAGGATTTTGCAGATTGCTCCCATCATCCATCATCAATTTATTTAAATTGTTTTGCGCTTGCAGGGCGTTGGCGGCAGCGCCTGGTTCGACCACATTGGTGGGTTGTTGCAAGCGGCCATTGGCCAGCAGCAGTTGTCCGTAGCGGCCCAGCTGATAGGTTTCATTTACCGTAAGTGTTTGTGCAATCGCCACTGACATACCTTCGATGCTTTCAAATACATTCAGTGATGTGACGGGCAATGAAATAGTGGTTGGCGTTGGAAGCGGTTGATTGCTGGCGCACACTGTGACTGTAGCGGTGTTGAGTTGGGTTAGCTCAAATGTTTCTGCAACCGTTCCGTTTACGCGTACGCGATCCCCCACTGCGACCGGCGTAGTGCTGGCGATATAAATACCTTCCGATGTTGCAGGATTGCTATCACTATCTGCATCTTCTTCCTGAATAAAAAATCCGCCGAGTTGATTGGTATTTTGAAAGTCGGCGACCACGATTGCTTCGATAGTGACGTTATTGCCAACGAGTGGGCTCGCGCTGCCTGCGCCTTGAACGCTGGCGATCCGCGTGGCGCTTTCACCACATTGGCCATTAGTGCTGCCACCATTGTTGCCGCCACCATTGGTGCTGCCTTGATAGGTGCCCAAGTGGTCAAAGGTGTCTTGCGCGTAACCTTCCCATTCCAGTGCTGGATCAAAGCTGTCGTTGATGATGGTGTCGCCGCTGGTGATGGAGGTTTTGCGGCGCAGGGTGTTGTCGGCAGTGCTGGTGAGGCCTGTGCCCCATTCGCTGCCGGGGTTGTTACCAACTTGGCCGATGCTATCCAAAATAGTGCTGCCGTTTTTTAACACTATGGCATCGTTGCCGTTAAACCAGCTGGCGCTGCTGGTTTGATTGGCGACCGCCAGAATGGTCCCATTGGCGCTGCCGTGCGCCAGTACAAACACGCCTTGGGCGGGAATAGTGCCGCTCAGGTTGATGGTCAGTCCGGCGCTGTTGCTACCGTTGAAATACATCTCAACTTTGTGGCCGCTTAAATTAATTGCGTTGTCGCCGCTGTTGTAAATTTCCAGTGCTTTGTTATTGCTGCTGCCTTCGATGTATTCGGAAAAATACACGTTGGCACTGGCGGGCAATGCGCATAGGCAGCTAATGGTAAGTGCGAGTGATGTGTGGAAAAACTTCATGATTGGCTCCCTGAGCGGATGGTTCCGATATGGATGATCGGAACGCAGCTTAGGGAGTCTTTGTTACGGAGCTGTGGCGTTAAGAGGACGGTTTGGTGATGATTTGATGACGTTCGGTTTCCTGTTTCGCAATTGCAGCCTTTTTCTTTTTATTCTTTTTCAATGGTGCGATCCAGTGAGCCCAAATCCAGGTAGGGCGATGCATCTATATCTTCGGCGTCCATCATTTCGGCCAGTCGCTGTAGTGAGGCGATAATCATGTGTTGCTCCCAGCTCTGCAGCTGGTCGAACTTGCGCACAAAGCTATCTTGCAGTGGGGTGGGGGCTTGGTCGAGCAAGCGGGAGCCGGTCTCGGTCAGGCGCGGATGGATTTTGCGCTTATCGGTCTGCGAGCGAATGCGTTCCAGCAGGCCGCGATCCTCCAGTCGATCCAAAATGCTGGTCACTGTGGCCTGGCTCAGGCTCATGGCTTCAGACAGTTCGCTGGCGGTGGCATCGCCTTCGCGGCGGATCAGTTGCAACAAGCGCAATTGTGGCCCGGTGACACTGACAGTTTTTACTAATTGCTTTGAGTGCAAATCAATTGCGCGTATTACGCGACGAAGGCTGGTAAGTACTTGATCTATCTGGCTCATGAAGGATTCTGCGGATTGTCACGTAATATGGGGGTTGGATAAGGCGACAGCATGCCCGTTCTTGCGTGTCTTGTCACTTTATCGTCATTGTCCTGTCATGGACTTTTCATGAAATACTTAGTATACTAATGAAATAACTTGCATCGAGGCAATAAAAGTTGCCGCTGATGAGCCCCTACCCCGTGTTGCTGGGGGCTCTAAACATCACCCTGTTTAACTGGGTATTTTAATGGTTAGTGTTGTAATAAAAATGCCTACAGCATGATGCATTTAATAAAGACGCGCTATGGAGGTTTAATGAACACCAGAAACGATCTTTTTGAGGACAAGTTGGAGTTGCGTCATCCCCGTGCCACCGACGGTTTTCATCTCAATCAATTAGTAGCTGCTAGCCCGCCACTGGATACTAACTCGGTTTACTGCAATTTACTCCAGTGCCAGCATTTTGCCGATACCTCTGTCGCCGCTGTGATCGATGGCAAAATCATCGGTTTTATCTCTGGCTATCTAGTACCAAACGACCCTGAGACGCTGTTTATCTGGCAGGTAGTGGTCGATGCTAAATTCCGTGGCCACGGCTTGGCCAAACGTATGCTCAATTGGTTGGTTGCGCAAAGTACAACGGAAAATGCACGCCATTTGATTACCACCATCACGCCTGACAACGGCGCCTCTTGGAAGTTATTTGAAGGTCTGGCGCGGGATTGGCAAGCGCTAATGGCAAAGGATGTGTTCTTTGAGCGCGAGCGTCATTTTGCTAACCAGCATGACGACGAGTACCTGCTTCGCGTTTCCCCTCTGCCTAACCGCCCGCAGGAATCGCTCGCGCATTCCTATTCCGATCTGCGCAATAGCTTGGGCCTGTCGCCTAGTAGACGCTGGTTGGACTAAGTAACTCACTAACCCATTACATTTTCCTATCGAGCAGGCTCTCAAGCCTGCTCACGGGACACTTTTAACCAAAATGAGGAGCTGGACTATGCAAGTTTTCCAACAGATGGAGTCTGCAGTAAGGTCTTATTCACGCAATTTTCCGATTGTATTTCAACGTGCTCGCGGCAGTTACCTGTTCGACCAACAAGATAAACCTTATCTGGATTTTTTAGCCGGTGCAGGTTCATTGAACTACGGCCACAATAATCCACTGCTGAAAAAAGCCTTGCTGGATTACATTGAAGCCGATGGTGTTGCCCACGGTTTGGATATGCACACCGGCGCCAAGCAAGAATTTTTGGAAGTGCTGCGCGATGTGATTTTGCAGCCGCGTGATCTGGATTACCGCGTGCAATTTACCGGCCCTACCGGCACCAATGCGGTTGAAGCGGCAATGAAAATTGCGCGCAAAGTAAAAGGCCGCGAAAAAATTATCGCCTTCACTAATGGTTTTCACGGTGTATCGCTAGGCGCGGTAGCGGCAACCGGCAATGAGCATCATCGCAATGGCGCTGGTGTTTCACTCGGCAATATTGAGCGCATGCCTTTTTGTGGTTACCACGGTCGCGATGTTGATACGGTCAAGATGATGGACAAGTTATTGAGCGATCCATCCAGCGGTGTGGATTTGCCAGCAGCGGTTATTGTTGAAGTAGTGCAGGGTGAGGGCGGCTTAAATGTCGCAGGCGATAGCTGGCTGCAAAGTTTGCAAAAACTGTGTCGCAAACACGACATGCTGTTAATCGTCGATGACATTCAAGCGGGCTGCGGCCGTACTGGTAGCTTTTTCAGTTTTGAATCCAGTGGTATCAAACCCGACATAGTGACCTTGTCTAAATCACTCAGCGGTTTTGGTCTGCCTTTTTCGCTGGTGTTGTTAAGCCCGGCGCTGGATGTGTGGAAGCCGGGTGAGCATAACGGTACTTTCCGTGGCAATAACCATGCATTTGTTACTGCAACCGCAGCGTTAAAAACCTACTGGAGTGACGAGCGTTTTCAGCAGGATATTAAACATAAAGCCGAGATTATTACCCGCAGTTTGCAAGCCATAGTCGATGCCAATAAGCCGCTGGCGAGAATGGTGCGCGGGCGTGGTTTTATGCAGGGTATTGAATGCTCCAGCGGTGAGATTGCCGATTCGATTTCCCAGCATGCATTTGAGCGCGGCATGATTATTGAAACCGCAGGTAATCAAGGGCAAGTGGTGAAATGTTTTTGCCCGCTGACGATTAGCGAAGATGATTTGCTCAAAGGGTTGAATATTTTAGGTCGCTCTTTTAAGGCCGCACTGCAGGAATATCCATCGCTGAAAAGCGCATAACAATAATAATCTGCCGGAAAGATTTTCAGAGCTGAATGTTGGTAGTGAGAAGGCGCGCGTGTTGTAAAAAGACAAAACGCGCGAGTCACTGAAAAACAAGAAGAGGTAAGTGTACCTATGTTGATTAGACGTTTAGCGGATGCTCCGCTGCAAGGACGCAGTATTAGTGCGCCAGGTTGGGAAAGTAATCGCCTGTTATTAAAAAGTGATAATGCCGGTTTTTCATTTCATATCACCCGCATAGTAAAAGATGCCGAGTTGGCGCTGCATTACCAACACCATATTGAAGCGGTGTACTGCATCAGCGGTGTAGGTGAAATACTCGACATCGCAAAAAATGAAACCCATGAAATCAAACCGGGCACGCTTTATGTGCTGGATCAACACGACAAGCATATTTTGCGCGCGTTTGAAGAGTTGCAATTGGCCTGTGTATTCAATCCGCCGCTGAATGGGCGCGAAGTGCACAACGCTGAAGGCGCTTATGAATTAACTGCGGAAGAGATAGCATGAGGCAAGACTCCGCTTTTAAGCGGGCATTTATTTTATTGCTGATTGTATTGTTACCCCTGTTATTTGCGGCGGGCATTCAAGCTCAGCCCGTTGCAGCGCAAAGCGAAGAAACTAAAGCAGCTGCTGCCGAGCGTGCGCAACAACAGGTGGAGCAGTTGCAAGCGCCGCTTTACAGTGCGTTTACTGAACGTTATGTGTTGGATGAATTAAAAGCGCTGCGGGTGGATATGGCCGCGCAACGCGTGGAGTTTATTCAACAGATAACGGATCGCCAAATTGAAGCAGTAGATCGCAGTGTCAGTTATGCGACTAATACAGTATCCAATTTTTTCTACATCATTGCGGCGGTGAGTTCGGTATTAGTGATTGTCGGTTGGACATCGATTCGCGAAATGAAAGAAAAAATGGGCACCCTGGCCGATAAAGAATTGCGCAAATTAATTGGCGCCTATGAATATCGCCTGCGCGAAATTGAGCAACAGCTGCAAGAAAAATCCACCAATATCGATGAAAACCGCGAGGCAATCGAACGCACCAAAGATATTCACGCGCTCTGGTTGCGCGCCGCGCAAGAAAATAGTCCCGCCAATAAAATTGCGATTTACGATCAAATCCTCGCGCTTAATCCGCAAGACTGCGAAGCCATCACCTACAAAGCGGATGCCGCACTGGAAACCAATGAGCCGCAATGGGCGATCAATTTATGCCAGCGCGCACTGCAGCTCGACTCTGCCAATGCCCATGCGTTTTATCAGCTCGCTTGCGCCCATACCACACTGGGGCATTTTGATGATGCGATAAAGTTTCTTACGCAGGCGCTGATTAAGGGTGATGCGCGGCTGGATGATTTTGCCGAAGACCCCGCGCTGCAGCCGCTGCATCCGCTGCCAGCGTTTAAGCAGTTGTTGGATGAAACCATGGCCAAAACCGTTAGGCCGCATAATTAATTATGTTGATTAGTTTTGTTATTTGCCTGTTGTTATTTTTGCTGGTGGGTTTAGCTTCCAGCCGTTTACAGCGCAATAACCCGCAGGATTATTACCTCGCCAGCCGCAGTGTTCCGCCCTGGTTGGTGGGGCTATCGGCGGTGGCAACTAACAACAGTGGCTACATGTTTATCGGTGTGATCGGCTACACCTATGCGGTGGGTTTGTCGGCCGGGTTATTAATGGTCGGCTGGATTCTGGGGGATTTTCTCGCATCGCTCTGGGTGCACAAACAATTGCGCCGCGTCGCCCTGCAATATAAAGAATCGAGTTACCTCGGTGTGTTGCACCAGTGGGCGGGTTTTGGCGATAACCGCTTCCGCAAAATAGCGGCGCTGATGGCGCTGATTTTTTTACTGGCCTACGCCGCCGCACAATTAGTGGCGGGCAGTAAGGCGCTGCAAGTATTGCTGCACTGGCCCACTTGGTCGGGTGCAATTCTGGGGGCGGTGCTGGTGCTGGCCTATTGCCTGGCCGGTGGCATTCGCGCCTCCATCTGGACCGATGCCGCCCAGTCGTTGGTGATGATTGTGGCCATGGCGGTGATGCTGTTTAGCCTGGTGCCGGAGCTGGGTGGAACCGAGGTGATTATGGCGGCCTGGGCGGATATTCCCGGCTTTCTATCTCTCGCACCGGCAGAGGTGTTAATCACCGGTTATGGCGGCGTGGCCTTATTTTTTATCGGCTGGCTGGTCGCTGGTTTCTCGGTGGTCGCCCAGCCGCACATTATGGTGCGGTTTATGGCGCTGGACAGCGAAGGCGGTTTGGTGCGTACCCGCTGTTGGTACTACTTTTGGTTTATTGTGTTTTATTGCATGGCCACCGCAGTCGGTATGCTGGCGCGGCTGTATCTGCCCAATACCGCGGGCTTTGACGGTGAACTAGCGCTGCCCAGTATCGCCATGGAATTGCTGCCGCCGGTTGTGGTCGGGCTGGTGCTGGCGGGTATTTTTGCCGCGACTATCTCCACTGCCGACTCCCTGTTGCTGAGCTGTTCATCCTTCTTGAGTCAGGATTTATTCCCGCGCCAATTTGCCTCGCGCTACGGCATCAAAATCGCCACGGCGCTAGTCACTTTGGTGGCCTTGGGCTGGGCGCTGCTCAATCGCCAATCGGTATTTGCACTGGTGATTTTCTCATGGTCGGTACTGGGCGCCTGTTTTGTGCCATTGATTCTGCTCCTGCTCTGGCGTATTCGCATCTCTACCTTGCAAGCCTTAATGCTGATGCTGCTCGGTGCGGGCAGTGTATTGTTCTGGCGTTTCTTTGGTGCTGATTTGGCCTTGAACGGCGGCGATGTCTACAAGGGGTTACCGGCGTTGCTCCTGTGTCTGCTATTCATTGTTGTTTTGCTCCTGTGGCGGCGGTTAGCGCATCACCAACCGGAAGTGACTGAGCAATCGTAAAGGTAATGGCAATTTGCGTGTGAGTGGCTATAGCAATTCAATCTATTGGAGAAGATAGAATTGGGAACCTTGGCAGAGTTTGGGGAGTCGGAGTTAACCAGAATTCAATTTTGAATGGCTCCTGCTGATTGGCAGCTCTGCCCGGATGCAGGAAAGATGCGATATGGAGGTTTAGATGAACGCCAGAAACGATCTTTTGCTCGACAACATCCAATTTCGCCATCCGCTCACCAGTGATGGCGATGCCCTGCAAGCCCTGCTCGCAACCACCCCCGTACTCGATGGCAACTCAGTGCAGTGCACACTATTGCAGTGCGGTCACTTTGCCAAAACCTCGGTCGCCGCATTTTGGCAGGGGCAATTGGTCGGTTTTGTCTCCGCTTATTATCCGCCCACCGAACCCCAGACTTTGTTTGTCTGGCAAGTGGTGGTTGCACAAGAGGTGCGCCATTTAGGGCTGGGCAAAACCATGTTGCACTGGTTAGTCGATCAACCCGCCTGCGCCCAAGCCCTGCGTTTAGTCACCGCGATAGGGATTAAAAATTCCATCTCCTGGTCGATGTTTGACGGTTTTGCCCGCGACATAGGCGCGCTGCCGATTAAATCCTTTGTCACCCCTATCACCTCATCACCAGCACAGCAGCCAGAGGAATACCTGCTGCGCATTGCCCCGCTACCCAATCGCAGCCAACAAGCGGTCAGTAATTCACTCGACCATCTCAAAACCAGCGGCTCCCATATCTCGGCGATGCGACGCTGGTTGGATTGATCTTTGCCGCGCAACGATTCCACTATAGCGACAACAGAGCGCAACCCTGCGACAATTTGTCACTGTGCGGGTTGCGCTAAAACACTTAAGGTTCCACCCCTAAATTAAAATCATAAGTGGGTGGAGTGAGTGAGAAATCTGAAATCCTTGCTGGCGATTGCCATCGCCAGTGTGAGTGCAGCCGGTATGGTGCATGCGCACGACGATGTGCTGAAAAAAAAGCGCAGTAAAAATCCGCAACAAGTTGAAGAGGTAAAAGTCTGGGGCGAGGCGCGCGACAGTGCAAGCTCCGGCTATACCAATCCCACCAGTGTGTTGACGCAGGAAGATATGGTCAGCATTAACGCCACCACTACCGAAGATCTGGTCAAGTACGAGCCCAGCATCGTCATTCGCAAACGCTACATTGGTGATTCCAACGGCACCCTCGGGTTGCGCGGCTCCAATATGTTTGCCACTCCGCGCTCGATGGTATTTGCCGACGGTGTGCCCCTCCATTATTTGCTGCAAACCCGCTGGAGCGGCGCGCCCCGTTGGACCATGGTGAGTGCGAGTGAAATTGCGCAGGTTGAAATTCTGTATGGGCCTTTTTCGGCAGAGTACAGCGGCAATTCCATGGGCGGTGTGATCCTGATTGAAACCGCGATTCCACAAGAGCGCAAAGTGCATGTGGATCTGGATTATTTTGTACAGGATTTTTCTGCCTACGGTTTTAATGACACGCTTGAAGGTTACAAAACCTTTGTCTCTTATGGCGAAAAATTTGACGATTTAAGTGTGTATCTCTCCTACAACCGTTTGGAAAATAACAGCCAGCCGCAGTCTTATTATTTTGATAGCAAACGCACGCTCAATAATGCAACGCCGGTAACCGGATTAATTACCGATACCGATGTGTACGGCAATGCCGCTTACTATTTTGGCGATACGGGTGTTGAGCAAGCGGTTACCGATAATTTCAAAATCAAACTCGGTTACGATGTTGAAAATTGGTCGAGTTTATTAAATATCGCTTACGAAAATCGCAATACATTGCGCGATTCGGCCAATTCCTATTTAACCAATGCTGCGGGCGATAGTGTGTGGTCGGGCAATTTTATCCAGGATGGAATTGCAATCACTGTCCCCGCTTCGCGTTTGGGTGCGAGCGAATTGGATCGCCGCAGTTTATCCACTGGTTTGCGCATTAAAGGTGAATTAACTGAGAGCACGCATTTTGAAGCGAATATGAGCGACTTCCGTATTTTGGAAGATAACAGCCGCGCCTCCAGCCATGCGTTGCAAGACCCTTTATTTCAAGGGCGTGGTTTAACCACAAATTATGAAGATACCGGCTGGCAAACACTGGAAGGAAAATTTACCTTTTCTGAAGTGGGGGTTGATGGCCTGGAAGTAATCACCGGCGCGCGTTATGAAGCCTATGAATTAAATTTGGATACTTATAATTCTGCCGCTTGGACCAGTGGTGATTTCGCTGGTTTTACTGGCCGCAGCGGTGGCAAAACCCATATCAGCGCCGCTTTTGTGCAAATGAATTGGGATATCAACCCGCGTTGGGATCTGGCTTTGGGTGGCCGTTACGAGCGCTGGCAAAGTGAAGACGGTTATTACAGCAAAGATATTGCAGCAACGCCTGAATTCGATTTGGTCGATGTAGTTGAAGCATCCAGCAATCAATTTTCGCCCAAGTTTTCTCTCGGTTACGTGCCAGCAGAATCCTGGTTGGTACGCTACTCCCTGGCAAAGGCTTATCGCTTTCCTATTGTGGAAGAACTCTTTGCCCAGAGTGCATCTTATTCAAATGCGGTAGAAGCGCGCCCGGATTTAAAACCAGAAAACGGTTTGCATCACAACTTGATGCTGGAAAAACAATTCGAATCCGGTTACGCGCGAATTAACTTTTTCACTGAAACCATTCAGGATGCGATTGAATCGCAAACCACACTTCTGCCGAGTGGCTCGGCAGTTCCATCAATCACTACTTTTTCGGCTGTCGATGAAGTGAAAACCGATGGCGTGGAATTAATTTTAAATCGCTACGGCGTGTTAGTGCCCGAGTTGGATATTCGCTTCAATATCGCTTACACCAAATCGATTATTACCGATAACAGTACCATTGAAGATACCAATCCCAATGTCATCAGTATTGAAGGCAATGACTACCCGCGTATGCCCCGCTGGCGCGGTAATCTAATGGCGACTTATCACGCGAGTGATCGTTGGAATCTGAGTGCAAACCTGCAATACGCGGATAAAAGTTTTGGTCGCCTGCAGAACGATGACACGGCTGAAAACGTGATGGGCGCGCAAGATGGTTACACCCGCATCGGCGTAAAAACCACCTACGATCTGCGCGATAATCTGGAGTTGGGTTTTGGTATCGATAACGTCACTGATGAGATCAGTTATGTCGCTCACCCTTGGCCGGGCAGAAGTTATTATTTAAGTCTTTCTTACGATATGTAATTTATTTAATTTAGTCGGGAGTCGTCATTCCCGCTTGCGGGAATCCAGCTTTTTAATAACATGGATTCCCCTGCGGGGAATGACGGCTTGCCCTTAGCGAGCTTTGCCATGAATTCCAATCACACCATTAATATTCAAACAAATAATAAAGCTCTCTACCGCACCATTTGGCGCTGGCATTTTTACGCAGGCATTTTTTGTATCCCGTTTGTAATCATTCTGGCGCTCACCGGCGCAATTTATTTATTTAAACCCTATTACGAAAGCTGGCAAGAAAGTCAGTTTCACCAGATAAATTCAACAGCTGAACGCTTGCCAGCTAACCAACAAATTCAAGCGGCGCTGGATGCAATCCCCGGTGGAAAATTTCTCAGCTATCGCCTGCCACAAAACTCTACTGAGTCGGTGCTGATTAAGGTGCAAGCGGAATCCAATTGGCAGGTTTTTGTAAACCCTTATACGGCTGAAGTGGTTGGCAAACAAGAAACCAGCTGGCAATTAATGAATATTGTCAAAACCATTCACGGCGAATTACTGATCGGCAATGTCGGTTCTATTTTGGTTGAGCTGGCGGCTTGCTGGGCAATTGTGTTGCTGATGACCGGTTTGTATTTGTGGTGGCCGCGCAACGCAAAAGGTGTGGAGGGTGTTTTGTATCCGCGCCTGCGCGATGGCAGTAGAACATTCTGGCGAGATATTCACGCGGTTACTGGTATTTGGATTTCCGCACTCGCGTTATTTTTATTAGTGACGGGGTTACCTTGGGCGACTGTATGGGGCGCCGCCTTAAAAGAAGTGCGCGCAATCGATTTTTCCGCACAGCAAGATTGGACGCAAAGCCGTGCAGAAGAACATCAACACTGGCGCGCACAAGCCAGTGAAGTATTTGATTTAACACCGGCAATTTTAACGGCTGCGGAAACAATCCAACTGGCGCCACCGGTTGAACTAAGTATTAGCAATGCGCATCACAATAGCTGGAAAGCCTCATCGCAAAGTCAAAATCGCCCCGCGCGCGCCGATGTCTGGTTGGCGAGTGATGGCAGCATCGAAAAACAAAGTGGTTTTGCTGAGAAAAAATTATTGGATCGCGCTATTGGAATAGGCGTTGCCGCGCACGAAGGTTATTTGTTCGGGTGGTTTAATCTGCTGCTCGGCGTGCTCACCTGTGCAGGGTTAATTTTGATGAGCGTCAGCGGCTTTATTCTCTGGCGTAAACGCAAACCCGATTCGGTATTGGGTGCGCCACCGGCAATGCCAGCCCGGGTTGGTGTTGCGGTGGTGGCGATTACCCTTGGCTTGGCGGTATTTCTACCGTTATTAGCAATTTCACTGGTGGTGCTGTTAGCGCTTGAGTTTTTAGTGTTGCGGCGTATCAATTCGGTGAATCAGTGGTTGGGGCTGAGCAAATAATTGCTCAGCGTTTAACGCTCACATAATCATCTATTTCGCGATGGGGCATATCAGTCCAGTTGTCGGCGGGCAATTCGGGAATAGGAGCCGGTGTCGCCAGAGGTGGATGTTCTATTGCCAGCAATTCATCCAAATGCACCAGTACCGGATCGGCAATTGCTTCACTCGGGCTTAAAAAGATTTTATGTTCGCGGGTGCTGCGCCCCCAATCCAAACTACTGGAGTAGCGCACCAGGGCCGATGCCAAAATCAACCCGGTGATGACCGGTGTTAACCACCAAAAAAATATCGGGGCATAGGTGTAGGTCATTGCGCCCCAGACCAGCGCGGCGATGGTCATTTTAGAGGTGCGCGCAATGCATTCCCCCCAAGGTAAGAGGCGGCCTTCGCGATCTTGTGAATCCCAATTGACTTTAAAACCGAGCAAAACCGAAATCACAAAATAGGCGTGGTAGACCATCATGATCGGTGCAATCAGTACCGCAAAAATGGTTTCAATAAATGCGCCGTTGATAATCGCTTTCGCGCCGCCAAATTGTTTACGGCGATGCACCAGCGCGACCACTACGCCGAGGAATTTTGGCCCCATCAAGAGTGTGGTGGTGAGCAGAATCAAGGCTACGATCAATTCGGTTTTGGCAATCGGCCAGTTGGGGTACAACTGGTAAACCTCGGTGAAATACACATTGGAGTTGATCGCGCGCACTACGGCATCTGCGGTGCTGAGCACTAGCATCAGCAGCCAAATCAGCGAGGTGATATAGGCAATCGCACCTAATAAAAAATGCATGCGGCTGATGGGGTGTAAATCTTTGGTATCGACTATGCCCAAGTGCTGAATATTGCCTTGCACCCAGCGGCGGTCGCGGGTGGCGTAATCGATAATATTGCACGGCACTTCTTCATAACTGCCCTCCAAATCACTGAGCAGAAACACATCCCAACCGGCGCGGCGCAGCATCGCGGCTTCAACAAAATCGTGGCTGAGAATATCGCCGCCAAAGGGCGCTTTGCCGGGTAAAGTCGGCAGGCCGCAGTGATCGATAAAAGCGCGCATACGAATGATGGCGTTGTGCCCCCAGTAGTTGGCGGCATCGGTCTGCCAAAAGGCGAGGCCGGTGGCGAGCATGGGGCTGTAGAGCACGGCGGCGAACTGTACAAAGCGGCCAAAAAAAGTGGTTTGGCGCACCGGAATCGGAATGGTTTGAATCAGCCCGGTGCGCGGATTGGCCTGCATGGCGCGCACCATTTTTACTAGGCACTCACCGGTCATAATACTGTCTGCGTCCAGCACAATCATATGTTCGTAATTGGCGCCCCAGCGCTGGCAAAACTCGGCAATGTTGCCCACTTTGCGCGCGATATTTTTTTCGCGACGGCGATAAAACGCCTGCTTGCCCAACTCACCCAGACGCCCCTGCAATTGCTGCCAAGCATCGCGCTCGGCTTGAGCGATGGTCAGGTTGGTGGTATCGCTGAGCAAAAAGAAATCGAACTGGGCGAGCTCGCCGGTTTGCTCCAGTGAGCGCAAGGTCGCCTCAAAACCGGCGATCACGCGGTGGGTATCTTCGTTGTACACCGGCATCACCACTGCGGTGCGGCAGGTGATGGGCGATGTGTCGGTCAGTAGGTTTTTGGTGGATTTCAGTGTCAGCGGATCAATGCGCAACATCTGCAAGATGAAACCGAACAGGCCGCTCCAAAAGGCGAGTGCAAGCCAGGTAAAGCTGATGCCAAACAGCAGCAGAATGACGGCTTCCAGTGTGGTCAGGTCATTGGCGCGCAAGATATCGAACATGATGTACACGCCGCTGATGGCGGTGAGCACACTCAGGATCACATACACATAGCGGCGCAATGATTTGCCCGGGATGCTGATCGCATCCGCAGGCAGTTGGGTTAAATCGGCAGGGGCGCGGAATTCCTGGTTCATATTAGATTGCATCGGGGTACCAGACATAGCTCCAGACTTCACTTAAACGCTGGTCGCGCAACTTCAGGTAAAGGCGCATATCGGCCACCTTGTCCCCCTCGGGTTCCAACTTAAACGAAGCGCGCCAGGTGCGGCCATCGGGCAGTTGGCGCACTGCTAATTCGCTCACAGTACCGGCATTTTTTTGCATTTCGGCGACCAGTGGTGCATCGGCCGAGAGGTTATCCAGCTCGCCGCCGCGGAAATCAATCACAAATTTGCGTTTGCTGCGTGGTGGTGGGTTGGCCTGGCCGGGGTTTGCGCCCCAGCCAATGCGGGTGCGAATGACTTTGGCGCCGGTATTTTCGGGCAGGTGATCATCGAAGGTGCGCAGGCGATATTTAAAGGTAGCGGTGCTGCCAGCTTTCATCGCTTCTGCGGGCACCCAGTAGGCGACTATATTGTCGTTAGTTTCGCTATCGCTCGGAATCTCCACCAACTCCGCGCGGCCTTTGCCCCAGTTACCTTCGGGGATAATCCACATACTCGGGCGCTTTTCGTAACGCGCTTCCATATCCATATAGTGATCAAAATCGCGGTCGCGCTGCAGCAAGCCAAAACCGCGCGGGTTTTCATCGGACATAGATGACACGCGCAGTTGGCGGTGGTTGCTGATCGGGCGCCAGATCCACTCGCCGTTGGATGCGGCCATCAGCAGACCGTCTGAGTCGTGCACTTCGGGGCGGAAGTCATCGACAAAACGGGTGTGGTTTTCGCCCCACATATACATGCTGGTAAGCGGCGCTACGCCAACTTTTTGGATGTCTTTACGGGCGAACAAACGCGCTTCTACCGCCATTTCGGTCGGCGCGCCGGGAATTATTTCAAAGCGATAGGCACCGGTAATCGATGGGCTGTCGAGCAGGGCGTACATCACCATGCGAGTATCGCTCGGGCCGGGTTTAACCAGCCAGAATTCGCGAAATACGGGGAACTCTTCACCTTTGGGTTCGGCGGTGTCGATTGCCAAACCGCGCGCCGATAAACCGTAAGCCAAGCCCGGGCCAACCATGCGGAAATAAGAGGCGCCCTGAAAGACGATAAATTCATCTTTGTAGTCGTTGCTATTGAGCGGGTAGTGAATGCGGAAACCGGCAAAACCAATATTGCCCGGTGCGACGCCAGCGAGCGGCGCAGCAGGGCCGTCGTAGTTAAAGTATTCCTGTTTGAATTGTACAAAAGCATCTGGGCCATCGGTCGCCATATGCAGGGTTACCGGTTCGCGATACAAAAAACCAGGGTGGAATAGTTGCAGCTCGAACAATGCTTCGTTGTGCCAGAGCGATGCTTCAGGGCGGAAGCGAATGGAGCGATATTGGTCGTAATCCATTTTCGCGAGCGCTTCGGGGATGTTGGCTTGCAGCGGTTTGTATTCGCGGCGCGCAAGTAGCTTTGCGCGCGAGGCTATGGCATCAAACAGTGCGGGTTGAGCGATTTCGGTCGCCGCTGCAGGTGCAACTGCAGGTTGCGATTGCGCATGGGCAAGTCCGCTCAGCCCGACATTTAATGCGCAGCTGATTGCCAGCGCAGTTAAACCGGTACGGGTAAATAATCGACTACCAACTTTGTTGTTAAACAACATGCTCATCCACTCTTTCTCCGCGTCGAATTATTCAGATCAGTTAATTAAAAAAATGATTTATGCACACACAACCACACCCGATGACAGCGGTGATTATTCTGAAGTTCGGAATGGAGTTTGTGGTGGGCGGGATGCCTGCTCCCAGAGTGCAAAGATTGAGAACTGGCGCGCATTGTAAACTATCTGTTGCTGAAAAATAGCGGGAGCGGTAGGGCAAGCCAGTCTTTTTTTTACGCTTCTTTGCAAAGTGTCATCTAATGTTCCAGATGTTTCAAACAATTAGGTTATTCCCAAACAGTCTTTGCGATTAAACGGGTATCAGCTTAACTCAAGAGTAGTACTCAAGGAGATTCACTATGAGCAATCCAGCTATACAAACCCGTCATGCCCAACCCAATTTATTGCCTGTTGTACGGCGCGTTATCGAACAATTAAACCAGCTTTTTATCGATCATTTCGGCTTGCTGGGCAAGGGGCTAGTGGACGATGTTTTTAATCAATGGTTGCGAGCGGGTAAAACCGGGCCATCGGGTTTGCGTCACTATGTCTACGCATTGGGCGTGCAGCTGGAGGAGCCTGCAGTGCGCAACGATTTTACCGAGCGCGCCGAGCGTTTGTTGCTACATCTCCAGTCCGGTTATGTAAGCTAAGCGAAAACTTGTCTGGCCGATCGCCCTCTCTCGTGTTTGATCATGGGGACAAGCGCTTTTTGCTGCTACACTCAAGGGCATCCCTCTCTGTTCTTGCTGCGGTTGGTTGAGATGCCCAACATAAGAAGTTACATGCGTGACAACCCTATAGCGGCGCGGCTATTGGGGTTGATTATCATTAGTAGTTCGATCATCACCTTGGTTGCAATCTTGTTGCAGCTACACAGCAATTTTAATGACGATATAGCCGCGCTTGAAAAACGCCTCGATCAGGTGCGCATCAGCACGCTTGCGAGTATCACCAAAAGCTTGTGGGGTTTTGATCAGGAGCAATTGAATATCCAGATCAACAGTGTGCTGGCAGTGGATGATGTGGTGCAGGTGAAAGTGGTCTGGCACGATTGGAACAACACCGAACAGACGCTAGTGGCCAGCAATCAAGCCTATGACCCCAAAGATCTGGAAAACAAACGCAGTCAGTTTTTAGTGCGCAGCTATCCGCTGGTGTATGAAGATGCCAGCACGCCGGAACAGCAATTGGGCACCCTCACGGTGACTGCCAGCCTCAGCAGCATTTATGACAAATTGTGGGAGCGCGCGTTTTTTATTGCCTTGGTGCAGGGCACCAAAACATTGGTTATCGCCTTGTTTATCGTGTGGCTGGTGCATACCTTGTTGACTCGCCATATGAAAACGGTTGCTAATTATGCGCGCAACCTCAATCTGGAAACACTGACCAAACCGCTCAAGCTCAAGCGCTTGAAAGTCGATTCGGCTTCCGACGAATTGGATAATGTGGTCAATGCGATCAATCACATGCGCGAGACCCTGCTCGACGATATCGAACAGCGCCATGCCATCGAAATGGCACTATTGAGCGAAAAAGAGGAAAAGCTGGAAACTCGGCGACAAAAAAATGCAGCCGAAGATGCCAGCCGCGCAAAAAGCCAATTTCTTGCCACCATGAGCCATGAAATCCGCACGCCGATGAACGGTGTGATCGGCATGTTGGAAATGCTGCGCGATACTCCGCTCGATGACAATCAAAAACATTACATCGATGTCATACATCGCTCGGGTGAAACCCTGCTCGCTATCATCAACGACATTCTCGATTACTCTAAAATCGAGGCGGGAAAAATGCGCCTTGAGGAAACCACCTTTGAACTGGATGAAATGATCGAGAGCTGCGTGCAATTATTTGGCGCTACTGCGAACAAACGCCACATCGAATTATTTGGCGGGCTGGATCCCAGCGCGCCTAAGTGGGTTAAAGGTGACCCCACTCGCTTGCGTCAGATCATTATTAATTTACTCGGCAATGCATTTAAGTTTACCAGTGAGGGTTTTGTCTCTTTGCAAGTACAGTGCAGTGCGGTACTGCCGGGCGATCATGTCGAGTTGCGCTTTATCGTTCAGGATAGCGGGATTGGTATAGAGATGAGCCGCACGGGGGATTTATTTGATTCTTTTAATCAAGCCGATGCATCCACTACGCGCAAATATGGCGGCACAGGTTTGGGCTTGGCAATTTGTAAAAGTCTTGCAGAGTTAATGGGCGGTGAAATTGGTGTTGATAGTGTAAAAGGTCAGGGCTCCACTTTTTGGTTTACTGCGCGTTTGCATCATGAGTCAGTGTGCGATTGGAATCGCTCGCCGTTGGAATCCAGCAATGATTTGTTGCCCGGAAAAAAATTGCTATTAGTTGAGTCCAGTGCTCATCTGACAGAATTTATCGCGTTGCATTGCACCGCATGGGGCGTCACTTTGGAGTCAGTCGCATCGGCAAAAGCAGCGTTAACGCAACTTAAACATGCGCTGCATTCCGGTGAGCCCTATGATTTTGTCGGTTTTGATCATGCGCTGCCAGATGCCGCTGGTTTTGAGTTTGCGCAATGGCTAAGGGCGCTACCTGAATTTCGTGAGCTGCCCCTATTTATGTTTAGCGCGGGCGATGTCTATCACGATCAAGGCCAAATGCGCAGTTTGGGAATTCATGCGATTTTGCGCAAACCCGTATCGATGAAATTGTTACAGCAAGAATTAATCGCGTTGTTGGGGCACGAGCCATTACCGCAGATGGCTGCTGAGAAGCCGGTGCGCGATCTCGATAAGTTTTCGCACCTGCGGGTGCTGGTGGCAGAAGATAATCCGGTCAATCGCATGGTCATTAAGGGGCTGTTGGGCAAGTTGGGTATAGCGCCAGTCTTTGCTGAAAATGGCGTTGAAGCCTGCGATGCAGTACAGGAGGCGAGTGAGAGTTTTAATCTGATCTTGATGGATTGTGAAATGCCGGAAATGGATGGATTTGAAGCCACGCGCAGCATTCGCGACTACGAGCGACGTGAGGGTTTGCCTGCAACACCTATTATCGCGCTCACTGCTCATGCGCTTCAGGAGCATCGCGATGCTGTGTTCGCCAGTGGCATGAACTACTACCTCTCCAAGCCTATTACCTTCAATAATCTGTATTTGGCATTTGAAGCGGCGGGGTTGGTTGAGCGGGAAAATTCCCCTAATTGAGCTTTGCCCGCTGCGCGCACATAGCGTTCCCCTATAGTAATGATTAGTTTTTTCTCCTTGCCTGCATCAGAGGCAATCCTTATGATGATCGCATCTAATTGGGATGCTTCCCGCCACTAAATGACCGTCAGGTTTGGAGTTAATTATGAGTAGTGATGCCATTGTGCACGTGAGTGATGCCAGTTTTGAGCAGGAAGTAATCGGTGCTGATTTGCCGGTTTTGGTAGATTTTTGGGCGCCTTGGTGCGGCCCATGTAAGATGATTGCACCTATACTGGACGACTTGGCAGAGCAGTTTGAGGGTAAATTAAAAGTTACCAAACTCAATGTGGATGACCATAAAGAGACTGCGGCCAAGTTTAATGTGCGCGGCATTCCCACGCTGATTATCTTCAAGAACGGCGCAGCACACGCAACTAAAGTAGGTGCTGTCAGCAAACCGCAGTTGATCGATTTTATTAACTCGGCAATCTAATTGATGCAGGCCATCGCAAGATGGCCTAATTTGTTTTTGCACTGTGTGATAATTGCCGCTATACTCAGTCACATCTGATGTTTGTTCCTCCCTGAATCACCTTCTCGATTCCCATAACCAGACGAACAAACCCTAATTTCCCTGCTGTTGTTTTTGCCCCGGTACCTGATAAGTCGTTATCTGAATAACCAAATCAGCCAAGCAACCAATCAATTAGCACAAACAATACTGATAGGGTAATTAAACGCAGGCGTTAAGCCAGCAATCTTAAAATAAGCGGCTTAATAACAGCAAAAAAACGCAACCCTATTTTTTAAAATCAACACAGGCCCTGCGGCTACTAATCTGCAACAACTCACATCCATCCATAAAGTCTCTCCTATGAATTTAACCGACCTTAAAAAGAAACCGATTGAAGAATTAATTGATATCGCCCACGAAATGGGTTTGGAAAATATCGCCCGCTCGCGCAAACAGGACATTATCTTTAATATCCTCAAGCGTCATGCCAAAGGCGGAGAAGATATTTACGGCGACGGTGTACTGGAAATTTTGGTGGATGGATTCGGTTTTTTGCGTTCAGCCGATAGTTCTTATCTTGCAGGCCCTGACGATATTTATGTTTCACCCAGTCAGATTCGCCGCTTCAACTTGCGCACGGGCGATACCATCTCCGGTAAAATTCGCCCGCCAAAAGAAGGTGAACGCTATTTTGCGCTGTTAAAAGTTAATGATATTAACTTTGATAAACCGGAAAGTTCGCGCAACAAAATTCTGTTTGAAAACCTCACGCCGCTATTTCCCAATGTTCGTTTGCCCCTTGAAGCCGGTAACGGTTCTACCGAAGACCTTACTGGTCGTATCATCGATTTGATTGCTCCCATAGGTAAAGGCCAGCGCGGTTTGATTGTGGCGCCGCCCAAAGCGGGTAAAACCATCATGATGCAAAATATTGCGCAGGCCATTACGCGCAATAATCCTGAATGTCACTTGATTGTATTGCTGATCGACGAGCGCCCAGAAGAAGTAACCGAAATGCAGCGCTCGGTGCGCGGTGAAGTGGTTGCCTCTACCTTCGATGAGCCGCCCGCGCGTCACGTACAAGTGGCCGACATGGTGATCGAAAAAGCCAAGCGTTTGGTTGAGCACAAAAAAGACGTAGTGATTTTGCTCGACTCCATCACCCGTTTGGCGCGTGCGTACAACACTGTTATTCCTTCATCCGGTAAAGTCTTGACCGGTGGTGTGGATGCTCATGCACTGGAGCGCCCCAAGCGTTTCTTTGGTGCTGCACGTAATATCGAAGAGGGCGGCAGCCTGAGTATTATCGCCACCGCACTGGTAGATACCGGCTCCAAAATGGACGAAGTTATTTACGAAGAATTTAAAGGCACCGGTAACCTCGAATTGCATCTTGATCGCAAAATTGCTGAAAAGCGTATTTACCCAGCGATCAACGTGCGCCGCTCTGGTACTCGCCGCGAAGAGTTGTTAATGCGTGAAGACGAGTTGCAACGCGCGTGGATTCTGCGTCGTTTGTTAAACGATATGGAAGATGTTGCGGCAACCGAGTTTTTGCTCGACAAGCTTAAAGACTTCAAAACCAATGATGAATTCTTTATGTCGATGAAACGCAAGTAATCTCTCCCTAGCCTCCCTTAGCTACGCGCCCCGTTTCAAAGGGAGGGATAGAAAAGCTTGTAGCCCGTATGGAGCACAGCATAATGCGGGAAATTAAAATCCCGTAGTTTGCTGTACTCCATACGGGTTTTCTTTTTTATAACTTCGGTTTTTACTCTTTGGTTTTCTAAAAAATGAAATATAAAGACCTGCGCGATTTTATCGCCCTGCTTGAAAGTCGCGGTTTGTTAAAGCGCATCACACAAGAAATTGATCCCAATCTGGAAATGACAGAAATTTGCGACCGCACCTTGCGCGCCGGTGGCCCCGCGTTGTTGTTTGAAAATCCCAAAGGTTATGACATTCCCGTACTCGCCAATTTATTCGGCACAACCGAACGTGTCGCATTGGGAATGGGGCAGGAATCGGTCAGTGCTTTACGTGAGGTTGGCAAGTTGCTCGCGTTTTTAAAAGAGCCGGAGCCGCCTAAGGGTTTTAAAGATGCCTGGGATAAATTGCCGATTTTCAAACAAGTTTTGAATTTGGCTCCCAAGGTGTTGAGCAAAGCCCAGTGTCAGGATGTGGTGCTGGAAGGCGATGCGGTAAATTTGGATCTGCTGCCAATTCAAACCTGCTGGCCGGGTGATGCAGGCCCTTTAGTGACTTGGCCGTTAGTGGTTACCCGCGGGCCGCATAAAGAGCGGCAAAATCTCGGCATCTACCGCATGCAAAAAATCGGTAAAAACCGGTTGATTATGCGCTGGCTTTCCCATCGCGGCGGCGCGTTGGATTTCCGTGAATTTCAACTTCAAAATCCAGGTAAAAATTACCCTGTTGCGGTGGCGCTGGGTGCTGACCCTGCGACCATTCTCGGTGCAGTCACACCAGTTCCCGATACACTGTCGGAATACGGTTTTGCCGGATTATTGCGCGGCGATAAAACCGAAGTGGTGAAATGTATCGGCAATGATTTACAGGTGCCCGCATCCGCTGAGTTTATTTTGGAAGGTTATATTGCGCCGAATGACTTAGCGCCCGAAGGCCCGTTTGGCGACCACACCGGTTACTACAATGAGGTCGATAAGTTTCCGGTATTTACTGTGGAGCGCATCACCCATCGCCGCGACCCGATTTATCACAGCACCTACACTGGCCGTCCGCCAGATGAGCCTGCGATTCTCGGTGTCGCACTCAACGAAGTGTTTGTGCCGATCTTGCAAAAGCAATTTCCCGAGATTGTGGATTTCTATTTGCCGCCGGAAGGTTGCTCCTACCGCATGGCGGTGGTCACTATGAAAAAACAGTACCCCGGTCACGCCAAGCGGGTGATGATGGGGGTGTGGAGTTTTCTGCGGCAATTTATGTACACCAAATTTGTCATAGTCACTGACGATGATGTCAACGCGCGGGATTGGAACGATGTGATCTGGGCGATGACCACACGTATGGATCCAGCGCGTGATACGGTGATGATCGAAAACACCCCAATTGATTATCTCGACTTTGCCTCACCCGTTTCTGGCTTAGGTTCCAAAATTGGTTTTGATGCAACCAATAAATGGCCGGGCGAAACTACCCGCGAGTGGGGTACCCCGATTGTGATGGACCAGGCAGTAAAAGATCGTGTCGATCAATTGTGGGACGAGCTGGGTATAGATGTGCCCGCCGCTTATTAATTCGTAGTTGATAATGACTGGAGTTGGCAATGCATTTGCAAGAAGAATGTTTTCTCGACTGCCCTTATTGTGGTGAGCCGATCAGTGTATTGGTCGATTGTTCTTGCGAGCAGCAAACTTATATTGAGGATTGTCAGGTCTGCTGCCAACCCATGCTGCTGCACATTAGTGTCGATCAAGAGGGTATGCCTGAAGTCTATGCACAACGTGAAGATGAGTAGCTGTATCTGCGGCTTGGTTTGGTGCGATGAATAGGTTATAAAACATCGGTATTATTTTCAGCTGTGTGATTTTAAATTAGCAAAGAGGAATTGATATGAGTTTTGCAAAAGAGTTTAAAGAGTTTGCCGTGCGCGGCAATGTAGTTGATATGGCGGTGGGGATTGTGATCGGTGCTGCGTTCGGAAAAATTGTCAGCTCTTTGGTTGCCGATGTCTTTATGCCGCCGATTGGTTGGTTAATTGGTGGTGTGGATTTTAGTGACCTCGCGGTTACTCTGCCCGCGTTGATTGAAGGCCGTGAGCCAGTGTTGATCGCCTATGGTAAATTTATCCAAACCGTTTTGGATTTTACTATCGTTGCGTTTGCTATTTTTATGGTGATTAAAGGCATTAACCGCATCAAGCGCAAAGAAGAGGCAGCACCGCCACCTGCGGCAGAGCCGGTTCCCTCTAAAGAGGAATTGTTGCTTACAGAAATTCGCGATTTGTTAAAACAGAAACAATAAATCTGCGGACATTTTACTGCATAAAAAACGCGACATCTCTGTCGCGTTTTTATTATTAATCCCCTGTTTTCTGTTGATGAGTTCCTGCATTAAGTAGCGTCCAGTCCGCGACCGCAGGGTGGAAGAAACCGCTCTCGCGATAGGCTTGTTCAATAGTGCCCTGCGCGCGTAACAGCGCCATGCCTTTGGTTAGGGCCTGATAAAACTCGACTCCATAGGGGTGTTTTTGACTGATTGGCCAGTGGCGCGAACCGGCAATAATGACTTTCACTTCGGGGATGGGCACCAGTTCTATGCCGTCCACTCGAATGTGTAAATCCGGTGACATGCCAAACGGGGCAAGCGTCAGATCAACTCGTCCGACATTGAGCATACGCGCCATATTGATCCAGTTCGGAGTGTACATAATTTGGTGGAAGCCGAGTGTTTGCAGTGCCCGCAAGTCGGGTTTCCATTGGCGGCTGCTCACCGCTCGCAGCTGGGTCAGTTCGGCAAGGGTGTGGCTGCCCAGAGCCCGTTGATTATTGGGCGAGGTATAGAGGCCGACAATGAACTCACCGTCGCGCACGGTGGCGGGAGAAATAAATACCTGGTCTTTAACCTGATCCAGATCCTGCAGCCAAATTGTGCCGCTAATACTCAGTGTTTTTCCCTCGACAACATTGCGGATGCTGCGGAAATAATTCTCTTCGTTAATAAAGTTGATCTGCCGTTTAAACCCGCCCAACGCGAGTGCCTGTTGTAACAAAATCAATTCGGCTACATCGCGGCGCGCGTGGGGTCCGCCAAAAAAAGTAATCTCTTCTGGCACGCGGTTGGCCAAAAATAACAAGTAATCATGTTTGATATCGGGTAGCAGGCCAATGGGCGCCTGCTCGCTGTCATCGGCCCAGAGCATGGCCGGAACCGCAACTAACAGCCAACAGAGCGCACACAGTGCAATTTGAATTTTTACCAGCATGAAATGCACTCGCTACAAGCTTTAACACCGAGTGTCAGCCTGCTGCACAGCGGCGATCAGGTGACTTCTTTATTACTATAGTTTAGCTGGCCGATCCTGACTTGGCGCATGAAGTTTCTTTTGGCTCAATAAATGTGGGCTATAAAATTGGGTGGCCGCGGTACATGCGCACCGGTTTGGCGGCGGTGGGTGGAATGCTATTGATCAGCATCTCTTTGCGCAGGGCTGTGCCTTCTTCGGGATGGCTGGCATCCGCACTTTGAGGGGCGTCCTCCAAAATGGTTTGACCACGGTAGACCTTGACTACCTGCTTTGGAATCTCCGCTGCTTTAGGTGCCTCGGTGGTGGCGGGTTCTAGTAGCTGTGGCCATTGATCCCCGGCCATAAACAGCAGCTCTTTGATCAGGGTTTTGGTGATGGTGTCTTTGGTGCGGTGGTGATAGTCCGCTAATTCCGTCAGCAGTTCCGGGTTCGCCATTTTTACGCTTGGCTTCATGTCAGCATCTACGCGGCGGCGAATTTCGTACACCAGATCGATCATGGGCTTAGTGTATTGCATGCTGGGCTCTCCTCGGTTTTGAATACCAAACTGAGCAAATATCAGACCAAAAGCGGAATAAGGGTTATATCGCCATATTTCGAACGGTAATGAAGCAAACAGGGAGATTTTTTTGGTGCAGAGATTTTATTTTGGGGCAGATTGTCGTTCAAGTTTCAAAACGGCGCCTTGAGCCAGAGGGCGCCGCCGTGGTGGAAATTACTAGCGGATGGAGTGATCCATTTCCCGCGCCGGTTGATTGCACTGGGTTTCGCCGATGATCTGGGCTGGTACGCCCGCTACGGCGGCGCGCGGTGGAACGTCTTTGAGTACCACGCTACCTGCACCAATTTTGGCGCACTCACCTATGGTGATGTTGCCGAGAATCTTCGCGCCGGCACCGATTAACACACCTTTGCGCACTTTCGGGTGGCGGTCACCCGCTTCTTTGCCAGTGCCACCGAGGGTGACGGATTGCATGATCGACACCATATCTTCAATCACCGCGGTTTCGCCAATCACAATACCGGTGGCATGGTCGAACATAATGCCTCTGCCGATCCGCGCGGCCGGGTGTATATCCACCGCAAACACTCCTGAAATGCGATTTTGTAAAAACAGCGCCAGTGAATTGCGGCCTTGGTTCCACAGCCAGTGCGCAACACGATAGGCCTGTAGCGCGTGGAAGCCCTTGAAGAAGAGCAGGGGCGTTACCAGCGAGCAGCAGGCGGAATCGCGCTCGCTCACCGCCATCAAGTCGGCGCGCACGGATTCAATAATCGTTTTATCTGCGCTAAGTGCCTCTTCAATTACCTCGCGGATCGACATGGCCGGCAGTGCCGGGCTGTCGAGTTTATTGGCGAGATGGAAGCTCAGCGCGGCCTCCAGAGTGTCGTGATTGAGGATGGTGGAGTAGAGGAAGCTGGCCAGTACCGGTTCAGTCTCAGCTTGCTTGCGGGTTTGCAGGCGAATGGATTCCCATAGGCTATCGACAACAAGTGCGGTGTTGGTAGCGGTAACGGTGGCGTTCATGGCCAGATCCTTACTCGGTAAATAAAAAGGGTGTGAGGCATTATTGGGGGTTAATGACGGTTTTCCAACCATATTTCCTCAATAAATGACCAGCGGCGGCTCGTTCAGCGCGGCCAGCTGCTCGCGTAACTCCAGAATATGTTCGCCCCAATAGCGCTCGGTATTAAACCAGGGGAAGTGACGCGGAAAGGCGGGGTCGTTCCAACGCCGCGCCAGCCACGCACTGTAGTGCATGATACGCAGGCTGCGCAGCGCCTCGATCAGCGCCAGCTCGGCCAAATCAAAATCGCAAAATTCGCGGTAGCCTTCGAGCACTTCGGCGAGTTGCAGCGTCTGCTGCTCGCGCTCGCCCGACAGTAGCATCCACAAATCCTGAATCGCCGGCCCCATGCGCGCATCGTCAAAATCGACAAAATGCGGCACCTCTTCGCGCCATAAAATATTGCCCGGATGGCAATCGCCATGCAGGCGGATGGGGGTGTAATCCACGCGGCTAAACAGGGTTTCGCAGCGAGCGAGCAAATCCGCGCCGAGGGTGCGATAAGACTCGCGCAAACTGGCGGGGATAAAATCATTCGCCATTAAAAAATCGTAACTGTCGCGGCCAAAGGTTTGGATATCTAGTGCCGGGCGATGGGCAAAGGGGCGGGCTTGCCCCAGCGCGTGGATACGTCCGAGGGTGCGCCCGAGCGATAGCAGCGCATCAAAGTCATCCAAGTTGGGCGCATGGCCGCCCTGACGCGCATAGAGCGCAAAGCGAAAACCCTGAAATTCGCGCAGGGTTTTGCCCGCGTCATCGGCCATAGGAGGCACTACCGAAATCTCCAAGTCTTTTAGCGCTTGGGTGAATTCATGTTCTTCAATGATCTGCGCATCGCTCCAGCGCTCGGGGCGATAAAACTTGGCAATCAGCGGGTTCGCCCCCTCAATCCCCACTTGGTAGACGCGGTTCTCTGACTAACCTTAACGCTATCATACATGTACATCTGTAACTAATTGTTAATTAAAGTGTTTAGTTAAACAAAAAGTAGCATATGTATACATAACTATTCAGGGCAGATGTGTACAAATTTGGGCTGGGGGGGGAGATTGCTAATGAGTTGGCGCCAAACAAACGCGATAAAATCTGAATAAGCCTCAAAAAATGTAACCGCAAAAGCCACTCATGAGCCATTAAGCGCCATGAGTGACAGTATTATGCAAGATTCCGATTTTTTACAATAATCTGTAATGCTATACCCAAGCGAGAGATGCGTTACCCCGATTTTGCCAGCATATGAAATTACGCTGGGATCTTGAAGAGATCCGATCCAAAGAAATATATTGATGCAGCAATGGCAATAGTGTCTTCGTCTAAAAATGCGTTACGTAGAGTATTACGGCATGATTTGGTATTTCAGTTGAAGTTACGTTTAACCGATGAACTGACCCCGCAGTATGTATTTAACATTGCCGCAGAAACTTTGCTGCCGCATGACGTTACTGAAACTGTGTCTTCAGTGCGGATTGCGCAATATCAAAGCCATTCCAAATTAAACGTGGACTTCCAAACTCTAGTGGACACACCTAAGTCAACAACCTTGAGCGGGTAGTGCAATCCAATCACTATTACACTACCTGCTCAAAATCTACCCCAAAAAATTACCGACTACATTACCTTGGAGTAACGAATTGATGATGCATTATTAAGATACTCATCAACCACCATACAAATTCTCCGAATAAGCAACCGCCCCGCATTGAGAACGTCAATTCCATCATCAATCATTAGCTTTAGTTGCGATAATTCTTTAGCAAAATGAGTGCGCATATCCCGGCAAAATGCACTATCAACAGCAGCAAAATTCAAATTGAAATGACAAATTAACTGATTAATTACAAACCGCCGCAAAAGATCTTCGCTGGTTAATTCAATACCTTTATTAAAAGGAATTGCACCCGAGTCAATCGATTTTTGATAATGTTCAACGCGCTTAGCATTTTGTATATAGACATTGCCGAATGCGCCAATCTCAGAAGCTCCAAAAGAGAGCAAATCGCAATCGCCATGAGTGGGGTAGCCCTGAAAATTTCGTTGTAACTTTCCTGCTCTTTGTGCTTGTACCAAACTATCATCCGGTTTTGCGAAATGATCCATGCCAACATAAACATATCCAGCGCCCTGTAACCGCTCTATCGCCATATACAGGAGTTCAAGTTTTTGCTCTGCTGAGGGGGAGATCACGCTCGCTAATTAATTGCTGGCTCTTAAAAAGATGCGGCATATGGGCCTAATTAAATAATGACAAGCGGTCGGGGGAAAGTTCTATCACTCTATTTAATGTTTCACCGACACTGCTCAAAGTTTGCATTGGCAGGCCATAAATTAAATCCATACTGATCGAGCGATAGTCTTGTTGACGTAGTGCTTTTACCAAGGTGCTTACATCTTCAACACTGTTATAACGATTTACTGCTTTTTGAACTTGGGAATCAAAATCCTGCACACCCACTGGCCAAGCATAAAGGCTTACTCGATTTTTTTCCTACATTAAGCACAATTTTTGGTATACATCTACGCCTCTTCTAAGCGATTTTCTTTTATTCAAATCAACAAAGTACCGAGCAGACTTAAATTATAACGAATGTTCAAGTGTATTGATCATAAATTGATGGCATCGGATCTGCTCCCTAATTGTTCCAAAGTTAATGCGTGGGCCTTTAAGGTAGGTTAGCTTGGCGCTATGCGTGCCTCAGCGAAACATTCTCCGCTTCCATTTGTTCATTGCACCCTCGTATTAGTAAAGCAAAAAGGGCCCAATCGATGATCTAAGTCCAGCGGCGGCACGCCGTCTTTGGCATCTATCGGTTCGATGCGACTTAAATCTACACTTACTGACTTGAGTATCTGCATGTTATCAATCGCAGTTGTTGCACTACTGCTGCAAACCTGAATCTCATTGCTAGGGTTAGAACGATGATTGCGCCACGCGAGCGTTGTCTTTTTGATGAGGTGCGATGTAATTGGTTACTTGATTGTTTTATCTTCCTACATAAAAAGGTGTTTTGCGATACATCATACTAATGTTAACGCTATTTTTGAGATTCAATTCTGCTTATTCCTGTTGTTAGTGTAATCGATTACATGTACTCTTTAATCGCAGCATTGCATTCAGCTCTCCCTTCTCAATCAGGTGAGTTGGTCTTCAAGGGAAACATAATATTGCGCTTAGGAAGTGCGCTTAAGAGAGAAAGCAAGTTAATACATAACAATTATGCGGCTCGTGCTTTAGGGCGTGGGCTGGGTTGTGTTAGGGCAGTACTTGCGCTGGTAACGATAATTCTAAAATCAACTAGCAGGCATTCTTATGAAGAAACTTCAATTGTGTTCCTCCATTGTCGGGGTTTTTGCTATGGCGAGTGCGCTTCCCGCATTAGCCGGGCAATGCACTTCGGTGGTGTGGTCTTCCAGTACAACCTACAAAGGGGGCGAGGTGATCACCTATCAAGGTGATGAGTATAAAGCGCGCTATTGGATTAACCCGGGTAAAACACCCAATAAAGCCGATGAGTGGGATGCGTGGCAGTGGCTGCAGGCTTGTAGCTCAAGCCAGAGCTCGGCAGCTTCACTGGTACCCTCCTCAAGTGCGCAGTCTTCGTCGGTGCGTTCATCTATCGCCTTTTCATCGGCAGCACTTTCATCCCTGGCAGCCTCATCCATAGCGCCTTCGTCAGCCGCCACCTCATCTGGCACAGGCTCTTCGTTGGCAACTGCCGCCCAATGTAATTGGTACGGCAATCTTTATCCCTTATGTAAAGCCACGCCGTCGGGCTGGGGTTGGGAAGAGCAAAAAAGTTGTATTGCACGCACCACCTGTAGCGAGCAGCCCGCGCCCTATGGCGTAGTGGGTGCCGCCTCTAGCGCGGTGGCTAGCTCAATAAAAAGTTCGGTTAATAGCTCAGTTGCCAGCTCGATAAAAAGCTCGGTGACAAGTTCAGTTGCCAGTTCATTGAAAAGCTCAAGTCTTGGTACGGTGAGCTCGTCTAGCCTTAGCTCGGTCATCGGCACACCGAAAACCCCGGGCTTTGTGTACGCCACGCCCGATGGCCACTTTGGTCTGGATGGCAAATACTTTTACACCAACGGTTCCAATCAATACTTCATGTTCTACAAACATCCCAAAATGGTGTTGGATGTTTTGGGTGACATGAAAAATCTGGGCATGACCAGTTTGCGTGCTTGGGGTTTCTGCGATGGTGAATACTATGGCAGCACCGACTACACCGGTTATTGGGACCCGATTTTTGGCACTGGCACCCAGTCCGATAGTCACTGCTTCCAGCCTAACAACCCCGATAAAGTGACCGCAGCGGCACGCTTCAATGAAGTGGGCTTTAAGCAGTTGGACTTTATGCTGAAGGAGGCGGGCGATCGTGGCATCAAGTCGATTTTGCCGCTGACCAACTACTGGGGCGGTTTTGGCGGCATGTGCCAATACGCGGCCTGGTCACCTAATATCGATGTGGATGGCGATGGTCAAACCACCGATGCCGACGAAGCATTGCAATGCTATCGCGTGGAGATCAAACAGCGTTATGCCGAGCGTTTCACCGCCACTACGCCGGATGGTATCAACAAGGCAGTGGCAGATTACAACGCCGCTATAGTCAATGGCCCGCAAGGTAAAGAAGACCATGAGTTCATCGTTGAAGCGGCGGCGAAATTCTATGGTGATGCCTGGTCGCAACAGCGGTTCCGCGAATACATCAGCTATGTGTTGAATCGTACCAACCACTTGACTGGCATTAAGTACAAAGATGACCCCAGCATCATGATGTGGGAGCTGGCCAACGAGCCGCGCTGCGTCGGTTGTACGGAAGAGCAGCGCGCTGCATTTCACCGCTGGATCGACGAGACCTCACGCTATATTAAGTCTATCGATGGCAAGCATTTGGTCTCTACCGGTATGGAAGGGTTTGATGCGTCCAATCCTTGGGAAGAGCGTCAGCGCAATGAGCTAGTGGCACAGGGGCAAACTCGCGCCCAAGCCGAAGCGGCCATTCCTTTAGCCTATAAAGAGGGTACTGACTTCATTGCCGATCACAGCTATCCCGCGATTGATGCCTACTCCTTTCACCTCTACCCAGATTGGTGGGGCTTGAATGAAGCGGAAGCCAAAAGCTATATCAGCAGCCGTATCGATAAAGCCCGCGCCGGTGGCAAGCCGGTTTATTTGGGTGAGTTTGGGCGCATGGTGGAGTTTGATCAGGCGGCCATGTACGACTATCAGTTTTGGGATGGCCGTCAGGGTGTAAGCCAGGCTGAGCGCGAGCGCATTTATGGCGAGTGGTACGACCTTATGGATGCCAAGCAGTTGGATGGCGCCATGCTCTGGTTGTTGTCGGGCTTAGATTACTGGGAGCGTGACAATATGCAGCCCTGGACTTACAACGGCAAAACCGACTACGGCAACAAAACCAAATACTGTTTTGCGCCTGAGTATGAGGCCAGCCGTACGTCACACCCGGGTGCTGCCGCCAACCTGAACAGTTGGACTTGCGATGGCCTGTACAACGACTGGGACAGGTTTACCGTCTACTGCAACAGTGCGCGCACCGATGTGGTCTGCGCCAAAATCGGTGCCTACAGTAATTTGCTGCAAACCCAGAAAAACACCGTCGATGGTACAGGTATGGGCGCTGCGTCCAGCGCGCCTAATAGCAGCAGTTCTACCGCCAGCTCCGCGCCCAGCCGTCAAACTATCTATGTGAGTGGCCGCTCTATCTACCTAGCCGATGGTACGCCGCTGGTCATGCGTGGGGTGAACCTGCAATACGGTGACGACCCGGCGGTTAAGTTTGCTTCCATCGCACAAATCGCTAAAACCGGTGCCAATGTGGTGCGCTTGCAACTGCGCGCCGATACCACTGCCGCCCAGTTGCGCAGCGCGCTCGATGAGATTGTGCGCAACCGCATGCTGGCTATGCCGATGTATTGGGAGAACGGCAGCCGCGGCACCTATCAAATCACTGGTGGCAGCGATGCCAATGCGATTGATAACGGTGTGGTCGGTGGCGATGACGCCGTCAGTAAGTGGACGGAAACCTGGGGTGCGGTGATTAAAGACCCTAAATACCAACCATACTTGCTAATTAATATCGCCAATGAATGGGGTCAGGATAAAACAGTATGGCGCGACACCTACGCCAAAGCGGTAAAAACCCTGCGCGACAATGGCATCACTGCGCCCTTGGTTATAGACGCGGGCGATTGGGGGCACAACCCTTACTTCTTTGATGGTGGTGCCAGCGTGCTGGCGGCAGACCCACTGCGCAACACCATCTTCTCGGTTCATGGCTATTACGAGTGGTCAAACACGGCAGAGATAGATACGCGCATGCAGTATCTAATCAATACCCAGTTGCCGGTGGTAGTGGGCGAGTTTGGGCGTAGCAATCACACTGCGGGTGGCAAAACCACTGATCATTTCTACTTGATGCAAAAAGCGCAAAGCGTATCTATGGGATGGATCGCCTGGTCTTGGCGCGGCAATGGCGCGGGTGAAACCATGCTCGATATGTCCAACGCCTACGACAGTTATTCACTGACGCAACACGGGGTGGATATAGTCGATTCCGCAACCGGTATTAAAGCGACGGTAGTACCTTTAGCGACGAGTTATTTTGGCGGCTCGACTAGCTCGGCAGCGGCCACATCACAAGCGTCAAGTTCATCTGTGCCCAGCTCTGTGGCAGCGTCGAGCCAGCCTGCGTCGTCCCTTGTCAGTTCTAGCAGTGTGCAAACTACTAGCTCGGTCGCCACCAGTGTGGCACCTGCGGAGATGACTTGGAATTACGCCGCCAATAGCGCCAGCTTGCAGGGCGCGGCAGTGTTATCTGGCGATGCGGTGGAATTAAAAGCTGCGGGCAGTGGTGCCATCTGGACATTTAATGCACCTATGGCGGGGGAGTATCGCTTGACCCTGACCTGGAGCACGCCCAGCGGCAGTAAGGTCAATACGCTCATGGTGGACGGTGCCGGTGTTGCCACTAACTTTAATTCAGCAACCCCAGCGACCAGTGTGCGTACTCTGATGCTAAGTCAGGGCAGCCACAGCGCCGGTATTCAAGTGAACGCCGGTGATTGGGGCTACATGACTGTGCATAGCCTTAAGGTGGAGTTGTTGGGCGGCTTGCAAATTCAAAGCCCGGCGAACTTTGCGCAGCTGGCTTCGGGTAGCAATATTCAAATCAGTTACCTTAAACAAGGTGCGGGCAAACTGAGCTACAGCCTCAATGGTGCAGCGCCGGTGAGTTATAGCGGTGCTAGCCCCTTGGTTATCCCCAATCAGGGCGATGGCATTTATCGCCTGCAGTTCGGAGTTGAGGGCACTGGCCTAAGCCAAAGCCTGCGCTTGCAAGTGGGGGCATCGGCCAATAAGCAGTTTGTAGAGCGCTCGGGCACGCAGTTTGTGTTGGGCAATAAACCCTTCTACTTCAACGGCTCTAATCAGTATTACTTGATGTACAAGCCCGAGGCTATGGCTAAGGACTTCTTTGAGCGCGCCGCCCATTTAAAAATGAATGTAGTGCGCACCTGGATGTTCTGCAACGACACCAAAACCCACGACGGCGTCTGCATCAATATGAAATCCAATGGCTCGTTCATTTTGAGCAAGCCAGCGGCGCAGCGCACGGCGCAGGAGCAAGCGATTATCGACCGCAGTTTCCAACTGTTTGATAATTATGTGGCTCTGGCCGAGGAGCGCGGTATTCGCTTGGTGTTGTCGCTTGGCGATCACTGGAACTACTTCGGCAATATCGACAGCTACGGTGGTTATGCCAGTGCGCCCGGGCGCGAGATCTACAAGGCCTTTATCACCAATCTGCTCAATCACACCAACAGCATCACCGGTGTGGCCTACAAAAATGATCCAACCATCATGATGTGGGAGTTGGCCAATGAGCCGCGTATTGGCAGCGACTTGCCCGGTTTTAGCGCTTGGGTGAGCAGCATTGCCGCGCACATAAAATCCATTGCGCCACAGCAGTTGGTCTCTATCGGTATGGAGTCGTCCTTTGGTGCTGCAGGGGCGGGCGATACTTACGCCAACCTGCGCGCCGTCAATAGCGACCCAAATATCGACGCTATTAGTGCTCACCTTTATCCCACTTGGTGGGGTTTAACCGATGCCCAAACCCTCGGCAACTTTGACCTGCTGGCGGACTTGGCGCGCGATTTGGGCAAGCCAGCTTATATCGGTGAGTTCAGTTGGCCGGTTAACGAGCAGCGCACCACTGGCGCGCAAACGGTAAAACTCACCAGCTTTACTGATCAAGCACTGGTGGATAGTTTTGTGAAGGTGTCGCTGCAGCAGCGCGACCAATACTTTGCCAGCTGGTACGCCAAAGCTTGGGCCCAGCGCGATGCTATTGGCGGCATGCTTACCTGGCAGCTGTCCGGATTAGAGTGGGGTAATGGCATGACGCCCCTGGGCGGTTGTCAGTGGTGTTCTGGCCCCTATGGTGAAGCCAGCGGTGGCTGGACAGCTAATAATGACGGCTTCCAGTTCTACTGCGCAATTAATGAAGCTGAGCTCAGCCTTAGCAAGCTGGGCGCACCGGGCAACAATGTTGAAGGCAAGGTCATCCACATGACTTGGCATAAACCCAGCTGCGACATCATCAAGCAGTATTCGGAACTGTATCAGGGCTTAAATCAATAGTGATGTAACTCTGAGCGCTCTCCTCGCTCTCTCTTCCCTCGGGTCGGCTAAAGCCGCTCGGGGGCTTTTTGTTTTTATCATTCCGAGAAATTAATTGGTTGTGCCGTGCTCTATATTGCCTTCACTTCAGGCGATGACAGTGGTTCTATGCTGAGGGCTTCACAAACAGTGCGACGACAGGGTGAAAGTATACCTTTTGCGTCCCCTGATACTAGGGTCACTCAATGTAAAAAGTAACCGTGTACAAATTTTCGAGGTTACGAAGATTTAAATTTTTTCGCTATCCTTTCCTAATAAAAATCAAGTCTAGTGGCACACAATAAATTAAAGTCTTTACTAATCAGTGTTATATGAATTTTATGCACACCACAAACAATTTTAATAATAAAAAAACCTAATCTTTTTAATATATGAAATATATATGTTATCGTTAACTCGCTGGGGCATGCTCGTATATGTAAACGGTTGCACTAGGTTCACCAGTCTCTCAGAATTGAACGGTGCCTCCACGCGGTGCCAAGGTTCTGACTGAGAGCCTGTATAAGCTTAAAATACAGGGAACACACACATAAGAAGTCAAAACTAAAGGACCCACTATCGGCTATGAAAACGTCTACGAATTTTAATAAAACCCTACTCGCCACGCTTATTACCACCTGCTTCGCTACTGGTGCTTATGCACAGGGCGATTCGGTCGAAGAAGTTGTTGTCACCGGTGTGCGCGGCGCACAGGAAAGAGCGATTGATGTAAAACGCAACTCAGCACAAATCGTCGATTCAGTCGCCGCCGAAGATATAGGCAAACTGCCCGACACCACCATCGCCGACTCGCTCCAGCGTATTACCGGTATTCAAATCCAGCGCAGCGGCGGCCAGGGCAGTGTGGTGAGCGTACGTGGTATGGGGCAGGTGTTGAGCACCATGAACGGCGAATATTTTCTAACGCCCGCCAGCATGACCACTAACGGCGTGAA